>OZ241366.1:1311289-2622578 GCA_965199905.1 Ilyomonas sp. | reverse complement strand
GATAAATATGCGTTCTCCCTTGCCCAATGCGCCTGCGGTTTCATAGAGAATACCTTCTCCTTTTACGATAGCATCGAAGAAAGAAAAAGCATCCCGATTCTGTACAACTTCGTACTGATTACCTACCACTCCTAGCACCTGTTCTGTGTCTAATCTTACCGTTGCAAAACAATCTGGAATGAGTAAACGTTCTGTGCCCGGAACCAGTGTTCGTTTTGATGTAAACAAGGTTCTGCGTTCCACTCTAAAATCCAAGCCTGCATACTCTAATGCTTCGCGACTGTTGGGATAATCCGTCACTACTTTTCCCAACCCGTGCCATGCTTTTTCGTTGACTGAAAAAAAGCTGTGTTGATTCGTTTGCTCGTTGAAATGAATGTTATGTGCCATTGTATTATGCCCGGCTTTGATTTATATCCCGCAGGTGGTCCTGCTGCGGTTATGTTTGCTTTGAAATAAATAAAAAAGTGTTTTTAAGAGTAAAGGATTGCCGGTTAGAAAGCACCTACCTAAAACGGCATGTCGTCCATGGGCTCTGTAATCGCTGCCATGTTTTCGACTGTCGGTGTTTCCTTTTCAACTGTTTCGTTTTCTTTGCTTTTGCCAGACGTATTGCCACCATGCACTTTGATGCTGTTACAATGCATATTCAGGGAGGCTTTGGCAGTTCCATCCCTGCCGATGTAAGGCTGCACGGATATGCGCCCGCTTACTTCTGCCACGACACCTTTTAAGAGACGGGATGCGACGCCTGTGCCTATCCAAAAACCGCATTCCACATACTGTGTTACCTGTACCGCTTCAGCAGCTCCTTTAGGTTTGTAATAATCATTGATAGCAATTGAAAACTGGACGACTTCCTTTCCACCTTTTGTGATACTTATCACCGCATCTGCGGTGAGTCTTCCTGTCAGTTCCATAACTGTATATTTATTGGTAATTAAATGCTTGCGTGATACTGCCTGCATACGGGGCAAAAGCAGCGGGCTTTCTTGCAGTTTTTTAGTTTCCGCTCCAGTGTCCTGTCTCCCGTTTCCCATACACGAACAACTCCCCACTGGATACCTTTCTGGTTCACCGCGATTAGCAGCTTAGCGCCCTTGTTGTTCTTATGTTTTTTGATGCGTTGTTTGAGATTCTTTTCCACGAACCCGATGTAGTGTTGTGCGTGATGAAGCTTTTCTTCGAAGTGAATCAGGTAAACCATAAAAACATCATTTTGTAAAAGAAAAAACGGAAAAAAAGAAAGCTGTTTAGAGAGCAGGCTGCCACGCAAAGCCAAAAGGAAACGGAATAAATTAGCGAGTGTGAGAAAGGATTTTAAGCAGGTTTATGCCGTAGTCTTTTGGTAGCTTTTAGAGTGATTAGAATAATGGCAGCCTGCACAGCTTTGCGGCTCTTTTTATCCGTTGTTCGTGTTACAAAAGGAAGATTGAATTTTCTGCTTACTAATTCTTAATGTGTTTGCACAATAACAACTTTTATGGGTATTTGATAAACTTGTGAGATAAGAAGGCATCTGTAGCATCCACCGTTGAGATTTAGATGATGTTTTTTTGATTATTGACATGCGATTGTCTTATAGTAGCCCTTACAAACCAGATGAGCAAGCCAAACACAGTTGTGCGCTTTACCCGGGCACAGCATAAAGAGAAAGCGATTATTAAAATAGAGTTTGTATATGATCCTGTTCTTGCCATAAGAGTAAAAGCACTACCGGGCGCTAAATGGAGCCAAACCATGAAATGCTTGTATGTGCCTGACACGAAAAATTATCGCACGCGCTTTAAGCTGGAGGTTAAAAAAGTATCTGGCCTTGTGCTGCAGAATCTGTGTGCAGAGAATGAAGCGGCTTACCGTCTTTGCAAAGGAGCTGCAATTGAAAGGCTATAGCCAACGCACGATAGTTACTAACGTGCGAAACAGCTGCGGATGATAAGGCATCTTCTTTTCGATTCCCGCAGCCGGATCATCATGCTGAGATTTGTTTTCATCTTCCGTTTATGTGGCAGAAGCTGGCTTATATTCATAACAACCCTGTGCGGGCGGGCATTGTGGATAAGGCAGAAGAATATAAGGCCGTAGTGCGGCAGGTTATTTTTGCGGAAAGCAGGTGGGACGGGTGAAGATTGAATGGCTGTATGCGATGATGGTGACAGTTTGATTGTGTTGGTTTGCAGGTAGGGAACCTGCTTTATCTGAACTTCGAGATGCCCTTTGGAACATTTCGAAGAACGGGTAGGAATAAGAACAGACGTAGGGAGGATATGACCAGACATAGGGGGGATTTGGTAAGACATAGGCGTTAAAGGCTTTCCGGGATGGGGGATTTGTGTTGCGGGGCGGGTAAATGGGCTTGCGGGATGGGTGATTGACTCTCCGTGGGGTAAGATGGGCTTTTGGAGGGGAGGGATGGCTTGGGGGAGTGTGTTTTTGGGGTGGAATGGTGGGAGGATAAAGGTGTCTTCTCCTGAAAAAACTTTACAGGTTGGGAGTCATAAAACGGTGTAGGCTTTACAATGTTTTGCAATGTTACTAAAATAGCTTTACAGTTTTTGATGTTTTCCTGCCTGAGCTTTACAGGTTGACCTTTGTTTTTGTTTTCCATGTTTTGTGTATTGTTTGTTTTGTTCTGTGCGCTTTTTCGGGTGTCAGGTTGCTGATGCTTCTGTGCGGACGAAGAGTGTTATAGGCATCGATGGCTTTGCACACTGCATCTGTGGCAGCCGCATAATTTGCAAACACCTGACCAAGCCCTAACTGATGTTTAAGGATGCCGTTGATGCGCTCAGCTATCGCATTGTCATAGGGGCTGCCCGTTTGTGTCATACTGATGCGGATGTTGTTCTGCTGTAATACAGTTGTGTAAGGTTCGCAGCAATACTGGATGCCACGGTCCGAGTGATGGATGAGTTGTCTGGTTTCCCTGTCACCCGACAAGGAAGCAATCGCTTTATTAAGAGCCGTGATACAACCCTGCGCACGGAGGTGTTGACTCAGGTGATAGCCTGTAATCTTTCTGGAGTAAGCATCCGTAACCAAAGACAGATATACAAAGCCATTTTCCGTTTGCAGATAGGTGATGTCACTGACCCAGAGCTGTTCCGTTGCCGTTAAGCGGATGCCTGCAGCCAGATCCGACCACTTGTGGTAAGGATGGTCGGAGTTGGTGGTAACGGCATATCGTTTTTTATGCTTAATGAGCAGGCTGTGCTTTCTGAGCAGTTCATAGAAGCTGTCCCGACCGATGATAATGCCATGCTGCGACAGTTCCTCTTTGAGCATATGGTGAAGCGGCAGACCGCCAATGCCCGGTATGCGCTTGCGCACTTCTTTTATCCTGTCAATGATCACTGCCTCCTGCAGTTGTTCATCACCCGAGCGCCAGCTTTGATCGTAGTATGCCTGACGTGTCTTACCAAACAGTCCGCAAAGCTTTTCCAGTCCTGTGGAAGGATAGTGTTGCTTCATTTGTGAGACGGTTTGGTACCAGACTTTTTTATGATGTCAACTCCCAGCTCCTTCTGTGCGTTTTCGATGAGTATCTCTAATCCGGCTATTTTAAGATTGGCTTCTGTAAGCTGCCTGCTTAGTTGCTTATGGTTGTCTGACTGAGGCTGTGACAGGCGGTCTTGCTGTATTTCTTCCGGTTGTACGGATTCCCCTTGCGGATAGTGTTGCTTATACCATTTTACAAAGTGGCGTACCGTATGATGCTCCGCTAAACCATACTTCTTTGCCAGTGCCTTGTATCCCAGGTTACCAGTGAGATATTCCCGGGCAAGAGCAATCTTAAAGCTGCTCTCATAAATAGGTGTCCTGCCCTGCTGTCGGTTGTTCATATTCTCAAATCAATTATACACCCTTACTGCCTAATTGTGTAAAGTGATTTCAGTAGGTAGACAGAGGGGGAAGTTGCAAACGTTCGCCCAGTTCTCTGTGCGAGATGCTTCGCGGAGTTGGAGTTGGGGTTGGGAAAAAGAACCAAGCATCATGCTTCGCTAAATCGAGTTGCCTTTTATCTTAAATTTATGCTTTGAAATTTACATGCAAGAAAATTACAACGAGTTTAAGTTAGGTAACTGGGTTGTGCATGTCCCTGAAGAAAACTACTGTACAATAAAATCTTTATCACCAAAACTGGTTTTACAGGGGGCATTACAAGACTATACCAGCACAATTGAACAGATTGGTAAAATAAAAATCACTCGAGACAAATTGCAAGTTTGCGGATTTGAGGTTGATAACCGTTTTTTCATAAAAAGCTCTGAAAAAGGAATTTGTGTTGCAATAGTTTTTTTTAAATCAGGAATACATAAGCTATGCAAAAACGATGAAGAATTTTGTAATGTTCAATTTATCCATGAAGTTCAAAACGCCTACTATGAAATTACAGGCGAATTGCTTCAAGGGAATTTATATGGTGTACGAGAAGAGTAGAAAAAATAGTAGTTGAAAACTACTTTCGAAGAACGGCGCAGGCACAGCCATACGCGCAGTGCAAGCCGCTTCATTATTTGTGATAAGCTACGGTGAGTGAGGACGAAAACTCTCCGATAGGCAGGGAGGAAAGGAAAAGCGGATGTCTTTACAAAGACAATCGCTTTTCTTATTTGTACAAGATCCTTAAACCGGGAATCTTTACTCGTGCAACAATTTTGTTTGATACACACAGCCTTCCGAAGATACCGACAGCACATATATGCCACGTGTAAGTGAAAGGTTTCCTGTAGATACAGACAGCGTTTGCGGCGAGGATACCGTAGCGTTCTGCTGCAGTAGTACCCTGCCCGTCATGTCTGAAAGCCGGATGTTCACCTTACCTTTCAGTGCCGCACCAAAGCGGAGGATAATTTGGTCGTGAAACGGGTTATTTGCTACCGTTACAGCATCTGTTGCAGAAGACATGGCTTTCACTACAGGCATTGTTCTGTCCGCAGCGCCCGTGCCCGGCGTAATCATAGCTGTTGTTAGTGCCACGGATTTTGTAATGTAGTCATTGCTGGCAAACGAAAAGTAGTATCTGCCATTGTTTTGGATGGAGGAAAAAGCAATGTCTGTAATGCCGCCGTATGACCCGCTTCCCAATGGAGGAGCAAAAGAGGCAATTTCAGAGCCGTTCGAAAAATTCCACGCCAGCAATCGCCCGCTGTCATCCGAATAATAAATCAATCCTGCCACAATGTATTTGCCATCGGGCGAAAACTTAGCTTTTGCATAGTTCAGCCCGGAGCCGAGATGAGTATCTAAAGAGTACATCATAGCGCCGTCGGCAATGCGCCATACTTTCACTTTGTTGTTACTGCCGTTGCCTGAACTTACTACGTATTTTCCGTCGGGTGAAACGTCTATGTACAGTTGGTTGCCGCCTTCCTCAAACCTGCCATGCTCCATGCTAACCAACAGATTGCCGGTGGCAACATCATACACCGAAATATTACCACCCGCGTTGCTGCGGAGAATCTTTTTCCCGTCGGGCGTAAAGGCAATGTCATAAATCTCGTAAGAACTCGGTGTAAGCGTTCGCACCAGGTTAAAAGCGGTATCGTACAGGAAAAAGCCTGCATTTGGACCGGTCCAATAAGCTGATGCATAGATTTGTCCATCCGGCGATACCGCTATCGCATACGAATTGCGGCTGTTGGTAGGCAGATATTCTTCCAGCGTACCCGACAGGCTGTAGGAAAACAAACCCGCTTTTTCAGCATAGCAGTCTTCATCGCAAATTGTGTTGCCGGCTGCCGACAATATCCTGCTGCCATCTGGTGATACCACCACGTCCCGGGCAATGCCAAGCAGCTGGTTGTCTGTAATATCAGTTAGCAATGTTCCATCGGCGGCATTCCACAGGCGTATTTGCCCGGCACTATAAGGTGCGTTAAGCGTTGAGCCTCCGCTCACAAGCTTCTTTCCATCAGGTGTGTAAGTAAGGGTGGCAGCCAGGCTGCGCTTTGTCCACAGCACTTTTAGTTTGGGAGATTGCGAAAAGGAAAAAAAACTTACAAAGCAAAACAATGCGGAAAAAGCAGGAGAATACAATTGTTTCATGATTTGGTTTTTGTGGCCTAAATATAAATTAGTTTTTAAGCCATAACTTTTTAGATTAAGAATTTCTTCAAAAAGAGGAGAAAAGAGAAACTAAGGTTTTTGTTTAGGGCTTATGGCAATTCGGAGAATCACCTTATCCTTACTTCGAGGTGCGCGGAGCTAATACCTCGAAGTACCGAACATACTACTTCGCTGAGTTAGGGGAAGAAAGCGTTTGTAGCCAGTCAGAGACTGACTATTATCAGACATCCGGAGAGACCCGGAGCGGGAACTCTCCGGAGAGCCGATGGGTGGTATACCTCGCTGAGTTGGGGCATTTGTATTGGCAGGTCAAAGACCTGCTTTATCCCAACTTCGAAATGCCTTTCGGAACATTTCGAAGAAGCGGGTGAGTTGGGCGGGAACTCTTTGGATAACCGAGGGAATAGTGCCGGAACCGGATAGTGCACCATAATATATAAAAAAGCCGGGTATAAATAACCCGGCTTTTTTATATATTAGAAATACATACTTAACTTATTGCTTGATTACTGTTACTGTTTTGCAGTTTTCGCCCTGAATCACTTCCACCATGTAAGTTCCGGCTGGGTAGCGGGAGCCAAAGATTATAAGATCACCGGCTTTTACACCTGTGATTATGTCGAGCGTTTTACCCGATATATCCGTTACACGAATGCTTGCCGGTATGTTTTGACCACCGGAAGCAAGCCGCACTGCGAAATGGTCTTTTGCCGGGTTTGGAAATACAACAACAGAAGGCTGATTGAAAGCTACTGCACCGACAGCATCTGCTTTTCTATCGGTGGCGATAAGTGCGCTGCCAGTACCCAGAATACGGGCGGCTACTTCTGTTTGTCCACCACCTAAGCGACCCAATGAATAAAAGATGCTGCCGGCGATAATAATTTTTTTATCTGGCTGCACTGTGCTTGCATAACAAGAGCCCTCAATGTTTAGAGTTGCCTTCCCGTTTGTACCGAAACTGTTATCAGGCGAGCCGTTGGGATTGCGGCGATAAACATTAAAATCTAAGGTGGTTTCTATAATTTTTCCATCTCCATCAACTGACACTGAAGAGGCTGATATGGTGGCTGATGAATCAACAGTAACTTTTCCGCCTGAACCAAAGGTGGCGTCAAGCTTACCATTGGTGTTGTAGCGAAGCAGGTATGCTTTGCTTGCAGCAGAATTTCGCCCGAATGAGGCTACACCTATTACAGATTTTCCATCTGCCTGCAGTGCAAGACCTGCTACGCGATTATCTCTCTGGTTGTCGGTGTTTGTGATATTATAGCCTGTTCCGTTATAAGTTTTATCTAACTTGCCTGAAGTCAGTGTGCGGATAATAACTGTCTTGTTTATCGAACTTGAAGCAATGTTAACTACCTGACCTGCCATCAACACTTTGCCATCGGTTTGCTGTGCAACGCTCGTGATAATTTCATTGGTGCCTGCCTGCGGGTAGGTGATAACGCCATTTTTTCCGAATGTATTATCAAAACTGCCGTTGCTGTTCAATTGAATTTGCAGGGCATCATAATCAATAATAAAATTAGTACTCAGGGTATTGGTATAGCCGCCGAGAACAATTTTACCATTGTTTCTCACTACGGCACCATAACAATAATTTTCATTGTACTTAGCTTTTATAAAGTTGCTAAGATTAATACGCAACTTTCCCGTACCACCAAAGCCAGAGTCTATCTTCCCATTTGGCAACACACGGGCAATGCCGATATTATACCTGTTGTACTGCCCGTTCGAATCCACTGCATTGGCAGGCGTGGCTACGGTGCCGGCGATTACAATTTTACCATCTGTCTGTACAGCAACACTTCTAACCGCATCGTCGCTGCCAACATAATCGGCTGCTACTGAGAAGTCGATATATAACTTACCTGACGTACCGAAACTGCTGTCAAGCGTACCGTTGGCATTAAGCTGGATCAGCGAAAAATCGCGGTAGCCATTTGAAACAAAAGTATTGCCAGCGCCTGCCAGCAATATTTTGCCATTGGATAATACTTTGGCAGCATAGATGGCGTCGGCCAAGCCATTGGGTAACGGATCGGTTCTTTTATATATACCGCCTGTACCGAAGCCTGGATCTAGAGTTTCTGCCTGTGCAAAGAGAGAGGCACTTACTAACACTAAAATACACGTAACAATTGATTTCATATTCTCTGGTTTATTGAGTACTTACATAAAAAAAATCCGGCATCAATCTTATTTTGATACCGGATTCTGAACAAAGAAATTATTATCCTTTGCTCTATTCTTTAAACATTATAATCAACCATCAAAGTGCTATCGTTTCTACCAACTATTGCGGAGCGTAAATAAGCAAGCCGTAAGGTTTTTATCGAGAGATATTCTTTGAGGTTTATTGTAAGTTTGGGGTGTGAAAATATTGCCATAAGACCAGTTATCCAAATGAAATTTATGTTTTGTAATTCCTTTTTTTGCTTTTCGGCGAAGCTGTATTTATTGCAGGCATTTAAGATTAAAATGTCATCTTTTGAAAAGAATGATGCAGCACCATCGCAGTCTTTTAGAGAAAAACCGTAGAGTAGAGTTAAGAGTTTACAAGTCGCAGTAAAACTCCCTACAACAAATGGTTTGCTGCCATAGCGGCTGACCCAAGTCATTCACCAACATCTCTCTAATCATCTTTATTTCTACATTTGAGCTGGCGGAATGCTATTGCCGCTACGTTTAGCAAGCAGCGAGCCGTTAGGCGCAATAATAACCTTCAACTTACGTTAGATTTTATTTTATCTTATGTGAATAGCAGCCAGAAACTGAAATTTTCTTACCATGAAGACCGTAACAACAAAAAGCCTTTTAATCATTATCTTTTTATTTCTGTTTTTTCAGGGAAAAACGCAAATCTGTAATTGCGAAAAGGAATTTCTATTCGTTAAGAAAACAATAGAGCAAAACTTCTCAGGGTTTGATGACAGAATAAAAAGGATTTCCAAAGAGGTTTATAACAGGGAAACTGATAGTTTACTACAGCTTACGCGTAATGAAATTGCCAGTGATAACTGCCCGGTTATCATTGATAGATTTATAGATCTTTTTAAAAGTCATCATCTTGGTTTGTACGGCACGTCAGACCCTGCAAAAACGGATACTGACTTTGCTAATTCCCGGCCTGTTTTTCCCATATCGGATAAGGACATTCAAAGGATAAAACGGTCTACCTCATGGGAAGGTATTTAC
Organism: Ilyomonas sp.; assembly: GCA_965199905.1. Lineage (GTDB taxonomy): Bacteria > Bacteroidota > Bacteroidia > Chitinophagales > Chitinophagaceae > Ilyomonas. The sequence goes on along the minus strand of OZ241366.1, from coordinate 2,613,305 downwards.
TATTCTGTTTATGATTCATCTTATAAGATTGCTGTATTGAAAGATCCTTCACCCATGCATGATTACATCGGGATCATGCTTGAATCGAAACTTCCAGCCTGGAAAAAGGGCATGATAAAATTTGAAGGAACACTGGAAAACGATAGTATGCTGGTGGGGACATTATATATGCGTAATCAGCACCCGAGGATTGGTAAAGAATATTTTCAGTTGTGGCAACATAATAACAGGATTGGTGGTGACTGGCGACGTGAGGGAGCACTGAAGGAAGAAGTGGCGTCTTCTAATTCCTCTTCTTCATCCAATGAACCGTCTCCGGTCATTGATGCCAAAATGTTGTCTTCAAAGACACTGTATATTAAGTTAGGAAGCTTCGGATTGAATTATATAAGCATAATAGATTCCTTGGTCAAAGCAAATGATTCTGTATTAAGCTCAACTCCGAATCTTATCATTGATGTGAGGGACAATGGCGGCGGCGGAGATGCAGGGTGGGAACCATTTATTCCTTATTTATATACACAATCCATTAAAAGTATTGGCGTTGATATACGCTCAACAGATACCACGATTGCTGCTTACAAAAAAATGCTTGGTAATAAAGATTTGCCGGAAGGAGTCAGAAGACATTTTGAAGAGTTGATACCAAGGATGGAGAAAGCAAAAGGACGATGGGTAACGTATAATGCCGACCAGACAATTTCTTCTTTTACACCCAAGCCATTTCCCCAAAAAGTTGTGATGATTACTGATAGATGGTGTGGCAGCGCAACGGAAGAATTTTTACTTGCCGCCAAGCAAAGCTCGAAGGTAATTATCGCCGGAGAAAATACCATTGGCAATCTTGATTATTCGAATGTTGTGGAAGTTCCTCTGTCCTGTTATCCTTATATGCTTACGTATCCGACTACACGCAGCCGGCGCCTGAAAGTGAACCAAGGAATAGATAACGTAGGAATTGCGCCGGATCATAATCTGACAGGAAAAGACGATTGGATAAAAGAAGCCTTGAAGATAATAGAACCATAAGGAAAGAGAACTTATGTGCCACTTCACTACTACGCCTAATATGATGCTTGCTGCCCTAGCGCCTGACACAAGCCATTCAGCAGCATTTCTCTTTTCATCTTTATTTCTACATTTGAGCTTACGGTTTGCCACCTCCGCTACGGACAGCAAGCAGCGAGGCGTTGGCTGTAATTAATGCGAGTATCATCAACTTCAAAAATCGCAAGAACAGAATGAAGTTTACAACATTATTATTTTTCCTTTTCCTCACTGTTCAAATATCTTTTGCGCAGACGTGGCAAGACACATTATCAGCTATCGACAAAACACTTAGCCAATTCCAACCCCAAAATCCGGGATTGCAGTTATCTATCTCAAGAAACGGTCAACTCATTTTTTCCAAAGCGTGGGGCATGGCAGATTTAGAACATAATGTTCCCTTGTCAACCCATTCGATATTGGAAGCCGGCTCCGTCTCAAAACAATTTACTGCGGCTGCCATCCTGCTATTGGAGCAACAAGGAAAGCTCTCACTTAATGACAATGTAAGGAAATACATTCCTGAATTGCCAGACTATGGAACCCCTATCACACTTCGCCAACTGATGCACCATACAAGCGGGTTGCGGGACTGGGGCGACATTGCAGACCTTAGCGGCTGGTCTCGCGGGCAGAAATTTTATACTGATAAAGATGTACTGGACATAATAATCCGTCAAAAGCATTTGAACTTCAAACCGGGAAGTGAGTTCCTGTATTGTAATTCTAATTATAACCTTCTTGCTTTTATTGTACAACGCGTGAGTGGTATAACGCTGGCAGACTTTACTCAGAAATATATTTTCGAACCGGCAGGTATGACAAACACACAATGGAGAGTTGACCCAAACAGAATAGTACCGAATCGTGCGATTGCCTACTCAAAATCAAAAAGCGATTTTAAAACGAACATGCCTAACGAATATGCTTACGGGCATGGCGGCTTGCTGACAACAAGCATAGATTTACTAAAATGGACAGACTACTATACAAGTGGAAAATTGGGAGTTCCTTCCCTGTTAATAAAGCAGCTTCAGCTGGAACCGTTGAACAATGGAGAAATGAATACCTACGCAGCCGGACTATTTATTAAGAAAGTTATGGGATGGGACAACATCTCTCACGATGGTGCCACGGCAAGCTATAGAACCTTTCTGGAGACATTTCCTGAACTGCATTTGTCTTTTGCCATTATGAGCAATACATCGCAATTTAGTATTGATGGGATTGCGGATAACATCAGAAGAATATTCGTTATTAATAAGACTGCAAAAACAGCACGGATAGATGCCGGTATTCAGTTACCAGAAACCCATCTGAATAGTCTGGCAGGTATGTATGTGAATGAAAGAAACCGCTCTACATTCCAGTTGTCGGCGAAGAATGATACACTGGTACTTGACAATTATTTGCCTCTCATAGCTGTATCTGAAAACAGATTCGAATCCGACAATTTTCTTTTACAGATGAAAGGAGCAAAAGGCATGTATATTCCTTTTTCGCCAAGAGATACGATTGCCTTTTCGAAGGTAAAACCTGCCAGTCTATCACGAAAGGATTTTAAAAGTTATGAAGGAAAATATTTTTCGGATGAGGTCAATTCTTTTATATTGGTGCAAGACGACAGCAACCAGTTGGTGATTCATCTAAATGCGAATAAAGCTTATCCATTGCGACCAACTTATACAGATGCCTTTGTGAATGATGAGTTAGGTTGCGATGTACAGTTTAGCAGAAACATTCAAAACAAAATCTTTACAATGAAATTTTATTTTTGGAGATATTGGGGAGTAGAATTCAAAAAGATAAAAGATGAACATTGATGATAATTGCAGCCAACATGAACTGTGTAAAAAAAAAGATCATTAAGCTATATTATTTGTGTGGTTGTTGTCGAATAAAGTTTGGTTGTGCACGACGGCAAAGACCTGTTTGAGAAGCCTATTAGAGACAGCAATCAACGCCAGTTTTTATTCTTTCCTTTTGCCACCAACCGTTCATAGAGTTGTATTCCAAATTACTAAACTGTAAACATAGGATGAAACAGATTCAAGCGATTGTTTTTGCTGTTGTTGTATTATGTAGTTGCAGGAGTACGGTATTAATTTAGGGAGATGTAAAGAATCTGCCAGGAAACAATGTTTATTTAATGAGGCATTCTGCGGCTTTAGACTCCGCTAAAGTTGTAGATAATAAATTCACTTTTAGAAGAAAGGCTGGAAAAGGGTATGAGCCGTATTTAGTGACATTGCAAGCGGAAAATCCACAGGGATATGCTTACATGCCTTTCTTTTTATGTAACGATAAAGATTCTTTAAATGCAACGCATACAGAAAGAAATTTAATCTACTTATTAAAAGGCAAGACGATCATTACCGGTGATTATAAGAATCGATATCTGGTTATGCATTCGGGACAGGATAACGATTTTCAGTTTCTCGATCCGACTCCTTTGGGATTTATGTTTTGGGATGAAAATGTTGATTCTGTTTCAAGAAAGACTGACTTGGAGAAAGCAAAATCTTTTATTAAAAGCAACCCTACATCGTTTTATTATTTAGATAAGATAAACAGTTCGCGAGTAAACTTTTCTTCAACTGAATTAAAACAATTGCTTTCGCGGTTTGATAAAAAAGTACAGCGCACTGAGAAAGTGAGAGAACTAAAAGCTTATTCTGAGTTTAAAAGAAAAGAAATCCTGTCTTACTCCAACTTTCAACTTTATGATAGTTCAAACCATTCTGAAGATGTGTTAGATTCCACTGCACAAGTAACCATTATAAGTTTCTGGGCAAGCTGGTGCGGGCCTTGCAAAGCGGAAATACCTGTACTAAAAAAAATTTATGAACAATATCATGATAAAGGAGTTAGGATTTTATCTGTATCAACTGACAAGTCGGAGCCGGATTGGAAAAAAGCGCTCAATGCCTTACAAATGCCGTGGACTTAATATCGAATTCCTGATCAAGACAGAGAGAAGTGGATTCAGCGCTTTGATACTTACACAATTCCTGAAACAATAATCTTATCCAAAGAATTCAAGGTAATCAATAAAAGCTTCGGATTTGATTTAGATACAGAGAGGAAGTATAATTCAATTCTTTCTAAACTTTTTGATTAGTTATTATACTTAAACGCGGTTATTGTGCTGGCTATTATTCAAAAACATTTGGTTGCATCGGGCTTTGTGTGTTGGCTTGCAGGGAAATGCTTTTGAGGATTGCAAAGTTTGCAAACTTGCAATTAAAATGGAAGGCTTTCTTTACCCCGGGGTTCTATTGTTACAGAGGTGACGTAGGTGTTTGCTTCTTTTATGTTTTGTTCCATGGTGCGGATAAGGTATAAACCATAGTTGATAAGGCTTGATGCGCTAAGAGGATGGTTTCTATCCATTCTTTGGTTTCCTTGTCTACCCGGGCACTGATAAATAATTTTTTATTTGCTTTCATAATGCATGCAGTTTGCAAGCTAACATTGCGTATATTTATGAGTTGTGTGCTATACTATTTGACACAACTCACTTTTCAAGACTGACTTCAAACAGACGAATTAACAATAACTTTAAGACTAAAAATGCAAAAAATAAAAGCGGTAATTTTTGACCTTGACGGAACTTTAGCTAATACTTTACCTCTTTGTATTCAGGCATTCCGACAATCTGTCGAACCACTTATTAACCGTTCGCTTTCTGACGCTGAAATTATTGCAACGTTCGGACCTTCGGAAGAAGGAACAATTATGGCTCTTGCACCTAAGCATTATAACAAAGGAGTTGCAGACTACTTGCGTTTCTATGAAAATCTACACGAAATGTGTCCTGTTCCTTTTGAGGGCATCAAAGAAATACTGGAGACTTTGAAAAGTAAAGGAGTTCATATTTCAATGGTAACTGGTAAAGGAAAACATAGTACAAACATTTCTTTAAAACATTTTGACCTTACTCATTTTTTTGAATTCATCGAAACTGGTTCGCCAGATGGAGCAAGAAAAGCAGAAGGCATTCAGATTATTTTAAATTTATTAAAAGACATAAAGAGCAATGAAGTAATTTATGTTGGAGATGCAACCAGTGACATTATAGCCAGTAGAAAAGTTGGAGTTCCGGTTGTTGCAGCGGCTTGGGCAGACACGACTGAACCTGAAAAATTAAAAGAACTAAAACCAGATGAATTGTTTTATACCATTAAAGATTTTTCAAGTTGGTTATTTGACAAAATATAAACAGCCATCATACTGACGAGACAAGTACAGCACACAACAGTGGGTTTTATGCTATTGGGGCTTGACAAACAAACATCGGCTAAAAGCAAAGCCAGTCTTCAGTTTCGGCTTGACCATCATCTCTGAACTCTTGTAAAACAATGAACTCTTTATTATAAATTTAGTTAGGGTTGTGGGTAGACGGAAGTAAATATCCCAACAGCATAAAGCCTTGAACGTAGTATGCTATTTAAAATGACATCTTCTTTGGACATAGATAGAATTTTATTTTTAGTGGTTCAGTTGACAAAGCTCAACTGGCAGATTTGATGTCGCCTTACACTGACAACTTCAGTTTCATCAATTACGGAGACTTTGCTGAGATCCATTGGCTCAATACACCCGGACCGATTTATACAACTTATACTGATAATTGTGGGACAGGGCAAGTAGAGGTTGTGAATAATGTAAGCGCAGACGCAGGCGGGCATGAAGCTATTTTTAAACAACCCATAACAAAGCAAGAATTAACAAAGACGTTAAGTGCTGCTTTAGTTGACCCATTTGGGGCTTATTATTTTGATGGCAATCAAACTGGACAAAAGAATTAATTATTGATTGGTGGCTTAAAAGTGAAGAACGTATTGGTTTCATCATTCATCTATATGAGGAAGAATTGAATCTTGCTGCGATCATTGATTCCTCACTCGGACCCAAAGAAGGGATTCCCAAAAATTATAAAAGCTGGTTAGACTTTTATCAGATAGGAATGAGAGAATATCTTGAATGATATATTTTCAAACTCACTATTCAAAGGACAAATTTTGCGGGACTTAACTTTGACTGGACAAGAAAAAATCAGTTAGACGATAAGCTCAAAGCAAGAAAAAACAGCAGGTAACATTTGCTTGGCAAAATAGCGGCTGACGAAAGCAATTCAGCAACGCTAATTTTATTGTTCGATATAACTATATTAGAACTGACAGAATGCTATTACCGCTACTTCGGCAAGCCCAGAACCGTTAGGCGCAATCCAAACTAAAGGTGTTATGATTTATAGAAAGATTGGTTTTAGTTGTTTATGTTACTTGTATTCCATTGTCTCCTGGACACAAACGATCAGGCATCCTGTAAAAATTGAAACTGGTTTCTGCTCTTCTTATACCAGTGACTATAAAAGACAGGATATAATTGACAAATCTCTACTAGGTTCAGCCCCATTTAATAGCATTCTGCACCTATGCTTTAAGCGTAAAGACGACATTAAACACTATGGTACGGCTTCTTTTATTTCGAAAAATTTGATAGTGACAGCCAGACACATATTAGATATTGAAGAGAACCTTGAATATATTGAATTGAATATTCCTTCGTCAAATAATCAATGGGTGAGATTGGATAGGAAAGATTATAAGATTTACTATTATACCCAACATTTTGATAATAGAGAGTCTGATATTGCTTTGCTTAAAATCATCAACAACCAAAAGCTTAAGTTGTTATACCACGGGCATTTTAAGTTGATAGACAGTACAGATAGCATCACAGCCAGTGAAGTGAACTTAACAGGTTTTCCTTTTACTAAATTCGCAATAAAAAGTATTACTCCCGACACTTTAATGAACCGATCAATTTCATTTGATTATTTGCAATTCAATACATCAAAAAGATTAATTGGTCTTCCCATTCGTGTTTGCAGTGGAGATAGCGGCGGACCTCTTTGGATTAAGAGTGGTAGTAATTATTTTATTTTAGGTGTATGTGGAAGTGCGACGGCAAAAGAGATGGGATTTAAGAATCCTGATTTGAATATATTTACTTCTATAAATAATGAAATTTTAAAGTGGATTCAGGCTACAATAAACTGACTAAATTTCAGCCTTATGCGATTAAAGCCTTTTTATCTTTTCACACTGCTAAGCGTTTTCGCAAGTTCGGTACAGGCTCAAAGCTATGAGGAGCAGTATCAAAAATGTTCAGAGCCTTTGAAAGGTTTGGGTACAAACATTGACTCAATATACTTTGTCCGTTTAGGTGAAAGAGATAATTGCCTGGCTGGTTCAATTGCGCCGGACTTTTCTGCTTTATCTGTAGATGGAAAGAAAATAGAACTTTCTAAACTGAAGGGGCAGGTTGTCGTTTTAAACTTCTGGTTTATCAAATGCCCGGCGTGCATTGCGGAAATGCCGGATTTGAATAAACTAGTTGAGCGTTATGCGGGCAAGAAAGTATCCTTTATCTCTTTTGCTCCGGAAGATTCGATAAGTGTAAGTAACTTTCTTCGGGAACATCCCTTCAAGTTTACAGCGATTGCAAAATCAGATAGCATCAGGCGTGAAAAATTTAAATTGTTTCCTGTATGGCCGTATACGATTATTATTGATAAAGACGGAAGGATAAGTAAAATGGGACCTGGTAGTGCCGGGAAAAATGTGTTTACTTATTATCAGGAACTTATTGACAAACTACTATAGTCGGAACGAATCTTCACGAATACGCCTAACATGATTCCTTGCTGCCATAGCGGCTGAAGCAAGCTATTCAACTACATCTCTCTTTTCATCTATATCTCTACATTTGAGCTAACGGTTCGCTATCTCCGCTACGTTCAGCAAGCAGCGAGACGTAAGTAGCCATTTTATGTAACACCCTAACATTTTGCATCTTTCCTTTAATGACACTACAACCACTCTTTTTTCTCACTTTACTATTCATTTTTACCTCTTGTCAACCGACAAGAAATATGGTCGCTGTTATTAAGACCGATGGTAAGTACGGGTTTATCAATTACAAGGGTAAAGTAATAATTCCTGCAACCTTTGACTATGCAAGAGATTTTGAGGAGGGTTTAGCACCTATAGAAATCAACGGCAAGCCAGGATATATAAATATAAAAGGGCAACTTATTGTTCCAGCAACTTTTGACGAAGGGACATGGTTTAGCGAAGGATTCGCTGCCGTAAAGCAAAATAACAAATGGGACTATATAAATAAATCAGCGCAGATCGTTATCCCTTTTCAATTTGAAGATGCTGACGAGTTGTAAGTAACATGATAAGAATGTAACACCGCATATTCCGGGGCGGAGACATTGCGAGTAAGAAGAGATTATAACCTTAACTCTTTGCAAATTATAATAATTAGCTTTAACCCCAAACTACCTACTCTCATGAAATCTTTTTACCTTTTTGTTTTTGTTCTCTTAGGCAATGTGTTGTTTGCACAGAAACCGGGAACACTAGATGAAAGCTATGGCAACAATAAAGGAGGAAATGTATCAACAAATAAGCGCACTCTGTTGTTTTGTTCTGCTATACAAGTCGATGATAAAATTGTAGCAGGTGGAGAAGATTCAAACAATAGCCGTTTTGTATTAGAGAGATTCAATAAGGATGGTTCAATTGATACCTCATTTGGCGTGAAAGGAAAGGTGATTACTGATATTGATTTACTTGATTATAAATTCGGTGTTGGCAATGGCTGGACATGTATTGCTGTACAACCTGACGGCAAGATTGTAACAGCAGGGATGGGTGATAAATACAATGAAGCAGGTGGCAACGATCTTTTTAATACAGATATCATCACAGCTCGCTTTTTAGCTGATGGCACGCCTGATACAAGCTTTGGCTTAGCCGGGAAAGCAACATTGGATTTAGGAGTCAGCGATAATGCCAGCGCAATTGGTTTCCAGAAAGATGGCAAAATTGTTATTGCCGGTGACGCTTCGGGGAAACTTCTTCTCGTTCGATACAATGCTGATGGGACACAGGATCAAGATTTCGGTACCAGTAACGGTTATACTCTATATCCCAACACCGGCACCCATGCCTATGCATTAGCTATACAACCAGATGGTAAAATAATAGCGGGAGGCAGTGCGAATCTGAACACGAATTTGTTGTTAACCCGTTACCTGCCGAATGGAATAACAGACAGTCAGTTTGGAAATAATGGCACTGTTACAACCTCAATAGGATACTACTTTTCGGGTATTTATATAAATAGCCTGGCTATTGATGAAACCGGAAAAATTGTAGCTTCAGGAAACACCCAGGACAACGAAGGGAACAACCAAATAGCAGTTCTCCGCTACCTTCCGGACGGAACGTTAGATAAGCTATTTGATGAAGACGGTAAGAAAACAATTGTTTTTGGTGGCATTAATGGATACAGCACAAAAGTTCTGCTACCGAATGCTGATAAAATCATCCTGGCAGGATATACTTATGCTGACCACCCTGAAGCTGATTTTGCCTTGGCAACCCTGAACACAGATGGCTCTTTTGATTCTGCTTTCGGTACCAACGGCGAGACAAGTGCTGATTTTGGACACGATGAAACAACGTGTGGGGCTGTGTTGCAATCTGATGGAAAGATTGTATTGACTGCTAGCGATTTGAATGACTTGAGCTTCATCAATACCAATTCCCGCTATTATGGTTATTCTGGCAAAATTCCTTTGCCTGTAAAAATAAAGCGCTGGTTGCACAACCATGCATTGATGTATCCTAACCCTGCAAGAGAATCAGTTACGGTGAATGGTTTATCATCTACTAATAAAACAACCATTGTGATTAATAATACCCTTGGTACAACGATGGCCATGTATAATACAGCAAATGCTTCCTTGTATACTTTTGATATAAGCAAACTGGTTGCTGGTGTATATTATATACAGGTGATAACAAAGGGTGAAAGGCAATCTTTGAAGTTTGTGAAAGAATAAGACTATTTACGAGATCTCATGTTCTAAGTTGTCTCTTGTAAGGTTGATACGAGGTGATGGAAAACCGTTTTGCTTTCTTTATTACATATTGCATTGTCCTCTTTGAGTTTAAGTTAACCTATAAAACAGCATTGCTTATCAACATAAAACGTCAAACTATATGCAATAGGCTCTTGTTTTACAGTCAACCTCAAGAGGAAACCTAAACTATATCGGGTATTAAGTTTTAAAAATCATTGATTATCAGTAAGAATGCCGCAATAATTTTTATGGGTTAACTTAAATCTTTGAGAGACGATGCTGGATCAAAAAACGTGATAAACTAAACAGGCTGCTGTAATGCAAGACGGCAATGATGCGAAACCGAAATGACCTAAGGTGGAAACATTGCGAAAAAAGAGAAAAAGACTTTGAGATTATTTATTTTAACTTCCGAATTTCCCTCATGAAAAGTTTTTTGCTATCTTTCTTTTAGTAGTCTTGCTGTCAGCATGCAGAAAAAGCCATTCGGACAATACAACGATTAAATACGAATTTACAACCGATGTGTCAGCAAAGTATCCGCTTTATTATGCCGTCAGCAATAACTCAACGGCGGCAATAATTTTCAGTGGCACTAGTTGGTCGCACAATGTGATTATAAGCAAAAGTTTCCGACCAGATAGTTTCTCAGTTGCAAGGCTCACAGCTTATCCACCTTCAGACTGGGCAGGCACCAACAACAACGCTCACATTAATCTTAAAATCAGTATCGATGGAGATGAAAAAGTCAATATTGATACACTAACTACAAGTGCCGACAGTAGTGGCATTACCGAGTTGTATACTTTTTAAGCTTTCAGGTTCTGGTATCGTCTCCTTTATTGATGATGCGGTGTAACAGAAAGTCATTTTGCCATTTTCATAATTATATATCACATTGTGATCTTCGAAAGATGGTGCTGGAACCAAAATGTTTGATCATAAAAAACCAGTAGTTTACCTTTCCTGACATATTCCAAAACCAACACCATGAAATCAATTTTTACAGCGCTTTTTGTGTTTGTTTGTTTCTTTTTTCTTAAGGCACAGCAACCCGGAACGCTTGACCCAAGTTTTGGCAATAAAGGCACTTTCGTTGATTCCGCTGATGTTAATGTGGCAGGAGAAATAGCTATGAAAGTTACGAAGAGCGGAAGGATACTGATCGGTACGGGCGGACCTTATAAAGGCTTTACTTCGACGTTTGAAATAGATGCTTACCTGCCCAATGGTTCGCATGATCTTTCTTTTGGTGATCATGGCAGTGTCTATGTTGTCTTTCCTGACATGAAAACAGCAGAGGATTATGCTTTTATTGGTTCACTTGCTCTGTTGCCCGATGGCAGGATACTGGCATGTGGTTCCCGGTACGCTATAAATTCTTACAGCTACGTTGCTTTTGCACGCTTCAAGCCAGATGGCACAGTAGATTCAACCTTCGGCACAAACGGCATGTTGGTAGAGAGTGACTTTGAAGAAAATACGGGTTACGAGGGGCATGGAGTCATCAGCATTATGTTTCAGCCGGATGGTAAACTTGTAACGGCAGGACGCGTAACACTGGGTGCAGGGCAGTCTATGAACCGAATAAGTACAGCCCGCTACCTGCCCGATGGTGGTCTCGATTCGAGTTACGGTTATAATGGCATTACCATAAGCAGCGAAAAAGGTGCAGCCTATGCAGTTATCCTGCAGAAGGATGGCAAAGTGGTATCTGCCGGGTATAGCGGTTTTGGCAATGTTAATTCAACTGATGCTCATTTTCATCTTGAACGTTATAATCCTAATGGCAGTTTTGACAAAAGCTTCGGTACAAACGGCATTATAAATACACAAATTGGTGTTGCCGGAAGCATTATTAATGATGTCGTTATTCAGGAAGATGGAAAAATAGTAGTAATCGGCAATGCACCGACGTTTACAATTGCCCGTTACAACACCGATGGAAGTTTAGACCAAAGCTTTGGTGAAGGTGGAATTATGGCAAAAACATTTACTCAAAATGCAAAAGCTCAAAAAGTATTTATAACAGGTGAAAAGAAAGATAAGATAGTAGCAATAGGTTATATAGCTGACTTCTTTACGGGTAGTGGCGACTTTGCCGTGGCAGGGTACAATTTGGATGGTTCTTTAGATCCTGAGTTTGGTAACGGAGGTATACAAACCACAGATTTTAATTCTAACGACTATTCTTACAGTGCCGACCTGCAAACAGATGGTAAGATTGTACAGTTTGGAAATACCTTTTCAAACAATGCATCAATAAGGCATCGTGCCTTCACCCGCTATTATGGTTATCCGCAAAAGGTATCGCTGTACGTAAAAGTGAAACGCTGGCTGCAAAATCATGCAGTAGTTTATCCTAACCCAGCCAGTAATTATATTACAGTAAGTGGTTTATCATCTACCAATAAAACAACTCTTGTGATTACTGATGCAGTGGGTAAAGCAATGGCAATCTATAATACGGCGAATGCTAATTCATATACCATTGATATAAGTAGACTGCTTGCTGGCGTGTATTATGTACCGGTAATAACAACGGTTGAAAAGCAATCTATAAAGTTTGTAAAGGAGTAAAGTGATTTACGAAACTTTCGGGTTCTCACATTGTTTCTTTAGGACGATGCGGTGTAATAGAAAACCGTTTGCCTGCATCATAATTCTATACCGCATCATCCTCTTTGAGAGGCGAGATTGGAACCAAAAAAGCTTAGCCGATACATGGCTACTGTGCTGGTTATTGTCAAAAGGATTTAGCTGCTTTTTGCTTTGTGTGATGGCATGCAATGGAAATGCTTTTGTGTATTTTTTGCAGCATTGCAAAGTGATTAATCAATTCATTTAATCAATCAAAAAAAGCTCCTAAAAAGGGAGCTGTGAAAACCATAGCCTGCCAGACCTAACTACATGATGCAGATAGAAGCCAGAAGGAAGCCGGTACACATGGATGATGGAACGGAACTATCATACGTATAACAGAAATGCCGGCAAGCGAGGAACTGAAACATAGACAGATAACGAACACGGGGAACAGGCATCAAAGCATTCAACGTAATAGAAGATTTAAAAATTAAACAAATGATGTGGAGCAAATGGTAAGGGGCACAACAGGAAGCAAAAGGAAACGGAATAAATGAGGGCTTCTGTGCAGTGGGTCTAGTTTATGCGCACCATCACGCATATTATGCGCTTTTGAATGTGTATTTATAAAGCTCGCGCTTCCACCTATATTAGCTTTTGATTAATCTTGAACTTGACGAACGGATGAATAACACGATGTGCCGCTGAGAAAATTCTTATCTACCGGACGTATTTGTACAAAGCATCTAAAAAGACATTGAGCCGGGAATCGAATGGTTTCAGCTCATTATTGCAAAAAGGTTCCAGAAATTTCTTTTCGACAGATTCTGTAGAAAACTCTCCATTTTCTTGTACCCGCAAAATATGTTCAACGAATATTTTTAAAACTCTTTCCTGATCTTCCTTATAATCAGCATTGGTTGTTTCATGCGAGTCTAACCCTATGTATATGGGATCAATATTACTAGAAAACCCCTGCCGGTGCATGTATACAGACCCTAAGGCGATGAAACAATGTTGGCTCTGCGTATGTTCAGAATGGATAGACTCTAACTCTCTTAACAGTGTCCACGAACGTCCTATATCTTTCCATAAAGGTAAGTTTAGTGGATTGACAGTTTTCAGGAATGTGATTGTATGGTTGTTATGTTGATTAAAGGGAAGCAGAAAAAGAATTATATTCCTATGGTCAAAAAAATCGGAACAAAGGGCCTCCTTATGCTTTTTTATAAGTTCAGTATTATTTGTAACATAAGGATAAAGCTGTTGGATATGTTGGTAACTGCCAATGATAATGATTTTCCTGTTTCCAAACTTTTCTTTTAGATCCGTTGAATTTCCATTATCAACAATAATTTTGTTCAATGACTTTAACCAGCTACCTGTATCACTGATAGAAAGGATAACATCCCATTCCCATCTGAGAAATAAGTTATTGATTTCGTAGCTAAGGGCAAGGTTGGTATGTATCAGCTTCTTTTGCGAGAAGCTTTTCCAATAAAAATGAGCTGGATTTTTTGCCTGAGAATTGATGACAAAATAATGCGAACCGACAGATTTATAAAACAGCCTGAACAGCTCTTCTATCATCGTATTATAAGGTGGATTTTTGCCTGCTTCTTCCGGTAGCTTTCCGTTGTAAACTAATTTATTATGGTTTTTCAGAAAATTCAGTTTAAAGCGATTGGATAGCTTTTTACTGCTTAATAACCGCACCATCAAAGTACAGGTTCGGCTAAGCTTTAGGAAATGATCTGAATCTGCCGCTTTATTATTTTTCTCGTTGACTCTGCTTTTTGTAAACAGTGATATAAAGCGATCCTGTAAACTTTTTATAAGAGGCTCTTTGTCAGCAAGGGTAATATCACATTCATCCTCTATCCGTACCGTCTTGAAGTTTTGAATTAATTTTTCAGATATCTCGATAATATCCAAATCAGTATAATTCTCTTGGAGAAGTGTTTGAAGAGTGAAAAGCGAGACCGTATTGCCCTCGGCGGCAATTATTTTTTGAAAAGCTTTTTGAGGTTCAACAATGTCTGTGAATTCTTCCAGTATCTCGTAAATCGTAAATCGCTTTTTTATTGTCTTTGGGTTGCGAAGGAATGTTTCTTCATATTTTTTATAGTATGTACCAACCCTTCCTTTTAATAATTCTGCCATATCAAGAATTCCATTGTTCCTGTTAAGGATAATAGCCATCTCGACTATGACCCTGTCTAAAAAAAACTTTGGGTGTTCTTCTATGTTTTTACTTAAATGCTTTCTCAGCTTTTTTCTCTCTTCTATGGAATCCTGATTTTGTACTCTTCCCAGCCAAGGATTGTAGAATAAGTAAGAAATGATTTCGTGCCTTACTATGCTTCTAGGCTTGTAAGCCTTCTTAAACATATTGTACTGCGCTCGCCACAGTATACTAAACAGTTCTCCTAATGAGGGTGTCAGATTGTTAGCGTTATTGTTGATATCAACCGGTTGATTATCAGAACTAGTAAGCTGTGCCTTATTTGATTTTTGTACAGTGTTTTGCGAAAAGCTTTGTGTTGAAAATGTTTTGTAATAGTCATCATGCTTCCTTCCTTTGCGAAGTGCCTTATCTGTAAATATTTGAAATTTCTCTTTAAATTTCTCTTCTTCTAAAAATGAAAAATCGATATGATAGATTACCGATTCCTCCGGTAAACTTTTATTGATGATTTTGTTCAGTTCAAAACTTTGCATTGCATACCCAACGCAGATCAGGTTGATCCGTTCAATAGACCTTCTGCTGTTTGATCTTTTTCCGCTCAGAAGTGCCTGAAGTAATTGTTTTATATCCTCTGGTAAATCTAAATAGTGACGGTCGGTAAAACGTAAGGTGGATTTATGTCCGAATGTACCATGTGGCTTGATGTAGAAAGGAGTTTTAAGCCTGCCGTCTACAAGCACATCCTCCAGATCAACACAATCTCCATCGGACAATACATTGATATAATTTGGGTTACCGATTTCTTCTTTTATTACCTGATCTAAGGTCTCTTCAAAATTCATGTTTATAACAACGTCAATAAAGCAGTGCTTTAACATGTGGGCAACGATTTCATTAAAGAGTGATACAGCATATTTAAATCCTGTCATCTCTTTAATTTTTTCTCTCAAGTCTTTTTGAGTTACAAAATGCTCGCTGAGTATGTATAAATAGTTTTCAAAGTTCAAATCGGTCTCGCCGGTAATATCCTTTATATCATTTTCAAGTGATTGGAATTTTTCCGATAAAAAATCAATGGCTGTTATCTCTTTTACATATCGCTCTTTTACTTCCTGTATGAGTCCCTTGCCTACAGGGATGCCTTTGTACACATCATAAGAGGAGCCTGCCCCAATAAGGAGAATGTTTCTTATTCTGTCTCCTTTTTGAAACATTTTTGCAAAGCTCATATTTCCATTTCCTTGGCTAACATTGTCTTCGCATATTTCTTTCATGTGGAGATGGAGATCTGGTTTATCGTCGTCTCCAAATGAACTTGACAAATAATTATAGGCAAGTTGTTCCGCTAAGTCCGTTATGAAATCAGCTTTATCCTTTTTTTCTTCTTTTTCTTCTTTAATGTTAGGTGTTGTTTGCACATTTAGTTTTGTAGACATAGAATAAAATATTTACTAAATGTAAATCTCTTTTAAATATGAGATTTATTTTATTATTCGATTAAGGAGGCAATAGATTGAATATATGTTCAACGATAAAAAATGGAAAACTTTATCGTAATTTATTTCGGTTTTGTTAAACAGGATAAACGTAAAGATCAAGTTTCAAATAATCCCAGAGCTAAACAACAGACTAAGAACTTATCTTGCTTCCTGGTCCTCGATATTCCTTTCTGATTTAAATCCTTTTGAGTTTAAATACAGATGTTCGATGCCTTCCGGATGATTAAAAAAGGCTATACGCTGATAAGGGAGATATAATCACCAATACTGAAACTTACTTGTACGGCATTAGTCGTCTCGGTGTGATAAGAACAATCGATGTGCGGTCTTACCAGCTAGATGATGAAGAAATAGGCAGTGAGTTTCAGCCGTCTTCATCAAATTTTTTTACCAGAGGTGCCCGGCAGTATGAGCTGACCAATCATCTGAGTAATGTGCTGGCAACAGTGATCGACAGAAGACAACAGATCTCGCTAGATGGCATAAACACGGATTCGT
The DNA here is from genome assembly GCA_965199905.1 of Ilyomonas sp. Taxonomy (GTDB): domain Bacteria; phylum Bacteroidota; class Bacteroidia; order Chitinophagales; family Chitinophagaceae; genus Ilyomonas. The sequence continues at coordinate 2,596,540 of OZ241366.1, read as the reverse complement.
ATGAAGCAGAAGTGATAAGTGCCACGGACTACTATCCTTATGGTATGCAGATGCCGGAAAGGACGCTTTCTGGTTATCGCTATGGCTTTAACGGGCAGGAGAAGGAGAATGAAATTGCTGGTAATGAGAGAAATGTATTCGTCTCCCAAATCTCGTTTGATGCTTAAGGAAAGCATTGGTTTTGTCAATTAGATCCTGAAATGCCTCGCCTTCGGATAAATAGCATTCGAATTAAATGGAAAATCGAAGATCGGGAATTGATATTTTTACAACCTTTGTTTTAGGATAAGCAAACTCCACTTTGGAAGGTTTATACCTTGCATCAATCCCGCAAAATCAGCGTTCGGATAAAAGCCAGGTTCCGAGTTACCAGAGTTTTGCCACCCACCAAAGTCTTCTACTTGTGTATTGAATATTTCGCGCCAAACACTGTTCATTATTCCGCAATTAATTTGATAGTCTTTATGTTCCCATTGATTGTCTGAAATATTGATAATGATAAGTAACACGCAGCCGGAATAATCCCATCGTTTATAACCTAAGATGCCGTTGCTTTCATCGTAGTGAACAAGCTCGCATTCATTGTTGCCAAAACGAAAAGCCCCTGATTCGGTGTGAAGCTGATTTAATTGTTTAATCATCTTTTTGAATTGCCAGGCAGCACTATTTTCTGCCGGTTGCCAATCCATTCCCTGACCAGGCGTTGTGCCGTTTGCACCATTGTAACCGTCATAATTATCCCAGATGATCGGTGCCAGATTCTCAGTGCCCATGAATAACATCGGCACACCCAAAGAGCAGGTATTCAATGCATAGGCTAAGCGAATTTTTGAGAGCGCATAAAAATTATTCGCGCCGCCAAGTTTTACTATCGAGGGGATGCCTTTTCTCTTAATCCATACTTCATCGTGCGAACCCAAAATATATTTGAGAGCGGTTGTTTGATTGCCATCAGCATCCGTCTCAAACAATGTGCGCAGATCACTTAAACTTCCTTGTTTCCCATAGCCAAAAATCGAAGAATAGGATAAGTTGTAAGCCGGCTGATACCAGCATGCATTAAAGCCAATATCTTCAATAATATATGGAAATGGATTGTAGTCGATATGCTCTGCAATCAAAAATTTGCCTTGTGTTTTATATTCATCGATAAGCTTTCCAATCATCGGTTTGAGAGCATGATCAGGGATTGTTTTAGTGGCGTCAAAACGGACGCCATCAATGTGGTATTCTTCAAAATACATGCGAATACAATCGCCCAGCAAATTGCGGATTTCTGTCCTGTCGAAATCAGGATCCGGACCCCAATCTTCGTCACCCCATAAATTATTATTTGACCAGGGAGCATTCTCTTTTATGTAATAATCCTTTAAGAAATTTTGCGAAAAAGAAGAACGATTGTAGTCTTTCGAAAGGTGGTTAATGACGGCGTCAAAAAAGACAGCTAAGCCTAACCGGTGCGCCTCATCGATCAACATTTTTAGATCATCTGTCAATGTAAGGGCATTGCCAGCCCGGCTGTAGGCCGTTTCAATCGCAAAAAAGAAGCTTGGGTTGTATCCTGCATCATAACTGCCGGATGCCTGGTGAAGTGGCAAGAATGCGATAGCCGTAAAACCCAAATCCTGTATGTACGCTAATTTCCAGCGTATATTTTCCCGCTGGGTGTTTTCATTATCGCCTGCTACGAATGTTTCAAAATTTGGTTGCCTGTCATCAGCGCGTAAGAAAGTTCCCCAATGCAGTTGATAAATAATATGCTTTGAAAATTCCCGGCGTTGCGGAAGATACCAGGTATCGAATTGCCATTTATAGGATTCGGAATCGATGATAATCGCGTTAGCATCATTATCATCGTCTGAGTTATGTCTTGTTTTTTTTGTTGCTCTTGCCGCCGGGTCTGATACCTCATCAAATTGCCCGTCATCCACATACACAAAAAATATGTAGTCATCACCGGGGCGCGCTTGTTCTGAGAATCCATACCAATAACCACTGTGATCAATTTGGTTCAACCGGTTCTTATCAAGCCAATTATTAAAAGAACCACGCACGTAAACACTTCTAACCTCAGGCAGCCAAAATTTAAAAAAGGTTCCAATGATCTGACCAGCTTTGTTGCGGATTATGGTAGCTCCCATTCCACCCGTATCATGGGAAGGTTTGAAAACTGTGACTTCGTTTAAAACCGTTTGAACGGAAGGTTCGTCTTCTTTCGGAATACTGACAACAATGTGAATCGGTTGTCCGGGAATGATGTAGTTTAAGTCAACGAAATAGCCTTTGTCGTCTTTAACGTAATGAAAATTAGCATCGTTGATGGTGAGGTCAAAATCCCGCATAGGTTCATCAAAAACAAGATAAGTGAACCCACCAACGAAGTCGTTGTTTTTAGGTTGCTGAAGAGCCATAATGTAATAAATCGGGGTGATGAATGTTTCGGTAAATTTATAGCTTATTTACAATCAAAAAAAGGTTTTTAAGCGTTGTGACGACGATAATCTGCGAATCGTAATAAGTCCCGCGATGCAACCAATCTAAAGATCGCAGGCGTTCAACACGCGGCTATGCTGGTTAGTAAGATCACTTTGACTTGTCGGATAAAGCAGAGCTTCTCTTTCTGCCTGGCACTAAAAATATTATAAACAGTATTCGGCTGCGCGATTTGTTGAGGGGCAAACTTTAATTTTGATTTGGATGTTTTCCTGATTTTATCGCTATAGGTTTTCTATTGTATAGGTTTATACTGCTCCCATTCAAAGCATTTTAAAATAATTCCATGAAAAAGGTCAAAATTTTATCTATCGATGGTGGTGGAATCAGAGGGATTCTGCCGGGGGTTATTCTCAAACGATTAGAAGAAAGTCTTCAGCGACTAGACAACAATAGTGAGTTAAAGTTATCCGACTACTTTGACTTTATCGCAGGCACCAGCACGGGTGGTATTTTATCCTGCCTCTACCTCATGCCTGACGACAAAGGCAAGCCAAAGTATTCTGCTGAAGAAGCGGTTGACCTGTATATAAAGCATGGATCTGAGATATTTGACAGAACTCTATTCAGGAGAATTACAAGCGGCGATGGTATCATCCACGAAAAATATTCTGATCATGCGATATACAAACTGTTTGAAGAGTATTTTGGTGATGAAACACTGGACAACCTGGTCAAACCTTGTTTGATAACGTCTTATGACATTACCGACAGAAGATCGGTCTTCTTTACAAGTGTAGATGCCAAGGCCGATAATATTTACAATTTTAAAGTAAAGGATGTAGCGAGAGCCACGTCAGCTGCCCCTACTTATTTCCAGCCAGCTCATATCAAGTCGATGAGCGATCAGCTTTATACATTAATTGATGGTGGCATGTTTGCCAACAACCCGGCACTTTGTGCTTATGCTGAAGCCAGAAAAATAAACTTTGGAAGCATTAATAAACCCTCAGCAAAAGATATGATTATTGTCTCACTTGGAACCGGGTCAGTCAGGAAACAATATCATTACGATAAGTTCCGTTCGGCGGGAGAAATTGAGTGGTTGGAACCTGTGATTGATATCCTCATGTCAGGGAGTTCAGAAACGGTGGATTATCAGTTGCGGCAGATGTATCTTACATTAGATAATCCTGCAGATCAAGCTGACTATTACCGTCTCGAACCCGGATTGAAAGAAGCTTGCTCCGAGATGGACATTGCAACAACAGACAACATCAACAATCTGTATCAGGCCGGGTTGGCATATGTAAAAGAGAACGCAAAGTTGCTTGATCATATCGCTTCCAGGATATTGAGTTCGTAATCAGAAGTTTGCTGACAAAAAGTTGTTCAACGATAACAGGGTTTGGAACTAATATATATTTGTTCATTCACTCTACCCCTGTAAAAGAGTTATGATAGAAATTTATCGGGAACATCTCTGCGGTATCAAAACAAGCCTTCTTTCAGCCGCAATTTTATTGTTTATAATGATACTGAATAAGGATTAATCAGCAGGGTATTTTGACCCGTTTAATAGCGGGATTGCATTCTGATACGTAAAAACCTGTCTTGATTCCTGCTTTGAAAGCAAGTCATTTCTCTACCTAAACTTATTTATGGACAGATCAAAGATGGCTGGCTACCTTTTTACTTGGACCGTTTGGGAAGGGCACTAAAGCAACCTAATGAGATTGGATCGCCATCGTACAAACAGGATAATCATTTATTTTTCGTCAAACTCAGATTTTGTGTACGCGTATACTCCATTCAAATCGTAATTTTATCTCTCTTTCCAAATTCAAATAATTATGACGAAGAAAATTAGAATTATCATTGCTGATGACCATGACATCTATGTGGATGGATTGGAAAGAAATCTGAATAATACCAGTGATATTGAAGTATTGGCGACTGCTACCAATGGTAAGAAATTAGTTGAGCTGGTTCGGCGACATCAGCCGGATGTGATATTAACCGACATCAGAATGCCTGTTATGGATGGGGTAGAGGCCATTGCTGAGATTCAAAAAATAAATCAAAATATCAAATGCATGGCCTTGTCAACTTTTGACAATAACTATCTTGTCTTAGATGCTATTCAGGCGGGTGCTAAAGGATATATTTTGAAAGATGTCCCAAAAGAAGAAATAATCGATGCGATAAAAACAGTGTATGCGGGTGAGTTCTACTATTGTAGTCAAACAACAAGCAGCCTTGCGAGAATACTTAAGAAGAGCAGTTTCAATCCATACTCTGCGAAAGTAAATCCGGATTTATTTACAGTATTCGAAAAACAAATCATTCATTATATCTGTGAAGAAAAAACGAGTGATGAGATCGCTGCCATTCTCCACATCGGAGTCAGATCCATCGAAAAACACAGGAGTAAAATTCTGATGAAAATGAAAGTCAGGCATTCTGTTGGCATAGGTATCTACGCAGTAAAAAATAAATTATATCCGGCGCCCGAGCATATCATCAGCAAGGGGTAATTCTATTACGTACTCTGTGCCTTTGCCAGCAGAAGTCGTGAGATACATGTTCCCGTGCAATGAAATTACCCGGCTGGATACACTGAGAAGACCAATTCCTTTCGAAGCTTTTTGAACTTTCTGTTTGTCAAATCCAACACCATTATCACGAATCGTCAGGACTATTGTTTCTTTATACTCTTCTAAAGAGATATGAACGGAGCTGGCTCTCGCATGCTTAATAATGTTATTAAGAAGTTCCTGAACAATCCGGTATATCTGTAAAGCAGTCTCTTCCGTAACCTGATCATTGTGAAGTAAAAGTCGGGTGGTGATTTTTATTGCTGGATTATGAAACAAACGCCCGGTCAGTTCTGTAATTGCTGTTACCAGTCCTTCCCTCTGAAGGGCATACGGAATCATATGGTTTGATACTTCTCTTACTGAAACTGACATCTGCTGAAGCGTTGTCGTAAGTTTCGATCTTAGCACAACATCTGTTCTTTCTGAAGCCAGCAATTCATCGACCAACAGCCTTACGGCAGAGAGGTTTGACCCGATCCCATCATGGACATCCGTTGCGATCCGTTTCTTTTCCAGTTCAAGCATTGTAAAGTCGGTAGCCACTTTTTTGAGGTAGCTTGTAAAACCTTTCTTCCTGTATTTAAATATGGTGACCATAAAAGCAAGAAACACCAGGAGAAAGACGCTACCTGCAATCAGTATAGTATAAAAAAAGTTTGTCTCTTTGGAACCCATAGAATAGCCAACGTGAAAATAATATTTGCAATGCAGTTAATAATAGACAATGAAACCCATAAATAACGATAAAACATATCGCTAAAGTCCAGGTCAAAGATATTTACCGCTTCGAAAAAGGATTTGAATCCGTAATAAAACAGGAAAGCGGTACAGATTAAAAACGTAGGATTTTTCAGTAAACTACGTTTCTCAAAAATCAGAAGGCTATTGATCTTGTCAATACTTAACAACAATAGAACGAATGAATACAAACTCCGGAAGATAGAATTGCTGTTGTTCAGAGAGTGAATCAGCAAATTGTCTAACACCCATACAAAAATGCCGCTACCGCTTAATAATGCCAGTCTCTTCACACTGTCGCCACTCCAGAGATGAAACTGGTATAGAAGGATGAGATATTCAAGTAACACATAAATGTTGGAAGTCGCCAGGTTATTTCCTGTCTGATAAATAAGTATCAGGCTGATTGTTTCATTCAATAAACCAAGCCATAGAAAAAGAAGGAAGGGACAGTAAGACTTACAAACTGTTTTCACTCTTACTATCCCTGCTATTGCCGGTAAGGCAATCGAATGATTCAAAACGATATCCAGAACGTAACCTGTCATTAGCTATTTAATTTGGAAGCTGGCGGACAATTTCGGGGACACCGATATCCGTCTTCCAGAATCTCGTTTACTCCTGTACCTGTTTCCTCGTCAGAGGCGGGTAATAAATCCGCATTCTGCTCATCGGCACCTACCAGAACGGCGTGAATGTCGTTGTTTGCATCCATTCCGTAATAGACTCTTAAATATTGGCATCCCGTTTCTGATAACAAAGAAAGAACAGCCGCGGATTCGAATGTCTCGCAAATAGGAAGATTCTCAGGACGGTTATCCCTGTAGAGTTTCGTCAGGGCAACGGCAGCGCTTAAAGTAATCCGGTGATTGGTGGTACTCATAATTTTAGATTTAAGAACAAGTCACTACCAATAACCTGCGACGAACCGGGTAGAACTACGAAAATCCAGTCGTACTTCTACGAAAACAGCTACGTATCCATCCGACTTGGCTAAGAAAATGATGACTCTGATTCTAAAGCTCAGAATCATCAGTCAGTCATCGAACGATACGATACATGTGCGGATCCAGTCTCCTGCAGTTCTCTCTGCAAACCTTCCTGAAGAATTTATGAAGGATTGGTTGCCGGGGAGTGATATCTCTAGTGCCACGGGTGAGTATGGTACAATGAGCACGCAACGTATCACCGTTAACGGCATCAGCATGTATTATACGGTAGCCAGATTGATAGGTGAACTCAACCTGTCTCTTACCGGCATGGATTCTTTTTTCGTGGTACAAATTAATCTCCGGGCGCTTTATAAAATGAAGTCTGGTTCCCTGCTATCTGAGTGCGATCACCCCAATCGCTATGCTGTTTTATCCCTGGCAGAAAAGGAGACCCATATCAGGTTATTTGAACAAACAGAATTGAAAACAATAACCATTGTCTATCCCTTATTGTTTGCCCGTTCGGTGCTGGGTTATTTTCCCGCGCTGGAAGACCTGGAAGAAAACATACGCGCTGGGCAGAACATCGTTTCACCTGATCATGCCATTTCAATCTTGCTGGCGGAGAAGATATATGGGCTGCTTCATACGCCATTCACACCTATGAGAGAAGGCTATTTTCAAGGGTTGTTTACAGAAGTATTACAGATTTTCTTCAGTGAGTATATACCCGTAAAAATAACCCTGCCTTTCAGTCTTCATGATGTAGACTGTATCCATGCTGTCAAGCAACACATAGATACTCATTTGCTGGAGCATCTTACGATTGCCCAGCTATCCCGCAAAGCCGGCATCAACCAGCTCAAGCTGAAAAAGGGATTCAAAACCATTTACGGGATTGGTGTCTATGGGTATCAGTTACAGCAGCGTATGCTGATTGCCAAAACTGCACTGGAGAAAACGCTGAAACCCATACACCAGGTCGGTCGACAGTCAGGGTATAGAAATACGGCTAACTTCTCAGCTGCTTTCAAAAAGATATACGGTATCAGCCCTTACAGATACCGCGCACAAATGAGACAAAAATCATAATTCCATTTTCATAACTATTCGTTCCGATTGGAGTATCTGCGTTGTGTAGCTTGCACTCAGATCAAGGCAACACTAAACCCTTCATAAAAAAAAGGAAGACCCGTATGGAAAGGCTATACACAAAACAACTGGTTCCGGCGCTCCTGATTTTTTTGTTCACTTATACAGCCGGTAATAAACTGGCAGAGTTCGATTTTTTTCGCGCACAACTGTCCATTTACCCTTTTATTAAAGAGGCGGCTCCTCTACTGGCTGTTGTTATACCACTTGCTGAGCTTTGTGTGGCAGGATGTCTTCTTGTTCCGGCAACAAGAAAGGTTGGACTATATGCATCGTCTTTGTTGCTCATTTGCTTTACCGTTTATCTCTGCGTTATGGTGGCTACGGAGAGTAATCTCCCCTGTTCATGCGGAGGGGTCATTTCCAGCCTGACATGGCAACAGCACATTCTGTTCAATTTGGTCTTTATTATCCTGTCGCTGGTAGGTGTCCGTCTCGAAAGAAGGAAAGCGGAAGAACCGCAATCAACTTTGAATAGTCCAGCTGGTTTCAGATTGAAGAGGACCGCACAGAGATCATAGTCATAAACACAATCTTCTTTATTGCAATAAGCAGGCATGATGCTGAACACCTGTAGAAAAAAGTAGGCAATTCATTTATTTTAAAAGGTTCAACATGAAACAGTTTTTAATGGGAGTTTTTGCGGTTATGCTCGCATTTGGTGCAGTCGCTTTTACTAAAGCCGATAAGTCTCCGAAACTGACTTATTATTGGTTTCAGTATGATGCAAGTGGCAACCAGATCACGCAATCCGCAGTTCCGACAGCCATGACAAATGATCCGGCTATCTGCGGCGGAGCTACCAATCTTTGTTCATCAGGCTTCACGGCTTATGAGCCGGTTCCAGGCTCTTCACCGGTACAGTACCAGGGCAAGGGTACACCACCGGTAACGCACCGGAAAAACTGAGTATTCTTACATCAGAAAGGCTGTCATCTTTATGACAGCCTTTTACATAACAAGAAGTCAATATCATTTATTATTCTTTACCTATCACTAGCACATCTACATAGGCAGTTCCCGTTTGCAAATGCAATCCATATTTTGATAGGCATATCTGTAGTTCTTTCACAGACGAAAGGCTTTTCAAATCCATCTCTAAATCGGCAGGTTTCATAATCCCTGTTTCATTTTTAATAAACGGCACCTGCAGGCAAGCATTAAAAAACGAAATGATTCTATCAACCGTGCAGTTACCGAAGCGGTAAGAAAGTTTGTCTTCTGATATGTTCGCAAGGGTTGGGTTGCCTTTTGTCAGAAGTTTTCTCTTATGATTCGCGGTCAGCAGCAAACAGGGAATTTGTCTTTTTTGAACGCTCACTTTGATTTTAAAAAAGGAACACACATCAGCCAGCATTTTCCGGTATCCTTCTTCTACGCTGAATTCAGAAGGGAGTAAAAGCTCGTAACAAAATTCCTGCTGCTGGTATTCCGTTCTTCGTGTATCATCGTGCTGGAGCGATTCCTGACGTTTTAAATCAAACAGCCTGCTACCGGTTTCTATCAGCACCCGCTTTCTCAATGGATCATACCCCAGCTTCCCAAACATATTTGGTATACCTGACAGCGCTGCGAGTATCAGTCCGTAAGGTGTCATATTACCTACTGCGATGCGGGTCTTTACCGAATCGGTAATCGCAATCTGCGGCAGATCAATCCCGGGATTATAAGAAGTGAATAAAGATCGGTAAACAAATGTGCTGTCATTGCCACCGTTGCCGTTTACAAGCAGCGGCTTAAACGCATCAAAAGAAGGGTCAAAATACTTCAATGCCAAATGCATCGGTTCTCCCCGCAAGCCGGCTTCGATATTCCGGGTATTCACTGCCAGGTCATCCGTAATGCCCAGTACAATTCCTTTTTCATTCAGCCATACATAGTGCGGCACTCCGCGGAAAGGGAATAAGCGGGTCAAAACACTATCTCTAACCGATTGCACCCCTGTGCGCAAAGGAACAGGCTTTTTAGTTTTACGCTTCAGCGTTATGAATTCTTCCACCGTGGTTCCCTGTTCCACATCAAACCCAACCGGTAATATATCCATAGCCGGGTAGCTTTGCTGCAACCTGGCAAGCCGGTACAGCTCACCGGTAGAAAAGGAACAGGAGGGCGACCAGAAAGAAAGCAGGCTAAGCCTGTGAACGGTATCGGGAAGGGTAACACGTGTCAGCCCGCCGTTCAGCACCTGCAATTCCAACCCCGGGAGAGTGTCCCCCACATGCAGGGCACGCAAGGGGAATATCTGCGGATAAGAATACGTATGTATCAAACTGAATAACACCACCAACAAGTATATCCTGCCTCGAATTATCATTATCATAGTTGCCCGTTTAATCTGTTGAAATATTCATTGGGTCATGTATATCTACCTTGGGTTTTGCTCCATAGCCGGGTTAAAGGAAATTACCTCGTCAGGGATCGGGTATACATACCGGGGATCGTTGGGTGGCAGCGAATACGTATTGCCGTTTGCCATTCTGGTAAGCGTTTTCGCAAAGCGGCTGTCACGGTTCAGTCTCCTCAGGTCTGTCCATCGCAGTCCCCGCATCAGTAACTCTTTTCGCCGTTCCGTCAGCACCAGTGTAAGGGCTTGCTCTGCATCCTGCGCTGTTATGGGAGTAAAAGTTCCTGATACATACCGCTTTGCCAGCAACGTATTCAAATCCTTCATAGCCCCCTGTACATTACCCGCACGTGCATAGCATTCCGCCCGCATCAGCCATACCTCGTCAGTAGCCAGTCCCCCAAACAGGTAGATCTCTTCGTCATATGTTCCGCAGAAAGAAAGCATCCCGTTGAACGGTTTAAAGAACAATACCTTCCTCAGGTCATTATCTGCGTATGAGTGGTACAGAGAACTGTCAACAATATTTAGCGTAGGAACAACTGGCAGCACATCCACCGATAGAATCATATCACTGTGCAGTACTTCGTCGTTGAACTTGGTAAATGGAAAAGTCTGCGTCGTATCCACCGTATTGTAGTCAAGCAGGGTCGAATACAACTGCAGGCTGCTGTCTGCATACCGCAGGCAATCTGCATAGTCCTCCATAGCTAAATAAGTCCTTGCCAGAAGGGCATAAGCAGCTGGCTTCCCGGGGCGTGTTTTATACAGCGGCGTCAAGGGCAGCAGGGGCAAAGCTGCCTCTAAGTCCGCAATGATCTGCCGGTAGGTTTCCCTCACGCTTGCCCGCTGTATCGGCTCATTAATGTCCGCTTCCATCCGCAGCGGAATACCCGGTTCCTGATCCGCAGTAAGGCTGTCGTAGGGCGGCGCAAACACTTGCGCAAGCTGGTAAAACATATGTGCCCGATAGAAGAGCCCGCTTCCTTTTATGTTGTTCCAGCCTCCCTGCGTAGCTGGTGTTGGAGTAATGTTTTGCAACCCGCTCATGGCAATGTTGGCGTATAGCACACATCGGTATGGAAAGCTCCAGTCTGTTATCGTCTCCCCGCCATACACATCCTTCGCCCAGATATAGCTGTTCTTATATAAGGGTGTCAGTACGCTACTGTATGTCCTTTCCGAAACGGTATAGTTATCAGCCCCGATTTCCCCCAGCCCCGGTATCAATCCGTTACTCCCAATCCCATTCATCATGAAATCATTATCCAGCAGTGCCTGCAAATCCTCCAGCGTTGTTGGCACGATCAAACTGTTATCCGGTCTCTGGTCCAGGAAGCCCGACTTCTCGCACCCGCCGATAACTAGGCATAAAAAAAGAAGTCTCCCGAAATGCATCAATCGCTTGCTCATAAATTATCTTTTAAAAAGTGCGTCACCAGCCCTCAAGCGGGACTGTATTCTTTGTTAGTAGCAGAGAGTAGCTCAAAACACAAATGACTACAAGGTGGTCAAAAACTCAGGTTCACCCCCAGCGAAACACTCTTTCCCGCCCGCGGCACGTTGTTATAATAAGGGTCAATACCTGCCTTGTTTTTGAGCCATAACACCCCTAAGTTTCCGGCATAGCCATACACGCGCACGTGTGCAAATGGCAGCCATTTCTTCTGTTCCTTATCTACATCATAGCTCAGTGTTACGTCCTCCAGCCTCACATTATCGCCCCGTGCCACCAGTACCCCTGAGCCTGCGTAAAAAGCGTCCCGGTGACCATCTGCCGGGTACACGGCCGAGGGCACATGCGTATGCGCTTCATCGCCCGGCTTCTGCCACCGGTTGGTATAGTCACCGCTGCCTGTCCAGCGGCTGTATAAATCACTGTAAGCAACAGAGATTGTGCGGAAATAATAATCCAGTTTAAAGCTGATGTTCACTGAAAGTGAAAACCCCTTCCATGAAAACGTATTGCGAAGTGCCCCGAACCATTGTGGTTGCAATGGACCGTTATAAATCAAGCTATCCAGCGGTGCCGACAGCAGCAAGGCGTAGTCTTCGCTCGTCTTCCCGCCGCTGTATCCCTGCGGCGCACCCGTCTGCGGGTTCAGCCCGCCCCACGGGTAGCTGTACACGGCAAATACGGGTTTCCCTTCAGCCGGTGTAATCTGTCCGCTCTGCAGATACCTGCTTCCGCTGGCGGGAGGCAGCAGGTAATCCTTTACCGTACTCGTCGCATGGCTCACAATGGCATCCGTGTACCATTTAAATGTCTTATCAAGGTTCCGGCTTGTCATCTGTACATCCAATCCGTTACCCGTCAGGCTTGCCACGTTCCCGTAATAGTAGCTCGGTCCGCCTGTAAAGGATAAGGTCACGCCCAGCGTCGGGTCCAGCGGCGCCTGTCCAAGCAGGTCAGTCGAGTTCTTATGATAGTACTCCACCGTGCCGCTAAGCCATTGTTTACGGGTAGCAAACTGCATGGCTATGTTCAGCATCTTCACCTTCTCCCAGCGCAGGTCTTTATTCGGCGGGTTCTGCACCAGGTTCGCCTGTGCATTGGTAGAGTAGGCATAAAACGCGCTCACGGTCGTGTAAGCTGTCGCTAAGCGCGATATGTTGCCGTTATATCCGTATGTAGCTCTCAGCTTCAGCAGGGGCAGCCAGGAAGCTTTGTAGAAGGGCTCACTGCTTACCGCCCAGGCAGTACCGGCGCTCCATAGCGGTGTGCCCCGCTCGTTGGCGTTCACACCGAACAGGTTCGCCGCATCGTGCCGCACGCTCCCCGATAGGGTGTACCTGTCGTCATAGGTGTAGGAAGCATTCGCGTAATACGACAAAAACCGGTCAGCCGTAGCGCTCACAGAGGCGGGGTTCGGTATCATTGCAGTGGCATAAATGTTCGTCCGTAGCGGGTAAAAATTATACAGGTCCACTGCCTGCGCCACGCTGCTTTTCCCCGGCTCGTAGCCATACAGCCGGTAGCTGTTGCCCGTTCCCAGCAGGCTGCGCATCTCATAGCCGGCTAGTGCGTTCACATCATGCCGGCTAAAGCGGTGGGCGTAGTTCACCTGCGCCCGTCCCTGGTGCGAGGTCGCCGTCGCTTCCGTAGCATCTAAAATGCCACCCGGCGGAATAGGGCGCACTACCCCGCCTGTTTCCCCATCGGTTATCGAGAACTGGTTCTCTAGGCTCCGCGCGTAATAGCTGCCTGCCATGTATTCATTGTGGTACTCTGTAGCTGTGTTCTCATATTGGTAGCGGATGTCCGCGCTCAGGCTTTGCGTCAGGGCATAGTGCAATCCCGCCGTAGCCACTACGTCCGTCAACCTCGTCCGGTGAATCTCTTTGTTTATATCCGCCAGCGGCTGGTACGTCCAGTCAAGCAGTTGTCCGTTCCCTGCTGTATCCGTATATGCTGTACTATTTTCTTTTACCAGCGTGGCGGCGCTGCCGTCTGTGTTCGCCAGTTGCGCGTAAGGGTACAGTCCTTTGCCCGCACCGTTGGTAAGCCCATAGCCGGGGTTGGCGCCGCTTTCCGTCAGGCTCTGTATATAGCTCAGCCCCACATCCGCCTGAAGTTTCCGCCCGATACGAAAAGTGTTCCCGCTACGCAGGCTCACCCTGTCGTAATCTGCCCCGGTCAGGTTCGCCACGTTCTTGTCCCACCCGGCGCTTGTGTAGTAGCTCAGCTTCTCGTTGCTGCCGCTTACATTTATGGCGTGCTGTTGGTTCACCGCCGTCTGGTACAGGTAGTGGCCAATGTCGTTCCTTGCATCAAAGCCTTTGTAGGCTTCAATACGCGCTTCCGCTTCCGCTGCCGGTATCAGGCTGTCACGTTGCGCTATCAGCAGTTCTACTACCGGCGTAAAAGGCGGGTGACCGTAGTTGATGCTGTTGTTGAATTCATCGTTTGTATAGTAGCCCTGCTGGAACAGGTATTTCTCCAGCTCGATATAGTTGGCACTCGGTATCAAACTCACATTGAACAGGTCCGGCTTCTGCACCAGCGTCAGGCTGCTGTTCACTTCTACACGGGGCTTCGCCGTTCTTCCTTTTTTAGTGGTGATTACAATCACACCGTTACCCGCCCGTGCGCCCCATATAGAGGCAGCTGCGGCATCCTTCAGCACGGTAACACTCTCTACATCGTTCGGGTTAATGTTGCTGATGTCACCGTCGTATGGGAAGTTATCTACCACGATAAGCGGGGCTGCATTCGCGTAGATGGTGCTTCGTCCCCGTATCAGCAGGGCATCGGGTGCGCCTGCATTCCGGTCGAAGAGTACACCTGGTGTCAGATTCTCTATGCGGTCAAGCACGCCCGTACTTACCCGGCGGTTTAAGAGTGTGTTGTTCACTACGTCGAACGAGCCTGTCGCCCGTTCTTTCGGCAACCGCTGATAGCCCGTGTTAACGGTTACCTCCTGTAACTGCCCGGCGATGGGGATTAGCTCCACCTGGAGTCTGATGCCCTTCAAGCCAGGCAAAATCTTCCGGCTTTGGTATCCGATGCAGCTTACCAGCAGCGTATCGCTGTCGATAGCGGTAATTGTGAAGTTGCCGCTCTCATCGGTCAGAGTCTGGCTGCGGGTAATGAGATTGGTTATGGTGGCGTCTTCCACGCCTTTTTTAGTGTCGGCGTTGGTAACCTGCCCAGTAAAGGTCAGTCTGGTATTTGTTTGTGCGGTGGCGATGCTCGCTACCATCATCAGCAGGGGGCATAGCAGTGCCCGTAAGCAATATATCGGTTTCATTGCAGATGCAGTTTCTCATGTGAAGGAAAAATCAATAAAGAGGGACGCCGGTTGGGAGGAAGTTGTCAGGCTTGACGCTGTTAGGGTACAAAACCTTGGGCATGAAGGAATCTTCTACAACTTCCGGTAACCGGGTTAGCAGCCATAAGTTTATACCGGGTTCTTCGGCTTTTTGGCGAATTGCGTTTTTAATATCGCCAGTCCGCTGGCAGTAAGGCGTGAGAATAACCGGTAGTTTTTAAGATCCCGCCCGTTGCGGGGGATATACAAAGGCTTGTTTTGAAACCTGGCTAAGACGGTGTAGTAGGGGAGGTTGGCGGACAGGATGCGGTGCATGTATTGCGATAGCTCTGCCTGGTTCAGCTTGGCGGCATAGCAGGCACAATAAGGCGCAGGGCGAACTTCCTTGTTACTGAGACCTGAGAAAACGTCCCGGCTAAAAGAAGCGCCACTGCGCCCAATAAGTTTTGTGTGTTTTACTTTGTGTCCCATTGTTTGGAGATTCTCAGGTTCCAGTAATGGTTATTAAAGTGAAACAAGGTACAAGCAAATGTAACTAACAATTCAGAATGGCGTACATGAACGCCAAAATATTTTTTTCTGCTCGCTTACTTACGCCTCGAAATGCGAGACCAAGAGAATATTACTTCTATCGACCAATATGTTATTGACTTTGTCCGTGAGTTAAGACTTGCGAATGATTTAACTCAAGAAGCATTAGGCGATATACTTTCAGTCTCTAGGTCTTTCATAAGAGACATAGAAAGCACTAATAGTAGAGGAAAATATAATCTTCGGCACATCAATGCTCTGGCAGATCACTTTGGACTATCGCCAAAAGATTTCATGCCTGAAAAGCCGTTTACAACTGAAAGTAAACAAACTAAGAAAGGTACTAAAGGGTAAGTTTAAATGAATCAATTTTTACAAGGCAAATATTTCGTGTGATGTCCCTGATCTTTTCTACTTTTCCTATTAATATAGAAAGCTCTTCTTCAGTTATAATGAAATCACTTTTATAGCGAGCATCAATATATCCACGCTTCAACAAGTCAAATAGTTTCTGTTCTTCTTTATTTGTCTCAATGGGAAATATTAGAAACAATTTTTCTGACAACTGTTTAGAGTTTTTCCGAAGCTTATATAAACTATGCGTTTTGGGTTTATAACCTGTATAAACTAGTAAAACGGTATTGTAGAAATTTTCTACAGCTTGATGTAAAACGAACACTCCAATCTTATATAACCCTTTTTGTAAATCATATTTAGCAGTCTCAAGGAAACCATTCGCGCTTTCATACCACAAGTTGAAATATCGCTGAGCTATTTCATTTTGTTCTTCGCTACTAAGTTCTCTTGGCTTAGTAAATTGCAATTTACCTGTATCGTAAAGCAAAATCCCTTCTTTTATAATATCCATAAAGAAGTATTGTCCAAATTCCAAACCTTCATTCACATAAGATATTTCATGAAGCTGAATATTTATGTCAGGTCTTGTTCTTTTTGTACGACTGTTTACAATGTCTTCTAACTCGTATTCTTTAATAGTGTTCTTTTCTGTAACGACTAGAAAGTCGTAATCACTGATATATTCATAATTAGTTCCGTCCTTAGCTGTGTAACGATGTTCAACGAAAGTTCCTTTAGCATAGCTGCCAAAGAGAATAATCATTTCAGGCTTCGCTGCATCTTTAATGATGTCGGCGATTTCAAGTATTTCCTGTTGCTTGGTTGGTGGTAAATGTTGTAGAGAATTCTTCACTAAATGAAGATAGTGAGAATAAGGAAACCATTTATGAAGTATAGGCCACTAAAGAAAAATTTGATAACCTTTTATTTTAATATAAAACTATGCAGTATCTATTTATACTAAGTTGATGGCATAAATGAGTTCAAAATTTTTTCTGAATCATTGTTATAAGTACAAAACATTTCAAATCCATTTTTATATTAACTATAGCAATTGTTGAAGTTAAAATATTAATAGAGTTGCAAATTTTACTCACTTTTTTGTGTAGTAATATTGTTGCTTTCTTCCTTCCAAAGTACTTTTTCCAATAGGATTTGAAAGCTTAAAGGTATTATTCGCTAAATAATTCAATGCAAGTTTGAATTTTTAAATCTCTTGCAACCTTTGATAACATCGTATAAAATATCTTGCCCAGTAGGGCGAAATATGAGACTTGTAATTTTGTTACTACGTCAACATGCCCAGCTTTTATAAATCTGAAACAAGACGGACATTGTTCAGAGCTTCTTCATTCTAAGACTTGTTTCAAGACAAATCTTGCAATAATGTGAGTCGGTAAGGCAAAATGTATTGAGAAGATATCCTGGAAGCGGTTATCGAGATTTTTTATATAAGGATAACAAACAATTGCCTCAACTTTGTTCAACATGGTATTCACTTTCAGGGATGCTTATGGTTTCCGCCAGTTAGTGAAGAGCAATATGAATTCAACAGTATCTGACTGTTAATCAGAGGGTCGCTGGTTCGAGTCTAGCTTCGGGAGCTTATAAATCAAGCACTTATGCAGTTTTTCTGATAAGTGCTTTTTTTATTTGCATACAATTTGCATATTTATAGAATGACAATCTTACAATATGAAGGCTGAAGATGTACTCAAATATAATGAGGATAGGAAAGAAGATGCAGTAACGGTACTGTTGAAAGTAAACTTAGTAAGCGGCATTAAGCTACATGGAAAGTTTTACGCGGATAACCAACCTGCTGATTCGGTTAAGAAAAATCAGTGGACGTTAACCAGCTTATTGAGCAACGTGAACTTAGATGGTGAACAAATTAGTTCTATTACCTAATTGATTTGATTGAAAAGTTTACCACTTCTCATTGACTGAAGCTATTAGTTTTTGGGGTGATACCAATCCGATTTACGTTGGAAGTCCATATCATACCATTCTACCCATGAAGGCTTGAATGAAAAAAAATAAGTTCCATCTAACCTGTTATCAGAAATGTTTGCTTGTAAAGCATTGCGTATTTTATTTCTAAAATCTTCAACTGTTCTTTGGTACATATAAAGGTTGTTACCAATTAGAGCAAGTTCCACTGCTTCTTTAGAATTTAAAAGGTCTAACGTTCTTTCAATATCAAATTTGCTAATTTTACTTACAAGATCAAAATACCTTCCGTCATTACCGGACTCGCTGCGGGGTTTCATATAGCTGATGTAGAATTGCAAACTTTGTTCGTTCGGTTTAGTGAGAAAACGATCAATTCCCCATGTTTTATAATACCAATTCGTTGTATCCCATATAACGTTTTTGAAAAACTGCGTAACAACTGGAGATGCGCTTTGATAAAGGATATTTATCAACTTTGATTGTGACAATTCATCGGTATGATAAAAAGCATTGACAAGCATTTTATAATGGCTTTCATTTAGCTGATCTCTGTTTTCCTGTATAAAATCTAATGTTGGTAACCGCGAGAGTCCGGTATTCCTTGTCAAACTGTTTATTTCATCGGCAATCTTTTGATCTTTTAAACTGTCTATCCTTTTAAATTTACTATCAACAATGCTGTTAACTTTAGGCTGAATTCTTTTTTCAGCAACATCCTCAATAAAATCTTCTAAATTTCGTCTATCAAATACCTCCTCCACTCGATTTTGTGCTTGTTGAGTTGCTATATCTTTTATATTGTTTATTTGTTTATCTGCTAAATCCCTACTGTTACTTATTTCATCCCTTGCTAAGGCAATGTATTGGGATACTTCAGATTTCATTTCATCCTCTTTTTCTTTAAAGGTATTCTGCCTTTCCTTGAATTCACTATCTATTCCATTTTGACGATCCTGAAGTTCCTTTTCTTTGTTCTGTAAGTTGCTTTGAATGGTTTCGGCATTTGTTCTCAACTCATCTTTCAAGTCTTTAACACTGGAATAAGTAAAGTAAATTGCTACCCCTACAATTATTGTAATTGTACCAGCACCAATACTCACACAATATTTTAGATACTCTAAAATACTTTCATAATGTATCTTCTGTTCTTCATTAGTTAAGACTTGTGGGTTTGCGCTTCGATTTGAAGGATTCTGAGGACTTCTCATAATAAATTTAGTGTAGTTTGCCTGACTTCTTAATAGCAAATGTGATTACCTTACCATCCACTTGTAATTCTTCCAATACTGGTAGATTATAACCATGTTTGGGCAACATTAGGAACATCTTCCTATATACTTCTTCCCATGATTTTGCCACAATACCTAAATGTGAAGCTTTTTGTCTATCGCGGTATTGTGCGATCTTATCACCGTCTTTATCTTCCCTTACTTCCAGTTCTGCATATCCCCATGTGCCATGTTCTATAATGTCAGGTACTGCACGTAAAAACTCTGTCTTTGTCATTACTTTTTGTTTCATTGGCTTTGTTAGCGAAAAAGGATTGTAAAGCTAATAGACAATCACTCAAAGAAATCTCTCACATCAACATCGAGATAGTTTGCAATGAGTTGAAGGGTAAGTATATCACAATCTATGGTTCCCTCTTCAATAGCTGCTAATTTCGATATGGAGATGCCGGTTTCATCATTTATATCTTCAAAGCTTTTGCCTTTATAATTCCGTTGTAGCATCACATTTCTTCCTACTTCATCAATGGCTCTTTGTATTTCTGAATCCATAAAGATGTCTATGAATTAAAATAGTGTTTGCTGAATTCGTTTTGTGGGATGGAATGTTCCAATAATAACAAAAGGATTAGGCGCAATTAAATGGAATTCTCTTGTTGTTCCCAGAAAGAATAGAGGTCTTTCGTTTTTGCAAAATCATCAAAATACTTTTTTCTGACATCCTCACAAGCCTTCCTTTCATCTCCCTCATATCGTTTTAAACTATTCCAATATAAAGCACCGATCTCCCAATCTTCAATCATTAGTGTTCTATCAATTCCGTCTTCAGTGAGAAAATGATATGAAAATTTATAAGGAAGTTTTTGAACAACTTCAAAAGGGTTTTCAGAATTTTCAAAAAGTTTATATTGTTGAGCATTTGCTTTGAGCTTTTCAAGCTTCCTCTTATCCCATTCTCTTTCAGCTCTCTCGACCTTAAAATCAAGGATTTTTTGAGGCTTAAGAACTGCAAGGGAAGTAAATTTCTTTTCCTCTTTAGCACATTTGATAAGCTCCGTCATGTTTGTGTTGACATTATTTAAAACGATTTCCCTTCTAAGCCTCCAATGATCATCTGTTCCTAACCTCGATACGATTTTAAAGCCTTTATCTATGGACTTTGGTTTATGACTTTCTAAACGAAAATCTGATGTATTTCTTTCAATGTCTATTTCAATCCAATCATATTTTTTATACTGTTGCTCATATTCAAGTTTACGAAATGGTATAGGATAGATTCTGATCCATGAACCATCTTCAAGAAAACCTGCTGTGCATACAAGTTCATCATACTTTGTTGAAAGCGTAGGGTAAGTCTTTACGGCAATTAGAACTTTGGTTAGAGGCATTTTAAATATGTTTCAGTACATAATTCCAGTTAGGTAGTTTCATTATGGCTTCTGCTAATGGTTTTCTATGGCATTGACAAATGTTAGATTCAAAACAGGTTAAAGCAATTCGTTGATTTTCTATAAGCAATTTTAGAATTTCTTCTTGATACCTCTTTGTCTTTTTTAAATTAATGTTTTGGTACTCATCAAACAGGTTATCGTAATCACTTTGTTTAGCTAACAGTTGCCTCAAGTCAGATTCAATACCGACTTCCGGAACATGAACATACTTAATATTTAAGTAAGCACAATAACTCTTTAATTGAGATTTCGAAAATCCAAATTTCATACTCATTGGGTTGTTTCTTACGTCAACTAAAACTTTAATATCATTTTTGATAAGTTTATTCAAGTACTCTTCCAATGATATTCCTTCATAACCTATTGTATATAAAATGAACTGGGTATTAAATGGTTTTGTCAACAAGACATTTTGATATTGTTCTTCAGATAAAATCTCTTTCGCCTTGATACTATTGATTGCATAATATGGGTAATTTAAATAAGTAAACTTCATTAAATTATCAGTGTTAAACCTACCGTATAACTGTTTTACCTCAATCAATATTTTTTTATCAGCTTCCCTAAGGGTTTTAATGTAATCTGTTGAAACATCTTTTTTATAGTTCGTTTTATCATCAGATAACTGTTTATGTTTCACCATTGCAATAAGATCAGCATTAGCAGAGAACGAGAAACATCCATAGCTATAAGGAATAAAATAATAATCAGGTTTACTTTGCCTGCTTGTGAACAAAAAAAGCAACTTTTGTAAGGAAATTTTCGATAATTGTCCTTCAAATGCTTGCAACAGAGCCAAAATAATTTTACGCCGGTAGAACATTCAACAAAAGTATTAGAATAAGCATGTTGCCAGTTAAACTGTTATGACACGTTGATCTGGTTCCTCAAATTTATTGTTCTTGTCTAAGATGACATTTTCAACTAACGGCACGAGAAATTCAAGATAAAAAACCCTTAAATGTAAAAACACTAAACCATCATCTTCATAATGAACCTCCATATAACAATGATAATCATCCCAAAGAATTCCTTTTATATAACGGTTAAGCATTTTGTTGTCCTCTTTTTGAATATAAAACCACGGGTAATTTTTAATTCCATTTAAGGCATACTTTCTGGCAGGGTTAAATCTGTCTTCAAAAACTGTTTTCGCTTCATTTGCTGCAATTGTTTCAAGTCCTATTTTGATTAATGTTTGTAAAACCATATTTGGTTTATTCGTCATTGCGGGAATTATTGTGAGCGTTTTTTGTCCAGACTCAAATGCTTTCTTAAAATAATTATTTGGTTCGTAAATTATACTTCCTGGCTTACCAGCCGAATGCAAAATCCCTTCTTGATATTTAAACCACGGTGCTTTGCTTTTCTTCGTTGGAATCGCCAAAAGTGTTCGCAAATTGATGAATGGATAGTCAGCCAGAGCTTGTTGCTCTATAGAAGAGCCAAATTTATTTTGGCAATCATCGCAATAAAGTCCATCTGGCAAAATTGCCCAAACTCCACCACCTAAAGACTCAGGAAGAATGTGTTCTTTGGTATTGAACTTATTGGAATCAGTTGTTAAAAAATATACACCTTTTCATTTTCTGGCTTTTTGCATCTGCAATTTCACAATAGTAGAATTACAATTAAATTTGCTAAAGCTAAATAAATTAGTTTTTTGATGAAACTTTTTTATGCATTGTTGCTAACGGTAGAGTTAATTATTCAATTAATTAAAGACTACAATAAACTGTTTCTGTGAGGTCTTGATAATGTTCGAAGTTTGGTTGCTAATTGGGATATATTGAGAATCAAGTTAGTAAAGTCTTACGCAAAGTTTTCTGCCTTTACCAATATCAGGAAAGGTAAATTCAAAGAGAATAAATTGAAAGTGTATGAGCGATGTAATAGGAAAAGATGATTTTAAAGTTGATCTAAATAAATACGGCATCTTCTTTTGGTTTGTTTTATTTGGGTTTGTTGATATTATCGTTTCGATAATTTACAAACCAGAATATGTTGCTTTCGGTTTTTATTTCAGCATTTTTGGAATTTTGAGTTACATAACAATGGATGTTTTGGATAGGTATACAAAAAATAAGGAACATTATTTTCTAAAGAATCAAACAGAAAAAGAAATTGAGAAAAAAGTACAATACCATGCACCCTTTCTTTTTTATTGTTTAGTTTTCTTTATCAGATTAGTGTTGTTTTTTCTTTTGATGTATTTTATAAACAGGAAATATTGTTTGCTATAACCATAATTACCATTTTTAAATCTTTAATAAATATCAAATGCTTTGGAGTTTGCCCAATACATTTCCCGATCTGGTTTCATTGGTAAGCGATTTAATAACTATTGTTACAGCCATTATACTCATTTGTTGGTTCTATTACAGCCAGAAGCAAGTTCTTAGCAAAAACTATTATGATGAAATACCTGGCATTTATGCTGGTTTTACAGATGGAACCCAAAAACCAGACAACTATTCTGCTTTGATAATTAATATACGTGAAATTGACAATAGTGGATATTACAAAGGCGAGTTAGAATTTGCTGAATTAAGAAATCCCCTTGATAATGAAGCTATGATATGGAGTATAAAAAACTTTATTGGTAAAAATGAATTTTCAATTAAGAGAGATAAAATCAGACATCCATTAAAACCTCAAGAGAATAGAGTTTATATTGGAAAGCTTTATACTGTTAACAGATTTGATTTTTTATTTACGGACTATAAAATAGAAGATTATACAGAAGATGAATATGATGTAATTCATTATAGAGATATGGGAGTTTTTGTTTGTACTCATAAAAAAAGCTACAAAGATTCACCTTCGTTATTACCAAAGACTTTTACACTTCATAAAAAAGGAGGATATTTTTTTGAGCCTTATGAGAATATAAAGAACAGTGTTTTCAAAGGCAAAGTGCTTGTAGTAAATGAAAGTGAATCGAGTTCTAAATAAACAGAAACAATTATATCTGCAATTTAAACCTCGCGTATATTGTTATTGATTTTTTAAAGGATTAAACAGTTTTTTCTGGCAAAAAATCCTTTGGTGAACATTCAAAAATCTTTGCCAATTGGTTAATGTGCTTCAGGTTATACTTTGCTATTGATTTGTAACTTTCTACATCTCCAATAAACCCAATAGACAAATCAAGTTGAAAAGCAAGTTCTTTTTGAGTAATCCCTCTTTCAGTTCTCATTTTTTTTACAGTGTCTATCACATGCTGTTCTATTGGTGCGATTGATTCAGAAGGCATTAAATGTGCTTTCACAAATAATCACTTCCCTATTCAGTTACATTTAGTGTTCTGATTCATCTGCACAAGTGGAAAAGCCGGATGATATGGATAGTAAACTTGTGGGTGTGTGGCAATATGATGCAACCAATGATAAAAATCAAAGCATGGCCGGATTAACTTCAAGATTATCCAAAGTGGCGGGGACAAATGAAGCTTACTATTTTAATTTTATGGGAAACCCATTCATGTTTTCAAAGAAAAATGATAGCACACTGGTAGGGGTTGATAATAGGTATAATCTGCATTACAGTGCCAATACAGGACGTTTACGATGATGCACACAATGAATTTGCTAAGCTTAAATAGCCTTAATTTAGCCTTACTGATGCTTCAAATCGTTTTCTATGAACAAAGCAAGAAGGCATGAATTGAAAATGCTGAAATTTAAAAAAAGGATAAAGATTCATGGATTGCAGAAAGTGGTGAATGAACCACAATCTAACCTATATGCTCTTCGCAGTCATGGCAAGCCCTGTAGCTGCTTCCTGTGCCGGAATGAGAAGTATAGCAGGGCAAGAGACAAGTATAATGAGAAATAAAGTCTAAAAATGATCCAATAAAAAAGGTGTCATAAATTGACACCTTTAATTTCAAATGATATTGTACCTAATTAATGAGTTGCAAGCTTTGCATTACTCATATACTTCTTTGCATTTTCGACTTTTTTAGGAAACAAATTCCTTCCCTTTAGTTTTGAAGCAACTAAAGACAAAAGTCCAGATTGCGGTACTTTTACCATTTCTTCGGTTTTGTTTTCTTTAGTTTCCATTACGCAAAGCTACATATTTGTTTAAGTTTCTTTTTCTATTTTCTTAATTTCTTTTTTCTTTTTTCTTAATTTCTCTTTACTTTTTCCTTAAAAAAACAGAATCGTAGTTTTTTTCTACTTCATAAGGTTCAATAGTTATCTGCTCATTTTCATCCTTAATGCCACCAAAAAAATAATAATCACCAATCAAAGAATTATAATTTTTATTTACATAATACTTATAGGCATTTATTCTCCTTTTAAAATTTTTACAGGCTTCCTTACAACCTTTCGCGCAGGATAATCTACAGTTATCCACGAAATCAGGACTGCTATCACTGCCCTGAACCATTACCATATCATTACTAAAGATTTCAAAAAAATTAGGAATGGTGCTAAGCACAGTATTAAATACCATGTACGGATCACCGTTATTAGTTTCAATGTCATCACGAATAACATCATTTTCTATGTCATAATCCCCAAATCCCAAATTATACAAATCTCTACCCTCAAACACCTGAATAAAACCATATTCAATGGCTTTAATAACATCATTTTTGCCTTTACTAATAAAGTAAAATCGCAATCCCTCTAAAGAGGATTCCTCCTCTTCTTGTGCATCCTCAATTTGAAAAGAATCATCTGTTTCTGATGTTTCTTCTGTTTTAGGTATATCCTTTAATAAGTCATAGTGTTTACCAATGGCACTCATTTACCGTTGTTAGAATTTGAAATGTAGTAAAACGACAAATGGCGAACATAAATAGAAACAACAATAAAAACAATCACTATTATTTGTCAATAAACCCAACCGTTGAAAGCAATTCATCTACCTGATCTTG
Source organism: Ilyomonas sp. (assembly GCA_965199905.1). GTDB lineage: Bacteria > Bacteroidota > Bacteroidia > Chitinophagales > Chitinophagaceae > Ilyomonas. Next base: position 2,571,154 of record OZ241366.1, on the reverse strand, counting down.
ATAACTATTGATTTGTTCTGCATTCAGTAATGGCATTTGCCCTATGTCAGTTGTAACAGTTGATCTTCCTACTTCTGCTATGAAACTCTTCATGAATGCAGGTCATTTCTTTCCTAAAAGAAAAGGTTCTTCACCGGCATTGATGGTAAACCTATCTGTATCAATAGTATGTTCATCATTTCGGAAATCATGATTAGTTTCCGTTTGTTTTTATGCATGATTGAAAGATGCTGATGCTCACTACTATTGCAACAGAAACTTATCGAACATGAAAACAACAATATCTGTAGAATCGGACAAAATCTATATTAACTACCAGCCCTTAGAAGATTTGTTTAAGCGTTTTTACGAGCAAGGGAAACAGGATGCTTACAAATTTGCAGATGATGAAAAAATCACGTTGCAACAGTTGCAAAAACAATTAGATGCGAATGGACGAAAAATAAGCGTTCAAAGTTTAAAAAGAAAAGCCGAAGCCGCGAATGTGCAAGTATTGGCTTTTGATGGGAAGCGATTGGCTGTTTATAAAAAGGATTTGAAGCATTTTATTGCACTATAGCCAAAGCGCAAAATGTTCAATACCGCATTTCTATCCAACTTAAAATGTCAAGAGCTTCCGCCGCATCAATTGGCAACATATAAGAACCCGTTGGTTGCCCCTTTGCATTATAGACATTATAGTAATACCTGTTATCATTGCCAACTTCATTACTATAGAATAGCTCTAATTCGCTAATGGTCTGTTTTCTAAAAAGAAGATCACTTAGAAGATAAAAGTAATTTTCTTCCCGTTCAATGAAGGGAGCAATATATGGCAGATAGAAGGGATTCAAAGTATCGGTATAAGTATAAGAAACGTATTTTGTAGTAGTTCCAATACTATTTGAATTCATTATATAATTTGTCAGCAAGTCATTCTTATAAAACATCCTTTTTCGTGTAGAAGTTGCAATCTCATCATGGAATACTTGCACAATCGAATCCTTTGTCCAAATTATATCAGTATAGTCATTGTACCAATTTTCGTATGTTCTCCTTACCATCGTATCCCGACAGGTACATTATTCGCAAATATTATTTTATTATAGGTCGTATCGTTCTTAAAAGAACGGTGTTCAACAATATTATAATTAGTTGGAAAGTTCTCAGAAGCTGATGTGTAAAAAAATTGGTAGTCTGTAGGGCTTACAGTGTCTGCGTGATAAACTCGCAGGTTACTTAACCTGTGCTTGCTATCATAAGTGAATGCAAAAGAAAATAACGCCGTATTGTCCGACCTTCTCCGAACTACAAGATCACCTGGCGCATAAGGCAAGGATGAAACAGGTGGCTGATTATTGCTTGTCGAGTCAGTCGGTGGCAGTGATTCATCTGGTTTGTCAGGTGACTTAGTACAGCTCTCCATCTGGAGATTTCGCTTGACTGAATTATCCATTCCGCAGAATAATGATCGGTAAAGTAGTTGGTTGTCAATGATTATCCTGGTCAATCGCTCGCAGAATCAATGATCAAGAACAAGAAAATTATGCACCCTGCCCTGCACATTCTGTTGCATGGAAGATTGTAAAGCATCATTGAATATCTGACTGCCTTTATTCTTTCGCCGGTTTGTATAATTTTCTACATTTTTAGCAGTAACAGAAAAATCAGCTTTGCCTGTACCGTAAGCGGCTCTTCTCTTTTCTACCTCTTCAGCAGCCAGCTTTTTATCTTCAGCTTCCTTTTGTTTTCTCCAGTAGTTTTCTACCTGTAAGCCACGTTGATCGCCGGTATTTTCATCCAGCATATCACGGTACTTATTTCTGATGTAGGATTCATCATTTTTCCGATCCTTATCAATAACCTTCAGCCGTTTTTCCCTTTCGGTATCGGTTAACCTTCTGTTATTGTAAACGGCATCAGCCTTAGCATCATAACCGGAATTAGAATGCGACAATTCACGTTTACGCTGTTCATTCAAAAGGTTTCTTTCAGCTTGCAATTCCAACCGGCTTCTTTGCTGAATCAGGTTTATTTGTTGCTCTACCAGCTTGTTCTGTTCCTTTGCTTTGTCCGTTTGACGTACAGCACCGGCAACAGCAGTATCCGTTTGTTGTTGCTGTTTCTGTTTTATCCGATCCATGTAGTTAGTTAACTCACCACCGGATACCCTAAAATTTACCTGTACATTGTTACTCATTGAATCATATAATAAGGCAGCGATTTCGATACCGATATTTTGGAGATTGTTTAGCTTAGGAAAGCATCTTACTTATTCCGTACTCTGTTCAGGATAAGTAGAAAGTTTTGCCTATCGCTTTTCCCCCTTTTGTTGCCTAACAGCAAAACAGTCAACATCGGACTGTTTAAACAGGTAATCTTTTCCAATAGTTTCATAAGGAATCAAACCATCAATTGCATATTTCGTAAGGCTATCAGCGCAAATATTTAAAGCCCTTGCAGCCTCCTTTCGTGATAGCCGTTTATCATTCGGAACCAGACTTTTTTGAAATTCTGGATCGTTTACGATGATGTTTGAGATTTGATTGATACTGGAAGCAGACAGTGCAATACTTTGCATTGATATAATGGATAAAAAACGATCTGCAATTGGATAAAAGACGATCTGTGAGTTATTGTAATTCTCCTTTGTAAAGATACAAAAAAATGGTGATGAAATTTGTAACGATACGGTTAACGCGAAGACTGTATCTTGTTAGACAGTGCAGGAACCAAAGCCTGGCTTTGCACTTAGCTGAAGTTAGATTATCCAGTCCCAATTGCACAAAACTCCATGTTGGCTGTAGTGCTATTTTTCAGAATTTAATTGCGCTTTTAGCAGCTCCAATAACTTATCGACTCTAACTTCATAATTGGTTTTTGCCATCATAGGAATTTTCGCACTGTTTTCATCATGATAATGATTTAATTCATTAAGATTTTTAAGCTCTTTGGGAAACGGTTGAATTTGAAACATTCCGGTTCCGAATAACTCATTTATAGCTAAGTCAAGTTCAGAGTCTATTGTGTAGCAAGTTTGAATTAAACCAATTGTTTCAAATATCTCTTTTTAATAGATAGATGTATCTCTCATTAAGTTGGCTGCTCTATCGAATTCTTTATTAGACTGCTCTAAATCTTTTTCGTCGGAAAATAACATGAATTTTGCATAGAAATATTCACCTGAAAATCGTTTTCCCAGATGAAATATTATTGATTGAACCCAAATATATTTGTAAGCCAATAAGCGAGAATAAGTGATTCGTCTATTATCATATTTCTTTTGATTCTTAAAGAGCTTAAAAGAATTTCGGTACGAGAGTACACTTCCAATAATGACTCCCAATATTGTAAATGATGCGGTGATTAGGATTTTCCAGAAATCGATATTAAGCTGCATACTTGTTTGTTATTTACCGCTAAATGTTTTGGTGGTGTGCTATTCTGGCATTAGCATTCTGTCAGCCCAAATGTAATTGATACAGTTATAAGAGAAATACTGCTGACTGACTTCCGACAGCCAGCATAGCATAAAGCCTTTTTTGTGTGCAGAAATTAGCTTCTTATTTCTGAACTCAATTTGTAAAAAATCACTCCTATAATAATTGTCAGATTATATGTTGCCGCAAGATAAATGCTAAAAAGCTCATCATTAAAAAACTTAAATAGCAGATAAAATAATCCGTTTGTCAAGACAATGCCTATAAGTATCATGAGCATTTTTTTCTTTGGCAATGATTGGACTCGCCCGATTATAAGCCATACAATGAAAATTGATATTATCCAGCAGGGTAGTGACAACAAAAGACTACTTGCAATGGCATTTGGTGTATAAAAAACAAGTACTGACAAATCAAAGTCATTGTGGAAGAAAAAAGGTAGAAATAGTAATGGTGATATAATAACACTCGTTAACCAGACTTTTGTCGCAAAAAAGAATGAGTTTGAAAGCATATAAAAAACAATTGGCAAAATATAAGTGTCCGAATCAGTTTGCACACAATGATGAGGGCTTTCTGCTGTGCTGACATTGGCATTCTGTCTGCGGAAAAAATATTTAAGTTAAGTAGAACTACACATATTGAGGGTGGACGTATTAGCTACCATAGTTAAAAACCATGTTAGGCGATGTTTAGTTACCTCGATTACAAAAAAACACCTGGTCGATTATCTTGAATGACTTTTGACACTTTCTCAATCACTTCAATGCAACCCTCAACAAATTTGTCGTTCACGTCAATTAAAACCGGCACTTCAGAAACATCTCCCTCATCGAAAAAAAATTCTGAAGACTTCTTAACTTGTGAGGTTAATGTTCCGCCACTTTTCGCAATTAAAGCATTGTAACTCCTTCCTTGCCCATGTTTCAAAGCATTAACAGCTAATTCGATGTCAGAAAATTGTTCTAAAAGTGTTGCCTCACCTGATTGCGTCAAAAGATTCTTTGCTTCGATAAAACCATTTTTGCAGTTCAGTCTGTCTTGCAAAAGTGCTTCGAACACTGAAAATATTCCTACAGCGAAAATTACTTTGTCTAAGCGAACCATTTGAAGCGTTTTGATTAATGATGTCGCTCCACTTATTTGCAATTCCTCTATTGTTTTGTCTTCTACTTCTTTTAAACTTGTCAGCGTGAATACACTGCACCCTTGTGCTAATTCTGAGAAACTATGCATATTTACCGTCGATGAATTAATGAAGACATTCTTTTAATATCGCCTAAGCTTGAAGTATTGCCGAAGGCGGGGATTTCAGCACTACCGGTCAATAGGATTACAAATGTCAATTAACTTAAGTCAGTCTAATAGTATTACGTCAGCCCGCTTTCGGCAATACTATGTTAGCAGAAGTTATTTATAGTAATAAGTAGTTAATTTATACGTTTTGCTATTCCGGGTAACGTATCGGTCTCTAATTCTACCGTTCTTGTCATAGGAGTATTTGTATGTCTCGTCGTCAGCACCCGTAGCACCGATTAACATAGGTTTTACACCAGCCATAGAGAAGACTTTCATCACTCTTCGCTTTACATTCCCATTATCGAAGTATTCATACATGGTAATGTATTTGTTAGCACCACCGTCTTGAATCTTTTCTTCCTTTACTCGTAGATTACCACAATAAGTTACTATTAGGGTGTCTTTTTGTTGATACTTAATCGCTTTGTCTGGAGAGTAAAAATGCCTTGAAAAACTATAAAGGAGTATGGAATCGCCTTTGTTTTCTATCATTCTATAACTCGTCGAAAAACCTCCGGAAGGTTTTTCTGTTTCGCTGACAATCTTATCATTGCTGTATTCATACTCATATTGCAAAGTGTCAAAATGGAGAGGTTTGGTCATATCGTAAGTTGATATGACTGATATTATGTCATTGCTGCCATTGTATTTATACCGACTTATGGACGATGGAGCTTTCTTCTTGAAACTTCTTTTTTCAACCACTCTACCAATTGAGTCAAGCTCGTACAATGTCCGCTTGTCTCCGCCGTTGAATTCTCGTTTTTCTACTTTGGTGATACCCGAATCATAAGATAAGTCCGAATACACATCAGGCGAACGAAGAATCTGTCCATTAGATAAGAGAACTAAAACCAAAAACGAAAAGGTAAGAAATGCTTGTTTCATAATTTTTGCCAACGGCTCTCAGCTTACTGACCGTAGGGGTATTAGCGAACAGCTCAAATGTAGAGAGAAAGATGACGCCAAATAGCTTGCGTCAGCCGCTATAGCAGTAGCTTTTGTTAGCGGCAGTTTATTTTTTTAATTCTTTCGATTCGTCCAAACTAATATTTATGATCTTTTGTAGAAACTTACCGAAGTTCGTAAGTACGTTGTCAAACTTAGTAGTAAACTCAATTGCTTGAGACCAACTTAAAGATATAATGATTGTTATTTGCTTAATTGAATCTTCATCTCTGTGCCCGACACAATTATGTCTTATTTCTTTTAGTCTGTCAAAATAAACTCTCTTGTACTCGTTAATTAGCTTTAAACACTGCTTTAACTCCAAAAGAAGTACTTCTGAGTTTGAAAATTTGCCAATGATTTCTCTAAAATCTTTACCTGCTAAATTTGGTATATCATTAAGTGCTTCATACACTAAAAGAGCACTTTGTCTTGCAAAATATCTTTTCCCCCATTCATTTCGAGTGAAGAAAAGATGTTCACCAACTGTCTTTAAGTCGAAGGATATGATACTCACGTAACTCGCAAAATTCCAAATGGTGCGATTGTCAGAAAATTTATTGAAGTCACAATGTTCAATTGATTTTTGAAAAATATTCAATGTTGCTTGCTGAGCAGCGTAATTCTCTTGAAATGACTTTTCAAATGTTTCTTTTTGCTCTGTCAGCAATCTCTCTAACTCTATGTCGTCTTGCGTTTTTAAAAACATTTTCAAATTATTGAGCTGATAGATTTGAGTTGCGCCTAACGTTCAAGTATTTGCGAAGGCAAGGAATTCATTGATTGTCCACCTCGTTACAAATGGTCATTTGTAAATATGTTGTTGAAGTTAAGAACTAAAGCTGAACATTAAACGTCGAGCCGAACTGCTGCTGATACTTGCACATAGATGATTTTACAATGTTCAGCCCTTGTTTTGCAAATACTTTTGTTGTGCGTTCGTTTTTTTTTAATTTTTCCAGGAGGCTTTGTCTTTTAATAATTCGTATGTCAGATGGTACTCAGATAAATCTTTCTGGGATATATCTTCAGGATTTTCAATTAGAAATTCTGCAAGCATAAATTCGAAGATTGACTTATGCGAAAATTTATAATGTCCTTCTGCATCTCTGTTTAAAAGAGAACGGCTAGTAATTTCTATTTTAGATAATGGGTTATTGTACTCTTTTGAAATTTGTTCAATTTTTAGTAGGTCTAGCTTATAATTTCCTGTGTTAAAAATTTCAAAAGCTAATCGCTTCGAGAAATCAAAAAGATTTCTTTTAAATAAAATCCTTTCATGATTTTCGATAAGTAGCGACTCTCTTTCAATCCATTTGTCAACAAGATTTTTATATAAAGTGAATGAGTTAGTGAAAAGTAAATCATTTGAATTTATAATCTCATCAATGTATGATAAAAATAAGGGTCGTACTGCCAGATTTGAAATTTGTCGAATTAACTTTATTGCACTCTTTTTTCTTTTTAATTGGAAAATAGAGTATTTTTTATTTAAATATTTTTTTAAATCTGAATTATCAAATGGAGATATATACGTTCTATTAAACGTATAATAACCTTTATCAACTCCAAATTTTTGTATAGTAGTTTGGTTTGGCTCTTCACTTTCAGATGGGAAAAATTGTGTTCGGCAAGTGATAATCGTTGACCTAAATTGCCAGGTTAATTCACTAAGCTCATTTATTCTTTTTTGAAAATTTGCTGATGCCTTGATATCTTCATCAAACCCATCTAATAATAGAATTGTATTCTCTTTATTATCAATATTTTTAATTATTGAATCTATTTCTGAGAAGGCCAAGGGTAATAATCTGATATTATATTTTTGCCCAAATAATTGCTGTTTATACTTGCTGTAGAGATTTATTAAAAAAGTTGTTTTGCCCATTCCTGCGTCTCCTAGGATAAGATAAAACCTTTTATCGCCAACATCATTTTTAAAAACATTAGTCAAAAAGAAAGGAATTAATTTTGCTTTTGCTACATATAAATTCGAGTCATTTAAGTCATCATAATAGGAAGGGTCAATATTTTGAAATTTTGTGTTGATGTAGTACTTTGTTGCACGGCGCACATCCCACTTAGTATAAAATGGATATAAATCTTTACTGGCTACACTACCGATGATATTTCCTTTAATTGCTACATAAATAAATACAACTGTAAGAACTGCAAGAAATGGAAGAAGAAATAAATACAAGTAATTTTCCACGATAATATTAATCTTTCAAAAAGCTTAGTGTCTTTGTTATTAAGGTATATATAATAGCCATTGTAAGCAACGTTAATTCAATAGTTTCAAGTGAATTAAAATCTATTTCACATTTGCTTTTTTGAAAAAAAATGCAAAAAACAATAGAACTAATTATTACTATAATCATCGGATACAAAATAAATAGAAAGGCTACTATGAATTTCGAAAAATTTAATTTTGAAAGTAAAAAATCAATTGTTATTGTTGATACAATCGCAATGATAAAAAATAAGATAAACCCATCTGTGAGTAATTGATTATAAGAGATAATTGGTTTTTTTAAAATTGCATTTGAAAAAAGTAGAATCCATAGTTGTAATAAACCGAAAAAGGAAGTTAAGGCAAACCATGAAACACTTCTCCCAATATTTACTATAACATTTTTCACAAACTTTTCGTTATATTTTATATCGAACTAAAATATGAATTTTATTTAACAATTGCTTACTACAAATATTAAAAAGTTAGGGTCTTTAAAAAACTAATCGTAGCACTTATTAAAATGACGGACAACTCGTAGATTGACGCAACATTTAGTACGTAAATCTACTCATTAGGAATTCTTATCTGTACCATCATCTTACCGTAGCTACCCCTCTGTAAATTTGCGCACATGGGCAGTGACCTATCAGAATGCTATTTGATGCTTTTCAATTCTTTAGTTGGTTTTTTCGTCTTTTGCAGATAGGCGGCAACAGCTCTAATCGTTCTGAAAACTGAATAACTTTTTCAAAATTTATTTTTTGTTCAACTAATTGAATTTTAAATGTTTAACGCACTTTTTGATTACCCTAAATTTAGAATTAAAAATAAAATAATTTGTATCCTTTTTCGGTGCGGCTTTTTGTACCTTTTAAAACAATAATTTCATTTGTGGCTAAGTAAGTTTCACAACCTGGTGTAAGAAATGGTTAGTTATAATGAAGAAATTTTAGCAGAAAAATACCTCTAATCGTTCTTATAACTGAATACATTTTCAAAAAAACAGAAGTCAGATAACAAATTGATTGTCATGAGATAAGAACACGTTTTTACGACACGCAAAAACATACATGACTTTTCCTTAATTTGAGGCTAAAATTTCTCCAGTTTTACCCTTTAGATTTTTGAGAGATTGTTAGCCTGTCAACTATTGTAATATTTATAATTTCGGGGTAAAACGACCAGCGATTCCGTGTCAAACTGACCAGTGGATTCCGCCATAAATTGACCACCTGCTTTGGGTGATTGTGATGGCTGTGTGCAAATTCGATATAATTTTAGAATTTAGCTAAAGCTATTGGCATTTAGGTAATGAATAATTTTTGCAAATGAACGTCTCAGGAGAATTGGCTGCTATTGGTGGTTATTATACCCAATATGATATCGCTGCATGGGAAATCTATTCCAATCTGGTAAACGAAAAACTGGAATGGATTCACTTAGCCGCTAAAGAAGTCGGGAATTTAGATGATGTGCTGATTGGATTGAAAGACAGAGTACTTGCATGTCAGGTTAAAGACAGGGCTGGTAGTTTTACCTATTCGTCATTGATTAGTTCACATGACGACCTGCTAAAGAAAATGTTTTCGGGTTGGAAATCGCTAAAACGAAATTATCCAGATAAAAAAATTGACGTAAGGCTTTTAAATACTCAAACCCTCTCTGAGAATGATTTAATTCAATCTTACGCTGGCGATAAAAAGCCAAACTTCAAAGTGTTTTTGTTTAATTACTGGATTAAGATAAAACAAAACAATGGTATAAGTGAATTATGGAACGGAGTTACTGAAGAGCTTATTACGGTGTTATCCTGTACCAAGTATGAGTTATTTGAATTTATAAAAGATACAACGTTTTCCTTCAATTACGCTTTGCCCGAAGCGAATAATTACAATATTATCAAATGGAATAGAATGAGTGAAGATACCGCACTGATTCGCCATTTTATTTTTGACACGGTTGGTAAAGAAAAGAAACCCCTACTTCTGAACATAAATGAGTTTCTCTATAAAACAGGATTAAAAGGAAGATTACAAACCTATTTCCAACATGACTTTTTTATTGATGAAAAACATTACCAACCTATCCAAAAAAGTATAGGTAAACTTTCTGACCTTATTGAAAAATATAAAAGCGGTTATGTCGCTATACTGGGTAGTGCGGGTTCGGGAAAATCAACATTACTTACTAAATGGCTACAGCAATCCAACCAAAGGGTGCTGAAATATTTCTCGTATATCAACCGAGACATGACTTATGATTCCGGTTTCAGAGGTGAATCAAAGTATTTTCTTCATGATATACTAACTCAGGTAAGAAGATTAAGGGCTGACTTTGCCGAGACTATACCCGGAGGCGACCGCATTGATCTGGCAACAGAGTTACGACAGGAATTATCCAGATTTTCGCGTGATTACAGCCATGATGGAATCAAAACAATCATCATTGTAGATGGATTAGATCATATTCAAAGGGAACAAAATGTAGAGTATAGTCTCATAAAAGATCTTCCAGCACCTGAATCTATACCCGATGGTGTGTATTTTGTTCTTGGGTCGCGAACTATCGACGGTTTGACTGATTTAGCTAACAATATAAAGTTCAATATCCAGAAGGAGCAAAGGGCAATTGACATTGCTCCACTTGTAAGGCATGAAGCGCTTAACGTTGTCAAAAGTTACGATCTCCTTTTTTCTGAAAAACAGCTTGAAAACATTTCATTGAACACGGAAGGTCATCCACTCTTTTTACGCTATACAATTGAACGCCTGCTTTCCGTTCATGAAGAAGAATATGATGATATTATCGAGAACCAGAAGTTCACCGGTAATATATTCGACGAATACCAGAAGTTCTGGCTTTCTATCGAAGCTGAAGAAGATCTCAAGCAACTTCTTTCAATCATTTCACGCTTTCGATTCTCTTTTATTGATTTAGAATTACTAGAATCAAGCTTCGGTTTTACAAATACGACCTTGACTAAGTTTCTATACGCTACCAGGCATTTCTTTTATGTGCCTGAAAAAACAAAGTGGCAGTATTTTCATAATAGTTTTAAGTGGTTCCTGGAAGAGTGGACAGCAAAAATGCCATTGACGGAAAAATTTAATAGTGCAAAAGATGAGGAAATTCACTCAACAATCGCTGTCTCTATCGAAAGTTCTAACTCTCATTATAGGTGGAACAGGATTTATCATCTTTTTAAAGCTAAGCAGTTCGGCAAAATTATTTCTGCGGCCACGCAAGATTACTTTAGGGAGCAGTGGTATCAATTCCGAAATCACAAATTCATAAGTGAAGACATTTCAGTTGCAGCGCAAGCAGCCTATTATGAACACAATCCGGTTGCCTGGTTTCGATATTTATTATGCTTAAGTGAGCTTGGTCAGAGATTAATAGACTTTGATCCCTCCGACTATTTCGATATTTATTTGAATCTGGATTTACAGGATGTTGCAGATTCATACATGTTCAACGGTAGAGAGTTATTGGTATCAAAAGAAAAAGCTTTAACTTATGCCTATGAACTTTTTCAAAAAGGTAAAAAAGAACACGCGAGAAAACTATTTGAGCTTGCTGAGCCAACTCATATACTCTACTATTCGAAGGAAGTAGATAAAAACATATACAATCCTGACTTGTTTTCACAAACTGATGAAACGGTGCTAATAAAAAAATGGGCATCTGTAGCTGTTTTTTTCCAGTCTCTATCAGATGTTTTTTCTTTAATTAAATCATTAGAGGTAAAGGACAGCCATAACCATCACAGCGATGAAAAACAAAAATTCAGTGAAAGATTAAAGAGTGAGTTGCTGGCAGAAACATATACAACCATAGCAGAAATATTTATTGAAGCAAAAGACTGGCAAAAAGCAGCTGAATGTTTAGATAACATTCAAAATGATATTGGCAAAGGCTGGACACTATTAAATATCATTTCATCAATTTTTTTTAACGTTTCCGAATCAGAACATGTCCTGACTAATTATTGCACTCAAGTAATCAATAACTGGAGTTATTCAGAGTATTCGGAAATCAACCTGCAATTATGTGTGCTTTACGCCTACGCCTTAAAAGACTGCACAAAAGCAAAAGCCTATTTTGATAAGCTTCCTTTGCCGCATTGGAACAGTGAGGAAGACATGTATCGAAAGTCTGTTTTCAATTATTTGTTCGATTATACGCGATTATATTACATTCTTACAAAAGATTTCGAGACCAGCTCAGAAAGTTTTTTACCAGACACAAAAGATTCAGATGTGTTGGTAGCAGATCGGCAAGTATGTGCTATTGCACGTTTCTACGCTCTTGCGTATCATGGAGAGAAAGAAGCACTAAATGACATATTAGTCCAACTGTTTAATATACTTCAGTTTTATCACAAGCATTTTCTTGACCTGGATTACAAAATCAGAGAACGTAAATCAGACCTTCTTGATTTAATCGTGAATGTAAGTCGCCGCAGTTCGCCTGAGCTCTATCAGAAGGTGATAAACTTAATAGCTAGAGACTGGGCAGAATTTTTTACGTATTGGAAAGTAAATGAAATAAGAGATATTATTATTGATATCGCTGATGACGAAAAGTATTTGGATTGGGCAGCAGAACAACTGAACTTTTTAGAAGACAAAATGTTAGAGCGCAAGCGTGTTGGTGACCGTTCGGAACAATGTATCAAGCAAGCTCGTTCTTGGATTAAATTAGGAAAGTTGGAATTGGCAGAAAAAAATCTTAAACAGGCATTTCATCAAACGTTTGGTATTCGGGGAGAAAAAGATTACCAACTGGATCATTTGATTGAATGGCTTCCGAAGATTAATTCCTTACAACCAAACCTCATTCAAAACAGATTGTCTTGGTATCTAAAAAGGGTAGGTTACATTCAGGATACCACCAGCCACGCGCATCAGTTTGCATCTCTCGAAATTTTGCAAATATGTTTAGAATGGAATGCCGGCAATGGTTTTGAACTGTTTAAATGGTTGCTGTTTAACAGATTGATTAGCTTTCCTGAGGCATTAGAAAAAATTCTTGACTTTTTATTAAAAACTGACCAGACAAATACACTCTTGTATGCTAAAATTTTTACCCGCACTCTCTTGTTCTACCAGGACAATGGTGATTATGGTCATCAAATATCATCGCAAATAGTTAGTGGGCTAAAAGAACCGCACCTGATTAAAGACTTTGTAAAAGAAATTGAAATCTATGGCATTGAACAAAAAAGAAATGGAGTTATTAAACAAATCATTGAGGCATGTGAAAGTAGAAATATAGATATTGGGATGAATAAAGATGATTATCCTGTTGAAGACCTGTATACATCAAATGAAACTTATAAAAGCTTGCGCCTCACTACCGGAGAAATACTATCTCAGAATGATGCCATCAGTAAAATTAAGACTGTCGATCAGATGTTCGAATTCATCAGCCTGGAATCTGAAAGTTCTCACTTTGATTGGAGTGATGTCGCTAATAACCTCAAAGCGCAATTAACTGAAGAAAAACTGAGAATGCTTATTAGATCAAAAGAATTTGATTCGATTAAGCTTTCTAAAATTGGAACTGTTGCTTTTGATACAGGCTACGTAAAGCTTGCAAAAGAAATTGGTTACGAAGCATTAAACAAAAGTCGTGATGCTGGCTGGCTGGCTCATTACGATGGCGGATCAAAATTGGAATCATATCGACTATTGATGAAAGTTGACACTGACAAGAAAGTCAGTGATCTTGCTTTTAAGGACTTAGCATTTTCACTAAGGAATACGGATTATAAGCGGTTAGTAGAGAATATTTTTCCGATCCTTGAAATCATCTGTCCGGATGCTGATTTCATTAAGTTGTTCGAAGAAGTAAATGGTTACATAGCGGAATTGCTAAAGAACGCTACACTGAGCGAAAGTAACTTTGCTTTTGACGAACAACCTATTGATACACCCGATTTCGTGGCGGAGTTAATGACGTTTCTATATGAATTTCCTGTTCCCAACATGAGAGAACAACTCGAAACTATTGCTATTGAATCTTACTGGGGATCTAAAATTATTATTGATTGTTTTTTAGAAAAACTGTATGAGAAAAAGTATCATGAAGGATACCTCACAATTTTATATGGTACTTCCCATTTCATTCAAGACATTGAAGAAGCTCAAATTGACCGCTTGAACCAATTGTTGCATGATGACCAGATTGATAAGCTTTATTTATCGCATCAGCTTCTTAATGATTTTGGCAATAGTCCGGAACTTAAATATAAACGGATAAATCTTCCGTTGGTTTATAGAATGGAACTCAATAAGCGACCGGAGCTGATTGTTGACGAAGAGAGCCGGTTAAAAGAAATTGAGCGAAGGAGAAGTCTGCGAGAAACGAATGATCCGCTTGAATACATAATGTTTTATAAAAGCGATGTAGAGATATTGTCGAAGCATAGTGGCATACCTGCGGTCAATATCGCATACCGAATGATGCAAATTGCAGAACAAGAAGCCTTGCCCGAATGGTATAACAAACTATCAGAACAAGAAATTGCCGGTTTTTTCAAAAGCGTCGAGCTGAATATGCCTTATATCCGTCCGCGCATGCTTCGGTTATGGCCGGCATTAATGAAAGTACTGAGTGAACTTTGGAAAAGCAATTCAATTCCGCTCTCTCTTGGTGTCTATGTGTGCAAGAAAATAGATCCATGGCTACACTCTTTGAATATTCATTCCAGGCCTTTGGAAATGCAATCTCTAACGGACAAAGAAGATGATATTTTTAGACGAAAAAGACCAAACGAAGAATGGGTAAATCAAATGGATGATAGTTGCTTCGCAAGATTTTTAAAAGAAACAAATGATAAAATCGTCATTGCTGAATTTTCCAAGCTTAAGTCGTTAGACGATGGAAGAGGAACAGAGATCAGGCAGAGCTTTATTTCACCAAATCAAAAAAGCAATCATAACCGTTATCATTTTTTTGAAGGAATGATATATAATCGTAACATCCAGGAGTATTTAGTTCTCGAAAGCGATGAAGTCATTTTGTTTAACTATTGTCAGACTTTCGATACAAGAAAGATGTGGCTTGCTATCAACCCAGGCATTTGTGTTGAGGCTGACTGGACATTATCTGATGAAGGTAATTTCAGGTGGATAGATTCTTCAGGAAATATAATGGTAGAATCTGTTTATTGGATTGACGGTAATTGTCAGAACTATGAGCGACTGCTATATTCAGAGACCGGGTATGGATGGTTTGTCGTCGCTTCCCGGAAAGCATTAGAGACAATCAAATCAAAAGTTGTGAAAGATCTATTCTTTCATCAAAAATGCAGCAGAAAATATAAGCTGTATCAGCAAAGACACAATGTAGACATCGATGTAAATAACGATCTATTTAAATCCGGCAAATGGAATAATTAGTGAATGATTTCGCAATTCTTGATCATACATTTAGTGAAGCAACGGTCAGTATAAAAGTTGAAAATCACTTGTTATACTGGTCACTTTCTCACCTGAACTATAATTAAGTTGAGCAGATTCCCCAACAGGCGCTGAAGCCATGCATATGTACCATTCCTAGCCAAATGGCAAGCACCAACGCCGACTGTTGAGTGTTGATTTCTCAAAAGGCAACTCTTATTTTTTGAAAGAAGTTAGCTGACTTGCCAAAACTTTTTTTGTTTCTCTATCGAAACTGTCGAGATAGCTTTCCGTGGTTTTGATGTCAGTATGCCCAAGCGCTTCTTGTATCTGTTCCGTGCTGGCACCCGAGCGTTTTAATACGGTCGAAAAGGTATGACGGGCTACATAGGTGGTTGCTTTCTTTTCGATGCCCAAATCGCTCAAAATTCGTTTCATGGTATCGTTGATTAAGCCCACTACATTCTGAACAAGAATATATTACCTTAAAGGAGACAGATTCGCCTCAAGAATCGGAAAAATGTATTGACTCGGTAACGCCGGCTTGTTACCCCATCTCTCAATGATAGCCTGCATATCTTCGCTGACATAGATGGTGATGACTTTCGGGTCTTCCCTGAGAGACCGCTCCGTTTTGGCTCTTTCGAACAGTAAATATCCATCCTGTATATTCGCGTATCTGAGGTTGGCAATGTCCTTCGGATTCATCCCGTTGGCAAAGTAGCTGAAGAGCCATAAGTCTCTACACCACTTTTCTGACCGACTCAGTTTGCTCTCATCAAAGTAGTATATCTTCTCAATATCGCTAAGTTCAAGTGCTTTCTTGACCTTCCTTGATGAAGGAATCTGGTACTTTCTTCTACCGAACGGATATGACTTGTCTTTCCTTGCTAGCCCTGCCTCTGCTGCTTCATTATACACTGCCCGCAAGGGTCGTAGATAGATACCAATAGTACTTTTCGATTAACTGCTGCTCATAGCTGATTAGGTAAGAGACCGTAATCTCATCAAAACGAATATTGCCGCGGAACCTGCGCAAGGAATTATAACTGTCCTGATAGTTCACAGCTGTGCTAATTCTTCCTTCCCGGATGAGCCGCCTGAGATACACGAGGTATAACCAGCCAATTGTTCCGCGCTCACAATCTGTCCGTAAAAGGATCGGAAACTTTTTGTGATAGGGTAGAAAATCGAAGTCATCCGCTTTCACTACCGAAGTCACGATAGATTCTGTTTTTCGCTTTCTTTGACGGAAAAGCCGATTGGCAGAGATGTACTGTCTTTCGAACTCTAGGAAAGAAAAAGGATTGATATCAACGGCGACCTCTGTAGCATCATGCTCAATCGCTTTAATGTCATTTTTGATCGATTGTAAAGAGGCGGATAGGCGGGGTGCAGAAAGCTTATCGTAGTCTTCCTGGCTCAGGTCGTAAATGGTGGGATAATAGTTGGTAACCCTCTGACAGTTCACCCGCAGTTTAATCGGGTATTTGTTGTTTTCTTTTACTCTTCTGGTGTCAAGAATAATGCATGTTGCCACTGACATAAATCCGGTTTTTCTTTGTTCACTGAATCACTCTTCACGGTTTCCGGGGCTTTGATTTGCAATCAATTTGCAATCAGACTGAGGTTAATCGACTGAAAAGCCAGTTCACTAAAGTAAAAAGAAAAAATACAAATAATTGATAAACAATTACTTGTATAAAGGTGAGTAAAGTGAAAGCAAACAGGATAAAGCTTTAAACCCTACTGTTAATCAGAGGGTCGCTGGTTCGAGTCCAGCTTCGGGAGCCTGATAATCAAGCACTTACGCTACAAAAGCTAGGTGCTTTTTTATTTTGTGACCATGAATGTGACCATAAGAGGAATGTGACCACGAATTAGAAAATTGAAGTAAAATAATACAGTCCTTTCCTTTCAAGTTTAGCTGATACATTCAGCTTTGCGTAATTGCTTTGCTCTTGGCAAAAGTATTTAGTGAATGGTTTTGTAAATCCTTCAGTAATCATCAGTTCATTTAGACAACTGCCATTAGACAAATAAACATAGGCTAGCGTTCTACCGTAAACATCTACGGTGTTATCTGGTTCTAATAACAACGTTACAGCCTCATTAACCGGCGCAATTGAGGTGAGATAGATAAATGACTGCCTTGCTAATTGTATTAAAAACTGAGCCGCTAAATGCGTTTCTCTTTCATCCTGATTAAGCTTTTTGTATTGCTTCAACTCCGGTGCATCAATGCCCAAAAATCTTATTTCTTCTTCTTGCTGATTGAAAATATTTGTGACTATTAAACCATCACCATCAACGATTCTTTTGATTTTCAGGTGTGTTCTCATTAACAACTGTTGTTTAGCACTTATTTGCACCATTTTGCTTACCATAGCGTATTGATTATCATTTAGTTGTGGGATAAATTTACATTATTAAATTATTTTTCAACAAGTAAATTTTTTTATCATGGCTATTCAAAAAGGACATATCAAATACACCGGTACATTAGGTGAAGTCCGTCACTTTAAAATGAAGGGTTTGCCCGGCTTTTATGCCGGCATGAAAGGTGGACCAACAGAAGAACAAGTATTAAAAGACGAAGCTTTTGTTCGTACGCGTGAAAACATGAACGAGTTTGGCGGCTGCGCAATCGCTGCGAAGTCGGTTCGTGTTGGTTTATCGCAGTTGATGAAACAAATGAGCGACCCGCAATTGACCGGTAGACTCACCGCGATTATGAAGAAAATAAACCTGGAAGACCAGACAGAAGCCAGAGGTTATCGTGCTATCCTGATTACTTCGCAGTCGCAGTATTTGCTCGGGTTGGCGTTTAACCGTAATGTAAGTTTTGATGGTATTTTTTACGCTCCTTTTACGCTTGAAGGTGCTGAAAGCAGATTGAGCTCTACATTGACTGTTCCAGCATTTAACCCAATTAATTACCTGAGCGTTCCGGCTGCGCTACTCACTTTCGTCTAATCAACACAGTTTCTGTGATTTCTGACTTTGCTTATAATGACAAGTCAAATATTTATGAAGCGATTGATGTAGATAACAATGAGCTGTCAAGCATCGAATATTCAGATTACCTCGCTATCGACGAAGTGCCAGCAACTGATACGGTTGTTACTGCTACTCTGCCAGGTGCACCGAAAGTTAGTAAGGATATGAGTGTTATTAATTGCATCGGTATTGAGTTTTACCAACAGGTAGGACCGAATTATTACCTATTCAATTCAGGTAATGCGTTAAAGATTCAAGCCATTTTCTAAGTTTGATATAAATGTGACTTCGAGCCCCGTATTTACGGGGCTTTTTTATTGTCCGTATTTCAAAGAACATAGAATGGGTGCACTCATGGTGCAAATAACCTGCAAATAACTAGGGGACATCTACGAGATGAACGCAACATTATTTTACTTGGCGAGGCTTACTGATATATTATTTTACAAAAGAAAAAAGGAAAAAAAAGAAAGCTTTTTGGACAGGCGGCGTTGCTTGGCTGCAAAGAAGCAACGGAATAAAAGAGGGGTTTGTGCGCTGGCTTTGTGTTTATGCCGGAATTTCTTTGCAGACAAAAGAAGAGGGCTGTGGTAGCCGACTACCTTTGCTGCTTTTTTATTTATTTGATTCGAAAAGTGTTTGGTTACTTCTCTTTTGAGGTTGCTTGTTCTGCAAATAATTCAGCTGGTTTTTCTACCATCATCTTAAACCAAAAGTCTTCGCCAAAAATCATCATGCGACAATCGGTCGGTTTATTATTTCCAAAAGCTTTCAACGGATCTTCTGCTAACAATAGTGCGTTACTATATAATATGAAACTAAATCTGTCGACAAGTAAAGTGTAAGGATCTGCATTTGGTAGTGCTAACAAGAAGTTTGAAGTTTCATCTTTAAATGTTTTAGCTGTGATAATTGAGAAAGGATAGACCGTATGAGATGGATTTGCTTTTAAAGCATTTATAAAATCAGTTCTAGTTACTGCTTTGAACTCTATAAGTATCTGTCTAATTTTTTCTTCAAAAGAAGCCTCGAGTTTAAAGTTTTCGAAAAGCCCGTGATTTGAAACACTTGCGCGCCAAAACAAAGAATAAACAAATATTCGAATAATAGCTGGGTCTGAAGTTGTACATTCAACTACTTCTAAAAAGTCTGCTTGAGTCGTTTGAACAAATTCACCCTTCGTAACTTTTTCCTGCCAGTTCGCAAATGTATCGCTTGAAAGACCTTCGATAACACTAAAATATTCTTCACATTCGTCGCACAAAATGTGGCTCTCTTTTGCGGAATCTTGAATTGTCTTAGGCTTTTTCTCCAGCGCCGTTTCGCTACTGATTTCGTAACCTTTCCGTGGAGCTCCTTTCGGGCCTAGAAAGTTTGTCGAAATGAACTTGGAAAGAATATGAGAGTTTGTTTTTGTTGCTGGATTTGTCTGACAGAGCAAACAAAGGTCGGATGGAGAACGTTTTATCATGATAATTTATTTATTCTTATTAAGTCAAGAAGCCGTAAATAATGAGTGCAAAGGCAATAATTGATAAAACTAAAAATCTTTTCCCAAAGAGGTGTTTGTGGTTGTATTTCATCTTCGTTGAGTGCGAAGAGATTGTCTATGAAGTTTCGAAACATGGAGACTAAGTTAGATATTTTGTTCTTTCGTTCAATTCATATTCTTCCGCTTGTTGTATTTGGCTGTTTTGTGCGTGGGCAGAAAGGTAATAGCGCCTGCGGCTAAAGGAAGCTAAGCCGTGCCGGTAGTAACGGCACTGTAGCAGAGCCGGCTTCGCCGACAAAGCCGCCGGAGAGGAACGTAGGCGGCTGCGAGTGCCTGCCGCGCTGGTGGCTACAGAGCCGCGCCCCGCGGCGCTAGGCAGCAACGTATCACGCAAGGGTTTGGCGTGTGCTTTTGTTGTTGTGCGTCGGGCTTTGTGTTGGGAACAAAAGCCATGACAAACCCGAAGCCGCGGCAGGCTGAGAAGGCGAGCAAGACATAGGCAGCGGGTGGACTGTATGCTACTGAAGAGAGTGAAGGACGTAGTGTAGCGGAATGGAACCCGGCGAGTATTGCAGGGCAGGCTTTGCCAGAGGCATGTGCAGCGCTTGTGTGATGGCTTTTGTGTGTTGTGGCGAGCGATGTCATGCCTTACAGCAAAAGGGTGGCTATGAGCGGGTGTAATGCAGCGGAAAGAAGGACTGAGCGAACGAAGTGGCAATACAGGACACAGTAGCTGCCCGAACGAAGGATGCCGGAGCTGCAAGACGAGTGACAAACTGCGGAGAGTAACGGAGCACCCGTAGGGCATGGCAGCTAAAAACAAACCATAAAAGAGACATTAAACTTCTTGTTTTTTGCTGGCATGGTTTGGCGCATCGGTTGCTGACGGCAGTCGGAGAGAGACCTTATTACCTTGTGCGTGGGCGGCTGTTTGGCTGTTGAAGAAGCTTAGCCGAAACATGGCTGCTGCGTTGGCTTATGTGCGTAAGGGCAGCGATGTTTGTGCGGTGGGTTGGCTGTTATCAAAAGCATTTGGCTGCATTGGGATTTGTGGTTTGGCTTGCAGCGAAATGCTTTTGTTTGGTGTATTGAAAGATTATTCACTTTTAAATTAGCTTGCAAAGAAATGTACTTCGTAAAGTTGCACAAATAAGAGTCCCCACTAAAAAGCAGGGACGGAAGTGCAATCTTTTCGATTGCTTATGCGAACTTTTAATATAAAATAACCTAATTCTAAAAGCAATAGTGACATGCTGTTTATTCTGTTCGTAAACTTTTTACAGGATTCATCAGAGCTGCTTTTAAAGATTGGAAACTTACCGTTATTAATGCAATGACTAGCGTGCCTGCTCCCGCCAAAACGAACATCCATGTTCCAAGAGTTGTACGGTAGGAGTACTCCTGTAACCATTTGTGCATACACCACGCAGCAATTGGAAAAGCTGCTAAACATGATAGCGCAACCAATTGTAAAAACTCTTTTGCCAGTAAACCTGTAAGTCCTGCTACAGAAGCGCCCAGCACTTTACGGATACCCAATTCTTTTGTACGGCGCTCAGCCGTATAAGCGGCTAATCCAAATAAACCCAGGCAGGAAATAAGAATCGCAAGGAAAGAAAATAATCCGGCGAGCTTGCCAATCAGCGTTTCAGAAGAAAACAGTTCATCAAAATCTTTATCGGCAAACCGGTATTCAAACGGAAATCCCGGATTTTCTTTTTTCATTACATCACCTGCTTTTTCTAATGCCTGCGATAAGTTTACATTCGGTTTAAACCGTACCGCCATTACGGTAGAGGAGCTGATCCCATTGAAGAATATCAGAGGTTCGCTTTTGCCGTACACATCGTTGTAAACAAAATCCTTTACAATTCCTACAATAGTAGCTTCATAATCTCCGGAAGTGATGAGACTTCCAACCTTTCCTTCTTTCCCCATCTGGTTTGCCAAACTCTGATTAATAATAACACTGGTGCTATCGGAATTGCCTTGATAAAAATCTCTGCCGCTAAGCAATTGCATGTGCATGGTTGACAAATATTCTGCGCTAACAACGTTAGAATGAATCGGTAGTTTGGCATTCGGATTTTTACCCTGCCAACTGAAACCATCACCCAAGCTGTATATATGCAATCCATCATGCAAGCTGTTCGTTGCATTTTCCACATAACCCGTTGCGATCAGGCTGTTTTTGATTTCGGCAAAATGATCTTTCATACTACCTTGCAAATCCATATAAATCAAATTGTTTTTGCTATAACCGAGGTCCCTGTCCCTAATGTACTGCACCTGCTTATAAACGACAATGGTAGAGATGATAAGGATGACAGAAGCTGCAAACTGGATGATAACAAGACCTTTGCGGATGAAAACTATGCCGGCAGAACTTTTTACTTTCATACCTTTCAGAACCTTTATAGGATTGAATGAGGATAAGTAGAAGGCTGGATAGCTACCAGCTATTAAACCTGCGATAATTGTTATGCCCAATAAGCAGCCTATATGCATGGGGTTGAGCATATTTACAGACAGTTTTTTTTGCACGAGCTGATTGTAAAGCGGCATTAGTGTATAGAGCAATACAATAGATAAAAGCACAGCCAAAAAGGACATCAGCAACGATTCGCTGATAAATTTACCTATGAGCCCCCTTTTGTTTGCTCCCATTACTTTCAACACCCCAACTTCTTTAGCGCGTTGCTCAGAGCGGGCAGTGGAAAGATTCATGAAATTGATGCAGGCAATCATTAGGAGAATGAGTGCTATAATGGAAAAAAGATTTACATACTTTATAGTGCCGCCGTTCTGCACACCATTTACAAAATTACTGCGCAGGTGCCAGTCGTTCATACTAAATAAAAAGCATTGATTGGTCGCACCGGTTACTTTGGTGTTTAGATAGTTCTTTAGTTTATTATTGATACTGGCAGGGTCTGTCTTCGGTGAAAGCTCAACAAAGGTTTCGCTCAGGTTATTATTCCAAGGCTTTAACCAAGTGTTTGCATCTTCCCAAGTTGTGTAGGGTGAAAGCCACTCGAATTTAAAATTGTTATTAGTGGGTAAATCTTTAAATACACCAGCGACGGTGTAAAGTCCATCTACGCTGTATGCTCCTTTGATGTTCATCTTGATTACCTTACCCAACGGATTGCTGTTACCAAAGAATCTTTGGGACATTGATGAACTGATCACAATATCGTTTGGGTTTTTTAAAGCGGTGACAGCACTACCGTATATAAAAGGTATGGTGAACATTGAAAGAAGGGAAGGGTCGGCGTATAGTCCATTTTCCTTAATAGCCTTATCGCCAACAACGGCTAACTCGTCCATTGGCCAACTTAAGCGTCCACTGTTCACGATGCCTGGTATATCTGCTTTTAACGCACTGGCTAAAGGACCCGGCGTATCGCCATTTGTATTGATTCCTGCATCGCTTTTTTCATTTTGCATAACACGGTATATGTAATCGTGCTTTGTAAAATTTTGATTGAAGTTTATCTCATCTTCTACCCACAAAAAAATAAAAGCCGCGCAGGCAATACCAATAGCTAATCCGAAAATGTTGAGAAAGCTATATCCTTTGTTTCTCCAAAGATTGCGGAATGTAGTTTTAAAATAATTTTTAAACATAGAACCGTTTGAATTGTATTTAAAATACGAAGCCCTTTTTTATACTTTTTCAACGGTTATGCCATCGCTGAAATACTTTGCCTTATTGCATTCCAGGATAAACGGTAAACGGAAGTGTACGGTAATGGACAACTTCTGTACGGTTGTGTGTATGAGAATAGGGGTTGAATAGTCGTTGTATGAATATCATTTGAAGAATTAAAGACTCTTGTTGAATTCGCAGCTATGCGAAATTTGCAAACTGCGAGCATTCTTATTGATGTAGGATTCCATCAAAAAAAGCCCCCTAAAAAGGGAGCTGTGAAAACCAAAGCCTGCCAGACCTAACGACATAATGAAGATAGCAACCAGAAGGAAGCTGAAACACAAGCACCCTGGAAGCAGGAACCCAACGGAAATAAGGGGAAGAATAAGAAGCTGGAATGCTGTAAGAAGCACAAGCAACACGAGAAGCCATAAACGAAAACATAGAACGATAACGAACGCGGGGAACAGCTAACATACCATACTACATAAGATAAGATTTAAAAATTAAACAAATGATGTGGAACAAATGGTAAGGGGCACAACAGGAAGCAAAAGGAAACGGAATAAATGATGGCTTCTGTGGGTTGGGCTTTGTGTTTATGCCGTAGTCTTTTGCGGTGTCACACTATGAGGTACTTACGTGCCCCTTAACTTTGTGGAACTTCATTTGTTTTTTTCTTTAGCACGCTGTTACACCTAAGCTGTATTGGTTGTTATTGAGATTAAAATGCTTCGATATCTGAACAGCAGTTTGAAATCGCGCTATGTAATTCCTTTCATTATTACAGACCGGAATCAGATTTACATAGGTTTATTGTTTGCGTTTGCAAGTCTGCAAAGTTTGCAAACCTGCAATGCCGCTTAGGAGATGATTACAAGAATAGCAAGCAAAAGACTAATTTTTTTAGTTTTTGTGTAAAAAAGTTACCTTTACTCACTTTTTACTATATTTAAATATGGAATCTGCTAAAGTTTATACTAGAAATCAAATAGAAAAACTTGGCAATGCTTTGATTTATTTGTGCCAGCAAATAAAGCCTATTACAAAAACTCAATTGCTGAAATTGGTTTTTATCATCGAAGAAACGTCGATTGCCAGAACCGGTATTCCTTTTTTTGACCTGCGCTTTGATGTGTGGAAACTGGGACCTGTATCTAAGGACCTGTTTGTTGAACTTTCTGATGAGCCGAGCTTGCTTTCTGATTTTATTACCAGAGAGTGTAAAGCAGATGCTTTTCATATCGTTCCTAAGAAAGAGTTTTCTGATGATGAATTTAGCGACAATGAAATCGGTTTGCTAGATGAAATTTGTGAGCGGTTTAAATATTGTACTGCTAAGGAGCTTGTGAACTTTACTCACCGCAGGAACACACCATGGTATAATGCTGCCGTAAAGAATGGCATTTTGGATGAACTGGAAAGCGGTAAGATCAATACAACTGATATCGAAATTGATCTTGGTGAACTGATTGAGGACGACAAGGGTAAGCTTGCTTTGTTCAACCAACATAAAGACTTCCTTCGCCAGACTAAACCTTTAAAGCGATAAGATTTGTACTCGCCAGGTAAGCTTATTTATTTTGATCCATTCCTGTTTAAAAACGGAGACAGTAAGCGGAAATATTTTCTTGTTTTGAAAGTAACGGATAGTAACGTTGTTGTTGCCAGCCTGCCTTCCAGTGTAGATCATTTGCCAGCGAATCAACCGATTGTTCATGGTTGTTTAGAGATACTGGATTCGGGTATCAACTGCTATATTTTTGAAGCCAACCAAGCTGTTACAAAGGACGGATGGTCGTTTGAGCTTACTACGTTCCTGTATGGCTGGTGGATTGATGACTTCGATATTGAGTTGCTCAATGAGCAATACCAGATTGAGCATGTGGATTACGAAATTGTTGGTGAGCTGACTGATGAGGAGCTACAAAAGGTTATTCATTGCTTTGCGAATTCGAGTGTAGTAAGGAGAAAGTATAAAAGGTTGTTGGGCGGCGCTTAGGACAAAAGCGAAGAAATTGTGTTTATAGTTTTGCCCGATTCTACACGAAGTTTTTATTTGATAACATCCCAGTTGTTTAGGTAATAATGCATCTCATGGGTGCGGTTGCCCAGGTAAATTTTCTCATCTCTTATGTCAATCTTGACTCTATATTTTTTATAAGACTGGACATAGATGATTGCTTTTTCAGCGACCTTCTTTTCCATCTCATGTAAGGGTATAATGAGGAATTGAGTTTTTGTTTTTCCCTTCAGAATAAACACATTGAACGTATTGCCTGCATAGTCTTTTTCAAAAGACACTTTACGAACGTCAAAATTGTATGTGTCAAAACCGTTTGTATTTGATGTTATAACCTGTATAGAGAAGAGTTTATTGTTTTTTGTGGCAATGATATATCCATTCCAGAATCAACGCTCATGATGCTTGCGTTATAGCCTCTGAATAATAGTTCTGAACAAACCAGATGCTCGCCTGCTTTGCCTGTGAAGCCGGTTTCCAGTGTTATCTTTTCTTCTTCGATTGCTTCTTCTTCTAATACTTTTTTCTGCTGCTTATCTTCTAGGGCTTTTTTGTTTGGATTGAGTGCATAAGTAGATGCAGCCGTTTTGATGAAATCAGAACCTTCTTTTTTCTTGTTGATGTCGGTAATGATTTGAGCATTCATGCTGGCATCCGGTGTAGCGCCTTCTGTTTCTAAAATGCCTTTTTCTAAAGCAAGCTTGGTTATTTCTTTGTAGTGAAGTGGTTTACTGACTTCAGTAAGTATTTGGATGGCTGCGGTTCGGAATTTGTTCATG
Source organism: Ilyomonas sp. (assembly GCA_965199905.1). Classification (GTDB taxonomy): domain Bacteria; phylum Bacteroidota; class Bacteroidia; order Chitinophagales; family Chitinophagaceae; genus Ilyomonas. The sequence continues at coordinate 2,544,897 of OZ241366.1, read as the reverse complement.
CTACGGTGATTTATATGTAGTTTTCAATTACAGTTTTGTTCTTCTATTTCTAATCTACGTCTCTTTTACCTTCATAACTGCGTATAATTACGCATAACCGCAGTGTAGATCTACGAAATCTATAGCATATTTCTACGAATTCTTCACCCTCCGCTTTTCTAATACAGCCACATTTCTCAAATTAGAGTCTTAATCAAATATCGCTTCATCCATATTAGTCAACAACCAAACTGCAGGTATCATGAAATCCAAATCAGCAAAAAGGAAACAACCTCATTTCGATGGCATAAGAAATCTGCAATTTTGTATAATCTCGAAAGTTTCGAAAATGTTGGATATTTCCAACAAAAAAACGATTTTTGTTGGAAATATCCAACGTGAGTAATAAAAAATCGATCGTTTTTCCCGTACATATGAAACTGTTGGAGGAGATGGGGGAGAATCTAAAGCTTGCCCGGAAGCGGCGGCGTCTGTCGTCTGTGCAGGTGGCAGAACGGGCAGGCATCAACCGCTCAACATTGGTAGAGATAGAAAAAGGAAATCCAAGCGTCTCCTTAGGCGCTTATTTCAACACGCTAAGAGTATTAGGGCTGCAAAATGATATTTTGAAGCTTGCTGCGGATGATGAATTTGGTAGAAAGCTTCAGGATCTTGCCTTGCTTAAGTGATTGATGATGACAAAGAGGACAGACATATTGATATATGCTAGCTGGGTTGGCTTACATGAGCCTACACTAATCGGAACGTTAACAGCCCAGCAGGCAAAAGGAAGAAAAGCTTTCAGCTTTACATATGATAAAGGCTGGTTGCAGACGGATGCCCAGCGATTACTCGACCCCGATATTCAATGGTTTGCAGGCGCACAACACCCAGGTGGCAAAGATAACTTTGGCGTATTCATGGATTCTATGCCGGATACCTGGGGACGTAAACTTATGCTTAGAAGGGCTGCCCAGAAAGCCTCCGACGAAGGAAAACCTGTTCCTTCCCTGTATGATATTGATTTTTTGCTCGGCGTCTACGACGAAACCCGTATGGGAGCTCTGCGCTTTAAATTAAGCCCTGAGGGGCCGTTCCTGGATAACAATCCTCAATATCCAACCCCACCCTGGTCGACAGTTCGTGAGTTACAACATGCGGCATCCATAATGGAATCTGATAAAGATACAAAGGATATAAAGAGATATACAGCCATTCTGATTGCTCCCGGCTCTTCTCTGGGAGGAGCCAGACCTAAGGCTAACATATTGGATGAGGAAGGAAGCTTCTGGATCGCGAAATTTCCTGCAAAAGCGGATACAATCGATAAGGCTGCCTGGGAGTACCTGGCATACGAGCTGGCTCTGGCAGCCGGTATCGAGATGTCCATCTGCCGTCTTGAACATATCAATGGAGAATACCGTACCTTCTTTTCAAAACGCTTTGACCGATCCGGCAAAGATCGGATCCATTTTGCTTCCGCTATGACCATGACGGGTAAAAACGAGGATATACTCAGAGATGATCCTGCCAGCTACCTGGATATAGCCATGTTTATCCAGAATTATGGCTGTCGTGTCACTGAGGATCTTCACCAGCTATGGAGGCGGATTGTATTTAACATCTTCATTTCAAATACTGATGACCACCTTAGAAATCATGGGTTCCTGCTCGACAAAAAAGGATGGTTGCTATCACCTGCTTTTGACCTCAATCCTACCACGGACAAAGTGGGTCTGCAATTAAATATTGATACCAATAATAACGAATTGGACCTTGAACTTGCTAAATCCGTAGGGGAATATTTTCGGTTAAATAACAAGGAAATGGAAAGCATTATTTCAGAGGTAGAGGCGGCTACCAGCACGTGGAGACATGTTGCTGGAACTATTGGCATATCCCGGCGTGAAATCGAATCGATGGCACCAGCATTCTATAAGTAATACAGTGGGATAAAAAATCGGAAGACTTCTTTATCTACACCTATTATATCTTTCGTCCATAGTCAATTCAAAGTAAAGATCAGACGGGTATCAAAAGTGATATATAAAACCTCTCATCATATTTACAGGAATGATTTCTTGTGTCTTTTCAATATCACACTAAGCTTCGCCTTTTAAGCCTTACAGAATTGCTATATCGGGTCAGCAAAATTACTCAATTGAAAAGAATCACCCACAATACCCCCAGACTACAAAATATACCTGCACCCTACCTAAGAAAGAGCGTTTCTTGCTGTTTTATTGAATTACTTCTATAAAACCAATGAGCAACAAAAAAGATAACGCTACAAAGCCACCTTCCCGCGAAGCAGGTTAAACGATCATTCCACTTGCAAAGTGATAAAAGAAGGGCACTCTCATTAAATATTTTTATGATTTTCCCATATGCTTTTCTCATTTGTTATCTGATTGGCAGATTATAAAACTAAATTCTTAAATCACCAGTTGTTCTGTAGTTGCCCATCTTCCTCGCTGGCTAAATCAATCTCCTAATCCACGCGCAGCCAGCACCGGGGCTGACTTCTATAAATAAAGAAGCCAGACGATCATCATCTGGCTTCTATTGTTTGCAATATATTTTGTTTTCTACTCTTTGACAAACTTCAGCACCTCTGTTGTGCTTCCCGTAGTAATGTTCAGGTAATACGTGCCCGGGTGCATGTTACTGCCAAGTGGTGATCTATATTGCCCGCTACCCTTGCTTACACCTCTTGCCAGTATGGTGCCGCTGCCATCTTTAATGCTGATGTTTGCTGTTTCGTTAGCCGCTAAGCCCTGTACGGTTACAAAGCTTTTTGCGGGGTTGGGAAATACGCTTGCCGTATTCACTGCATTATCAGCACTCACTACCTCGCTGTATCGTACCACGCCATCGGTGCTTACAGATTTAATGCGGTAGTAGTTGTTGCCTTGTAAAAGATGAGAATTGGTAATGGAATAATCTTTCAGGTTGCTTACGCCGTTTACCTTAGATACCTGCGAAAAACCTGAGATGCCGTTGGCGCTTTGCTCTACCGTATAGTAAGCAATCTTATCTTCTGCCGGTAGTCCTTGCCAGCTCAGCGTATGGTTTTGCAGCCAGCGTCTGATGCGCACCAACAGTGACACATGTACCGGGTAGCCAAGGTATCGGGTCAGCGAATAGGTATTAACAGAAGTCGTGTAGTTGTAGTTGTTACCACCTAGAACAATTTTACCATCTGATTGCTCGGCTGTAACAAGAAGGTTATCGCTGAGCGGCAGGGTGCTGATGGTTTGCCCGGCAACTCCAAACGATAGATCCGCAGACCCGTCTTCATTCAAACCGGTAAGCACCGGCGTAAGTGCCGGACTTGATAAACTGGAAGTAACAAAACTGCTCACCACCAGTTTTCCGCCCGGCTGCGGCAATACCGCAGAAACATTCACCTGGCTGTACGATATCCCGTTGAAAGACAATCTCAGCTGCCCATTCTGATTAAACGAGTTGTCATCTGCGCCGTCGGGCAGGTAGCGCAGGACTTCTACTCCTTCACCAGTGCCCACAACACCGGCTGCTACAATGCGCCCTTTATCATCAAGAGCAAGGCTCTTGATTTGCGTGCCCTCATACTGCGAAGGGAAAGTTGCCTTGACCACACCTTCTTTGCCAAACGAAGCATCCAAAGTGCCATCTGGCAGGTAGCGGATCAGAAGAAAACTTTCGGGTGGTGAACTAATCTGCACACCGCCGACCACTATTTTTCCGTCAGGCTGGATCAACAAAGCGCCGGCTGCAGTTACGGCCCTGTTTGCCGGACTATATGTTATAAAGCCATCGCCTCCGCCAAATTCTCTATCCAGGCTGCCATCAGTGTTATAGTGCACCAAAAGGATATTGCCGCTATTATTATTAATATCTGCTTTGGTTTGCGAACCGGCAACCACAATTTTACCATCTGGCTGCACGGCTACAGAACTCGTTGTCTCGCTTTGCCCCAATTCTGTAACCACCCTGCCATGCGAGCCAAAGCTTTCATCCGGCGTGCCGTCCGCCAGGAAACGCGCTACCACAATATCATCATCAAAAAGAATGTTCTGCGCAGTATTTCTGTAAAATACACCGCCAACGGCTGTAATCTTTCCGTCTGGCTGCGCAGACACACTTACCCAGCCACTCGTGCTTGTGATATTAGGCAGCAGGTCATTGATCGTAATTACGGCCTGCCCGCCATCACCAAATGAAGAATCCAAAGAGCCATCTGCTCTGTGGCGAAGTAATATAAATTTTCCGGCCACAAGATCCTTTCCTCCCAGCAACTGTTTGTCATCTGGTTGCATAGCAGAAGAAAGGAGAATAAAACTTGTAGAAACGGATATGGTTCCTGTACCGTCGGTACCATAGCTTTTATCAATCGTGCCGGGCTGGGCATGCAAGATGATGGCAGATATTGCCAATAAAAGAGTAAAGAAATGCTTCATGATTTTTGTTTTTATGAATCAGTGACTTATTGTGTTACCGGTTTTATTGATCTGGGCAGGTTTGAGCTGGTGCGTTGGTATCGAGGGGGCAGTTAGAATTGGTATCATTGTCTAAGCAACTGTACCTGTTATTTGGACATTCCACAAATTTAGTTCTGGTGTAGTCAATATAACTTTTACCGTTCATAATACTCTGAAAGAAAGTAGCTGCGCGCTGAACAATATATAGGTTCGTACTCGTTACATCCGTTGCTGTGCCGAAGCCAAAATCACTAAAATAACACTGTGTACAAACTTTTAGTCTGTTGGGGGTTTTGCCAGGGGCACATTTGCTGCAGTTCTCGTCCAAACCGTGCTTCATCTGGCAGTCAATATAGAGCTCAGAATAAACGCCCTTCTTTTTCAGCATCTCGTAAATATTCTGGGAGCCTAAGATATTTCCATAGGAGATATTGGGTGTTACCGAATAATAAGTATTACCTAATCGGTCATTTAAGCAAACATTTGTCGAAATGAAATCAGCTTGGTAATGATAAACCGTGCTGGGCGGAAATTGTAAGAGTTGACCTGTTGGCGGAAACACGTCATCTTTATTGCCGCAAAAAGCAATGACAGGTGGCGGAATATTGCCAGTTTGAAAGAAAAATTTTTCAGGTGGATTGAGGTTTGAAGCGCTTTCATCGAGTGTATAAGGACTGGGAAGCAACATACCACCCCATAAGTCCAATACACCGGCAATTTTGTAGGTGTATGATGTTTCTCCAAAATAATAATCCTGATTTATATTGCCCAGCACACCTAGGGTACTGATGTTAGAAGGAAAGGCACTTGCCAGCATACCTGGTACAGTGTAAAAAGCCACATTCATCGCTACTACAGACCCAGCGCTGTTACCCGCAAGAAATATCCTGTTAGGATCAATATGAAATAGTTCCAACCCGTTTGCCTCACGCTTTACGATACTGCGGATTGCTCCACGTGCATCTTGTCCTGCCCGCCAGATGGCTAGCATTTGTTCGACGGTGTAATAAGGACTTGTGGTGGTCGTTCCTGGCGCTGATTGCACTACCTCAACGCCCAGCCGGTATTCTACGCTGATGGCAACAAACCCGCGTTGCGCAAATTCTGTACAGATATCATGAATAGCACCATACTGGAAACTTCCATTACAATCAGCAAATCCGCCGCCGTGAAAAAAGATGACTACAGGAAGATTACAGCTTTTATATTTTGTCGGGTTATATGCCTGGTACATTAAAGCACTCTGATCCTGTGTACAATCATCAGGAGTCACTGTACAACTGAGGCTTCTACCTGTATAGGCAATGTATGAGACATCATGATAGGTAGTGGGAACGCTGCTTTTTGCATACGATTCAGCAGCCTGAACAGTTATGGTGTTTGGATTTAATAAGCCAGGAAGTCTGTTCATTAGATATTGCTGCAGATCAAAGGATCAATAAACACCTTATCAATGGTATCTTGAGCAATAGAAAAGTAAAAGCAGGTAAGCTGACAGAAAATAGTGAAAAGCAGTTTCATAAAGAAGGTTCTTACGAAGAAATTCTTAGTTTAAAAGCTAAAAATAGCCGTTTTTATCACTATATTTCGATATTTATATTTTTTCATAAATAATATTATCTTTCAAATTCTACTAATTATCGGAGACGAATGCTACAGGAAATTATTCTCATTGGTAACTGGACATACGTTAGTTAATACTCTGCTTTCGTTTCAACTGCATCCGTTATCCTGCAGAATGGTGAAAATATGTCTTGTTCTCATCTATCCGGCGACCATCGAAGTCGGTTGGCAGAATGGTGATGCAGTTGGTGCCGAAGCTGCTGTCTTTTTTGCCGTCTGCCTTGAGGTGCTCTATCACAACGTTGTAATACACTTCGCTTGTGAGCGACCGGGTGCCTGCTGTCACAATTTTATTGTTTGACTGCGGCGCGATGTAAGCGCCGGAACTACTGCCAAACAGGATGACGGTGCCATCGCCCCAGCTGCCGAAGCTTGAATCGGTTTGCCCATTTGGCTTGTAAGCGATTACGGCACTGGTGTGGCTGTAGCCTTCTTCATCTACCGAAAAGAGACCTGCCAGCAGGCGCCCGCCAGCTGACAATAGCCGCCGTGGATAACGGCATACGGATCGGAGGATGGCGAATAAAACAGCGAATTTCAGTTGGGGGCAAAACTGCTGTCGGGGGTTTGTGCCAGCAGGGCCAGTGGGAATATCAGGATGCATAAAATGAGAGGTAAATATTTTTTCATGGCGTTTGATTTGAAGTTCAAGTTATCAAATTATAATAATTTAATATATTACTATCATATTCGTTCTTGCCTGACTTAGCGGATGTTATGCATTCACTTATGATAGCAAGCACAGGTTAAGTAACCTGCGAGCTAATTTAAACGCGGACATCAGCATCTTTTAATCATGCATGAAAACAAATAAAGGGCATTCAAAATAATATCACTGAAGATTCTATTCTTTAAAAAGTTTCAAAAATAACGCAATCATATGCTTATAAATTTAAGTGAGGAGATAACGAGCTTATTCAAAATTTGATATCTTAGTGTCATTCAGCCATTCCGTTCTGTAAATCATGACTCTTCAATATCAAGGAAAGTGATATACTTAATTAGTTATAGGTTTCTCCTAATCTGTGCATCTTTCCTGATTTGGTTACTACACAGGCAACCGAACCCCTAAAATCTGTGTTTCCTGAAGTTTCCCACAATCTTGATTGTGTTTTTACATCGAAAGCATACAGATGCCCTGACGTTTCATCAGAGTACCTTGAGGTGTAATACAAAATTTGATTTACAATGGTCAACCCTATTGTCGTACCGTCACTATGGGCACTAAACAAGTATTCTCCAGTAAAAGCATTAAAGGCCTCTATGTTGACAGCGGTCTGAAAGTAAGCTATACTATCATCTAAGACTGGCAATGCACCGCAGTCAGGCACTGATGTGAGGTTAACAACGGGTGTTGCCCACTTTAGTGTTGAACTACTTGTATCCCCACAAGTTATGCTTCCACCTCCTCTAAGGGTATAAATATTCCCGTAACTGATATTATAGCCAATTGCACTCGCATAAAGACCCCCGTTCGAGTTTGAAGACAACACTTTTCCACTTATCGCATCATAAACATGCAGGATTGCATTTGCTATTACATACACCTTTCCGTTCAAAACAATGGGAGAATTGCCTCCTTCAGTATAAACGCTCCACATTAGCTTACCAGTGGTGGCATCCAAAGCATATAGACTACTATAATGGGTATAGACAATGTTGTTCTTGACAACGATATTAAATCGCGCCGCATCAACCGAATCATTCTTCCAAACCATATTGCCCGTTTCTGCATCAAAAGCATAAATACTGCCACTGGAACAATTAATATAGACTTTGCCATTATCAACTATCGGACTGTTCTGACCAAAGTATCCATCTGTTTCCTGTGACCATTTTAAAGTGCCCGACGTGTCAAAAGCATATAATTTATTGTCATCACATCCAACGTAAACTGTCCCATTATAATACGCTGGAGAAGAGTATACATTGCTTTTAAGATTGATAGCCCATTTCTTTGCACCTGTAGATGCAGAAAATGCAAACAATGAATCATCGCCACCTATATAAACTGCAACTGCTGTGTCAATATTTGGTTGGTCACCATTTGCAGGTGGTGTCTGCTCATGTTTAGTCTTCGAACAGCTTATCAGGGAATAAAAACTTAAAAAAAGCCAGAAGACAACAATCCCAGATTTCTTAGATTTCTTCATAAGAGTTCATTCTATAAAACACGGTGTTTAAAAGCAGCTTACATAATGAAAGTCAAGGCTGATAGTACTGACTAATACACCAGTGTCAATTCAGTTTACAACAACCTTCTGTAAGAAGTTCTTACCGTTATTATTCCAAATTATCAGATAAGTACCAGAAGCGAATCCATGTACATAAACAGCGGTTTGTGTTGATCCCTTTCGAACGATTTGTTCTTTGACTTTTTGACCTTGCATTGTAAACAATTGCAAAGGTGTATCACCAACTGCCACAGGATGATTGATAGTAACATAAGAATGGGCTGGATTAGGTGCAGCAGTAAACATTCCTTTGTTAGAATCGAACTGTACTTTGATTATAGAACTAAAGAATTCTGCATTGTAATTATCTGGTAGAAGAAGGCGATAGTAGTAAGTTTTACTATTTGCCGTTGAATCAATAAAGGAATAAGCCTGAGATGTATTCGCTGTATTGATAGTTACATTTCCAATGGTAGTAAAGTCTTTACCGTCATTACTGCGTTGAACTATAAAAGCCTGATTGACTGCTTCGTTTGTTGCAGTCCAGTTTAATTGAGCCATTAAACCATATGGGGCACCCGTAAAGGAAATGAGCGTTATAGGAAGCACATTCCCTGCACTGGCAATAAAAAAACCACTGAAACCGGACACATCAAAAGTTATTTCCCAAAACTGAGTTTTTGGGTTCCAAACGATTTTGTTATTAGCCGGATTTACAACTACCTGATCGCCGCTGTATGTACCAGGTAAACCACTTGCACTCGTACCATGATACTGATAAATTCGAAGGCTGGCTTTACCCGTTGCATCGTCAGGGTTTTTTGGCAAGTCTTGCCCATGTCCAGCAGTTCCATTGTACTTGTCAAAGTCTTTTTGAGAAGCATATAGCGTGACAGTGGCTGTAGATGTAGATGGCAAGACAACAGGCTCTATATCGAAATGACGTTGAGCATAGGCGCTTCCATTATAAGATTGTACAGACGAATCAATGTAAACCGTAGCTATGATATCTCCGCTTACAGGATTACTGCCAGAAGCAACAACCTTTGGTTCCCCTTCTATATTTCTGAACACGGAAAGACGAGAGTTTTGCCAACCGTTGTCATTGACTTCTGTCATATCAGTTTTGCCATCTCCATCTATATCACTTATAGCCACATCGGAAGCTCGATACCCCGCTGTTTCGTAATTGGTGCTATCATCAGCAAATGAAAAGGAACCGACTCCACTTTTGTTTTTCATGATCCGAAGACCACCATCCCATAATTCGACAATATCAGGTCTGCCATCGCCATCCATATCACCAGCTTTGACACTCTTTGGAGTGGTTATAGTTGGAAAATCGATATGGTTATCAAAAGAAATAGTTCCGTTTATGCTTGTATTTCGCAAAAGAGCGATCACAGTCCTGTACGGTTCTGTACCACCGGAATTGGGCACTATAAGGTCTTTCCTTCCGTCTCCATCTAAATCAGCAATTGAAACGTCCGCAGTAGGATAATTTACAGGAAAAGTAGATTGACTCTTAAAAATCAGACTATCCTTAGTGCATTCATTTTTTATAATAGAGATCATTGCTCCGGTAGTGATGGCAACATCTGTTTTGCCATCGCCGTCCAGATCATCAATCGCCATTTGGCTACCTCCTCCGTCGAATGGAAATTGGTTACCATGCATAAAGGAAATAATTCCGTATGAACTGGTGTTTCGGTAAACTGTAAGTAAGCCATCTCCAATGGTAGCCACATCCACTTTTCCGTCTCCATTAAAATCTCCGGCAACAATATCAGACACCTGAGTTGGAGGATAGTTTCCGTCAATCTGAGCGCCTGGTTGTAATCGGGTAAACACAAGATTACCAGGTGTACTTTGATTATAAAGTATATAAAAATTGAAGAAGTTAGAAACTAAAACATCGAGCTTTCCATCTCCATCGAAATCTGCTAAATCTACGGCAATACAATTGAGATTTGTAGTGATGTCTATTTTTGGTGCAAATGAGACAATTCCTTTCGTACTTGTATTTCTGTAAATGGATACATAACCTGTGTAACGGACAGCAACAGCGGCATCTACTAAGCCATCTCCGTCCAGATCACCGTTTTTAATTGCCACAGGGCTCTCTCCAGTAAGAAATGTTTTCTCGCTCGAAAAAGATTCGTATGTAAAAACAGCAGGCGCTCCTGAAAAAGTAACTAAAAAAGATTTGTTGGAAAAAGCAGTCAGTCCTTTGTTCGTGATAGAAATTGGAAGATAAGTAGCGCCAATAGGAACTATTACTTGTAATGAGTTTGGAGTTGCTGATTTGACCTCGGCCTTAACTGCTCCAAAATAGACAGTATTTTCAGTCAACGTATCACTGAAACCACTTCCGGAAATGGTTACTTGACTGCCAATGGCTCCCATTGTAGGTGCAAATGATTGAATAGCTGGTTGCGCATAGGTTAGACTCGCAAGACACAAAAAAAGAAAAATCAGAACACAACTTTTCAACGGAACATTAGTTTGGTCTTCAATGTGTTTTGATTGACAGAGAGAGTTCATGATAGTGCAGAATTGAATAATGTACGTTAGTTGATTGTACAGCAGTTATAAAATGATTGGACTTATCGATACACCGCAAACTTATCACTTTCCAGTTGTAAATTATCTTTTGGATAAAGCTTTTTTCTAACCACTTTCCGACTGCCAATCAAATCAAACATCGAATATTTCTTACAATTTGAGAGTCCAACTTGTTTAAAATAGAGATTTAAAATAGTTTTGCTACGGTACAATTTTGAACCGCTTGCCTCCTTATTAGCTTATAGACCATTTTGATAAAATCCAAAAAAGTATGAAACCAAAACGTCCGCAATTTTTTATTTTAATTATTTTCTTTTTAATTATTACTTGTAAATTGAAAGCACAGGTCAACACAGGTGATTCACTTGCCCTTGTTGATCTTTACAACAGCACAAACGGCGGAGGCTGGAAATATCGCAACAACTGGTTAATTGGAAATGTAAGCTCATGGTATGGTGTAACAGTAACAGGTTCCAGAGTTACCGGGCTTGATCTTGATAACAATCATTTGAATGGAAGCATATCCACTACAATTGGAAATTTATCCGGTCTTGATACTCTTCGATTAGAATACAATGAACTTACTGGAAACATTCCGACATCTATAGGCAATCTTATCAATCTCCAAATGTTGAATTGTTCAAGTAACCAGTTGACGGGTTCCATACCTTCTTCAATTTTATCGCTAAAAGAATTGACCTTCTTACACCTCAGCGACAATAGGCTAACTGATACGCTTCCAGCAGGCTTAGGATCGCTTAATAAGCTAACAATGCTGATCTTACATAACAATCAGCTTACTGGAAGCATTCCCGCGAGTATTGCTAAGATTACTACTCTTAATATGATTGACATCAGTTATAATAAACTCAGTGGCTCCTTACCTACTAATATTGGTAACATCAAAAGCATGACTAAGCTGATTCTCAATGATAACAAGCTTACCGGAATTTTACCTAAGTCAATCGTCAACTTGTCAAGTTTGGAAACATTGCAGCTAAGCGACAATTTATTAAGTGGAAGTATCCCTTCATCCATTGGTAATTTGTCGAATCTAACTGACTTGTTTTTAGATTATAATCAATTCACAGGTAAAATACCTACTTCGATTGGAAAACTCAAGAAGGTAAATTCCATAACCTTACGATACAACAGGCTTAGTGGAACAATTCCTTCGGCACTAAACACCCTGAAAAATGTGTACTATATCTACTTCAACAATAACGCTTTGACCGGCGATGTTTCCACGTCTTTGGGAAAGCTTAAAACCTTACAGATTTTGGATATAAGCAATAACCAGCTTTACCATGATAAAAACACGCAACCATTTGCAGCTACAAAGAATATGATTGTGTACATGTACAATAACAATTTTACCTTTAACGGCTTAGAATATGTAGCAACAAAAGCTCCTCAGGCTGCTTATACCCCGCAAGCCAGACTTCAGCTTCAAAAGGACAGCAGTGGTTTATCAGTTGATGCTGGTGGAACACTGAGTAACAACACTTATAGATGGTTTAAATTAGGAACAGTAGGCAATACTACTATCATAGGGAATAATGTTTTCAAACCTTCACAGAGTGGACAGTATTATGCGCAGATCACAAATGCGATTGCCACTAAACTCACACTTACTACGGATACTATCAGTTATACAATTGGCTCGCGTATTCAAAGGGCAGATTTAAACATTAGCCTATCACCTAATCCTGCAAAATCGACAATAATTATTAGAGGCATAGAAGGCGAAACAAATGCAAAGGTTACAATCACTGACATGACTGGCTTCGTCTATTTTACAACAATGTCAAGAAACCAAAATTCCATTCATTGCGATGTAAGTAAACTGAAATCGGGTAGTTATACAGTGAGTGTGAACAATGGAAAACAGTCGAAAGCTGTTCAGTTCATAAAAGAGTAAGAGAGGAAAAAGAGTAATGCTCTCGTAACCGCTGTTCTTGTAGGTATTTAAGTAAAGAAATTCGATCTAAATTTTTATATCAATGCTTATTGAAATAGTTGAATACGTTCCTCAAACAAAAATTATTGATGTAGTGCTCCCTTATTATTATCGTGTAACTGGGATTGATGAAGGTAATATATGTAATGTAATTGGTAAAATAGAGGCTGAACAGATTACATGGATTGAGGAACTTCACTCAAGCGCAAGTACAAGCTTTGAAATCATGATAAAAAAACATGCAGATATCAAGTCTGCTGATATTGAAGAATATTTTGATGATGAACATAAAGCAACAAAATTCGATTTTGAAACAATCCAAAAAAGTGCTGTTCAATTTTTAGGTTCACTGATCACTTAGAAAGTATTACGATTTCGCTTTCCTTCTTCATTACAATTTCCGGTTTTCCTTTGTAAAGCTCCAGTTTTCCCGTTACACAAATATCCTTACCATTCAATTTCTCTTCAGGTTTATAAGAAAAAGTATTCCTTACATCATCATTAATAAAAAGAGTAAGTGGTGAGTTTGGATAATCTGCACCCACGTTGACAAAAGTTGGTTTACTGCCTTCTGATATATACTTCACACCATACACCTTTCCACAAACATGCACTATCTCACCGATATGATTAGCAAGACTATCTAATGGAACCTCACTCACTTTTTCTGGTTGTGCTGAATCCTTCTGTGCATCAGGAATATGTTGAGCGATCTCATGTAGTGCCAGTGCAAGCTCATTGCCAGCCATACCAAGCTGATGTTTAATAAGCGATAATTTATCCCTTACATAACTACTATCAATTTTATGATTCAGAGGATAAATTGGGCTGGTAAATTGGCGGCTTGCCTCCATCCAATCAACCACATTTAATTCCGATGCCACTTTCTGTTCATCATCGGTAAGATGTTCAGCCTCATACAAACACTGCTGAAAATTAATTTTCCAATCTTCGATTATCTGACTATCCCATACCTTATGGAGATTGCTTCCCTTACCAAAGTATGATACCTGGTAATTATTGCCGCCTTTGTCACTGGCATAACCTACATGCAATGGTTGATTCAAATCACCAATGAGATGAATGACAATTAGCAAGTCAAGTGAAATTTGTCCTTGCGTTAATTGTCCATTGGTTTTTAGGTCATCAATGGTAGCATTGAGCGCATTGACGATATTAGCGGAATCATTGGGTATATATAATCCACCTTTCGGAATATTGAGATAATGCCATGTGCTTGTATAGCTATACTTCGGATCACTTCTTACATCATCCATATAATTAGCAGCTGCTGCTAAAGTCATCCCTTGCAAATAAGACATAATTTTAGCACTGTCCTCTTTGCTGAGATTATGAAAAGCAATCTCAGCGACTATGCTGTGACCTTTTCTGCCCCATGCAAAAGCAGATGAGAGGTGTAAGCAGCAAATAAATACAACTATAAAACGAATGAGGTTTTTCATGATGAATTAGTAATGAGTAAGTTTGAAATTTCCCGCTAAGTATCAAAAATAAATCTATTTTAGGGTCACAAAATACCCCTTATGAGAAAGCTTCTTTTCGCCTTTTCTATTATTCTAACTTTATTCTCTTTTTCCTCCACACATTCAGCTACTGAAGACCATTTTAGTTATTCAATACAAGCGAAGGACAGCGTATATATCTGCAACAGCAGCTCTGCTTATGCTTACCATAAGACAGCGTATTGTAGTGGCTTAAATCGTTGTACACATGGAGTGTTTAAGGTATCATTAACCGATGCGGAAAAGAAGTATGGCAGAGTGCGTTGTAAGAAATGCCATTAGGGATTAAAAAAAGATTAGAATGTTTCGTGCAAAAATATTGAGTTAAGCAGCTTCTTATTTTTCCAGTGGACTTCCTTTTATTGGTTTTAATTTATAAACACAGCCGCCGGTTTCGCCCTGGTGGCTTTTTTATTCTTGAAGGTTATAAGGTGTTTTTTAACTTGCATAAAAAGTCCCTGCTGGAAAGCAAGGACGAATTATGGTAACACGGAAGAAAACAAAAAACTATTGAGTTCTTCTGTGGGTTTGCAAAATACGGTGAACTATAGTTGAAATCCAATTAAACCGACGTACTTATGAAAAGCGTTCTAACTCGATCGTTTTTCAGATAACTTTCTTTTAATAAAAGACTGCATGGCTTTCTCCTGTGGTATTGAAGTTCTCAACCATAAGCTTCTTATTTGTGACGCTGTTGGTGAGCTTTACATTGTCAACTGTAATATATCCCTTTCCTATAATCGAAATAGTCTTTATCCTGCCTATGCGGTCAGCGGCGTTATACTTGAAATGATACACCAGTTTATTGTTGATATATACTCCTGTTTGACCTTGTTTGGTAGTAAGTTTTATCGTTTCAAAGTCACCGAAGTAGTGAGCCAAAGGACTCAGGTTCGTAAAGCTTTTACTTCCTAAAGAATAACCATTATAAGATTTATAACTATTGTCTGCTACAAAATGAACGCCGGCAGAATGTTGATCGCCCGTAATTTGTAACATAACATCATAATCCGTATAGCTTTTCTCTCTTGTGTCTTTTACAATCGCTTCGAAAATGATGCTGTCACCCGGCAGACTGTATTGGGAAGGCATGTCGAAAGAAAAACTTGAAAAAAACAAAAGGTCCGGAGCATCAGGAAGCTGGGCAACTCCGCCCCCGATAAACTCGTGGTCAGTTATATCAGGGTCCACGCCGCCTCCACCGCCCGGTCCATTACCGGATGTATCAAATGAAGTCTGATCAAGATATTGACCATACCAGTGATTAGAAGACACGACAGGTGTAAGGGACGCTAAGCTTTGCAATGATTCATCTGTTATTTTATCGTTGCCTGTGCTGGTTACGCTCTGAACATCTTTTTGACAAGCAGAAATGAAACAGATGAATGCAATGACCGGAAAGCGAATGGCTTTAAGCATGTGTAAAGGATTTTAAAACTATTATTTTTGGTAATGCAACAAATATAATAAGCAAAGGGCAAGAACGAAAGAGACGTCTTTTTTATTTGTTTACTTTCACGCCCATTGCGAGCAATTCTCTATCAATCTCTTTTTTCTGGGCAACATAGCACCGGTATTCGAAGAGAACATCATCCACTCTTGCTTCCAAAGCCAGAAGCAGAATCAAGCAACGGTCTCTGCGTTTTACAATGGTGGCAAAGTCACCGGATGCAACGTAAGCACGGGTAATCTTATCACGCCTGGCATTCCAGTTTAGCAAAGCCTCTTTCACGTAGTCTATGCCTTTTACAAAAAGCTGGTTATAGTCTTTCATGCAAGGTCTAAGATACAAGGTTATGAATGCACCGAAATCTTCTGTTGATCACAGGCTATGAAAATACTTTCCCCGATGAGACTAAATAACGCGCTGTTCTTGATATCGAAAGTGAAATACGAGCTTGTCTTTTGATGGGTTGCTGATGTAAACAAGCTATTCAGGAATATTTCCTACCCATGGTTGAATTCCAAAAACGACAAATTGGATTGGCTGATGATTGATCTTCTGTACGGTTCCTGTATAAGTCTTGTTCAAAAACTGAAAGGAGATTTTGAACATGCGCTTTGGTTTTCTCGCTTATAAAACTATACCGGCGAATGATATCTGTAAATTAAATTCGCATTAAAAATCCGTTTATTCGGTAGAGGTGCGTTTGGCAAGCGCTGACGATATTATTTCAAAAAAACGAAGAAAGCCGAGATCGTAAAATATTGAAAGCGGATCGCCTGAGTGTACGAAGCACGTTAAAGGCATAACGATGACTTTTCTTTTTTTAAAGAATACGTAGTGTACTAGGCTGAAATTTACTTAAGCTTTCAAACAAAAAGGATAAAGTACTCAGAAGCAGCAAGAGTGATTAACCCAACTACGCCACCGATAATAAGTCTCTTTATTAATTGGTTGAAAAGATATTCTTCTTCCAGTATTATTTGATATCGATGAGGCTGTTTAGTTTTTTTGAATCGTACCATGTAACAGCCTTCTTTAGTTCGTGAAAATATTAGTATTAAGCTGCATTAAAAAGAGCGCTTATTGATTTTTTAGAGTGCATAAACGCTCACGAATATTCTTCTAATATCAAATAAACCCATTTATAGCATAGCTATATTTTTACGAATTTCCGTACTGAAATTATTAAACATATCCATCATACTATGTAGTTAAAAACAGGCAGAGAATTGTTTATAGGCTACTCTGTCCGCAGGCTTTTCACCGGATTAGCAATGGCTGCTTTGATTGCCTGAAAGCTGACGGTGACAATGGTTATGAGTAAAGCCACCAATGCACTGCATACAAACACACCCGCACCTATGCTGATGCGATAATCATAATTCTGCAACCAATTCTGTAAAAAATAAAAGGATACAGGCACAGCGATGAAACAACTTATTACAACCAGTACAATAAAATCTTTTGACAAGAGCAACCAGACCTGCTGCACGGATGCGCCCAATACTTTGCGGATACCAATTTCTTTAGTGCGCTGTTCGGCCACGTAAGCTGCCAGGCCAAACAAGCCGAGACAGGAAATAAAAATGGCAAGCGAAGCAAACACACCGGCTAATTTTCCAATCAGCATTTCAAGATTAAATTTGGAAGCGTAATCTGCATCGGCAAACGAATAGTCGTAAGGATAAGCCGGGTCGTATCGATTAAAAACAGCCGTGAGCTTCGTAATGGCATCGTGCGTGCTGATGCCGGGCGAGAGCTTGTACAGCATCACATTCTGCGGATTTGGGAAACAATAAAACATGGTTGGGTCGGCTGCCTTGAACGGCGATATCATCAGGGCATCTTTTACCACACCGGCGATGGTGTAAGGTTTACCATCATTTATGATTCTCTGACCCACCGGGTTCCTGATCCGCAACCGCTTAATAGCGGCTTCGTTAAAGATGACGCTGGTGCTGTCGTAGGCAGTGGAAAAATTCCTCCCCTCTTTTATCTCCATACCCACTGTTTTAAAATAATCTTCCGACACGAGTATGTTTCCCATCTCCACTGTTTCGCCGGCATTCTTGCCCGGCCAACTGTCAATATCGGTATGCCAGTCGACACCGGTGGCAGGGCTGGTAGCTGTCGTAACGGACGATATGATTCCTTTTTCGATCAGTTCATCTTTTAATGCCGTAAAATTTTTTCGCAGGTCATCATTCATAGTGGTCGATAGCAAGCTGTTCAGGTTGTAGCCGGTGGGCCTGTTTTTAGCATACTGTATTTGCTGGTAAATAATAACCGTGCTGATGATTAAAGCAATAGAACAACTGAACTGTACCACCACCAATGCCTTTCTAGAAAGGGAAGATTTGCCTGCGTGCATGGCACCTTTTAAAACAGTAACCGGATTGAAAGAGGAGAGGTAAAAAGCAGGACGGCTGCCGGCAAGCAGGGCGGTTATGAATAAACAACCTGCCAGGATGAACCAGAAATAAAGATTACCAAAGGGCACGAGAATGCGGCTTCCGGTGATGCTGTTGAATGGGGGCAACAACAGCCATGCAAATAATATGGCAAATACAAAAGCAATGGCAGTAAGCAAAAATGCCTCCATAAGAAACTGTACAACCAGGTCTTTTCTTTGCGAGCCGATGACTTTCCTGACACCTACTTCCCTGGCTCTTTTTTCGGAACGGGCGGTAGTGAGATTAATAAAGTTAATACAGGCAATGAGGAGTACAAGCAGGCCAATGATGGAAAACATCTTTACATACCTGAGAAAACCTTCTGTATCCTGACCATTCACATAGTTGGAATACAGGTGCCAATGCTCCATGGGCTGCAGGGTGATGTACGATAACATGGCATTGCTGTTACCGGTTTCCGTATGTTCAATGTTGCGGATTTTTGGCGCTATCTGCGCGTAGGGGATGCCGGGCTTTAGTTTTACAAAAATCTGCAGGTTATTGTTGCTGAAGCTTTGTGGCTGTGTTAGTATCTGCGGATATTTTTGAAACTGGTAGGTAACCGGAACCACGAAGCTGAACTGCACGGAAGAATTGGCCGGAATATCTTTTATAATGCCGCTTACCCTAAAGTTATCCGCATTATCAAGCCGCACCATTTTATTCATGGCATCTTCGTTGCCAAACAGCGCCTTTGCCATACTTTCGGTAAGTACGATTGAATACGCATCTTTAAAAACGCTGCCGGCATTGCCTTTACTAAACGGGAACTGAAATATCTTAAAGAAATCCTCACCCACGATGCCGCCGTTCTGAGACAGCTTTTTATCGCCTGCCATCAATCCAGGGCTGCCCATCCAGTCACTCAAGGCTACATATTCTATTTCAGGAACCTGGTTGTGCAAAGCTTGTGACAGGGCAAACGATGTGGTTTGAAACGTGAGCGTATCGCCATTGCTGTTGAAGTTGCGCTGCACACGGTATACCGATTGATATGCGGGCAAAAACCTGTCGTAAGAATATTGATCATGCACCCAGAGACCAATAACCAAGGCGACTGACATCCCGATAGCCAGACCCAACACATTGAGCAAGCTGTAGCCGATGGTTCCTACAATGTTACGCCATGCGGTTTTGAAATAGTTTTTGAACATAAAAGTTTTTTAATTGAAGTATTTTGACGCCCAATAATATTTTTTGAGCCGCAGAGACACAAAAAAAATACAAAGCCTTTTACGAAACTTATTGTCTTCATGTGACCGTGGTTTAGTCATCCATTCACGATTGACGGCTTGCCATTCCTTTTCATTATTCTGTTTTCAAGCTCTTTACAGGGTTTGCCCTTGCTGCTTTTATTGCCTGAAAACTGACGGTAATGAATGCGAGCAACAAAGCCACAATGCCCGCTAATAGAAACATCCACCATTCTATGCTGATGCGGTACGCAAACTTTTGCAGCCATTGGCTCATTGCCCAATACACTACCGGCGATGCGATGAGCGCAGCGATGATAACCAGCACCACGTATTCTTTTGATAACAATTGCACGATACCCGCAACTGATGCGCCGAGTACTTTGCGGATGCCGATTTCTTTGGTGCGCTGAAATGCCGTAAGCACCGCAAGCCCAAACAGACCAAGGCAGCTGATGAAAATAGAAATTGCGGTTGCAATGTTGATGAGCTTCGCCAGGTTTTCTTCCTGCTCATACATTTTGGCAATGGCTTCATCATAAAACTTGTAGGTGAAGCTTTCCGGCGGATAAAACTGGTACCACTTGCTTTCAATTGCCTTAACTGTTTTTTGCCACTGCGAAGGATCGTTCGCCAGTTTGATGTTAAAAGATGAAAGGCTTTCTTTATCGCTTTCAAAAATCATTGGGTCGATGGTGGTATAAATATTTTGCTGGTGAAAATCTTTTACCACGCCCACTATCGGAACCTTTTGATTTTGTTGTCCTATCAGTTTACCAAGCGCATCCTGGGGCGATGCAAAACCAAACGCGCGCATACCTGTTTCATTAATTACAAACTCATTGGTCGTGTCTGATGCGCGAATGTTTCTGCCGGCAACCAGCTTCATACCATATAAACGCAGGTAAGCCGTATCCACCTCTTTTCTGAACACATTGCGGCTCACCGGTTCTTTTCCATCTCGGGCGTACTCATATTGGCTTGAAGAATAACCATTGCTCATGGGCGCATCTCCTAAAGAAATGGCTTGTATGCCGGGAATCGTTTTTAGTTCCGTAAGCAGCGTAAATTGTTTGCCTGCATAAGCCTTATTACCTGCATATTTCCACGGTACAGTTGCCAGCACTACTGCGTCTTTATTAAAGCCCATATCGCTGGTAAGCGCATACTGCAATTGCCTGCCCACTATAATGGCGCTTGTAATAAACACCAGCGCAATAACAAACTGAAACACAATGAGTACTTTCTGCAGGCTAAAGCCGCTGCTGTTTCTTTGCCGCAGCGAAGTGTTCCTGAACACATGTATAGCTTTCACCCTTGTGATGAGCCAGCCGGGATAAAAACCCGCCAACACAGTTACAATAATGGCAAGAATAATTACAAAGAAGACCAACTGCCAGGCATTGGCAAACGGCGTTATACCAGCCGGAACAATATCCGCCAGCAACCAGAAACCAAGACGGCTTAACACGAAAGAAAATGCGCCTGCCAATAACGTGGTAATGAATGTTTCGTTTAAAAACTGCGCTATCAAACGGCTACGGCTGCTGCCCAGTGTTTTGCGCACACCAATTTCTTTTGCGCGTTGCGGAATGGCGGCAATGCTCATGTTGATATAGTTAATGCAAGCCAGCAGAAGCAGGAACACGGCAATGCCCATCAAACCATACATCACCGGCTTGCTGGCTTTGCGGTCTTCCCACTGCAGAAAAGTGGCGAAGTGCGACTCTTTCATTGGCAGCAGTTCGTACCAGCGCTTGTATTTATAACTATTGCTCTGCGTTTGCTCAAAGGCTCTTCTGTTCTTTGCAGAAAGGCTGTCAATCTGCACGGTCATTTTAGCAGCATTGGCACCCTTCTTTAATTGCAGATAAAGCTTATCTGAGCCGTTGGTGTTTGTCCATTGTGCCAGATCGTAAGCCTTTACCGGCAATGAACAAAACTCCTGCGTGGTAAATTCTGTGGGTGTTGGGTAATCGGCAACAATACCTGTTACGGTACGTGTAACGGTGTCCTGTTAACCATAGTAAGTAATGGTTTGCCCGAGTAGATCAGAAGGTTTTTTATCAGGGAAATATTTTTTAGCACGGCTTTGTGTAAGCACCAGGCTTTGCGGTGCAACAAACGCGGTAGACTTATTGCCGGCAAGCCAACGATACGGAAGCATGGTAAAGTAAGTTGCATCCGTTGCCGCCACATCTTCAGGTTCATCAACCATCAATGGTTTAGCATTTCTATAGTTTACCTGCACTGCTTTTAGGCTTGCGCCATACAAAGGCACTGCGTAATCAATGCCACCAATTTGTTCGCGGACGGCCTGATACATTGGCTTGGCTACACCGCCATTGTATTGTTCTTTATCATCGAACACGAAACCCGATAATACGCGGTAAATATTCTCCTTGTTGGGCAAATTTTGTTCGTAGCTGAACTCATAGTTCGCAATGCGGTAAATAATCCAGCAGGCGCTGATGCTGACTGCCAGCCCGAAAATATTTAGTGCCGTAAACAACCTTTGCCGCCACAGGTAGCGAAACGTAGTCGTGAAGTTGTTTGTAAACATAGAAGATGATTTTTAATTTATTTATTGCGGATTTTATTATTCAAATTCATTACTCTGTCCGTAGGCTTTTCACCGGGTTAGAGATGGCAGCTTTGATGGATTGAAAACTGATCGTTATTAATGTAATCAATACAATTATTCCTGCCGCTACGGCAAACGTCCACCAACTAATGTCTACCTTATAAGCATAATCATTTAACCAGTTATGCATAGCCCACCATGCTATCGGTGTGGCAATGAGCATGGCAATAAAAACAAGCAGTAATAAATCTGCAGACAGTAATTGTAAAATATTTTGTGCCGATGCGCCAAGCACTTTGCGTATACCGATTTCTTTGGTGCGTTGCTCCGTCGTAAACATGATTAATCCCAACAAACCCAAACAGGAAATAAAAATGGCAAGCCCTGCAAACGCATTGGAAAGTTTTCCAACTACTTGTTCATTTTCATATAACTTTTGATACTCTTCGTCAGAAAAGGAATACGTAAATGGAAACGCTGGATTTAATTCTTTGCAAAGTATATCAATGCCTGCCAGTGCTGCTTTTGTTTTGCGGGCTTCAATGCGTAGCAGCATATAATAGCCACCATCAGCATTCAGCTCAATTATCATGGGTTGAATTGACTCGTGCAGCGACCTAAAATTAAAATCTTTCAGCACACCGGTTATCTTCGCTTTTCTCCCATTAACGGTAATAAATTTTCCTATCGGGTTCTTATATCCAATATCTTTCACTGCGGTTTCATTTAATAAAAATCCGTTCTCTTCTGCTGAAAAGTCTTTTGAAAAATCACGACCTTCTTTCAGTTGCAGTTTCATGGTTCGCACAAAATCATAATCAACATTCGGGTGCTCAACAGAGATAAGTGTATTCGGGTTTCTGCCATCCCAATCTATGCCGTTGGTTTGCTGGTCTGAATTAGAAGGATTATCGCTCATCGCACTGATGCTTTGTACACCGGTTAGTTTGAGTGCTTCGCTTTTAAAGAGGTTGTATTTCTCCCGCAGGTCTCCCTGCATAGGTATGTAAACGAGATTTTCTTTATCGTACCCTATGTTCCTGTTTTGTATAAAATTTACCTGCCTGCTGACAACGATGGTACCTACGATTAGAATAAGTGATAACACAAATTGCAGCACCACCAATCCTTTGCGAAACCATACGGCACCCGTGCTGAGTTTTGTTGCGCTTTTTAAAACTTTTACAGGATTGAAAGATGATAAATACAAGGCTGGGTAACTACCCGCAACCAATCCTGTTGTTATTGTAATGATGCATATATATAACCAGAAAGATGCATCAGTAAAAGGAAACTGTAACGGCTTTTGGGTAACCTGTTTGAAAACCGGCAACAGTAAAACTGTTAACAGCAATGCAATAAAAACAGCAAATACAGTAAGTAGTAATGCCTCACTGATAAATTGTTTAATTAGCGACGAACGAACGGCGCCAACCGCTTTGCGCACACCTACTTCTTTTGCTCTTTTTACAGAACGTGCAGTAGCAAGATTCATGAAATTGATGCAGGCAATCAGCAAAATAAAAACAGCAATCAAACTGAATAGGCGAACATATTCAATGCGCCCGCCATCAACTTTTCCATTGGTAAAATGGTTATTCAGATATACTTCATCAAACTTCTGCAAGCCCACTTCTACGTGATAGGCGTCGTTTGGTTTATTATAGGCATCTTCAAAATGAGTGAGTTTTTTATCTGTTAATTCAAGATTTGCATGGCTGCGCAGCAATACAAAAGCTATCGGTCCGGAATTGCCCCAATCTTTTGCCCAGCTATTATCCAACAGCCATGCATCCCAGCTAATGGCATAATCAAAACGGCGCGACACATTTTTGGGCAGGTTTTTAAAAACGGCTGAAACGATATAATCATGCTTGTTATCAAAACGCACTGTTTTACCAATTACATTTTGCGCATTGCCAAAAAGTGCTTCCGCTGTATTTTCAGAGAGGGTTATGTTAGCAGGAGCCTTCAACGCATCAGCAGCAGTACCCTGTACCAATGGGTAACTAAACATAGTAAACAGCCCTGCACCTGCAGCCGTGCCTTCTGCTTTTATTATTTTCTCACCTGCCTGCAACACGGCAGCATGATTTTCATCCTGCATCATTATCGCATCTTCTACTTCAGGAACATTTCTTTTCAGTTCCTGCGCTATCAAGCCGGGCATATCATAATCACCTTCTACATGGTCTTTGTAAAAGGCTCTTTCATACAGTTTATATAATCGTGCATCGTTGGTATGAAAAGCATCTACGCTCAATTCATTCTGCGCCCATAAAAATATAAGCAGGCTGCACGCAATGCCTACAGAAAGACCCGCTATATTAATAAATGAATGTGCTTTGTTTTTTATAAGATTGCGCCAGGCGGTTTTGAAATAATTTTTAAGCATAACTGAAGCTTTTTTTATACTTATCGGGGGAAATAACAGAAACTTCTTTTTCTTATTCTGTCCGCAGGCTCTTCACCGGGTTGGCGACGGCTGCTTTAATAGCCGTGTATCCAACTGTTAGCCATGCAATCAGCAACGAACAAAAAATAGTAACTGCGAAAAAACCTGCTCCAAGCATAATACGATAAGTGTATTGCTGCAACCATTGATGCATAAAATACCAGGCAACAGGCGAAGCAATAAGGAACGCGATGACGATAAGAAGTGTGAACTCTTTCGACAGCATCACCACAATATCCCGCACTGGGGCGCCCAGCACTTTGCGGATGCCAATCTCTTTGCGGCGCTGAACCGCCATAAAAGAAATCAGGCCATACAAACCCAGGCAAGAGATAAAAATGGCAATGCCTGAAAACAATTTATACAACTGCGAAAGCTGGTTTTCCTGTTGATAATAGTTAGCAATAGACTGATCAAGAAAACTGTATTCAAACACATAATCCGGGTAATATTTATTCCAGATATTCTGCACGCCGGCAATTACATTTTTTGCCTGTCTCATATCAATTTTAATGTTGGTGATGCCATACGAATTCTTGCTGGCAAACAGTACCACCGCGCCAATGGGATCGCGCAGCGAATTGATATGAAAGTCTTTTACAACGCCAACAATGGGGCATCTTTTTCCATTTACCTGGATCAGTTTGCCTATAGCATCCGCCGGGTTTTGGATGCCGAGATTTTTTACGACCGTTTCATTCACTACAAATTCGCGTATGGTATCAGAAGGAAAATAAGCCCTGCCCGCTACCAAAGACAGGTGGTATAATTTGAAGTAATTGGCATCAGCAGGCTTTGTGCAAACCACCATATTGGAATGAAGTTTTTCCGTCTGCAGATCGGTGTACCAGCCGCCGTCTGAAGAAGGCGCAAACGTGCTGAAACTCACCTGTTGAATGCCGGGTATTTTATTCAGTTCGCTTTGCAGTAAATCCATTTTGGTGCGGCTTACACTATCGCCGGGAAAGCCGGCATTGATGATGGCATCTTTAGTAAAACCCATATCTGCCGTTCTGAAATAATCCATTTGCGAAGCCACAACCAGGGTTCCGATGATTAATGCCTGCGCAATTACAAACTGAAACACAACCAGTGCGCGCCGGAATGAAATGCCTTTATTACCTGCAGCAATCAAACTCTTTAAAACGATAGCGGGCTGGAAGCCCGACAAAACCAACGCAGGATAAAAGCCTGATAAAAAAGTAACAATTGCCCATGCGCCAGTCATGAATAAAATGAACTTTTCACTGAATAGAAGCGACACTGATAAGTGAATTGCAAGAAGGTTATTAATAAAAGGAAGACATACAAAAACAACAAGGATGGAACCCGCCAGCGCAAGTAAGACTGTTAGGCCGGTTTCGCCGAGGAACTGAAGGATTAATTGAGAACGACTGCTGCCCAGCACTTTTCGCACACCGACTTCGCGGGCGCGGTTGATAGCTTGAGCTGTGGTAAGATTAATGAAGTTTACGCAGGCGATAATCAACAAAAACAAACCGATTAGTTGCAGTGCAAAAATTAGGTCCTTACTGAATGTGTGACCCGTAAAATTACCATATCGTTCATCAAAATGGATTTCGTGCAAAGGCTGCAAGGCAAGGCTGTAACCTGCGTTTACAGGCCTGATATGCTTGTTGGTAAAGGCATTCAGCGATTGAATGAATTGCCGGTAAGAAGCCTTGTCGTTTAGTTGAACGAAACAATAATTATTATCATCAATACTGCTCCAGTCGTTCAGGTTCAGGTTGTTGGTAAGTGTTACATAGGATACTACAATGCCTAATGAAAAGTCAGTGTTGGAGGGTGGATTTTCGAGCACGCCGGTTACTTTCATTGTTTGCCCATATAACGCAATTGTTTTACCCGTGGCATCTTTCCAGTCGCCAAAATATTTGGTGGCAATGTCCTTTGTAAGCAGCACGTTGTTTGGATCCTTCAATGCAGTTTTACTATCGCCTTCTGCCAAACCAAAATTGAACATTTGAAAGAACTGCGGCTCGGCGGTGAACACTTTTGGCTCTTTGAATTTTTTTGCGACAGAGCCATCAGCTGCAGTCACTTTAACCTGCACATTGGCATCTCCAAAAATGGCGGTTGTATTTTTCAGTTGCGGAAATTCCGTTCGCAATCCTATTGTGACAGGAAAAGGAACACCGGTTCTATATTCCGGGTTTACTTGGCTTTTCCCGATGCGAACCACGCGGTAAAGATTGTTCCTGTTTGCATGAAAATCATCAAAGCTTTGCTCATATTGAATAACTAGGAAGATCAACAGGAAGGCGGCAAAACCAACAGTTAACCCGGCGATGTTTATGAAGCTATTGCTCTTATATCGCAATAGATTTCTAAATGCTGTTTTGAAATAATTTCTGAGCATAGAAGACGTTTGAAATAATAATTTGAAGACAACACATTCGTCGCCCTATTTTTATTTCAACGGATATGCCAGCACTAAAAACCTTTATTAATCGTTGTTTCAGGATGAACGGTAAAGCGAGGTGTTCGGTAATGGACAGTTGTTGTACGATTGTGTATTTGACAAATACAGGTTTAAAAGGCATCTAATGTTATTGATCTGGAAGCAAAGATTTTAGTGCGGTCACTACGTGCAGGTATAACGATTTCCTTTTTTTGTGAAAGGGAAAATTCCCATAACACATAAATATACAATGCGTTTTAACGCTCCTCTTTGATAGGAACCCCAATAAAATTGATTCTGCAGAACTTCCTGATTATTTTACATTTGAATTGATAGTTCATTGTCTCCGCTATATTCAGCAAGCAGTGAGCCGTTAGTGCTATTCTCATACAAAGCTTCTTATGATGAAACAAATTTGTTTGACAGCATTCTTATTGACATCACTGGCTTCTTTTTCGCAGAATGTTTTGTATGATACCATCCATCTGACCATCGGTCCCAATGTTAATCAGCAGGACAGTTTGAATCAGCAAATTATTACAACTCTTGAATTCTTTTTTAACTCCAAAGACAGCTCGTACACTGAAAACAAATATTGGTCAAAGACTGATTTTGAAAAATATACTGCCCCTTATAGCGACTTGGAAGGAATAGAGAGTGGCAGGCTCGGCAAACACTATTATCAACCTACTATATTGGAGATAACAGAGACAGATAATGAAAACAGAAAGATTGTAAAGGTTGCTTTTATAGGACACAATGAGGAAACGAAAGCCAACCTGATAAAAGCGATTTATAATGTGGTAGCTACGAAGCAAGATGGCAACATTGTTTTTAGCGTCTACATGGACTATGTGACGAAGAAATGGAGGAAGTATCAGGAAAATAATATCCTCTATAAAATATCTCTGGCAAGAGTCATAAACTTAAATGATGTGGCAAAACAGAACAAAGCAGAAGCTTCACTCCGTAAATTCCTGAACACTAAATCGGTTCCTATTACTTTTTATTCATGTACTTCCCCTAAAGAATTGTTTGAATTATTGGGCTTTGATTATCATCCGAACATGTATGCAGATACATCAGGTGGCTGGAGCAGGGATAAGAACATTGTTATCTCGGCAAACAAATCTGAATATTATATGCACGAGGTGACACACATTTATTTGAAAAACTTATTTCCTTCCATCAACCCGTTCTTCAACGAAGGTTTTGCGACCTATGTGGGAGGAAGCGGAAAATTTGATTATAAATGGCAGAAGAACAAGTTGCTGAAATTTCTTACCCAGAATCCGGACTTCAAATTTGATGAACATATCGAAGACCCGTACGAGCGATTATACTACGAACATGAAACACCAATTCCTTACTTAATTGGAGCTGTGGTTTGTGAAAGAATATTGCGACTCTATGGCAAAGAAAAATTGTTTAAAGTGTTTAAGAGTAATAAGAACGTCTTTGACACTTTACAGATGGTTGGATTGACAAAGGAAAATATAAATAAGGAACTGGTAAAGGAAACAAAACTGCCACTAATAAATGTATTGCTGCCATAGCGGCTAACGGAAGCCATTCACCAGCATCTCTCTTTTCATCTTTATCTCTACATTTGAGAAGACGGCACTTTGTAATCCGCTACGGACAGCAAGCAGCGAGCCGTTCGTGGCAATATTAACAGGGCATCTCATCAATAAGTAGTACTGAATAATGACAGAGAATATTGGACTCAATAAAAATAGCATTACAAGATTGCTACTATTTTTAATTATTGCATTTGTAGGGTCGAATATATTTCGTTTCAACGTTTTTCATATTTATGAGATTCTACAAAAAAACTTTAGGTGGGGTTACTATATTGTAAGAGAAATTCTTGAGGGAAGTGGAGTATTGATTGCCGGATTACTTGGATTGCAACTTCTACGAAAAGAAAGAAAAGTTGAAGTGTCTTTTTTTGGAACATCAAAGTCGAAAAGTTTATTAATGGCTTCCATTCCAACAGTTCTATTAATTGCAATCGGAGTTCAAAATACATACGGGATAAATTCTCATGTATATGGCTTTATAGCAGCCTTTGGAACTTTCATTTATTGTATTATGGAAGAATACGGCTGGAGAGGCTATCTGCAAACAGAATTGCAATTTTTAAGACCTATTACAAAGTTTTTACTCATTGGATTTATTTGGTATTCATGGCATTTAATTTTTTTAATGGAGACTACATAATGGACAATTTGATGTTTTTAGGAACGTTGATTTTGGGAAGTTGGGGGATAGGTAAAATCGCAGAATTAACTGATTCAATATTAGCATGCTCTTGTTTTCACTCCATTGTAAACATTTTTATGTACAACTCTTTTTTTACTAATGCATTCAGTGGGACATCGAAATTAGTTATTCTTATCATTTCTATTTTGCTTTGGGTATTTATACTTGTAAAGTGGAATAAGGACATAAAAAATCATGAAGTGCAAACTCAAAAGTGATAAATACTGCCACCAACATGTGGTTTGGCGTTATGGCGGGGTGACGAATAAATCATCAGCATTTGTTTGCTAATCATCTTTTGTTCTGGCAGACATAACGCTATTGGACAGCAGGCTATGTTTTGTACTTTAGTTCTTGATTCGGCTTCCGTTGTCGGCTGATGGAACACAGAATGGACATTTCGCTTGACTGAATTATCTCTTCCGCACAACGATGATTAGTAAAGTAGTTGGTTGTCAACGCTTATACTGGTTAACAGTTCGCGAGATCGATAGTCAAAACATGATAATTATGCAATCAAACATCTATATGAATAAAGCTATCATCACATTTGTCGTCCAGTTTTTATGGTCTCATAGACCAGTGAAAAAAGAATGACCGGAATATTGTGGATACTACTCCTCTCTGATCTTCCGGCATATATCTCTGCCATCTTTGCATTTTGTTGGTTTGATACTACTGTATTGTAATTAACTTGCTAGCTGCCTTTTAGTCGAAACTGATAGCTACCAGGAAGTAATGTGGGATTTTATATTTATTATATAATTTGTCCGGCTCAGTACCGGACTGAGCGACTTCGCAGTACGCTTCACTTTTATCCGTTCTCACATAAGGCATCATATAAGCCAGGATAAAGTTTGTGCCACTGAGTTGTATCGGCAATTCGTTTTTAGATCCAAAGAAGCTCTTCAATGTAAACTTATCTTTTTCACCCGGCAGCACCGGGTATTCTCTTCCAACAGAATACCCGTTAAACTGGAACTGAATTTTGAATTCATTCATGTCCGACATCTTTGTGAAGACAGCGAATGGCAGGCTATCTTCCTTGATTTTAAAATAGGCATCCTCTTTCGAATTGAAGACGGTATCCACCTTGGTTACTACTCCTTCTTTGAACTCGTTGATGATAATCTGAAAATCTTTTCCCCTAAGAAGGCTGGATGTAATGTTGAATTTTTCATGACTGATTCCTTCAAAGTATAGAAGATGCTGCAAGTCATTGCTGGTAAGTGCTGCCTTATTAGTTTGGATAATGGCGTCACCATCCTGCGCATAGGAAACATGACAGGCTAAAATGAATACAAGGAAAATAATGTATGGTTTCACCGTTATTAATTTTTTTGTTGACAGCTACATTGCAATTTACCTGTATGAGGAACAAGTTGTTACTGTCAAAAATAGAAGCCCGAAGGTTGTCGGAGACTACACTAAAGTGTAGATTTATTGATTATTATTGTTGGGCATGGAAAACCACATTCAGACCGGCTTGCTTACTAAAAATAAAGTGGGCGCCATATCAGGTGAAGACCGTCTGGCGGAGAAAGACTATCTCGCAGCAATTGCTGCTTTTGCAAGGCTAACTTATGAGAGCGTGTACGTCATAAACTATGAGACCATGAGCTTCGACTATGTGTCGGAAAATCCATTATTCTTATGTGGGTATTCTGCTGAAGAAGTGCTTCGTTTGGGTTATGACTTCTATTTTAAAAATGTTACCCAAAAAGACCTGGCATTGCTGAATCTGATCAATGAAGCCGGGTTTGATTTCTTTGAAACCGTGCCCGGCGATGAGAAAAAAGAGTACACCATAACCTATGATTTTCACCTGGTAAATAAGCATGGCAAACCCATCTTAGTGAATCACAAACTGACTCCTTTATTTCTGACGAGTAGGAAAAAGATGTGGAAGGCGATGTGTATCGTATCCATTTCGCATCATGCTTTTGCAGGTAACGTTGTAATCAGCAAACAGAACTCAGATGCAAGATGGCAACTGGATACAGAAACGAAACGCTGGCACAAATCAGAGAAACCGCAACTGACAGAAAGAGAAGTGGAAATACTGCGTTTGTATGCACAAGGCTTAACGATTGAGCAAATTGCAAAGCAGATATCGGTCACCCCTGATACCGTAAAATATTACCGGAGACGAATTTTTGATGTATTAGATGTGAGCAGCATTGTGAAAGCTTTATCGTATGCGACTGATAGTAAGATGATATAGCCATTAAGACCGGAGGTTTTGCCATTAAAAGTTAGCCATTTTATAATACCCCGACCAAGTATAAAGTTGAAAGCATAAAAGGTGGAATAAACAAGCCTTTCGTCTTTCAGCCAGTGGCTAGCCGCTGATAGGTGTGCATGAAGATTTTAGCGATTAAAAAGCTAACCACGAACCAATGCGTTTTCTGAAAACAGAGTGAAAGAAAGAAATAAAAATCTATTCCTAATTAATTTTTAACTTCACTTTTAAACTTCATAGTATGAAAAAGTATTTTTACACCACTTTTCTGTCCCTGTCAGTCTCACTTGTTTTACTTGCTCAAACACCCGACAGCAGCTTTGGCACGAATGGTAATGCTATTTTTTACTCTTCCTTTTATAACCCGATTTCTTTTATCCATGGAGGTTATGTGCAACCCGGCGGACGCATCCTGGTAGGTGCTACCACCTCGGATGAGGGCGGCTATAACCATAGCAGCACAGTATCGGCTTTTACACCGGACGGACATATTGATTCAAGCTTTGGAAAGTTTACCGGGCTGTCTTTATTAAGCGGTGCCGACGTGGGTGCTTTTATTGCACCTCAACTGAACAATAAGATAGTGGCAGCCGGCATTAAGAGCCTGAGCAGCGATGATGTTTTCCTGCAGGTAATTGTTGAACGCCTGACAAAAGATGGCATAAAAGACAGCAGTTTTGGAGTGAACGGCAGCACCACTCTTCCCTCGGATTTTGAACTGAACCAGCAGGTGCGTTGCATTGCCGTGGATTCGTCGGATTACATTTATATCGGTGGCTCTTTTTATACACCTACAACGGGCGATCATTATTTTACGATTCTGCGCCTGACACCAAACGGAACGGTTGACAGCTCATTCCGGGTGAGGCATACCAATCAATATAATGAAGTTTGTTACTCGCTGCAGGTATTGGCTGATGGCAGCCTGATAGCCGGCTACCTGAACGAATCGTTGAAAACGGCTTCGCTTATTAAATACAAGCACAATGGCACACGGGACAGCAGCTTTGGAAGCAAAGGATTGGTTCCCCTTCAAACGTATTGCTCTTCCAATAACTTTTTGCATCTACAACGGCTGGCTGATGGTTCAGTGATAGCAGGCACAGGCGATGACAATCAAATTTCATTTTATAAAGTAACCGCAGCCGGACAGCCGGACCGCACATTCAGCAGCAATGGCGTAGTAAGAACTAACAACCGGACTGGTTATGACCACATATTTACCGTGGATGACCAGAGCCGCATCCTGCTGCCTTTGCGGGATTATACCCTGAAACGCATCTTGGCAAATGGTGCCACAGACAGCAGTTTTGGTAATCACGGCTATCTTACTTCCACTCTCCGGCAGACATTAGCAGGGAATTTTCAACTGGCTTTACATTCGGGTGATTCCTTTTTAGGGATCGGCTTTTACACAGATTATACATATACCCAAATTGTGGCTTCCAAATATCTGAACGCGAATGCTTCGCCATTGGTAACGAGTGACAAAGAAATTAATCCGGCTTCCATAAAAAGCCTGATTGTGAAAACCGCTTCTATCTATCCGAACCCTGTAAAGAGCGTATTAACCGTTTCGGGTTTGCAGGGCGAAACGCAACTGGCAATTGTAAATGCAGCAGGACAAGTATTGATGGCAGCAAAAACAGCAGATACAACTTACCGTATGGATATTTCTAAACTAAGCCCGGGTGTGTATTATCTCAGGATAAATAGCGGTTTGCAAACGGTTTCGTTTGTGAAAGAATAAACGTGGTAGATGGTACAGCAATCATTTTGCAGGGAGTAAGTTTTTAAACACCATCGGTCATGATATGGAAGACATGATTGCCAAAATAAGCAAAAGGTTCCGTGCATGATTGCCGAAACCTTCTGCTTATTTTGAACTTCTATAATCCCTAAATCGTATCCTTTAGTGCGTGTCAGGTTGATTACTTGCTGGATATTTTAACGACAAAAACAACTTCAAAGTGTGGGTTAACTTTGTATTCCGTTACTATGTTTTTTGTCAGGTAAATTGCAGACCGTAGTATGAATATTTACATTGCCAACTTGAATTTTGAAATCGATAAGAACTCACTGAAAGATATCTTTCTAACTTATGGAGAGGTATCATCTGTAAAGGTCATCATAGATCAGATAACAGGAAAGAGCCGCGGCATTGGTTTCGTCAATATGCCAGACCAGGAAGCTGCAAGAACTGCTATACATGCATTGGATGGGAAGATAATAAAAGGAAAAAGAGTGACTGTAAATGAAACCTTATCCAAAAATCAATCAGCCAAGAGAAAGTTTTTATAAAAGCTCTAATGATTACAATTGCGTATTCAAAAATGTGAACGATATAGGTAAGTGAATTAGGCAAAAAAATAGCGACCGAAGTAAAAACTAAAGTCGCTTTTCAACCCTAAACCCTTATGAACCAAAATTAGGTTTTATAATTATAATTTTTAAAAAATATTTTTGTGTTGCATGAATAAGGGAAATGATGATCTGTTGTTTGGGCAGCCGAACGATCTGGAAGAAGCCGTTGATACGCTCATCGCTTTCTATAGCGAAGACCGCTTGAAAAAGATGGTTCGTGGCGGCGGGGATATCTATCAAAGCAAATCTCTCTATGGCATCGCTTTGTTCATCCGCAACAACTGGTTTTTGTGGTGGCACCCCAACCATAACAACAATTGGTTTCCTGTCAGCAAGCCGCCTTTACTGCACTTCTTTCACAATGCCGGGGTCACCCATCCCGACGACATGACCAGCATTATCTTCTCGGCGATCTGGCACCGCCTGACCGGCAAGCCTTACGATATGGCAGCCACAATCCAAAACTTACATAATTATTGGAAAGAGCAAGGATATGCCGATGGTAAGCCAGACACCAATACCTTATAAAAGTCATCACGGTAAGGTTAAGTGATATCAAATATTTTTGCAGTGATACAAACATCTGTTATACGCCTCATACTTTCGTTTCTATGGGTTTTGGTTCTTTTGTGCTGTGTTACCCCTTCTGTCTTCGCCTGGGGCAGGCGCGGGCATGATATCGTGGCTGAAATCGCATTCCGTTACCTTGACAGTGCAGACAAAGAAAAGATCAGGACCTATCTCGACGGCATGAGCCTGATGGATGCGGCAAACTGGCTGGATGAGGTCAGAAGCGACCCGAACTATTCTAACACGGCTCCCTGGCATTATGTGGACTTCCCCAAAGGCACTTCATACATGCCCACCGATCAGCCCAACATTGTGAATGCGCTAAGCAATGCCATCAAGGAACTTGATACCAAAACGGACTTGTCGTCAGAGCAGATAAAGTTCGACCTGCTCTGCATTATCCATTTGAGTGGTGACATCATGCAGCCATTGCATGTTGGTTATCCCGAAGACAAAGGCGGCAATCGGCCATCTTGAATTTAAGCTGTTAAATCGTCATAATTGATCTGATAGTCCGGTGGGATAATTTCCATGAGTTGTCTGCTCAAAAGTCAAATTCGTAGGTAAGATGGCTTCCTTCATCTCCTGTTGTTCTGACTCTTGCTCCCTGATCTGCAAGGCAGGCTATCACAGCATTATTAATGTGCTTATTGCCTGATATCGCAGCTTCTTTAGGTGACATTAAAGAAATCATTTCATAACTGATGTTGTTCCGGCTGCCGTGATGAGGAACCTTTAACCAGAAAATGTCCTTCAGGATATTTTGGTAGTCGGGTACGTTTTTAAACGAGGCGATTCCGGCGTCACCAGTGAACAGGAAAGATTTATCTGTAATCGTGATTTTTAAAATCGTACTGTTCAGGTTTGCGCTGGTGAGATTGGCTTTTGGAACACTATCCAGCTGCTTACATGGCGTCAGATTTGCATCCAAGGTGAGCCCATCATCTGTCCCAAGCAGTTCCCGGAGTTCTTCCTGCAGATAAGCACCCATATCAAAATGCTTTGGAAATAATTTCCCGTAATATTCAGCTGTGGGGCCAATAATCTGGATTTCTTTCCAGTCGTCATTTCTATATTGACCAACAATAGGTTCAGCACATGGAATATGGTATTGTTCGATCAGGTCAATTAATTCAACTTCCTGCCTGATCCCTTCCAACACAGCATTCATATTCTCATCCCGGGCATATCCCATAAAACCGTCGTCAGAGCTTAGCCGTATATCCGACTCGGATGGAAAAAAGGATTTGCCTTCCGCCAGGAAACTGAGCAATGATGATGAGCAAAGCGGATTTATAAAATTGGTAAGCAGAAACCGCTCAGACCTGACTTTCGAATATATGACAGCCAAATCGCATTTTGCACCTTTGTTTGACAAAGTGACGATAAGAAATGCCAGGAATAAGCTCAGGAAATATTTGGGAAGTGCGGTAGATGATCTGTAGGTAAACCGGAATAGCAACAGATTAAGTACCTGCCTTTTCCTGTTCGATCTGAGGGGTTATGGTCGCTTCAAAGAAGTTCATTAATAATACCGTCTTCATAACTTTTCTATCCCAATACCATAACTAACTCATCAATTCTGTACAATTTATGATATGGATTGGCAAAGACAGTATTATTATGAGTCAGATTTTTTAATGTGCCTCTCTCCAATCATTCAAGATAATAAAATCCAAGATAAAATCAATATCAGATGAAGGAATACAACCAACCGCCGCACCGCAAAAAGCTATGTTCTTATCATTGGTTTCACAAAGAATAGGAAGTAACAGCCAGTTTTATTTATTGCATACCCGGATTCAATATCAATCGACAGGATATTCTATGCTTAAAACTGATACGTCATGCAGATTGAATGGAATTTGGATAAACAATCCTTAGAGTGGAGCCCTCTGTTTACAGCTCTGAATCAGGAACTTCAACAGGCAAACGAGACAAAGGATAATCAGATCGGGTATCTGAAAACATGCCTCAGCATTACCCGCGCCAAAGTAGAAGAACTAAAACTGCAACTGCGCGGTTATACCTTTACATCAACTGAGGATGAGATCCATTTTTTCAAATATGTCAAACCCGTTTTTTATGGCAGACTCATTTACTATCTGAAACTCTTCGGCATCGAAACCGCATGTCCCGCTGGCAGTTCGGTGCTCACCAAAACTTTCTTCACTTCGACCCTGGACGATCTAAACGAATACTTCAGTCAGAATAGCGAGTTTTATCAGTATTACCGATCAGGAAATACATACCTTGATGGCACCTATTTTACGCGCGGACAGGTCACCTATTATCCCAATCTTGATGATACCTACTTCACTTATGATGCCTCTTTTTCAACCAGCCATGACCTGCAGGTAGCCAGAATCCTTGCTTACGAAAAATTGTTGGTGTATGTTTCAGATAACCTTTCTGTTTGCGGGGAAGCCAAAGAATCAGCTGATCGGTCCGATTTGGAGTGGACGGCTACCAAGACCGGGCTGATTGAACTCCTGTACGCTTTACAATCCAGTGGAACGTTCAATAATGGTTCATCCGATCTAAAGCAGCTGGCCACCTATTTTGAAAGATCTTTTGGTATTCAACTTGGCAATTATTACAATGTCTTTCAGGAAATGCGTCTTCGCAAAAAGAACCGCACCAGCTTTCTGGATTTGCTCAAGGAACGGCTTATCCGGCGTATGGATGAAGCAGATGAAAGATAGCAAAAGACTCTCAGATTGCTTTTTTAATAGGTGCAGAATTTAAATCCGTAACGGGAATCTCTGGTTCCGGTTACTAAGCCGGATTCAGAAAGATATCTGATATCATTTGTTGAATTCGGGTCTCTTTTTCTTTTCTGCCCTCTTTTCATCACTTCTGTACTGCTTTCTGTACAGACTCTACTCTTTTAATATCAACAGTCCTCGAAACTCATTCGGGCAATATTCTTATGAATTATACATTGTATATCCAACAGTCAGATACAGAAGGGTTTAAAATTTATTTTTCCCGACTCTGGTTTATCTATTGAAAAATCAATTTCCTCCCGACGCAAGTTTGTGATGTCAAAGTAATCATACACAGTATCACAAACACGATAATTATGTTGCATCAGATTTCATGGCTTACTTATTTTTTGGCATTCATTATTGTAGCGGCCATCTACTATACTGTCATTCTGCCCCTGTTCTTCAGCAGGCAGATCAAACGGTTCTTCAGGGAGCATAATGGTATTATGACCAGTGAAGGGGCAACCGAAAATAACATCCACACAGCTGCTGATGATTACTTCACCTATGAGAGGCTACGTGACGAAATCACTGCCTGTCTGGAAGCAGAGGATGGAGATGCCTTCAAATCGGATATCCTTTTCTCGATCACCTCGATTATCAAACGGCATCCATCCCTTCAGGATGAACGCTTTCGCGGCGCACTGAGCAAAGAGATCCGCAGACTTTACAACGAAAAATACAATGACAGTCTGTCCGGGGACGAACTGACCGCTATCTGGCAAGCATAAATTTCTGGTCCCGCACCGGATGATGACATAGCCGGTAAGATTGGAAAAGGAAAGTGCGGGACCTTCTTTACAAAAGGTACGAAATCAAAATAAAAAAGCAGTTATGAAAAACAGACAGACTACACAACGAAGCGTAAGACAAACAAGTATTTTGGTTCTGATGATCCTGCTCTGGCAGCGCGGATCCGCCCAGAATGGTAACGCAGGCATAGATGAAGCCACCAACCAGGTAAAAAGCTATTTCGATTCCGGTTGCAACCTGATGTATGCCATTGGTGCCGTTATCGGTATCATCGGAGCCGTTAAGGTATACCAGAAATGGAACAGCGGTGACCACGATACCAGCAAGGTAGCGGCTGCCTGGTTCGGCTCCTGCGTCTTCCTGGTGATCGTAGCTACGGTACTCAAATCTTTTTTCGGACTCTAAGGGATACACAAAACAATATGGGAAACAGCGTGTACAACATCAACAAAGGCATCAATAAGCCGATTGAATTCAAAGGATTCAAAGCTCAGTATATCTGGCACCTCGGCATCGGACTCGTAGTTCTGCTCATCGCTTTTGCACTTATGTACCTGATGGGCATCAACTCATATGTCTGCCTGCTGGTGATCATCACCAGCGCCACCGGCTGGATCCTGCGGGTGCGCAGCCTGAGCAGCAAATATGGTGAGCACGGTATGATGAAAAAGCTCGCCCGCCGCGCGCTGCCTCATACACTGGTCTCCCGCTCCCGAAAACTGCCTGGCTTTTATATTCTGAACAGAACAAACACAAACAACCTATGAACAAAGAATTGTCACATATACTGCCTCTGTTAGGTATAGAGAAGGACTGTATTCTTTCCAAAGCAGGGGATATCACCGTTGTTTTCAGAGCTACGTTGCCGGAGTTGTTCACGCTCAGCAATGATGACTACGAGTCTATCCATCAGACGCTGGTCAAAGCCATCCGCGTCCTTCCCAGGCACACCATATACCATCAGCAGGACTGGTTTATAGAATCCAAATACAGCGCAGACTTTACAACGGATAAGAGCTTCTTTTCCCGCAGCAGTGAGCGGTTCTTTAACGAGCGTCCTTATCTCGACCATAGCTGTTACATTATGCTGACGAGGAAACCATCCGGAGTCAAAGTATCCAGTTCCCTGTTCTCCACCTTGGTCAGGAAAAGCCTCCTCCCGAAAGGTGCCAATGATCCCCTCATGATACAGGAGTTTTTCGATTCCGTGGGGCAATTTGCGCGTATCCTGTCTGACGGCGGCTTTGTTTCTCTAAAGCGTCTTGGCAGTACTGAGCTGGCAAGCGATGGGCGAAGAGCAGGTCTTCCTGAGCAATATTGCTTTCTGACGACGGATGCAACAAATGTAGTAAAGGACATTCATCTCAAAGAGGAGTTGCAGATCGGCGGTCAGCACTGTATGCTGTATACACTTAGCGACGCAGAGGATGTTCCATCTCTCTGTGGATCACGTATTAGTTATGACAGGTACTCGACTGACAAAACGAAATTCAGTATTGGTTTTGTGACTGGTCTTGGTCTGTTGCTTCCCTGCAGTCACATCTACAACCAGTATATTTTTATCGGGGATACACAAAAAAATCTCCGTCGTCTGGAGAGCAAGCGCCTCCGGCTGCAATCGCTTTCAGCGTACTCCCGTGAAAATGCGCTTGCAAAAGAGGCAGTCAATAGTTATCTAAATGAAGCCATCAGTGCGGGACGGCAGCCTGTCAAAGCACATTTCAATATCTTAGTATGGACAGAGGATAAGGAGCGGTTACAGGAGATCAGAAACATGACCTCTTCAGCCCTGGCAGCCATTGATGCCACCCCCAAGGTAGAAACGTCAGGTGCGGCGCAGATATGGTGGGCGGGCATGCCGGGTAATGAAGGTGATTTCCCTATGAACGATACATGGGACACCTTTCTGGAACAGGCAACATGTTTCCTCAATCTCGAAACGGCGTACCTGTCCTCCCTCAGTCCTATCGGTATCCGGCTCGGTGACCGTCTCACCGGCAAGCCGATCCATGTTGATATAAGTGATGAGCCGGTGTCAAAAGGCATCTGCACCAACCGTAATAAGTTCATCCTGGGTCCTTCCGGCAGCGGCAAATCTTTTTTCACTAATCACATGGTGCGAAGTTATTATGAGCAGGGCACACATATCGTGCTGGTAGACGTGGGGCATAGTTATAAGGGACTATGCGACCTGGTAAAAGGATATTACTTCACCTATTGTGAACAGAACCCGATCCGCTTCAATCCTTTCTTCCTGAGTGAAGGGGAAGTGCTGGACACCGAAAAGAAGGAGAGCATTAAGACATTACTGCTGGCGCTCTGGAAAAAGGACAATGAGGTCTTTAACCGCAGCGAATATGTTGCGCTGTCCAATGCTCTGCAACTTTACTATGATGAGCTGAGAAGAAAGCCATCCCTGTTTCCGGGATTCAACAGTTTCTATGACTTTCTCAGGGACACCTTTACAAAAGTCATCCATCAGGATGGCGTGAAGGAGAAAGATTTCGATATCAGTAATTTCCTGTACGTGCTGCGCCCGTACTACACCGGCGGTGAATTTGATTACCTGCTGAATGCAACTGAAAATCTTAACCTGCTCCAGCAGCGATTTATTGTGTTTGAGCTGGATAACATCAAAGACCATCCGATCTTGTTTCCGGTGGTGACCATCATTATCATGGAAATCTTTATATCCAAAATGCGCAAGCTGAAAGGAGTCCGCAAGATGATCCTGATTGAGGAAGCCTGGAAAGCTATTGCAAAGGAAGGCATGGCAGAGTACATCAAATACCTTTTCAAAACGGTTAGGAAATTTTACGGAGAAGCTATCGTCGTTACGCAGGAAGTGGAAGATATTATTTCGTCTCCGGTGGTGAAGCAGGCGATCATCAATAACAGTGATTGCAAAATTCTTCTGGATCAGAGTAAGTATCAGAACAAGTTCGAAGTCATACAGGAATTGCTGGGGCTGACAGATAAGGAAAAGTCATTGGTGCTCAGTGTGAACAAAGCCAACGAGCCAGGACGGAAATATAAGGAGGTGTTCATTTCGCTCGGCGGCGTCTTATCCAAGGTCTATCGTACCGAAGTATCCCTGGAAGAATACCTGGCATATACAACGGAAGAAACCGAAAAAGTAAAAGTGCACCAGTATGCTGAAAAATATGGCAGCATCGAGAAGGGCATCAGTATCCTGGCTGCTGAAATGCGCACCTCATAACATTTGATTACAAATACAATAAAACACAGACTATGAATAGACTTTTCCTTTTAGCGGTGATCCTGACGGGATGCGGTGATCGTAACAGCAGTAAAATAAGACAATCCGTTCCAGGTGTTTATACCCGGCATTTTGAAGCGGCATCTAGTACGGGTGATGATACGCTTTATATCTCCCGGCTGGGAGAGGATAACGGATATCGGGTCATCCGAAAGAGCACGTTCCGGAGAGTAAAAAACAAAAGATCTGGCAGCCCGGAACAAAAAGTGGAAACATGGATCGTGCTGTATGACGCTAGTAGTAATAACCTGTATGAGCAAAGAAAGGAGCGGATACTGACGCCATTGCCTGACAGTAATAAATTGTGGGTAGGCAATAGTTCATATTTAAAAATTGAATGAGGAGGATATGATGAAGAGAGTCTGGAAGATCGCGGTGATTATGTCGGCTGTGCTATCGTTGACAACAATAGTTCATGCGCAGATGCCCATT
Organism: Ilyomonas sp.; assembly: GCA_965199905.1. GTDB lineage: Bacteria > Bacteroidota > Bacteroidia > Chitinophagales > Chitinophagaceae > Ilyomonas. The sequence continues at coordinate 2,503,379 of OZ241366.1, read as the reverse complement.
GCAGAAGTAATCAAGCAAGGGATTAAAAAAGTGATCCTGGCGGTTGATTTGAAAGTGCAGCGGTTGCAAAATAAAACCATCTGGCTGCAAAATGCGCAGAAGGAACTGGAAAACACGCTGTCAGCTACACGGCTGGATGACATCTCCGGTTGGGCAGCAAAACAAAAGGATTTATATGGCAATTATTTCGATGAACTGTGGAAGGTCAAAGACGCTATCAAAATGTATCACCGGGTGAAGGAAATCGGAGAAAAGCAAATGTCCATTGTTTCCGGCTACAAAGCTGCTTACCAGCTGTTCCGGCAGGACGCTCACTTTACACCAGCCGAGCTGGATTATATGGCAAGCGTATATAGCGGCATGCTGGCGGAAAGCGTGAAGAATATTGATCAGTTGTCCCTGGTTGTGACTGCGATGACTACACAGATGTCGGATGCACAGCGGATCAGCATTATCAATGCCGCCGGAGAAGCTATTGATAATGTATACAATGACCTGCAGCAGTTCAACAACGAAAGCAGGCTGCTGAGCCTGCATCGGTCAAAGGATGCCGCAGAAGCAGCTGCTATCGCAACGCTGTATGGACTGAAATAAAATACCACCAGACAAACGGTAATACATGAAATGGATAAATATCGTCCTGTTTCTGAGCTTGCATACCGCATCTTTTGCTCAAACGACTGGGGAGTGGCTAAAACAGAAAAAAACAAGGATTATCTACCTGACACAACAGATGGCAGCTTTAGAAGTATATCTCATGGATCTGAAGAAAGGATACCGGACCGTCAAAAACGGATTGCGGATGATCGATGATGTAAAGAATGGTGATTTCAACTTACACAACGATTACTTCCATTCGCTGTCCACAGTAGATCCTCAGATCGGAAATTCGGATAAGGTACAGGGAATATTGGTTTTGCAGCAACAGACTGTTGGGATAAGCGCAGGGCTGCATCCATTGCTGTCATCACCTTTGCTGCAATTATCCGAGAAAGATTATATCGTAGCGGTCATGAACAATGTGTTGCAGAAAGGATCGCATGATCTGGATAATCTCACCCTTTTTACAACGTCGGGTAAGACAGATATGGATGAAGAAGGACGGTTGCAGAAGATTGATGCCCTGTATCTGTCTGCCAAAGACAGGTATGCATTTGTTCTGCATTTCAGGCAGGATATTCAACTTCTCCTTCGCTCACGATCGAGAGAAAAACAAGAAGGGTCAGCTATGTATTCACTGTATGGTTTAAAATAAAAAATATGAGAAAGAGAGCGAAGAAGGTAATGTTGATTATGGTATGCAGTCTTGCGATAACTGTCGCTAATGCGCAGTCATACGAGGTGCAGTGTCTGCTGCTGGATTGCAGTAAGCTGGCGCAGTTAAAGAGTATCCTAACCGATATGAAGAAAGGGTACCAGATACTCACACAGGGATACGGGGCTGTAAAAGATATTTCGGAGGGAAACTTTCACCTGCACGAAGTGTTTCTTGATAACCTGCTGAAAGTAAGCCCGGTTGTTCTGAAGTATGGAAAGGTAACGGATATGGTAAGCGATCAATTAGCCATAATGAAGGAGTATAAAAGTGCATGGCAGCGGTTCAGGAACGATTCCCGCTTTACGCCTGAAGAATTACAGTATGTGGCTAATGTATACAGTCATTTGATACAATCGGGTCTGGTGAAACTGGATGATCTGACAACAATCCTTACGGATAGGACAATGCGGATGAATGATGAAGAACGGCTTGCCCGGATCGATGAGCTGGCAGAGGATATGCACGACAAGCTTACCTTCCTCAGACATTTTAATGGCACTACCTCAATTCTCTCTTTGCAAAGGACCCGTCAGCAGAATGATATAAACACCTCAACACATCTCTACGGAATAAAGTAAATCCCAATTATTATGAACAGGTATGTAAAAGTAATCCTTTCAGGAGTTACAGGCTTTTTGTTGCCGCTCCTTTCGAGTGCCCAGCCCTCCGGTGAGACAGCTGACAGCCTCAAGAGCATGCAGGCAGTGCTGGATCAGTTATATAATGAAATGATCCCCTTATGCAGTGAGCTGATTGGTGTAGGAAGGGGTATTGCCGGATTTGCGGCGACCTGGTATATCGCTGTCAGGGTATGGAGACACCTGGCGGCTGCGGAGCCAATCGATTTCTATCCTTTGCTGAGACCGTTCGCTATCGGTATGGCAGTGCTCTTGTTTCCTTCTGTCATTGCGATTGTAAATGGAATTATGCAGCCGGTTGTGCTGGCGACGGCAGGCATGGTAAAGAATTCGGATGATGCAATCACCCGTTTACTCAAGCAAAAAGAAGATGCCCTTAAGCAGACAGACAACTGGCAGATGTATGTGGGAGAAAATGGATCGGGCGATAGGGACAGATGGTACCAGTATACTCATCCTGATGATCCCGAGGTCGCTGATGAAGGGGTGATGGAGGGGGTTGGGAACGACATTAAATTCGCAATGGCAAAGGCATCCTACAACTTTAAAAACTCGATCAAGCAATGGATGTCTGAAGTACTGGAAATCCTGTTCCAGGCAGCTGCTCTGTGCATCAATACCATCCGGACATTTTATCTTATTGTTCTTGCTATTCTAGGGCCGTTGGTCTTTGGACTGGCAGTATTTGATGGGTTCCAGCATACCCTGTCCGTCTGGCTGGCGCGGTATATCAATGTGTTTCTCTGGCTGCCCGTTGCGAATATTTTCGGCGGCATCATTGGTAAGATCCAGGAGTTGATGCTGCAACTGGATATCAGTCAGATTGGGACCAGCGGAGATACGTTTTTCAGTTCCACCGATACCGCTTACCTCGTCTTTATGATCATTGGTATTGTAGGCTATTTTACCGTGCCCTCGGTAGCCAACTACATAGTGCACGCCGGCGGGGGTAACACCCTGATGTACAAAGTGACCTCCCTGTTCGGAAGCGGAAGCAGCTCCGCAGTAAACGCGGTAACGGGAACATCAGGTATGGTGGCAGATGCACTTGGCAATAAAGCAGAGCGGATGCAGCAGAGCACGTCCGGGTTCGGCACCAACTCCGGTTATTTTAGTGAAGGGGAAAACCGCGGTGACAACCACCGGCATGACAAGTTAAGTGGTAAAGCATAAAGGAGGGTTATGTTTCAACAGTTAAAACAAATAGATTCGGCATTCAGGCTCGTCAGAGGGTTTTGTATAATAGTGATACTGGGTTGCCTTCTGACGTGTACATACGCTCTGTACAAAACAGCAGCTGTCGTCAAATCCAGCGGGGACAAAATGTACATTCTCGCAGACGGGAAGGTGCTGGAAGCACATGCCGGAAGCCGCAACGATAATATTCCCGTCGAAGCCCGTGACCACATCAGGATGTTTCACCAATTTTTCTTTACTCTCGATCCTGATGATAAAATGATTCAAAGCAATATTGGTAAAGCTCTGTATCTCTCAGATGGCTCGGCCAAGACAGCATATGACAATCTGAAGGAAAGCGGATATTATTCAAATCTCATCTCGGGAAACATCAGCCAGTCCATTGCCATCGACAGTATACTCGTGAACATTGACTCTTATCCTTTTTACTGGAGATGTTATGCAACTGAAACTATTACCCGCACAACCAGCCTATTGATTCGCAGCTTGCTGACGGAAGGATATCTGCGTGAAGTAGCCCGCTCGGACAACAACCCGCATGGTTTTCTGATTGAGCGCTGGAATACACTTGAGAACAGGGATATCAAGACCGAATCCCGGTAGATAAAGGACACATTTATATAAAATATTCAGACATGAAAACGACGTTTAATCGCTCACGCTACAGATCGGAAAGGTCCTATTTATCTAAGGTCTCTTCCCAACACCATCCTATAGCGGGGAGAACGGTGGAGATACTGCAACGGACTGCAGAAAAGCTATCCTTTCGCAGTAAATGGCTGGGGTTGGTCCTGTTCTGTCTGCTCAGTGTCGGATGTAGCCTGGGAGTGATTATGTATTCAGTTCGGACTCATCATCCCTTTTTCTCAGTAGAGCCCATTCGGTTACCGGTGACGCTTACAACTCCGAATCTGTTGCCGGGATCAAAAGACAATCCCGTATCGATTGCTCATTATAAGAGGATACAGGCAATTGAGTCTTTACTGACACGGCAAAAGAATCATCATTCAACAAAAACATTCTATGATAGCCTGCTAAAAGAAAGAACGAATTTTCTTGACAGCTTAAAAGCGATCGACAGCTTATTTCTTTCACAATAAAACGGATATATGACCACTTTACAGACAACACCCACTTTCCAGGGGCGGGGTATCCTCCTTGTTATGCCTTTGCTTTTGTTTCCTTTCCTTACGCTCTTATTTTGGGCAGCAGGGGGTGGAAACGGACTACCTCCGGATGAGACAAAGGTAGGCGGCGGACTGAACACACAATTGCCTGATGCCAGATTACGGAATGAGAACGGTACGGATAAGCTCAGTTTTTACACGCAAGCCAACCGGGATTCGGCTAGAATAGCGGAAGAAAAAGGCAGGGATCCTTTCTGGAACAATATGGCGTTTGACACCTCCCGTTCTGTAACGGAAGATAATGAAGGCTACCGGAAGCTGGGCGCTGATTACGACCCACTGCCTATGTCAGGTGCAAGATGGAACGGATTAGACAACAATGAAGCAAAAGTGTATCAAAAAATGTCCAGATTGAATCGCGTTCTCGCCGGAGCAAAACAAGCACCGCAGCCAGGAGGAGCTTCAGATGACAGCCAGTCCGGCAGTCTAAGCCCCGCACCGGACAATCAGAAACTGGAGGCATTATCAAAAGCCATTAGCCAGACCGGTTCCGATCCGGAATTGGAGCAACTGAACACAATGTTGGATAAGATTGCTGCCATTCAGCACCCGGATTCAGAGCCAGGTTCAGGTGTCTTCACTAATGACGGCTCTGCAAATCGTAACTCGCTCAGGGTGCGGAAGACAAAAAGTGCCGTTGCATCTACCCTTGTATCACAGGTGGGAAAGGATAAAAAAACGGAGATTAATAAAACGCGGTCAGCTTTTTATAGCGAAAGCTACCAGTCCGCCGATACGGCAACCAACGAAGGGTTGAACACATTTTCAGCATTGGTTCCCAGAGCACAAACCATTATAAGCGGTTCTACCATTCAGTTGCAGCTTCAGCAGGATGTGGAAGTTGGTGGCACAGTGATCGGTAAGGGAAATTACCTGTCAGGCGTGGCATCAGTAAATGGCGAAAGATTGCTTGTAAAAATCAAATCGATCAGGGTAGATAACAATGTCTATCCGGTGTCCCTGGAAGTGTATGACCTGGATGGTCTCCCCGGTATCTATACGCCCGGCAGTGCCACAGGCGATGCCGTCAAACAATCCTCCGGACGAATGGCAAATGGCTTTGGACTCTCTTCTTTAGACCCGTCTATCGGTGCTCAGGCAGCTACTACCGGGCTCGAGGCAGTTAAGTCTTTGATGAGCAGAAAAGCAAAACTTATAAAGATCACCGTACCGGCAGGCTACCGCATTCTGCTGAAAGATTCCGAAACAAATTAATCACTCAATACACATTACAATGATCCGGGTTTATTCATTATTCTTTACGCTATGCCTTTTTCATTTTGGGGTTCTGAGTCAGGCACAACCATCATTTATTGAACCTTACCGGCTAACAGTGTCGAGCAGCAGAACTACTCACCTTGTATTTCCTTTTCCGATTAAAAGTATAGACAGAGGCAGTTCTGATATTCTTGCGCAAAAATCACCCGGTACCGATGCCGTGTTGCAGCTCAAAGCCGATCATCCGAAAATTGCCCAGACCAACCTGACAGTGATAACGGTCAATAACCGGTTGTATTCATTCCTTGTTTCGTATGATTCAATGCCGCAACATCTCACTCTCGTTTTCGATAGCTCAGGGACCGGTTATAGAAACGTGATTCAGTTTGAAAATACCGACACTCAGGCTGACCTAAATTCGGATGTAGCAGATACACATGAGTTTCAAAATCTTGCGCAGGGGATCGAGCACAACAAAAAAGACCGGCTACATCTTCACACTTCTCATGACCGGTTGCAGGTAGACCTGACAGGTATCTATACCAAAGCGGATAAGTATTACTTTCAGTTTCGTCTGCACAACAGGTCAAACATCAGCTACACCTTAGGAAGTGTTTCCTTCACGATCCGGGATGCAAAACGGGTGAAGCGAATGGCATCCCAGGAAAAGATGGTACCCATTTTTTATCAGCTTCACACTGAGAAAGCCATACAGGGTCCGGGACGGGGTTCTTGGGTTTTGGTAACCTCCAAGTTTACGCTTGAAGACAGAAAGCTGCTGGACATTCAGATGCTGGAGGACGAAGGGGGAAGAAACATTTCATTTGAAATCAGCAACAGGATACTGCTTTCCGCCAGAAAGCTGTAAACAAATCATTCTATTACCGAGTAAATATAAACGTATGAACACAGAGAATCTGAAGTATGTGAAAGACAATTTGAAGTACCATGGATTTGGCGAAAAGCTTAATCCAGAGCTGGAGCAAAGCATAAGCGCTGGTGTGGCAGGCTTTGAGCTCCGTTTCAACGAGTCTTTGAATGGAAAAGCTTTTGAAGCTGTTCTCAATTTCCGCAGAGGAGACAACAGCGACATGTATTATTTCAACAGCTATACTGCTAAACTGGATAGGGGCATCAAAGAGAATATGGAGCAGACCTTTTACATCAACAAAGGAAAGGGCATCACTGCAAAGGAAGCTTATAACCTGTTAGATGGCAGGTCAGTCTATAAAGAGCTTACCAATAAAGAAGGCGCTTCTTATCAGGCGTGGCTGCAGCTCGATCCGAAAGGCATGGACAAGAACGGAAATTATCTTGTAAAGCAATATCATGACAACTATGGTTTCGATCTGGGTAAGTCATTGGCCACATTGCCCATCAAAGAGTTAGAAACCAATGAGGAAAGGCTTAAGCTGGTTCGCTCTCTTGAAAAGGGTAACCTGCAGGCAGTGACATTCAGCCGCGCTGACAAAGGAGAAAGAATGTTTCTTGAAGCCAACCCTCAGTACAAGACTTTGACTATTTATGACAGCGATATGAAGCGCGTGAAAAAGAATGATGAGAAGATCGTCACGGCTCCTGCGGTTGAAAAAAAGCACGTGGAAATCCAGAAAAAAGCTGACCCGGGTTTATCAAAGGAAACAACGGCAAAAGCCAGTGTGAAGAAAACTAAGAAGGATACGGGTTTGGTTCCTAAGAAAAGGGTGAATACAAAAAAAGGGTTAACACCTTAGTTGATGACGTCCTCGGGAGGAAGACAAGTAATCATATTTAGCGAGACATGGAGAAGAAGGAACAGAACAGAATAACGGAGGGATTACTGGAGTGGACGGAGAAAGAAAGCAAACTCAGGGAAGTATTTGGTAACGGTGTCATAAACGGCAGGGACTTTTTGGGAGCGAAACGGGACTTCTTCGAAGAGTTGTATAAAATCTGCCAGGCAAACCCCAACCGGGAAGAAAAAGTTATGATGGCGATTGTCAAAGGTGAGATCAGAAAATTGGACAAGCGTATGTATCCCAATGCAGCCATTAGATTTCTTGCCAGGTTGGGCGGAGCATTGAAGGAGTGGATACAGGTAGACCGACAAAGCTATCTCATGCGTGACGAAGGAACCTCAAACCTCCTTAAGCGGAATGGAACAGAATATAAAGTGTCTGACAAAAGGAACCACTTACGCGAATCCAATGGTCAGCATCAGGGTGCTTACATGAAAAAGCGGAGCGGGATCAAAGTAGCTAAAGTAGATGAAAAGGTAGTTGTGAAAAATGAAAGTGTGCTTTTGCCGAAGAAGCACAGAAATCCGCATAATAGTCACGGGATAGATTAAATAAGAAATAAAATGGACATACAAAATATGCAGGCTCTACTGGACACTTTTAACAGCCTCGGATTTTCTTCTGAAGCAGAAAGCCAGTTGTTATATCATAGTTGTTTGAGACAGAAAGCATTTAGCATAAGGGAACAGAAAGTGTTCGGAACTGACACCGTTAGCTATTCCATTTTTTTACAAACAAGGGACTTGGAAAACAAGCTGATCTGTTCCTATTATGACGCCTCACTGCGCAAGGAAATCAAAGTAGATCCGATTACCGTAAATCAAATAGAATCTGATAAGCTGGAGGAACGCATGAAAGCGCTTGACTGGAAGCAGTTGTCCGGTACAACCTCAATGGCAAGAGTTAAGCTTACTGATAAGAAAACCTGGGAAGAGCAAATGATGACAGAAAGCATTATTTGTGATCTGGAAAAACTTGCTGTGACGCAGGAAGGGAAACGCGTAGCAGATACATTGAGATATAAGTACTGGGTGGATTTGCCGCTTGAACAGTTTCTTCCCAATTTGCTGCTTCTGAAAAGCAGATTTGAGATCTCCCAGCGATTTTATGTTGTTGGTGGAGAGGGCATCACAACGGATGAAGCCTTCCGGTTTTTGAACAACCGTTGGATTCAGCGGCAGATGCAGCTTGACAATAAAAACTTATCGGCAGGCAGACTCGCAGACCAGGAACCTTCCAAATCCAGGGCTGGCGGGAAAGCGAAAGGTTCAGATAAAAAGACGAACAGGGCATCGAAGTAAACAATTAAATTCCTGATGAATCTGGAAGCACACCTGCTTGGCTTTTTTCATAAAATTGAGGCTGATGCAAAAATCAACCCTACACAGATCTGTGTATATATCGCTTTATTAAGCGAATGCACTCGCCATCAGGGTGTTAATCCCTTTCCAATACAACGCAGCAGAATTATGAATATGAGTAAGATCAGCTCGCGTTCAACCTTTAGCAAATCGATGAAAGAACTCCACCGGTCAGGCTACATTAAATACGTTCCTTCTCAGAACCCGGATGTTAGCAGTATGGTGTGTTTATATACAACCTTATGATTATTCATTTCAGTAGTGAATGAAGCCTGCCTTAGAACATTATTTTAATTAAAGTATAATGGAGACAACCGAGCGGAATAAGGGGAAAATTTCTGTTGCAGAGGCTCGTACTATGCTTGAAAAAGAGGGTATGCAGGTTACGCCACAGCAGGCTCAGATGATACTCGATTTTCTTTCCAAAATTGCGCAAATTTTGGTTGCCCAGGATATTTTAAAGCTTTAAATTTTGTAACTTCATATCCGACGAAACATCGATTTTTTGAGTTAAAATTAAACTGTTATGAAAGTCGCAGATTTGTATATCAGGGTAAGCACAGACGAGCAGGCTGACAAAGGTTATTCTCAGCGCGATCAGGAAGAAAGGCTAAAAAGGTATTGCGAGGTTAATGCTATTCAGGTCAGGCAGGTCATTTTTGAGGACCATTCTGCCAAAACGTTTTCCCGTCCGAGATGGATTCAGTTATTGAGTTATTTACGGAAGCACAAGTTTCAATCTGATTTTGTCTTGTTCACAAAATGGGATCGCTTTAGTCGGAATGCAGGTGATGCTTACTCAATGATAAGCATTTTGCGGGAACTCGGAGCAGAACCGCAGGCGGTTGAGCAGCCACTGGATCTCTCAATACCAGAGAACAAGATGATGCTTGCTTTTTATCTCGCAGCGCCCGAGGTAGAGAATGACAGGCGGTCTCTCAATATTCTGTATGGAATGCGGCGGGCCAGAAAAGAAGGACGTTGGGTATCGACTGCACCTTTGGGATATAAGAATGTGACAGATGAAAAAGGGAAAAAGATAATTGTCCCTCACGAGGTATATGCATCCGTTATACAAAATGCTTTTGCTATGTTGGCTGAAGGTATTCTGGCGGCGGATCATATTAGGAAATTGATGATCAGGAATGGTCTTAAATGTTCGAGAAGCAATTTCTGTAGATTGATCCGTAATCCTGCGTACTGCGGACAAATATTCATACCCAAATTAAAAGATGAGGAATGTCAGATTGTAACAGGGTTGCATGAACCTTTAATTACCGAAAAGTTGTTCTATGATGTCCAGGAAGTACTGGATGGCAATAGGAAGAAAAGTCGTGGAAATACAAAAGCGAACAGTCACGAAATGCTTCCGCTCAGAGGCTTTCTGATATGCCCGAAATGCAACCGGATGCTTACTGGCAGTGGCTCCAAAGGTCGCAATAAGGTCCATTACTACTATCATTGTTTGGCCACCTGCGGTTGTAGATTTAAAGCAGATGTTGTTAACGATGCATTTATTAACCAGCTGAGTCGGTTTGTCATGAAACCAGCTGTCATTCCTCTATTCAAAAGTGTTATTAAGGAGAATTACAGGCAGAGGCATAGTATCAATTATGATACAAGTAAGAAAATCACGGAAGACATCAAGCAAGTAGAAGAAAGACTGGCAAAAGGTAGGGAGCTATTGCTTGCTGGCGACATTGATGGATCCGATTATAAAAGTATGAAAGCAGAAGGACAAGAGAAATTGAGAAAGCTGGAAGCCGGTTTGGCGGATAGTATGGAACAGCAGAAAAAGCGGGTAAACATAGATAAGCTGATAGATTCAGCTGTAAGCGTATTAACGAAACTGGATTATCTCTACAGCAATTCTAATGTAGATGTCAAAAGAAAACTGGTCGGTTCGATATTCTCAGAAAAAATCTGTTTTGACGGAATACAATATCGAACCGCAAGTACGAATGAAGTTATTTCCTTAATTTACCTGATTAATAGCGAATTATATGAAACAAAAAACGGGAAAGAGAAGTCTGAAAACTTTCTTTCCCGTCTGGTAGAGCGTACGGGAATCGAACCCGTGATTCCTCCGTGAAAGGGAGGTGTCTTAACCCCTTGACCAACGCTCCTTTTTTTTATTGGGATTGCAAAAGTAAAGGTGGGAAGCTTATGAGGCAAATTTTTTTAACAGGACAGTCATAAAATTTATAAAAGAAGCTTTGCTTCAGCGCCAGCCGTCTCGTGCAAGCCATATACAGCGTGCTGTTCAGGAATCAGAACGTGCGAATACCCTTTCTGTGTAAGTTTTTTTTGAAAATCTTCCTGCACTTTAAATTCACCGTGCACGAGGTACACAGTGCTTACGCTGCCTGTTTCCTGGCAGGAAAGATAGTGGCACAGGTCGTCCACATCGCCGTGCGCGCTCATGCTGTGCATTACTTCTATTTCGGCATTTACCCGAACTTCCTGCCCGTTGATTTTTATATCTTTTTCACCTCGCATCAATTGCCCGCCAAGCGATTCGGGGTCGCAATAGCCAACCAGAAGAATGGTATTTCGTTCAAACTCTACATTGTCTCTAATATGAAAGCGGATTCTTCCGGCATCAGCCATGCCACTGGCAGCTATAATGATGCAAGGCTGCGTCTTATGCTGAAGCTGCTTGCTATCCTCTACATCCTGCAAAAAATATAAACCCGGGAAATCAAACGGATCGTCATCCGTTTCCATCACTTTCTGTAACTGATTATTGAATAGGGCAGGATATCTTTTAATAACCTTTGTTGTTTCGTAGCTCAGCGGACTGTCTACAAAAACAGGAATTTCCGGCAATCGTTTTTCAAGACTTAACTGGTTTAGAAAATACAGCAACTCCTGCGTTCTGCCTACGCTGAATGCCGGTATAATCAGCTTGCCGCCTTTCTCTACGCAAGTGTGTTTGATATGCTTTGCAATGATATCTACCGAGCGATATTCCGCTTCATGAACTTTATTACCATAAGTACTTTCAATGATGATAAAATCAGCCTGCGGAAAGCATTGTGGTTGTTGCAAAATCACATCATGGTAACGCCCAACATCGCCGCTGAAATGAATCACTTTCGGCTCGTCATTTTCTTTTATCCGAACGGTAATACCTGCCGCGCCAATTATGTGACCTGTGTTATTATAAAACACTTCCAATCCATCTTCGATGGTGATCCATTCATCCAGCGAAACAATCTGGAACAGCTTTGCCGTTTTTTCAACATCTGCTAATGTATATAAAGGCTCTGCTACGTTATCGCCCCGGCGCCGGTGCGTATTGTGAATCTGCGTTTCATTGCGTTGAATATCCGCCGAATCGTGAAGGAGCAGAAGCGCCAGATCGCGCGTCGCTTCCGTGCAATAAATTTTTCCTGTAAAGCCTTCTTTCACCAGTTTGGGTATCAGCCCGCAATGGTCAATGTGTGCGTGTGAGAGAAGCAGGTGATTAACTTCCTTTGCCTCAAAACCAAACGTGCCGTTCAGGTCGTCGGTAAACTGGCCCATGCCCTGGAACATGCCACAATCCAATAAAACCTGTGTGCCGTTATCTAAAGTAAGTAAATGTTTGGAACCTGTAACCGTGCGCGCCGCACCATGAAAAGCAATCTTCATATATCTCGCTGGTTAAATCCTGCCTGATTGGTAAGGCGTCATAACATTTATTATACCAGTCACTTTTTTAAGCCGTTCAACAGCATTTCAATCCTTTTAACAAGAAATATTTGTTTAATCGTTTAAATGATCCATATCTTTGCATCGCAATTCTGAAAAAGGAGACAACGTACAACTCGCGATAAGTATGAATATCCCTTCTTCCATCTTCCGGCAAAAGATTTAAGATACAGTTGCTTAACGAAGGCTTGTTATTAATAAACAAGTAAAATTTAGATGTATGAACAGCAACATTACCAGCACCGTTATTAATTTAGGTGCACAAGAACTCAAAAACCTGACAACCGAAATAAAGGAAACAGTTGCCAGCGAAAATTTTGTAAGAAACGATAAATCATTCGGCGTAGCTGACCTTTGGAACATTCAGCGCGGCCGCAAAACGCAGCACCTGTCAAGCAGGGCTATGCTGTCAAGAAGAAATACAATTGTATAAGTTTTTGAGGTTTGATACTATAAGTAACGCCTGTACAGTATTGTGCAGGCGTTTTTATTTGTAAAAATGGAAAATACAAATACAGTTTTTAGCAATCAACGTCCGTCGCTTTTGTGATCGGCTGTTGTTCGCCGTAGCAGATCAAGGACTGTCAGCTTACCGGCAGATTCCGGACAGTAATCCGGATGACTAAACAGCCGTTCAAATAGCAATCAAAAAGCAAAGCCCGGCAAAGGCTTGCCGGGCTTTTACCTAAATAAAACCATTATTTTACCAACAACAACTGCGATCCTTTTTTGTTATTCACTATCACTGTCACTCTATAATTGCCAGTGCGCAAACCCGCAGTTGATAACATAAAGTTTGTATCGCCTTTCAGTAATTTGCCTTTGCTTGCCTGCCTGATAAGCAATCCCTGTGCATTGTAAATAAACACTTTTACATCAGCATCAGTTGTCAAATGCAGGCCAACCCGCACATTGTTTCCCGTTACCGGGTTTGGTGATAAATTAAATTGAATTCCCGTTACATCTGTTGTTTTCAAAATCGCCGCAGCCTGCGAACCATCAATGCTATAAAACTGGTTCTCGCGATTATAAATATCTTCCCAAAACTGAGTGATTTTATTATTGTCAGAAGTAACACTACCAAAATTATCAACTGCCTGCAGTGAGCTGCGATTGATAAGCCCGTAATGTGTGCCGGTATTAATAACGCGCCATTGTTGCGTAGCATCGCCGGCTGCGTATGTTTTTTGAATCAGTTGCGATTCTGCATTGACAGAACCATCTGTAGAAGTGACTTTGCCTGAACTGGCATTGACAATTTTATAATAACCATTGTTCAGGTTCACCAGTTTCCACTTTTGCGAATTTTTGCTGCCATTGAGTGTAAACTGTACCAGCCCGCTTCCCTCTGCCGTGCTGCTATTAACTACATCCCATACCTTATTACTTTGCTGGCTGGTAATATTGTAATTCTCCGTTGAGTCGAAGCCGGAAAATTCGCTGTCCAGCCAGGCTGAATGAATATTGACAAAGCTTTTCAAAAACTTCACCTCGTTGCGGTATGAACCTCTTGCTGCCAGTTCCTGGTTTACAATTTCGTCCAGTATCGGCCACCGCTGAAAGTTCAGCTTCTGCGATTGGTATAATACCCGGGCTAAACTATCCGTTACATCCAGCATCCGTTTTACAAGACCAGCCTTTTTTACTTCAAACCAGCGGCTTTTTACCGTCTGGTAAAAAGTTTCATCGTTCAGCAACTGGTTAATCCAGACTTTGGAAGACCAACCCTTATCAAGCATATACTTATATTTCGTATCGCCGATGCGGTTGTCATTGTCAAAAGCTATATCATAATCCCACATTGGGCCTGCCGTTAGCTTGCCATCGCGGTGCTTGAACATATAATTGCTCCAGAACATATCCGAATTCGAACAGATTTCATTCAGCAGGTACCAGTCTGCCAACGATTGAACATCTGCATATTTACGGTAGCCGTTTACAGGGTCTTTGAAATTGGAAGCATACAAGCCGTTCTCAAAATCCTGCACATAGCCATTGATATAACTTTTCTGCTGAGGGTTAATGTCATCCGGATCATCCGGGTATTTGATAACATAATCCATTCCTCTCGTTGTGGTATAATTGTAAGGGCTATCCGAGCGCGCCTGTCCGCCCGCCTGAATGAGGTAGCCGCCGGTAATCGCTGGCAGTTCGGTATCATCTTCATCCAGGTCTTCAATATCTACCCGGTTATCGCCTTGTTCTATCTGGTCGGTAATAGTGTAGGTGCCCTGATAATCGCCGTTCAGGTACACATCAGCCATGCGGTAAGCCGGGCTGTATTCAAACCCAAAAAATTTGCTTACTTCAAACGCCAGTGCATTCCGCATCAGGGTTTTGTCGCCATAGTTTGCCAGCAACACCCAGCTTTTTGCTTCGGCAGGCATGCCCAGCAAATTGTATTTACTTGCCAGCTTGATGCGGTAAGGCTTTTTGGGAAATCCCCAGGTACCGTTGCCGCGTCCTCTGATTTCAATATCGCCGTTGTAATAACCGCTGTCCGGCGAGCCGCCTGCTACAAACAGCTTTCCGTCAATGTAATCGTCCCTTGATATTACCGGTACTCCGTTTTCGGTGGTAATGTAAAAGCAAGGCAGGTTGGAAACCTTATCCTGCGCCTGCGTGGAAGAACTATAGCCAAGGGAAAGCAGGAACAAAAAAAGCAAAGCGTAAAAATGTGTTTTCATTGTGTTTTGTATTAAATAGTACGTAAAAAACTTACTGAGAAAAAAGAAATATACAGCCGAAAATTCAGTAGTCAGGCACCGATTACAGACTGTAAATTGTTGAATGATGCTATTGAATTCTTAAGCTGATAATGTGTTGTGTGCAATGGTAATGGCAATCGGCTTGATGCGGTGGTGCACTCGCAAAAACCATTCCGTTGGTACCGGAAATCTATGTGCTGATTATCGATTTTGGAAATACATTCTTATATATAAAAGGGTTACCTGAAAAGCGGAAAAAATGATTGGATGTGTTTCTCTTCATCCTGAAAAAGTTTCATTGATAACAGATGTGTAAGCAAACACTACTTATACATGAACACCGTAAAATCATCTTTCCAATATCCCTGGTGCAACTCAACTTTATCCGACAGTGAATTACAAAACCGTATAATATCCTGTGTATCGTAAGCCATCAATAATGTTCCGGCATCAACGCCGCCGCTTAGCAGGTTGAACCCCAATCCCAGCCTGCATTGTGTATATAACGTATTAATGGCTTTGTAAATAAATCCCTCTTCTTTGTGCCGGTAATTAAGCGATCCGCTTGCTAATATATAATCTGTAAAAGGCAATGCTTTCTGTAAAAAGTTTGCCACCTGCAGAGTCATATTTTTTTCGCCTTTATACCGATGGGCAGCTACGTTCAGCAGTTTCGGCATCTGCTCGAAGCCATAATAAGTAACGGTTTTATATTTGGTTTTTAGAAAAGAAAACAGGTCAGCATGTCCACAGCCTGCATCTTGTATGCTGAATCTTGCAAATATTTTTAAGTTCATCATTTACACATAATCGCCCTTTTTCTAAGCAATATTTTATCTGTTTGGGGGGTCAGGTTAAAATCCTTCATATTCTTGCGGGGTTTTGTTATTAATTGTATACCGTTACCCCAAAGTAATTCTGACAATGTCTGGGAAATATATCCTTTGTCACCAAGCAATTTTCCGAAAATATCTTCTGTCATTTTGGTAAGCATTTGAATATTGCGATCGTCCACATTGCCTTTTGTAAGATAAAAAGAGAGTATTTCGCCTTTATCGTTTATCATTAAGTGCAGTGTAAACCATAAACCAGCCTAACGAGCAATACCTTCTTTCGGCGACACCTTTGAAAACTTTATGGTTGTGTATCCGCCTGTTATGACAGGATTTTAAATGAGTGGAATCTATAAAACTGATACCTGTGCAACTGCCCATGCATTTGGTTTTAAGAAACAGCATTATCGGTACGGCTACCCTTTGTTGCAGCTCAATGAATCTGTTGTAAGATACCAGACCAGGAAAATAATCTGTAAACTAAACGCAGATATGCTGTGTATAAAAGTGTTTAAAGTTTGTAAAATGACCGGAATGAAAAGCAATGAGAAGGGTTATGATTTCACTGTCAGATAAGCGGGCTTTCCTGCTTCTTTTCTTACTATCAGCAGCCGTAATGGAGTAACTCTTTATGTCAGTTTCAAATTCTTTTACAAAATCATCAACCGATACAAAATATCAATAATTTTATCGCGGAGCATAAGAATGTATTTGTTTATGTTTTTGACTGTCAATTAATTACATGACAAAAATCAAGCTTTTTGCTCCTTTTTTATTGCTTTTTTTATTTCTTATCCCGAACTCACTTTAAAAAAACGTTTTCATAAGTACGCCGGTTTATTGGATTTGAGATGCGATTTAAGTTATTTTGCATTTATATAGAGAAAGCTAACATTTACTTTCTTCTGTATTACCAATTCGTCCCTTCTTTTTAGAAGGGACTTTTTTAGGCATCGTTTTGTTTATTCAACCAACTTAAACCTATTTTTAAGAGCTCGCTGAGACCGGTATCTTTTCTAAGAAAAATGGAACCCGAATTAAAATTAGAATAAAAAACCTTTGCTTCTATATGCGGGAGTATAATTTGCGATATTTTGCAGACTAAGCAACTTATTACTATCCAATTTCCCCAAAGGAATCCATTACTTGTTATATTAGTCATGAAAAAAGAAAGCGGCCAGTATTGTTACCTGTTATTATTTTGGCTATTTGCCCTTATATATACCGTACCTTATACACTAAAGGCGCAAAAAGAACGAGTGTTCAACTATTCGGCCGATAACCTGCAGATAGGCAGCGGTATAATTGTATTACGGGATGATAGCAGCCGTTTATTATTAAAGGATGTGATGCATAACAGCCATTTTATTCCTCTTTCCCAGAAAACAATCAACTTTGGTATATCAAAATCTTCTTACTGGTTGCGGTTTCGTGTCAGAAATTCTTCCGAAGAAGAGAAGTTGCTCCTAAACATTTTACAGCCAAATTTAGATAAAGTAGAACTTTACATAGCCGATAGTAACGGAAACTATACCACGCAGGCAGAAGGAACTACTTTGCCACTTAGAGAGCGTTATTACCAGCATCAGAATTTTATACTGGACCTGCCAATTCCTCCTGATAAGGAGAAGACAATTTATATCAGAGTAAAAAGCACAACACCGCTTATACTTCCTATGCAGATAGACAGTGTACAGAATGTGTTTGAACAACTGGTGCACAGCGATATGTTCTTCAGCCTTTTGTTTGGCATTGTGTTTTGTATGTTTTTTTATAATATTATTATTTACCGTACGGTACGGGATTCCTTGTATCTCTATTGTGCATTTCACATATTTACTTTATCTCTTGCCCAAATCAGTTTGCAGGGTTACGGATTTCGCTTTTTATGGCCACACAACCCGTGGCTTGCCAAAAATGGCTTTATCTTATCCGGCAACCTTAGCAACGTGGCAATTGCGTTGTTTGCCCAACAGTTTCTGCAAACCAAAAAATACTTACCCAAACTAAACATCGGCTTATATATTGTCATGATTCCCTTTTTTGTATCCCTGCTGTTGCTCCCTTTTAACCTGATGCAGATTAGCTTTTTGATTATGCAAACAGGAACACTGATAACCGCCTTTTATCCTCCTTTGCTGGCCCTGCTTACTTACCGGAAAGGATACCGCCCGGCAAAATATTACCTGTTTGCCTGGTTTAGCCTCTCTTTAGGCGCAGCTATATTGGTATGTAAAGACCTGGGAATTTTACCTGTTAATACATTTACGATAGATGCTGTTCAGATAGGTTTTGCCATAGAAGTGATTTTGCTTGCTTTCGCTTTAGCCGACAAGATTAATATATATAAGAGGGAAAAGGAATTATCGCAGATGGAGACATTAGAAATACTGCAAAAGCACGACAATCTGCTAAGAGAACAGAATACCCTATTGGAAAGTAAAATAAAAGAGCGCACGCATGAGCTTCAATTATCGAATGAAAGCCTGACGGCTGCCATGAGAAATATAAAAGATGCACAAACCCAACTTGTGGCATCTGAAAAAATGGCATCCCTGGGTTTTTTCACGGCTGGTATTGCACACGAAATAAACAACCCGGTTAATTATATATCCGGAAACGTAAAAGCCTTGTCGTACAACTTTGCCGACCTGTTTGAACTAATAAAAAAGTACCAGGCATTTTTTCCTTCGCTGGTTAACCAGAACCTTGCCCAGGTGAACGAAATAAAAAGCTTTGAAAAGCAAATTTATTTTTCTGACCTGGAAAGCGAGACAACAGAACTCCTGAAGGGTATAGAGGAAGGTGCTGTGCGCACGGCAAATATTGTAAAAGGGCTTCGCAATTTTAGCCGGTTAGGTGAAGATGATTTTACAACCACAGATATACATGAAGGTATAAACAGTACGTTACTCATTTTAAAAAGCAGTATTCCGGGCTTTGTTACGTTAGAAACCTGCTTTGAGGCAGACCGGGATATAAATTGCTATCCAGGCATCCTGAACCAGGTATTTATGAACCTTCTCAGTAATAGTATTTACGCCATAAACGCCAAACCCCACCGTGGCGAAGAAAAAATTGTAATTTCTACCAAAGAAATGAACAACTGGCTTCTAATCAGCATCCGGGACACTGGTATCGGAATGTCTGAGGAAATACAGCAGAAGATGTTTGAACCTTTTTATACCACAAAACCAGTAGGTGAAGGGACAGGCATGGGA
This sequence comes from Ilyomonas sp., assembly GCA_965199905.1. Taxonomy (GTDB): domain Bacteria; phylum Bacteroidota; class Bacteroidia; order Chitinophagales; family Chitinophagaceae; genus Ilyomonas. Next base: position 2,484,224 of record OZ241366.1, on the reverse strand, counting down.
ATGCCACTTACTTTTAAAATGGTTGAAAAACACGGAGGAAAGCTTTCTGTTGTTTCAAACCCCGGTAAAGGAACTACTATTACTGTGCATATACCTTACCGTGCATCGCCCTCTGTTGCAGAGTTTGAACCGGCTTTTGTGTAATGCTCAACCTGTTGTTACTGTTTCTGATAGTGCATTAACCGTGCTGTTGCCATTTGACCGATCTGCTTTTAAAGAAGGTATTTTTTGCTTCCTGCTTAACCGGAAATAGCCGGTATATAAGAGTTTATGATTCTGGTGAGATAATCAAGACCTTTTCGTTTGAGAACAAATCCATCAGCACAATAATGATCGAATTGTTCGTATGTTAATACACCGGCAGAGAAAAGATAAATAACACAGTCGAGGTGCTGTTCTTTCTTCAGATACTTGCATAATTCTCCTCCATGTTCGCCGGTAAGGTATACATCCAGCAAAATGAAATCAGGTTTGTTTGCCCGGAGACAGTCAAGCAGTTCTGTTGAATTGATAAAGGTTGTAACCGTGTACCCTTTTTTTGTGAACCATTTTTTTAAAGCGAAAAGAAGAGTTTTATCGTCGTCAACAATAAATAAATCAGGCATAACAGCAAACTTTTTTGAATTGGATTTTACTTACAACTATGAAACAATGAGGCAGAATGAATATTGAATTTGATTTTTATTGGATGATGTAAATTGGATGACGTAAAATTAATTTGAAAACTTTTAATGGCAAAAAAGTCCAGGGAAATGAACAGGTTTTTCCTGCGCTTTATAAACAGTTATTTTGATTTTAAGAGATGCCCTGTTTTGCCCGGAGAGTTTCAGGCAAGAGTGCTGCCGGCGGGTGATGAGGGATTTAAATTGAATGAACAGCATATATGGTGATGAAGCTGCAGGGTAGCAATTTACCTGTACTTTGAGGAAGAGTGGGTTGAAAAGATAGAGCAGATGGGCGCAGACAGCGCCATACACCCATTGCAAACCATTTTATTATTGATAAGTCATAACGGATTTGGGATGTACTATTTACTGATGTGCTGACTATACCCGACTGCCAGGTTGCGCTGCAAAAATATTACGAGGAACAAATACTGGCTACCTCTGCATTGTATGACTTACAAACGATTTAATCGTCACGTCAATTTTCGGGTTCTTCTTTTTAATCAGCGACAGCAAGCCTGCCGTATCTACTTTCATGTATCCTTCATATTCGCCCCAGTCGCTGTTATTAACTGCCTTAAACCCCATTGACCATTCGGAAAAATTGCGATCCTCGCAGGTACCCTGTACCAGTTGTATCACGTCTTTATGACGTTTGTCGGCTTTTATTTTCAGATACAAATCGGTAACGGTTTGCTTGTCTCCTTCCAGCACCTGCAGGATGCATCCTTCGTGATACAACAGGATGCCACTAACATCTTGTTCCGTGTTGTTTTTCCGGCTTACGGTGAGAATCTGGTTCATATCAATATCGGAATATAACTCCGTTGCTGCACTTAAATATACCAGGTAGTAAATCATGATGCTAAATTAAATAACGGGCGCTCCTTTTTGCAGGGGGTGCTCACTTTTTAATCTTTTTCTAATATTGATGAACTTCGTTACAGGTGGCTTATGCACGGGTTTGCGGCAAATGTGCAAAGGCTGGCGGGTGCAGTTGCGAGGGTTAACATGGTGTTGCGGAATATTCAGGAATTGGTGGAATTCCCGACTTTGTAATAAACCAGCCGGAGAGTGGCTTTTATTGAATAACCAGAAATATATGCGGAACTTTACGGATCGTTTGGATTTATGACGACAAGATATAAACAGAAACTTAAGTCGTATTAAGTAGTCATGCAAAATTAAACGGATGATAAAGCGGTTTCGTCATTCCGCAACCTGTGGCGTCTTCAGCCCAATTGCCATCATCAATGCTTATCATACATCAACTTTGCGGGGGCTTTAGCCTGTGGTGTCTTCAGCGCCATGCGGAATCTGATAACTGAGTTTTGCATGGATAATTGTGCATAACTACTTAAGAACCTGACTGAAGAGAATAAACAACTTTATAAGAGATTGTTGCAAACAGAACGCGGGAAGACAGGTATGATGCAGAAAAATCTAAAGCCAGCTTTGTACAGCCAAAGCAGTTATAAGCCCGATTACACGATAATATTCTCATTTCTTCCCCGTTGCCGCCCAGAATATTCCCGCATATAAATGGTTCAGGAAAGCCTCGTTCGTAAAGTCTGTTGGCATGTGTCCCAGCGCGGTATAAAAAGCCCTGCCGCCATCATATGTATGATACCATGCCATCGGGTGCATTTTTCCCATTCCTTCACCCTTCTTCGTGCCCCAATCTACCTTTGGGTTATAAGTAGATTCATCTACCGATAAAATGTAATGCAGGTCATTTATTTTTTCCGGTCCGAATTGATACCATTCCTCCGTCCACAACCGCCCGCCGCCAAAGCCCTGCAATCCTGGAAAACTGTTGTCCAGTACGTTCAGCTTCGCCGTTTGTATCGTCGGGTGAATATGAAACATTCTGCCCACCAGCTTCGTGTACCAGTCCCAGTCATACTCAGTGTCCGATGCGCTGTGTATCCCTACATATCCCTTCCCGCTTTCTATGTATTTCTCCATCACTTTCTGCTGCGTCGAATCAAAAATATCACCTGTCGTATTCAGGAAAATGATAGCCGCGTATTGTTTCACATAATCATCTGTAAATCCGTTCGGGTCCTGCCACAGGTCCACATCAAAAAAGTTTTTCACCCCAAGCTCCTGAATCGCCAGCACACCCGCATGCAGCGACTCATGGTGCCAGCCGCGCGTCGTCGTCACCAGCAACACTTTAAATTGTTTCTGCGCATGGGCAGTAAAAGCAAAAAAAGACAGTAATACATACAGGAACAAAAGCACACGAATCAGTTTCATACAAACAAATTAAATAATTAAAAGAATATCCTGTTATATCTTTTCGCTTACAGGAAAAATGTTTATCAATTTCAAGTAAAACCAGCCGTTTTATCAGCGGGAAATAACAGCAGTCATTAGATTTCTACACAAAATAAATCCTATTTTCCCGGCATCCACTTTTCAAACCAAGCCAGCGTGCGCGCGCACACATCTATCATATCGTCCCACTTATAAAAGCTGTGTCCTTCATCGGCATATACCACCAATTGCGTCGGCACATTCCGTTCTTTCAGCGCATGCCAGTACTGGAACGATTGTGGCGGCGGGCATTCTCCATCGCGCTCGCCTACCAGCAGCAGCACCGGCGTAGTTACGTTTCTAATGTACGTCATCGCACTTACTTTCCTATAAGGTTCCGGGTCGTCATACGGCGATACGTTGAAATAAGAATTCATCCATTTATCAATGCTGTTCTGCCCGTAATAGCTCAGCCAGTCGCCCGCACCCGCACCTGATACCGCCGCCGCAAACCGCTTTGTTTGCGTTACCGACATCATCGCCATCGAGCCGCCATAGCTCCAGCCTAATAAACCCACACGAGCTGTATCCACCGGCAGCTTTCCTGCCACCGCATTTACGCCGCTTACTATATCGCGCAGGTCGCCAAAGCCCCAGTCAGCCCGATTTTTTTGGGTAAATGCCTCGCCCTGTCCATAACTGCCTCTGGCATTCGGGAAGAACACAAAGTAGCCAAACTGCGGATACACGGTAGTATTAAAGTCGGGCGCGCTCCACGCCGGCGTACTTATCCACGCTGGTCCGCCATGCACACAAACCAGCATCGGGTATTGCTTCGTTGAATCATAACCCTGCGGATACAACAGCCAGCCTTGTAATGGCTTCCCTTCATTCATCCACGTAATATTATCGTAGCGAAGCCGCGGCTTCTGTACCACATCATTCAGATGCGTAATCTGTGTCAGCTTCTTTGTATTTCCAGCCCACACTTCCGGTAACTGGTTCCATCCCGAGCGAATCACCGCAAAGGATAAAGCCGTTTTGTTTTCGGTTATACTCAAACTCATTTCCTCATTCCTTGTGCGGATGTATTCATCGCTTTGCCACTCTCTTGTTGCGTTGCCGGTTGTTGTGTTCAACGAACAAATGGCAACGGAGCCGCCGGTAAACTCGGTAAACAAAATGTTCCCGTTCTGCTGCCAATGCAACCATGACGGCGTAGAGGTTCTGTTTGGCGTCAGACTTTTTGGTTGTTTTTTACCATCGGCATTCATTACATAAATCTCTCCGCCACTGCCGCCCTGGTCGCTCATCAGTCCTTCTATAAACGCTATCTTCTTTCCATCGCGGCTCCATCGCGGCACGGTTAGCTGCAGAGCCGGTTTGTATAAAAGCACAGTATCTTTTTTGTCAATGGTTTGCTTATATAATTTAGAGATATACCAGTTATTATCGCCCGGCGGCAAAGCGGCATTGTATAAAAGCTGGTGGCTGTCAGGGCTCCAGTCGTACTCAAAAATATACAGTCCTTCCGGTGTCACTTCCTTCATCTCGCCGGTTTGGCGGTTAATAACAGCAACGCGTTGCACATTCTTATTTTCCATCGAGTCAATGATGCCCGTTGCCCTGTCTTCTGCCGCCATCGGTGATGGCTCGCGTGTGGATTTATGTACATATAAAACGCTCAGATATTTCCCATCGGGACTCCACTGCAGGTGCGATACATAACCGTCCAAATGAGATAAAGATTGTTGTGTAAGCAAGGTTCCCGTAGTTACCGCTACAAACACCTGCAACTGTCCTTTCGTTTTTGCATCAGACAGGAATGCTATCTCTTTACCATCGGGAGAGAACTGCGGCTCGCTTTCATTACATTCTTCATTCACGGTTGTGGCAGCCGTTATGCTTCTTGCTTTTCCGGGCTGCGCAATCACTGCAACAGATATCTTTTGCCCGCCATCCTTATCAGCACACCAGGCTATCATTGTACCTGCGGGATGAATGGTTGCGGTATAGATGTAACGAACGCTTGCCTGCACATTGAAAAAGTTCGTGATGATGTTTTTATAGTCTGCTGCTTTTAGTTGTGAAGAATCGAGAGTTGTTTGTGCAAAAGACACCTCGCATCCAAACAAAAGGAAGATGACGTACAGCAATATTGCTGAAGCACGTAATTTTTTTATAAGTCTGAATACACGCTGCACCCGGATGTTTGCCAGGCAACAAAATAGTACAGAAAACATCATAAATTATTTATACGGCGAAAGCAGGTATTTCCCTTATTTATGCGTATAAAAGAAATTGATTTTATATTGCATAACCTTTTACGATTGCTGTAAAGAAAAGATGTTTTTGTAAAAGGTACGTTTGCCATTTGCCTGCCATGCCAGAGCTTATATTTCTGATTTATAATAAAACATAACGATTGCTATGAACACAATGAATCGCGGCCAGTTGTTTACGGCTGCCTGTATTTCCCTGTTGGTTACCTCTCTTTCTTTCGGCATTCGCGCCGGTATTCTTGGCGATTTGGGTACGCAGTTTCAGCTCAGCACGTCGGAGCTTGCCGTTATTGCCAGCACCGCTTTCTGGGGTTTTCCGCTTGCCATAATCGTGGGTGGCATACTGGTCGATATCATTGGCATGAAGCGGTTGCTGGTGGCTGCGTTTGTCCTTCACTTTCTCGGCATTGCCCTCACCATCTTTGCAACGGGGTTTGCTTCCTTATTCATCTCTACGCTATTTATTGGTTTAGGCAATGGCACTGTGGAAGCTGCCTGCAACCCGCTGGTTACCTCGCTTTACCCGGAAAATAAAACCACGCGGCTTAATTATTTCCATCTCTGGTTTCCGGGCGGTATTGTTATCGGTTCTTTGCTCGTCTTTTTTACCAAAAACATAAACATCGGTGGTATTGACATTTGGAAACTACAGGTAGGTCTGATGTTTCTTCCCACCATCATCTATGGCTATTTATTTTCTAAATTAAAGTTCCCGGTAACGGAACGTGTGGCAGCCGGCGTCTCCTCCGGCGAGATGTACCGCGCGCTGGCTAACCCGCTCTTTATTGTAATGATTATTCTTATGTTCGGCACCGCTATTACCGAACTCTTTACCGGGCAATGGATAGATGTGCTGCTTCACAATGTTACAGACAACGCCATTTTATTACTGGCCATTGATACCGGTGTTATGGTGATAGGCAGAGCCTTTGCCGGTCCGGTTGTGCATCGCCTGGCTCCGCAAGGCGTGCTCTTGATGTCTGCTATTTTTGCTGCGCTTGGTTTGTATATGCTCGGGCATTACACGGGTTCCATGTTGTATGCAGGTGCGCTTGTATTTGGTATCGGCGTGTGTTATTTCTGGCCAACGATGCTTGGTTTTGTATCGGAAAATTTACCAAAGACCGGAGCCGTTGGCTTAAACTTAATGGGTGGTGCCGGCATGTTTGCCGTATCTGTCTATATGATTTTTATGGGTGGTTATTACGATGAGCTGGTAGCAAAGAACCTGCCCGCCGGTGCTGATATGGCTACTTATACCGGAGCCAATGCAACACCTGATATGATAAGCGCTGTCAATACAGCCAAAGCAGCAGCCGGTCCTGGAATTATTAATGTAACACTAACGATTCCTGTTGTACTTATCATCGCTTTCATTGGCTTAAATATGTACATGAGAAAACGCAGAAGCATTTCGCTGCCAGAAGCAGTAGTCTGATGACTCTTAATTTTTCGCGAAGACTGAAATGTCAGCTTATCGGACTGCCGGGGGTCAGCGGAAGACTTTCTTAGTGTTGTAAATCTACCTGTTTTAAGCTGTATAGCTATGGGTTACACTTCGGATGTGTATCTCCGCTGATTGTATCAAACAGCAATTGCAGGCAGCATCTTTATTGACTTTGTATAAACAAAATATTACCGGACCGTTATTAAAATGTAAACCTATCGGCATCAAATTATTAACAGTGACGTAGTGTGAATAACGGCTTACAAAACCATTCAACATTTGCATCCTAACCTGTGCGTTGATGATGTTGAATCTAAGATGGTTACCCATTTCACTGCTTTGCATTGTATTCTCCTTACAATCCTCCGGCCTATCGGCGCAGGCAAAAGGTCCCGATCCGGCGTACCGGTTGGTAACGGCAGACAGTGATTTTATTTCTTCCAAAAATTATTACCTGCTCACGCTTTTCCAGGTGCTGCCGGATATAAAAAAACTGCTTAGTTCAGATGCGCAACTGGCGGCCATTACCAAAGTAAAAAGAGATTCCTTATCTGCCGCTCTTCTCAATTGCGCCCGCGATGGCAATTGCTATATAGAGAGAATGAAGTTTAGCCCGGCAGAAATAAACGCCATCAGCAAACGCCTTGGTGAACTGTACCAGCCGCAGAATGCCTTAGGAAAATTGGTGAGTAACCATCTCATTCCGTCGGGTCGTTACACACGGCTGCAAAGCCTGTCGCCTAAAGAAATGCTGGTAAAAGCCTGGCAACAGGATGCGAACGGTATCAACTTTTGTGTCGGCGTATATGCCGGTGGCAGCAAGCCCAATTATCCGCTGATTGATTCCATTTCATTTACGACCAGGGATAGCCGCGACAGCCTTACTTATCTGCGCAGCTATGTGAACCTGTTGTATGATGCGGCTTCGCTGGTAGCGACTGATTCAGCCGACAATATTTCTTTCTTTTCCGATCCGCTCAGCGCTGCTCTGCTGTTTTTAGAAATGAATGAACGCACGCAGGCGGCTGATTTTGAACCAATGGAAGAAGGCGAAAATAAAGCCGCCGTTGACAAAATAAAAACCCTTGACTGGAACAAGTACAAGTACTCAGTCATCCTGGTGCCCGGCGCCGGTCCCGACCAGCCAAATGTGTCGCTGAGCGCGGAAGGTATGATACGTTGCCGGCTGGCTGCACTGCAATACCAGAAAGGTCTGGCACCTTTTATCATGCCTTCGGGCGGCAAAGTGCATCCCTACAAAACGAATTATTGCGAAGCAATAGAAATGAAAAAATATTTAGTGGAGAAACTGCATGTGCCTGCCGGCGCCATCATCATAGAGCCGCACGCCAGGCATACCACTACCAATATGCGCAATGCAGCGAGGCTTATGTACCGATACGGAATGCCGTTTTCCAAACCGGGTGTAACCTGCACCACCAAAGCGCAAAGTGCCTGGATTGGCACCACGCTTACCGAGCGCTGCCAGCGCGAGCTGAATGAAATTCCGTACAAAAGCGGGCAGCGGCTGGATGAAAACGTAGTTGAACTTTACCCGCTGACAGCGGCTTTGCAAAGCAACCCCGAAGAACCGATGGATCCATAAGGTTATGTGTTTATTGGTTTAATAAAAAATCAGCAGACCTACATCAACAAGATTCTGTTTATGACAAAAATTACGGTGACGCTCCTGGTATCATTCATCGCGCTGACCTCGCAGCAATCGCAGCCGCTGATCACTATCCGGCAATCGTTCACGTTCGATTCGCTCGGCGCCTGCCAGGGCGCTTCGTATCAGAACGGTAATGTGTTCCTGTATGGCGACAGGGAAGTGGGCGTCATCCGCAAATACAAGCCGGAGGGGGATAGCCTGCAATACACCGGGCAGGAGATGAAACTGACGCTGCATGACACGGATGTTATCAATCATCCTACCGGCATGGCTTATCATGAGGACAAGCCTTTCTTCATGGGAAACAGCATTCGCCTGAATAAGGAAGGAACCTTGTGGAGAGCCGTTATTTATTGCATTAACTGGAAAGGATTGCAAGCCACCGGCACACTCGATGGCAACCTGCTGAACACTATTGACGATGATGCCTGCATACAAGGAACGCGCCCTGAATATGTGCAGTATCAAGGCAAGTGGTACGTGGCGACTGCCGATTATGGCGATAAAGGCAACGAGGTTCGCTTGTACGATCCCGAAACATTAGCTAATGCAAAAAGGACAACTGACAAAGGCGTGATGTACAAAAAATTTACCTGCACGCCCTGGGTGCAAAACCTCTACTGGATGGCAGACAAAGGCATACTGCTGCTGATTCAAAACCAGGTGGAAGGCCGAAGATGGCGGTTCACGTATGTGGATTTGGAAAAATCAATCCGTTCCGGCAAACAGGTGGTTATTAAAGAGATTGATGTTGACCGTGGCGATGAGTTGGAAGGATTTACCTTTTTGCCTGACACCAATAAAGGCATCGCCGTCAGTTCATCCCGAAAAAACAACGTGAATACTATGGAAACCGGCTGGTAACTGCTAAATATCTTTTCCAAAACCAAAAAAAATCATCCCACAATTTTTTATAAAAAATACCGGAACGGTGATTCGTAAAAACAAATCAGTCTATGAAAAAACAACATTTACTTATTGTATGGTTTGATAAAATCAAACAGTTCAGGATGGCAGGTATTGCCCTGTTGTTATGTTTCCCCGGCTGGCTGCCGCAAAGTGCATTAGCCGGCAACTACGATGCTCCGCCCATTACGGTAAAAGGCAGGGTAACAGACGTAAAAAACCAGCCGCTGCCAGGCGTAAGCGTGACTGTAAAGAGCAGTAACGCTGCCACTTCCACCGATGCCGCCGGCAGGTATAGCATCACTGCCCGGCAAGGCGACAGCCTGCTGTTCACCTTCACCGGTTATGCCGGCCAGACAATCGCCGCTGCGCAAACCACAGTTGATATTACCCTGCAGGAATCATTCAACCAGTTGCAGGAAGTATCCATTGGCTACACGCGGCTGCGCAAGAGCGATATAACCGGCGCCATTTCCAGTGTAAAAGCCAGTGAGCTCAACCTTTCTACACCTACCGTCAGCCAGGCGCTGGTGGGTAAGGTAGCCGGCGTGCAGGTGTCGCAGGTAAGCGGTGCGCCGTATTCGGGTGCCAAAATCAGGGTGCGCGGCATTGGTTCCATCAACGCTAGTTCGGAGCCTTTGTATGTGATAGATGGTTACCCGATTGGTGGTAATGTTACCCAGGGAGCGGGCAATGGCGGAAACGCAACGAACGGCTACAATCCCAACACCGCAGGCAACGATATTTTTATCAACCCCGACGATATTGAGTCCATCGAAATACTGAAAGACGCGGCATCAGCAGCTATCTATGGCTCGCGCGCGTCCGGCGGCGTGGTGCTGATTACTACTAAGCGCGGCAGGCAGGGTAAAGGAACACTGACATATGATTACCAGATTAGCAGCCAGCAGTTGGCGCACAAAGTAAAGCTGCTTAACGCAAGCCAGTTTACCGACCTGTTTGTAGATGGCAGAAATGCTAACTATAAAGATATCCTGACGGCAAAAGGCATTGCCTGGGATGATTCATTTTATTCTGATAGTAATGCGGTTCGCATCCAAAAAGCCGGGCAAACAGCTACAGGCTGCTCGGTTTGTATCATTACAGATTTATACGATTTTCAAAACCAGCAGATCATTGCTCCGCAATACAATACCGACTGGCAGGATGTACTGTACGATGATGCGCTGGTGCAGCGTCACAACCTGTCTTTCTCAGGAGGCTCACAAAATGCGCGCTACTTTATCAGCGGCGGTTATCTCGATCAGCCGGGCATACTCAACAGCACGTACCAGAAGCGCATTAACCTGAGAGCGAATATTGATGCCGATGTTACCAAACGCCTGAAAGTATCTGCCAGCGCGTTTGTTACCAATACCGACAGCCGCGAAGTGCAGGAAGGACGTTTTAATAATGGTCCTATCCTCGGTGCTTTGGTGTACATGCCTATCTTTCCCGCTTTTCATCCCGACGGAACACTGGCATTATCCAACGAAAGCGCCGGTGCCCAGTTTGATGGTTACAGCTATTCATTCCAGGGCATCGAGAACCCGCTGGCATTGGCGCAGCGTGTAAAAATTACCCGGAAGGGTACGAGGTCAACTTACAATGCCAGTGCTACATACCAGGTGTACAAAGACCTTTCTTTCCGCATAAACCTCGGCGGCGAGAACTATACCGAAAAATACGAATATTATTACCCAACCAACCTAAGCAACGGCATTAACCCGCCGGGTTCGAGCCAGTCAGTTTTGGCTGCCAATGCCTCTTCACAGTTCCTCAATACACAGGATAGGCTGGCTGAGTTTACGCTAAATTATAAAAAGCAATTTGGCAAACATGGTCTTGATTTGCTGGGAGGTTATACGGCGCAGCAAACCAAACTGGATATTGTAGCCGTTGGAGCCAAAAACTTCACCAGCGACCTTGTGCCAGAGATTACCGCGGGCGGCTCCAGTGCCGGCGACTTCTACCGTTTGGGCAACACCGGCAAATCCACCACTACGCTCGTATCCTGGTTAGGTCGCGCGGTGTATAATTTTGACAGGCGTTATTTTCTGACCGGCTCGTTCCGCGCTGATGCCTCTTCGCGTTTTGGTCCCAAAAACAGGTGGGGACAGTTTGGTTCCGTATCTGCCGGCTGGACAGTTTCCAATGAGTCGTTTTACAACGCTTGGTTAGGTAAAAACTCCATCCTGAAACTGCGGGCAAGCTGGGGCTTAACGGGCAACAACAATATTCCCAACTATGGCTACCAGCAGAGCCTGACAGGCACCGGCGGCGTGGTGTATGGCGGCACAGTGTATAACGGCACTTGGCCAAACAATATTACCGATAACGGGCTGGGCTGGGAGTCAACATCGCAGTTCAATTTTGGCTTCGATATTACGATGCTCAGCAACCGCCTCTCGCTTATCGGCAATTACTACATCAGCCATTCTTATGATTTGCTGTACAACCAGAACGTGTCTGCCTTCACCGGCGGTTCGTCTGTTCTTACCAACCTCCGCAATTCCAATATCCGCAATACTGGTTTTGACCTGCAGCTTGACGTGAAGCTGGTAGAAACTAAAAACTTCAACCTGAACTTCAGCGGGAACATCACGGTAAACCGGAACAAGGTGCTGAGTCTTGGAGGCGCCAGCGAGATACAGATCAACGGTGCCGAAAGAAGCTACATTACCCATGTTACAAGGGTAGGCGCTCCGGTCGGCTCTTTCTACGGGCTTGAGGTAGCCGGCATGGTGCGTGAAAAAGACATTGCCAACACAAATGCCGACCTGGCGGTTTATAAAGCCAATGGCAACAAATTCCCGGCAGGCTATAAGCTGCTTGGCTTTCCCATCTCCACGTATTCCAGCACACCTCTTGAAGCAGGCGATTTGTATTTCAAGGATAAAAACGGTGACGGAATCATTACCGATGCGGATAAAGACATCATCGGTTCTCCCTATGCTGATTATACCTATGGCTTCGGGCTGAGTGCTAACTACAAGTTTGTTGACTTCAACGCTTCTTTTAACGGCAGCCAGGGCAACCAGATACTCGACGGGCAGGATTATTACATCCGTAACATGGAAGGCTCAGGTAATAACTATGTTGAAGTAGATCAGCGCTACCGTAGCGAAGACAATCCGGGCAATGGTCACGAGTACCGGGCATCGCGCGGAGGCTCGCAAAGCAACAGCACCCGGTTATCAACTTACTACCTGCAGGATGGCTCCTTCCTGCGCTGCACAAACCTCACACTCGGTTTCGACGCCTCAAAAGTGGGTTTTGTAAAAAAGGCAGGCATTGGCGGGTTGCGTCTCTATATATCGGTGGACAATGCTTTTACCCTGACACATTATCTTGGGTACAATCCTGAAGTGGATTTCAACAACGGCTCTAACCTGACGCCGGGTGTTGACTATGGTAAATATCCGCTGATCCGCTCTTATAATGTAGGTGCCAAAATTCAATTGTAAACAAGAACACACGAAAACATAAGTGTATGAAAACATTCTTATTAGTAACCGCCGCAGCCGGCTTCCTGCTGCTGGCGGGTTGCAAAAAATCATTTCTTGAACAGGCAAATCCGAATGCCGTTTCAGTGGATGCAGGCTATAATACAGAAGGCGACATTGCTACCGGTGTCAACGGTGTGTACCAGGCTTTACGCAGCGCCAATTGCGTGGGCGAAGGTGCCCAATTGTGGACCGACGACCGCGCCGATGACATCAACACAACAGACAATCAATCGAACAATGGTGAGCCATTTCAGTTCAGCGCCTTTTCACTGGTGCCGAGCAATACGTATCTCTACAGTCATTGGTCGGCACTGTATGCACCTATTTCGAGAGCCAATATTATTTTGTCGCGTGCTGGTGATATTTCTTTTGCGAATGAAGACACGAAGAACCAATACATAGCCGAGATGAAGTTCATCCGCGCTTTTATGTATTTCCAATTGGTGCGCGAGTTTGGCGCCGTGCCGCTGGTAACGGAACGTTTAACCGAACCCGGACAAGCCGCCGCACTTACCTTTCGCGCCAGCCGCGATTCGATATATGCGCAGATTGTAGCAGACCTGAGAGATGTGCTTGCCAGCCCGCTACCCGTGGTGCAGCCCGCTGCAGCCAACGGACGTGCTTCGCTGCAGGCAGCCAACGCCCTGTTGGGGCAAGTGTACCTCACGATGGCTGTTACGCTGAGTGATATGCCTTCTACTGAGTATTTAAACAATGCCCGCGACTACCTGCTTGCCTGCTATGGGCAACGTGGTTTTGGCAACCTGTCGGAGATTCCTTTCCCTGATGTGTTCGACGTTAGTAAAAAGAATACAAATCCTGAAATTATCTGGCGCATTGCGTACCGGCAGGGCGATCCCAACTATTCGTCGGGGCTGGCGCGCGACAACCAGGCAAAAGGTGAAACCATCAACTCGCTCTTTCCCTCGCAGGGCTCGGGCGGACTGTTTACGCTGGATTTGCTGAACGAGTTTGAGCCAAACGATATCCGCACCGCGTTTTCCGTGAAGTTTGCTGCCAGCACCAATCGATATTTCATCACCAAGTTTCGTGATGCGAGTGCGACAGCCAGCTCGTTAGGCTATGGCGGCAACGACTGGATCCTGATCCGCTATGCTGATATTATTTTAAACTTGTCGGAAGTGTATATGTATCTGAACGATAATGCTACCGCCATTTCCTATCTTAATTTAGTTAGAGCAAGGGCGGGTGTGCCTGACTATGCGACGATGATGCAGGATACCGCGTATGCGGCTAAATATCCTACCCTTAAGCTGGCCATTTTACACGAAAGAAGAATAGAACTGGCGTTTGAGCATCATCGCTGGCACGATCTAACCCGCTTTTTTAACCCGGCCGAGCTGGTGGCTTATTTTCAAAAAAAGAACCAGGTAGATTTTGACAATTCACCGCTCAGCAACATTACGACCAAGGACTATTATTTTCCTGTACCGCTGCGCGAATACCAGTTGAACCCTGAAGGTATGGAGCAAAATCCGGGGTATTGATTAAGCTTTACATGCAGATAAAGTAACAGGGCTGACTTATACAAGTCAGCCCTGTTTTTGTTTGACAAACGATGCTGTCACTATGCGTTTTAGATGGTGCTAAACAACACTGTTTCTGGAATAGTAAACCCGTTTATTCATCAAGTACAAATTCTTCATCCACTATTTTTATAATGACAGAATTCACGTCAGCACCTGATAATCTTTATTGTTTCATTTTTACCGAACCGGAACATACATCTCCTTCTTCAATTCCCGTTAGCCATACGTTCAGCGTTTTGATCCTTTGCTGCGTTAGTTCGGTCATATACTGACTTACGCATGTTGGCTGTGCGCTTCCATACTCTCCATCCTTACGCTTGGGATAGCGGGCTTTTACCTCTGCATCTCTGAACTGTATCCATAACCGTTGAGCCGCTTTAAGGTTCGTAATAAAACTGGCATCACTCTTATATTCGGTTAGTATTTTCTGGTATGCAGTATTGAGTTCCTTGTCCGCTGCCTGGTATTCTTTGTCTGCATCACTGTTCATTCCGCCTTGTGTTTGCGCGAATGTGAAAGACAGGCTGAGAAAGAAAATAACGGTTGCGATTCCATGTTTCATACAGATAGATTTATTGTGTATTCTTTATAGATAAAGATGTGCCAATTGCGTGTTGTGGTATTGTGCAGGTAAGTGACGGTTTATCTGATTTGGTTGCCTTGAAAAACGTTCAAGCACCTTGATTCGTGGCTCTGTGTTTTCATCATCAATGATTCCTTGCAGGTCATCCAAATTACTCTTCTCTTCAAACAGGATGGAAAAAGGATAACGGTAAGAAAGCTTTGTTTTATCCTTATACAAACTAATGTCATCGCAGAACAAAAGCTGGTAGATGAAATTGGTGCTGCTATCCTGGTAAGGCGCACCTGATGTATATTCCACTATTGCTTAACAACTGCTGATTTTTTTAAAAAATCAAATAATTTCATAACTCTAAAATTGTGAATGAATAAACGAGATGGCTTACGCTTCATCAGCTATGAAGATGCAACCGGCGCCCATCTTTTTCAGCAATTCCATTTCCCGTTTTATGTGAACTAAGTAACCTGTGCTGTATTCAATTTCCTCTCCTTTGCTTAGATGCAATGCCTGTTGCGGTGTTAGCTTCAATTTCTCTTTTAGGTGGTTGATAACCCTCATCCGGTTATTTCCCAGGTTTGTGATTACTACCTTCCCTTTTATCCATGCAGACTCATTCCCGGGCAGCGTGATCAAATCATTGGTTTCTCTCTCAGCAATACTTGTATATACTTCTTTCCAGAACGAATTAGACAAGTCCGTATTCTCCTTTGCAAATGATAAAGAACGCTCTTTATCGTGTTGTAAATGTTGTAAAGAAATAAGCAAAGAAGTGAATTTTGTTATGGTGTCAGCTATCAGAAGATGTTCCCATTTGCCTGCGCCATGCAAGGCAAAGTAAACCGGAAAGTCTTTTTCCTCTTCGGTAAAATCTACAAAAAAAGGATCATCAAATTCGTTGGTGCAGATAACAAACCAATCTGGTTGAAAGTCACCTGGCTGATCGCCCGTCAGTATGTCTCCGCTGATGGCATGAACTCTATACCCTTTTTGAAAAAAAAGAAACCGTTCCGCTTCCGGGTATTTTTGCGGCAGGCAGGCAACAGCCACTGTCATCTTTTCCTTTAAAAAAAAGGCAATAGCAGGGGGAAGTTTCATGGCAATTATCCTTATAGTGTGTAAACAAGAAGATACTAATTCTGCTCCTGGTTTTGTCCTATATACACCAGCTTTCTCTGCGCATAATCAAAAGTGACCGGCTTGTTGGTACTTGGGCAACAATGCGCGTCATCAGCAGCAAACGAAAAGTACATGCCATAGATTTTATTAGCGCCGATGCTATCCAGCCAGTAAAAGCCGGTACTGTCAAAATCCGTAGCCGCAAATTCGTCCACCCGTAATGAGTCGGTAATTGCATAGCCTTTTTGGCCCGATAAAAAGAATACCTGTTCCTGTGTCCACATAGAGGCGTTGCCACCATCGCACTGCACCGGTGTAAAAGCAATGAGTCCGTCACGAATGCCGTCACCATTCAAATCGGCGTAAGAGGTTCTGAATCCTGAAGGATCAGGAAAGCCATACGGCAGGTCTTTTATATCTTCTTCTGCATGGTTAAGAAACCAGTCCTGGTTGCAGCTATCATTCGCCCAATAGTTCCCTTTGCGAATCTGTTCTTTTTGCCAGTTCGCATACAATGTCAGGATTGCGTTTTTACCTGTGTCATAAGTATTGACTGCTGTCTGGCTGGCACTATCTGAGATGGCAGCGCTTTCATTTGTTTTGCCATTTGGTTCATTGCATTTTGCAAAAAGAAACAAAACAATAAAACATAAAACTGTTGCGGCAAGCTGATGTTTCATGATGATATAATAGTTACAGATTTCCAGCCATTATTTGTTCTTGTTGTTAAACTCATCCTGCATTATTATTCCCTTATCCAATTACGCTTTCAGTTTGT
Organism: Ilyomonas sp.; assembly: GCA_965199905.1. GTDB lineage: Bacteria > Bacteroidota > Bacteroidia > Chitinophagales > Chitinophagaceae > Ilyomonas. The sequence continues at coordinate 2,467,454 of OZ241366.1, read as the reverse complement.
TGTTCTGTACTGTTGCATTCGTTTTTTGTTGTGTATGGCCGTTGATTGCATAGACGGCTTTATTTCGGTTTGCAAACGCTGCCGCATTTGGGGCATTGTGTGCTTTATATCCAAAGATTTTTTTGAAAAGACTGATCGTTCCATCTGTTAAAATGGCATGCCTGTTTTAATATTTCCACTGCATTTTGTTTCCACAACGTAGCGGCATGTTGCCTGAAAACAGCAGGTGCTTTCTGAAACGCTCCATCGAACGTGTAGGTACCGCTGCCGGATGGCAGGTTATCACCGGCTTTTATCATACCCTCGCCCCGCAAGGCATATTTGGATGTGCCTTCGTGCATAATAATTTTCGTTTCCGCTCCGCTCACATCGCCGCGGCAGGCGGTGCGATACATCAGCCACACTTCAGCAATGCCATTCTGATCCAGATCGGTAACACTGAGCGTAGCAGGAACAAACTCTGTTACCACATCAAGCTGGCAATCATCTACGCCATCGTTCAGTTGCCATAATAAAGACGCCGCGCCAGCCGGTTGCATTTTATAAACATACGCATACAAATGAGCACTGCGGTTATCATCGCTTCCCGTCTTGGTTTGTACGCCGGTTTGCGTGGTAACCAATAAGTAAGTTCCCGTTTTATCGGTAAAGCGAAGAGCCTGCGCCAATTTTCCTTTGCAGGCAAGGTTCTTTGGCAAATCTTTCTGTGCCACCGGTTGTGTGGCTATCTGGCAAAAAGAAGTGGAAGCGGACAGCGATAATAAAGCAACAAACAAAAAACACCTGAACATAAAGAATAGAATTGATGATAATACCTGCGCTAATGCATACAGCCAAACCAGATGTACGTTCGTTTTGCATACGCATCCGGGTATTGCTGCTGAACGGCAGCCAGCTTTTGCTTCATTCCGTTTGACTTCACATCCGTAATGGCAGCTACCACAATGTAATATCCTTTGGCAAAGCCTTTATAGGCATCTGAATATTCTATCGAGATATAATTATCGTTGGCAGCGTTGCCGTCGCCCCGCGCCAAGTAACAGGGATAACCGAAATCATCACCACCACCACTGCCATGGCATTCAGTTTCACTGGCAGTAAGTCCTGTTTTCGCAATCGGCTTTAGCCCGCGCAGGTCAAGTGTTTTATGTAAAGAATGAGCCGCTGTTTTTGCCGTAGCCAATGCGCTGTCATACAGCGTCGTGCTTTGTAATATGATGATGTCTTTAGGCACTTCAGTATTGTAATGATCCTGTGCAAAAGCAGCACTGCATTCACAGCAGAAGAGCAGGATAACTACGTAAAAAGCAGTTGTTTTCCAGCGACTTCTGTCATTCTTTTTATCCATATTTCTCCGCTTCATTCGCACCATCATTTTTGTAAACTCATTCCTGTTACGACAAAATTTACAGCACTTAGCCATATTTCGCTTTCCTGTCGGGATAAAGAAAAGCCGGAACGTTTGCTTATTACCAAACTTTATTCCATATATCATGCAATGTACTAACCGGTTAGTATATTAAAATAAGTTGCAGTCAGCAGTAAGGAATAAGAAACAAACAATTCTTTTATTGTTATAATGTGGCCTGGATGTTGCTTTTTTCCAGCTTTGAAAATAAAATTTACAAACACATTATTTATTAAACCTTGCAACAATTATTTTTATGAAACTACAGTTCGCTGCCTCACTGTTCCTTCTTCTCTTCCTCTTTTCCGTGTCACCCGCCCGTGCCCAGGATGAAACACGGAATAAATTAGAACTGAGCATCACGTACGGGGGCAAAACGGTAACGGCTACCCTGTTATCAGTAAGTACCAGCCTCACGCGGTATTCAGATGATTATTTTACGCCTGCGGTGAAAGATTCGGCAACAGGAAAAACCAAAACGACTGATGAGAAGCGCAGTAGTGTGTACCTTTCCTTAGTGGTAAAAAAGGTAAGCCCGGAGCTGCTGCGGGTGTTTGCAAAACGTGATACCCGCTTTGATGGCAGCATTACCATCACCGATACCTACGGCAAAAATCCCGACAGGAGCCTTCTTTTTAAAAGTGGTGCTCTGGAATCTTATTCCGATCAACTGAGCGGAGCCGATTACAACGACAGTTATTACGGCACTAATATTTCCATCTCCTGCAAATCGCTTACTATCAACGGTGTTGAGATAGAGCAATAACGTCCCGTTATACACGCATGTATTACACTAAATATAAGCAGCCGGACGGCTTGATATAAGACAGGCTTTGCCAATAAATTCGGCGAATACTTCAATAAAGAAAGACCTTCTTTTCATTAATGAAAAGAAGGTCTTTCTTTATTATATGGTTTGCAGGAAGCCATTGAACATTGACCTGCGAGCTTATAATCTCACGAATGTTTCTTACCGCGATTATCTCAACCGCTCCCGCTGTTATGCGGATGATTTGGGCGTGAACATTGTTTTGAAAACAAGACTTTCCTTTTATAATGAAATACCATTTTTTTATTCAGTAAACTATCAGACTTACAAAAGGCAATACAGATTCATTCAGCATTTTGGCTGACATTGGCATCATGTTGAAAACTTTATTGTGATTTCAGGCAGGCGGTTACCAGATTCTTATGAAGCCATACCAGGCATTACCGGAACGGCTGTTATTAGGCTGCGGTACACCCTGCGCATGAGTTCGCCAGATACTTCCCGGACAAACCATCGTTCATTTTGTTTGCCGCAATTGGCAATTGCGGCAAACAAATTTCGTTTACAATGTCACTTTTCTTTATATAAAAAAGATAGGTAGTCACCTTGTGGAAACGTTAGAAGTGGTACTAAAAAGGATGTTGTATCAATTGCATACAAAGAGGTTAGTAGTAACTCTGATTATGTACAATATAAAAACTCACTGATTAAACTTTGCAACACTGCATCATTGCTGTAAGGTATTCTTTCCTGTTTAGGCTTGCATATTATGGGTTACCAGCTATAAATTTGTTTTATGGATAAGACAAGATAAAAATTTAATTGCCGGATTGCTATTTTGTACAATCTTATCTTTAGTTTTACAAAGCATTAAAATTAATTGACTGTATGCAGATGTTCTTACAAAGAAGGTCTGCCGAAAATTAGCCAAAACATTTCTTATCACATAAAACCATAATTACACATGACAAAAATGAAACTTGCATTTCCGGTGGCATTGCTGTTTGCCAGCCAGGCTTTTTTCTCCTGCCAAAAGACCAGCGATGCCAAAACTGTTCAGCAGTATGCCAATATCCCGAACAGCGTTATTGAAGAATTAACTGCAAAAGGATTCAGTACCGATGGCATTGAAGCCGTTGATGGCGGTTACCTTGTTGAAGGTGATTTGTTTTTTTCTGCTGAATCGCTGAACAAAACTACAGTAGGGCCTAACCTCGTTGTGGGCCAGGAAGAGCAGTACCGCACCACGCTCCTGGTAACCGGTTTGCCAAAAATCATTACCATCTCCAATTCGTATCCAAGCTCACAGGCATTGTTTAATGCTGCTACCGACAGTGTGGTGGCACGTTACAACAAATTAGGTCTGCGTTTAGCATTCAAAAGAGTGCCTGCCAATTCAGGAGCCGATATTGACATCATTGGTGCCGACTTAGGCGGCGGCGGTGTATTAGGTCGCTCTTCGGGCTTTCCCGATGCCAGTGGCAACCCGGCTTCACCCATTACTTTAAACTCGCGCAAAGGCACTTTTTCTAATAACACAGATGTACAGTGGCTTGCTACTGTTATTGCACATGAGGTAGGACATACCATTGGTATGCGCCATACCGATTATGCCAACCGTAAGTATAGCTGCGGCATCAGGCTGCCAGGCAATAATGAAGGACAGGCAGGCGTTGGCGCTATTTACATTCCGGGCACCAATTCAACACCTAAAGATCCGGGTAGCTGGATGCTGGCTTGTACAGATGGTACAGACCGCCCTTTTAATGCGAATGATGTTATTGCATTGAGCTATTTGTATAAATAAATTTGTTTGGTTACTACTTCTAACGGCTGCCGGATGGCAGCCGTTTTTATTTGTACAAAACCGGATATGCCAAAGATTAATCTTCTCAGTTTATCACCAAACGGCTTTTGTACACAGCTTGCTTATTATCGTAAATAACTAAGAAATAAATACCTCTGGCAAGTGAAGATGTATTAATGGTATTGGTGGCATTGTTCACTTCCTGCTGCAGCAGCTTTCTTCCCCATACATCATAAACGGCCATCGTGCCGGTTACCAGTGTGCTGGCAAGAACCGACAGCCGTTGTCCCTGCGGCAGCGGGTTGGGTTTGATGATAAAATCTGCCGTCAGGTAATATAAAATACCGGCTTCCGGGCTGTTAACCGGCACACCGTTTACCCACACAACAGCGCGGAATGTATTGGCGCCCTGCATTAAAGGAGAAAAGAGGTTTTGAATGGTAGCATCGCTTATCGACTGCGTAATATAAACCGTTTTCCATCTGCCGTTTTCCAGCCGCTGAAACCACACAGAATCAACATTATTAATTGTGCCCAACTGTAAGGTTAACTGCGCTTTATGATCGTCTGTCAGGTCTGCCAGAAAGTTATTGATATAGCATCCTGCGCCTTGCTTACTGATATCAATTGTATAACTGTTCAGTCCGGTTCTTTCCGTACTCAGCAAAGGCGACACAGCAATATAAGGCGAGCTGTTCTGGGTAATGGTTATACTTGTATCACTCACATCCCGATACCGTTGCAAATAGGTTTCTCCCAGTTGAAACACCCTGTATGCAGTAACGCCAGCCGCGCTATGCCAGGTTAGTAAAGAAGAATCAGGACAATTGGTAACAACATGGATAAAGGGTTGTTTCGAAAAATCGAAAGTATCGGAAAAGAAAACATCACTACCGATGCGCATGCGCAATAAAGCAATGGCTGATGTGTCGGGCGTCAGCCATTGATGATAGGAATTGATAAGAGGTACAGAATCCTCAATCAGCTTCCAGGTTGCGCCTTTATCTGTGCTGTATGATAAACTGCCTCTCGCGCTGTTATTATACGTGCTGCGCCACCGGATGATGCTCTTCCCGCCTCCCTGAAAATGATCAGCACCGGAAGGCGAAACAAATTGAAACTGATTCGCCGTGTCCAGTTCATAAGCAACGGAATAGGGCTGCGAGTCCGTTACTATGTTATATCCGTTTATATAGATGGTATAGTTGCCGCTACGTGGATGATCGAGTGTAATTTGTTCAGCTACGTTCAGGCTATCGCGCCTGCGCTGTGGCGGCGAAAGAAGGCGGACACTGTCCGGCGATGAGTTTAACACCCAGGGCAGCCATACCGTGTTATTATCTTTATTTTTTAAAGACAGGTCAAGGTCGTTTACCAAAGCTGTAAAGGCATTTGGCGCAGCCGGCGCATCATTCCAAACCAATGTAATCTTTATCTTCTTTATGTTGTCCGGAACCGGTATGGAAAAACTGTCAGTGCTGTTCTGCCTGCTGTTGCCCGCATGAAAATGTCCCGATACTATATCTTTTACCGCCTGATAAGCATTCACATTGCCATAGCCGGAGTAATAATCCGGACCTTCATTAAATACATCATCCGCACTGTTTAAGAGAACCGCTTTTACCAGGCTGTTACCGGGCAAAGAATCATGATGAGCCAAACGGTATGCAGACTGCAAAGCCAGAGCTACACCGGAAGTGATAGCGGCTGCACCGGAACTGCCGTCGTTGCCATAAGCTACCAGTTCAGGCTTAATGCGCCCGTCATAAGCCGGACCTTTGGAAGAAGCTGCAGCTACGCGAAAAAAAGAATCGACCGACCCTGCGGTGATGATATTTTTTGCCTGCTTAAAGCTTCCTGTGAGGGTAGCAAAACCGGGCAGCCCGTTATATATGCCGGTGCTGTCAGTAAGCGCGCCGCTGTTGCCGGAAGAAAACACATACACCAGGTTTGGATTCTCCAGTGTGGCTTCATCGAATGCAGCCGCATCGGCACCATAAAAATTTTCGATGCCGGTACCATACGAATGGTTTTGAACCGTTGTACCATACCGTTGATAGCTAACATTGCTGTCGGGTAATAAATTCTGAAAATCAGACGAAGTCAACCGGCATTCCGGAGCGATGCCTTTGCCGGTATGAAAGGAATTGCCTCCGCCCGCAATCAGCGTTGCCATGGTAGTGGCATGTGTGGTTATGGATGAGCTTTCGTTGCTTGTAAACAAGTAACGGCCTTTGAAGTCTATATCGGTTGTATCGAACAGGTTTTCCTTTATGGAAACTGACAGACCCTGCCCCATAACGTCAGGATATTTCGCCATTAGCAGGCCGGTTGCATTCACACTGTAATCGTAGTTGTTAATGACCAATTCTTCTTTTGGTGCCATGAATTTACCATCAATAAAACAGATGGCTGTATCAGGAATGATATTCTTTTCGAGATAAGAAAGGGTGGTTTTAATTTGTATTGTATTTATAATTTTTACGCCTGAAATGATAGTCACTGCTTTCGCGTTTGCAATGCTTTTTGGAAGAGAGTCTCCGTTATTTATTTGAATCAGGAATGTGTACGGTTCTGCGGGCGCCCGGTTAAAAAATGACCGTAGCAGCGTGGGAGATAATTTCCAGTAAGGAGTGGCCGGATACAGATTTATAAAAGAGGAATCAGACAATAGTTGTTTGTTCTTTCTTACGATAAACCAGTTTGCAGCTATTTGCCTTTTGATGTCAGCGCTATACTTCTGGTTAAATTCTTTTACAGAGGCAGGCACTATTTTTACCAGGTAAACATTTTTGTCTGTATCTGAACCTTTATGTGCGAGGTAAGGTTTTGTAATCAAAAGATTGTTCTCATCTTCCTGCGAAAAAGACACAGTGTAAAACAGAAGAAATACAACGGTTAAAACAGCAGCAAAAGCTGCTGTTCCTGTATTACCGGGATAACAAAAAGACTTATCCATATAAAACATGAATTCTCTGAAAAAACGCAGCCCGCAAAATACTGCGCGGAAGGTTCTGTTGCAGCAATGCGATCTGCTAATTGATTAGTAACTCATCAGAAATATTGTACGATCAGTAAGGTTGCGCGTTCTTTCGCAATTGCTCTCAACAAAGCGTATGGTCAATCACTCCTGCGAGTGTTTTGTGCAGGATCTGATAACTGAATACACACCCGTTACTTATTGTAAATGTATTTATTGTAAATGGCGCTGGAGAAATAATAAAACTTTTTTATTCAACTTACCTGTGAACAGGCAACCTTTGCAACTTAATTTTCGTTTTCTGTAAACAAGAGTAAAATCATAACTATGACGATTGGAAAATGGCTAACCGGTTGCTTTGTTTTATTAGTAACTACTTTGTATTTTAGCTGTAAAAGAGAATTGATAAATGCGCCTGTCTCTTCAGAATCAGCTTCCGCCTCTCTTACTGATTTAGCCAAAGCTAAGAAAGGACCGCTGAGTGTGGTATATGTGGAGGTAAACAGCAACAACATTCTCAATGCCGGTTGTTACACGCTGAAGAACAGCGGTAAGCAACTTTTTGACGTTGCTATCATTTTTGCTGCGAATATTAACTACGATGCAGCGAAGAAAAAAGCGATTGAATATAACAACCCGCAGGTATCAACCATACTGCACAATGCGAACACATACATCAAACCCTTACAAGCCAAAGGCATTAAAGTGCTGATGACAATTTTAGGCAATCATGGCGGCGTTGGTATTTCCAATTTTACCAGCCGCGCGGCTGCTCATGACTTTGCCAAACAGCTAAGCGATACGGTAAACACATACGGACTGGATGGCATTGACTTCGATGACGAATATGCTGACTATGGTGCCAATGGAACGACCCAACCCAACGACAGTTCGTTTGTGCTATTGCTGAGCGAGCTGCACAAACTGATGCCTAAAAAGCTGATTACGTTTTATTATTTCGGACCGGCTTCTGAGCGTCTTACCTACAAGGGGTTAAAAGCAGGCAGCTATCTTAATGCGAGCTGGAATGCAGTATATGGTTCTTTCCAGGTGCCAAACGTGCCCGGCTTAGGCAAAGCCAGATTATCGCCGGCGGCTGATTGGATTAATCATACCACTACCGGCACGGCGAAGCAACTGGCGCAACAAACGGTTGATGGCGGCTATGGCGTTTATATGTATTATGACCTGACTAACGTACCATCGGCGGCGGCTTTATCTTCTGTTACTAAAGTGTTGTATAATGATAGTGCCGTAGTGGATGCGGGTTGCCTGCAAATTTTTCCGCCGCCACCACCGAAAGATACAACAGGTGTTGTGTTTTATGCCGATGCTAACTGGGGTGGCGACCATACGCTGCCAATACCAAAAGGCGATCACACGCTATCGGAATTAGTCGGTACTTATCATTTTCAGTCCAACTGGGCTTCTTCGGTAACAATGCCAAAGGGCTGGAACGTAAGGATTTATTATACGCCTGATTTAAAAAATGATGAAGGCATGTTAATAACGCAGGATACTGCCACGCTTGGCGGCTTTTATAACGACTTTACCAACTCGGTGCGCATCCGGTAAGTGATATTGATCTACGCTTATTACACAGGACGATAAAAGAAAAATCTTCTGGCGGACTGATAACGATGACCGTGGAAAATATTACAAGATGACAAGTTTGAAAATGCTTGGTAGCATTGAAGGTTCTGCGAACATTTGTGTTATGCACTTTCGCAGAACCTCATTACGAATCATCCATGATAACCATTGACACTGCATTCTTAACAAAGAAAATAATAAAAGCAAGAACCATTCTTTTAGGGGAAGGACAAACGGCAGACGAGCTATTTTTTATTGAAGAAGGTTCTGTCAGGGTCTGGTTTAATAATAAAGGTAAAGAACTCACACTCCAATTCTTCTTTCGCGGCGACACCGTAACTTCCCTGGACAGCTTTTTACAGCAAACGCCGAGTGAGCTAACTATTGAAACGATGGACAGTTGCCAGTTGTCTGTTCTGAGAAAGAGTGACTTTACAACTATGTTTGAGAACGACACCACTTTTAAACATTGGTTTTATGAAACGGCCGTTGAAAAATTAATTACTCATACCAACCGGCTATTATCGTTACTGAAAAACAAACCGTTTGAACGGTATCACCAATTGCTGCTTGAATATCCTCATATTTTAGAAAAAGTACCGCAACATTATATTGCCTCTTATTTAGGCATGACGCCCGTATCGCTAAGCCGGATCAGGAACCGGAAACGTTGAATTTCTTATCTTTTGTTATGGTTCCAGTGGTTGTTGACTTCATTCCTTTGCACCTGCAAATTTTAAAAATATCAGGAAATGAAACGTTCACTTTTTCTGCTGATTGCTGCGTTGTTGTCTTTTGTATTTGGATCTGCTTTATTCTTTGTGCCGCAATTGGGCGCTATGGGTTTTGGAATGACTTACACACCCCAGATCGGTTCGTTGCTGCGCGGCATGGGAGGATTAATTCTAGGAAGCGGAATGATAAATTTTTTGTTACGTCAGCATCGCGAACCACAAACATTACGGGCTTTATTTCTTGCCAACATTGTAACACATGCTTTTGGGATAGGCGCTGACTTTTGGGGAATGCATGATGGCGCGTTACAGCTCATCAATATCTTACCTGTACAAATTGTTCATCTTTTTATCGGCACCGGCTCACTCGTTTACCTGTTGAACATTGACGAAACGGAAAGCCGTCATTGACATGTTGCTTTACGTTTCAAGCTGTAAGAAGCGTTATAACAGAAACTTTATCTTTATGCTTTTGATATTACAAACTCTCTATGAAAAGCAGGCAACAAATACTTATCGAATGGTTTTTGCGCGCTTCATTAAGTGCCGGTTTTTTATCTGCCGTGGCAGACCGTTTTGGACTGTGGACTAAAGAACTTTCAGCGTGGGGAAACTGGGGCAATTTTCTTGCTTACACCAAAGAACTAAATCCGTATTTGCCTGATTCAGTTATACCGTTTGCCGGCGGCGTAGCTACTGCGTTAGAAATCATCTTTGCTATTGTATTACTAACGAATTTTAAGACTGTTTTCTTTGCGAGGTGTACAGGATTATTATTGCTGCTTTTTGCATTGTCTATGACGTTTTCCAAAAGCATAAAAGTGCCGCTTGATTATTCCGTTTTTTCTGCGTCTGCCGCTGCCTTTGCTTTATCTCAATTGGTTATTGTAAGATTACGACACAAATAAAATCACCCATTGTATTATTTGTATCTTTTGCTGTTGCAATAGCGGTAACAAAATTTTTTTCAATTATTTTGATGTTGCGCTTTTGGCGCGGATAGCGATGGCGGCAATGCTTACTTTTACAGCTATTGCGCATTTTACTTTTACAAACGGAATGGAAATGATGATACCTGGTTTGTACCTTTTAAAAAGACAATCGTTTATGTAACAGGCATCTTGTAAATGGATAACAATACATTCAAAAATATCATTGATGCTATCAACAATTTCTGCGTAGCAAGTGAGGCAGACATAGCAGAAATTGCATCGTTCTTTTCGGTGGTGCATCTCAAAAGAAACGAATACTTTTTAAGAGAGGAACAGGTGTGCAAAAAAATCGGTTTTCTGAATGCAGGGTTAATCAGGCATTATTATCCGGCCCAGCATCATGAAGTGACCCGCTGGATGTCGTTGCCAAATGATTTTGCCACTTCATTGCGCAGTTTCATTTTGCAAATCCCCAGCATTGAAAATCTGCAGGCAGTCACCGATTGCGAACTGGTTGTGTTTGACAGAAAAGCGTTCAATTATTTAATTGACCGAAACGAAGCTTTTAAAACCTTCTACATAAAAGCATTGGAGTATAACTATATCACCATTGAAGACCGTGTATTTAGCCTGATCGAAAAATCGGCGGAAGAGCGGTTTGAATGGATGGCAAAAAGCCAGCTCAGGTTTATTCAGCAGGTGCCTGTAATGTACACGGCTTCTATGCTCGGTATCACGCCAAGACACCTAAGCCGGCTGCGAAAAAAACATAAAATCTGATTCTCCATTTTCGGACAAATGTCCTTCGCTGATGGTTGTTGCCTGTTTAACTTTGACCTTGAAAAATCAAGGTTATGAACAACAATAAAACCATCGTGATTACCGGCGCATCTTCCGGCATTGGAAAAGCAACCGCCATCTACTTTGCGCAAAAGGGCTGGAACGTTGCCGCCACCATGCGCAAGACAGACAATATAAAAGAATTTGCTCCGTATCCTTCTATCGTTTCTTTTCAGCTTGATGTTACCAATGTAGAAAGCATAAACGCGGCGGTATCCAAAATAATGAAAACGTTTCCCGGTATTGATGTTCTATACAACAATGCAGGCTATGCGCTTGCCGGCGCTTTTGAAGCCACGACAGATGAACAGGTAAAAAAACAATTTGAAACTAACCTGTTCGGTGTTATGAATGTGACCCGCGCTTTCCTGCCTTATTTCCGCAAGAGGAAAAACGGAATTATTTTGAATACTACATCATCAGGCGGCATTCTAACGTTTCCTTTGTACAGCGTTTATAACAGTACCAAATGGGCGCTGGAAGGCTTTATGGAAGCGTTGCAGTTTGAATTGAAACCGTTCAATATCATCATCAAAAATATTGAGCCTGGCTCTGTAAAAAGTGAGTTTACAGATAACATATCGTTTGCCTCCAATGCAGATTATGATAGCTACGCAAAGAAAGTGCAGCACAATACATTAGCTGCCTATAAAAATGCACCAACGCCTGATGTAGTGGCTAAAAATGTTTTTACGGCAGCAACTGATGGTCGTTTTAAACTCAGGTATCCGGCTACTTCGCAGGCAAAAATGGCTTTCTTTTTCAGATGGTTGCTGCCGTTACGAACGTTCAATAAAATGGTATCCACACCGGTGGAAAAAGAAATCAAAGCGTAACATTGCATCATGAAAAGGCAGTTTTATAATCGTTCGCGAATGTTTTAAAATCATAAGGCGGTCTGCCTGTTACGTTTTGAATATCGTTTGTAATAACGCTGGCTTCACCCCGTGCATAGTGCGCATAATCTTCTATCAATCCTTCCGCCATCCATTGCGGCAGATGGGCTGATAACAAGCCTTGGAACATAGCATCCGGCGGCACATCTGTAAACGCAACAGGTTTGCCCAGCGCTTGCGATAAAAGGGTTGCCATTTGCTGATGCGTTAATGCTTCCGGACCGGTAAGATTGTATATTTTATTTTGATGACCTTCGGATGTGAGTGCTTCCGCAGCCACGGCAGCAATATCTCTTACATCAACAATGCTGACCTTTGCATCGCCGATAGCGGCGAAAAATTTACCTTGTTCTTTTATTGTCTGTTTAAAGCTCAACAGACCCTGCATAAACAAATTCGGTCGAAGAAAAGTGTAGGCAATGCCTGCGTCCTGAATCTTCCTTTCGACGATAGCATGATAGCGTAAAAAACGCACCGGCGAATGTTCGTCGGCAGCCCATTGCGACTGTTTTACAATGTGCTTTACGCCCGCTTTTTTAGCTGCTTCAACGAAAGAAGTTTGTTGTTCTTCTGCCTGTTCGGTAGAATTGGTTAACAAGAATGCAGTGTCAATTCCTTCCAATGCTTTTTTAATGGAAGATGAGTCGTTAAAATCTCCTTCGATAATTTCAACTTCGGGATTTGAAGATAAATCAGTCGCTTTATCTTTAGCTCTGACCATAGCTTTAAAAGCGATATTTTTCGCTGATAACTGCTTTACTAATTCGCCGCCAATATTTCCTGTTGCACCGGTAATGAGAATTCGATTTGTTGTTGCCATAAGTTATAAGTGAATGATTCTGCCATCAAATCTATATCCAGAGTGGAGTTTGAAAGATGTAAGAAAACGAAGAAGCACAGTAGAAATATTCATATTAAAATGTATCATTTTAATTTTGTCCGGCTTATTGTTTGACTCAGCAGAAATGATAATTTGATTTTTCAATTTGCCGTCAATGCAGGGTAATTTATCATCCCGCATAACATAAGCCTAACATAATTATTGATGAAAGAATTCTATTTCAAACCGTGTAATGCACTGGAAGAAATCATCAGTTCATTTTATTGTTTTCGTACAGAAAAGGAAGCGCAGAAACATGTAAAATGTGTAACTCCGAATTTAGAGATGATGCTAATCTTAAACTTCGGCAAGCCGTTTCAGGTATCATTTACTGAGAAACAATTTTTACCCCAATCAATTGAAAAATTTGCATTGGTTGGTCCGCTGCGAAACAGCTTTTATTATGAAGTGCTCCCTTCCAGCGAAGTTATCGTCATCAACTTTTTGTTAGATGGTTTTTACAGAGTTTTTAAAATGAATTTATCTTCCTTTAGCGGTGATATAATACTCAATACTGACGCACTACTTTCATTATTTCCAATAGAAAATTGGTGGAACGACCTTAACACTTATAATGACTTATCCGGAAAAGTAGAACACTTACAAGGGTATTTATGCCAAACCGCTCAATCGTCTGAAGCTAAAAAACTTGGATTGATCTATAAAGAAACGTTGTCTTCAAAAGCTATCATCCATACACTTTACAAGACTCCTCATAACGCAGATGTTTCCAGCAGAACAGTTCAAGTCAACTTTAAAAAATATTTTGGTTATTCTGTAAAAGAAAGAATCAGGTATGAACGGTTTAAAAGCACCGCGTCTTACCTTATATCCTTACATACTCATTCAGTAAACTGGTCGGCTATTGTTGAGTTATTCGGGTATTACGATTACAGTCATCTTTACAAAGACTTTAAAAAATTTATTTCAAAAACACCAACACAATTTTTGAGAGACGCAGCTAATTTTTGTGTGCCGGGTTTGAATGAATGTAATTCCCTTTGAGTGATTTATCAATTTGAGACTGCTTAAGTTAGAAATTATGTAGAGTTGTAACGATGGCAGCTTTTACATAAAAAACTATGGATTGACTTATGCTTTTAATGGAAGGAAATTTACGGTTACTTGTTTACTTTAAAAATAACGATTGCTTCATCGGCATCTCAATTCATTCCTGTATATCAGTTGCAGGATTGCCTGAACGCAAGCGGTGACAGGTTGGTTTTCTTCTTAAATAATTTATTGAAAGATTGCGGATATTCAAATCCTGACTGGTAAGTTATTTCGCTTACAGAAAGATGAGTTGTAGCAAGTATTTGCTTGGCTTTTTCAATTAAACTGTTATGAATATGCTGCTGCGTACTTTGCCCCGTTACGCTACGCAGCATATCGCTTAAATATTTGGTTGATAAATTAAGTTGCTCCGCTAAATAAGTTACACTGGGCAAGCCTTCCTCTTGTATTTTATCGCTGTTGAAATACGCTGTCAGCAATGCTTCCATCCGGGTCAGCACATCGCTTGCCGGTAAGGGACGGGTAATAAACTGCCGGCTGTAATAACGGTTGCAGTAAGTCAATAATAAATCCAGTTGCGACACCATAACATCCTGACTGAACCTGTCAACCGGCAGATGATATTCATTGCCTGTAATTGTAAAAATAGTTTCTATGGATACCTCTTCTTTTGAAGAAAGAATGAGCGCTTCATTCATAGAATAATGAAAGAATCCATACTCTTTTATTTTTTGTCCAAGCGGATAACTTCGAATAAAATCAGGATGAAACGACAGCAGCCAGCCACTTGCCGGCGGCGTTAAATCCCCTTCCTGAACCAGTACCTGACCCCGGTGCGACGAACGACATAATACCTTCGTCAAAATCGTAGTGGGTTTGCCCATATTTTTTGCAGGCGCAGTTTTTCTTTAAGGTAAGAGAATAAAAATCCATAGAAAAGTTATCGCACTTTCATTAGCCAAAAAGGAAAATCCTCAAACCTTGTAAGGCTTATCAATGGATGTTACGGCTTTGGCAACGACAACAACTGGTGCTGCTGCGCAATGGATGTAATCCTGAGAATATCCGGTGAATGTTTTTTCATTTTTAAAAGTAAGTTGCTTTATACAGTTTTCGATTTTAGCTGCGCCCGCATTTGCCTGGCAAACAGGGGAGGAAGACCGATTAAGTTGGAAATAAAATGCACTACCCGGGATAGTTGATTGATGGTTCCGGAAATGGCAATCCGTTTCTTTTTCCGGATGCCTCTCAATGCTGTCTCCACTACTTGTTCCGGTGTTTCTAATTTCTTTGTAGAAAAGGCATTTTTACGATCGGCACCAATATTAGCAGCTTCAAAGAACCCGGTTTCTGTAGCGCCCGGGCACAACAGCATCGTTTGAATGCCGTATGGTTTATTCTCTTCAATAAGCGCTTCGGTGAATGATTGTACAAACGCTTTTGACGCTGCATAAACCGCCATATAAGGAATGGGACTAAAACCTGCCATCGAACCTGCGTTAATAATAGTTCCGCTTTTGCGCGCGCGCATTTGTGGCAGAAACTGATGTGTTAGTGCTACCATGGCATTCATGTTTAACTGCATCATATCCATCATACTTTGGAGACTATATTCTAAAAAGTCGCCGCCCGAACCGATGCCTGCATTGTTAATCACCCAGTCAACTTCAAATCCCCGTTTTTTTGTTTCATCAAACAGGCTTTTATCCGCATCCGGCTTTATTAAATCCAGCGCGATGTACTGCACGGCAACGGAGTAAGCAGCAGCGAGTTCTTTACACAGTTCCTTCAGCTTATTTTCTGAACGGGCTACCAATACCAGATTGTGTTTTTCTGCTGCAAGCTTTCTGGCAAAGGCTTCTCCAATTCCTCCCGAAGCGCCTGTAATGAGTGTTACTTTCAAATTTCTATTATTGAAATAAAGACTGCAAACATCTTGTCTTTCAGAGCAACGAAAGTGTTCAAATGGCTGTTTGTTGTGTCCAAATAAGAAATGTATGGCAGATTATGCTGAGATTATTTAGCTGCCGGCAGTTAGCCGGGTGAATCTAATTCAAATTCTATAGCTTTCGTAAATACTTAAACGTTAGCGGTAATGTTACCGCGACACCCTGCGAATTCAACACTTTCCGACATTCTCATTTTGGTTACGAAAATCCTCAATTATGTTATATCTGCTTTTTGACAGTTGCCCAACTTTGCATCAGTAAAAGAACAGAAAATGAACATTGTACTTACAGGTTCGTTAGGAAATATCGGAAAACCACTTACACAGGAATTGGTGAAAAAAGGACATTCGGTGACGGTTATCAGCAGCAAAGCCGAACGGCAAAAAGATATTGAAGCTTTGGGCGCAAAAGCTGCCATCGGCACTATGCAGGATGTTGATTTTTTATCAAATACTTTCAAAGGTGCTGATATTGTTTACTTAATGGAAACGCTTGATAGAAGTGCGTTTTCTAACCCTGATCTTGACATCGTAGCAGCCATAACAAATATTGGCAAAAATTACAAGCAAGCCATCGAACAGTCAGGCGTAAAAAAGGCGATACAGTTAAGCGCTATTGGCGCGCACACTGATAAAGGCAACGGAAATCTTCGTTTTCATTACGAAGTAGAGAAAATTTTGAACCAGTTACCGGATAATGTTTCTATAAAGTTTATGCGCCCGGCAGGATTTTTCACCAATTTGTATAGATCAATACAAGCCGTAAAAGAAAATGGAGCTATCATTTTAAATTACGGCGGTGATAAAAAAGAACCCTGGGTTTCTCCATCAGATATTGCATCTGCCATTGCCGGAGACATGGAAAAGCCTTTTGAAGGCAGAACCATTCGGTACATAGCAAGCGACGAAGTGTCGCCAAATGAAATAGCAAAAGCGTTGGGCGAAGCTATCGGGAAACCTGACTTAAAGTGGTCTGTAATTTCTGATGAACAATTGCTGAATGGAATGACAGCCGCAGGAATGAGCCTGCAGGTTGCCAAAGGTTTTGTGGAAATGCAGGCAAGCCAGGGCAGCGGACTTTTATATGAAGATTATTACCGCCACAAGACAGTTTTAGGCAAAGTGAAACTGGCAGATTTTGCTAAAGAATTTGCCTTCATTTATAAGAATTAAAAAATTAAACACAAATGAAAAAAGTATTGATTACAGGAGCCAATAAAAGTATTGGTTATGAAACTGCTCGTCAATTGCTGCAAAAAGGGTTTTATGTGTATCTGGGCAGCCGCACGCAGCAGAATGGTGAAGAAGCCGTTCAAAAGCTGAAAGCAGAAGGACTGACAGAAGTGGAAGCTGTACAGATAGATGTAAGTGATGACGAATCGGTAAAAACCGCCCGTACCGAATTAGGCAAAAAAACTGACGTATTGGACGTACTGATTAACAACGCAGGCATAACGGGTGGCATGCCGCAAAGCGCGCTTGAGGCGAGTGTTGACCAATTTAAAGAAGCCTTTGATACCAATTTATTTGGTGTTGTAAGAGTTACGCAGGCTTTTGTAGACTTGCTTCGAAAATCGGCGGAACCGCGCATTGTGAACGTTAGCTCAAGCCAGGGTTCGCTTACTTTAGCCACCGATCCTGCCAATAAATACTATAATCATAAAGGAGCTGTATATCAACCCACAAAATCGGCATTGAACATGTACAGCATTGTGCTGGCTTACGAGTTACGAGATACGCCGGTTAAAGTAAACATGGTCGATCCTGGTTTTATCAAAACCGATTTTAATAATCACAACGGCACAGGCACGGTAGAAGAAGCAGCCGGACGTGTTATCAGGTATGCTTTAATTGGCAATGACGGACCGACAGGTAAGTTTTTCAGCGAGGAATATAATCCTGAAACCGGGGCAATTCCCTGGTAAAATGCCGAAGACGTTTACCGTACATTTATATGATGAAAAAAGAAGAGAATTTACCCCGAAAGTTTGAATCGTTAACTGACTTGCATTGGGTGTTTGGGCTGCTAAAACCCTTGCACCCAATGATCAGTTTTATCGATATTAAAGACATCAAAATTCTGCCGGGTGAATTGCCAGATTCAATTGTTCTGGATTTTTACAAAATAGCATATAAGAGTAATCTTTATGGCAAAGCAAAATATGGACAGAATTATTATGACTTTGGTGAAGGCGGCTTGGTATTTACAGCACCTAACCAAATATTTGAAAGTCCTGATGATACCGTAAAATCCGGTTATTTATTGCTCATTCATCCCGATTTCTTCTTGTCTTACCCTTTAGCCAAAAAAATAAAGCAATATGGTTTTTTTTCTTATTCTGCCAATGAAGCCTTGCATTTATCAGATAAAGAAAAGGCAACCATTTTATCTGTTTTCAAAATACTTGACGATGAATTAAATAGCAGGATAGACGATTTTAGCCAGGATGTAATTATCTCGCAGGTTGAATTATTATTGAATTACAGTAATCGTTTTTACAAACGTCAATTCATAACGCGGAAAGCTGCAAATAACGATTTGCTGCAAAAGCTGGAAGAAATGTTAGACGATTACTTCAACAATGAAAAATCACTAACACAAGGCATCCCAACTGTTCAGTTTCTTTCGGAACACTTGAATATATCTTCCAGTTATTTAAGTGATATGCTTCGTTCTCTTACAGGACAAAATGCGCAGCAACACATACATAATAAACTCGTTGAAAAAGCAAAAGAAAAATTATCTGCTTCTCCTTTATCAGTTTCAGAAATCGCTTACCAGTTGGGTTTTGAGCATCCGCAATCTTTTAGTCGTTTGTTTAAAACAAAAACGAATCTTTCTCCATTAGAATTCAGGCAATCTTTTAACTAAAATCAGCAGCGGAAAAACCATTACCGCACAACATAAGCTTTATGTTATGGTGTGCTGATGTCCCAAATTTTCACCATACCACAAAACACTGAACGTTACTACCAGCTCCGTTCATTTATATCTTCCAACTTCAATGATTGACAATAGACACACAACTTATCACAACCTTACTCAAAATAGCTACATTTGAATTTTGCAAACGGATAAAAATGAAGCCAACTTCTATTGAACAGTTTTATAGTGAGATGAAAACAGCTATTCCCGAAGAAATTGCCAAGGAAATCGGGCATTTTAATGTGTTTAGCTATGAAGAACTGATAGCGAAATTTATAGAAAAACCTGTGATGCCTTATAACACAAGGGCGTATTATAAAATCAGTTTAATAAGCGGGCGAAACATAGCCGAATATGCCGACAAGGTAATAGAAATTGAAACATCGGCATTGGTATTTGCCACTCCAAAAGTTCCTTACCATTGGGTACCGCAAGACCTGAATCAAAAAGGGTTTTTCTGCATTTTTACTGACGAGTTTTTAATCCGGAATAAAAGCGGTGTCATTCTGGACGACTTGCCCATTTTTCAACCGGGCGGTTTTCCCATCTTCCAGATTACGCGTGAGCAGGAAAAAGAGATTTCCGATATCTTCAAAAAAATGAATAGGGAATTGTCTTCCGACTATGTTTTTAAATACGATTTGCTTCGCAATTATGTGTTAGAGCTGATTCACTACGGGCAAAAACTGCAACCTAAAAGTATTACCAACCCGGCTCATAACGCTTCTTCAAGAGTAACTTCGCTGTTCATCGAATTATTAGAAAGACAGTTCCCGATTGAGTCACCTGTTCAAAAGCTGCAATTGCGTACCGCCAAAGATTATGCAGAACGGTTAGCGATCCATGTGAATCATCTTAATAAAATTTTAAAAGAAAACACCGGCAAAACCACAACCAATATTATCAGTGGCAGAATTACGCAGGAAGCCAAAATCCTTTTGAAGCAAACCGATTGGGATGTTTCTGAAATTGCTTATTGTCTGGGGTTTGAAGAAGTTGCCCACTTCTCAAATTTTTTCAGGAAGCAAACAGCTTTTTCGCCGAATCATTTCCGTGTACAAATAAGATGATTTGAATTTCGCAAACATTCCTTTGCTTTTTACAAACAGGTAAGCCGCTTTCCTTACGTCCTTTGTCCTGTACAAATTTTAAAATAAAAGACAATGGATTTACAAAACAATACCGTGCTTATTACAGGCGGAACAAGCGGGTTTGGCTTAGAATTTACCAGGCACTTCGTCAATTTGGGCAACACGGTTATCATCACCGGAAGAAACCAGTCGAAATTAGAAGAAGCAAAAAAGCTGTTTCCAAATGTTCACACTTTTCAAAGTGATGTAAGCGACCCAATGGCTATCAAAGAATTGTTTGACAAAGTGACAACGCAATTTCCCGACCTGAATATTTTAATCAATAATGCAGGTGAAATGCGTAAAATAAATTTGCATGATGCCTCTATTGATTTGCAAAGCATAACCCGGGAAATTGATATTAATTTATCAGGACCCATTCGTATGGTTCAACAATTTTTGCCTCATTTAAAAACTAAAAATGCAGCAGCCATTTTAAACGTAACCTCGGGCCTTGCCCTGGTTCCGTTTCCCATTTCACCCATTTACAGTGCTGCCAAGTCAGGGCTTCGTTTTTACACCAAATCACTGCGCGTACAACTCAGGAAAACAAATATCAAAGTGTTTGAATTGATTGCGCCGGGTGCCAGCACGCCATTAAGTGACAAGTTCAAGAATGAGGAAGGGTTTAATCCGAAAATGATGATGAGCCCCGAAAAATTAATAGACGACGCCATAAAAGGAATGAAACATGATACCCTTGAAATTTATCCGGGCGTTGCCAAAATGTTCAAAATTATAAGCCGCATTGCCCCGGCTTTTTTCCTGAAACAAACCAGTAAAGCGGGGGAAAGTTTCTACCTGCATGCCTGACCTGAAATGGATTTATAACGGTAAAAATTATTAGCGGGATATTGACTCTTGCAATCGTTTATCTCAATCTCAAAATACTCCTTCAGCAACTGTTCCATTTGGGTCAGCACGTTGTTGTCTGCAGCTTTCCGGGTAATGAATTGCCTTTCATAAAAGCGATTGACATAATTGAATAATAAATCGAGCCGGGAAAGAATAATATCCTGTGTGTGCCGGTCTATATGCTGCTGTTCCTGCTCCACTTTTTGAAGAATGTCTGTGATGTTGTTTTCTTCTTTTTCCGAAAGGTGCAAGGCTTCCCTGACGGTATAAGAAAAGAAGCCATCGTTTTTGATAGTCGATGCAAGTGAATGTTTGTTCAAAAAGTCGGGATGAAACATAAGCACGTATCCCGTTCCAAGTTTTCCGTTGTATATATCATTGTCAGGTACATCCAGGAACTGAGTCTGTTTTGGTGCGGTAAAACTCATAACACCCTTGTCAAAATCGTGATGCTGCTGTCCGTATTTCATCTTAACCTGAACATCTTTTAATGACACGGTATAAAAAGTCAAAAAGAATTGTTCCAGCATAGCATGTTGGGTAAATCGTATATCCTCTACATGAACCACACTTATCAGCGGGTGTAACGGCTCTGGCAAGGATAACAAACGATGAAACTGAGATATAGAACTGATGCTATTTATTTCAACAAGTTTAATAAAGGCAACTGTCCCGAAAAGGTAGTTGCCTTTCTAATCATTACAGGAAAATGGTTATCCTAAAAATTGCTTTCTCACTTCTTTTCTAAATTCTTCGCTCCCCATTTCCAACCGTCTTGCATACATCGTTTCGCATCGGCGCCTGCCACGTAACGAACCTGGTCTTTGCCATCGGTAGCAGCTTCATACACCACGTCTGCAATTTGTTCGGAGGTTGAAGTGGCTTGCGTCTTGTCCATACCGGAAAACAATTTATCTTCTATTTCCTGGTATTCGGGTGTCGACTGCTTGTCCAGCGACCTGCCTGTAAAATTAGTTGCAATGCCGCCCGGCGCAATGGTTTTAATACCGATATTGTACAAACCCAGTTCGAACGACATACTTTCCGACCAGCCTTCCAGTCCAAATTTGGTAGCGTGATACACGGAATACAAAGGATAGGCTAAAAATCCGCCCATGGATGTGGTACTGATAAACAACCCGCTTTTCTTTTCTCTGAAATGCGGAATAAACGCCTGTGTAACCCGCAGTACACCCAGCAGATTGGTATTGATTTCCTTTACAATCTGGTCATCGCTAAGCGCTTCTGAGGCGCCAATAAGCCCATAACCAGCGTTGTTGAACACCACATCTATACTGTGTAGCGAAATAGCTTTGGCAACGGTTGTTTTTATTTGTCCGAGGTTCGTAACATCGAGTGGTAAAAGGGTAACGTTATCAAGTTGTGTAAGCTCTGTTTCCGTTTCAGGGTTTCGCATAGTAGCGATAACATTTCAGCCTTTGCTGTGAAATAATCTGGCAGTCGCTTTTCCTAACCCTGTTGAAGCGCCTGTAATAAAAATGGTTTTTTTCATGTTTCTGTTGTTTACATTTTACAATGCAAAGTTCTGTTGAAAACAAAAGTGGTGCGTTTCAAAATCGTGTTTTAAGGTTATCGCTACTAAACAAATTGTTTTGAGGTGCAGGCAACAGTGCTGCGAACAATGACGGCCATCGGGGTTTATCGCCGGCTTTCAATGCCCTGACAGGTCAGCTTATGTATGCCGCCGGCTTTATTCATTATGATTGCTTCCATAATAGTGTTTCTTTTACAAAAGCAGATTGCAACTGATAAACCGATTTATCCGGATAGGACTTTTGTTTAGCAGAAATGAAGTTAACGCAGCAGGTAGCATGGTCAAGGTTACTATTATTTTGCCATTCAAAACAGCTACATACTACATCATAAGTATGGCATAGTTATACAATGAAAACCGGTTGGTGTAAATGAATATTGTTAAGCAAAATTCCTCGTTTTCTACGATGGTTTTATGAACAGGTATTGAATAAAGGTAAGCTTTTATGGCTGCTATCTCCGCCAGGCAGCCGGTGTTAAAAACGCATTCTTCCGGAAGAAATTGCTAAAGTGGGCAGGCTCTTCAAAACCAAGACTGTAGCTTATTTCAGCAATGTTCCAGTCGGTATGTTTTAATAACGCTTTTGCCTCGGCGGTTAAACGCTCTGCAATATGCTCGCTTGTCGTTTTACCGGTTATCGTTTTAATAGCCCGGTTTAAATGATTGGTGTGCACGTTCAGCTTCTCTGCATAATCACGCGCACTGCGCAGGGTAAACTGTTGCGCAGGTGTTTCAATGGGAAACTGCCTTTCGAGCAATTCGGCAAACAAGCCGGCAATGCGTGCATTGGCATCGGCATGCTGATATAATGTTTCTGATGGCTGCAACTTTAAAGCGCTATGCACCATTTCTAAAATATAGTTACGTATAAGGTCGAATTTAAAAGCATAATCGCCTTTCATTTCTTCCAGCATCTTTTCAAATATGGCGCTGATGCTTTTATCTCCCTTTTTAGTAAGGATATAAGCAGGCTTGGCACCCGGTATATACATGGGCAATGCCTTTAAGCTGCCGCGAATATGTTCGCTAAAAAAAGCTTCTTTAAATATGCAGAAATAACCGGTTGCCTCTTTTGTAAGAGGCTCAAATGTGTATGGCACCTGCGGATTAAAGAATAACAATGTGCTGCCATTTACTTCAATGCTTTTATCGGCATAATGATAAGCATGCCTGCCGCGCATCAATGCAATCTTATAAAAATCGCGGCGGCTATATGCAACCGGCGCTTTGCCGGGATGGTTACACTCATCCAATGCAAATACATTAAAGTGCCCGAGGTCTTTTTGTAAACCATCGGGCACAAAATCAAACTTGCGTTTATAAAAAAGCTCCAGTGTTTCTGTTTCGCTCATCTTGCAAAATTAAAACAATGCTTTTAGCCAACACTTTTTGAATTCAATATGGATTATGCTACTACTGATTCAAAACCGGTTGATTCAATCAAGGCTTTATGTGGCTGCATGTCCTGTTGTATCAATGCTATCTTTTGCTCGGCAATTGCATACGCATCGCTGCCTAAAAACAAATGTACCGGCGGTGTTTGCATGCCCGCCACTTCAATTAAAACATCAGCCGCTTTATCAGGATCGCCGGGCTGATTATCAGCAATCTGTTGCTGGTGTACAGTTTGATTTTCACGCACATTTTTATATTCATCCATTTCATGCTTTGGTGTAAGCAAAGAGCTATCATTTAAAAAATTTGTTCGGAAATAGCCAGGCATTACCAATGTTGTATGGATACCGAAAGGCTTTACCTCGTGCGATAAACTTTCTGTGAAACCATGCATGGCAAACTTGGTGGCGCAATAAATGCCAAAGCCTGCAAAGCCGCCACTGAAACCAGCAATAGAAGACACATTAAAGATGTGCCCGTTTTGCTGTTTACGCATTTGCGGTAATGCCTGTCGAATAACATTGAGCGCGCCAAACACATTGACATCAAAGTTGTTCCTGGCTTCCGTATCGCTTAGTTCTTCCACCGCACCAATTAATCCATAGCCTGCATTGTTTACCAACACATCCAGGCTGCCGAAATGTGTTACGGCAGCATCAACTGCTTTTTTAATATCGGCTTCATCTAAGATATTTACAGCCAGCGGCAGAAAGCTGTCTCCCTCAGTTTGCACCGCATCTTGTAATGCATTTACAGAGCGTGAAGTAGCGGCAACGCGATAGCCTTCCTTTAATAATTTTCGTACCAGTGCGAGACCTAATCCTTTTGAAGCACCGGTTACAAACCATACTTTGTTGTTGTTCATATTCGTTCCTTTTTATAACACAAAGTTGACCCGGTCATACGCTTCGCTTATTGCAGTGTTCAAACAGATGCTTGCAAAATTCAAACAATAATATATTGCAACATTATCGTCTCACCTGCAACAGGGAAAATCTTTTGATGTACGGTTAGACGGGGAAGATATAATGAAAATAGACTGCCGGTGCAGTACGGCGGGCGATTGTTTTATGTTGTGCGCCTTTGATCATGAAGGGAATTAAGATTTGTCAAATTGAGGAGTTGCATATAATATTGTGTTAGCAGTAACGCTGTTGTGACTTCATAAAATGAATGCAAACGATATAAAGCGAGTTTCCAGACTGACCGCAATTGTAACGCAACTGCAGACAAAACGACTTTTGACCGCTACACAGCTCTCGGAAAAATTTAGCGTAAGTGTAAGGACAATCTATAGAGACATAAAAGCATTAGAACAAGCGGGTGTTCCTGTATTAACCGAAGAGGGAAAGGGGTATTTGTTGATGGAAGGCTATAGAATTCCACCCATTACATTTACCGAAAACGAGGTAAATGCTTTAATTACTGCTGAACAATTGGTTCTAAAAAACAGAGATGGCTCTCTCAGTAAAGAATACTCAGAAGCTATTAATAAAATAAAAGCTGTTTTGTTATATTCAACAAAGGAGAAAGCAGACTTACTTTCAAAACGAATTGCCGTTAGTCCCGCTATACCAAACACAAATACCAGCAACTCTTTAACTATAATTCAAAATGCACTAACTGCTTTTAAAGTTTTACATATTACCTATCATTCGGAAGAAAAAGATGAAAAAACAACAAGACATATAGAGCCATTTGCATTGTATTATAATTTGCAGGAATGCTGGACGCTTATTGCCTATTGCAGGTTAAGAAAGGATTACAGAATGTTTCGTTTAAATAGAATTTCAAAAATTGAACCTCTTGATTTAAGTTTTGCTCCTCACAAATTAACCTTAAAAGATTATTTAGACAACAAAGAAAAAAACTTTCAACACCCCTGATCCGCAAGGTGCATTAACGATTGTCTTGTAAAAGGTGTCATTTGCACCTGGCAATAAAAATATGTAATGAATACAGCAAATACAGAAGCCAGGCTTCAACGGTTATAAGACCTGAAAGCTGTTAAAAAAATGTAACCGCCCGACCCCTTGCGCCTCGCCTGGGCACATGCCTTGATTTTATTATACATTTTGTACCGCTTCTGCAAACGTTATGATACTGGTTTTGGCTTCCATTTCTTTCAGAAGATTGGATTCAATTGAAGGAAAGAAATTTTTTATTTTTGTATGAAGCATGATGCGTTTCAAATGTATAAAGCAACGTTGCTTTCTGTTTATAAGAAATGAAAAATGATGCTGAAAAACGGAACAGTGCTGCCGGTGAGTGTTGTTTAAAATGCTTCTTCTATCATTTCTCTGTTTGCCATAGCGCCTGACAAATTACCCATGGCAACGGCGTTTGATAAGGAACGCATCGGCGTTGTATTATCGCCGCAGGCAAACACGCCGGGAATCGTTGTTTTTTGAAAAGCATCTGTTTTAATATAACCCTGCTCTGTTAATTCACAACCTAAGCTTTGCGGAATATCAGAATGCTGCCTGAATGGCGTTCGTGAATAAATTACTTTCAGCGAAGTTGAAGAACCCTCTTTGAAAATAATGTTTTGAACCTGCCCGTTTTTATGTTCCAGTCTTTCAATTTCTGTTTCTATTATTTCAATATTATGACTTTTGATTTTCAGCGTTTGCGCTTCTGTCAACGTTGATTTTCCATTGGTAAATACGGTTAAATTTTTTGTATAGTTTGAAATCAGTTTGGAAAATTCAAATCCATAATCACCGTTGCCGAGGATTCCGGTTTTCTCATTCCGGTATTCATATCCATGGCAGTAAGGGCAATGAATAACCGAAATGCCCCAGCATTCGGAAAAGCCTGTTATATCGGGCATGATGTCTTTAATACCGGTAGCAAAAATCAATTTTTTCGTGTTGAATTTATCTCCGGTTTGGGTTGTAATTTCAAAGCCGGCATCTGTTTTTATTCCGCTTGCTGCAAGTGCGTTACAGAAGGTTACAGTGTCGTATTGTAACACCTGTTCTTTGGCTGTTGCAAAAATTTCTTTTGGCGTTTTTCCATCCTGCGTAATAAAATTATGCGAGTGTGGTGTTTGCAGGTTGCAAGGTTTCCCGCTGTCAATGATGAGTACATTTCGCAAGGCTCGTCCCAAAGCCATTGCTGCTGAAAGTCCTGCATAACTTCCGCCAATGATGATAACATCGTAAGTTTTATTTTCTGCCATTTGTTGTATTTTTTACATGCTGTTACAGGAGACAGCCCAGTCAAAGCTGTATCGCTTTATCTTATGCACTCTGCTCTTCTGTTTTAATTGCCATATAATCTGGTAAAGATAGGCATAACTTATTTATTGCAACGTTGTTGCAATTTAAAACTGTAACTACATAACAGGATTTTCCATACTCACTAAAAAACCGCATTCGTGAAGGTTAAGAAACTTCTCTTCATCCGGGCGAATGGTTTGCATATAATCTGCCGACCCAAACACTTTTCCGATGGCTTCTGTATCATCAAACCAAAGCTCGGTAATGCCATCGTAATAAGGCTGGGGCAAACCGGGTAATGACACCGCTATGCCATGACATTGAACATACTTTCGCTCATATTGCTGCACCTCGGGCAATGATGTAAACAAAGGTGCGTGGCTGACTTTGTGATACTGCACAAACTCTTCATGATTCATACCGGTACGCTTGCGAAGCAGGATAGAAAACTTAATCATCGTATTGTTTTTACTGATGCAAAAGTTCTCCGCTTTTGTGAGGTTGTAATTGACTTAAGTTAAGTAATTATTTCTGTGATAACCGCTTGCGTATGCGGCTCAGCGATTCGGGTTTGATGCCAGGATAAGAAGTGAGATGAAACAAAGACACCTGATTCAGCAGTTGGGGTTGTTTGGCAAGCACATGCAGGTATTTTTCTTCCGGCTTCATAAAGAGAAGCATATCTACCCGTTCATTCAATTGCAGGTACACCCGCTCTGCCATCAGTCTGCCAAAATTGTTCCAGGCAGGAGATTTTTTATAAACCTGTTGAACTTCCTGATAAGAAAATACAAGCAGTTCTGAATCTTGCGTAGCCTGCCAGTAATAACGTGATGGTTGTTGGGTAAGCAAGCTCTGAAAGTCAACAAAAAAGTTGCCTTTGTCTGTAAAGCGGTAACTGATTTCGTTGCCATCAAAATCAACGTAATACATTCTTACAAAGCCATTGAGTAAGAAAAAAATATTTCTGCATACGTCGCCTTCTTTTAAAATATAATCTTCCTTTTTTATAGTTCTATTCTGAAGTAAAGGCAATAGGATTTTAAAATCGGACGATGACATTGTTGCGATAGCAGTGATCGCTTTTTGTAATTCATTTATGTCTTCTTCGCACAAGTCAGCTTCGTTCACTTGTTTATGATTAAGATTGCGATAAAAGTAACAACATACATAATTATGTGTACGAACCAAAATAGCATGTATGAAACTATTAAGTCCGTTAACTAACTCTCTAAACGACTAATTTTGATTACAGTCGTTGTATTCTAAATTTGAAACTACCTGTTTATAGCGCCTACAGATCAGGAGATTATTTTAAAATGAACTACACGAAAAGCAACACATACTGACAAGATGATGCCGATTGAATTTGAATGTAAAGCAGGTAAAGAGTTTGATTTTGCGCAGTACAATTACAACGGCATGAAGCAAATGATTGAGAACGGAACGCTGTATATGCCGCTAAGTTCTGATAAAAAATTACAGCAGTTATCAGAAGATGATTACGAAAAAATGGTGGCTGATGTGTTTGCAAACATGGATAAGTTTTTAGGTAAAGAAATAGAAGTTGCCAGTGTTGAGATGACCATGACTGAAGTGGCAGAAAGCTTTAGCCGCGTAGTAAACAGGAAAGTCTCTTGCCAGCCAGTTTCTTTTGAAGATGTTTAGGAGCAGGCAGGTGAAGAAGTGACAACCATGTTCCGTTGGTTTGAAAATGTGGGTTATAATGCCGACATAAAACCATTAGAAGAAACTTTTTTCAAACTCAGTTCTTTGGAAGATTATTTGAAAGAACACAAATGGAATGTAGCAACCAGTGTTGCACAATAATTAAGTAAACGTTCATCAAAAAAATAAGTAAAATGAAAAACAAACCTATCACAGTATCAGGGCAGGAAGGAGACAATCTTTCCGTAGTTGGCGATACCTATCGCATATTGATAACAGGAAAAGAAACCGGTGGCGCTTTTTCAACCATGGAATTTCACATTCCGCCCAACGGCGGCCCGGGACCTCATTCACATGCCGGTTTTTACGAATCATTTTATGTTGTTGAGGGCGAAGTAGAAGTGAATTCTGAAGCAGGCACTTATACAGCTAAAAAAGGTTCGTTTGTAACCATTCCCAAAGGAGGCATTGTTCATGATTTTAAGAATAAAACCAATGAGAACGCAGTGCTGATCTGTACAGTTGTGCCCGCTGGTCTGGAAGATATGTTTATCGAAATAGGTAAACCGGTAGCCATCGGCGAATTTCTTCCGCCGCCGCCAATGGACAATCCTGAAGTGATGAAACAGATGGTGACAATCGCAGAGAAACATGGGCAAAAAGTGTATCCGCCGGATTATCTTGGATGAGCTTTTACATCGTTATTATTGAACCCGGTCTGTAAAGTCTAACGATTTTACTGTTGCAGTAAGGTCATCATAGCTGATGTTGCTTTGCAGAAGATATTTCTGCTTATTCTCAATGGTGTTATTGATCGGTTATTCAAATTAATTTTTCTTCAACGATTGCATAAACTGCATCGGAGATTTTCCATACTCTTTCTTAAAAGCTCTTGAAAAGTTGGAACTGCTTTGCATACCAATTCTGTCCACTACATCGCCAATGGATACGCCTTCATGTGTCATGAGATGGATGGCTTTTTTTAGCCGGACTGTTCTTATAAATTCACTAACTGACTGATCGGATACGCTCTTTATTTTCTGGTATAGCTTGGTTCGGCTGATATGTAATTGTTTACATAGAAAATCAACATCCAAATCAACATCCTCTATGTTTTCTTCAATTATATGCAAAAGCTCCTGGAGGAATTCTTTGTCCTTTTCAGATTGAACCAACTCCGTAGCTTCCGCCAGGTAATTGTTTGTATATCTCTGTTTCAGTTTTTCGCTTTGCTCAAAAATATTATGAACTGTTAGTAACAAAAGGTCAATGCTTAATGGTTTGGCAAAATAAAAATCGGCGCCCGATTCCATGCCTGCAATCTTCGTATCCAATGCATCTTTCGCCGACAGAATGATAAAAGGAATATGGCTTGTTTCAAACGTCTCTTTTACGATTTTGCAAAACTCAATGCCGTTCATGCCGGGCATCATTACATCACTGATAATTAAATCCGGAACTTTATCCCTGGCGATTTCAATGGCAGCGTGTCCGTCCTGCGCCTCATAAATATGATACTGTTTTTCAAATGCCCCTTTCAAAAAAACACGTAATTCCTGGTTGTCATCAACCAGCAGGATGCGCTTATTCGTCCTGCTTTCTGCCGAAGCTATTTCGATGGGATGATCTGATAACGGAAAGAGTGTAGAATTGTCTATTGTTTCAAGCTGCGCTTCCGGTTCGGTTTGCGATGTTGCTTTTTCTGAAACATTATAATTCTCTTCGCCCCAGGGAATGCCAATGATGATTTCCGTGCCTTTATATCGTTCGCTGTACACATAAATATCGCCTTTGTGCAACTGCGCCAGGCTTTTCACCAGCGCCAATCCTACGCCTGAGCCTAAATGATTTTTGCTGATGCGGTAATACCTGTCGAAGATTCTTGTAATGGATTCTTTTGAAATGCCGATGCCTGAATCGGCAATGCGGAAATAGATGTATTTTTTAGCCCGGAACTCTTCATGTAATAATTGAAACCCGGTAGCAAACGAAGGTTTGAAATCTTCAAACCGGAAGAATATTTCAAACGTTATCTGGCCATGAACACCGGTATATTTAAACGAATTGCTTAACAGGTTAAAAAGGATTTTTTCAAGAACCTGCACATCAAACATACCTGTTAATGGTTCATTGAAATGTTTGCTTGTATGGTCAATCATCCTGAAATCAATATCCTTGCTGGTGGCTAAATTTTGAAATTCAAGAACAAGGTTTTTACAAAACTGGTTGATGTTGAGTGGCTGCACTTTTAGCTCCACAATGCTATCCGCTACCTTCTTAAAGTTCATCAGTTCGCTGATCAGATTCATCAGCCGTTTTGCATTTCGCTGCATGAGCTGATAAGAATGCGTTAGTGCAGAATCTTTATTCTGGTTAAGTAAATTTTCCAGCGGACCCAATATTAACGTAAGCGGCGTGCGAAACTCATGCGAAACATTGGTAAAGAAAACAAGTTGCTGCTGGTAAAGTTCTTCGCGTTGCCTGTGTATTTCTTCCCTTTTTTCTTCATCAATGGTGCGAATGGCAAGCTCTCTTTTCAGCCGGTACCATCTTGCCTGATAGAAATAAATTCCTGCGAGTGCTGAGAGAATCAGCAACCCGTAAATAATTTTGGCAGCACCAGATTTCCACCACGGCGGCGTGATAATAATATTAATTTTGGCAACCCGTTTACTCCACACACCATCGTTGTTGGTAGCTTCTACAATAAACCGGTAATTGTTGTAATCAAGATTGCTGTAAGCGGCGTTGGGGTGGCTTCCGTCTGTGTATCTCCAGTCCTTATCAAACCCGTTAAGCTTATAACGGTACCTGCACTTTAGCGGATTGGCAAAATGCATGGCAGAGAAAGAAATAACAAAGTTGTTCTGCAAATAACTAAGATTCAGATTTCGGCTATAACTGATTGCCTGGTTAATGGAGTTATGAGAAGAATCGGACTTTCCCAAATGCGGCAACTGGTTGTTGATTAATATATCCGTTACCACAGGTCGTGCCTCAATGGTGTTTGCTTTTATCTGGCTTGCATAAAAATAATTCAGTCCATTGATGCCGCCAAAATACAATCGTCCGTCAGCTCCTTTCCAGGAAGACCCTACTTTAAAACTATTACCCTGCAGCCCGTCGTTTTTATCATATTTTATCAAGGCACCGGTTGACGGGTTCAGGCGTTCCAGGCCATTACCACCCATCCAGATATTTCCGGCATTGTCAATCTCCAGGCTTTCTACATCTTTAAAAACGCCGTAATCGCCGGTATAGGATTTTATAGTGTATGAATGATTGTTTGTTCCGAATGACAGGCGATTCAGACCTCCGCCCATCGTGCCTATCCAATACGTGCTATCGTTTTGTTTGCAGACAGGATAAGTATAATCAGAGCTTAGCGAATTGGGTTTAGACGTCGCCTGATAAGTGTAGGTTTCCGTAATATTTCCTTCGGCATCAACTATAATCCGTTGTAATCCATGCGTGCTGGAAACAAAAAGCTGCGGTTTGTTTTTATCGGGTAAAATAAAATAACCTTCACCATAATATTTTACATGATACTCATTTTGCTTGTTTTTCCATATCACGCCAAACTGATTTACATGATTGCCGAACCAGATATTACCATAACAGTCTTTTGCTAATGTTTCAATCACGTAAGCTGGAAACTGATTGTAGCCTTTTGGTTTCCACAATTCTTTTCCGCCCGGTTTAAGGATGTCAATTCCGGCAGCACTGCCTATCCATAAGTTTTTATCATCATCAAAGGTGAGTGATGAAATTGCATCGTTTTTTAATTTGACCGGAGTGCTGTGGGTGTTGTAGTGAGTAAATGTTTGCTTTTTTGCATGGTAGAGGTTTAAGCCTTCAGCTTGCGTGCCCACCCAAATACTATCTCCGTATTCCAGTACCGAGCGAATGTGGTTGCCGCTTAGCGAGTTTGCATTTTCCGGGTTATGCTGAAGGGTATAAAAGAGCTTTTCGTTCAGGTCGCAATAATTGACGCCGCCGCCGAATGTGCATACCCATAAACATTGCGAACGGTCAATAAAAATTTTATCAATTGCGTTTGAGTTTATACTATGCTGGTAACTTCTGTTGGTAATGGTTTGAAGAAGAGTCAGATTATTGTCTAACATGAGCAATGCGGAACCAGTGTTCAGCCAATAATTCGATTTATCATCTTCTGTAATATTTCTTATTGCGTTGCCATCAAAACCGGCAGATTTGGTTATACTTATCGTTTCGGTGCCCGCAGGATTTGCCTTATTGGGTTGCCTGTTTGCAAGAAGCATTTTGTTTCCGCTTACCAGCAACAGGTTATCCTGCTTGTTTATAAACATTCTGGAAACGTTTTCATCAGCCAATCCTGTGATGGTTAATTTTTCAAAACCTTTGTTCTTATTTAATCGCCAGATGCCTTTGTTACCTGACAAATACAGCACGCCTTTTTTATCGTATGCCATATCCGAAAACTGAACACCCGGCGGCAGATTTAATTTTTGTTCGGTAAGAGAGTTTCCTTTAACGAAAAACAGCTTCAGCACCTGATTGCTTAAACTATATAAGTAGCTTCCGGGAGGTTTATACAGTTTCTGGTAATCAGGAATCGCCTCGCTATGAACGGTTTTAAAGTCTGTGTAGGTTTCCAGTTTTGTATTAAAACACTGTAAGCCGCCTTCGGTGCCCAGCCATATGTTACCATCATCATCGGGATAAAGACAGGTAACCCGGTTCCTGAAAGCATTATTTACCGGAACATCATGATTGTAAAATTTTTTGATTGAATATCCATCATACCGGTCTAAGCCGAAATAAGTGGCTATCCAGATAAAACCTTGCTTGTCCTGTACAATATCGTTCGCATCGGTATGCGACAATCCTTCATCTACGGTAAGATAGCTGAACTTGTAAGGATAAGGCTGACACAAACTAATGCTTGCGGCCAAACAATTGACAAGCAACGCGACAAGTAAAACTTTTAACCAATTTCCTGGCATCAAGAAAAACAAAGTTTTAATTTTTTCAATCTCTGGCAATATTCGCTAAATGTCTACAAAAATAAAAGTAATGTATTGATCAACGTTTTCGATGAGAATGTACATGCCTGTAATTTCTAAATGAATCTGCGTTGACATCAGAACTCTCGTCTCTTATTAAAAAGGAAACACTTTTATGGTAGTGAGACATATAAAGCTCACTGCCATAAAGCTATTTACAGACAGGCAGAAAAACAATATGTACGCTATGTAAAGAAAAATGTATGATTTACTTATCTTTAACATGTTTTAAACAGGAGTTTTGTATCGTAATGATTGCTTCTTATTCGTAGCCTGATTTATTGCCATAATACAAAACCAAACAAAAGGAATAAAACACTGAGAACGATTACTAATATAGTTGCTTACCGATAGCACAGAAGTCACAATGTTCCCTGTAGCCAAAAGGAATTGCTGACATATTAATTTGCCATTGCCAGTATGAATTGCGTTGCTGTTCTTAATTATCTAACATACAAAATGTAACCTGCCATGAAGAAGATCACTTACACATTTTACGACACTTAGCATCATTTTAATTCATTATTCTTATTGTCTCTTTCAATCAAATGTCTGCTTTTCCCATAAGGGTAATCAAGGCTGCTTGCTTAAACAAAAATTACAAACGATTATGAAAAATTCTATTCTGAAAAGGATGAAAACTGCTTTTGTATTGCTCTTGCTGCTCACTTCTGCTACTGCTTCACTATATGCGCAGACGGTATCTGTAAAAGGTAAGGTAATTAACGAAAAGGCCGAAGCCTTGTCCGGCGCTTCAGTGGTTGTAAAAGGTACAACAAAGGGTGTTTCAACAGACGAAACCGGCGCTTTCTCTATAACAGCACCCAATTCTAAATCTGTTCTTGTTATTTCAAACATTGGCTATCAAACTCAGGAAGTAACGGCAGGTAATGAATCTCTTTTGCAGATTACATTAAAAGCCGGTGATGCCGGACAACTGGAAACCGTAATTGTAGTAGGCTATGGTACGCAAAAAAAAGTAACTGTAACCGGTGCGGTTGCCCAGGTAAAAGGTACAGAACTGGCAAAAACACCCACAGCCAATTTATCGAATACTTTAGCCGGGCGGCTGCCGGGTATTTCAGCGGTGCAAGCCGGGGGTGAACCTGGCTACGATGGCTCTGCAATCAGAATCAGAGGTGTAAATTCTTATGGTAACAGCGATGCTTTAATTGTAGTAGATGGGGTGCCCAACAGAGCCGGTGGCTTAGACCGCATCAATCCACAGGATATTGAAAGTGTTTCTGTATTAAAAGATGCAGCAGCGGCTATCTATGGTTCGCGGGCAGCCAATGGCGTTATTTTAATTACAACCAAACGAGGCAAAAGCGGAAAGCCAACCGTATCGTATGATTTTAATTATGGATGGTCTCAGCCAACCCGCACACCGGAAATGGCAACTGCACCGGAGTATGCAACTATCAGAAACGAATTAACCATATACGATAATGTACCTGCTGCAGAATGGAGTGCTGCTTATCAGGCGTTTCAAAATACGGGTACTTACGTAAAACAGGGCGGAGGTACGGTAAACGCTGTATATACACAGGATCAAATCAAAAAATTTGCAGATGGTTCAGATCCTTTGCATTATCCAAACACCGATTGGTACAAAACAGTTTTAAAAACATGGTCGCCACAGGTAAAAAATAATCTTCAGATATCAGGCGGCAGCGATAACATCAAATACCTTGCTTCCGTTGGCTACACCGATCAGGATGCTTATTATAAAAATTCTGCTACCGGATACAAACAATACGATTTGCGTTTAAATGTTGATGCGCGCATCAACAAATATATTACAACCACAATAGGCATTCTTGCCCGTGAGGAATACAGGCATTTTCCAAATGGCGGCGGCGCAGGTGATATTTTCAGAATGACAATGCGTGGAAAACCAACAGAAATTGCGGTTTGGCCCGACGGCCGTCCCGGACCTGATATAGAAAACGGTCAGAATCCGGTGGTTATTACTACAGACCAAACCGGGTACAACAGGGATAAAAGAGATTATCTACAAACAAACGGAAAGGTTGAAATTCAGATTCCCGGTGTAGAAGGCTTAAAAATAACCGGAACCGCTGCCATAGACAAAACATCTTCTACTGTTCGTGCCTGGCAAACACCTTGGACATTGTATTACTGGGATGGAAACACGTATGAGGATGATGGTACAACACCATTCTTAAAAGGTTCTGTTCGTTCTACCTTTAACGATCCCAGGTTATCTCAATCAGCTTCTCAGGAATTATCTGTTAACCTTGTTGGAACTATTGATTACAGCCATACATTTGGCGGTAATCATGCGGTTACAGCATTGGTTGGCGTACAAAGAGAGAAAGTGGATGCAGACGGTTTAACCGCTTTCCGCAGATACTTTATTTCGCCGGCTATTGACCAATTGTTTGCCGGCGGCTCTTTGGCACAAACGATTGGTAATACAGCTTTATATCAAAGAGCAAGACTTAGCTATTTCGGGCGTGTTGGTTATAACTATAAAGAAAAATACATTGCCGAATTTTTATGGCGTGATGACGGCTCTTACCTGTTTCCGGAGCAAAGCCGGTTTGGCTTCTTCCCCGGTTTATCTGCCGGATGGAGATTATCAGAAGAAGATTTCTTCAAAAACAATGTCCGTGTTTTTAATAATCTGAAATTAAGAGCTTCCTGGGGTCAGATGGGTGCTGAACCTTATTTCCCCGGAGGTGTAGTATTGGCAGAGTACCAGTATCTTTCTAACATGGCATTCGGAACTTATATTTTGAATGACCAGATTGCCAAAACCTTATACGAAACTGTGGTTCCCAACAAAGACTTTACCTGGGAGCTTGCCAATAATTATAATGTTGGTTTAGATGGTTCTGTATTAAAAGGTAAGCTAAGCTTTGAGCTTGATTATTTTAATAACAAACGTTCCAGAATCTTAACTTACTTAGGCGGCTCAATACCTGCCACTTCCGGTATTACAAATAAGTTGCCTCCGGTTAACTATGGCAAAATGGAAAATCGGGGCGGTGAATTTAAAATCACTTATAGCGACAAGGCAAATGATTTTGTTTACAGTATAAGCGTAAATGGAGGTTATGCTAAAAACAAAATCTTAGATTGGAATGAAACGCCGGGTGCGCCGGATTACCAGCGTACTACCGGTAATCCCTACGGTTCTTATTTAGCTTATCAGTATGATGGTGTTTTTGTTGACCAGACTGATATTGACAAAAATACAATTGATTATAGTGCATTGACCGGAAACCTTTTGCCAGGCGATATGAAAATCAAAGACATAGGTGGTCGGGACGCTGACGGTAAACCAAACAACACACCGGATGGTAAGATAACTTCCGACGATCAAACTCGTCTTCAAAAAACAAATACACCAACGTTTACCGGCGGTATTAATATCAATTTATCTTATAAAAACTTTGATTGTTCTATTCTCTTCCAGGGTGCTACCGGTGGCTTACAATATATCGGACGCACCGAATCGGGCGACATTGGCAACTTCCTGCAATATTCTTACGACCATCGCTGGACGATTGATCACCCAAGCAGTGTAGATCCCCGCTTAACCAATCGCCAGAACAGGTATTATACCGGCGGCTCTGCCTTCAATAACACTTACTTCTTAAAAAGCAATGATTACATGCGTTTAAAAAATGTTGAAATCGGGTATTCTTTATCAGATGTAATTGGAAAGCGTGTGGGCATCAGCAATTTAAGAGTATATGTGAGTGCTTTAAATCTTTTAACCTTTTTTGATAAAATTAAAATCTGGGATCCGGAATCAACAAATCAGGGTGGTCAATACTATCCACAGGCAAGAATTGTCAGCACAGGTGTAAGAGTAACTTTTTAAATTCAAAACAATGAGAAAAAAAATAAATCATCTTTTCATTTTATCAGTTTCGGCGCTTCTTTTTTTGGCTTCCTGCAAAAAAGATTTTCTGAACCTCACGCCGAAAAATCAGATATCATCTTCACTTACCTGGGGCGACGGTGCACTATCGCAGGTTTATGTAAATGGTTGTTACGCACAATTGTATGCCGGTGGTTTTAACGAGCAAATGCTGGCATCGCTGTCAGACGAAGCGGTATTTACACACACAGGCCGCAGCATCAACACCGTGAATGAAGGCAGCTTAAACCCATCAAACTTAGGCTGGGTAGATGGTACTTACGACTGGGCAAATATGTACAATGCAATTCGTGCATGTAATTTAGGATTGATCAACATCAATGCAGAAGGTT
The DNA here is from genome assembly GCA_965199905.1 of Ilyomonas sp. GTDB lineage: Bacteria > Bacteroidota > Bacteroidia > Chitinophagales > Chitinophagaceae > Ilyomonas. The sequence goes on along the minus strand of OZ241366.1, from coordinate 2,429,604 downwards.
CATTTTCTGATTCTTCGTTAAAGCGCCGTTTAAATGGGGAACTGCATTTTTTGCGTGCCTATTATTATCATCAGTTGGTACGATATTATGGCGGTGTGCCCATTATTACCGGAGTTTACGATTTGAATCAGGATTATTCTATTGCCAGAAACAGTTTTGAAGATTGTGTAAACCTCATTATAGGTGATTGTGATACGGCTGCTACCATGCTTAGCGGGTTTAACCTGGATAAAGGAAGAGCTACTGTTTTAGCAGCTATGGCCCTAAAATCAAGGATTCTTATTTATGCCGCCAGCGATCTTCATGATATACCTACTGCAAAAGCAAAATCTTCAGTAATTGCTTCTTATGCTAATCCTCAATTGCTTGGCTATATAAGCGGCGATCGCACTGCCCGCTGGCAGGCAGCGCAGGCAGCAGCCAAAGCAGTAGTTGACATGGGAACCGGTTATAAGCTGGCACTTACCGAGCCGGTATCTTCTGCGGAAGGTACAGCCAATTATATTGCCTTATCAATGGGCGGTGGCAGTAAGGTGGCAGATCCTGCTGCAGGAAGTGAATTAATCTTCGCCCGTTACTTTATACCCGACCAGGACGAAGGTGCACGTCAAATCGGGCTGTACAATGGCCCAAATGGTTATCATTGCTGGGCCGGCAATACGCCCATTGGATTATTGGTTGATGATTATGAAATGATGGATGGCTCCAACTTCGACTGGAGCAAACCGGAAATGAAAGCCGACCCATACAAAAACCGTGATCCAAGAATGTATGCTACGGTTATGTATGATGGTTCAAACTGGAAACCCCGCGATAAAATTTCAGGAGATGTAGATCCCGCAAACCAAATTCAAACGGGTGAATACGATTTAATAGATGATGGCAAACAGATTATATGGAAAGGCCTGGATACACGCAGCAGTACAATAGAAGATTGGAATGGCAGCCGCACGGGTTTTTATATGCGTAAATTTATTGATCCGAATCCAGACATTGTAGATAACAGAGACCGGCAAAATATTCCCTGGCCGTTCTTTCGCTATACTGAAGCGGTGTTTAATTATATCGAAACATCAATTGAATTAAATCAATTAACCGAAGCAACTTTATGGCTAAACCGTATTCGCTTCCGGGCTGGTATGCCTGCTATTACCGAAACCACACAGGATGGCTTACGGCAACAATACCGGAAAGAAAAAAGGCTAGAAATGGCTTATGAAGAACAACGTTATCACGACACACGCAGATGGATGATAGCTTCCGAAACCTTAGGCAGAAAACTCACATTTATTAATATAGTGGGAAAATTCAAACCAGGAAAATCAATGACAAAGCCTTATCATCACGATGAAACAATTTATGATTATACGTATTCTCCGGTAATAGATGTTGCTCACGAAAACCGGCAATGGTTAGATAAAATGTATTTCCGCCCCTTCAGCCGCGATGAATTAAATAAAAATGTAGATCCTGAGGATAAAACAAAATCTAAGCTGATTCAAAATCCGGGGTACGATCAATAAGCAAAATTTTCGCCCTAAATACAAGCTTTGTTTTAAGAATCAGTGTCGGTAACTACCGGCACTGATTTTCTATTTATCTATCTTTCCATTCTAATTTTTTTCGATTGCGACGTTGTTTTTATTTACGCTTTGGTGCAATAGTTCTGGTTGTTTTACTTATTAATCTTTTGTCAGGGTGCTCCTCCAATGACAACAATAATTCTTTGCATAAAGAAGAACCAATCTTTGCATTATTAACACCAGAACAAACCGGTATAGACTTCAACAATGAGATAAAAGAAACCCTGAACACGAATGTGCTGATGTATGAATATTATTACAACGGTGGTGGCGTGGCTGTAGGTGATGTAAATGGGGATGGCTTGCCCGACATTTATTTTTCAGGCAATGCAGTCGATAACAAATTGTACCTCAACAAAGGCAAGATGACATTTGAAGACATTACTTACGATGCCAATGTTGCCGGCAGACCCGGTCCCTGGAAAACGGGCGTAACAATGGCTGATGTAAACGGCGATGGCTTGCTCGATATATATGTATGCTATTCCGGCAAATTATCGCCAGCTAAAAGAGTAAACCAGTTATTTATTAATCAGGGTAACGATAAGCAAGGCGTTCCTTCTTTCAGGGAAGAAGCTGAGGAATATGGTTTGGCTGATTCTTCTTTCAGCACGCAGGCTTACTTTTTTGATTATGATCGTGACGGAGACCTGGATATGTTGCTCCTGAATCACAATCCCAACTCATTGCCGGTATTAGATTCTGCGAGCACGGCAGCCGAGCTGAAACAAGCTGATTCCTATGTCGGAATTAAGCTCTATAAAAACAACAACGATTCGTTTATCAACATAACAGCCACATCGGGCATCAACAGTTCTTCGTTAACGTACGGACTGAGCGCGGGCATTGCCGATCTTAACAACGATGGCTGGCCCGATATGTATATCTGCGATGATTATACCGTGCCTGATTATCTATACATCAATAATAAAAACGGAACGTTTACCGATGTAAAAAGAACGGCGTTAGGCCACACCACGCATTTCGGCATGGGCAACGATGTAGCTGACATTAATAATGATGGTTTGCCTGATATTATTTCGTTAGATATGTTGCCCGAAGATAACCATCGCCAGAAAATGCTGATGGCGCCTGACAACTACGAGAAATACGATTTGATGCTGAGCAGTGGCTTCTATTACCAGTATATGCGCAATATGCTGCAGGTAAATAATGGCAATGGCACGTTTAGCGAAGTAGGACAACTGGCTGGCATTTCAAACAACGACTGGAGCTGGGCGGCTTTGTTAGCCGATTATAACAACGATGGCTGGAAAGATTTGTTTGTGACCAACGGTTATACGCGCGACTATACCAACATGGATTTTTTAAAATACATGAATGATTTTATTCAGAATAACAGCGGTGACATACGGCGGCAGAACGTGCTTGATTTAGTTCAAAAAATGCCATCCAGCGATGTAAAAAGCTACCTCTTTAAAAACAATGGCAACCTCACTTTCAGCAACGAAACCGCTGCCTGGGGAATTACGCAATCATCCAACAGCAATGGCGCTGCGTATGCCGATCTGGACAACGATGGAAAGCTTGATCTGATAGTAAACAACATCAACAAACCGGCTTTCATTTATCACAACATTTCTGCACAACAAAAAGAAAATAACTACCTGCAAATAAAATTAGAAGGCGCAGATAAAAATACAGAAGGCACGGGCGCAAAAGTGTTTCTTTATACAAAAGGCAAACAGCAATACGAAGAGCAAATGCCTTCGCGCGGCTTTCAATCTTCGGTGTCGCCTGTTCTTCATTTTGGTTTGGGAAGCAGTGTAACAATAGATTCATTGCGCATCATTTGGCTGAGCGGTAAACAGCAGGTTTTACAAAATATAAAAGCAAACCAGATATTGACGTTGCAGGAAAAAAACGCAACGACCTTGTATCAATATAAAGTAGCAGGAAAAACATTATTTGCTGAAGTGCGCTCTCCTGTTGATTTTCAGCATCCAGCCAATCATATCAACGACTTTAAGCGACAGCCGTTACTGATAAATCCGATGTCATTTTCCGGTCCTTGTATGGTGAAGGCTGATGTAAACGGCGATGGATTGGAAGACGTGTTTACAGGTGGCGAGCCGGGAACAGCAGGCGCTTTATACATTCAGCAAAAAGGCGGGAAGTTTATGCTGATTAAACAGCCTGCTTTTGAACAAGATAAAATGAGCGATGATGCTGATGCAATGTTCTTCGATGCGAATGGCGATGGCTTTGCCGATCTATATGTTGCCTCTGGTGGCTATCACAATTTTGAGCCGGATGATGCGCTGCTGCAAGACCGCTTGTACCTCAACGACGGCAAGGCACATTTTACAAAAGCAACAGATGCGTTGCCAAAAATGCTTGCCAGCAAAAGTTGCGTGCGGATAGCTGATATAAATGGCGACGGACACCCTGATGTATTCGTTGGTGGCCGGGTAGTTCCCGGTCGTTATCCCGAAACGCCGGAAAGCTTTTTACTTATTAATGACGGGAACGGACATTTTACAAACGAGATAAAAACATTAGCGCCTTCCCTGCAAAAGGCGGGCATGATAACAGATGCAGCCTGGGTTGATTTGAATGGCGATAAAAGGCAAGATTTAATCGTAACGGGAGAATGGATGCCGGTAACCGTTTTGATAAATGTAAATGGCAAACTGGAAGATAAAACCAACAGTTATTTTGATAAGCCATGCAATGGCTGGTGGAATAAAATTTTAGTACACGACATGAACGGCGATGGCAAACCTGACCTTGTCATTGGCAACCAGGGATTGAATACGCAATGTAAAGTGAGCGAAAAAGAACCGGCCGAACTCTACTATAAAGACTTTGATGATAATGGTTCTATTGATCCGGTACTATGCTTTTATATCCAGGGCAAAAGCTATCCTTATGTAACCCGTGATGAGTTGTTAGACCAGATGAGCAACATGCGCACACGTTATACCAACTATGCCGATTATGCCGACCAAACACTCACAGATATTTTCAGCAAAGATGATTTGAAAGACGCCGGGCACTTAACGGCAACCTGCTTACAAACTTCCTGTTTTGAAATGGGAAACGATGGCAAATTTCACAGCAAACCGTTGCCGGCAGAAGCGCAGCAATCGCCCATATTTACCATTACGCCGCTTGATTATAACAACGACGGAAAAGAAGATTTGCTGTTGTGCGGCAACATCAACAAAGCACGTCTGCGCTTTGGCAAGTATGATGCAAACTATGGTGTGCTGCTGCAAGGCAATGCAAAAGGCGGCTTTACTTATGTTCCGCAATGGCAGTCGGGCTTCAATCTTCACGGCGATGTAAGAAGTGTGTTGGATATCAATAACACCTTACTGTTTGGCATCAATCAATCTTCTTCCGTGGCTTATAAACCGCAATAAATCCTGTTTTTTTGATGATATGGTGATGAGATTTTTTATGAGAAAAAAGTATTCATTTTTTATCCTGCTGTTGTTTATTGGTTGCACATCACGCACATCAAAAACACCCGAAATTTCCAACGCGGTAATCGGGAATGTAATGCAGGAAATGATGGATTTGATGATACACGATATCACCAATCCGCCATTAGCCGCCCGTTTCTTCAGTTATACCTGTCTTGCCGGTTACGAAGTAGTGGCGGAAAACGATAAGTCATTCCCTTCCATGCACGACATTGTAAACGCCTATCCGGATTTCAAAAAACCCGATACCATTCAGGGTTATTCCTATCAGTTGTCTGCTGTTTTGGCTATGCTTTACACCGCCGGAAAGATGCAGCCTTCCGGTAAGCTGCTCGTTAATTATGAGAGTGCGTTTTTAGACTCCTGCAGGGAAAGAGGTTTCACTGATGAAACGATAGCGCAATCGCAGAAATATGCTTCGGCAATCAGTAACGAAATACTGGCTTACGCAAAGAGTGATGGTTATAATAAAATTAGCAACCGCGCACGTTATACACCATTGCCGGAAGAAGGTCGGTGGTATCCGACACCGCCTGCTTATCTGCCTGCAGTTGAGCCTTACTTTAATACGGTGCGACCTTTCTTTTTAGATTCTGCCAGCCAGTTTCGCATTCCGCCACCTGTTGCGTTCTCAAAAGATAAAACCTCTGCTTTTTATAAGCTGATGTATGCAAACTATAAACAATCTTCCGACAGTTTAAGCGATGAACATCGCACGATTGCCTTGTATTGGGATTGCAACCCGTTTGCCGTGCAGGATGAAGGACATCTGATCGTTGGGTTAAAAAAAATTTCTCCCGGTGCGCATTGGATGGGCATTACCGATATTGTATGCCGGCAAACCAAAAAATCATTTAATGAAACCATGCTGATTCATACACTCGTGGCAATGGGTTTGATGGATAGCTTCATGGCTTGCTGGGATGAAAAATACCGCAGCAACCGCATTCGTCCCGAAACCGCCATTCGTCAGTTGATTGATGTGCATTGGAAGCCCTTATTGCAAACGCCGCCCTTTCCGGAATATACCAGCGGCCATGCTTGTATTTCCGCCACTTCGGCTGTGATCCTGTCTCATTATATTGGCGATAAGGTGCTGTTTACAGACACGGTCGAAATGCGGTATGGATTACCCTCCCGAAAATTTATGTCATTTGATCAGGCTGCCACTGAAGCAGCTATATCCCGTTTTTACGGCGGTATTCATTTTACAGATGCTACTGAGCAGGGAGCGGCGCAGGGCAAACGAGTAGGAGCCTGGGTGATTCAAAAAATGGAACAGAATAAATAGTAGTCTACACCAGAATTGACAGTAGTTTTATATCATATTTGCTCGTAAATAAAAGAACAAAAGCTATAATTACGACTAATGGTTCTGGTTTTTTACAAATTAATTTGTCTCAATGAAACACGCGCTTATTTTACTTTCTTTATTGCTATGTTCAGCCTTTGCTGCATTTGCCCAACATGAAACAAAAACATCTCCTGCAAAATTCAGGATTACAGGCTATGTGCTCAACCGGCCCGGTTTATTGGATGATGTTAAGCATCTTGATCTTACCAAAATCACACATCTCAATATCGCTTTTGTAAATCCGGATTCTACCGGGCAATTTCACACGCCTGATGATATAAAAAAAGTAGCAAGACTGGCGCATGAAAAAAATGTGCAGGTGTTGTTGTCAATAGGCGGCGGCTCGCCTCCCAAATATCTGTTGAACTTCTTAGTACCCGATCAGCAGGCGGCATTTATTACCTCGTTAGTTACAATAACAACCCAAAATCACCTGGATGGTATTGATGTTGATCTGGAAGGAGCCATGATAGATCAAAATTATGAGTCGTTCGTTACCAACCTGAAGCTGGCTTTGCAGGTAAAGAAAAAAGCAATGACTGCTGCTATCGCTTCTTATTATGCCGAACAATACACAGACAACGCTTTGCAGCAATTTGATTTTGTAAATGTAATGAGCTATGATAAAACGGGTCCCTGGAATCCTGACAAGCCGGGTCAACATGCGTCTTATTCTTTAGCAACTGATGATGTAGAATACTGGAGCAATGTGCGTCATATTGCGAAGGAAAAGCTTGGTTTGGGCCTGCCTTTTTATGGCTATGGGTTTGGTAAGGGCGCACCGGAAGATATGTCTTACGGCGACATCGTTACGCAGTATCCCGGCTCTGAAAATGCTGACCAGGTAACAGTGCCGGGCGGCGGTATTATTTATTACAACGGCGCTGCTACCATTAAAGAAAAAACGAAGCTTGCCTTGGATTCAACGGGAGGCATTATGATCTGGCAGCTTCTCCAGGATGCAAAGAATAAGCATTCGTTGCTTACGTTAATTTATAATGAGGTTAAGGAGGCAAGGGAATAAAAAATCAATCTCTTACTTTCAGAAATCAGTATCATCACTTGTTGTTTACGTATGTGTAAAGAAACATTTTCCGTTTCCATAATTATCAACTTTATATCTATTCAACTTTCAGTGATACCTCGTCAGCTCTGCTGACGAGGTAGTTCATCGTTTATGTAAAATCACCAGTTCATAGTATAGTTGTCATCGGGTACTATAAAAACCGCCTGCTGCAATAAAGAAAATACTTATTACAAAACATTCTGGCTTATTTCAAAACTGCCGCAAAGCCACCATTACGCACCATTTTAATAGTTTGCTTATCGCCTGCTTTTACCTGCACCGTTTTCTTTCTATAATCCATCGCCTGCCTGCCGGCGTTTATGCCATCTTCAAAATAAGTCATGGTATAAGTTTTTCCTTTTTGAAGAAAATCAAAGTTGAGTTCAACTTGTCTCTCTTTTTCTTTGCCGTTGCAGATGCCGCCGATGAACCAGTTGTCGCCCTTTCGTTTTGCAACAACCGCTATTTGCCCTGCGTCAGCCGCCAGCGCTTTTGTTTCATCCCATGTAGTCGGAACCGAAGTGATAAACTCTGTACAGTCAGGATTGCGATAGTATAAGGTTGGATTGTCTGCAAGCATCTGGATTCCGCTTTCAAACACTACATACAAAGCAAGCTGGTAAGCGCGTGTTCCCTTGCTGGCAGCGTTCGGGCGTTCTGAGCAGTAAACATCCGGCTGCATGCTAATCATAGCGCCAGGCGTGTAATCCATTGGACCAACTGCATTGCGCATGAATGGAAAATAAAGACTGTTGTCCGGTGTGGCACCGCCCATTTGCTCCATGCCTCTTACGCCTTCATAAGAAATCAAATTAGGATATTTGTATTCCAGCCCGCCGGGTTTGAATGCGCCATGAAAGTCAACAAACAGGTGGTGCTTCGCCGCCTCTTTGGCTACGTTCTCATAATAGTTCACCATCCATTGGTCGCTGCGATCCATGAAGTCAATCTTTACGCCTTTTACACCCCATTCGTTGAATGTTTTAAATAAATCCATGTGATTGTGTACGACCAACCAGGTTAACCACAAGATCACGCCTACGTTTTTTTCTTTTCCGTAGCGTATAATTTCATGCACATCTACGTTTGGATTGGGCGTAAACGGATCGGTGGTACTTTTTGCCCAGCCTTCATCCATTACGATATAAGAAATGCCATATTTTGAAGCAAAGTCAATAAAGTATTTATAGGTGTCGGTATTAAAGCCCGATACAAAATTTACATCGGGACCATACGGCGTTGCGCCATTCCACCATTCCCAGCTTGCCTGCCCGGGCTTTATCCACGATGGATCGGCTAATACGCTTTTAGGCGCAAGTTTTAGCGTCATTGTGTTTTCCATCAACTGCTTGTCGTCGTTTGTGATCACAAAATACCGCCATGGAAAAGCGCGGCTGCCGGCTGTTTTAGCGATGTAATCTGCCGACTTAACGATTTTTAAACTACGGTCGCCATCAGGACCAAATTCGAGCGGTGTTTTAGGAAATGCGCTTTGGGCGCCGTTATTTCCGCTTCCTTTCAAAAACATACAGGGATAATCTACTACACCAGATTCACTGATTAAAATTTTAGCGCCGCTGTTGGTACCGATTAAAACGGGCAACGTTGACATTTTATCATCCGGTTTCCAGGTTTCTGAAGCAATGTGCGTGTAAGGTTCTTCATAAGCGGTTTTAAATCCGTTTACCTGTTGCAGATTAAGGGTATCATTTTCAGGAAAATTGATCGAAAAATCTTCATTTATTACCTCAACGCTATCCTTTTTATTAGTGATGAAACGGTATGCAAAACCACCGTCATAAGCACGAAATTCAACCGCGTAATCGCCTTTAAAATTCAATAGTAAATCGTTGTAAACACTTTTTACCGTTGAAAATTTCAAAGTGATATAAGGCGTTATCGTTTCATCGCCTTTGCTTTTTTTAGTGGAGATAAGCTGTGGATTTTCACCAAGAACCGCATCCTTTAGTTCAAGGGCTAAATGGTTTTTGGTAAGCAAATCTTTGTTGTTATCCGATACGCTGTAGTATATTTTGTCACCCAAACTGATGGATACTTTCAGGTGCCCGTCAGGCGATAAAAGTTCAATTTTTTTGTCTTGTGCAATTCCCTGAACCGATAATAGGGAAAGTAAAAAAAGGGAACTCGTAATTCTGAAAAGGAATTTCATAATCATTGTGGATACATTATAATTTAAAAAATGGAATAGTCCGGATGGTGAGGACACCATCCGGTAGCTTTTATCGGCGGTGTGTCTCCACCCGCCGAAATGTGAAAAGATTCAAGTGACACAATAATCATTTTTTTAATAAAAAATGATGCTTTACTGAACATCGCCCCGTGTAACCCCATTTCCGCCGAAAGCATCTATCGCAAACCAGTATTTTTGATCTTTATTGAGGCTTTGGATGGTAAGTTTTGTATTATTATAAACCTGATATACACGGTTGATTATTTGGTAATTTTATAAACACTACCTTTTATTTTGCCCGGTCCGCTTTCCAGATTAGTGAGCATATATACCTCTCCCTCCGGATCTTGTCCAAAGCCAGTTACTCTTTTGTTTTCAGGCACATTTTTCAACGAAATGTTGCCTCTTGTCCAGGCAGTACCGTTTTGTTGCAGATAAAATACTTTTCCAACCCAATCGGCAAAAATATACTTGCCTTTCAGAGCCGGCACTTGCTGCCCGTTATACACATAACCGCCGATAACTGAAATGCCTATTTTATGACTGTATTCTGTAATGGGCATTGTAATTCCGGTGGTGTCGCAATTGTCAGCCGGGTTGTAACAATGTGTTCCTTCCATTAACCGCCAGCCGTAATTCGCTCCTTTCTTAATAATATCAACTTCTTCCCAGGTATCCTGACCAACATCACCGGCAAACAATTGCCCCGAAGATTTATCAAAAGAGAAGCGGTAAGGGTTGCGGAAACCATACGCCCAAATTTCAGGTTTTACACCTTTTTTGCCAACAAACGGATTATCTTTTGGTACACTGTAACCGGAATTGGTATTGACATCAATACGCAAAATTTTTCCCAGCCAGGTATCCATTTTTTGCCCGTTGCCAATTTCGCCATGCTTATCGCCCTGCCCGCCGCCATCACCAAAACCAACGTATAAATAGCCATCAGGACCAAACTTAACACAACCGCCATTGTGATTGCCATCCGGCTCTTCAATCGTAAGAATAATGCGTCCGCTGTTGGGGCTTACCTGTCCCGAACCGGTTGGCAACTGGTACTCGGCTAATACGCCTTTGTGGTTTGAACCTTTTTGCGTTGAAGGCGCGCTGTAAAAAACAAAAAACTTCCGGTTAGATTTAAAGTCCGGGTGCAGCGTAACTTCCAGCAAGCCGCGTTCTTCATAGCCATCATTAACCTTTACCATCTTACTTGCCATGTCAAGCAGAGGAACATCCATTAATTTGCCGTTTCGGATCACCCGTAGGTGACCTTTTTGTTCCGTTACCCAAATGTCGCCATTGCCCGGAAAAGCTAAAGCCGTAGGCGCATCCAAACTATCGGTAATCGATTGCACATTTAATGAAATACCGGTGCTATCGCTGTTGCTGCCGGCGGTTAACGAGTCGCTGCCACTTTTCGCTGACTCCGTATTATTAGAATGGCAGGAAGAAAGAGATAAGAGGATGCAAAAGCCGGAAAGAACAAGGAAGATGCAGCATTTTTTGCTTTGTAGTATTTGCATAAATTTTATTGAGCTTGAAAAATTTTGTTTAATAGAGTTTGTTTAAAATGATTAAAAGGATGCATTCGTCACCTCGACGCAAGGAGAGGTCTCCCGAAGTGAATACGGCATCACTACATAGAAATGCCTCCTTATCAATCTATTCATGTTCATCCCTCATTTTTAAACAGGCTCATAGTTCATCAGAATTATGTTTGATTAATTTTCATCCACCGATTCTGCACAAAGCCGCCGCTAAGTCGTAAATAATTCAGCTTTCTTGTTGGCGGCATTTGCGGAATGACGGCTTCAATTATTATCATTTTATTTTAACGAACTACTTTAATCAGTTACTATTTGAAATCAAACCAGAGTGTGCCGGTTATCTTTTTGCTAGTGCCACCATTTATTTCGCCTTCCGGTCCCATTGCTTTTGCCGGATGAAACTTGGTGCCAATGGCGCTGATAGCAGATAAAAAACCGATATTGCCTTCAGGAAATGGCGGTTCCACATTATTGTTTTGAAGTGCATCCATTTCTCTTGGCGGGTGCAGCATCTGGAAATACATGTTTTTATCGCTGGTGTAAACAGTAAAAGAGGATTCTTTATTTTCAATTACCACCCAATTTACTTCCGCATGATAACCCGCAAATTCAGGATAGTTCCAGGTTTGCCCGGTAACGGTATTGTTATAGGCTTTGTGCCACACGCCAAACCGCTGTCCTTTCAGCCTGTTTTTCCAAACCCTGTACGGACCTCGGCCGAGCCATTTCATGCCGGTGATTTTTTCTTCGGGATAATGAAAAATGATACCCCTGAAATCAGCATCGCTTTGCTGCGTATATTGATAATCCAGCTTAACCGGATGCCCGCTTGTAAATGTCCATTTGATGTGTAAAGTTTCTTTTCCCGCATAATCGGCTTCCACAATGTATTGCCCGTTTTCAGTATAGTATCTAAACCGCTTTAATTCGGTTTTGATACCTGCCAAAACGGGACCGTCGGATAAAGAAATGACGCCTGTTGGCTTCACTACTTTTTGAATGTAACCGGTGGTTTTATCAAAGTAATATATTATGCCATCGCATGTTACGCTTAGCAAGTTGCCCGCTTCTTTTGCTTGTATTGCCGATGTGGATGTATTGGATGAGAGCGCTTTTTTATTTATGCTTTCCGGTGATTTGATAGCCCGGCTCCAGGTAAATATTTCTTTTTTATCTGGTCCAAAAGCGGTAAGATATAATGCATCGCTTTTACGCCAGGAGGCTGGTAAAGTCAAGTTAAGCATTCCTTTTTCTCCCGGTTGCAGATTGAGTTTTGCCGGTGCGCCGGTTGCCTGCACAGTAGCTTTTGTAGTGTTCGCTGTTGCAGATGGAAATGTAACCAATTGCCAGGTAAATATGCATTGAGTAAGGTTGGTAAAGGAATATCTGTTTTCAACAGGAATCTGACCATTGAAGTTACTATCAAGGGATGGCAGGTTGATGTAGACCGGCGACCAGATTTCTTTGATGGCGTAAAAGGAGGCTTCTTTTTCACGGTGTGGTCCCAAAATGCCATCCGGCGCATGATTGCCATCGCCGTCATAGATTCCGTTTTTATCAGTGCGGATAACATCCTCGTCTAACAACGCCCAGATAAAACCGCCTCCCGCATGTGGATGTTGCATCATTAGATTCCAGAAATCATTAAGCCCGGCTCCGGCGCCGCCATCATACAAACCATGCATGAATTCTGTTGAAAAAAAAACTTCCTGCCCGTTTGCAACAGCTTTTGTGATGTAGTTATAATCGGGGTAATGATGTGTATCGGTACCATTGAATTTCTCCCAGGGATGAATAACAGTGCGCTTTTGCGGATCATATAAAGCATAGTCATTGTCCAGCCCGGTATTCCAGCCACCTTCGTTGCCATTATCCCAGATAATAATACACGGATGATTTACATCCCGTACCACTAATTCTTTAACCACTTTGCGACCGACGGTCGTATCATACTTCGCCTGCCATCCGGTTAGCTCGTCCAATACATACAAACCCATTGAATCACAAACGTCAAGAAAGTCCTGGTCGGGCGGATAGTGCGACATGCGCACTGCATTCATATTCATCTCTTTTATTAAACCAACATCCATCAATTGAATATCATGGCTTAATGTGCGGCCGGTTTCGGGCCAAAAGCTATGGCGGTTACAACCTTTTAAAATGATTTTAGCTCCGTTTACATAAAGCCCGTCGTTGGTTCGGAGTTCTACCGTGCGAAACCCGAATTTTTGTATTACCTGGTGAATAACCTTTTGTTTGTTTTTTATTGAAACAACAACCCGGTACCGGTTAGGAAATTCAGTGCTCCATAATAAAGGATTTGTAAAATGGTTTTGCAGTTTATATTTCTCCGCACCGGTAGTGTTCGCTGTAACAGCGAACGGCTGACCCACATTTTCACCGTTAAGTTTTTGCACCTGTGCTTCAATTGTTTCTGCTCCGACTATGTTTTTTGGAAAAACATCCATTTTAAAAGATCCATCGTCTTTTGCGTTGATAGCGATCCTGTCTATAAAAGTTGCCGGAACAATTTGGAGGTAAACCGGACGGAAAATGCCGCCGAATATCCAAAAGTCGCTTTCTCGCTCTGCATGATTAACCGAAGTATTTGCCGATGTTTTATCGACGGTCACTTCCAGCAGGTTCTTGCCATTTAGTTTTAGCAGGTTGGTAATATCATACTTGAAGCGATAAAAACCACCCTGGTGCACCGGTCCTGCCTCCTGACCGTTCACCATTACTTTGGTATCGGTCATGGAACCTTCAAAAACAATAAATACTTTTTTCCCTTTCCAATTATCCAAAGAAAACTCGTGCTTGTAAAGCCCCTGTTCGTTAGCTTTTACTTTATCGTGACCATAATTATAAGTGCCAAAGCCTTGTAATTCCCAGTTTGAGGGTACCGAAATTTTAGTCCAGTTGCCGCTGTTTCTACCGGCGGTGCAATAAAAATCCCATTGTACGGTATGATCTTTATCGGTGCCCGACAGGTATTTAACGATTGTTCCTTGTGAAAATGCGGTGAAGCAAATTGTAGTGAACAACAATGATGACAATATTTTTTTCATAGGCTGCCGTTTTGCCGGTCAATCAAAGATTTTACGCTTATAATTACCCGACTATATAAAGAGGAAAAAGTGCCCAACTTACTTGGTTTGTATATCTATATTACCGCCGTTTTTAAACAAATCATAAGAAACGAAATAGCCTTCGGCTTCTTTTCCGTTTACTTTGATAGAAGCTAAATTCCTGCTGTTGCCAGACTTTTTAATCGTCAGCGTTTTTCCGCTGTCTGTTTGCCATTTTACCTTATCAAAAAGAGGCACCGATACAATGTATTTTGTATCGGCTGGCGAGAAAGGATAAAATCCCATCGCGTTAAATACAAACCATGCCGACATTTCACCGGCATCATCCATTCCGGGATAGGCAAGTTTATCTTTGCCCATATCATAAAAATTGTTCATAATGGTATCTAATATTGCCTGTGATTTTTCTGGTTTACCAACAAAATAGTACATGTATGGCGAACTATGATCGGGTTGGTTTCCCTGGCAATACTGACCGATAAAAACAGAGATATTATAGGCTTCATTACCGTGAAAAGGAATGGTAAAAAGGCTATCTACTTTTTGTTCAAAATCTGCTTTGCTTTTATATAAGCTTATCAATCCTTGTATATCATGGGGTACAAAAAACGAAGACTGCCAGGCATTGGCTTCGCGGTACATGTATTCATAATAAATAAAAGTAGGATCAAAATTTTTAATCCACTCTCCATTGGCAAGCCGCCCACGCATTAATTCTGTTGAGGGATCAAATACATTTTTATAATTCGTGGTTCTTTTCATAAGCATATTGTAATTAGCCGTATCGTGTAATGCTTTTGCCAGCAAAGCCACGGAATAATCATCATAAGCATATTCAAGGGTTTTGGTAACGCCTGCATTGGCAACGGTTTCCAAAACAGGATGGGCAAGGTCCTGCTCGGGCACATAACCTTTTTCAATGTATTCCAGAATATGTGGACGGCTCCTGTTTTCAAGCGTAGCATTGCGTAACAGCAGGTTGTAAGCACTTTTTACATCGTACCCTTTTATTCCTCTTAAATAAGATCCGGCGATAAACGGGGCAGCATGATCTCCATGAAAAAAGGTAGGCATAAATCCTTTTTTTTCGCCTTTGTCAATCAAAGACTGGATTACATCATTGGTAACATCGGGTGAAAGCATGCCGAGTAAAACCAGTTTGTTGCGGTAAGTATCCCATAAAGAAGGCGTGGTATAATACCTGAAACCTTTGTTTACCACTTTGCCGCTTTCATCTGTAAATTCTCCGTTAGCATCACTGCGTAATGTGGGCCATAAAAAAGAACGGTACAAAGTAGAATAGAATAATCCACGCTGCCTTTCGGTGCCGCCCGTTACTTTAATTTTTGATAACAGGTTTTCCCAGGTTACTGTTGCGGCTTTTCTTACATCGGCAAAGCTTTTTCCCAGCATTTCTTTCTGTAAATTCTCTTTTGCATTTTGAATGCTTACAAAAGAAAAACCTATTTGTAGCTCAAGCGGTTTGCCTGAGCTAATAAAATTCACAACCGGAATTATTTTCTTATCCGTTTTTAAAGAATCAATGCCTTTTATTGGGTGATTGGCTACCGCATAGAAATACATTTTTTCTCCCGTTTGTTGAAAACCAGTAAACACATTTTCGCTTTCCTGGTGAATATCCCAACTCTTTACTCTTTCATTAGACATGGATAAATCTGCAATTAGTTTTTCAGGCTCGCCTTGCTTGAAAGTATATTTATGAAACGCACATCTTAACGTTGAAGTAAGCTCTGCATTTACGCCATATTTTTGGAGATAAACCTGGTAATAACCGGGATGTGCAGATTCGTTTTTATGGCTGTAACCCGATTTATAATCGTCAGGATTAATGTTGCCTGTCGCGGGCAGCAAAGGTATATTGCATAAGTTCCAGTGACCTTTGCTGGTGTGGGCAAAGCCGTAAATTACCGTGTCTTCATATTGATAACCCGATCCGCTATGAAATTGTGTTACCGGCGTTAATTGCACCATTGCATTGGGCAACGAAGAACCAGGAAACGCTTCGCCGCCCCAGGTTCTGTGTGTTGGTTTATACCCTATATCAATGCTATCCCATAAAGTGGCTGTTCCTAAAAAAGGATTCACGTAATCGGTCAATGATTTTTGTGCCTGTACCCCATTTAAAAAAAACAGGAACAAGATGATTGATAAGATATTTCTTTTCATAAATTATAGTTTAAAAAGTAACAAAATGCTATTTTATTTTTCTATTTCTTTAGCGAATCAGGATTTCTTTTTTGCATCATTGATTCAGTGATATGCTCCAATACGTTCTGAATGATAACGTTAATTTTACATTTATCTAAAAAGTAAAGTCCTCTGTTTTACATAAGCGTTCAGCTCGTCATTTATTTATTTTTTTCAGGAGTAAAAACAGTCAGATCCCATTCCCGGTAAAAATGAAGTTCCATTTGCCCGCCGGGCGTTATCGTAATGGGCAAAAAAACATATTGTGATTTCGGGCTTCCGGAACCGTTCCATCTGTCGCCCATATAGAGATAGGCATTTTTGTAACCGGGTATTTTAAAAATATAACAAGGCTGAGAGTTGAAAGAATTATCTCCGGCATCGCCTATAAACGGCGAGCCTTTTAGATCATAAGGACCCATAATAGACGAAGCTGTATAATAATTTCCGGGGTTGGGCGTCCATCCTGAACAGCCACTGGTAAGGAGGTAAAATGTACCATTCTTTTTTAAAATTCCCGGTCCTTCGCAATGGGCTTTACTATCAACATCGTTGCCGGTTACAGTAAGGTAATCAGCGGATAATTCTACCATTCTTATGGTGAGATTTGTATGGTCGGCGGCATAACCGATATAGGCTTTATCCGTTTCCGGATCCACGTAAAGTCCAATGTCTCGTGATTCGTGTCCGTTTGGACGGAAATGATTTTTTAAGATAAACGGCCCCGTAGGTTTATCGCTCACCGCCACCCCAAGCTCCGCTATTGTATAACGGTTACCATCATAATGAAAACACATAACATATTTTTTATTGGTCTTGTCATAAATTACTTTGGGGCGTTCAAAAACTTCTATATCACCTTTTTGTATAACCACTCCTTCATTTTTCCAGTTGTACAGATCTTTGGAAGAATAACAAGCAGCGCCACGCGGGTTTCCGTAATGCTCCCCATACCAAAAGAAAGTTTTTAAAGAATCAACATAAATGATATTCCCTCCGTGGCAATCAATGGGAAGCCCATCATCTGCAAGCCAGTCCTGACCCGTTTTAAAAGAATTAAAAATGGTTGGGTGTTGAGCCAAAGCGGTAGTAAATGTGGAAATCATGCAAAAAAGCAGCATGATTGATCCCTTTCCTGATTTTTTTCTTTCTATCATTTCTTAATTTATTAAAAACAGTTAATTATAATTTATTCCCATTTTGTCATGAATTTTTTGTTCTGACCGTGATATTTCTGCCATCAACCAGAGTGTATAGAAAACCATTGCTGAACGATTACCTTTTTTTCTTACCTTATTTAGTTACCGGAACAACACTTACAAAAATCACATCTTCCCGCTTCATATTTTGCATAAGAAGTATTTCATTTTCAATTCCTGCTTTTAGCAGAAAATTCTTGTTATAAATTTCTTTTCCGTTTTGCTGAATATGAATGTGATAATTACCTGAAGCGCCGTCGCAATTGATCTTGAGTGAAAAATCTTTTTTATTGATACTGCTATCAGGATTTATTTTGGCATCCGGAAAATAAATCATCGCCAGTGGTTCTTTTTTGTTTGTATTCAGATGGCTCACTTTGGCTTCTTTATTATCGGTCGAAATCGTTGTTATTCCGGGTCCGGGTAATCCTCCATAAATAATCTTTTCATTGGAGGTGATCATATTCATTATATTGACAAAATCTTCCCTGTTTTTTTTATCAGAAACGTCCTTTGTGATTTTGCCATAACTGACCACGCCAAATCCTTGTGCTTCCTTTCTAATGAGAATTAATCACGAACTGCCAAAAATCCACCCGTGAACCCATTCCTATTTCTGAAGGGAGTAAAAGAAAGGATGTAAGATTTATGATTTTGTCAACCCTATTTTTTAATAATGCCCCGGATTAAAATCAGTTCTTTTTAAAACATAATTCTGTTTGTAATAAAAAAGCAATCCCTATACAAAGCCTTATATTTTTTAAAATCCACTAATCATCTTCAGACGTGAAGGTGGAAGCCGGCAATCCTTCTTTATTAAATAAGGTTGCCTCACTGTCATCCCGCCAGGCATATCTTACATAAGCAGGATGCGCAACTGCACTATTGGTAAGCACCACTTTATTATTCACAATTTCGGCATCAGCAGGAACATATTTTTTGTCTGCACCAGCTATCTCAAAGCCGGAGAGCCCGCCATCCCGTGCAACCAATCCGCTTCCTTCAGAACTGAATTCAATGATGGCTTTATTGCCTGAAACTGTAAACTTTTTATACAAAGGACCCGATGTAACCTGCTTTTGCCCGTATTCGTTGGCTAACGCAAATTTTGCTAAACGATCGCCCACCTCCTGCTTGTGTGTAGGATGAGCAGACGTTAGACGCCCGATGTCCAAGGTTACAACCATTCCGGTATTGGGTGTCTTCAATGCGAGCCGCTGGGCTTCTCTTATCTTTTCCCCCTGCCCTTTCTGTGCAGGATCTGTATAGTTAAAAGGCGCGATCTGTACAAAATAAAAAGGAAACTGGTAACCCCATTTGTCTCTCCAGTCCCTTATCATGTTTGGAAAAAGATACTTGTACTGTTCCGCTCTTCCCACATTTGATTCTCCCTGGTACCAGATAACGCCTTTGATGGTGTAAGGAACCAATGGATGAATCATAGCATTGAAAAGAACGGAAGGCGAGTTGCTGTTAAGCTGAGATATAATCGGGCGATGTGAAACATCAGACAAAAGCCCGTAATTATAAAATTTCCCCTTATAAATTTCAGCAACCAACCTGCTTTTCCAGTTGCCTTCCAGCGGAATGGTCGTGCCTTTATTATTGGATATTGTCATCTCGCCGCTAAAAGACCCCGGACCGCCATTGTCAATAGCGCGAATGGCAATGGTGTTTTTTCCTTTCTTCAATAATGATTTTGGAATACTCATTTGCCGGGGTGCATTTGCTGCCCTTTTTCCTGCAAGCCCGCCAATCTTTTTTCCATTAATATAAGTGGCATCCATATCATCTATGGCGCCTATTTTCAACATGTAATCCGTCGTTGTATCTTCTATTGTAAAATCTTTTCTAAACCACATCGCTCCATCAAATTCACCCGATTGTACCTGGTCAAATCTTCCGGGTAATTTGATGGTCGTCCATTGCGAATCGTCAAAATCGGGTTCGGTTGCTGCAAGGTCATTAAAGTTGATGTTTTCCCATTGTTCGTCTGTCGCCGGTACATCCTGTGTAGTCCATTTTTGAAACCAGTCGCCGGTGGACATTTGCAGGTCGTTTAATCCCGATAATTGTTTATCAAAATCATGCGTTTTCAATAAGTATCCTTTGCTTGTCCAGGCTTCTACCGGTGTTCCGCCAATGGAAGATTGAATGATGCCGATGGGAATATGAAGCTGCTGATAAAGTTTTCGGGCGTAGAAATAAGCCGTGGCGCTGAAGTTGCCAACCGTTTGCGGCGATGTTGGTTGCCATTGACCGCCGATAGAATCTATTGGAGCGGCGGAAATATTGAAAGGAACTTTTAAAAGCCTGATTTCGGGGTAGCTGGCTTCGGCAATTTCCTGCTTGTAATTAACCACGGTATCTGTAGGCAGCCAACCGCTTAACGGAAGATCCATGTTGGACTGACCGGAAGCCAGCCAAACTTCTCCGATTAGCACATCTTTTATAGCAATATTGCTGTCTGCCGTTTTAATATCAATATTATACGGACCGCCAGCTTTGGGAGTCGCCAATTTCATTTCCCATTTATCATTGGCATCTGCAACGGCGGAAGCCTGGCTTCCCCAATTGGCAGAAACCGTTACTTTTTGTCCCGAAGCTGCCTGCCCCCAGATACTGACTTTATCCTGTTGCTGCAATACCATGTGGTCGGAAAACAGGTTGCATACCGTAAAAGCTTTGCCGTGCGGAACGGCATGAGCCGACAGGCTGAAAGCGACTGCCACAAAGCAAAGGAATAATTTCATGAATTTTTGTAATGCGTTTAACTTCAATTTGAACTATTAATTATTCTTCGCAATGAATTGTACCCTTAGAAGTTTTTCGGATTAATGAGTTTATACGCAATTACTTTTTCTTTAGCGCCGCAGCAATTGCTTTCTCTGCAAGCGGCTCCATTACTTTATAGCCTTCCAGGGTTGGGTGTACGCCATCTTTTGAAAGGTTGGCCGGCAACCCGCTTCTTGAATCCGCCATCGCTGTAAAATAATCGAGGTAAATGATATTGTTTTTATCAGCATAAGCCTTTATCATGTTGTTTAGCGACTTCACCTTTGGAACGGGATTTATAGATGGGCGCCATGGGAAAGAAAAGGCCGGCATTATGGATGAGAGCACGACTTTAATGCGATTTGCTTTGGCTAACTCAGCCATCGAAACAATGTTGCCAAACACATCTTCTAATTTTGACGGACCGTTGTTCTCAGCAATGTCGTTGATGCCGGCAAGTATCACCACCACCTTGGGTTGTAAGTTGATAACATCCTCGCGGAAGCGCACCAGCATTTGCCCGGTGGTTTGCCCGCTGATGCCACGGTCGAAATAAGGGTTGCCAGAAAAGAACGAGGAATCATTATTTATCCAGAAATCGGTAATGGAATCACCCATGAACACCACACGCTTTTCTCCCGAAGCAGGCGGTTGCACTTTGGTATTGTCTTCTTCGTATTTGTGTATGTTTGCCCAGTCCTGCGCTTTTGCTACATTTATGCTCAAAGCAATTGCCGTTAAAGGCAGTATTATTTTTATCTTCATAATGATTATTTATCTTATAAAGTGAAGCTGTCAATCGTGCCTGTTTTTAGGTAAAATATCAACTTCTTACAAAACCGGAACAGCCATTTTAAAACCATTATTTTTCGTTCGATAAGGAATAGGGAAAATTAGACGGCTCGGTACCACGCTGCTGATTCGGCTGCGCCGCCATATCAAAATTGATAACCGCACCCTTAAGCAAAGCGTCGTGAGAAAGCCAGTTGTTGTTATACTTTTTTCCATCGTAGCTCATGCTGTTGATGTATCTGTTGGCTTCGCTGTTATTGGGCGCGTTTAAAATTATTTTCTTCCCGTTCTCTAAGTTGATGGTCATGTTTTTAAACAACGGCGTACCTATCACATATTGCCCGCAGGTGGGGCATACGGGGTAAAATCCCATTGCCGAAAACACATACCAGGCAGAAGTTTGCCCGTTGTCTTCATCGCCGCAATAACCATCCGGTGTTGGCTTGTATAATTTGTTCATCACTTCGCGCACATGGTATTGTGTTTTCCACGGCTCGCCGGCATAGTCATACAGGTACGTCATGTGTTGTATCGGCTGGTTGCCATGCGCATACTGCCCCATGTTCATCACCTGCATTTCGCGCATTTCATGTATCACGCCACCATTGTATTCCTTATCGCCAAACACGGGCGGCGCGGTAAATACAGAATCTAATTTGGCAACAAATTTTTGATTGCCGCCCATTAAATTGATCAGTCCCTGTATATCGTGAAACACTGACCAGGTGTAATGCCAGCTATTGCCTTCGATGAAGGAGCCGCCCCATTTGTACGGACTGAACGGTGTTTCAAAGCTTTTGTCCCCATTTCTTCCGCGCATGAAACCGGTTGAGGAATCGAATACGTTTTTATAGTTCAGGCTGCGCTTTTTATAAACATCCGTTTCAGCCGCAGGCTTGCCCAACGCTTTGCCTAAACGATAGATAGAAAAATCGTCATACGCATACTCCAGCGTGCGTGCAACACCCTCGCCCATCCTGGCATCATGAGGCACGTAGCCAATGCTGTTGTAGTATTCAACGCCGCGGCGACCGGTTGCATTGGGACCTTCATTATTGGCACCATGCAGTAAAGCTTCATACAACGTGTCAATACCATAACCGCGAATGCCTTTTAAATAAGCATCGGCTACCACGGAGGCCGAATTGTTGCCAAGCATAATATTGGCATAGCCGGGACTGCTCCATTCGGGCAGCCAGCCGCCTTCTTTATAATCGTTAACCAGTCCTTCCTGCATCTCTTTGTCTATAGACGGATACACTAAGTTTAAGAACGGGTATAACGCACGGAACGTATCCCAGAAACCGGTGCCCGCAAACATGTAGCCCGGCTCTGTTTTGCCCGTGTACGGACTCCAGTGTACCATTTTTCCCTGCGCATTTTTTTCGTATAATTTGTTTGGAAAAAACAGCATCCGGTACAGGCACGAATAGAAGGTGCGCGTCTGGTCAACCGTGCCGCCCGAAACGGTAATGTGGTTCAATGTCTTGTTCCAGACAGCTTTTGCTTTTTGCTCGGTAACGTCAAAGCTGTCGTTGCCTTGCTCGCTTTGCAAATTCAACTCAGCCTGCTCAAAACTGATGAAGGAAGAAGCCACCCGCAGGTGTACTTTTTCTTTGTTTGTGGTTGTAAAGCCAATCACGGCAAGCGCATGATCTGCCTGCAGTTCAAGGGAATCGGTTGCCAGCGTATCTCGATAAGTTTGCGTTACGGTAAACGGCTTATCTACATAAATAACAAAGTAATTTTTGAAATTGGGCAATGGTCCGCGCGCGTATTTGGTTGAATAGCCAATAATCTTTTTCTGGTCGGGAAGAATCTTTACATAAGAGCCTTTGTCCAACGCATCAATCACAATAAAAGAACTGTCGCTGTCTGGAAACGTAAAGCGAAACTGGGCAGACCGTTCCGTTGGTGTGATCTCGGTGGTTACATTATGATCGGCGAGATAAACGCTGTAATAATACGGCTTGGCTACCTCGGCTTTGTGCGAAAACCAGCTTGCTCTTTCGTCTTCCGTTTTCCTGAAATGTTTGGTCAGCGGCATGATGGAAAACTGGCCATAATCATTCATCCACGGCGATGGCTGATGGGTTTGTTTAAAGCCACGGATTTTATCTGCTGCATACGTGTAAATCCAGCCGTCGCCCATCTTGCCCGTTTGCGCAACCCAGGTGTTCATTCCCCAGGGCAACGCAATGGCAGGATAAGTATTGCCATTGGACAAACTGAATTTAGAATCGGTGCCCATTAACGGGTTGATCCATTCCACCGGGTCGGTAATGTTTTCTACCTGCTGCGCAAATGAATGAATGCCGGTGATTAGCAAAGCGAAAAGAATTAGTTTCTTCATAAGTTAAACGAGTTATGTTAAATACTCTGAAAAGTGAAGACTTAAAAGATGTTTACATCTTACAAGTGCTTGTAACGTCATTTCGGCGATAGGAGAAATCTTACAATATTAATATTGCATTAATCTATGGAGATGTCCCTGTTCGTCGACATGACGATTGCTGCTTTTCAATTCAATATTTTAAACAGTCATCTACTTACGTGCCGTTTTATTGATAGCTATATTGTCTTTATTCAATAACCGTATCTGGTAACTAAATGTTGACGGTTTTGTATAAATGCGACAGCTTTCCAATGGTCGTGGTCCGCAGCCATTAGAACCAACGCCCAATGTTTTATGACTTATGCACAAAACGGTGCCTTTGCTTTTAGGTAAATCAATTTTATATTCCACTGGCTGCATCTCTTCATCGCTATAGGGAAGCGCAGAAACCTGCAACAAGGAATCGTCTTGTTTAATAGTTACGCCCAGCCCATTGTCAGAACTTACGTTTGCCCAGCGAACGTCTTCGTGATTACCGCATTCCATGGGCTTTTCGTAAGGCGTCATTTGCGCGCTCACGCTGCTGGTATAATGCCCTACATCAGAACCTTGTTTCCGGTCAGCATAATTTTCCATAGGACCGCGACCTAAATAATCAAACTGATCAAGGTCTTTATCTAAAAACATGCGCACACCTAATCGCGCCAGCACCACATTCGGCTCGCTGAACGATACGGTATTATCAACGTTGATAATACCTTTTGGGTAAACTGTGTAAATCACTTCGTGATGAACGCTAAAATTTTGCTTGCCTTTGCCGGTTAAGCTTGCCCTGATTTCCACTGCACCGGACGGAAGTTGCTTGCTTTTTACATCATCCGTCGTCCAGGAAAGTTTTGTTAAGCCTTTGCTTGCCCAATCTTCATAAGCCCACATATCATCTTTCTGGTGAGGCGCGCGCCACAGATGCAGCATCGGACCGCCGCCGGGTTGCAGAACCTTTTTATCGCCTTCTTCTATCTGGGAAAACGTACCTTTCTCTTTATCAAACTGCAAACTGAAACCAGCGCCTTCAATTGTAATAAAATGAGTTGAATGGCGTAACATCAGATTGCCGGCTTGCAAGTTTTCCTTAACCGCAGGAAGAGATATTGGCAACTCCATTTGCTGCGCAGCAACTTCAAAACCTTCGGGCGCCCACATTTGATCTGCTGCCAGATCAAAGGAAACGCGCAGGAAGTACTCGGCTCCCGGTTTTGGCTTTACGGTGAAAGGTATTTTTATATCTTTTTCCTCGCCGGCATTGATTAACCCGATCTGGAAGTTGCCGGACGACAAGCTGTCTCCATCTTCACTCAACTGCCATTTGGCGGTAAAGCCGTTCAGGCTGATGAACTGGTAGCGGTTTTTGATGGTAAATGTTTTTGTATTAATGTCTTTTAGCCTGACACTAATCCATTGGTACGCATGTTTCAGTTCCGGATAATGAGGCTTTTCACTTCTGTCGGAAAACACAACGCCTTTATGAATAAAATACTGGTCGTTGGGATACTCGCCAAAGCCGCCGCCATATGCCGTAATATGATGGTTCGGATCGCGGTTGTTATAAATACCCTGATCCTGCCATTCCCAGATGGCGCCGCCCAGCAGTTGCGGATATTTGTCAAACAATTCATTATACACATCTACCGAACCCATCGAGTTGAACATGGCGTGTGCATATTCGCATAAATAAAATGGCTTGGTCAGTGTCTTATCATTCGCCTTTTTTTCTAAGTCGGACAGTTGCGTGTACATCTCGCTGTCCATGTCGGCAGGATTGTCACTGCCAATACCAAAGCCCTGGTAATGTCGCGGGCGTGTAGGATCAATTCCTTTAATGGTTTGCAGTATCGCTCTGAAGTTAGAGCCGCCGCTTCCGCACTCGTTGCCCAGCGACCAGATGATGACCGAAGGATGGTTTTTAAAGTTTTCTACATTGGCAACATTTCTTTCGATGAGCGCCGCTTTAATGCGTGGTTCTTCATTAAATTCATCCCACGCACCATGACTTTCCAGATTGGCTTCGGCAACGAGATAAATTCCATATTCATCGCATAGCTCATACCATCGTGGGTCATCGGAATAATGACAGGTACGAACATGGTTGCAATTGGCTTGCTTGATTAAAATGATGTCTTTAATCATCTGTTCTTCCGTGATAGCATGACCATCATCCGGCCAGTTTTCGTGGCGGTTTACGCCTTTTAATTTGATAGGAACGCCATTTACTAAGAACAAGCGATCCTTAATTTCTATCTGGCGGAAGCCGGTGCGCGAAGACATCGTTTCCACTTTGTTTTTTCCATCATTGAGTGTGAGTATTGTCGTGTATAGGTTTGGCGTTTCTGCCGTCCATTTTTTTGGATTGGCTACCGTAAAATTTATGGTAACAGTTGTTTCTTCGCCTGGTTTTAGTGATGGAACTTCCGCTTTTCCAGAAGCTCCTTGTACTGTTTGGGTACCATTGTATAAATCCACCTGCAAGCTCCGGGCTTTGGTTTCTTTTGTTCCGTAATTTTTTACTTTGGCGGCAACGGATAGCTCTGCATTAAGGAATTGCTTATCGAACGTTGTTTTAATAAAATAATCACGGATGTGTTCCTGCGGCGAACTCCAAAGCGTAACATTCCGGAAGATGCCGCTTAACCGCCACATATCCTGGTCTTCCAAGTAACTGCCGGTAGTAAAGCGATATACTTCCGCAGCTATCATATTGCTGCCCGGTTTCACATAACCGGTAATATCAAATTCGGCAGCATTGCGGCTGTTCACGCTATAGCCTACTTTTTTTCCATTCACCCAAAGAAAAAAACCGGCATCCACACCATCAAACGTTACAAAAATGCGGCGACCATCCCAATCTGCGGGCACTTCAAAATTTCTCCGGTAACTGCCTACCGGGTTTCTTTCCTGGTAAGCTGTGTACTTAACAGGCGGCGTACTCATTACCTTCGGAAAATCTTTTTGAAAGATATAATTAAAATTACTGTAATAAGGCGTTCCATAACCTTCTACCTGCCAGTTAGATGGCACACTGATTTCTTTCCAGCCGGAAACATCATAGTCCGTTTTATAAAAATTTTCCGGGCGCTTTTGCGGCCAGTCTACATAGTTGAATTTCCAGGCTCCGTTTAAGCTCCGGCAAAAAGTGGAGGCATGGCGATTGGCAGCCAGCGCTTCCTGTAATGAAGCATAAGGCATTAAAGTGGCATGATAGGGTTCTTTGTTAATGCCAATGCATTCCGGGTCTTCAATTTCTTTGGGAACAAATGCGGTATCCGATTTTGAAAACAAGTGGTTTACCGATTGCTGACTAAAACCTGCTTTGGAGCCAAAAAGGAAGATGAAAAATAGTGCGGTTTTTATAAGTTCTCTATTGAACTTAGCCATGTTTGTGATAATCATGCTCAATTACAATAATTAATATCAGACGTGTTATAATTACTGCAAAGAACTATTAATGTGATAGCTAACAATTGGCATTGCGTACATTTTTCTTACCTGAATGTGCAATTCACGGGCTGGCAGAATCTAATATACCTGACTTATAATAAACGTATTCTATTCTCCAATGTCTTATTTTGATCATCTCGTTACATAAAGGAATACCTCTTTATCATCATATCAATGCTACCAACAACCCTTTACACAAATCACATTACAAAAACCAGCACCCTGAAATCATTGTTACGCCTCTGTCCTGTGATCTGACGTTACCATTCCGACACTGCCAGAAAAGCCGATACCCTCACCACTCTCAACGCGTTCAATGCCTTCCTGCCGGCCGATTTTGTGCCTGACAGCATCGGCAATCTCTACACATCGGAGAACTGCGCCGTTTACAAACTGACGAAAGCCACCGGCGCATGGGCAACGGTGGCAGGCTTCGACGATGACTGTTCCTCGGCAGGCGAGCGATACAAAACGCCGCCGGGCGTAATCAATAATATAGGCTATTTCATTAAGCTGCTTTTAGATAAGAAGCAAGCCCTTTACATCCCCGGCAATAAAAGCGTCTTACTTTTTTATCCAGTAATTGAACGTTTCATTTTTCGCCTGTAAAACGATCTTGTAAAAATCAGACGGCATTTTGGCTAAGCTGACGACTGCAGATTGCCTGGCGAGAGGTATTGTTGTTAACGTTGTATAGCTGTCTTCTCCGCCGGTTTTTACATTATTCGTTACAGATGCTTTGATGGTAAGATTGCCTTTTTCTTTTGTATGCTTCCAGTTGACATAAACGTTCCCGTTGCGGTATTCAATCTGTGGTTTGGTAAAAGCCAGTTTGCCGGTAAAAGGGAGTCCATCTATCTCATACTTTTCTTTTTCCGGCACGGGAATATTCATAAACCGCACAATAGCCGGCATGATATCTACGATTGATGTTTGCGGCGCGCCAAATGCTTCGTTTAAATCTTTTGCGTTTGTGAATATCCAGCTATCCCGTTCCCGCTCGCTTTGCCCGCCATGATTTTTGCCATTATTGGCGGTGCGTCCGTGGTCGGTGGTTACAACAATCAGCCAGTCTTCATTGAAGTTTTTTTCACGATATTGGATGGCATCCCAAACATAACCTACACGTTTATCAGCCAGCTCTACGGCATCATAAAATTCTTTGCTGTCGCCGTGCATGTGACCCATATCATCTGTATATTCAAGATATACCCAGGACATATCCGGTGCTTCGGTTTTAATGGATTGCGCAGCGTATTGTGAAACCGACTCGTCAATGTTACTCATATACTCTCTTTTCTTATCGTGCGGATAAGTAACTGTGTCGAGCTCCAGTCCATCGTAATGAAAATCTACTTTTATATTACCCGTAGCGGCCAGACCATCACCCACAAGCTTCGTGCGGTTATCTTCCCAACTGCTGTAGATAGCAATCTTCTTTTGCGGATACGCTTCTTTGAAAAGGCGGAATATAGTTGGATAATGATAGTTCGGTTCGGCAATATCATTGTCCCACACATTGTGTTTATTTACCCAGGTCCCTGTAAGCAGGCTGTTGTAGCCAACGGCAGAGATGGTAGGTGTTTCCGAGTAAGCGCCTTTTACACCGCCTACATAAGAGCGTGTGTAGCCGCCTTCTTTTGCAATGCTGTGAAGGTTTGGCGTTGCCTGTTTTTCAATTACATCTGCCGGAATGCCATCTACAATAATGAACACGGTTTTCTTTATTTTCTGTGCAAGGCATTCGTGCTGCGTTAGCAGGAAAGCGCTGAATAAGAGCCATGCAATTTTTACCCTGACGCTGTTTTTCATGTATTTCATAAGTATTGCTTTTATAATACCCGGTTGCCTTTATTGAAGTAACCACATTACACCATTTATATCGTCGGTGCCATTATATTGTCTTTGTACTGCCGCATCCACATTGGCTTTATTTACATTGTATTCGTTCTGCGGATATAGCCAGCGCTTGGGAACCTGCTGATCGTTGTACGTGCCCGCACCTACATCAAATACAGGAACGCCGATGCGGCGCTGTTCGTAAAATGGTTCCCAATCTGACTGCATGAACATGGATAAGTATTTCTGAATTGCAATTTGCTGCAGGGCGTTGCCTGCATTTAATTGTATCCGGGATGACGACAGGTAACGCTGTACGGATGAGTCGTTCACATTATAAAATTCCATAGAAGCGGCGATGCCATTTTTATAATGTTCATCTGCGGTGCCAGCCCCTGTAATCCAATTGCGTGCAACCGCTTCAGCTATAAGGAATTCCTGTTCCTGATAGCCCATTATCATCATCGGTTCATTAATTTGATCCTGCCAGTATCTTGGAGCAATCCGCGATGCGCCGGCAGAAGCCGTTTGCATATCTCCAACCGTAAGTCCTTCATCTACGCCCGCATAACTTCCATATTGGTTTGCAGGGAAACCGGATACGGGAGCTGCGTACTTAAACAGCCGCGGATCGGTAAACGCTTTCAGGCTGTCAACCATGCCCCGTTCCATCGAAATAGAAGTCTGCAAAGAATTGCTTTGGAAATTCGGGTAGGCATTGCTGGTTGCCGTTTTGTTGAAAATAATTTGTGCATTATCATCATTGCTTTCCATCAGCGGATAGGTAGCCGGATTACTAATAATGGACTGAAACTGCTGCTTGACATTCAAATTTGTGTTGTTCTCTTTTTTACTTAAATGAATAAGCAGGCGCAGCCGAAACGCATTGGCGAATTTTTTCCATTTATTCATGTCGCCGTAAAAGATGATATCGCCTGTAAGTGTGCTCTGCGTCGGATCAAACAGGCTGTTCGCTTCCTCCAGTTCCTTCAGCAAGCCGGCATAAATATCTTCCTGCGTATCATATTTAGGAGTACCGTTACCGCTGTTGACCTGCAGGGCTTCCGAATAAGGGATATCGCCAAATATTTCGGTAAGCTGGCTAAAGAGAATGGCGCGGAACACTTTTGCAATGGCCTGGTAGTTTACGTCGTTGGCCGCCGCAGCGAGTGTATTCATTTGGTCCACCTGGCGCAGAATATCATAATTACCGAAGGTAGATGCCCCCCAGCCGTAGTTGGCATTTACTGATGGACGCTCATAATAAGCAAGCTGTCGTGTTGCAAATGCCGGATCGAGTCCGGTATGAACAAATACCCGCACGCACACATTGGTCAGCAGAAGTGCAGGCGTTGCCTGAGAAGGATTATTGGGGTTGGTCTGATAATGCTCATATTTGTTGCAGGAAACCAGGGGCTGCCATAACAAACCGGCAAAAAGGATATATAACAATGCTGGAAAACGTTTCATCTGAATTGTGTTTACAGAAGTTAAAAAGTAAAACTGAGATTGACGCCGATATTGCGGTAAGTGGGTTCCGCAATGGTAGTGCCTTCGTAGGATTCCGGATCCATAAACGGCACTTTGGTAAACAAGGCAAGGTTGCGCCCGGTGAGCGAAACACTGGCTGCTTTAAAAGGCGCTTTTCTAAACAAGGTTGCCGGTATATTATAGCTGATTACCACTTCGCGCAGCTTTACAAATGTGCGCTTGTATAGTCCTGCCTGGTCAACGCCGTTTGTGTATTGTCCGAATATGTAATCGATGTAATTGACTTTGCTATCGTTCCGGGCAAACTTTCGCGTGTCGCTGATAATATTTCCCTGCTGGTCATAAGTAACATCACCTTCTGTTACAATCACACCCTGCGCCAGGTAAGTCTTTTCACCATTGTAAGCTTCGTCGCGGTAATGGTTTGCCGTAACCGGGTGCATACCGCCTTCATACATTTTGGCTTCCACACCGTTAAACATATGACCGCCGATCTGGCCATCGAATGTGAAGCCAAGGCTGATATTTTTATAAGAAAATGTGTTGACAAAACCAAACTCCCAGTCCGGGTTCAGATAGCCAAGGTTAACGATCTGGTTAATATACTGCGGCAAGCCGTTCTCGAAAACCTGTTGCCCATCGGGAGAACGCTGCCAGGCATATCCTCTGTACACATCGTTTCGTTCGCCGGTTTTTACGCCGTTCCTGATGCTGTCGCCTCCATAATACGACCTGGCAACATTGCGGATGCGGCTGTAATTCAGCACGGTGCTCCACTGGAAATTTTTTGTTTTTACCGGCGTTCCCGATACGACGATTTCGATTCCTCTTTTTACGGTTTCGTCTGCATTAATACGGCGTGCGCTATAGCCTGAAGCTTCCGAAATCGGCACGTCAATTACAAAGTCTTTATTCAGGTAACGATAGTAAGTGAAGTCAATACCAAAACGGTTTTTCAGAAATTTCATCTCGGCGCCATATTCCTGTGACACCGTAGTTTGCGGCTGGATAGCACCACTGATTAATGTGGAAGGTACATTCAGCGACGGCGTACCGTTCCAGCGGGTGCCGCGGTTATACGTTTGCAGCGTATAATAAGGATCCACATCGGTTGATACGCTTGCCCAGGCGCCTCGCAGTTTTAGCCATGAGATGGCGCTTGGCAGCTTCACCATCTGGGATATTACCAATCCCAAACCCGCAGAGGGATAGAAGAACGAATTGTTTGGACGCTGCAATGCCGATGTCCAGTCATTACGTCCTGTTACACTCAGGTAAATCATATTTTTATAGGAAATATCTGAATAGCCAAACAGGCTCTGGTATTGCTTTTCCGTCAGGTAATTGGTTGAATATAAAGGGTCACGTGTGTTCTCTAATGTGTAATTGTTTGGCACTGCCAGACCGCCAACGGTATTGGAGTATAAGCCTTTTGTCTGGTCGTAGCGCGAGCTGGCACCGGCAGATACAGTTACATCAAAATCCCCGAATTTTTTCTGATAGGTCATCAAGGCATCCGACACAATGCGGAGGGTACCGCGCGTATCGAGAAAATACTGTCCGAACGGCGCTTTAGAAGTGCCATAGTCAATAAAGCTGTAAGGTATTTTCGTATCCTCCGATACATTGTTTACCGTGGCACCACTGCGTATAAGAAAAGAAAGGTTTTTGCTGAACGAATAAGTCGCATTAACCTGCGTGGTAATCACATCTGTATTGTAACTCTTCAGGTATTCCTTCGACATGAAGTACGGGTTATTGTACCACGAATAGTTATAAGTCAATTGCTGCGTACCTGTTTTGCCGGGCTGCCAGTAATTCTTCATGTCGCGGATGTCAACATCAGGTCCCATCCACAACAGGATGTTATAAAAATAATTGCTTGGTCCATAGCCCGTTGTCGGATAGTTCGGCGTGTATTGCTTGTTGTACGACATAGTGGCTTCCACTCTCAGTTTCTCCGTAACCTTCAGCCCGCCGGCAAGGCTGAGCGTGGTTGAATTCAGGTGTGTATTAGGCACCTGTCCTTTCTGATAGACATGCGAAGCCGATATTCTGAAATCACTTTTATCGGTTTTTCCCGAAACACTAATATTATCTGTTGTCAGAAACTCGTTGTTCAGGAAATTTTTGAGGTTATTCGTTCCGCGGCTAATAAAGGGAAGCGGTTTATAGTGGCTTTGGCCCGTAACGCCGTTTTGTGTAAATGAATACAAAGAGTCCGGGTTGAACGGGCTGTTATATTGCGGGTATTCCGCATAACCGCTGGGTGTACCTGCATCTTTTACGTTCAGTTTAGGACCCCACACGTACCCGTAATTATCGTAATAGCCGCCACCGCCCTGCCCGTCTATATAGGCGTATGTGCCGCTCCAGCCCATGCCGTATTCTTTCTGGGTTTTCGGTAAGGCAATAAAGCCTGCCTGAAACTGGCTGGTGCTATTAAAATCTACCTGCAAGCCATTGCTTCCGCCCTTGCCTTTCTTGGTGGTAATCATAATGGCTCCATTAACACCCAGGGAACCATACAAAGCGGCGGCTGCAGTGCCTTTCAGCACCGTTACGCTTTCAACATCATCCGCATTAATATTCCAGAAGTTGGTGTTGGTTGGCACACCGTCTATCACCACAAGTGTTGCTTCGCCACGCAGTGCGATCTGCTGGTTTTCAAACAGCGTAGATTTATTGGTTACCGTTAACCCGGCTACCTTGCCCGTGAGGCTGGACACTACATTTGCTTCCCGGGCTTTCTGAAGATTTTCTCCTTTTACTTCCTGAGTAGCATAATCAATTTTTGCTTTTTCCTTTTTGATGCCTAAGGCGGTTATCACCACTTCATTCAACTGGTTTTCGGAACTGCTCATATTGATCAGAATTTCCGTTGACGTGCCAACCGTGACTTCCTTTGCGGTATATCCGATAGAAGTGATTTCCAGCACATCACCTTCAACGGCTGCTATAGAAAAATAGCCATCGTTGTCTGAAGTAGCATAGGTCTTTGAATTACGGATATGAATAGTAGCGTTGGCAACGGCAATATCCTTCTTTTCATCTACAATTTTTCCCTTCAGAACAAATGAAGTTGCCTGGGTATTTGATCCTTCTTTGTATGAGACAGCGTAAAATGTGGACGACGCTTCCTGTACACCAATAAGACCTCCTGCCCTGATGAATTTGACATTTACCTTTTTCGATAACTCATTCAGCACTTCATCCAGCGTTCTTTCTTTTTTTTCAAGAGAAACCCGTTGCTGCAGTGCTTGTAAGCTGGCATCGTAGGTAAATTTTACACCGAATACTTTCTCAATTTCTTTTATTGTTTTTTCGAAAGTAACGCCTTCAAGACCGATTGTTTTTTTCTGTTCGGGATGTGCCTGCGCCGATAAATTAATCAGCAGACAGTGCAGAACAGCGACAATGATCGCAGCGGTTTTAAGCATAGGTTTTCGCAATGTTTGGCTTCTGTTCATAAAGCAGGATTTTATTGTTACTGAAGTAAAAAACTAATGAATGATAACCGTATTTCCGGATACCGTGTAAGTAAACTGCAGGCTAAAACTCAATACTTTCAATACGTCATTAAGAGGCGCATCCTGATAAGTACCTGTAACCGGTTTATCAGCCAGCGCCGCGTTTTGCAGTTGTATGTTTATATTATACCAAAAGGACAACTCGTTGATGGCCTCCTTGAATTTTACATTGGAAAAAGAAAGCTCACCATCAATCCAGTGGCGCAGTATAGCAGTGTCAAATGACTGTTTTTGAAGTGAGTGAGACGGTGCGGTAAATAATATTTCTTCGCCGGGGTAAACAATGTTCCGGCTATTCTTTTTTTCTTCCTGCACATTTATTTTTCCTTCCATCATCGAAACCTGTATCGTATCGTTTAAAGGCAACTGGCGTATATAAAATGCAGTACCCAATGCTGTAGTATACAAAGCGCCTGAGCGAACAACAAAAGGTTTTTGCGCATTCTTAGCTACTTTAAAAAAGGCAGAACCCGCAAGTTTGACATGCCTGTCTTTTTTATTAAAGGCATCATTCCAGCTTATGTTGCTATTGCCGTTGAGAACGACCTCGGTGCCATCGGGAAGAAGAATTTTTTTGTGGGAGCCTGACTGGCTGGAAACAGTATATGAAAGTGGCTGCGATGTAACGGCAGCGTGTTTATTGCTAATTTGGAAAAATAAAAAGATACAAACAAAAAGACTGGCAGCAATACTTATATATAGCCATTTATTTCGAACTAACCTTTCATTGGGTCGGCTGATCGTTTCGATAACCGGTTTGTCCCTGTAATCTACCACCGCCGTGTGATGCAGCGAAATTTTGTTTTGTATGGTTTGTATTTCGTTGCTTATTTCCGTTTCGGAAAGCCCGCTGTGCAATAGCATAACGAGGTGTTTGGCTTCGGTAATTATGGGTTCGAAAGAAGAATGTGAACTGATGATGGTTTCCCATTTAATAACATCAGCAGCATTGCTTTGTAAGCAAAAGCTGATAAAGGTATCATCAAGCATTAATTCCTCAACAGTAAAGTGGTGGTTTGCCATGCAGCAATATGTATCTTAACAGATGCACGCAACGGAATTTTTTACCCGTTATTTTGGATTTTTTTTAAAATTTATAAAAAGAAAAACAGACTTTTCCTGAGATGATGAATTATCTCTGACCGGCGAAGACTCTTGATAGCCTCGTGTAATTTATTATAGACGGTTCTGATTTCGAGGGAAGTTTTTTTAGCAATCTCTTCATAGCTGAGATGCTCATAAAACCGAAGCTGCAGCAACTCTTTCTGGCGGGCGGGCAGCTTGCTGATGGCGGTTTGAAGTGATTGTTTCAGCGCATTTTCATGTTGATTGAGAAGAAGATAATCTTCATACGGCGGCTCTTTATCTTCTATGCCCGACACATACAAAAGATGATTGCGCTTGTCTCGCCGGAGGGAAGTGTGCCTGCGAATCAGGAAGTTTTTAAAAGAAGACAATAAGTAATTTTTGGGCTGTTCTGACGACAGGAATAAAGACCTTTTTTCCCAAACATGAATAAAAAATTCATTCACCTGGTCCTTGGCTTCATGCGCATTTTTTGTAAACTTAACCGCGTATTTGTAAAGTTCCTCGTAATGCAGGCGCACCATATCCGAGAAAGCATCTTCGTCAGAGTGACTACCGTGCGTATGAATCTTCCTTTCCGGCATCTGATCGTTCAGCAATTTCACAAGAGCAATATTACTCATTATAATTT
Source organism: Ilyomonas sp. (assembly GCA_965199905.1). Classification (GTDB taxonomy): domain Bacteria; phylum Bacteroidota; class Bacteroidia; order Chitinophagales; family Chitinophagaceae; genus Ilyomonas. The sequence goes on along the minus strand of OZ241366.1, from coordinate 2,393,941 downwards.
ACTCACTGGCAGGCGATACATTATCAATTTATTAAGCCCCACCGCTTGCGCAAGCGTCTCGCCCTCGCCCTCATTCTTCAAGTGTCCGCTTGTTTCCTTCACTCGCTGTAGCTTGTCTCAACCCATGAAACGGTCAGCACTTTATAGCTGTGTCTACGTGCCGTTTCGGGTATAGCTTTCAGCTACTATCTGTTACTTGCAAACGATAAGCACAACCTGCAAAATAGTATTCTCCGCTTCCCTCATTACTTTTTCCTTCACTGTATTTATCCCGCAGGGTTGCAACACCCAATCAACCATTCCGCAAAGCCTCCCTTTTCCACTTCGTAACACTAATGCCAGAGACATTATACCGATATTAAGCCTGTTAAAGCTATAGCAGGCAAGTGTTTAGTTTACCCCTGATTTGCCTTACCTTACCACTAATCAGGAAGCAACCATTAGTGAGTGTAGTGTTCACTGACCAACTTCGCTGAAGCTTTCTTCCACAAATTAAAATGCCGTAGCTTTAAGCACGAAATATGAATCATCACAACCAGACAGTACCGGTATATACCCTGGAGCCGGACGAAACAACCGGTAGCCGGCAATTCAGGTTGTACCAGTTTAACAGCGAACAGCCCGACCGCGCGGAACTACTGGTGCCTCACCGCAAGAACCACTACCTGGTCGCCTTTGTAAGACGGGCCGAAGGCCGCCAGTGGATAGACATGATGCCCTGCCCGCTGAAAGACAATACGGTGTACTTCATTACCCCCGATGAGCTGATTGTGAAGGAAGAAACACGGAACCTGTGGAGCACCGGCATTGCCTTCACCAAACAGTTTCTGTCGCAACAGGAAAACACAGCCCTGAATGACCTGCCACTGATTCAAAACCCACACAAAGGCTACGAACTCCGGCTCTCCCAAACGGATATCCTTTTTGTTGAAGACATGCTCGCTAAAATAACCACCGAACACAAACAGCCCGGCGAGTAGCAGCCACGCATGATAACTGCCCTCCTAACAGTGCTGCTTACCTACCTCAGCCGCCTGTACACAGAGCAATACCGCCACAGCGATACCCTGCCGGATAAGCTGCTGCTGAAAAGTTTTGTGGCAAAGGTGAACGAGTGCTTCCGCGAGTTGCACGAGGTAAGAAAGTATGCTGCGTTGCTGCACATCTCCGCCGGTCACCTGGGCGAAGTAGTGAAGGCGCAAAGCGGGCGGTTGGCCATCCGGCACATTCATGAACGGATATTGCTGGAAGCGCGGCGGCTATTGTTTCATACCTCCCGGTCAGCCAAAGAAATTGCCTTTACGCTCGGCTTTCGGGATGCATCCTATTTCAACCGCTTCTTTAAACGCGAAACCGGAGATACGCCCACCGGCTACCGCAGCCACATCCGCAAAATGTACCACGAATACCCGTAGATGTGTTCTGCCGGCGGCAGAGACACCGGGTAACTTTGCAACTCTAAAAATGAACGGAATGAAAACAGCATTAATTACAGGAGCCAACAAAAGCATCGGGCTCGAAACCGCGCGGAAGTTATTGCAGCAGGGTTACCATGTGTACCTTGGCAGCCGCGATGCGGGGAAAGGACAGGAAGCAGCGGACCAGCTGCGCGGGGAAGGGTTAAGCGAAGTGGAAGTGATAGAGATTGATGTGGATACTATTGCATCTATACAATCTGCCCGCAAAGCCCTCGGTGAAAAGACAGGCGTGCTGGATGTACTGATTAACAATGCCGGCATCAGTGGTGGCATGCCGCCGCAGTCGCCGCTCAGCACAGATGTCAGTGTGTTCTGGCAGGTGTTCGAAACCAATTATTTTGGTGTGATAGCGGTAACACAGGCGTTCCTGGATTTACTTCGCCAATCGCCCGCCCCGAGAATTGTGAATGTGACATCGGGCTTGGGCTCTCTCACTTTACAGGACGACCCGAACTGGAAGTATTACACAGTGAAGCCGGCAGCCTATGTCGGCTCGAAAGCCGCGTTGAACTCGCTTACCATCCTCATGGCTTATGAGCTGCGCGATACACCTTTTAAAGTGAACTCGGTAGACCCTGGCTATACGGCTACAGCTTTTAATTACCATAGCGGTCCGGGAACGGTGCCCGATGCAGCGGCAAGGGTGGTAAAAGCAGCCACGCTTGGTGAAGATGGACCTACAGGGCAGTTCTTCAGTGACGACAATGCACCAGATACAGGCATCAGCGCATGGTAAAGAAGCCTTACCTTATGTGACAAGCCGGTGACTGTCTGTTTGCAGTTGCCGGTTCTTGCTTGTTTTTTCTTTCCACACGCCGTAGCTTGTCACCAACAACGAAGCAACGACAACTAATTGTAGTACGTACGCCTAACTCATTATATTTTGTCACAGTTACTAAACCGGCTTGCACGACCCATATCACAGTGCCTTCATGCAAGGCCGGCTGTAGCCTTCAGCTATTATCTTTTATTCAAAAACTATGAACAGATCTGGTAAACCCTTACACAACCTGGGAAAGTTTATGACACCATTCCTGCCTGGCTTCGCAGAATGGCGTCCCTTCCGCCGGATTGCACCAAATTGGTTAACGGCTCACTGTTGCGGCTTGTCCCAAACGGTAGCAGACAGTGTTTCATTCACAGCAGCATCGGTAAGAATCAATTGTACAGATTGTCCTTTCGCTTTGGTAATACTCTTGAAGGGAATCCAGACACCGTCCACATTGCGGTAGTTGGTAGACAGCGTGGTAGTAATGCTGCCGCCCTCTTTGCTGACTTCACCACCCAAACGGTTTTGTTTATCAAATACCCATGCGTAAGACTTGCCATCAATCGTTACCGGCAGGGTCACCAACCCTGTCTTTTCATCAACTGAGGCCTGTTCAGGCTTCACACGATTCAAAACATCAGATCGTAAGGCCATAAAGCCGGTATAAAAGGCTTCCTGCATTTCTTTTACACGTTGCGGCGGCAAGGCGGTTTGTTTGCCTTGCGTCCACTGCCATCCGTTCTTGTTCTCAAGCTGTTCCACCGCCAGCACTTTGCCATTGTTTCTCACTTCGTACCGTAAGCGCTGCGAAGCTATATCGGCATAAATCACCACCGGCAGGTTGTTAAGCTGCCCCTCCATCTTTAGTGTTTGTAAGGCATCCAGCTTTGTTCCGCCGTGAGCCTCATGGGCTTGTTGCAACAGCGTCTTTGTGTCCGGTGCTGTCGTTCCTGTTTCATCCGCCCCGCTTCCCGTTTTGTTAGAGTTCTCGGAATTTCCACCGGATGACGCCTTGGGTGAGGGTGTAGATATCTCTTCCTTACCGTCATCTTCAAAATAGAAATCGCCGTTCACCAAAGCCATCGTTTCCGGCTTTTCAGCATAAAAAAACGTTTTTGTTTCCTGCTTTCCGTTCTTATATCGCATTGTAAGTACGCCATCTTTTATATCCGCATCGCCATCGCCCCCGGAAGCCCCGTTGCTGCCGCCGCCAATGTTATCGCCCGTAACGGCAACGGTAGAAAACCGCGAGTGGCTGAAGTGCCCTTTGCCATCGAAAGCCAAATGGTTGTCGCTAAAAGAACCCACATACACCATTCCCGTCCCGATGCCGCCCGCGCTGCTGGCAGATTTGTTATAAAAGCGTTTCGCCGGCAGGCTGCTCACCATGCGGAACTTGTTTAGAACGGTACTTCCCATATCGAGGCTGCCATCAGGTTTTACAGTCAGCGTATCGGGGTGTTTATCTTTAATTTCTTTCATAATCAGCTTACTTCCCTGAAGTTGATAGTTGCCATCGGTACGTGTTTTCCAGTCGGGCTTGTCCAGCTCGGTGCTGAAGGTGCCATCAGGACGGAAGTAATACGTGTAAGTGATCAGGTCCATGGCGCCGTTCATGCCAGGAAACAGCGCCACACCGGCATACACGCCATCCGGGTCTTTATTACCCAAAGAAGAACAGGCAGTAAAAGCCAAAAGAATAAACGATAGAAGAATACGCATAATACAGATGCCGGGAGAATAGAACCGGCATCGGCAAAAAAAGCAAGAATTGGGCTGAAATTAGGTTCCTATCCTGACTCGCCGAAGTCTGCTGCCTAACACGGGCGATAGTTTGCAATTTCGCCCCAGCTATTCCAGAGTCTATGACGTCATCTTCATGTCAACGTCTTCTGTAAAAGCATTCATGTGGTAACCGGGAGGCATTGCGTGTTAGAGAGGTTCCCTTATTGTTCAGCAATGCTTCTCATAACTTCTACCTATGGGTTAAGAAACATTGCATTGTAATACACCAACCTCATCTTGCATTCTACATTCACATTACGGAAAGGAAAGCAGTTGCCACTGTTATATACTTCACAGAATGAGGTGTTCTAAATTCGTGAATCGTCCACCAAAATCCGCGAACGATTAACCAAACAAGTATCAATGTAAAGCGACCTTTGCAAAGCGCCACTTACGAAAAACAAGTGGCGGCAGATCAAAAAAATAATCTTAATAATATGATGAATACAAATCAAAACAATCAGGGTAAAGAAGCTTCAGTCGTCATTATTGGAGCCGGCGTGTCTGGTTTGACACTGGCAAAAGTATCAGATTCACTCTTGCCGTTTTCAGGCTGGCATTTTTGAAGTTAGGAGAATCTATATTTTTCCAACCTTCTTTGATTAAATCGACTTCTGTTTTATATCGCTTCTAATCATTTAATAAGTAGATAGTCATTTTAACAGGAAATTTTCCGTTTGCTTTTTGCTTTCCAGCATCGAAAAAAAGATTTTCAGTTGCAGTAATCACAACCCCTGATTATTAGAATCAGATCAGAAAATCTGTACCAAATCCTCCTATAAAAGCATCCGGCTCATAATCGGAGGGATCCTGGTTCAAGCCAAGCTATGTACACAAAATGAAAAAGCCGGTACTTGTTTGTAACTGCTTTTTTTATCATCTTTATATATCACGATAAAAATTGCGGGTTATAAAATCATTGCTATACTTCTCCAAAAAATCAAAATCAGAAACTTCAAAAAAAATTTACTTTTCCATTTTCATGCTGACAAAAGGTTGTCAGTATCGCATCTGAGTTTTGTACCGTAAAAAACAAAACATTATGAGCACAAATGCTATCATTTCGAAGAGTGAATTTTTAAAACATTGGCAGGGGCATCGCGGACTTACCAGGAAGACCATTGAAAAATTTCCGGAAAAGGAATTGTTTGAATTCGGCGTGGGCGGCATGCGGCCTTTTGCCGCGCTGGTTAAGGAAGTGATGGCAATATCAGGCCCCGGGCTGGAAAGTATTGCCACAGGTGTAACGGCTACTTTTAACATGTATCCTGATGTAAAAACGAAAGAAGAATTATTGAAGGAATGGGATGCCATCACACAGCAGGTTACAGAGAATTTTAACCAGGTTGATGAAAGCAAAATGCATGACATGTTTAACATGTTTGGTCAATATCAGATGCCGATTCTTTACCAGGTTTTATACATGGTTGACAACGAAATTCATCACCGTGCGCAGGGCTATGTGTACCTGCGGGCGTTAGGCATTGAGCCGCCGCCTTTCTGGGACAGGTTTTAAAAAACAAACCATAAAAAAGAGAGCTTAAAAGGCTCTCTTTTTTATTCTGTCTATGCCTGCTATCAGCAAGCCGGCAAGCTCTTCCTGCAAGTGTTTCGGTTCTATAATATCACCCATATCAGCAAACATTAAAAACCAGCGCGCGAAGTAAGTAGTGTGATAACGGCAGCAAAAATGCATAATCACTTTATCACCTTCTGTCTCTTCTTTTTCAAACCCAAACATATTGCGATCCCAATACAGGCTTTGAGCGCCTTTTTTATCGATGCTTATAACAATGTGCGTCGCTTCTCCGCCATCAGTCTTTTTTCTTAATTCATCAATGGGTAAATGTGCGCGCGTAAAGTCATCATCCGAAAGTATAATTTTCTTTATCCTGTCAAGCCTGAAGTTGCGATAGTCGTTACGCAGGTGGCAATACGCTAACACATACCAGTTGCTGCTTTCGTAAAACACACCAATGGGTTCTATGCGTCGCGGGCTGGCGCTGTCGTCATCCGATTTAAGGTAATGTATGATGGCAATTTTCTTTTTCAGAATGGCATTCACCATTACATCCAGCACATTGGGCAGGTAGTTTTTTTCATTTCCATTTCTGCCGAATTGCAGCTTGTCTTCAAGCAGCAGGCTATCACTTTTCTGATGAAAGCGAAACGAGCTTTTTATCTTAATTAAAGCCGCATCAAAGTGTTGCTTGATGAACCCTGTTTCATGTTTCTGCATCATCTTCTCTGCCACTACAAGGCTCACCATTTCTTCCTGGCTAAAGCGCGAAGGCTGTATGCGAAAGCCTTCCATAATAGAATAGCCCGAACCGGCTTTATTGATCACCGGAACACCGGCAGCTTCCAGCGCTTTCAGGTCGCGGTACAGCGTTCGCTCGCTGGTGCCAAAGCGCTTTTGCATCTCTTCCATACTTACCACCGATTTCGATTGCAGCAGGAAGAAAAGTTTGAGAATTCTATCGAAGCGTTTGGTGATGTCCATGTTTGTGCAGTGATGCAAAAGATCATTTTTCTTTCGTCAGTTCAAATATAGCGGGTGGATGAAATGCTTGCCTTTTGCACAACATCATTACTATAAATAACCTAAATAATGAAGCCTAAAGGCAGTGGAATAATTATATAAGATGGAAAGCTGTATCTGCTTTTATTTCCAAAATAAAACCTGTTGCAATTATCGTTGTCATCAAAGTGAGTTCACCGACACTAAGTAATAGTTCTTCTTTCCTTTTTGGATAAGAATGTATTTGTCGTGTAATAGCAGGCTCTTATCAATGGTCATTTGTAAATTCTCCACCTTCTTACGATTGATGCTTACGCCGCCGCCCTGCACCATTTTTCGGGCTTCGCCTTTGCTGGAAAACACGGTAACTTCTGTTAAGAATGAAACCACATCAATGCCGGCTTCCAGCTTGCTTTTATCGAATGAAAAACGCGTAACGCCTTCCATTGCTTCGAGGTCTTCAACAGATAAACTTTCAGCCGGAGCGGTTGCATTCGCAAATAGTTTTTCTGTAGTTGCCAAGGCTTCTTCATAAGCTTCTTCGCCATGTACAAAAATAGTCAGCTCTTTTGCCAGCCGCTTCTGCAAGCCACGTGCAGAAGCGTTTTCAGCATGTGAAGCAATCTGTTCATCAATTTCTTCTTTGGATAAAAAGGTAAATATCTTGATCCACTTTTTAGCATCTTCATCGGCTGCATTCAGCCAGAATTGGTAGAATAAATAAGGCGATGTTTTTTCTGCGTCGAGCCATACATTTCCTTTCTCTGATTTACCGAATTTTCCACCATCGCTTTTGGTTAATAGCGGGCAGGTAAAAGCGAATGCTTCACCGCCTGCTTTGCGTCGTATCAGTTCGGTTCCGGTAGTAATGTTTCCCCATTGATCGCTACCGCCCATTTGTAGTTTGCAGTTCTTGTTTTTATACAACCAATAGAAATCGTAACCCTGGATTAACTGGTAAGTAAATTCAGTAAACGAGATACCGGTTTCACCATCAATACGCTTCTTCACGCTGTCTTTTGCCATCATGTAGTTAACGGTGATGTATTTACCCACATCGCGTATAAAAGACAGGAAATTGAAGTCTTTAAACCAGTCATAATTGTTCACCATTACGGCTGCATTCGGTTTTCTGTTATCAAAGTCTAAAAACTTTTCCAGTTGTTTTCTAACGCCGTTTTGATTGCGCTGCAGCGTCTCTTCATCCAGCAAATTTCTTTCTTCGCTTTTGCCGCTGGGGTCGCCAACCATACCGGTAGCGCCGCCTACCAAAGCATAGGGTTTATGACCGGCTTTTTGTAAATGCACAAGTATTAAAATAGGAACCAGGCTGCCGATATGAAGACTATCTGCCGTTGGATCGAACCCAATGTAGCCGCTCGTCATTTCCTTGTTCAGTTGCTCTTCGGTACCGGGCATTATATCTTGCAATAAGCCGCGCCAGCGCAGCTCTTCTATTAGGTTCATGTAGCAATAATTTGCGGCAAATGTAGGGTGAAGCAATTGTAGTAGGTATTGTGTAAATAAGTATTGAGACAATACAAAACCAATCAGGAATACTTGCCTTTGCTGCGGATATTTTTATAAATTTTAATGGCGCTCATCAGAACAATAATAAAAATTAGTAAACCTCCTAATCCCCAGGCAATGCTGACAGCTTCTTTAACAACAGCGAGCATAACGATAGCTATGAGGAAGATGGTTGCCACTTCATTCCATAAGCGTAATTGCTGCGACGTGTATTTGTAAATGCCTTTGAGTTGTTGTTTAAAAATGAGGTGGAGCGAGATGAAGTAGAGATAAAGAAATCCGACAAAAATGAGCTTGATAAACAGCCATTGCGGAAGTGCATCCAGCATAATCCACATCCATGGCCCGAAGATGAGTGTCAGCACACCGGAAGGCACGGTAATACCATACCAAAGCCGCTTCATCATGATAGTAAATTGCTTGTGAAGTATCTCCTTTTCAACATCAGGTTTTTCGTTTGCCTCGGTGTTATAAATAAATAAACGAGGCATATAAAACATACCCGCAAACCAGGTAACAATGAAGATGATATGAAGTGCTTTTATATAATTGTACATGAGGTGAGAAGTGAAAGGTGAGAAGTGAGATATAAATGGAAATATCTTTTTGTGTATTTCATGCTTCCTGTTGTTTAATCATGTTGGTAAGCATAGCAAAACACGTATTCATTAGAGCAGCAAGTGGTTCTAATTAAATGGAGCTTACATAATTTAAATCAACTGCTACTTCACAAGCAGCATCTGCTTCTGTCAACGAACCTCTTGATACTTCAAAAAAACGTTTTCTTTCTATCACTGATTTGCGGCTGCATCCTTCTGCAAGATTGAGTTTTACAGATAAAGCCGCTCTACTTATTTGCGATATAATATTGAACTTTTCTTTTGCCGGAAGCAATAATGAAACGAGATAAGCTTCTTTCACAAAAGCCCTTATTCGTTTGTAAACATCAAGATGTTTGTGTTTCAAATTAAGAAGCATAGAAAAGAAATTTATGAGAATATAATAAAGGCGAAAAGTCAGAGGAGTGGGATGTGAGAAATAAAATGTAAGAAGGTAGAAATGGTAAGCTTCACGATTGTCTCAGGTGTATGACCTTTCACTTCTCACGTTTCATGCTATCGTCTTACATTTAATGTCTCGCCTTTCACTTCCAATGTGTTTCCATTTACTTCTAACTTTTCACCTTTCACAGCAAGAGAGACCAGTGCATTCACCCAAAGCGGGTTTACATTCAGGCAGGGAATGGCTGTAAAACTTTCGCCGCCGGCAGCCAGAAAAATATCTCTTCCTTCCATCGCCATTTCTTCAAGTGTTTCCAGGCAATCGCTGATGAAAGCAGGGCACACAACCAATAATTTTTTCACGCCTTCTTTTGGCAACTCAGCAAGACGCACAGCCGTGTAAGGCAACAACCATTGGTCTCTTCCCAAACGCGACTGAAAGGTTTGTTCCCATTTTTCTTTCGAAATTTCCAGTTGTTTGCTCAACAACTCTGCCGTCATCAATGTTTGATGGCGATAACAAAATTTGTGTGCAGGCGAAGCCACGTGACAACAATCATTCACCTTCAAACAATGCTGTCCCGTTGGGTCGGTTTTTCGTACATGCCTTTCGGGTATACCATGAAAGCTGAACAATATTTTATCGAACGGCTTATCGGTATATGGCTTAATGCTTTCTGACAAAGCCCGGATATATTCCGTATCGTCATAGAACGGTTCTACTACCGAAAGCGAGAATGAATAGCCCTTTTTCTTATGCACTTCTTTCATGTATTCCACCGCCGTTTCGTAGCTGCTCATCGCATAATGCGGATACAGCGGAAAGAGAATTACTTCTTCCAGTCCGGGCATTTTGCGAAGCAGGTTTTCATAGGCTGCTTCCGGTGTGGGATTGCCATAACGCATGGCTATTTCTACCGGCATATCAAAATGCGGCTGCACGGCTTGCTGCAGTTGTTTGGTCAGTACAATCAGCGGCGAACCTTCCTTCGTCCAGATGCTTTCGTAGGCATGTGCCGATTTAGGTGCGCGGAAAGGAACAATGATGCCTTTTATCAGTAATAAACGGGCGAGATAAGGAATGTCTATCACGCGCTCATCCATCAAAAATTCCCGCAGATAACGGGCTACATCTTTTGTTTCCGTAGAATCCGGCGAGCCGAGATTCATTAATATAATTGCTTTCCTGTTCTTGTTTTCCATAATCTTCTGTACCGGCTGCTGTGTATAGCAGCGATATATTTGCGCAGTAAAAAATCGCCCCGAGCGGCGGCAAAGATAGAGCACAAACAAACGTTTCATGAAGCAACGACCGGTTCATCCCGCACTCGAATCTTATTTAGAAGGCAAAGTTTTATTACTTAACAAACCCTTGCACTGGACATCGTTTGATGTGGTGAAAAAAGTGCGCACTCTCACAGGCATTTCAAAAGTGGGTCATGCGGGTACATTAGACCCGTTAGCCACAGGCTTGCTCATTGTTTGCACCGGCAAATACACTAAGAAAATTAATGAATACATGGGCATGGAAAAAGAATACACCGGCAGCATTACGCTGGGTGCCACCACGCCCACTTATGATAAGGAAAGTGAGCCGGAGAACATCACTGATATTTCGCAGTTGTCTACACAACAAATCCACAATGCCACCATTCACTTTACCGGCGATATTATGCAAATACCACCTGCGCATTCTGCCATAAAAAAAGACGGCAGGCCGGTCTATCTCGCTGCCCGCAAAGGGGAGAATGTGGTACTGGAGCCGCGCCCTGTTACCATCTCTGAATTTACCATTACCAAAACCGATTTGCCCCAGGTGTTCTTTAAAGTGGTGTGCACAACGGGCACTTATATCCGCAGCCTTGCCAACGATTTTGGCGCTTCGCTGGGCGTTGGCGGCTATTTAAGCAGCTTATGTCGTGCCCGCATCGGCGATTTTTTGGTAGAAGATGCGATGAGTATGGATGAATTTACCCAAAACATAAACGAACTGAAGGGCGAATAAGGCTGCATGATAGGGATGCAAAAACTTGCGTGCTATCCTGCCTACTGCGGAACCCTATTTCCAAAAGTTGAAATGCCATTCCGTTCTCACACATCTGACATCGTACATAGAATCTTACCTTGCACCCATGTTTACCGGAATTGTAGAAGCCTTCGGCAAAATAGCCTCGGTGGAGGAAAAGGAAACCAATAAGATTTTTTGGATTGAAAGCGTCATTAGCCACGAGCTGAAGATAGACCAGAGTGTAAGCCACAGCGGCGTTTGCCTTACCGTTGATGCCCTGCAGGATGGCGCGCATCGCGTAACTGCTGTAGCGGAAACATTACTCAAAACAAACCTTGGTAACTGGGCAGAAGGCAAGCTGGTGAACCTGGAAAGGTGCATGCCAATGAATGGCAGGATTGATGGTCATATTGTGCAGGGACATGTAGACGCCACTGCTATTTGTATAGCACAAAAAGACCTGCACGGAAGCTGGGAGTACACGTTTTCTTTTGATGAACAATTTGCGCCGCTGATGATAGAAAAAGGTTCTGTTTGTGTAAACGGCATCAGCCTTACAGCTTATAATGTGAGCAATACCTCTTTCACTGTTTCCATCATTCCATACACGTATGAGCATACCAATATTCAGCAGGTTGAAAAGGGAAGCGTGGTAAATATTGAGTTTGATATGATTGGAAAGTATATTAACCGGATTTATTCGCTGCAGAGAAAATAGGAGAGTTGTGAAGCTTGTTTACCAGGAGCACTTTTCTTCTTAATATATTTGATGTGTCATGATACTGGAAAAATGTAAAGATCATATTAGTGATGTATGCCTGGCGCACGAGGTTAGATTTCTATATGCTTTTGGTTCTATTCTTACTGATCATTTTAATGCCGATAGCGACATTGACCTGATTGTAGATTTTGAACCGATGGGTATTTCCAATTATGCTGATAACTACTATGAGCTAAAATTTTCATTGGAAAATGTGTTTCAAAAGCCAATCGATTTATTAGAAGAAAAAGCTATTAAAAATCCTTATTTCCGCCAGGTAATTGACAAACAGCGTCAGCTTATTTACATGTTTTGCAAATGAATCAACCTTCCGTTGCCATCGCCATTCTTAACTGGAACGGCAGGCATTTTTTAGAAACACTTCTACCTTCTCTGCTTCATCTTTCTTATCCTGATTATACCGTTTATATCATTGACAACAACAGCAGCGATGGCTCTGTCTCTTTTGTAAATACCAGTTTCCCTTTGGTTAAAACAATTGTGCTGGATGAAAATTATGGCTTTGCACTTGGCTACAACAAAGGCTTATGGGGATTGAAGGAAGATTACTACCTGATGATGAATTCAGATGTGGAAGTGCCTCAAAATTTTCTGGAACCAATGGTGCAAATGATGCAAAGCGATGACAAGATCGCCATCGTTCAGCCTAAAATATTATCGCTTACCAACAAGCATCTTTTTGAACACGCCGGTGCTGCCGGCGGCGCTATAGATATACTTGGTTACCCGTTTTGCCGTGGCAGAATTTTCGATAGGGTAGAAGAAGATAAAGGTCAATACGATGATGCAAAAGAAATCTTCTGGGCAAGCGGAAGTTGCTGTCTCATTCGCAAAAAAGCATATTGGCAAATCGGTGGTATGTATGGCTTCTATTTCATGCACATGGAGGAGATTGATATGTGCTGGCGGGCGCATAGCGCGGGCTATAAAGTGATGTATTGCCCGCAATCTTTTATTTATCATTTAGGTGGCGGTTCTTTATCATATCAATCGCCACGTAAAACATATCTCAACTTCCGGAACAATATCATTATGTGCTGGCGCAATTCGCCTTGGTATGTAAATATGTGGTTATTGCCATTGCGTTTTATGATGGATGGATTGGCTGCCGTGCAATTCGTAATGAAGAGACAGAATGACAATGCCTTTGCAGTTTTCAAAGCCTACTTTGAATTCTTAAAATGGATGTTGTCTGATGAAAAAGACAGCCCGAAAAAGAAGCTGTCATTACGCAAAGCACCGGGTGTTTTTAAAGGAAGTATTGTATGGAAATATTATGTGCGGAAAAAGAAGACCTGGTCGGATTTATAGAACACAGGCGACACGGATTAGCTGGATTTTTACGACAAATGGAATACCTTCAGGCTTTCGTTGCAAACAATATTCAATCTTACTTATTCAATAGTAAATCCTAAACATCGTGCTCTATATTTTCTCCGGCAAATATTTCCAATACCGTTTCGGCATATGCAAAATATGCAGCTTCGTATTTTTTCTTGCTTTGATGTTTACACTTTGAAAATAATTCTTCCACAATGATTGATACATGGCTTCTTCTTCCGCAAAAGCTATAGCCAAACCGCCTTGTTTTACATCTTCGGAAAATAATAACTCAATCGTTTCTACGGTTTCTAAATTATAGTAAATACCATACTTACGCTTGCCATCATAAATTAGCCAGCGCTGATCGGCATAGCGGTTTTTAAAGTGATCAATGAGTAAAGGCAGCACATTATAATCAGGCTCTACCGCCGCATAATACAGCCCATCTTTCGTAAGCTGAAAACGCACAAATGCTTCCATGCGATGACGCTCGCGATGCACCTGTTTCGTTACCTGCGCAATCTTCAATACCGCGGCATTACTGTAATCTGTATCAACCGGGCTCTTTTTGGCAAACAGATATTTTATGTATTGCAGCAGGTATTTTTCGATATTAAATATCTCGCTCAGCCAGCTATGATATAAGCTTTCAGCGGCGCCATGAGCGGCATATTTCAAAACTCCTTTCCATACACGATTCGCTTTTGTGTTGTCTGTCGTTACCACATGATCTTGTGCAAAAACAGATGCGTTGTAAACACTTTGTTTTACAATTTTGGCAACATCAAACTTGTATTCATACGCCTCAAACACTGCCGTTAAAAAACCGGCAAACGTGCCATCATACACCAGCAACTTCATCTTAAAAAATCTTTAGTTGCGGTGAAAAATTAGCTGCGTATTTACTATTCTGTATCGCCAGTATTTGTTGTTTTATCTGCATGGCAGAATAATCCCGCATTACAAAATCAGCACTTTTGCAAGTGATAAAATACTTCGCGCGGTTATACGCAATCCCGATTTTTTTCAGGTGTTCCCAGCTAAGCGTTGCAAACTTCCTGGCGCCTGCAATCTTTTTTGCCGAAGCCACGCCAATGCCCGGCACACGCATAATTAATCGTTCATCCGCTTTATTAATATCAAGCGGAAACAGGTGCAGGTTGCGTAATGCCCAGCCTAATTTTGGATCAATATCTATATCAAGATGTGGATTATTTACATCTACAATTTCCCGTACATCAAAACCGTAAAAACGCATCAGCCAATCTGCTTGATATAGCCGGTTTTCCCGTATCATAGGAACAGGTGTACCAATGGCAGGCAAGCGATTGTCGTTGCTAATTGGCACATAACCTGAATAGTACACGCGCTTTAAGTTCATCTTTTTATAAAAGCCATTGGAAAGATGAAGGATTTGAAAATCTGTTTCCGGCGTAGCGCCAATTACCATTTGCGTGCTTTGCCCGGCTGGCGCAAAGTGTGGCGTATGTTTATGAATAAGCTTGTCTGCCTTATACTGGATAATTTCATCTTTTAAAAAGCGCATGGGCTTTATCATGTCTTCGCGCTTTTTATCAGGCGCCAGTAATTTCAGGCTTTGCTCGGTTGGCATTTCTACATTCACACTCAGTCGATCGGCATATAAACCGGCTTCTTTTATCAGTTCATCACTTGCACCGGGAATGGCTTTCAGATGAATGTATCCATTGAATCTTTCTTCGGTGCGCAGCTTTTTTGCAATGCGCACCAAACGCTCCATAGTATAATCGGCATTCGTGAAAATGCCGGAGCTTAAAAACAAGCCTTCGATATAATTTCTGCGATAAAAATTAATGGTTAAATCTACCACTTCCTGCACAGTGAAAGCGGCTCTTTTAATGTCGTTGCTTTTGCGGCTTACACAATACGCACAATCGAAAATGCAGTGATTGGTCAGTAATATTTTTAATAAAGAAACACAACGTCCGTCTTCTGTGTACGCATGGCAAATACCCATGCCGGTATTACCCAATCCTTTGTTCGTATTCTTCCGGTTGCTTCCGCTCGATGCGCAACTAACATCATACTTTGCTGCATCTGCCAGTATCTGTAATTTTTCCGTTATCCGCTCGCTCACAATCCCTTTTTTAGTTGTCAAAATATAATGTCACAAAACTATCCTTTAAACTAAATTATTTAGTATTTAGTTATACACAAAAGCTGCACCATTAGTTTCCCTCTTTTATTCGCACCCACACTATAATCGCTGCTGCGGGCACGATCTTTCTTGAATTCTATGCTGCCGGCATCCAGCAAAGCCAGCGATACTTTACCAGGTATTTGTTATCCGATGTATCAAGTAGGGTAACTGTATTGGGGCGATATTCATACAACAAACCCAGGTTAAAGGCAAGACCGCGGCTATTGAATTTAAACAAATCGTCAGCTTTCAGGTTGATGAAGAAGCGCCGCCAAAGGCAAGGTTAACAGCACCCGTTACATTGCAAGTATTATAAGAATTACTATTATAATGAGTACCGCGGTTGATGCTGCGAGCCGAAATGATATTGTTGGCAACATTGGCATTAATCTGAAATAAATTAAAACTATAGTGGTAGCGGCTGTCGGGCGCATTTGCCGGGTTAAAAACGAGACCGCTTACATCTGTGTAGTTGCTGGTATTACACCCAATAAAAGACTGGCTGTTAGCAACTGCAGGACAACAAAAAAAGTAGCGGCTGTGCGCCTCTTGAATGGAAGTTTGTTTTGGTAATATTTATGGACTGCGAAAGAATTCCCGGTTCTCATAATTATAAGATGATGGTTATGTAGAAATGTTTTGAAAACATCATCCTGACAATGCATAGCTGCGCCGGTACTTTCAGCGCAGCGCTACCGCAATTTTTCCCGTGTTGTGGTTTGTAAAAATTGAAAAAATGATTGGGGAACGGGATTGTTTATGAAGAGTGATGGCGAAATGCCAGGTAATATTTTGGTTCTACATAGTTTATGTTTTCAGTGCGCTAAAATAGAGAGATGGGAAGGCGTCGTCAATACTCAGTTTGAGTAAAAGTTTTCCGGGATAACTTACAGCAATCCTATCAACTGGAAATACGCACTGAGGGCGGTGGTATCTAAGCAATTGGTTTTCGCCAGCAGGCGGCGGCGGTGGGTGTCAACGGTATGCGGGCTAAGAGACAGTTCGTCGGCAATGTACCGGCTTGCCTTGCCTTCAGCAAGCATTTGCACAATTTTCTTCTCTTGCATGGTGAGCGGCATTACCACTTCGAGGCCGCGTTTATCGGCATCATAATTCCAGAGTTTGCAAACCTGTGGAGTGGTAAAAACCATAGAAGCAGACATGGTTTTTTTCAGGTGAGATATATCGCGTATGTAGCTAAGAAACAAAAACGGGTACCCGTTTTTATCCGTTTCTACCGGCACAATTTGTTGAAGAATATGGATGTAACTGCCATCGGCTATGCGGTACGATGCATCCATGTTTATCATCATTTTGTCTATGTGCGCATCTTCGCGGTGAAGCAACATACACTCGCTGGCGCAACGGTTCATCAGATGAAGAGCATGAATATGATCGGGGTGAAAATTGGCTAACGAAAAATCAACTCCATTCTCGGCTGTGTACAGCGATAAATCGTAACCGGTAATATTACGTTCGTCCAAAACCATCACAAAGCGGTTGGAAACGATATCCCATAAAGTAATTGTAACACTGTTATGAAAGGAAACCTGCTTTAAGTAAGCGTGTTGCAGAATCCATTTAGCAATGTAATCGGCATGATTATCAAATGGCTGAATCGAGCTTCGCATCTCGGCCCAGTGGCTTTTAATCTTGTACGTGGTATGATGAATGAGCGCATTGCTATGCGGTTTGCCTGCCATTGCTTTTAACGGTTAATTGAGGCGTTTACCAAAATGTATATTTCAAACATCTCATCTTTTTTGCAAACCAGGATAACCTTTCAACTTAACGATTCATCTTCTGATTATTTTGCACCTTTGCTTTGGTAAACAAACGTGCAAAACCACTGTCGTTATTCTTTTTATGCAATTATATTGTAATTCACTTACTGATTATAGCCGCCTCGCAACCCGCGAAGTTAAGATAGGAGAGGTATTGTTAGGCAATTTTCATCCGATACGCCTGCAAACCATGACCACAACGGATACCATGGATACTTTGGGTACGGTGGAGCAAAGCATTCGCTGTATTGAAGCTGGTGCAGAGTTAGTGCGCATTACAGCGCCAAGCAAGAAAGAAGCAGAGAATTTATTGAACATAAAAAATGAGTTGCGGGCTCGCGGTTATCATACACCGCTTGTGGCTGATATTCACTTTACACCCAATGCCGCTGAAATTGCCGCGCGCATTGTAGAGAAAGTGCGCATCAATCCCGGTAATTATATCGATAAGAAAAAGTTTGAACTAATTGAATATACCGATGCCGATTATGCAGAAGAAATTGAACGCATTCAGCAACGGTTTACACCGCTGATTTCTATTTGTAAAGAATATGGCACCGCCATGCGCATTGGCACCAATCACGGCAGCCTGAGCGACAGGATTATGAGCCGTTACGGTGATACACCAATGGGCATGGTGGAAAGTGCGATGGAATTTTTACGCATTGCGCGCTACGAAAGCTATCATAACATCGTGCTCAGTATGAAGGCCAGCAACCCGCAGGTAATGGTGCAGGCTTATCGTCTTCTCATTCAAAAAATGATGGAAGAATTTGGCGAGTGCTATCCTTTGCATCTCGGCGTTACCGAAGCGGGTGATGGCGAAGATGGCCGTGTAAAAAGTGCCGCCGGTATTGGCACTTTGCTGGAAGATGGCATTGGCGATACCATTCGTGTAAGTCTTACAGAAGACCCCGAATTTGAAATTCCTGTATGTAAAGATTTGGTGAAGAGATACGAAGGAAAAGCTATGAGCTGCGAGCCATCATCTGTGAGCTATCAGCCAATAGAAGTAAGTCATGAAAAATTAGATGAGAGTGTTCAACAATTCACTGCTCATACCTCATACCTGGCAACCGATACCTTATCCATTCCATATTCACCTTTCACATACAAGCGCCGTGAAACATTTGCAGTTGATAACATTGGCGGAACTCATGTGCCCGTTGTGATTGCCGATTTAAGTAAGATTGAAACCATCACACCAGCGCACTTACAAAGTGTGGGATATACTTACAATTACAACACGGATAAATGGAACATCAGTGATGCTGCAGCAGATTATATTTTCACCGGTCATCAACTGCTGGATTTTGCATTGCCCGGCACTTTAAAAGTGATCGTGTATCCCGCAGCATGGCAGATTGCAGAAGATAAAACAAAGTATTTTCCAATTTATGAAGACAGCAGTTTTGCAGCGGCAACAATCATCAGCGATGATATAAACTTCGTGATGATGGATTGCTTTAGCGATGATACTTCCATCAATGATTTCACTTATTTAGATGCCGTTGCTAACAAGCCTAATATAGTGTTGTGCTTAAGCAGTACAGCTCTGCATGCAATACTGAATGTTAGGCGCATGTTCATTGAATTATTAAACAGAAATATCAAAAATCCTGTTGTGTTTATTTGCGATAGTTATTGGCAAACGGCTGATGAACATTTGATCCATTATGCTACCGAATGCGGCGCTTTATTGCTTGATGGTTTTGGTGATGGACTTTGTTTGGGAATGACAGCCGAAAGCTATAAGCTGCAAGCCGCAAGTTATAAGCAAACCAGCGGACGTAATTACTTAAACAATACAACAGCAGAGCAATTCATCAACAATACGGCTTTCAATATTCTGCAGGCAACACGTACGCGCATTTCGAAAACAGAATATATCTCTTGCCCATCCTGTGGCAGAACGCTATTTGATTTGCAGGAAACCACTGCAAAAATCCGCTCTGTAACCAATCATTTAAAAGGTGTAAAGATTGCCATTATGGGTTGCATTGTAAATGGTCCCGGCGAGATGGCAGATGCTGATTTCGGTTATGTGGGCAGTGGCGTTGGCAAAATTACTTTGTATAAAGGAAAAGATGTGGTGAAACGCAATGTAGACAGCGCTATCGCGGTGGAGGAACTGATTAGCTTGTTGAAAGAAAGCGATGCCTGGATGGAACCGTCAACAGAAAAATCATTAGTTATTGTTTAATAAAATAACCCTTGCATCAACAGTTTATCTTCTCTTTGTTAGAATAAAAGAGATTGCAATTTTTCCTGAAAGCTTTTTTCTTTCTTACCTAAGGGTTCGAAAAAGCGGTCATCGAATTTCTCTATAATCTTTGTCGCCTGCTTTGTTGTTTTTAACCCTTCCGGCGTAAGGGCCAATTTCTTTGCTCTTGTATCCAGGTGATGCTCTTCACGTTCAATTAGCTTTTTTCTGTGTAAAATTTTAATGATGGCAGAAGTTGTCATCGGGTCGATACTACTATGCGTTGATAAGTTGATCTGTGTCACGCTATCCTGTTGTTTGGACAGCAATAGCAGGCTTGTCAGCAACATAAACTGTGGATATGTAATGCCGGTTTTATCCAGTTCTTTTTTGATACCGCGTTGCCACAACGTTGTTACCTGCCAAAGCAGCAAGCCGGAATTATCATTGCTTGTTTCAACAATAAAACCGGGTTGTTTCTTTTTCATAAATCATTTGTTTCTGTAAATGTACATATAATAAGCCTACTTATGATAAGGTTTCTAAAATTGAAGCTTTAAGAATATCCGGCGTAAACTGATAGCTGAAAGCCAAAAACTTTCTTTCATTACACCACATTACATTTGCCCGTACAATTGTTTCGATATGAAAATAAAATACGCTTGCCTGTTGCTTTGCCTGGCAGCTTCCCAGGCCTTTTCTCAAACCAAATCAGGTGCATCTGCCGATACGAAGATGAATGCCTTCGTCAGCAACCTGATGAGCAAAATGACTATTGATGAAAAGATTGGTCAGTTAAATTTAGTAACGCCAGGCGGCGCTGTTACGGGTTCTGTTGTGAGCAGCGATGTTGATACTAAAATCCGCAATGGTGCCGTTGGTGGTTTATTTGGTATTACGGGTGCAAGTAAGATTCGCCAGGCGCAGGAGATTGCTGTAAAGAATTCACGTTTGCATATTCCTTTGTTTTTTGGGTTGGATATCATTCATGGTCATCGCACAATTTTTCCAATACCACTTGGTATGGCGGCAAGCTGGGATACAACTTTGTTAGAACAATGTGCTGCTATTGCTGCTAAAGAAGGCACGGCAGAAGGTTTAAACTGGGCTTATTCGCCAATGGTTGATATTGCCCGCGATCCGCGCTGGGGGCGCGTTGCAGAAGGTTCCGGGGAAGATCCTTATCTCGGTGGAAAAATAGCGGCTGCCATGGTGCGCGGGTACCAGGGGAAAAATTATGACAGCGTAACAAAACTGATGGCTTGTGTAAAGCACTTTGCTCTTTATGGCGCTGCTGAAGCCGGGCGCGATTATAATACGGTTGACATGAGCCGTATCAAAATGTACAACGAATACCTGCCGCCTTATAAAGCCGCGATCGATGCGGGTGTTGGCAGCGTAATGAGTTCGTTCAATACCATTGACGGCATACCGGCAACTGCCAACAAATGGCTGTTGACTGATTTGCTTCGCAAACAATGGGGATTTAAAGGATTTGTGGTGTCGGATTATACGGCTGTCAGCGAAATGATTGCGCATGGCATGGGCGACCTGCAAACTGTATCTGCATTGGCTTTGAAGGCAGGTCTTGACCAGGATATGGTGAGTGAAGGTTTCTTAACCACACTTAAAAAATCACTTCTGGAAGGTAAGGTTACACAAGCTGATATTGATGCCGCCTGTCGCCGTATTCTTGAGGCAAAATATAAAATGGGATTGTTTGACAATCCATATAAATACATGGATGAGAACCGCGCGTCCACTGATGTAATGACAACAGAAAATCGTGCGGCTGCAAGAAATTTAGCTGAGCATAGCTGTGTGTTATTGAAGAATGCAAACGGCGTATTGCCCCTGAAGAAAAGCGGCACCATTGCTTTGGTCGGGCCTTTAGCACAAAGCCAGATTAACATGCTTGGTACATGGTCAGTTTCCGGCGATTATAAGCAATCGGTTGACATTGCTACCGGCATGAAAAACGTGGTGGGTAATGCTGTAAATATCCTGTATGCAAAAGGATGCAACCTTACGGATGATACTGTTTTTGCAAAGCGCGTGAATGCGTTCGGAAACCAGGCAGACATTGATGCACGCAATCCGCAAGCGATGATAGATGAAGCGGTGAGGCTGGCAAAGAACACCGATGTAACCGTTGCTGTGCTTGGCGAAGGCGCAGATATGACAGGCGAATCGAGCAGTATGACCAATCTCGATTTACAACCAAGCCAGCATAAATTGCTTGAAGCTTTGATTGCTACCGGTAAGCCCGTTGTTGTCGTATTACTAAGCGGCAGACCGATGACATTATTATACGAAGACAAAAATGCAAGCGCCATTTTAGAAGCGTGGTTTCCAGGTACGGAAGCTGGCAATGCAGTGGCGGATGTGTTGTTTGGCAACTATAATCCATCCGGAAAACTGACGATGAGCTTCCCGGGAAATGTTGGGCAAATACCCATCTATTATAATCACAACAACACAGGCAGACCGTTTCATGATGGTGATTGGCCGAAGTTTAAATCTGATTATTTAGATGCGCCAAATGATCCGTTATATCCGTTTGGTTATGGTTTGAGTTATAGCAATTTCAGCTACAGCGATATTAGTTTGGATAAGACAAGTGTAAGCGGCAACGGAACATTAAAAGCGACAGCTACCGTTACCAACAACAGCAATATGGCAGGCGAAGAAACGGTGCAATTATACATCAGCGATCCGGCGGCTTCAATAGCTCGCCCTGTGGAAGAGCTGAAAGGTTTTCAGAAAGTGATGCTGAATGGCGGTGAGAGCAAACAGGTAACATTTACCATTACCACAAACGACCTTAGCTTTTACAACAGCGACCTGAAATGGGGATGGGAACCGGGCGATTTTATTGTTCATATTGGCGGCAATTCGCGCGATGTAAAAAGTGCATCTGTGAAGTGGAGTAAGTAATGATGCAAACCGTCGTTTATTTGGATGAAGCAACGAAATGATTAAAGGTTTCATCATACTATAAAGATTGAGGATGAAACATCTGGTTATCGTTTTTATCGTTCCGTTGTTTGCACCTGTAGGAAAGATAAATTAAATAACGCAATTGAAGGTACATGGGAACTGAGAGAATCATCGGGCGGATGGACAGAAATAAAATCATACGAACCTGGTAATGGCAACCTTGTAATTTTTGGTGAGCAAAACCAGTTCACTAAGAAAGTTGTAAATGCAGATACATCCTATACTTTGCTTTACAAATATTTTTTGGTAAAAGAAGATGAGTGTGGTGAAAACCTGATTTTACAATCAAAAGATAACAGCGATAAATACAGGCAACGGGCAATTGTCTTTTATGATACACTTTCTATTTCTGATGGCTGCATAGCCGATGGAAGTTCTTTCGTCTATGTAAGACAATAAGAAAATTGCAGAGCGATCTGCTTTATGTGAGACAATACTGATTTACGGCTTCAACAGCAGTTTTCAAACGTTCATCTGCGCTGCCTTTAATTTCAATCCAAGGAGTGTTTTGGTTTACGAGAATATCTTTGTAAATATGAAATAGTTCCAGCCTTATCTGTTCATCCGGATATTCGCGTAGCTCATCTTTTACCCAGGGCAAATCGGTATTGCAAAGCAGGTACAAATCATATTTGCGCGCAACAATTTCATCCAGAATAAACTGGTGACATTTTTTGAATACATATTCGCACCAGACTTTCATTACATACATGTCTGTGTCAATAAATAACAGTTGATGGTTGATGGTTGATGGTTGATGGTTCGCTTTTTCTGATGGCTGATCGCTGACAGCTGATCGCATCTTCTCTTCCAAAGCGAGTTGTCCTTTTGCAATTATTTCCAGGGTTTCAAATGTATAATCGGTTCCATTCTGTAATAAATATTCACGTGCATACTCAGGGCACCATGTCGTGTTGAAATGCTTTGCCAGCAATGCACACAACGTGCTTTTGCCGGTACTTTCCGGACCAATAATAACCACTTTCTTAATCTCTTGCATACATCACTTGCTCCGCTTTATGCTGCTTTACTTTCTGCATCCAGGTTATCAACCCGGCAACTGCCATTACCAATAAAACTATGTACTGAACACTGGTAAATGCATAGCCTTTTATATAATATAACGGTATAGAAGCCATATTGGTAGCGATCCACCATATCCAGCTTTCTACTTTCTTTTTTGCCATTAACCACATGCCTGTATAAGCCGTTGCCGAAGCAAACGCATCTGCCAGTGGAACCGTATTGGAGTAAAAAACATTTTTCAAATAAGTGAGCGCGAAGAAGATACCTATATAAAAGCTTACGAAAAATAAAAGCTGTTGCAGCCATTCTTTTTTGTTGCTGTAAGTAACCTGTAAAATGATCTCTTCTTTATCATTTTTGCGACTCCATAATATCCATCCATAAATGCTCATAACGGTGTAATATAGGTTCACGCTGGCTTCGCCATACAAGCTGCCTTCGAGGCTGATAAAAACAAAAATGATGGTATTGATAAGACCTATAGGATATACCAGGATATTCTCTTTTCGCGAAAACCAAACGGAAGCAATGCCGGCTATCACGCCAATGAATTCAAGAAGACTTGTCTGCCGTAAATTGATAACCAGTTGCTGAAAAAATGAGTGCATACTTCGTGCATGAAGGTAGGAACGGCTACCTTTATTTTTTGCAAATAAAAATGATGGATAATAAAGTAAAGGCAGGACTTGTTGGCTGGGGCATTTCTGCTAAAGTATTTCATGCGCCATTCTTAAAAGCATCGCCGCATTTCGAGGTAACGAGTGTATTGGAAAGGCATCATCAACAATCCAAAGAAATGTTTCCGGATGCAACTGTGGTTGCCGGTTTTGATGACCTTCTTCAACAGGATGTTGACCTTGTCGTTATTACCACACCCAACGATACGCATTATCCGTATGCGGCGCAGGCGCTGGAAGCGGGTAAGAATGTAGTGGTAGAAAAACCATTTACTATACACACACGTGAGGCGTTGCAATTGATCAACCTTGCAAAGCAAAAGAACAAATTGCTGGCTGTGTATCATAACCGCCGGTACGTGTCGGATTATTTTACCATAAAAAAAATACTGGATAAAAAGATGCTGGGTGATGTGCATACGTTTGAAGCGCATTACGACCGGTATCGTGCCGAAGAACGGCCAACTGCGTGGCGTGAAAAGCCATTTCCCGGCAGCGGTATTTTATATGATTTAGGTGCGCATATTATTGACCAGGCGCTTACTCTTTTTGGTTTGCCAAAATACATAACTGCACAAACAAAAATGCAGCGTCCACATGCGCGAACAACGGATTGGTTTGAAATAAAATTAGACTATGGGTTATTAGAAGCTACGTTGAAAGCGGGTATGCTGGTGCGCGAGCCGGGACCTCGTTATCTGATACACGGAGCCATGGGTTCCTTCATCAAAAGCGGTGAAGACCCGCAGGAGGCAAAACTGCGCGCGGGCGAGATGCTTTCGGATGATTCAGGAAAAGAACCGGAAGAAATCTGGGGCTTGCTGCATACAGAAATCAATGGAAACATCATTAAAGAAAAAGTGCCTTCGGAAAAGGGTGATTATGGTTTGTTTTACGAAGATGTATATCAAACTTTGGCAAACGGAAAACCATTTCCTGTTAAGCCGGAACAAGCTTATAACGTAATAAAAATTATTGAGCTGGCGGAAGAAAGTAACAGCTCGCGTTGCACGATTGAATGCGAAGGATTGATAGAATAAAAGAAAAGGTCGGCACAATAAAACGCCGGCCTTTTCTTTTATAAAATATAAACACCGGATGCAGTATTTCGCTAATTAAATGCGAGCAGTTTTATATTGAAAATAAGATTTGAATTTGCAGGAATGGTTCCATTCGCTTTATTGCCATACGCTAAGCTCGGCGGCAGATACAGGTTCATTGTTGCATTTTTCTTCATAAGCGGAATGGCTTCCTGCCAGCCGGTAATCACGTATGTTAAATTGAAAGAAACGGGAGTTGCTGCACTAGCACTGTCGAAGGTAGTTCCATTGGTAAGCTTTCCAACATAAGCGACACTTACGTCAGAGCAACGTAATGGATAACCCGGCGTTGTGCTGGCAGAAGAATCAATGGTATAAAAGAAACCACGGCTGTCTTGTGTTGCTATAATGTGATTGGAATCAAGATAAGTTTTTAAAGAAGCTATTTCGCTGGCAGGCGCTGCTGTTGTTAACGGTGTACAACTGGAATTGGTAGGATTGTCGTTTTTTAAACAACCTGCCAGCACTACAATTGTTCCGGCAAACAAAGCAAACATCAATTTTTTCATGTATTATTATTTAAGCGCGCAAAGTAATTTCCTGTCTTGTTAAAACGGTGTTTCAATTGAAACAGTTACGCGTGCTTTTTAGATGCTGTGGTGAGAAAAAATGCTGCCTTTGCAAATAAAAATGCTGTCAATTTTTTAGTTTATAACTTAAACCCAACCGTAAGCATAGCACTGCCACGGTTGTTTTTATAAGTAGCCAATACGTTGTCTTTATCCTGAAGGCGATAAGGAAAGTTCACGTCTTTATTTATAATGTACGCATAAGTGAGGTCTACAAAAATGCCTTTGTTGCGGTAGCCTAAACCGCCGCTGAGTTGTGTGATGTTTGATTTCAGCGCATCATCGTTGTAAGGGTTGCCATAGAAAGCGCCGCCCAATCTTACGGCAAGTGTGTTGAACTTTAATTCGCCGCCAACCCGGAAGTTAAAAGCGCCTTTGTAGTAATCTTTAATTACACTGTTTAAAGCCGTATAATAAGTGTCTTCGTCTTCACCTACAAATTCTCCATCGCTGTGGTAAGAGGAAGCCGGATAAGTAACATACTCCACATCAGCCGTAATAAAACCACGCTGCTGCTGTACATCGCTGGCTTCGCGGAATACATAAGAGCCGCTGGCAATAAACTTCCATGGCGAATGCATAAGGTATCCGCTGCTGCCAATGCCGCCGCTGGTGAACTGTGCACTGTTAGCAGTAAAAAGATCATTACCGGAATATTGCGTTGCCATATCGCCGCTTTCTTCATCCGTTAATTTATAATAAGTGGGAGAATGAACAGCAAGTCCAAGTCTCACGTAGTCCGTAGGTTTAAACATCAATCCCAACTTTACATTGATACCATATCCATTTGTTTTCAGCTTATCATTCCATTCCGAATATTCAAAATGATTCACCTCATCGGTTGTAGTAGCTTCTTCTTTAATGTACGAGTTCCGTGTATAGGTAACAATCGGAATACCCAGCGTTATACCATAATAAAACCTATCGTTTGTATTGGCAGCATAACTGAGCGCTACTTCATAAATGCCGCCCGTCGTTTTGATGGTTTTTGTTTGATTCAGTACACCGCCATTCGCTAAATAAACTTCGGGAACTCCGTATACTGAATTCTGACCAGGATTGGTCGTATCATCTATCTCAACCAAAACGGTAGTGTAAGCCAACGAACTGGTAAATGGTGCGGGCGAATTGCCGGCACTTAACAAACTATTAGGATCATAGCCATTGTATTTTATTTCCTCTGCAAACTGCTCCGAATAACTGCTGTAGGCGTTCTGGCCGGAATAAGTAAGCGTGTTATTAAAGTTAGCTGTTTGGTTTACCGCTACTGCAAATGCCTCGCTGCGGTTGCGGCTATACCGGCTTTGCAAACCAAATACGGCACCCGTTAACCCAAGATCAAAAGCGCTTTTTGTTGAGGATGTATTAAAACCATTATAGTCGGCATTGTTCTTATTAAACTGAAAGCCCGGGCTCACAACAATTTCAGAAGTTCTGTATAAACCCAGCCCGGCAGGATTCACGTAAGCCGCTGTCAGGTCGCCACCCAACGAGCCCATAGCACCGCCGATAGCTATGCTGCGCGCTGTACCATGCTGCGGAAAATAACTATACTTGATAATGTCATCCGGAGCTTGTGCAAAAGCAAAATGTACTCCGGAAAAAGAAAGAAACAGGAAGCAAACAAATGTCTTCATAATGGGATGATTCAAAAACAGCCAGCCCTTTAGCGGCCGGCTGTTAGAAGGTAAAAGAACCAATATAAATAAGGTCTGTAAATATTTTATAATAAACAACAGGAATCAATTAGTGACGCACCGGGCGACTTACACTGCCACCGCCGGAACTGCTGCTGCCGGAAGAAGATGGTGTATAGCTGCGTGATGGCGTGAAAGTGTTTGTGTTGTTAGTGCGGGCCGGCGTATTGTTATTATTAATATTATTATTATTGTTGTAACGAGCCGCGTTATTATACCTGTTGTATCCATTTTTGGCAGGCACATACCGGCCATTATTGTTGGTGTTATTAGAACCGTTGTTATAATTCCGGTTCACGTAAGCTCCCAGCAACGGGCGCGATGTGTGTGTTCTGTTGGTATTGGTAACAATTACATTTACAGGTGAATAACCATAATAGCCATAGCCACTGTTGTGCCCATAAAAACCGCTGCTATATGGCGAGTAACCATACCCAAAACCGTACGATGGATAATAGCTGTTGAACCAGCTATAAGGTTGTATGCTGGTAAACGGACTGTAACCATAACTCAATCCCCAGCTATTGAATGTATAAGGATTAAAGCTGTTGAAACCGTAATAGTTGTTATAAGCATAATTGGGACTATACCAATAATCATAATCATCCAAACCCTCCCATTGGTAGCGGTTCTGGATTTTCATGCGCAGGTAGTTATCGTCGCTGCTGCTGCTATAATCTTCATAATCGTCGTAGCTCCGGCGCGTGCGGCTGTCGTTGCGGGCGTATTGGTCGTCCCTGTTTTCAGTCGTTGCGGCGGCGTATTCTTTCACTTTACCGGGTGAATAATAAACATCATCTGGTGTTTGGGCGGTTTTATAAGCCGATGAACAGCTTGCAAACACGGCAAGCATCAGCATCAACGGCAAGACATTCTTCTTCATCATGGCCTTCATTTCTTTTAAGACACTAAATTACTACTTTTGCGCTGCCTGTAAAAAGGTATCTTACAAATAAAAAGATAATCCTGCAAATAAGCATCCATTTATTGTAAAAAGAAATTGCTGACCCGTTTGCAGGATGCGTTCGCCGAATTATGAGTAAAGAAATTACGTCCCGCGCTGAAGATTATTCTCAATGGTACAATGATTTGGTTTTAAAAGGGCAACTTGCCGATTACAGCGCCGTGCGTGGCTGCATGGTTATAAAACCGTATGGCTACACACTGTGGGAGAACATGCGGGATGTACTCGACAAAATGTTTAAGAAAACGGGGCATACCAATGCTTACTTTCCTCTTTTTGTTCCCAAAAGTTTGTTTGAAGCCGAAGAAAAAAATGCAGAGGGCTTCGCAAAAGAGTGTGCCGTAGTAACACATTACCGATTAAAAAGTGATCCTGACAATAAAGGAAAACTAATTGTGGACCCGGAGGCAAAGCTGGAGGAAGAACTCGTGGTTCGCCCAACGAGCGAAGCCATCATTTGGAATACTTATAAAACCTGGATACAATCGTATCGCGATTTGCCGCTGCTTATTAACCAATGGGCAAACGTAGTGCGCTGGGAAATGCGCACGCGTCTTTTTCTTCGTACAGCAGAATTTCTCTGGCAGGAAGGTCATACGGCTCATGCCACGCAGGAAGAAGCCGTAGCCGAAGCGAAACAGATGCTGAACGTGTATTCTGATTTTGCTGAAAATTATATGGCAATGCCGGTTATTAAAGGGGTAAAAACCGAGAGCGAGCGTTTTGCCGGTGCTGAAGATACATATTGTATTGAAGCCTTGATGCAGGATGGCAAGGCTTTGCAGGCTGGTACTTCACATTTTTTGGGGCAAAATTTTGCGAAGGCATTCGATGTTAAGTTCAGCGATAAAAACAACAAGCTCGATTATGTGTGGGCAACAAGCTGGGGCGTAAGCACGCGCCTCATCGGTGGCTTGGTAATGACGCATAGCGATGACCAGGGATTGATATTGCCGCCACGCATAGCGCCTGTGCAGGTGGTTATCATTCCTATTTATAAAGGTGAAGAACAGAAAAAGGAAATTGATAAAGAAATAAAAGGTCGCCTTATTCCTGGTTTGAAAGCACAAAGAGTATCGGTAAAGTATGATGACAGCGATAATAACCGCCCGGGCTGGAAGTTTGCCGAATATGAAATGAAAGGCGTGCCGGTGCGCATTGCCATTGGTGCGCGCGACCTGGAGAAAGGCGTTGCCGAAGTAGCCCGCCGCGATACAAAAGAAAAAGCAAGTTACCCGATTGAGAACTTAGCCAATACCATCAAGCACTTGCTGGAAGACATTCAGCACAGCATGTACAAAAAGGCAAAAGCGTTTCGCGATGCTCACATTACCGAAGCCAATAGCTGGGAAGAATTTATGGATATCCTGGATAATAAAACCGGTTTTGTATCTGCCCATTGGGACGGCACCGCCGAAACCGAAGAAAAAATAAAAGAGCTGAGCAAAGCTACCATCCGCTGTATTCCTTTAAACAACAAAAAGGAAGATGGCATTGACATGCTCAGCGGCAAACCTTCGAAGGAAAGAGTGTTGTTTGCAAGAGCGTATTAAAACTGCTGCATGGCGCCTTTATTTTTATATTATGATAAAGCGATATATTGGCTGCAGTCGCACCTGTTGGCTTGCCCTTCCAAACAATATTTACATATTGAATGCCCTGGCTGCGGCTTGCAAAGAAGTGTGCTGCTCTTGCTTAAAGGCGATGTGGCAGGCAGCTTTGCCATGTATCCGGCTGCCATCCCGATATTGTGGATTTTTGCCTTCACATTTCTGCATCTGAAATACCGTTTTGCCAACGGCGCTGTTATTATTAAATATTCTGCCTGCGCAGTGGGGGTTTTAATTTTGGTCTTTTATATTTACAAAGTCGTAAACCACAAAATCACCTCGTAATGGAATTTGAAAACCGTTCAGAACAGTCAATATTCACACCTCAGTCACCACAACCTTTACCAAATGCTACGGGGGTATTGGTGCTTGGTATTTTATCTCTTGTGCTTTGCTTTTGTTACGGACTTTTCGGTCTTGTCTGTGGAATTATTTCTTTGGTGTTAGCCAAAAAAGACATGGATTTGTACAATGCCAATCCTGGTTTCTACACAGCGTCTTCTTTCAACAATGTAAAGGCGGGAAGAATCTGCGGCATCATCGGGATATGCCTGTCAGCGCTTTATATTTTAGTGATTGTAGCGTATTTACTCTTTTTTGGAGCATCCATCCTCAGCAATCCCTGGTCATGGCAGAATAGCTTACATTAGTCTTCTGTAAATTGGTATTTTTTAAAGCCGGTGGTAAACAAATAAGCAATGTTTATCCCCTGCTTTTTATTTTTTAAAAACGCTGTAATGTTCGAAACAGAAAAGAAAGATTTCATGAACCCAAAATTGTATGAAAGCATTCAACGGCTTACCTGGGTGTACAAAGTATGATACAATTGCTCTATCAATCTTTTATCGGCTGTAATGATTTGCCCAGTAGCCATTAGTCCGTCATGATATTGAACCTGCCTGTTGTAGTCTGTTTGTAAACCGTTGGGAAGAATAATCTTAGCCAGATAACCACTATCCGTAGGCACATGAGATACAAAATCCACTTTGCCCTGTACACTGCCCCATTCTGCGCTTGGGTAGGCTTCAAACTTTAGCAGCACATCTTCTCCTCGTTTCACTTTTCCAAAGTTAGCCTGCGGTATCAGCATCTGCGCATAGTAATGGCTGCCGGCACTGCTGATATAACACAGCGTTTGCCCACTTTTTACAGGCTGGTTCACTTCTAAAAATCCGGTTAGCGATATCGTTCCGGTTGCAGTAGCCGTCAAAAGATATTTCCGCTTCCAGTTCTCCACTTCGCTTTTCAAGGTATTCAGTACCTGTACAAAAATGGACATTTGCTGTTGGGCGGTATTTCGTAGCTCTGCTATCTCTTTATCCTTATCGTTCTGCCCGTTTTCATTGGCAATGATGGATGCGTTCAGTTGCGGTATCGCCTGCTGCTTGCTCAGGTATTTACTTTGTTCATTTCTGTACTCCAGCGCCGAAATTACCTTTTGCTTCATCAGGGTATCATTCATGGCAAATGTTTTCTCCGCCAGGTCCAGGTCCTGTTGCTGCATTTTCTTTTGTGCCAGCAGCAGGGCATTCTGCTGTTGCAGGTAGGCCTTGTCAGCCGATAATAAAGTAGCTTTTTTTACAAAAAAACCATCTGCTATATAATTGCTGTAGTCTGTAAAGCTCTGTTCAAAAGTTTGAAAAAAAGGTTGCAGTTCTCCTAAGTTGCCGAAGTTCCTTTCCTTCTGTTTCACCAGTTCTGCATCCCTGTTGTTCTGCAAAAGCATGGCAAGCGTATCTAAATACGCCGACAAGGCCATTACCTGGGTATGGCTGGCGGTGCTTTCTATAAAGCCCATTACATCACCTTCCTGCACAGGAGCATCCTCCTCCATCCGCAGCATCACAAGTTTGCCATCCGTTTTTGCCACCACGGGTTTTGGTGCGTTTACAGAGGTCAGCACGGCTTTCCCCGCTACAATGTCCGGGTATCGTATCAGCCAGCAGCAAAGCACAATGAGAAGCAGCACGAGAAGAAAAATGCCTGTTCCATATCTTATCATGAACCCGGGTTTGTAATATACAATTTCCGTAAGGGCTTCGCTGCGTGGCGAAGTCGCGTCTGTTATGGCTGCATAATCGGTTTCTAAATTCCCGCCACTGTCAATGGTATATGGCATATTATTTTGTTCAGGATAGTTAGTAATTCATATTACATTCTGTTCAGTCAGCTTATCTCAAAGGGCACTCCCGTTGCCGGCTTCTATAGTTTCATTTAGGCGGCTCCCATTTCCAACTGGTTCTTCACCAGTTCATAATACTGTCCTTTTCTTCGGCTTAGCTCCTCATGCGTTCCCTGTTCCGTTATGGAGCCATTATGCAGCACCACTATATTATCGGCCTCTTTTACAGTGCTTAGCCGGTGGGCTACCACAACTACGGTTCGTCCCGTAAAAAAAAGCCGCAGGTTGTGCATAATATCCTTTTCATTGTTCGCATCCAATGCGTTGGTGGCTTCGTCAAAAAACACGTATTGCGGGTCTTTATATACGGCGCGCGCTATCAGTATGCGCTGCTTTTGTCCCTGGCTGATGCCATTTCCTTCTGCCCCTATTTTTGTATTGAAACCCAACGGCAGTCCCTCCACAAAAGAAAGGATGTTCGCCGTCCGGCAGGCATCAATCAGTCTTTTATAATCAGGGGTTTCATCACTCACGGCTATGTTCCTGGCAATACTGTCGCTGAAGATAAAGCCATCCTGCATCACGCTCCCGCACTGGCTGCGCCAGTATTTGGGTGAAATGGCTTTTAGTGATGTACCGCGGTTATACAATACCTGGCTTTCTTCTTTGTTCTCTCCGCCAATTAAAATATCGCCCTTATAATGGTCATAGTATTGCAGCAGCAGTTTCAGCAGTGTTGTTTTTCCGCTGCCGCTCATGCCCACAATAGCCGTTACCTTCCCTTCCGGTATGTGCAGGCTTATGTTTTTCAAAACAGGCTCATTACCGGCGCCTGCGTAGGTAAAGGAAAAGTTCTGTACACAAACCGATTTATTTTGAGGTAATTGGGTACCGAAAGCCAATCCGTTAGCAGATGCTCCTTCCTCATCCGCCACCTCGTACACTTCGTTAAGTCGTTCCAGCGAAATCTTGGCGTCCTGTGCCTGTTGCACAAAGCCGATCAATTGTTCTACCGGGCTGTTCATCTGCCCGATAATGTATTGTATGGCCAGCATAGCGCCCAGGGTTAGCTGCCCCTCCAGCACCGCTTTCGCTACAAAAAATGTAATGAGAATGTTCTTACCCTCGTTAATAAAAAAAGCGCCAGCCTGCTGGTATTGGCTTAATGAGAGGCTCTTGAATGATAGCCTGAACAGGGATGCCTGCAAGCCTTCCCAATCCCACCGGCGCAGCATCTCGGCTCCGTTCAGTTTTATTTCCTGCATGCCATGTATCAGTTGCATGGTCGCGCTGTTTTCCCGGCTGGCTGCCGCAAAGCGTTTATAGTCCAGGTTGCGCCGGTATTTTAAAAAAATGCGTATCCACAAAAGGTACAACACGGAGCCAATCAGAAAGATGGAAAAAACGGTGGTATTATTAATCAGCAGCACTACAGAGAATACCAATAGGTTCACCATCGAAAAAAGCGTGGAAAGGGTAGAGCCTGTCAGGAAGTTTTCAATGCGGTGCTGGTCCTGTATCCGTTGCAGTATGTCACCCGTTTGCTTGGTATCAAAATAATGCAGCGGCAGCCGCATCATCTTTATCCAGAAGTCTGACAAAAGAGATAAGTTGATGCGCGTGCTGATGAATAGTAACAGCCGGCTGCGGATGAACTCTACCAGTGTACGTCCGAAAAAAAGGGCAAACTGGGCTATAAGGATAATGTAAATAAATTGCAGGTTGTGTGTGTGTGGTGATGCCTGTATCTACAATGCTTTGTGTAAGAAACGGGAAAATAAGCTGCAGCAAGGTGCCCACCAATAGACCCGCAAGCAACTGCCCGATAAATGCTTTCTGTTGCTTCAGGTAGCCTGCGAGCATGCCCCAGCCCGCTTTATGTTCCTTTGTATCCTCCTGCTCATAGAAGGAAGGTGTAGGTTCTAAAAGAAGGGCTATACCTGTCGGTTCCCCCTCGTAATTTGTAGTTGCCCAATGTTGAATAAAGTCCTGCTTTGGCACCTGTATTAAACCCCTTGCCGGGTCGGCTATACTCATTATTTTTCCCTTCACCTTTGACGTTAGCACTACAAAGTGGTTTTGTCCCCAGTGCAATATGGCGGGTTTAGGCGCTTCATCAATCAATTGCTTGAATGAAAGCTTTACTCCCTGTGTACGGAAGCCAATCTTTTCAGCCGCTTCACTAATACCTAATAAATTCACACCTTCCTTACTGTACTGCGCTTCCTGTCTCAGCAGGTTCAGGGAAATGGTTTTGCCATAATGTTTTGCCACAATTTTTAAACAGGTAGGACCACAATCCATTTGGTTTAGCTGTTGGTAAAATTTAAAAGACACTGTTTTTAATTTATTAGTTTATTTATAGTATTTTTTAAATTTTCCATATCACTTGGCCGAGGTAGATCTGTATTGATAATTGTTCCTGCTTTACTTATTAACAAATATCTTGGTATAGATATTGTTTCTTTATTATA
Source organism: Ilyomonas sp. (assembly GCA_965199905.1). Classification (GTDB taxonomy): domain Bacteria; phylum Bacteroidota; class Bacteroidia; order Chitinophagales; family Chitinophagaceae; genus Ilyomonas. Next base: position 2,359,340 of record OZ241366.1, on the reverse strand, counting down.
TAATACATCTTGTATATTTTTTAATAATTCTGGTGATGACAAAATATGATAACCTTTTAAGTGCTTTCGCTTAACCATACTTTTCCAAGTTTCTTCATTTGTTTCATCATCAATAGAAATATAAAGCGTTTCTACTCCTTTTGAATATAAATAAGCTTGTAATTCTTTTTCAAATGCTAATTGTTCAACACAGGGATGACACCAGGTAGCCCACAAGTCAATAAACACGTTTTTAACAGGAAAATAATGATGAATTATTTGTGTTAATGTACTGTCGCTATTCAATCTAAGAAAATGGATATCAGTTAATAAAGCAGTATCCATGTCATTTTGTGACTTTTTCCATTCTTTTTCTCTATTAATTATCTTTTGATCTAAGAATTTAATTAATTTAGACGCAGGATGATACCTCTTAAACATATAGTATTCCCTTTTAACAGCAGGAAAATTTTGTTCGTCTTCAATATACCAATATAGATTACGCGCCCACGCAATTTCCTGAGTCCTGCCATGCATAAAACCAAAGTATCTGTTATCTTTTATAAGATTATTAAAATTTGAATCATAAAAATTAATATTCATAAAATCAATCCAAGAATTCTGATAATAGTCTTGAATATAATTGACACCTAACCAAGAACTTTGAAAACCGCTATCTAAAGGAGAATAAGTGCTATAAAATAGTTTTTTTAAACTGTCTATAGATTTACGGGTAAGTAAAGAACTGTTTAGTCTCGCAACCTCTTGTAAAGAGGTATCTTTTTTTACGTGATTTAAATTATAACTTGCTGAAGCTGTCATTATTTTCAGCAGATTAACCGTATTTAAAAGAACTTTTGCTGTAATATCAGCTTTAATAGTAAGGAAATATTCCTTTTCTATTAATCTGGTTTGATATGCTTTAGTAAATGGATTGAGTAATGAATCTATTAGAAAAGAAACATCTTTGAATAAGGATTTAACATCATTGTGATTTCTTACCAAGAAAATATTATTTGTATAGAAAACCTGTTTCCAAAGGATTTCTCGTTCGTAAACATTATACAAATTATTTCCAAACTTATTATTACCGTAAAAAATAAGTGAATCAATCGAATTGGAGGTTTTAATTGGATTTGATGAGTAATACAAATTTAAGTGAATAGAGTCAGTAGGATTGACATAAACCGGCACTCTTAAGTTCGGCAGTTCAATAATGCAAAAACCTGAATGTTTATTCTTTAGAGAAATATGAAATGAATTGTTGATAAAATTTATTTTGGATGGATTATACAACATGTTGCAAAATCCATCTATGTTGTCATAATAATAAGCACTAACTGCCCTGCTTTTCAAATTTATCAACCTGCCTGTAATATCAGCTCCGTATGTTTTGCTATATAATATAAATAGTAAAACATAAAAAGCAACCTTATAAAAGCACTTACGTTTCTTATTCATATTTTCATTTTAAAATTCAAAAAGAAGGCATTAATAAAAAAAATAATGCCTTCTTTTGAGTCATTTTCATTATTCATTTCCACAATTAGAAACTGTGCAAGAACCACCACTGCTACCACAAGCTCCAATAGTCCAATCTCTACATTCGCTGCTTGTGCCATGACAACCTGAATTTTGTCCATTGTTACATGTACATGTATAAGTGCATTGCATTACACCACCCATAACATTCTTCATTTCACCCCGGCTCAGCGGAGTACCAAAATTTAAATTCATTTTTTGTAAATTTTAAATTAATAATAAATAACCTGTTTCACCTTTCAGCCAGGTACAAGCCCTTAAAACCTGTTTGTTCGCGCAAACAATATCTTATGATAAGAAGTTCTTTATATCTCTCAGTGAGTATATATCAGGCAGTTGATGACCATTGATAAAAAAAGTAGGTGTAAACATGATGTTAGCATCTTTACACCAGGCTTGCATCGCTTCCACCTTCGCATCCTGCCGCTTCAATTCTCCGTTCATCGGGTACTTATCAGCGAAGAGGTCGTAGTCTTTTTTATCAGCTAAGTACCAATCGTCTAAAGCCTTTTTGGTGACTGCCTCATTCTTCCCATTCGCTATTGCCAGCAGGTGCTTTACCGGCAGGCTCCGCTTATCGGCTTCATCGCTCGTTGCGGTAAATATGATCTGCACCTTCAGGTTCTCATTTTCTTTAACCAGTTTCTCTATTTCCGGATGCGTCTTGGCACAAGGTCCGCAGTAAGGGTTGCACACTTTTACCAGGGTATTGGCAGCCTGTGGATTTCCTATCGTTATGCCTAAGCCATCCGCAGGCGTAATTATTTGTTTCTGCTTTGATAACAACGCATTCCATATCTGCGGGTTTGCTTTCAGCCTCGCTAATTCCCGCCGGTTCCGCTTCCCCTCTTCGCCCTGCAGCAACAAGAGTTTTATGCTATACCAGCCAGTAGCTACAAAAGCACTAATCAGTGCAAACCAAAGAATGGAGGAAAACCGGGGAAGTGCAATAACAGCCTCACCTAACAAGCCTGTGCTTAGCGCCGTTGCAAACCCTGCCGCCAGCAGCACCTGCACTGCTACGCAAAGGGGGCACCATTGCTTCGCTATTTTCCATTGATAATACACGGAAAAAAGCGTGTAAGGCAGGGCGGCCGCGGTTAGCAATACAACAACATACAATAAAGAAAAAGAAGTTTCGAAGCCGGCAACAAGCAAGCTTACATATCCCGTTGTAAAGTAAAAGAAGCCCGCCTCGCTCCAGCTGAAGCCCGTAAATACATTGGCTTGCTTTGAGCCGAGGATTGCATTACAGTTCGTCTTCGCGCCTGCCGTGCATATTTTTTGCAGGGCAGGGTTGGCTTTATCTATCTCGTACCAAAGCAGCAGGGAAGTAACTCCAATGCCACAAAGCATGCAGAATAAGAGCAGAAAATAACCTGTTGCATCCGCAGCAGAAAGCAGCGGGGAAAAGGAAAGAAAAGACGCCGCAATAAGCAGCAAAGCGGTTAGGAAAAGAGAGGGTATTTTTAGCAAGCCGATCCGCTCTTTTCTGCGGTTAGCCGCATATCGGGTTTCGCCTGATTGCGCTGTCTTCTCTGCCAGCAGCGTTATCCCGCTCCATCCGTTTATGAATTGTGGAAAGGCTGCCGTTTCCTCTTTTCCTTCGCCGGTTATTATCTTTACGGCGGCTTCATTTATCTCTGTCACCACCACGAAAGCCTCTGCATGCCCTCTGTTGGTATGCGCTATAAATGGCAGGGGCAGTTTGCGGATATCCTCTTTACTTACCTGGGTGGCAATGTTATTTATATGCCAGCCGCGCAGGGCATCGCTCAGGCTCAGCAGGCTGGGATAGTCGGGATGATTCAGTAGTACCTGTTCTATGGTTGTGCCGGTTACCGGCACTTGTATCAGGTGCAGAAAACGTTGCAGCAGTCGCACAGGTTTTTCCTGTACGTTTAAAAGGTGGTTGAGCATGGGCAATGCTTTTATTGATAAATAGTAAGTAAAGGCAATGACTTTTGAAAAAGGGATGGTCTGGTATACAGGCCGGAAAGAAACCGTTATTATTAATAGCTGCAAAAGCTATGCGGAAAGGGCAACGGGGGGGGGGTAAACATCGGCTAACACATAAATAGTGTAGGCAAACAAAATGTTTAAACGTTCAACACTGTGAGCACATCATTTGGGCTCAATAAATACAGGACACATACTTGATACGGGTTGGGTAGCGGTTGCCACAACAGAGTCGTACAGCCATAAAAAATCCTGCAGAGAAACATCGTCATCTTTACCATGGAAAGCCCCACAAAAATAGCGCAGGCAGCATTTTTACAGTTACTATCAGCCCATTCATAAATGGCTCCGGAGGAAAATAATACGCCATCTGCCTTTGTTCTTTCCCAAATACTCTTTCCGCTTATATTGCACTGTCAGGCACCCGTTTCCGGTAGTCGGCTTCTTTTGAGGTATTGTCGTAAAACTATATCGGTAACAATCTCACTAATGATAAAGCTTCTTTAGTACAATACATCTTCTGCTTCCTCCCGCTTTACTTCATAATAACCCTATAGTAACGCCATATTACCTTCGTTCATAATAAGCATCCGAGCCATTGCAAAGTGAAAAAAATGGATGAGAAAAAAAACAGACAATGAGAAGTTGGCTTAGTGCTGTAAATTAAAAAGAGCTGCCGTAGAAAAGCCATTCCATCTTATTTTAATTCTTCTCTCTACTAAGGCAGAAAGGGAGAAGCCGGAAGAGGCTACTGATACTTTTGCAGTATTCCGCCTTTATAATGGCATATCACCGGATCCTTTTAAAGCAAATCGCCGTCAGGCGTCTTATCCCTTTTCTCCGTGTCCTATTAATCAATACTTTCGCTTCAAATCACTTCTTATGTTGCAAACAAGATACACGGCCGCAGGCTGGCTGTTGCTTCTCATTGTTTTCATTACGTCCTGTACTTCATCTGCACCAAAGCAAACGAAATACATCCCTAAAGATGCTTCGGTTGTGTTCAGCATCAATCCAAAAAAGCTGAACGATAAACTGACCGACAGTAAAATCAGTCTTGATTCTCTTATGCGGTCCGCTTTCAGCGAAGACACTTCAATGGCGCTCACGTCGGCAGATATTGCATCTTCCGGCATCGACGTTACCAAAGATATTTTCCTGTTTGTTAACCAAAGCGGCAGCATCATGAGCGGCTCTACGGTAAGCACAGGCGTGGTAGCTGTTCTGGATAAAGCTTCCGATTTTGAAACCTTCCTCAAAAAGAAAAGCCCGGGTGCAGAAATTAAAAAAGAAAAAGATTTCAGCTACGCCACCGTAAAAGGTTCTTCAGCTATTGGCTGGACGGACGATATCGTGATCATGAGCAACGTAAGCGGCTACAATACGCAAACCGGCGAGCAAACCGGCACCGCGGAAGCAGCACATCAACAGCTTGTTACTTTCTTTTCTCAGAAAGAAGAAGCTTCGCTCGCTTCCGTAAAGCAGTTTAAAGACGCCAACGATGGCAAGGCAGATATGTTCTTTTGGTCTAATTCAAACGGTGCGCTCGCCAGCATACCAATGGTTGGCATGAGCAAAGCTTCCGATCTTTTTAAAGACACATACACTGCCGGCGCCATCAACTTCAACAATGGCGAAGTGGATATGGATATGAAATCGTATCCCAACGATGCTTTTAAAGATACGTTGAAAAAATACGCCGGACCTAAAGTAAATATGGATTTACTCAACAAATATCCAGGCGCGGTTACAGGTTTCGCCCTGTTTTCCTTCGATCCCAAACTCATCGTTTCCATTCTCAACTTTGCCGGGTTGGCGCAAACGGCCGATCAGTTCCTGGGCAACTTAGGTATTACGCTTGGCGATGTCACCAATGCCTTCAAAGGCGATTTTGCCGTTGTGTTTTCAAACGTAGGCATGGAGCAAAAAACATTTCCGGGAATGACGCAAACCTACGCCTCACCCAGCGCAAAACTGGTTATTGACGCCGCCATCGGCGACAAAGCCGCTTACGATAAAATTGTTGCTGCCCTTGCCAAAAAAGGTCTCATGGTGCAAAAAGGCGGGCAGTTCGTTCCCGGTTTTATGGCAGAAGACTCGACGCTCAGCATGTATTCCGATGCCAGGAACATCGTTATATCTTCCGATGCGTCCCTTATGCAGCAGTATGTAGCCGGTTCCGGCAAGGTTACGCTGCCTTCCGGCGTTAGCGATAAAGCCAAAGGAAATGCGGTTGTTTTTTATGTTGATATTGCCACCATACTCAATGCCATGCCTGCCGATTCATCGGCAACCAGCATAACGGCATCAGCTAAGCAAACTTTTAAAGATGTCATCGCCACGTCCGACAATTTCAGCAATGGCTCCATTAGCGGTCATGCCGAATTGCACACAACAAACAACAAAGAAAACAGTCTTGCCACGCTCGCCAGGTACTTCGGTTCCTTATCCGAAACCATGAAGCGAATGAAAAGCGAAGCCGGCATGAACGAAATGCCAATGGAACAGCCGGATACATCGACCATGATGCAAGCACCCGCAGATTCAGCAATTCAATAAAAGAAGAACAAAATACATTTTTGGTAGCCATCGTCCGTCGCTTTGATTGATCGTCCCTTGCGACGCTCCGGTCAGGGTTCCGGGCAATGATCGGGCTTTTCTAAAGCGAATAAAACGCTGACAAGATTTTAAAACCTTGCCAGCGTTTTTAATAGTAAGTAGCCATGCACAATTAAACGGATAATAAAGCGGTTTCGTCATTCCGCAACCTGTGGCGTCTTCAGCGCCATGCGGAATCTGATAACTGAGTTTTGCTTGGATAATTGTGCATGACTACTTACCTGTTATTACTCAATCTTCTTTTACTTCTTTCTTCCTCCTGCCGATCATTACATAATACACCGGTATTCCCGTGAGCACAATGAGCAAGCCGCGGCTGGTGAAACCGGGACGATAAAAAATAAGCGATAAGCAAAAAACAGCCGCCGGAATCATGTAAACGATGGGCAACACCGGGTAGCCAAATGCTTTAGAAGGATGCTCTGCATCCGGCATTTTTTTGCACAGGCGGAAGATGCCCGGAAGGTGATGATGTAAAAGAGCATGACGACGAAGGAGATATAATCGGGCAGGTCGCCATAACTGCCGCTGAGACATAAAAGGATGGCAACGAGGCACTGATGCCAGATGCCATTGACGGGCACGGCGGCTTTATTTAGCCTGCCAACGCTTTTGAAGAACAGACCATCTTTTGCTATGGCATAATAAACGGGCGCGCCGGAGATGCCGAGACCGTTGTTGCAGCCCAAATTGGACAGCATGATGAGCGCGGCAACTACGAGGGCGCTTTTGGCGCCGAATATCTGGAGGGTGGCGGTCACGCCTACGCGGTTGTCGGGCGCGAAGGCGATGCTTGTGGCATCGGACGGTGAATTTCCCAACGGAAGGACGGCGAGATACATAACATTGCAGAGGCAATAAAGCGTGGTAACGATGAGCGTGCCGAGGAAGAGGGCGAGACCCACGTTGCGCTTAGAATTTTTTACCTCGCCGGCAATGAAAGTGATGCCGTACCAGGCATCGGAGGTAAGGATGGCGGCAAAAAAACTCCAGCCATAAAGGAAGCCAATGAGAAGGTTGTAAGCTTCTTTGAGATAGATGTAGGTGCCGCCGGCTTTGGGGAAAAGGGTGCTGAGTTCGATATAACTGAGGGCTGCGGCAACCGTTATAAGCGCGGTGAGCACCCGGCCTGCCATGAGCCAGCCGGCGCTGCCAGCGTCCAGCTCCATATAAGAGCTGACGATGAAAATGTGGGAGCCGACCATGCTGCCGGCAACGATCATGGTGGCATCTAATAATCCGAGGCGTGGCGTGAAATGTGGCTGTGCCTGAACGGTTTCGCTATGTTTGGTTGCAGCTTTGGCGTATAAGATAATTCGTGAATGATATACGCAGGAAAGTTGTGTGTTCCTTCGTATTAGATGATGTAGTTTGATTTGGATATCCTAACAATCATGTTGCAGATATCTGCCACTAAAACGATATGATGAACCGGATGATTGGAAAGCTTGTTTCTTTGCTGTTGACTTCGCTTTGCTTCTCTCCTTTTGCGGTACACGCAGCATCTGTTGTGTTGCATAGCCGGGATGCGGTAGCGTGGCTGCCGGAGCAAACGATGCGTGGCTCGGTGTATGGAATTCGGGCGAAGACGATTGTTATTCATCTGGATAACGAGACGTTTGCGGTGGCAGTGAATGAAGGTGTGTTCCGGTTTTCGTTTGTGTTGCATGAGGGAGTGAATGCGGTTTGGGCAGAGAGTAGGGAAGGTGGAAAGAGGATTGTGTCAGGTACAGTGCGGCTGACGTTAGGTTATCACCCGGAACCTCTACTGATACCATATGCGGAAGTGAAAGAACATACCATTGTACTGCATACAAAGATGGTGATGAATCCCTGGCAAACGTTGCGTTATCACTGGACAGAAGATGAGAGAAACCCGGCGCGGGCGGCGATTCGCAATGCGGATGATTCGGTGGCAAGTATTGTAATGCCGAAGGAAGAAGGAACGTACTATTTTAACGTGATGGTTACATCGGGGAAGGACACGGCAAGGTTTGAAACGTTTGTGATGAAGAAGGCAAATCTGGTGCAGGCGTTCGACATGAATACGATGCACGCGCCGTGGATAGACAGCGCGGTAATTTATGAAATTTCACCACATGCATTTGTGGCCAACCCCACGTATGGCGACATTACGGCGAAGCTGCCGGAGATAAAAAGTTTGGGTGTGAATACCATCTGGCTGCAGCCGCTGATGCAAAACTTAGATAAAAGCCAGGGTTATGAAGTGACGGATTATTTTTCGCTGCGCGATGATTTGGGAACGGAATCGCAGTTGCAGCGATTGATTGATACAGCAAAGCGATTGGGACTACGCGTGTTGTTTGATTTCGTGCCGAATCATACCTCTATTCATCACGCGTATGCAGAAGAGGCAGCAAAGTATAAAGACGCTTCGCATTACTACAACTTTTACCAGCATAAAGATGACGGCGCCATGTATTCATCGCATTACCACAAAGACAGCAGCGGCTTTGTGTATTACTTCTGGGACGATCTGGTAAACCTGAATTATATAAACAAAGAAGTACAGCAATGGATGATAGAAGCGTGTACATACTGGGTAAAGAAGTATGACATTGATGGCTATCGCTTCGATGCGGTATGGGGCGTGAATGCCCGGCAGCCTGACTTTGGAAAACGGTTACAAACGGCATTGAAAGCCATTAAACCCGACCTGTTTTTTTTAGCCGAAGATAAAGAGTTTGGCGGTGCATTAACGAAGGGATTTGATGCGGTGTACGACTGGACGGCAGACACCGGCTGGGTATCGCAATGGAGCTGGCAATATGAATATCACCCGGAAAAAACACTGACTGTTTTTAACCATCCGAGCAAAAAGAAACGCGACAGTTTGATGCACAATGCAATGTTTGGTGATGACGCTTCCGGTGGTTTACGGCTGCGGTTTCTGGAGAACAATGACTTGCCAAGGTTTGTTTCAAATCATAGTTTGGAACAAACGAAAACGGCGGCAATACTAACGTTTGTGCTGCCGGGTATTCCCATGATTTATGACGGGCAGGAAGCGGGCATAAAAACGTTTCCGAGGAAGAAGAAGCCGACGTTTTTGGCTGATCAATCCATACAATCATTAGACAGCAATGGCTTGTTTCCCTTCTATCAAAAGGTGATTGCGTTAAGAGCATCGCATTCCTGTTTATTGAATGGCAAGATGGAAGAAATAACAACCGCATCTCCTTCTGTTATTGCGTTCAGAAGGTGGAATGAGATGGAGACGATTGTTACGATTATAAATATGGATAGCGTTGCAATTGTGGCTTCACTTGATGTACGTAGTTTGCTAAACAAAACCTGGAATACACTTGTATTGACCGATTTATTTACGGGGGAACAAATCATGTATCCGATGCAGGATGCAGCCAAAGCAAACATCTCTCTCATCGGTTCGGGAGCGCGGGTATTTTTGCTGTCTGGAAAAGAGTAAACCGGATAGATTTGTCGTGTCATTACAAAAAGAATTACCATTACTTCTATGCAATTCGATGTGATAGTTCTGGGGCTTGGGGCAAACGGAAGTTCGGCGTTGTATCATCTTTCCAAAACAGGCTTGAAAGTGTGTGGTATAGACAGGTTTACACCGCCGCATACATTCGGTTCCTCGCACGGGCAGAGCCGCATTATCCGGCAGGCATACCATGAAAGCCCGATGTACGTGCCGCTGGTGAAAGAGGCGTATAAGCTGTGGGACGAACTGGAAACGGCTTATAGAAAACAACTGTTTTTGAAGACCGGCGGACTGATGCTGGGCGCGGCGGATGCAGGTGTAATAACGGGCGCAAAACTGAGTGCAGAAACGCATGATATTGCGTATGAATACTTAAACAATAATGAGATACAGCAATGCTTCCCGGCGTTGAAGGTGAATGAAGAAACGGTGGCGGTGCTGGAGCGTGATGCAGGTATTTTATTCCCGGAGGAATGCATACGTGCGAACCTGACATTGGCAAAAAAGAATGGCGCGATATTGCTGTATAATGAGAAAGTAATTGCCATCAAACCATCGAATAACAGCGTTGAAATTATGACTGATAAAGGAAGTTATGTTGTGCATAAACTGATTGTGAGTGCAGGTGCGTGGTTAGGTCAGTTGCTGCCCGAATTGAAGCTGCCTTTGGTGGTGGAACGGCAGGTGTTGTACTGGTATAAAAATGAGAATCCTGCTTTGCAAAAGGCGCTTGTTCCAAAGGCTTTACCGATATACATTTGGGAGTATCAGAAGCAAAAAACGTTTTATGGCTTTGGTGATTTGGGTGATGGGATAAAAATCGCCAATCACCATGCGGGAACGCCGATAGAACCGGACTTGTTATCGCCGGAAGTGAGTGAAGAAGAAAGAGTTGCGATGGATGAAATTGTACATTATCATATCAACATAAAACCGCAGTTTCATTACTCTTCCGTGTGCATGTACACCAATACGCCGGATGAGCATTTTATACTGGATAATCATCCCCAACATAAGAACATCATCATTGGCAGTCCTTGTTCCGGTCACGGCTTTAAATTCTCTTCCTTATCAGGAAAAATACTGGCAGATATGGCGTTGGAGAAAGAGGTTGGTTTTGATTTGAAGCCGTTTCGGATTGCGCGCTTCTTTACACCACAGAGGCACTGAGTACAGTGAGGAGCACAGGGTTGGTGTATGATATTCAGATAAAAAATACGCATCCATTTCGACAAGGAACAGAAACCAATCAGTGCCATCGGCATTACCTGTTTGTAGCAGGCATCGGTGATATTTCTTTTGCTCCGCAGGAGTTACCTGTTATTGATAACTAAATTTACTTAACAGGTAGCTCCTGCGGAGCATATTGAACCCCTGCTTTCCTTTTGCTACAAACAGGTAGCTCCTATGGAGCAATGAGGGATTTTGCATGTGCACTGTTGCTACAAACAGGTAGCTCCTGCGGAGCATCTTGAATTCTTCTTGTTTTTCCTTCTACTACTACAAACAGGTAGCTCCTCTGGAGCATATTAAATCCTTTTAGTTTGTATTTTTTAAATAGAAAGCTCCTACGGAGAAAGCCATCTATCCTTATCTTTATTGTTCTGCAAAATTCTTTACAGAACAGTTGCTCAAGGATAAATAAGAGGCTGTGATTTTAGATCATTCTTTGTGCTGCTCTGCCGTATCTATGTGATTCAGCGCGGCTGGTGCATCATCAATTTATCAATCTTTTGTTGCATGGTAGACGCTGCATTTTTATTAATAAAATAGAACTGGTTTTTTTCCTTTTCATTCCATGTATTGCTGCCATCTTCCGCTACTACGATGTTGCCTTCTTTGATACTGTAATAAGGTGTATAATCGCTGATGGCAAGTAAGGTTGTCACTTCATCCCAGCTCTTCCTGCCCGCACTGTCTTCGGCAGCTTGTGGTATAGAAATGCGGAATACATCTTTCACCGGACTGTTTCGAATGGCATTGTTATGAACCAATGGCAGTCCGCATTGGATGTGTTCGCCAATCTCGAATCCGCAGAAATAAACAGGCTTTGGAAAATGAGCGAAAGCATATTGCGAAGCCTCGATGTCTTTAAACACATTAAATTCTTTTCCTCCGGGAAACTTACCCGCCATAGATACCATTTTCATCACTTTCTTATTCACCAGATCAACGCCACTTAATGAAGAATAGGTATCCGGTTTCGTTTGCAGCAAATTGGATATGTTGGTCAGAAATCCTACGGTAATAATGGTAACGCTGTTATCGGGCTGTTTTGCCAATAGTTTCCGGTATAATGTTACTGCATCTTCTGCTTCATTATTCTTCTTTATTTGATGCGGATAATTAGCTAACAACGTATCTGTCCAATGCTGCCAGTCGCGCTGCTCCACTGCGTAGTTTTTAGGAATCCCGATGGACATGTTGGGTCGTTTGAAGTAAGTATTAAACACATTCAGCACGCCGGCAACGCCTTCATATTTTGTGCTTGCCATCGTAGCAAGAATATTGATTTTATTACTGTCAGCAAAGGCATAAAGCAAAGCAATCGCACCCGCATCATCATAATCGGGTCCCATATCGGTATCGAAAATGACAGGTGCCGGCAATTCATCTTTCTGCTTTGGCAAGAATGCAATAAGAAAGAAAAGAGACAGAAAAAAAAGCGGCTTCAGCATAAGTAAGTTTTAAATAAATTAACCGGAGAACACAAAAGCCGGCAGTTGTGATGCGTTCCTGTTCATCATGTCGTTATAATCGGATGCGACCTCTATAAACCCGCATAAATAATCAATCCAATACCCGCAATAAAACATAAAAACATAGCTGCCACCAAGCCGCGCGTTGTGGCGGTAAACGGCGAAAATTCTTTCCAGATAAATACACCCCATAAGGCTGCCACGAGTGTAGCGCCTTGCCCTAACCCATACGAAATAGCAGGACCGGCTTTGCCTGAAGCGATGAGATTAAATGAGTTGCCAATGCCCCAGATCATGCCGCCCAGCACGCCAATGAAATGCGTGGATAAGCCACCCGAAAAATAGTCTTTATAACTTACCGGCTCACCGCTTACCGGTCTTCTCATCATAGCGGTATTGAATATAAAGTTTGAAACGAAAACGCCAATGGAAAAGATAACCACAGCCGTATAAGGCGTCATCCTGCCAGCGGCGGGCGACTGAAAATTATCCACGTCCATAGACGCCGCGATGAAGCGGTAAAAGAACGACATCAGCACACCGGCAACAACCGAAATAATAATACCTTTCGTAGTAATGGCATTGGTACTATTGCCCTTCTTCTTATAAGCAACAGCATTTAATACAATGGCGACAATAACGAAAGCAACACCGGCAAACAACAGGGTTGCATTGCCCTTTTGCGTAGCCGAATAATTGATGAATACACCCAGCACCAGCGCAATGCCGATGCCGATGGGAAACGCGACCGCAAGGCCCGCAATAGTAACGGCAGCACCAAACAAAATGTTGGCAGCGTTGAATATAACGCCACCTGCAAACGCACTTAAAATATTATTGCTTTCGGCTTGTTGCAGGTCTGGCAAAAAGCTTCTGCCTGCCTCACCATGACTACCGAGCGTAAACGCAAACAATAACGAAATTAATAGAATGCCGATGACATAATCCCAGTAAAACAATTCGAATCGCCAGGTTTTAATGGCAAGCTTTTGTGTGTTTGCCCATGAACCCCAGCACAGCATGGTGATGATGCAAAACAGAACAGCCGTGCTATAATTTTCAATGATGAACATACAACGTAATTATTGTGTTTGCTGATTTATAAAATGGTTCACTTCACTACGGTAAGGCGCGGATGATTGCGCACCCAATTTAGTGACCGATAAAGCCGCCGCATTCGTGGCAAAACGGATAGCTTCTTCAACGTTGTTTCCCTCGCCTAACGCCACTGATAAAGCGCCGTTGAAAACATCACCGGCAGCCGTGGTATCTACTGCATGTACCACAGGCGAAGCAATGCTGATGCACTCCTTTTTATGGCACCACAAAGCGCCTTCCTTACCCAATGTAATGATGACATTTATTACACCTTTTTGTAAGAAATAATTAGCTGCCTGCTGCGCTGATGCCTTGTCATTTATTTTAACACCACTTAATAGCGAAGCTTCTGTTTCATTAGGTGTAAAGAAGGTCAGCCTGCTATATACATCATCACTCAAAGCCGCTGCCGGCGCGGGGTTCAGGATGATTGTTTTTTTTAATTGCGAAGCCAGTTGAACAATATATGCCACCGTATCTAAGGGTATCTCTAACTGAACCAAAACAATGTCAGCGCCAGCTATTACAGCCCTTGCTTTATCAATATCTTCACGGTGTAAGCAAGCATTGGCACCCGGCGCAACCGCAATGCAGTTTTCACCTTTGTCATCAACCGTTATCAGGGCAATACCGGATGCCTTTCCTTCATCAACAAATACAAATTCCGTATGGATGTTCTCTTGCACAAAACCTTCTTTTGCTTCTTTGCCAAACACGTCATTTCCAATCTTTGCAATCAGCGTAACATTGCCGTCTAACCGTGCAGCAGCCACAGCCTGGTTAGCGCCTTTTCCACCGGCATTCTTAAAGAAATGACCGCCTAAAATCGTTTCACCGGCGCGTGGCAGCGAGGTTGCTTTAATCACCATATCGGTATTAGAACTTCCGGCAACAACAATCGTTGGTTTTATCATACGTAATGTTAGTATTCAGTCTTTTAGCAATCTGGCAAACAAGTAATAATGAGGGCGTGCCCCCAAGCTGCGCAAGGGGTCGGGCTATCCGCTCCAAGTCCGCAGCGGCGGCTGTTCCTCTGTCAACTATCAATTACCAACCATACACCCTCTGTTGCCCGCCGCTTTACGGGCTTTCCGCTGCTATCCCTCACGCGCTCCGCACTTTGATCATACTTACCAATGCCATCATACGTTTCATCTTACCGCTTTTAACAAACAGGCAGCTCCTGCGGAGCATTCCCAATCATTCCATACTTCCTTTTTTGCAAACAGGCAGCACCTCCGGCATTTTGCAATTGTTGTTCAATCAACACTACCGGAAACCTATACGTCACAAGTTCTGTTTCTTCAGTTCACTCACTGCAAAATCAACGGCGCGTGCCGTCAATGCCATATATGTCAATGATGGATTCTGACAAGCCGTACTCACCATGCACGAGCCATCAGTAACAAACACATTCCTGGCAGCCCACACCTGGTTGTTACCATTCAGTATAGAAGACTTCGGATTTTTACCCATGCGTGCGGTTCCCATTTCGTGGATGCCTTGTCCAGGTGATTGATTGCTGTCATACGCTTCCACATTTTTAAAGCCTGCTTTCTCCAGCATCTCCGCGCTTGTTGCCAGCGCATCTTTCAGCATGGTTAGCTCATTATCTTTATACTCACAACTGATGTGCAGCAGCGGCATTCCCCATTCGTCTTTCTTATCTTTATCCAGCCACACTTTGTTTTCTTCATATGGCAGGCATTCGCCCATTGCATTCATCCAGATGCCCCAGTTGCCGGCTTCGGTCAAACCCTCTTTAAAAGCTGCACCGATAGAGTCATTGTTAACACCCGTACTGCGATAACCACCAGCCGCCACCGCATAGCCGCGGATAAAATTTGTACGTTTATCACCATTTACATTGCGGAACCGGGGGATGTAAACGCCGGTTGGTTTTCTGCCGTAATAATACAAGTCCTGCAAGCCCTCAAAGCTGCCTTCAATATGACCGCGATAGTTATGATCCATCAGGTAATGACCCAACGCACCGCTATCATTTCCAAAGCCATTGGGAAAGCGTGAAGACGTAGAATTGAGCAGAAGCAACGTTGTGTTTAATGTACCTGCATTGATGAAAATGATCTTCGCGAAATACTCCGTTTCTTTCTTTGTATTCGTATCAATCACGCGAACACCTTTAGCCTTTTGCGATTGTTCATCGTAAATAATAGAATGCACAACAGCAAACGGTTGCAGCGTTAGGTTGCCAGTCTTTTTTGCCGCCGGCAACGTAGACGAATTACTGCTGAAGTAAGCTCCGAACGGGCAGCCTCTCGCACACATATTTCTATATTGGCAAGCCGTTCTGCCCGGCAGTTCTTTTGTAATATTTGCCGTGCGCGACGTAATCAACTGCCTGTTACTATAATTCTCTTTAATACTTTTTTGCAGATGCTTTTCCAGCGCGTTCAATTCCATCGGTGGCATAAATTCGCCATCCGGCAAGTGCGGAATGCCATCTTTATTACCGCTGATGCCAACAAACTTCTCAACATAACTATACCAGGGCGCAATGTCTGCATATCGAATCGGCCAATCCACACCATAACCGTCTTTGGCATTCGCAGTAAAGTCAAGGTCGCTCCACCGTTGCGTCCATCGTCCCCATATCAAACTCTTGCCGCCCACCTGGTAGCCTTTTATCCAGTCAAACGGCTTTTCCTGTACGTACGGGTGCGTTTTATCTTTTACAAAAAAATGCTCCGTCGCTTCCGTGAATGCATAGCAACGTGCCGCAACCGGGTTATCGTCCAGCAGTTGTTTAGGTAATACAGTATTGCGGTATTTGAAGTTCCATAAATCAGTGGTTGCCGTCGGGTAATCTTTACTATGCTCCACATTCCGCCCGCGTTCCAGCACCAGTGTTTTCAAGCCTTTTTCACACAATTCTTTGGCTGCCCAGCCGCCACTGATGCCGCTGCCAATCACAATGGCATCATATGTATGTTGTGCAACGCCTTTTGAATTGAGGTTAACGTGTTTAGTGCTATCGTTAGTAAAACCCATGTCTTATCTTTTATCAATACAGATTTCGGGAGATGATCAGCTGCATAGCGTCATTTCTCCTATACCCGTTTCTCTGTATTCCTTTGTGTACTTCATGTCTCTGTGATTCAGCTCCAGCCGAATGTTTTCTCAACATACTCGCGGCTCATCTTAAAGTCTTCCTTCACTTCATTCTTTGGCGGCGCATCAAACGCCAGTTCAATAGCTGCCCTGCCTGTATAGTTTATCTTTTTAAGTGCCGCCGCAATGCCTGCAAAATCAGTGGTGCCGCTACCTACCGTTTCCGTCCATTTACCAGCCGCATCCTGGTCGCGGATGTGCATAAACACCATACGGTGACCATACGTGTTGATGAACCAAACCGGGTCGATCTTACTACGCACCAGCCAGTTCAAATCAGGTCCCAAGGCAATGTCCGGCACTTTGATCACATTGCTTTTAAAATCAACCATATTGTACGCCATCTCAAACGTGTGGTTGTGCAGGTTGGGAACTACATTATACTTACTGCAAATCTTCATTACCTGTTGCAATGTTTCTGCCTGCACGTCAAGCTCTGCCTCTGTCTTCTGCCGTTCGGCATCGCCAACCGTGAGTCCAATCATCGTCGCGCCAATCCCGTGTAACCGGCTTACCGTCAGTTCCACATCTTCCAGTATCGTTGCCTGCTGGTCTTTGTCCCACATATCATTGTAATACGATGTGCCGATAACGGGTATCTTATGCTTACCAATCAGGTCGTTAAACCGTTGTACTGCATCGTCATGATGCAGCAGCGATTCCATGATCTCAATGCCATCCATGCCTGCCCATTTCAAATCGCTGAAAATGGTATCCAGTATCGGTGTGCAATCCCAGTTGGGCGGGTAGCGGCTGGCGTACGCCCAGATGTGTCCTGCCAGGAAGATGTCAGTATTTTTTGGCTTCGCAAACACATCCGCACCGCTTACCAGTGCTGCCCCGGCAAGGCAACCGGCTTGTTTAAAAAAATGACGGCGTGAATGGTTGTACATTGTCATAGTATTTTTATCAGGCTCTTCTTCTTATTTTCATAACCAAAATGATTTGTTCTTTACGCCCCGGCGGGGCTTCCTGTTTGTAAAAAGTAATGGAATTCATTTCTTTTTTGCTCCGTAGGAGCTACCTGTTCTTTGTTACCAATTACAACAAACAGGTAGCTCCTACGGAGCATTCATTCATAAATTAAACAAGCCTCTTTACTACAAACGGGTAGTGCCTACGGCACATCTAAATTGCCTGTCTTGTTTCTACTACAAACGGGTAGTGCCTACGGCACACTTAAAATTACTTGTCTTGTCTCTACTACTACAAACAGGAAGCGCCTACGGCACATCGTTCTCTATCGTCCTGTTTGTAAGAAGTTTCTACAACGAATCGTCCAGCAGGTTCTGAAAGATGTACGACTCATTATAATCCACCACATACGAGCGCAACATGTCTCTGTATTCATCTAAAAACAGCTTCTTTTTGTGATGTTCTTTCTGGTTCATTACATACTTTATCACTTCATCTACCTGCGAACGGCTATTGCTGAAAGCGCCGTAACCTTCCTGCCAAAAAAACTTGTGGCTTGTGAATTTCTTTTGATTAATAAATTCAGAACTATCACCCTTTACCAATCGCATCAGGTCTGATATAGATTGTTTCGGGTTTAGCCCAATAAACAGATGCGTATGATCACCGGCAGAATTCACAGCCAATAGTTTATGACCATTGTTCTGAACAATACCGGTTATATACTTATGCATCTCTTCTTCCCACGGTGCCTGAATAATTGCCTGCCTGTACTTTACGGCAAATACACAGTGAATGTATAATTGTGTGTATGTATTTGCCATAGCATTCTTTAATTAAAAAACAAGCATTATAAATAAGTAAAATATCAATAGCCAGATAAAAGGTCTTCGATTACTATACCCTGTAAAGATTCCCTGTCTAAAGAAATTATCCAACTTCTACAAACAGCCTGCGCCAATAGGGGCTTTCTGTTTGTAGAAGTTCTCGATGTGCAATCTTCTCTGTTGCTCCGTAGGAGCTGCCTGTTCTTCCTTACCGGTTACAAAAAACAGGCAGCTCCTACGGAGCATCCCTCCCTTTTTACCAATTCTTCCTTCTACAAACAAGTAGTGCCTACGGCACATAAATGAGCAATCGCACATATTTCAAGTTCCGCCTTGCCCCAATAAGACCCCCCATTTGTCCCAATCACACATATTCTACATTCCGCCCTGCCCCGGTAGGGGCTCCCTGTTTGTAGAACTTATGCACATACAAGATTTATCACTGCTCCGTAGGAACTGCCTGTTCTTACTTACCGGTTACAAAAAACAGGCAGCTCCTACGGAGCATCCCTCCCTTTTATAACTTCCTCCTACAAACAGTCAATGCCTATAGCACATCAACAAATACTGCAACCTTCTTACCTCCCCGCCGTCTCCTTCACATCCGGCAGCGCAAATGCCACATAACTATCGCCCGACTTCGTGCCCAGTTTCCCGCCGCCGCACGCAATAACAATGTATTGCTTCCCATTCGCCTCGTAGGTAGCCGGCGTAGAGAACGCAGCTGCAGGCAGTTTCGTTTGCCACAACAGCTTTCCCGTGCGTTTGTTATACGCCCTAAACATGCCGTCCTTAGTCGCGCCCAGGATTAGCAAGCCGCCTTTCGTAACGATAGGACCCCCATAGTTCTCGCAGCCCGTACCTGCCGGCGCGCCTTCAAACTGGTTTTCGCCAAACGGCTGTTTCCACTTGTAGTCGCCGTTATTCAAATCAATGGCATTCAGCACGCCCCACGGCGGTGCTAAACCCGGCTGTCCCGTTTTTGTATAAAACTTGTTGTATCCCGATATTTCGTATGGCAATGCGCGGAACGAATCAATCGCCGTCTTTTTCGACTCATATTTCCGGCTCTTTTCCTTCTGCAGGTTCAGCACGTAAGAAGCAATGGCTTCCTTGTCGGACTCCGGCAAATACAGGAACGCCGGCATCATACGCCTGCCCACGTTAATGAACGAGATAAACTGGTCTTTATCCAGCTTCTTGTTCACATCCACTATAGACGGATAGTTGCCGCCACCCTTTCTGTCCGGTCCATGGCAGGCCATGCAGTTAGCCTTATACAGGCGCGGTCCCGCTTCCGCAAATGTCTCCATGTGTTCCGCCGGGTCAATGTCATACATCTGCAGTATCCACGCCATCTGGTTGTCATTAGTGTAGAGCACACCCGTTTCCGGGTCTACAGCCGGGCCGCCATATTCGGCGCCACCGTCAAAGCCGGGAAAGATGATCGTGCCGGTTTTCGATTGCGGCGTAAACATCCGTCCTGTATGCACTTTACCCAGCAACTCGTAAACAGAATCGTATTCTTTTTTAGGTAAATAAGGATTCACGTCTTTCTGTGTTAATACCTGCCTCACAAACGGCGCAGGCTTCTGCGGAATGGGCTGCGTGGGCCACAGCTTTTCGCCTATTAAATCCGTAATGGTATCCATAGGCGTTTCCTTAACAGGAAACAAGGGATTGCCATTGTCTCTATCAAACACATATACAAAACCCGTCTTCGTGGTTTGCGCCACTGCGTCTATCTTTTTACCATCGCGGTTTACGGTTAATAACACCGGGGCGGAAGAAGGATCATAATCCCACGTATCATGGTGCAAATACTGAAAGTGCCACTTCTCCTTACCTGTAGCCGCGTCCAGCGCCAGCATACAATCCGCAAAGAGATTCGAGCCTTTACGCTTTCCTCCATAAAAGTCCATCGAAGCCGATCCAATCGGGATGTAAGCGATACCTCTGTTCTGATCAACCGTCATGCCCATCCAGTTGTTTGCGCCGCCGGTGTATTTATAAGCATCTTTATTTTCCCAGGTCTCGTAGCCAGCCTCGCCTGGGTGCGGTATGGTATGAAACTGCCAGGCTATCTTTCCCGTTTTTACGTTGTAAGCGCGAATATCGCCCGGTGCTGCATCCATGCCCTCGCTTACGCGCGTACCGCAGATCAGCATGTCTTTATACACCGATGGCGGCGACGTTTCCGTTACGAACAAATCCTTTACGCCCTGCATATCCAGCCCGTCGTGCAGATCCACCTTTCCATCTGTGCCAAAGCTGGTAATGATTTTACCCGTATTCGCATCTAAGCAAATCAGGTACGGACCCGCCGCATAAAAGATGCGCTTATCGTCTTTACCATCGCTCCAGTAGGTTACGCCCCGGTTATTATTCAGGTTAAAATGCCCGTTCTTATCTTCCGTCACCGTATCGTACGGCGAGTACACCCATTTCTGTTTGCCCGTAGCCGCATCCACTGCAAACACTTTCAGCATGGGGGAGGTGCAATACATTACGCCGTCAATCATAATCGGGTTGCACTGGATTTGCGAGTGCGCCGCCGTGTCCATGTCCCCCGTATGAAACTCCCATGCTATTTGCAGCGTTGCTACATTGCTGGTGTCAATTTGCGTAAGCGACGAATACTTATTCCCGTCCGCATTGCCCGATGCCCTGTCCCAGCCGCTGTAATTGGTGTGGCTCTCGTCGCGGTTATTGCACGCCGCAATTAGTACCACCATTGCTACCACCCATCCCATCCTGTTCCCTGAAGTTCGCATCATTCTATCTTTAATAATTAAATACTATTGGGGTTAAATAGCAGCCATGTGCTACTTTGTCGCTCTTTCTTTCGTTCAGCTTGTCTTCGACTATTGTTCGACTAAGCTTCGAATAAAGTGCGCTTTATCTTCTGCCCGAAAAGGCCACGCTGGCAGTCTTTTTTATAGATCAAATGACTAAGTAATGTTGTAAAATAAACCACAGCCGGAATGCATCTTCCTTTGTTTGTTACCGGGGTCATTTTTATGGTAAATAACAATCCCCTTTAATACCCCGGATTTTGTTTTAATGCCGGGTTAGCCGTCAGCACCGTAAACGGTATCGGGAAAATCTCTTTGTGCTTGTCGCCTTCCGCTTCCTTTTCCCACCACGCCTCCTGAAATTTACCAAAGCGAATCATGTCCTCGCGCCGGAACATTTCATACGCAAACTCACGTCCGCGCTCATTCAGCAGTTCATCCATTGTCAAGGTAGCCGTTGTATATTTTGCCTTCTTAAAGTCGTTTGCCGAGAAACTTCTTTGTCTTACCTGGTTCACCAGGTCAACCGCATCCTGCGTGGCAGCCCCGCCATTCATCCGCATCAGGCATTCGGCTTTCATCATCAATATATCGGCATAGCGAAACACAACCATGTCGTTATTCATATCCACATAGCCATTGCTGCCATAACTTAGGCCATTTTCAATTTCATACTTCACATTCATTACACCCTGCTTGTCATCTGCATTCTGAAAATCCTCTATGTGCGGATCAATAATCAGCGGGTCAATATAAGGCGGGTCGGCATATATATCACTTTCCCACGAAGGCACCGGCTGTTTGTTGCCGTCCTCATCCGTATAGGTTTGCGGTCCATACAGCCACTGGTTTTTGCGCTTGTCGTTGTCGGCAAACAGGTTAAAGAAAGATTCCTGTGTGCTGATTTTACGCCAGCCATACTCACTGCCATACTTATAAGCTGATATGTTGGGGTGAACGTCCTGCTCCACAAAGTTGAATAGCTGCGCATTGTTTGCATCAAAGGGAACCACGTAGATGTTCTCGTTGCTCAGTTCGTTGTGTACGCGGAACGGATCGTTCCAGTTTTCATCCAGCGAATAATGGCCTGAATTGATAACAGAATCGCAGGCAGTGATGCAATCCTGGTAGTGATCGGTACCCGTCATCGCCTGTGCATTCAGGTACAGCTTTGCCAGCAACGTATAAGCGGACGATCTGGTAAAATGACCATACCAGTTATCATCTCCTTTTTCACTTAAATCCGGGATGCTTTCCTTAATTTCTTTTTCGATAAAAGCAAATGCCTCCGCGGGTGTGTTATTGGCAGGATTTGGCACACCTACCGAATCAACCACCGGGATGTTTCCAAACTCGCTCAACGCCCAGTAGTAATGCAGGGCGCGAACCAGGCGTATCTCGGCAATCATCTGCTCTTTACTTACCGGCATGTTAAAAGAGCTGGCATCGACCTTACGCATATTAGTGATGAAATTGCTGCTGTAACCAATTGCCTGGTACAGGTTCTGCCATTCAAGCAATATCCATTGATCGTTTGCGCTCCAGGTATGTTTATGAAATCGTATCCATTGCCCGCCCTGGTCTACATAGCCATATAAAACCGGCACACACGCTTCATCTGTTACAAATTCCACATCCTGGAAGTGTGTCTGGTAAATCTGCGTTTGCATGTAGCTGTAAGGCAACACATAAGCGGCGGTAATTTGGTCGGCACTTTTATAAAATTCGTTTGCCGTGGTAGAACCATACAAGGTTTCGTCCAGCTTCTTTGTGCAGCCTGTGATGCATAGTATGGCTAAAGCCAGGATGAATGATATATTATAAATACTCTTTTTCATAGAAATAAATGATAGAATTAAAAGTTGATGTCAACGCCCAAAGTGAAGATTCTTGTGCTGGGGTAATAGCTGTAATTCGATTCCAGCCCCGGGCCGTTATCCGTTTCCTGCGAGTTATCCGGCGGGTAATAATTGATCTGCAACTCAGGGTCAACGCCCGAAAAACCGGTTACCATCAGCAGGTTCGATCCTGTTGCATACACATGCACATTTTGAATATAGGCTGACTTCTTAACAGGAATAGTGTAGCCAATGTTCAGGTTATCAATTTTCGCATAAGCGCCGTTCTCAATATAATAGCTTGAAAACCGTTGCGCATCGTTCAGCGTTGTTTTAAGTACCGATGTAAACAGGTTGTTTCTTGAATAATAATTCAGGTTCTCATGAAACATCCGCTTGGCATTTACGGCTTTAAAACCGGCCGCACCTTTCATAAGTATCGAAACATCAAACCGCCCGATAGAGAAGTTGTTGGTTAAGCCAAATGAATATTTCGGTATGCTGTTGCCAAGGTATTGATAGTCATCCGGCGTAAGCTCATCGCTTGTAATTGATTCTTTATTCTTTGAGAAAAACCGCCATTTGCCATCCTCAAGCTTATCGAATACCGGCCCGTAAAATACTGCCACCGGTTGGCCTGCCGCCAGCCTTTGAATATAAACGCCTTCTGATACACGTGTTACATCAACGGCGCTGCCATGAAACTGGTTGCTTGAAACTGAAAGTATTTCATTCTTGTTATAAGCTCCGGTTGCAATCACGCTCCACGAGAATTGCTTACCCGATACCAGCTTGGCATTCAGCAGCAGTTCAATGCCTTTGTTTTCCATGGTTCCGGCATTGGCGAATGTGCTGGTCTGTATCTGCGAAGGAAGCTGCGCCGGATAGTTACCGATCAGGTTTTTTATGCGCCGGTCGTACACATCTACAGAGCCATTCAGCCACCCGCTCTTGAATAGCGTAAAGTCTACGCCGATGTTGGTTTCATATTTTGTTTCCCACTTCAGCAGCGGGTTTGCGTTGATGTTGGGTCCATAACCCACCACCCAGTTGCCGCCATCGGGCGTGCCGATATAACCGCTTTGGGCGCCGCCATACACCGGCCCGATGGTAGCCAGCGACTGGTAGGGATTCAGTGCATTCTGGTTGCCGGTAACGCCATACCCGGCGCGCAGTTTCAGAAACTTAACCGCATTGGAACCCGCCAGGAAGTTTTCTTTGCTCAATATCCATCCGGCGGAAACGCCGGGAAAGTTGCCCCATTTATTATCGGCTCCCAATACAGAAGCACCTTCCCTGCGGATGCTTACATTCAGTAAATACTTTTGCTTGTAATCATAGATGGCCCTGCCAAAATAAGCAAGTATCGTTCTTTCATCGGCGTAGCTGCCTATATTGTTCAGCAGCCCGCTCCGGTTGATGGATGGATTCAGCGTGGTTAATGCAATGCCTGCCCCGAGGTTGTTATAGCCAAAAGCATTCGTGATGAAGTTATTGTTGCCTGCACTGAAGCCTTCATTAAAAATATCCTGGTAAGAATAACCCGCCACTACATTTAAGTGATGATCGCCAAAATCCTTATCGAAGTTCAATGTGGTTTCCAATATGTTGTTGGTCGTATTGTTTTCCGAGCGCGACGCCGTTCCGTTGGTGCCGTTGATTAACTGGAAATAATCATCAATGTCAGAGAAAGAACCGTTCAGGTAGTTTTGTTTGGTTAATGAATACGTCACATTGGCTGTAAGCGAAGGAATAATGTGGTAGCCGGCATTCACCGTGCCGAGGAACCGGTTCTCCTTGTTGTTGTACGAATTCTGGTAAATGTTGGCAACGGGATTCCACATTAAATGATAACCGGTTGGGTCATCGTGCTGGTAAAAACTGCCGTCGTCATTATAAATTTTATAAGTTGGATTCTGATCTAATGAATGGGCGATGGCTCCGTAATTGGCAAAGCTTTTTGTATCAAATGAATTGACGATGATTAAACCGAAATCCAGCTTATCCTTCAGCGCTTTTGTATTTAACCGGAAGGTTCCGTTTACAAACTCTCGTTTCGAACGCTGATCAATACCCTGAATGTTACGGTAATTGATAGATCCATAATAGGTGGTTTTTTCGGTGCCGCCACTCATTGAAAGATTATGCGAATGTGTAACCGGCGTTCTGGTTACGGCATCGAACCAGTTGGTATTTCCACCCTGATCATCTACAATCACATTATTGCCCGCATCCTGCAACTGTGCGCCTAACGTTTTGTACTGATCCGCCGTTAGCACGTCATACTTTTTATAAATGGCAGACGTGGTTACATAACCGCTGTAATTCACTTTTACGGCGCCTGCCCTTCCTCGTTTTGTAGTAATGATAATAACGCCGGCCGTAGCGCGGGAACCATAAATGGAAGCCGCCGAACCATCTTTCAGTACGTCAATGGAAGCAATGTCGTTCGGGGCAATGGTTTGCAGATCGCCGCCCGGTACGCCATCAATCACCACCAGCGGACCCGCATTATAACCCGTAGCCGTTGCCGGCCCGCGCAAAGAAAAATCGGCACCCGCATTCGGGTCGCTGCGGCTTGTATTGCTTAGTGAAAGTCCCGCGACCTTGCCGGCAATCAACGTAATCGGATCGTTTATCTGTCCGCTGTTAAAATCCTTGGCGGTAACCGTTGCAATAGAACCCGTAACGGTTTCACGCTTTTGTGTTCCGTAGCCAATTACCACTACCTGGTCAAGTACATTATTGGTAGCGGTTAATTTTACAAGCAATGAATTGGTACCGCTTTTTACGGTAAACGAACCCACAACATTATCCTGGTAGCCAATATAGGTTGATGTAAATGAATAGGTGCTTCCCACACGCAATCGTTGAAACGTAAACATACCGCGCTCACTGGTAAGCGTGGTAAACCGCTCACTGCCTGATGTGCTGGCTGCCAGCACCGTAACGCCTGGCATAGCATCGCCTTTTTCATTGAGCACCGTTCCGGTAAGAGACGCTGTTTCCTGCGCAAAGGCAGGAAGCTGAACCAGCATTACAATAAGAATCTGCAGCCATCGTTTGGCAAGATTGCGTTGTGTTATACCCCGTTTCATAAAGCATGTTTTTGTTAGTCTGTATAAAAATAAATCGTTAGTTTTTCTCTCTTGAAATGATGAAGCTGCTGTCTGTATTTTCTATTGATAAGCCATTCATCTGTGTGATGGCTTTCAGAATGGTATGAACAGAATCTTTTTTTACAATCACGCCGGTGAAGCTGATATTTTTTATGTCGTTGTCAGAATACCGAATCTCTATATGGTAATAATCGCGTAGCTTCTGTAGTACGGTAGCCATTGGGCTGCCGTTGAAAATCAGGCTGTCTGCTGTTTCCCTTTGTGTGATATTTCTTATTTTCAACTTTCCGGCAGAAAGTGCCCTCTGCTCATTGATTATGCTTGTTCTTACAAGCGCCTCAGTGTCATTGTACGTCATCTGCTGCCCTGGAAGCAGATATACATTTTTCCATTTTTTTACCGAATGATCGGTATTTTTAATGACCACTTTACCATGCATTAACTGCACGCTGATATTGTGCGGTTGTTCTTTTACAATAAATTCAGTTCCCAATGCTGTGGTAGAGAACGAGCCGGAGAATACCGTAAAAGGTTTTAGTTTATTTTTCGCCACTTCAAAGCGGGCTTCTCCTTGAAGATAAATATCACGGGTGTTTGTTTGTGCAAACGGCGTATCAAACCAAACAGTAGATTTTGGTGATAAAGAAACCACAGAACCATCGCTCATTGCAATGCGTCGTGGTTTATTGGTTACGTTATACTCAGTATCAACCGTTGTTAGCGTTACTGCGGCAGAAACAACCGGATGTAAAGAAGCGGATGAAGGAGATACATGACTCTGGCTTACATAAAAAATACCAACCGCCAGGCAACCTGCTATGCAAGCCGCCACAACACTGCGTTTCAGTAAAACAGAACGTTTTCGAATTCTTATTTTATTATATATCTGCTGCCATGTCTTTACGTAAACATCATCCGGCACAGGCTCAGCGGCAGATGCCTTTTGCCATTCGGCTTCCTCAAAATAGGCAGCCGCTTCTACGGGGTGCGCATGCAGCCAGGCAGCCACCTGTTCAGCTTCTTCTGCAGTGCATTGTTTGGCAAAAAAGCGTTGTATCTGTTCTTCCGGCATCATGAGCAATCGTACAGAAAAAAAATACGCGGCAGAAAGAAAAACTCCTTTATTAACCAATAAAAATTTAAAAAAACCGGCTGGCAGAAATAAGAAAAATCAGGCTGATAACAAGCTGGGTTCGTAATTGCTTTAGCGCTTTGGTGAGATTATTATCAACCGATTTTACCGAAATAGAAAGCATTTCAGAAATTTCTTTGTAAGAGTATCCCTGTAAGCGGTGTAACTCGAAGACCTTGCGGCGCAATGATGGCATAGATGACAAAACACTGGATACCTGTGAAGCTACAGAATAGTAAATGGAGGGATTCACTTCGTTTAATTGGCTTGACCTTACACTCATTTCTTTTTTTGCCTGCGCTATTTTATTTTGCTTGCGCAGGTAATCAATAAACACCGTTTTCGCAATGTGAAATAAATGCTGGTCAAGCAGGTAAGCGGGAGATAATGAACTTCGATATTGCCACAATTTAAGAAACGTTGTTTGCATTAAGTCTTGTGCATCTTCAGCACAGTCCGTTTTCTTTTTAAAGTAAGAATACAATTTGTTGCAATACTGGTTATAAACCTGCTCAAAGGTTTCAGTATTTCCATTTTTTAATTCTTCAATCATGGCAGAGCGTTATAGAAATCGTTAGCGGATGGCAGTGTGTCAGCGAAAACAAATCTATAATAAAATTTCAAACTGATTAAAATCTCTATAGAATTTTCCGGAGTTAAAACGAATGAAATGCTACCAGCAATGTCAATGTTGCCGAAGGCTTTTCCATCAACGCGACCGATGCCTCCGTCAGCCGGTTAAGCAGTTAGAGCAGGCAGTTCCCGCATCAGTTATATCATTTCTCTCAAGCGGTGAATTTGCCGGGATTATAGCCGACAATGTCGGCGAAGAAATAGCCTTAAAAGCCTTTCATTGCCGAGTAATAAACGACCATAAATCACTGGCAAAAGAAGCCGCTGCCTTTCAGCCCACACTGCGATGCAAACATTTCAGCAACCACAAGGTGCAGCGAATGTATCATCGGGTGAAAGAAGATATCGAAAATGAAATGGAAGCGATACTAAACGATCCATCGAAGAACAGTTTCGTGGTTTCTAAAAATTAATCGCATCATTCAAAAAGGCCTTGTATTAGCTATCTTTTTGTCTACATCCATTTAGTTGTTCAGTAATTTATTATAAAGCTGATTACCATTTTGGCATGTAGGAGTATGGTAATAAGATTTGTATTTTCAACGCACTAAAAGATAATTGGTACATTTTCTTTTTGCATTACGTTTAAAAAATCAAGGTACTCTGATCGGATGAATTTAGACATCATTAAAAAATTATCAATCGAAAAAGTACCTTTTGTTCATATAGGCATCATCTTTAAATAATTTTCCGGTAACGATTCCATAACTTTAGTCTGCCAGTTTTGCTTCCATAAATTTCCTGTTTATGAAGCACCGATACGCACTTGCAAAAGGCTTTCTTTTCCTTTTGCTTTTTTTTCTTTTACAAATAACAAGCAAGGCACAAACTTTTATCGTTACCGGCAAAATCATTGATTCTTCAACCAGCCAGGCTGTTGTTGGTGCTGCTGTTACAGTACAAAACAGCAGCACAGCAACACTCACTAACGGTGATGGCATATTCAACATTAAAGCCAGCCAGAACGACAATCTGGTTATTACGTTTATTGGCTTTCAAAACAAAGTTGTGCCTGTTACAGGCAATGATTACCTGACTATCAAGCTGAATGTGGAGTCCAACCAATTGAATGATGTTGTTGTTACTGCTTTAGGCATTCGAAAAGAAGTAAAGCGCATTGGCTATGCGGTTCAGGAAGTAAAAGGGGAGGACCTTATAAAAGCAAGAGACCAGAACCCGATTACCGGTTTAACAGGTAAAGTTGCCGGCTTATCTGTAGGGCCTTCGGCTGAGCTTCTGCGCAAACCAACCGTTTTATTGCGTGGCAACGAAATCACTTTATATGTGGTAGATGGCATTCCTATCTCTTCCGATACCTGGAACATCAGCCCGGATGATATTGAATCTTATACCATTTTGAAAGGCCCTGCCGCGGCAGCTTTATATGGCAGCCGTGCACAATACGGCGCTATCCTGATCACTACAAAAAAGGGATTGAAAAGAAAAGGCTTTACCGTAGAGCTGAATAGCACCAATTCCATTGACAAAGGCTTCCTTGCCTTTCCCAGAACGCAGGATGAATATGGTCCCGGAGAGAATGCATTATACGCGTTTGGCGATGGCAGAGGCGGTGGTTTGAATGATAACGACTACGATGTATGGGGTCCTAAATTTGAAGGTCAGTTAATTCCTCAATATGATGGAAAATATGACCCGAACACCACATACACCACTATTTTTCCCGGTGGGCGTGTATGGAAAGGAAACATAGAGCCGACTCCCTGGTTAGCACGGGGAAAAAACAACCTGGGCAATTTTTTAAGAACGGGTTTTCAAACGACTAATAATATTGCTTTAAATGCAACCGGTGATAACTATACCTTACGGTTTTCGCTTTCGCATTCTTACCAGCAAAGTACCATTCCCAATACAGGGCTGAATATTACCAACTTCAATCTTTATGGTTCTTACAACATAAGTAAGCGTTTAAAGATTGAAGCCAACGTAAATTTCAACCGCCAGTACACGCCCAATTTCCCTGATGTAGATTATGGACCTAACAGTCTTATCTATGGCGTAGCTATTTGGACGGGTGCAGACTGGGATGTTAACTCGCCCGACATCAAGGGCATCTGGCAACCAGGCAAGGTGGGCACACAATCTGTGTTTGCAGAATACCAGCGCTACCACAATCCGTGGCTGATGGTAAAAGAATGGCTTCGCGGTCATTATAAAACGGATATTTATAGCTACGTATCTGCCAACTATAAAATTGATGACCATTTAAACATCACCGCCCGCACGCAGGTTACAACATATAATTTGCTGCGCACAGAACAAATGCCTTATTCGGCACATCCTTATGGCAGGGAACAAAACCAAGGCGATTACCGCGAGGACAGAAGAGACTTGTTTGAAAACAATACCGAAGTACTGCTGACCTATAATTATACTGTAAAGAACTTTCTGAACCTGTCGGGATTGGTGGGTGGTAACGGAAGATTCTTCAACTACAATTCAAACTTCACATCAACCGATTATCTGAGCGTTCCGGGTGTATATAGCTTCAGCAATTCATTAAACCCGATACAGGCAAATAGCTTCTCTTCCGATATGCGTGTATTCAGTGCGTATTATTCATTAGATGCAACGCTGGGTAAGTTTGTTACACTTTCCACCACAGGTCGTGTTGATAAATCATCTGCCGCACCCAGACAGCAGGCTTACTTTTATCCCAGTGTCTCGATAGCTACTGTATTGTCGGATTATCTGCAATTGCCGAAAGCTATTTCTTTCCTGAAGCTACGCGGATCGTATGCAAACGTAAGAGGTGACGCAACTTCTTCCACAATCGGCATGGCGCCTTTCAGCACTATTACAGCCCTGGGTACTACACCTTCCGGGCAATCTATCTACGATTACCCGCTCGGTTACGGCAACAACTACTTATCTCCCTACAATGGACCGGATTATTCGCTGGTTGATTCAGCCTATTCCACACGCAAGCCTTATAACAATCAGCCGGCAGCTTATCCTGCCACCAACTTATACGACCCGAATCTGAAGCCATTTACGCGCATCAACTATGAAGAAGGTTTGGATGTTCGCTTTGTAAAAAACCGGCTGGGACTGAGTTTTACGGCATTCCAATACACAGATGGGCCGCAGGTATTGCAGAATCAGGTATCTACTGCATCAGGCTATCAGTATTACTATCTGAATGCTTTACAAACAAGAAAGACAGGATATGAAGTGTCTCTAAGTGGCACACCCATTAGAACGGGAAGCGGCTTTACATGGGATGTGTTGGTTAACTGGAGCACATACCAGGATAAGTATATTGCCATCCCAAATGACCAGGGTCAAACCACTTACCGCACATTCTTCCAAAATGGCGACCGCGTAGATAAATTTTACGGCAGTGCCTTTGTAAAAACAACAGATGGAGCGATTGTATATGATGCAGCCGGCAAGCCATTAACCACCCCTGTTGCACAATACTTAGGACATCTGAATGCAGATTACCAATGGAGCGTGTATAATAAATTTACCTGGAAAGGACTGTCTCTCGGATTTCAGTTTGATGGCAGCGTGGGCGGTGTTACCACCGATTACATGCACAACAAAACGATGCGCGGTGGCAGAAATATTGAAACCGTGCAAGGCAAGCTGGGAGAAGCCCGCGATGCCGATAACGACCATGCCGGCGATCCTGATTTTCCAGGTATCTATGTGGGAGACGGCGTAGTAGTTTCCAATGGTGTACCCATTAATTTCAACTCTACCACCGGCGCTATTGACAACTACGGAGTACTGAAGTTTGCACCCAATAAAACCGTTACGCACGTGCAGGATTTTGTGAGCAAATACTATAATGTAGATGAAGCGAACCTGATGAGTAAAACGTTTGCCAAGCTGCGTGAAGTTACGCTTAGCTACAATCTGCCTTCATCTCTGCTGGCAAACTCATTTATCTCAAAAATTTCATTATCACTGGTTGGGCGCAACCTGTTATACTTCTATAAAGACAAACGCTTTAAAGATGTGGATCTGGACCAGTATAACTACGCCACTACAGGCACTGCGCTTCAGTCGCCAACAACACGCCGCTATGGCTTTAACGTCAATATTACTTTTTAATTTTTAGAAAGAAACAATATGAAAAATCAGATTACTGTATTGATATTCGCTGTTGCTTTACTAACAACAGTAACAAGCTGTAAAAAGAGTTTTGAATCACTGAACAACAATCCCAATAAACCTTACGATGTATCGCCATCGTTGTTGCTGAATGGTATTTTGAACAACATGTATGATGCTCCTTATTCGAATTATGAAAGATGGGATCAGTACTATATTATTAATTATGATTATTATGGTAACAACCGCTATGATTTTGGTTCGGAAACAGATTATTATTCCACTTTGCGAAGCGTAGATATTATGGAGCAGCAGGCGGCTGCCAAAGGTGGCGAAGCTGTGAATCCGTATGAGGCATTGGCTAAATTTTTCAGAGCTTATTTTTTTACAAAAATGAGTTTGCAGGTCGGCGATATTCCAATGGATAGCACCCTGAACGGACTTACCGATCTCACTCCGAAATACAACACGCAGAAGGAAGTGTTTGTAAAGGCATTTGCATGGCTTGAAGAAGCCAACAACGACTTGACACAACTGCTCAGCAAGCAGTCTTCCAACACGGCGGAAGGACAGGTATTAAAAGGAGATATTTACTTCGGCGGCAACCTGAGCCACTGGCAAAAAACGGTGAATACATTTCGCCTGCGGCTGTTGATGGAACTCAGCAAAAAAGCGGATGATGCGGATTTAAACATCAAGCAACAATTTACTGATATCCTGAATAGTAAAGGTAAATACCCGCTGATGCAGAGTATGGATGATAATCTGCAATACACCTATATTCACCCTACCAACGATTATCCAAATAACCCCGGCAATTTTGGTTTCGATGCACTTCGCTACAATGCTTCCGCTACTTATGTGGGGCTGCTTACGCAATTGCACGATCCGCGTGTTTACGTAACTACTGAACCTGCTACCGCCTTAGTGACGCCGGACAGATCGGCTACCGATTTCAGCGCTTTTGTAGGTGCCAACCCGGGAGAAGACTTGGGTGCGATGTACACAAAAACCAATGCCGGTCAATATTCTCTTCTAAACCGTCATCACTATTATGACACTTACACAGGCGAACCGAGTATACAAATCGGTTATCCTGAAATGTGCTTCATTATTGCCGAGGCCATTAACCGGGGATGGGTGAGCGGGGATGCGGGAAGTTATTATAAGACAGGCATACAAGTATCCATGTCATTTTACGGCATACCTGATAGTGGTCCGATGACGGTATATTTCCTGCATCCGGGCGCCAGCCTTGGCACATACGATACTTATAGCGTGAACGTGGATTTTACTTCCTATTATAATCAGAATAGCGTAAAGTATGCAGGCAACACAGCAGCAGGGCTTACACAGATATTACAGCAGAAATACCTGGCTTTGTTCCGCCATTCCGGGCTGGAAGCATATTATCAATGGAGAAGAACCGGTGTGCCCGCCTTTACAACCGGTCCGGGCACCGGAAACAGTGAACGTATTGCCTTACGCTTTCAATATCCTGGTATTGAAAGAACAGCAAACACAACAAACTTTAACGTGGCCCTGTCATCGCAGTATAGCGGAAACGATGACATCAACGGCGTAATGTGGTTGTTGAAATAGCAATAGAACTATCATCCTGATCATACAAGCAGTTTTAATTTTTTCTCAGTAAGTAAAAGGCGAATCTTGTTCAAGTTTTGCCTGACTTTTAAAAGCAACAGGAACAGTGTATTTATGAAGATTTCATCCGGCATTTTGCTTTTTATTCTGATTAGTATTTGTGGCGATGAAATAAAGGATGAGTGGAGAGACCACGGACAAAAAACAAAAGGCAGCAACCAGATATGGCTGGCAGCCGTAGGACCAGATACCAAAGCAAATGGTGAGCAAAAGCAGCCGGGACAATTGTATCAGCGCCAACTGGCTACTACCATTTCGTCGCTGCTCGGTCTTAGCTTTAAGCCCGATCACCAAACGGCGCAGCCCATCAGCAGCATCACAAAAAAATAATCCGGTATTGATGATCGTAATGTACGATGATATAATCACTATGACGAAGCAGGAACAACTGATAAACGCAAAAGAAGCGGCCAAAGAAATTATGAATTTGTTTGCCGGATATGGCAATACTGATTATGACGGTGAACCGGTAACACAAACCTCGCACATGGTGCAATGCGCCATGCTTGCCATGCAGGCAAATGCCGACCAGGAATTGGTATTAGGCGCTTTTCTTCATGATATCGGACACCTGCTCGGGCATAAAAGTAAAGCAGGTGACATGGGCGGTTTTGGCTCTGTAAACCATGAAGGCATCGGTGCGAAATATTTAAAAAACAAAGGCTTTAGCGAGCGTGTGTGTGCGGTAGTGAACGGTCATGTAGCTGCCAAGCGTTACCTCGTGACTACGGATGAAACATATTCATCGAAGCTGTCGCCCGCCAGTTGGGAAACGTTGCGCTGGCAGGGTGGACCCATGACGAAGGATGAAGCAGAAGCTTTCCGGCAATATCCTTTTTTTAATGAAATAATACAGGTGAGATTGTGGGATGAAGGAGCCAAAGATTACAATGCTGTCCTGTTGCCGATGAGCCTGTTTAAAAATTATATGGAAGATTACCTGGGCAACAGGAATTAATGATTGCAGTAAGTATCAGGCATCATACAATTACTATTTATTTATCGATTTCAGAAATCCAAAGCATTTGTTCTGAAACTTGCAATACATCATATTTACTACTTAATTCTTAATATATACTACACCATACTTAATACAATTTACATGAACATCAAGCTTGTTGTATTCGACATTGCAGGCACTACCCTACAGGATAAAGGTGAAATTGCCTCAGCATTTTGGAACGCGTTGAAAGAGTATGGCTACACGGTACCAAGAGAAAAAATAAATGCGCTGATGGGTTATAAAAAACCGGAAGCGATACGGAAAATTGTTACGGAATACGAAGAAAACCAGGAACGCATTACGGACGATTATATTGATGCCATTCATGAACGCTTCCTGGAGCTGATGCTGCAATATTACCGCAACGCGGATGAGATTGTTCCTTTGCCGAATGTGCTGGCTGTATTTTCTTTCCTCAAAAAAAATAATGTGAAGATTGGGTTGGATACCGGCTTTTCAAAACACATAACCGATGTCATTTTGCAGCGTATTGGCTGGCTGGAGGATGGCGTAATTGACTACGTGGTATCGAGCGATGAAGTGCCTGCAGGACGCCCGCAATCCTTCATGATTCAACGCATGATGAATGAAGCTGGCATTGGTGATGCTGCGCAGGTTATAAAAGTGGGCGATACCGAAGTGGATGTGCAGGAAGGTAAAAATGCAGGCTGCCGGTATTCAATAGCGGTAACCACGGGCGCATTTACACGTGAAGAATTAGAACCTTGCCAACCATCTTTTATCATAGATGATATGAAAGAACTGGTTGCCATTATTTCAAACAACTGATAGCCACATGCTTCATTCGCGGGCTTTGGAAAAACGGTTGATGAATGCGCCGGCAGCACTTACTTCGGTATATGCTGCCGTGTGTGCGTTTGGTGTTTACTTTTGCATGTATGCGTTTCGCAAGCCCTTTACGGCTGCGGGTTTCAGCAATCTGTATTTCTTAGCCATTCCTTATAAAGTATGGCTGGTAATAGCGCAGGTTGTTGGCTATATGCTAAGTAAGTTTTATGGTATTCGCTTTATCTCAGGTCTTAATAAAAGCAAGCGTGCCATCAGCATCCTCATTATTATTTTTATAGCCTGGATTGCCCTGTTTCTGTTTGCCATTGTACCAGTTCCCTACGGCATTATTTTTCTTTTGTTGAATGGCTTTCCGCTCGGGCTGGTGTGGGGTCTTGTATTCAGCTACCTCGAGGGCAGGCGGGCTACCGAATTTATGGGAACGGTGCTTTCCGTCAGTTTTATTTTTTCATCAGGCGTGGTAAAAACTGTAGGCAAAAGTCTCGTCGTCAATAACCATCTTTCCGAAATGTGGATGCCTTTTGTTACCGGCGCTTTATTCCTTTTGCCAACGATATTGTTTGTGTGGCTGCTGAACCACGTGCCGCCACCAACAGAACAGGACATTGCAAGCCGCACCATACGGCAGCCGATGACCAGAACAGAGAGAAAATATTTTGTAACCACGTTTCTGCCGGGCATCATCATCATCGTTGCCTCTTATATTCTTCTTACGGTACTCCGCGATTTCAGGGACAATTTTTCCAACGAATTGTGGATAGAACTTGGCTATGGCAACCAGCCCGACATATTTGCAGAAACCGAAACCATCATATCACTTATCGTGCTGCTCTGCATGGCTTCGCTGGTGTTTATAAAAAACAATATCAAAGCCTTCCTGATGAATCACTACATTATAGCAGCGGGTTATGTAATAGCCTTGCTGGCAACGGTTTTATTTAAAAACCAAAGTATCACGGCAGTGCTCTGGATGACACTTGTAGGAACTGGCTTATACCTGAGTTATGTGCCGTTTAATGCTTTGTATTACGAACGCATGATTGCCTCTTTCAAAGTAAAAAGCAATGTCGGGTTTCTCATGTACATCTCCGATTCGTTCGGCTACCTGGGAAGTGTGCTTGTGCTGCTGGCAAAACAGTTTTTCGGCCTGCATGTATCATGGACTACTTTTTTCATAAATCTCGTTCTGTTTATTTCCTTGTTTGGCCTTTTCGCCACCATCATAGCGGCTGTTTATTTTAAAAGAAAATATGAATCGCCGCAAAGGGAAAACATAACATCTGCATATGCCGCGTAAAACAGCAATTGTGATTGGTGCCGGTATTGTAGGATTGGCTGCCGCAAGATACCTGGCGGAAAAAAACTACAGCGTTACCGTATTTGAAAGAAACGAAAGAGCAGTTGGTGCATCCATCCGCAATTTTGGGATGTTGTGGCCCATTGGTCAGCCGGAAGGAGTGATGTATGAGCGCGCCTTGCGAAGCAAATCTGTATGGAAAGAAATCTGTAACGAAGCCGGGCTTTGGTACAAGGAAGGCGGCAGTCTTCACCTGTGTTATAACGAGCTGGAATGGCAGGTAGTAAATGAGTTTGCAGAAGCGATGAAAGGTACGCGTCCTGTAGCCGTTCTCAACAGGGAAGAATCCTTGCAGAAAAGCGAAGCCGCAAAGCCCGATGGCTTGCTTGGCGCGTTGTGGAGCGGCGATGAAATGATTGTTGAATCGCGTATAGCCATAGAAAAAATGCCGGCTTATCTCAGCAGTAAATACGGTGTCGTTTTTCATTTCAATACAGCCGTTACTTATGTTTCTTACCCTAATGTATTTTCGGGAGATAACCGCTGGAGTGCCGACCTGGTGTGCGTTTGCAGCGGTGCCGATTTTGAAACACTCTATCCGGAGGTATTCGCACAAAGCCATTTTACAAAATGCAAGTTACAGATGATGCGCCTCGCAGCGCAGCCTGGTAACTGGAGTATCGGGCCTTCTCTCTGCGGCGGCTTATCACTCATTCATTACAAAAGCTTTGAAGCTTCTGCTGCCCTTGCACTACTGCGCAATCACTATCAGGAAACGATGCCCGGTTATCTCAAATGGGGCATTCATGTAATGGTATCGCAGAACGGTGAAAGTGAACTTACCATCGGCGATAGCCATGAATACGGATTGGTTCATGAGCCGTTTGACAAGCAGTTCATCAACCAGCTTATTATTGATTATCTGAAGCGGTTTGCGCAATTTAAAAACTGGAATTTGCAGCAAAGCTGGAATGGCATTTACCCAAAGAAAACCGATGGTAAAACCGATTTTGTTTATCAGCCCGAAGAAGGTGTTGTTATACTGAATGGCTTAGGCGGCGCAGGCATGACTTTATCGTTCGGGTTTGCCGAAGAAACATTATCAGTCATCATATAAAACCGATTGGTGGCCGCTGTAAGTAAAAGCAATCAATATCTCTTATTTCTTGACAGCCTGCTTACATTCGGTTTGCATAACAAAGCCATGTTTACAACCGAAATTTTTTTCTCATGTGTATCGAAAGCCTTGCGACGGATGGATGCTGCCTTACCATCATCCGGCCGGGAGGAAAGGGAAAATTACCGTAAAGCAGAATGGAAAACAGTAGGAAAAGGTAAGATCACAATTGAAGGGTGGTTGTGTCTTTAATAAGTAAAGAAAAAGCATTATGGCGGTGTATTACCAATTGATTAATAAAACAATCAAACAATAATGAAGTTTAAAAGACAAGTGGTAATGATAGTTTTTTATTCTTTTTTTTAATTCAGAATAATACTTTCATTCTACAATATGAAAAAAATCAATACAAATATTTCGTAACTCAATTTATTAAGCACGGTTAGTAAAAAGCATTTGATGTATCGGATACCTCGTCCCTTTACTTTTGCCTGCAGTTCTTTCTTACTTTCTTCATCAATAATAAAGGTTCCCGGGTAGTGCCGGGATTAATAGGGAACAATGTGCAAACCATTGGCTGTCCCGCAACTGTAAGTAACACGAAAAGGTTTTACCCTTGTTATCCACTGTTCCGAGCAATCGAAATGGGAAGGATGGTAAAACCGTTACAAGCCAGGAGACCTGCCTGTATTATCATTGACAATGCTTTCGCGGATTGAAGCAACGGATCAGGCTGATGTGTTTTCTCATGATACCGTTTGATCATAAGCGGTGGGGGAAACTTGTGTAAAGCCGGTTCGTTCATCTTTCTCATAACAGCATTGCGAAGTGTGCAAAGAGCTTTTTCATTCATTTAAAAAAGCAAACAAATGCAAACACACAATCTTGGCTACCCGAGGATAGGCAGCCAACGCGAGCTGAAAAAAGCTTCCGAACAGTATTGGGCAGGCAGGGTTCCTGTACAGCAGCTATTACAAACAGGAAAAACCATTCGGCTGCACAACTGGCAACTGCAAAAGGAAGCAGGCATTGACCTCATTCCCTGCAACGATTTTTCGTTCTATGACACCGTGCTCGACATAAGCCTTATGGTAGGCGCCATCCCCGAACGCTACCACGACCTGATGGAGCAAAAACAGTTGCCCGACATTGACCTTCTTTTTGCTATGGCGCGTGGCTACCAGAAAGAAGACTTTGATGTAACAGCGATGGAAATGACCAAATGGTTCGATACCAACTACCATTACATTGTACCCGAGTTCAGTAACAGTCAAACATTCTCGCTCTATAATCGCAAGCCAATCAATGAATTTGTTGAAGCGAAGGAAGCGGGCTTCAATACAAAGCCGGTATTATTAGGCCCCATTTCTTATCTGTTGCTTGGGAAAGAAAAAGAGATTCATTTTAGCCGCCTCGAACTCATAGGTAAACTGCTTCCCGTTTATCTGGAAGTATTGAATGAGTTAGACAATGCAGGCGCGCATTACATTCAGTTCGACGAGCCTTGCCTTTCACTCAATCTTACAGATGCTGAACGTAAGCTATATACCAAAGTATATACTGACATCAAAAGCAAGTTTCCTCACCTGCATATCATACTCGCGTCTTATTTTGAATGTTATGGTGAGAATTTGCATACAGTATTGCAACTACCTGTACAAACTTTGCATCTTGACCTTATACGTTGCCCGTTGCAGTTGGACGACATATTGAATACAAATATTGCCAGAACAAAACTACAGTTATCATTAGGCGTGGTAGATGGCAGGAACATCTGGAAGAACGATTATCAAACATCGTTATCCCTCATTCATAAAGCTGCAGCCGCTATGGGAAGCGATAGAATCTGGATTGCTCCTTCCTGTTCTCTCCTGCATTCGCCGTGCGATCTGGATGAGGAAAAGAATGAAGCGGTATTAATACCGGAGAAAAAACAATGGCTGGCTTTTGCGAAGCAAAAAATAGAGGAAGTGGTGACACTAAAACGGCTGGCAGAAGGCGATAACACTAACGGGCTCATGCAAAAATTACAGAAGAATACTGAAGCTGCTGAGAGCCGTAAAACATCTTCCTTAATCCATAATCCAATAGTCAAAAAACGTGTGGAAGCAATTACTGAAAGCGATGCCAGGCGAA
Source organism: Ilyomonas sp. (assembly GCA_965199905.1). Taxonomy (GTDB): domain Bacteria; phylum Bacteroidota; class Bacteroidia; order Chitinophagales; family Chitinophagaceae; genus Ilyomonas. The sequence goes on along the minus strand of OZ241366.1, from coordinate 2,319,479 downwards.
GAAGCGATTTTGTTCGCAGGAAGCAGTTGCAGCACGAAGAACTTCAATTACCTCTCTTCCCAACCACCACCATCGGTTCCTTTCCTCAAACTGCCGAAATAAGAAGCTGGCGCGCAAAGCTGAAAAAGGGAGCGCTGACAGAAGCACAATACGATGAACTCATTGCCAAAGAAACCGAAGAAGCCATTCGCTGGCAGGAAGAAACGGGCATAGATGTACTGGTGCATGGCGAGTTTGAGCGCAACGACATGGTAGAATATTTTGGTGAACAGTTAGATGGCTTCGCCTTCACACAGAACGGCTGGGTGCAGAGCTATGGCAGCCGTTGTGTAAAACCACCTATCATTTACGGCGATGTAAGCCGCCCGCAAGCAATGACTGTTCGCTGGACACAATATGCACAATCACTCACCAGGCAATGGGTAAAGGGCATGCTTACCGGCCCTGTTACCATACTTCAATGGAGCTTTGTGCGCAACGACCAGCCGCGCCGCGAAACGTGTACGCAAATAGCCCTTGCCATTCGCGACGAAGTTACCGATCTGGAAAGCGCAGGCATTAAAATCATCCAGATAGACGAGCCGGCCATCCGTGAAGGATTACCCTTGCGCAAAGAAGACTGGCAAACATATCTTACATGGGCTGTTTGCGCATTCCGTATCTCAGCCAGTGGCGTAAGCGATGATACGCAGATTCATACACACATGTGCTATTCCGAGTTTAATGACATCATTCAAAACATTGCCGATATGGATGCCGATGTAATTACTATCGAATGCAGCCGCTCACAAATGGAATTACTCGATGCCTTTGCAAATTTTCAGTATCCGAATGAGATCGGTCCTGGTGTGTACGATATCCATTCGCCGCGTGTGCCATCAAAGGAAGAAATGATAGCCTTGATGGAAAAAGCAAAGGCTGTAATACCAGCCGGGCAGCTTTGGGTAAATCCTGATTGCGGACTGAAAACGCGCGGTTGGCCGGAAACAAAGGCTGCCTTAAAAGAAATGGTAGAAGCTGCAAAAGAACTAAGAGCGGCTGTAACCGTTTAAAGTGTAAGATATGTTAGTGCACAAACAGGCAATTGCACTTTGTAATTGCCTGTTTGTTTTTTACTGCTTATTCATCACAAATACCCATCAAAGTTATCCATCAATTAATTTATTTAAAGCTGATGAACAATTTTTTACCGGTTGCATTTAAAATAAGCGTCGTTGCAGTATAGACTCAAAGACTATGTTTTTGAAGGGCAGCATGGCGGTGTTTATAGCACCAGAAGTATACAAATGATGGTAAGCGAAGCTAAAGCAAAGGCAGGCGTCAAAAAGAAAGGAAGTGTTCATTTACTTAGGCATCGCTATGTTACTCGCTTAATGGAAAGCGGAACTGATGTCCGCTTTATTCAGGAACGGCTCGGGCACAACAGTATTACCAGAACAATGCGTTATACGTATGGGTGCAGAAAGACATTGCAAAAGTTGAAAGTCCATTAGATAAATTTTCGTTTTTTAGTTGTTGATTCCCACACTTGAAACGCTGTATGAAATTCAGAAACATGAAAAACGAAAGTGCTTTGGATTGAAAATGAAAGCGAAATATATATTTTTGGCAGGAAAATACGGGAGGAAACTTTCGTATAATTAATGTAAGCAGCAATTAGACAACCATCAATTACAATGTGCTAAATGTCAGACAAAATAAAAGTAAGGCTAGTAGGCAATAAATTATTTACAGACAATGATAATGCTACAGGGAAGAAGAAAATGGCAGTTGCTTTATTTATCTTGTTTGCTTTCATAATTTTTCAGGATAAACAGCTTAAAACAAAGCATATTCTTGACAAAGCAATTGTAGAAGATTGCTATGTAGTAAGAAGTAAAGGGACTTATTATTACATGGAATATTCATTTATAGCTAAAGAGACAAAATATAAAGGAAAAGAAAGTTTAGGGACTGTGTACTTTGATTTATCAGATTTGTATAAGCGCTTTGTTGGCAAGACAATTCCCGTTGTTTATAATTCCGACTTTCCGTCTAACAATAATCTTCTTTTAAGAGAGAAGGACTACAAAGACTTCAGAGTGACACAGCCTGACAGTTTAAAATGGATTGACAAATACTTGAATAGACAATAATCTTTGGGGACACAACAAACGGAATTAAGTAATGCTGCTAACAAAAGGCTTTCTGCTATGCTGGCTGACGAATCTCATTCAACATTTGTTTTTCTATTTATCTTTAGTAAGATATTCGGCTGACGGAATGCTAATGCCAGCACAGCAGAAAGCCGTTGGGCGTTAGCGGTCATTGTAAGCAGACATCACAGACATAGAAAAATATGGAAGAAGAATTAAAAAAGCAGTTTCAACTAATTGAAGACAACTTCAATGTAGCTGTAATTTCTAACAGCGTTGACGAAATCAAAAAATGTATAACAAGCGACTGGGTTCTTGTAGACAGTCAAGGTGGAATAATTCCACAAGAAGGATTTTTTAAAGTTCTTGAACAAGGATTACTTTCTCATTCAACAATGACGAAGGAAATTTTGAGAGTTAAAGTATATGGCGACATCGCATTAGTAACTGGTCGTGGACAAAATACTGGAACATGGCAAGGACAACCTTTGGAAGCGGACGAATGGATTACAGACGTTTATAAGAAGGAAAATGATAAGTGGCTTTGTGTATTGACACATTTGACACCAGTAAAAAAATAGTCTGACAAATGGTATCAATAGACGCTTTCAGAAAATTGGCACTTTCGTTTCCAGAGGCGGCAGAAGAACCTCACTTTGAAAAAACTTCTTTCAGAGTGAAAAAGAGAATTTTTGCGACCTATGACGGCATAAAGAAAAGAGCTTGTATTAAATTATCGGAAATTGACCAAGATGTTTTTTCATCTGCCGATAAGACAATCATTTTCCCTGTTGACAATAAATGGGGCGAACAAGGTTGGACACTAATTGAAATGAACAAAGTGCATAAAGACTTATTTATGGACGCATTGACAACAGCATATTGTGAAGTAGCACCAAAAAACCTTGCTGACCAAATTAGACCAAGTGCCAGCGAATAAAGAACAACGAACCGCTAACAAAAGTATTCGCAAAAGCAGGGCTTGACAATGTAACATCAGCTATGTGCAAGTAGCAGCAGCGGTTCTGGCTCGACGTTCAATTTTCAGCTTTAGTTCTTAACTTCAACAATATATTTTCAAATGGGCATTTGTATCTGGCTGGACGAGCAATGAATCCCCTGCCTTCACAAATGCTTCAACGTTGTGCGTCACCTTCCTTACTATTTGCTGGGTGGACAAAACTCATTAAATTTGACTTATGCAATTACAGATAGACATAAGATTTGACCAGTTGGTTCAGTTAGCTAAGCGGCTACCGGCGACGCAATGGACAAAGCTTAAGCAGGAAGTTGACAGCGAAAAAGTAGCTGATAAAGAAGTTTCTGACATGGAAGCTTTTCTGCTGACGGCTCCAACATTTACAAAAAAGCAATTTGATGAGATTGCTAAGACCAGAAAAGCTCTCAATCAATGGCGGACAAAATAATTTTGGTTGATACATCTATTCTTATTGACTTGTTTCGTAAGACAGACAAGAGTAATTCGGTTTTACTTTCCTTAGTACGACAAGAATATACTTATTGCATTTCTGCTGTTACAGAGTACGAAATTTATACTGGCGCTTTGCTGGGACAGGTAGGTTTTTGGGACAGTTTTCTTCAAAAGATAGAAATTTTACCTTTTGATAAAGTAGTTGCTAAAGTAGCAGTTGACGTAAACAGAGAACTGAAACGAAAACGTAAACTTATTGAGACGGCTGATTTGTTTATAGCAGCAACAGCAATTGCTAACAATCTGCCATTTGCGACTTTGAACAAAAAGCACTTTAACCGAATCGACAACCTAAATATTGTAGAATAAGGCGAACGCACAACAAGAGGTTTTCTGCTATGCTGGCTGACAAATCTCACTTCAACATTTGTAATTCTAATTATCTTTAGTAAGTTATTCGGCTGACGAATAAAAATGTCCGCCACAAACGCAAAGCCGGCGGGCGTTACCTGCAATACATCGTGCAATCCCCAAAATTATTCCTGTGACAGATGCAGATAAAATATCGCAAAAAGAAATTGAATTAAGACGAACTGCAATCAAGGTCAATCTTTTCGAGACTTTTTCATTCATTGAAAAACAGAAAATTGTTGATAAGGCTACTATTATTTCTAACATCCCTACTATTAATGGATTGGAGATGGAATATGCAAAAGCTAAACGAGTTTTATACTTTTAGCACTGGACAAATTTTAGGTTGTGGACCAAATGATGCTCCGGCGAATTATCAAAGTTCGGGCTATGGATTATTAAAACCTTTTTTACTTAAAGATTTGAACAATACTTATAGTGTCAAAGACGGTGCAGGAAAAGCTAATATTAAAATGGGAAAAGGGTTTTCAACCGAAGGCGAATTGTGGGGATTAGAAACCTTAAACGATAGTTCGACTGGATATTTTGGAGCTGTATTTCCAATTGATGGTTTTACTCGAGTTCCGGTAAACTATATGATTGGTCATAAGACAGAAAATCATGACGAGTTATTTAGACCAATTTAATTAACCAGTACTGCAGCCAACAAAAGTATTTGCAAAAGCAGGGCTGGAAAATGTAACATCAGCTATGTGGAAGCATCAACAGCAGTTCGGGCTCGACGTTCAATTTTCAGCTTTAGTTCATAACTTCAACTACATAATTTCAATTAGGTATTTATACCGGGCAGACGAGCAATGAATTCCCTGCACTTCGGCAATACCCAAAAAGTTTTAGGCAACCTGTGACAGCCTGCCTTGTCCTAAAATAGGTTGACCAAAAATTCAACAAACATCGGTCAACATGAACACACAGGAAAAGCAAGCCCTGCCGAAAAAAAGAAACGGCAGGCAAGTCAGCTTCGACTTCAAACTTTCTGTCATTGACGAGATCAGCAATGGGCTTATTTCTGCAAACTATGCTTCTAAGAAATACAACATTTCAAGAAGCACCATTGCTTACCGGATGCTGAAATTATCTTCCTTTGAGCAAACAAAAAAAAGCATGAGCAAAAATGATGAGATAAAAGAATTGAAAGAGCGCATTCAAGAACCGGAGTTCATCAAAGAACTTCAGCAGGACATTATTATTGATTTTGAAAAAACAACAGGAGAAGAACTTTCAAAAAAGTTATTACCCGATGCATTAGTAAACGAGATACAGCGAAAGAAAAAAAGCCTTACAAAATAAAATGGCTGTATGAATGCTTCGGGATTTCCAAACAGGCTTATTACAAAAGAATCAGAACCACTAAACAAAAAGAAATGCAGGCAGAAACGATTAAAAAAATAATTGAACCTATACGCAGGAAAATGCCGCGCTATGGAACAAAAAAACTGCATCCCGATATTAAAGATGACCTTAAAAATTCAGGTATAAAAATGGGCAGAGATGCTTTTTTAAAGTTTGCCGGGCATCACCGCTTATTGGTGCCAAAAACAAAGCGATGCTTTATTACTACCGATTCAAAACACTTTTTTTACAAATCGCCCAATCTTATTAAAACCCTTATCCCCACTGGTTCTGAGCAGGTTTTTGTAAACGATATTACTTATGTAAAACTGCAGGATGGCTACGTATATGTTGCTTTGGTTACTGACCTGTATTCAAAAAAAGTAATGGGTTACAGGCTGGATGATAACATGAAAACTACCCTGGTGAAAGATGCCTTAACAATGGCGGTCAACAACTGCGAGCATAACCGGGGAAGCATCATTCATCACAGCGACAGAGGCATTCAGTATTGCTGCCCTGATTACAGTGAGTTTGCTGAAAGCAACGGCATGATTTTAAGTACTACAGAAAAATATGACCCTTACGAAAACGCTGTTGCCGAACGCATCAACGGAATATTGAAATATGAATTCGGATTAATCAAAACCATTCCTTCAGTTGATATTGCAAACAAGATGTTGAAACAGGCAGTGGAGATTTATAATAATGAAAGAAGACATTGTTCGCTTGAAATGCAGACGCCTGACTTTGCGCATACACATCAGCAACATCAATATAAAGAGTACAAAAAAAAGAACAGTAAGTTAACTAAAGAACAACATTGGCAATGCGGTGTTTAAAGATTTTTTTCCTGCGTGGCTGGCAATTGGAAACCTCAGCGAACAAGCAGGATTTTTAAAAGAAAGAATGCGGGAGCTTAAAAAACTTCCGCTCTTTCCAAAACCAATCTTTCTTTTAAAAATTGAAAAAGAGTTTCCATATTTTTAACCAAAAAATGGGCAACCTATTTCAGGGTAAGACACAAACTACGGTTTGTCATTTTCTTTTGTAGTGGTTTGGAGTTGACACATCTAAACAAGTGGCTGCGATGGCAAAGCTCTTTCTTCGGGTGTATCTTTTGGCAGGCACGTTCCGGGTGATAAAATCAGGTCTGCACATAACATGGGGTTTTGTGTCAGCACGGCTGACACAACTCAACAGCAACTTCAGTTCTTTGTTGGGCTTCGGTTGTCAGCCCGACAGAACGCTATTGAGCATCAGTGGTTGTTTGTATCTTCGGTTCTTTACTGGGCTGCAGTTCATGCCGACGGACTATGTCCGTCGTGCCGAACACAAAGCCTTGGTCGTTGTGCGTCATGCTATGGCGACAGTTTTCAATTTTGAAGTTATACCAAGTATTGGTATTTTTGACTGAAACTTTTAAAGGCAATGGCTAAAAATACTTCAATTCTTTTAGGTGACTATTTCGACAAGTTCATTAATAATCAGATTCAAAGTGGACGCTTCTCTTCCGCAAGTGAAGTTGTAAGAGCCGCTCTGCGACTTTTCGAACAAGAAGAAAAGCAAAAAGGTGAACTAATCAAAGAACTTATGAAAGGTGAAAAATCAGGATTTGTTCAAAAATTTGACCGTAAAAAATTTATCAAAAATCTTCATGACAAATATGTAAATAATGAAGTATAAAATCAGTGTTAAAGCATCTGAAGATATTGAGAGTATTTGGCTTTACACTTTTAAAAATTGGTCATTAGAGCAAGCCGACAGATATGTGAACCTGATTTTTGACGAAATTGAGTATTTGACCGATAATCCGATGTCCGGTAAAGACTTTAATCATGTCAGAAAGAATTATCGTTGTTCTAAAGTAAAATCTCACTTAATTTTCTATCGCTTTATAGAGAAACAAAGTGAAATCGAAATTATCAGAGTTTTACATCAACGAATGGATATTGAAAATCGACTGAATGACTAGAAATTTGGCTGCGTACAACAGATGGTTTGCTGCCATAGCGGCTTGACGGAAGCCAATCATCAACAGATTATCTACTTGGCTTTTTTAGCTATTTTGGGCTGACGCAACATGAAATGCCGCTCCGGCAGCAAGCCCTGAACCGTTAGCGGTCATTTAAACAGCACCCTATTCATTGACAGAAACAATGGACAATGATTTACATTACCAAATTATCAAACCTGACAAATGGCTGGCAGGCTATGTAGAAAGTTTTTGGCTTTTACAAAACCAATCGGACAGCAATAAAGAAACCATTGCACTACCGGACGGAATGATTGATTTATTGCTGACACAATCTCCGTCAAAGTCGTTTACTATTTCTCTGTTAGGATTAAGCACACAACCTGACCAGATTATTATAGCGCCTAAAACAATAATATTCGCCATCAGTTTCAAATTGTTGGCTATTGAATATATTTTAAATTTCTCTGTTGCAGATATACTAAACAAAGGAAAAGGCTTACCAAATGATTTTTGGAACTTTAATGCCGATGACTTGAGTGATTTTAATGCATTTTGTAGTAAGGCATCACAAAGAATAAAACAACTTCTACCCAAAGAAATTGACAACAGGAAACAAAGACTTTTTGAGCTTATTTGTATCTCAAAAGGATCAATGACGGTGAAAGAACTTTCTGAAAAAGTTTTTTGGAGCAGCAGACAAATCAATCGTTATTTCAATCAGCACTTCGGACTTTCGCTTAAGGTATATTGTAGCATTTTGAGGTTTAGAGCATCGTTAGAGCATATTACACAAGGGAAACTTTTTCCTCAGCTTGATTTTTCAGACCAAAATCACTTCATAAAACAAATAAAAAAATTTTCCGGCGTCGTTCCGAAAGATTTATTTAAGAACAAAAACGACCGATTTGTACTATTATCAACATTTCATCTGAGATAATTTTGCGGCATTAATCTTTAAAACGTAAAATCATGTTAGTACAAAACGAAAAAAGGCAGCCGGGTTATGTAATGAAAATGGTTGCAAAACCTGGTAAAGGTGACCTGTTGCGTAAGCTTGCTACAGACGGAATGAGAGTAGCAAATGAAGGTGGCACGTGGGTTCACTGCCTGGTGGAAAATGAACCTGATACTTTGTGGACATTTGAGTTTTTTAAGAGCGAAGAAGCAAAAGCCCGCTATGAGGAAAGCGACCTCGCAGATACACTTCGCGACGAAATAATTAGCCTTCTCGCTGAACCACCAATCCGTATCGTAGTAACACCTTTTTCTGCAAGTTGGCTACCACCACAATCTTAGATTGGATTTTCCCTGTTGAGTTGATTAATGGAGCATCATCGCATTCAACAAGACAAAAACGAGCCGCTAACAAGGTATTGGCAAAAAAGGGGCAGAAGTGCAAGCATCAACATTTGTAGTTATATTGAGCTTTGGTGCATAATCTAAGCTGACGTTTTTTCAAATGCCGCCACATCGCCAATACGCAAACGTTAGGCTCAAGTATAAATAATGCCTTGTCCTAAAATAGGTTGACCAAAAATTCAACAAACATCGGTCAACATGAACACACAGGAAAAGCAAGCCCTGCCGAAAAAAAGAAACGGCAGGCAAGTCAGCTTCGACTTCAAACTTTCTGTCATTGACGAGATCAGCAATGGGCTTATTTCTGCAAACTATGCTTCTAAGAAATACAACATTTCAAGAAGCACCATTGCTTACCGGATGCTGAAATTATCTTCCTTTGAGCAAACAAAAAAAAGCATGAGCAAAAATGATGAGATAAAAGAATTGAAAGAGCGCATTCAAGAACCGGAGTTCATCAAAGAACTTCAGCAGGACATTATTATTGATTTTGAAAAAACAACAGGAGAAGAACTTTCAAAAAAGTTATTACCCGATGCATTAGTAAACGAGATACAGCGAAAGAAAAAAAGCCTTACAAAATAAAATGGCTGTATGAATGCTTCGGGATTTCCAAACAGGCTTATTACAAAAGAATCAGAACCACTAAACAAAAAGAAATGCAGGCAGAAACGATTAAAAAAATAATTGAACCTATACGCAGGAAAATGCCGCGCTATGGAACAAAAAAACTGCATCCCGATATTAAAGATGACCTTAAAAATTCAGGTATAAAAATGGGCAGAGATGCTTTTTTAAAGTTTGCCGGGCATCACCGCTTATTGGTGCCAAAAACAAAGCGATGCTTTATTACTACCGATTCAAAACACTTTTTTTACAAATCGCCCAATCTTATTAAAACCCTTATCCCCACTGGTTCTGAGCAGGTTTTTGTAAACGATATTACTTATGTAAAACTGCAGGATGGCTACGTATATGTTGCTTTGGTTACTGACCTGTATTCAAAAAAAGTAATGGGTTACAGGCTGGATGATAACATGAAAACTACCCTGGTGAAAGATGCCTTAACAATGGCGGTCAACAACTGCGAGCATAACCGGGGAAGCATCATTCATCACAGCGACAGAGGCATTCAGTATTGCTGCCCTGATTACAGTGAGTTTGCTGAAAGCAACGGCATGATTTTAAGTACTACAGAAAAATATGACCCTTACGAAAACGCTGTTGCCGAACGCATCAACGGAATATTGAAATATGAATTCGGATTAATCAAAACCATTCCTTCAGTTGATATTGCAAACAAGATGTTGAAACAGGCAGTGGAGATTTATAATAATGAAAGAAGACATTGTTCGCTTGAAATGCAGACGCCTGACTTTGCGCATACACATCAGCAACATCAATATAAAGAGTACAAAAAAAAGAACAGTAAGTTAACTAAAGAACAACATTGGCAATGCGGTGTTTAAAGATTTTTTTCCTGCGTGGCTGGCAATTGGAAACCTCAGCGAACAAGCAGGATTTTTAAAAGAAAGAATGCGGGAGCTTAAAAAACTTCCGCTCTTTCCAAAACCAATCTTTCTTTTAAAAATTGAAAAAGAGTTTCCATATTTTTAACCAAAAAATGGGCAACCTATTTCAGGGTAAGACATTACCACGTTCCATTTCACAAAGCGGCAACTTAAAATTCTAAAAACCTCACAAGCCCACACACATTGCAGCACTTTTGCATGCACACAAAAGCCGCCGCACAAAGCCAACCTGCAAAAGACCTGCAATGCCAATGCACAACAGGCAGCGTTCAATTCAACAATCTATATTCATTTGGTGACTGACCAACCCATTGCTTAAACAAGCGGGTAAAATGTTGAGGATATTTAAAGCCAAGTTCATAAGCTATTTGGCTGACTGATTTGCTTACATCAAATATTTTTTCTTTCGCTACGTCAATAACTTTTTCCTGTATATAATCCTGTGCTGTTTTGCCTGTTTCTTTTTTAATCAGGTCGCCAAAATAACTTGCAGATAAATGCAGTTCATCAGCACAATATGCAACGGAAGGCAAACCATTCGTTTGAGGTTTATCTGTCTCATAGTATTCATTCAACAAATTTTCAAACCTTTCTAAAATTCCTTTGTGTGCTTTATCGCGGGTTGTAAATTGCCGGTCATAAAAACGGGTACAATAATTTAGAAACAATTCAATGTTAGAAACAATAAGTTTTTTGCTGTGCTTATCAATAGCATGTTCTAATTCATATTCAATCTTTGAAAAACAATCCAATACAATTTTCCTTTCACGTTCTGATAAATGAAGCGCTTCATTTGATTGATAGCCAAAAAATGTATAGTCTTGAATATGCCTGCCAAGCGAAGTGCCATGTATTAAATCAGGATGAAAAACCAATGCATAACCTTTCGGCTGATAAGTTTCTCCATTGCTGTTCATGCCTGCCACTTGCCCGGGCGCAAGAAAAACCAATGTTCCTTGTTGATAATCGTAGGTATGTCGTCCATACACCAAGTCACCACATTTCACGTCCTTTAAAAAAACAGTATAGAAACCAAAATACATTTGTGAACCTTGCCTTGGGCTTGCTTTCGATAAATCAACAACACTTACAAGCGGGTGAAGCGTTTCATTATTATTGAAAATGTTGTAATCATTGATTGTTTCAAATCTTCGCATGTTATCCATAACGTCTTTATTGATAACTCGAAATTACTGTCTTCTTTTACTTTTAATTAATAACAACACCGCAATCAGCAATATTGGTAGATAAAACCGGAATTTATATACAAGGCAGCCGGAATATTGCCAACAACTTTGCACTGCAAAACAAAATGATTATGCAAACAGTAAAATTGAATAACGGTGTAGAAATGCCAATCATAGGTTTTGGTGTTTTTCAAATTCCTGATGCCGCAGAATGTGAAAGGTGTGTGATTGATGCCATACATACAGGCTACCGCCTTATTGATACGGCTGCTTCTTATATGAACGAACAGGCGGTTGGTAATGCTATTAAAAATTGTGGAGTAAATAGAAAGGAATTATTCATAACCACTAAACTATGGGTGCAAGACCATGGCTATGAAAACACAAAAAAATCTTTTCAAAATTCGCTGGACGAATTGCAATTAGACTATTTGGATTTGTACCTCATACATCAACCTTATGGCGACATTCATGGTTCGTGGCGTGCAATGGAAGAATTGTATGAAGCAGGAAAAATAAAAGCTATTGGCGTTGCCAATTTTCAAACAGACAGGTTGATGGATTTAATTGTTTTCAACAGAATTCTACCCGCAGTTAATCAAATTGAAACACATCCTTTTAATCAACAAACAGAAGTTCAGAAATTTTTAGTTGAAAATAATGTTCAGATAGAATCATGGGGTCCTTTTGCTGAAGGAAAAAATGGCATTTTTCAAAATGAAATATTGGTATCAATAGCTAAAAAATATAAACGGAGTGTTGCACAAATAATTCTGCGTTGGCTAATACAAAGAGGTATTGTAGTTATTCCAAAATCGGTTCGTAAAGAAAGAATGGCAGAAAACTTCAACATTTTTGATTTTGAATTAAATGATGATGATACCGAAAAAATCAAAAGCCTTGACGCAAAAACCAGTTTATTCTTTGACCATCGAAACCCGGAGATGATAAAATGGATGGCTAATAGAAAATTAGGTGTTCAACTAAATGAGACAAGTAAAAAGTAATTTATAAAACTTTAAATATAAAAACATGAAAGCAAAAATCATCGGACTGTTATTAGTAATCATGTGTGTGCAATCGTCTTACGCACAACAGCCGCCAACAGAAACAATTCAAACTGCAACGAACAACACACCTGAGCAGCAGGAAATCATCAATCTTTCAAAACAGAAATGGCAATGGATGGCAGATAAAAATGTAGATTCTTTAAATGTGCTGTTTGATGACAAATCTATGTTTGTTCATATGGGCGGAAGTTGGGGAAAAACACAAGAAATTGCAACTATTAAAAGCGGCGGCATTTGGTACAAGAAGGCAGAAGTATATAATGTTATCGTTAACATGTTTGGCAATACAGCTATTCTGTTAAACGACATTGATTTGGAAGCCGTAGTCGGCGGCAATACTGTTACAAATCCTTTTATGGTTACAGAAGTATATGTAAAAGAAAATGGCAAATGGAAAATGGGTTCACTCACCTTTTCGCATTTGATGAGACCGGTTAAGATGAAAACTAATAAATAATACCAAACAAAACGCTTCTATGAAACATCTATTATTATCAGTTATGGTAATGCTGATATATTCAACATTACTTGCGCAACACAACCTGGAGAAAATATGGGAATCAGATTCTGTTACAATCCGAAATCCTGAATCTGTACTATATGATGCAACATCTAATTCTCTATATGTATCCAGTATGGGTTCCGGTTCTGTTGTTCGTTTGGATAATAATGGTAAGGTGATTAAAACAGATTTGGTAACGGGTCTGAATTCTAATAAGGGTTCTGCTTTGTTTAACGGTTTATTTTATACGGCAGAAACATCAGCAATTGCTGTAATTGATGTTGATAAGGGAACTATTGTAAAACGTATTCCGGTTGAAGGTGCAATAATGTTGAACGACGTAGCGATGGATTCAAAAGGCGCTATCTATGTCAGCGACACACGAGCTGGTAAGGTTTATAAAATTGAAGGCGACAAACCCATCGTTTATCTTGAAAACATGCCCGGCGCTAATGGGCTGCTAACAGTGAATACAGACTTGTATGTTTTAACCTCAACAAGCTTTCAGAAAGTAGATGCCAATAAAGTAGTTACAAAAATTGCAGACGGTTTTGAAAGCGGGCTTGATGGTATTGTAATGATTGCAGAAAACGAATTCATAATTAGTAACTATCAGGGCATCTTGTACTATGTAAAAGCTGATGGAATAAAACAACTATTGATAGATACTCGTGCAAATCACATAATGTCAAACGATATAAGTTATAACAGTAAAACGCAAACGCTTTACGTTCCCTCATTTAGTACGAATCGCATCATTGCATATAAAGTAAAATAGTATTAATTAAAACATCCAAAATCAATAACCATATTTTCATGGATAAATCAATCAATAATAAAGCACAGAGTAGCTTAAACCGTCGCAAGCTTTTTAAAACAGGATTGGCATTAGCCGGAGGTTCAGTATTAGCTTCTGTTGTAAATGCACAAAAGCAACGTTCTCAAAATCTCACATCAAACATTGTTAGCGGACGCCGTAAACTTGGCGGCACATTAGAAGTTTCCAGTGTTGGAATTGGCGTACAGAATATGCCGCGTACCTATCAAACTACAATTCCATACCGGCCTGACATGATTAAAATCATCCAGGCAGCATTTGAAAACGGTGTTACCTTATTTGACACAGCAGAAGCCTACGGACCTTTTGAAAGTGAACGCATACTTGGTGAGGCGGTTGCCTCTTTTCGGGATAAGATTGTTATTGAAACAAAGTTTGGCTGGAACATTGACCAAAAAACAGAGCAACGTCTGCCTGGTTTAAACAGTCAACCCGAACATATCAAAATGGTTGTAGAGGGCATGCTCAAACGCCTGCGTACCGACCGCATTGATTTATTATATCAACATCGTGTTGACCCAAATGTTCCTATTGAAGATGTAGTCGGAGCAATTAAAGATTTAATTCAACAAGGAAAAGTGCTGCGTTACGGTCTTTCAGAACCCGGACTGCAAACAGTAAGACGAGCACATGCTATTCATCCTGTTACGGCTATTCAAAATGAGTACTCACTTTTATGGCGTGGACCAGAACAGGCAGTTCTTCCGCTTTGCGAGGAACTCGGTATCGGTTTTGTTTGCTGGAGTCCGCTTGGCGTTGGGTTTCTTACAGGTGCTATTGATACAAATACGCGGTTTGCACAAGGGGACATTCGTGGTATGGAATCACGCTTTTCACCGGAGAATTTGCCAAAAAACCTTGCGCTTGTACAGTTAATAAAAAAGTGGGCTGCTCAAAAAGAAGCAACACCTGCACAAATATCACTTGCCTGGCTGCTGGCGCAAAAACCGTGGATAGTACCGATTCCGGGCACAACACAAATGGCACATATGCTTGATAACAGTGGTGCTGACAATGTAAAATTTACTGTTGATGAACTAAAAAGTTTTAATACAGAATTAGCGAAAATCGAAATTAAAGGCGAACGTCTGCCAAAGATGGTGCTTGATTTTTCCAATGTTGAAGCGCCGCCAAAAAAATAAAATGAAAAATAAAATTCTCCTTTCAATAATAATTTCTGCGTGTATATCATCCGGTTGTTCAAATGCTCAATCTATGACATCAAAAAAAATATTGATTGTGTATTTGTCAAGAACAAATAATACAAAGGCAATTGCAGAAATTATTCAAAAGAATGTTGACGGAATATTAGTGGCGCTTGAATTAGAAAAGCCATATCCGGAAAATTATAAAGCAACCGTGCAACAAGTTGTTGATGAAAATGCAAGCGGCTATTTACCTCCATTAAAAACAAAAATTGACAGCATCGAAAAATACAACATTGTATTTGTCGGCTTTCCAACATGGGATATGCAGATGCCACCACCAATGAAAAGCTTTTTACATCAATATGATTTAAGTAACAAAACAGTAATTCCATAAATGTATTGCCAAAAGCGGGGCTTGACGTTGTTAGCTTCAGCAGTTGTTTTGCTTATTATCTTCAATTGTCAGGGTGACGGAATTCTATTGAGCAACAAATGTTATCTTCAACTGCAAATCATTTTTGTACTTTAGTTCGGGCCTTGACGGAACACGGAACATCCCGCCTTCGGCAATACCGAACCGTTGTGTGTAATGCTGAAAACCATCCCTTTACAAATTAAGAGAATAGTAAAAGAATCAAAACTTCAGTGTAGAAAACAAAACTCCTTATATTTACGTTATAGACTAATATGGACTGTTTAGAATACAAACCTCAAATTGCTGATACTTTTGAAAAAGTTAGAGCTCTTTCTTTTAAAGAAAAGAAGGAATCTGTGTTTGACGAGCCAAAAATCAATAAACTTCTAGACAAAATCTTAGACTTTAAAAAAAAATTTACAGATAAGGCAAACAAAATAAATTCTTTAGTTCAAAAAATAGAAGAATTAACCTGGTTCAATAATTTAGATAACGATTCATTAATGTCAATTAATGATTTAATTTCATCAATTAGAGACTTACATTCTTCTTTATTAAGACAATATATTTCTTTACACTTTCTTCGTTCTAAGGGTATTGCTAAAGAAGAAATAAAACAATTTAAAGCTGCAATAGATGATTTAAAAGATGTTGCAGCAGATCTTGAATCAAGATTCTTTTTTCTGCCCAACATTTCTGACTTCCAGGAAACTACTAAAGAACTTTCATTGCTTTAATGACAATATTTTGCATAGAAGACTTTAAAGTTCAATTCGAAAAGTTAAAGAAAAAAAACTCTTACTCGTCAATTGAAGCCGACATCATAGAATATTTCTTTGATAAAGAAATACAGCTACTAACTTCTGGAACAAGACTAAATAATAGTGACGACACCCCTTATATAAAGAAAAGACTAAACGGAAGTGGAGGCTTTAGAATATATTTTCTGTTGGTGATAAAAGATGAAAAGATTTATCTAATGTTTCTTCACCCAAAGACAGGTTCTTTAGGTTATGAAAATATTACCGACGATTCTAAAGCTCTATTGTACAAAAAAGTATTAGAAAGTATAAAGACAAAAAACTTATACGAAGTTGTCGTTGACAAAAATAAATTAGTTTTCAAAAAGCAATAAGCACTACACACAACATTGGGTTTTATGCAAGTTGGGCTTGACATTGTAACATCAGCTAATTGCCAATTCCAGCTTCAGTTCCACCGGACGAATAGCTATCAGCTTTTGTACTTAACTTCATCAACATATTTTCAATCAGCAGCGGTTATGGGCAGACGGAATTCTAATTCCCAACCTGTATAAAGCCGGCGGGCGTTGGTGGCAACTTCTCAGACACAGTTTTCAAACTTGAAATGCGACCTTATAAAGGCTATATAAAAGATGACAAAAACTTTAGGACAGTTTTTCAGAACTCTGTGATGTTAGTGGGACATCTCTTTGAGGCTGCATATTGCTACAATAAGCTGACGAGAGAAGAGTTCCCGATTTTTGAATTTGACAATGATCCAACATGTGCCCTTATTGGAAAGAATAACGATTGGTGTTTGGTTGGTGGTGACGTTTTAGTTCTTCGGACTTGGGTTGACAGCACCTTAAGAATGATTGGAGAGCTAAAAGACATTCATGAGTTAAGGGCACTTGATGCTTATACCATTCAAATTTTGACTGACCCGTGGAATGAGTACTCCGCAATTTGGCAATTTCAGTTTGACAGAGCGAAATTAACAAGACCCGTTTCTTTGTTTAAGGTGAAAGATTTTAGGGATTATATTGACAAGCCATACACTGAGCAAGTAGCTTGGTGACAAAGCTGCTGCCAACAGCGGTTTGCCACTATACCGGCAGAAGAACTACGAATGCCAGTTCTTCGCCAAGCCTGAGCCGTTGGCAGAAATATTTTTCCGACCAGTGTGCCGACTAAACTTTCTTAACTTAGCCTAAAATTTTTATGACTTATACAGACAAACATATTGTTGAAACTTATTCAGGACTTTTAGAAGGTTTAAGTTCAGAAAGTAAAACTGAACTTATAGAAAGTCTTTCCAAATCTTTAAAGTCTGAAAAGAAAAATAAAGAAAACAATTTTTATAAATCATTCGGAGCTTTTGCTTCAAAAAAATCTGCAGAAGAAATCATTGCAGACATCAAGTCAGGTAGAAAATTTAGAGAAAAAGAAATTAAATTTTAATGGCTTATTTGCTTGACACAAACATTTGCGTTTTCTTTCTTCGCGGCAAGTTGGACTTAGATGAAACCATGAAAGAAAACGGACGGGAGAATTGCTACATTTCTGAAATTACAGTCTTTGAACTTCGTTTCGGTGCAGAAAACAGTGACGATATTGTAAAATCTCATAAAGCTGTTAATGACTTTATTGACGGACTTTCAATAATTCCAATTTACAGTTCTGTTAAACGTTACGCTAAAGAAAAAGTTAGACTTAGAAAAATGGGAAAACCAATGCATGATGAGTTTGACCTTTTAATTGGTGTAACTTCTGTAGAAAACAAGCTGACTTTAGTAACAGATAATATCACCGACTTTAAAAATATTGAAGATATAAAAATTGAAAACTGGTTCAAACGCAAATAATACTTCTGCCAACAAGTGCTTGCCAAAATAGCGGCTGAAGAAAGTTATTTAGCAACAGGAATACTGTTAAGCTTTATAGCTATATTTTGGGCTGACGTGCACGAAGTACCGCTACTTCTGCAAGCAGAAGACCGTTACCTGCAACATTTGACATACTCAAAAGTTATGAGCAAATCCACTTTTTACCTTTTTTTCTATTTTCTTTTTATCAGTTGTAACAGTTCACATACTAACGAAAACATTGTACGCAATAGTAGCGACACGCTCGGTTTATTAAAGGCTGACACTGTTCTTGCTGCAAAGAAAGTTGCACGTAGTTCGAATATGATTGATAGCATGGACAAAGCAAATTCCAGTACAATAACTGATGCCGAAGACAATATTCAAAAAGCTTCAGTTTCAGGAAGTGACAGTTCTATTTGGTTGACAGCGAATATGAAGCTTGACCATAGGATATTTGGCTATGAAAAGCCAGACACTGCATCAAGAAAAATGATTTTGATTTCTATTTTCACTAATGACGTTGAAGGAAATCCGTTTAAATGTCCGTTCGGTTCGTATTACGAAACCGGCGACATGACTGACATGCAAATCAAATATGTTTCTACAGAAGGAAAATTTATTAAAGCAAATGTTTTTAAGAACAACGCACTTCAAGGAACTGTTTACATGGATAAAAAATGGATTGAATTTGAAGAATAATACTGCAGCCAGTAAGTGTATTTGTAAAAGCATTTATTAACGCCGGGGCAACCGTTTTAATAACAAGCCGGAACGCCGGCAATTTGCAAACGGCGGCAGCGGAAATGAACAGCCCCTAATTAAAAACGGTAGTGTCAGGTACATTAAACCTGGCAGGCATTTCGGTTTTGGAAAAAGAAGTAGCAGATAGCAACAGCAAAATAGACGTTCTTTTTCTGAATGCAGGAATAGCCACATTTTTGCTAACCGAATAAGCAACGAAAGCAGATTTTGACGCCCGGGTCAATACAAATAGAAAAGGAGCTTATTTTACATTGCAAAAATTGATTCCGCATTTGAATAATGGAGCCTCTGTATTGTTCACTTCATCAACTGTGGCAACAGCTACCAATTTGGGAAGCAGCATCTACTCTGCAACAAAAGGAGCCTTAAACAAAATCGCATAAATTGCAGCAAACGGGTTGGCAGAAAGACAAGTTCGTGTAAACATCGTTAGTCCGGGGCCAACTGAAGTACCCGGTTTGATAAAGCCGATTTGAAAATCACCTGATCCGTTTTTTATTTCGAGCAGGATTTTGAATCTCATTTCAAATTAGTATTGTTTTCTGCATTCGCATGTAATTCCGGCCCGGTCTTTCTCAAACTATTCAACCATTACAAAACTTGTGAGAAAAAATATCAAAAAAAAATTGTTGTTCATATTATGTTAGTATGTTTGAACATAAAAAATGAATTTAATAGACCCTATGTTGAACGATTGCTTGTGATATATAGGATATCGAAACTATTAGATCAACTGCTGTAATCTTGTTATAAAGCTTGCTTATTGATAACGAAAAACAAAAGCGATTGCATAGACTAACAAAATGAAAACATTTTGGACGTGAACGGGATGTTTTCATTATTGAAGTAGTAAAATATTGTAGTTTATATTTTTTTGATCATAAAATTTACGAACACAGCTTACGGAAATCGCAGTAGAATTATCTGCCCAACAAGTAAAATTTTATTTACCTATATGTTTATACATTGGAACAAACAACAGAGGTGAGGCAATTGCAGCTTTTTAAAAACGATTTTTTATGTTAAAAACAATGATCATGATACATGAAATAAAAAAAATAGGATTGTTTGTTATGCTAATAACTTTGTTCTGGTCAGCAAAAGCGCAGCAGAAACAACCGGTAGATTATGCCGATCCATTAATGGGAACATCAGAATCGCGCTGGATGCTTAACCCGGGAACGACGCTTCCTTTTGCCATGGTGCAACTAAGCCCCGACAACCAGGGCGATCAATGGAAATCGGGTTATGAATACACCATTGCCAGTATTGCGGGCTTTAGCCACATTCATTCCTGGACGATGGCCGGATTGTCAGTAATGCCAACAACGGGTATTATTAATCCTCGTATTTATCCGGCAGAAGAGGCTACAACAACTGGTTCTACATCGGGTCATCGTTCCCGGATAGATAAAAGCACCGAACACGCAAGCCCAGGATATTATTCGGTAGAATTACTGAACTATAAGATTAAAACCGAACTCACCAGCACAACACGTTGTGGATTTTTCCGCCTTACTTTTCCTGAAACAAAGGAAGGAAACGTATTGTTTAATCTGTTGTTTCCTGCCGAATATCCATTTAAAGTGCTTGACGCTAAAATTACCAAAGTAAGCGATACAGAAATTGAAGGGTATTCAAAACAAACCAGCGCAGGATTTAATGATTACACAGTATTCTTTGTAGCCCGGTTCAATAAACCGTTCAAATCTTTTGGTGGATGGGAAGAAAAAGAAATGAAAAAAGGCATATCAGAAATAAAAGGCAGTGGTGATGTAGGCGCGTGTGTAAATTTTGAAACCAAAGATGGAGAAGAGGTTTTGCTGCAAACAGCCATCTCATTAGTAAGCATAGAAAATGCACGGCTAAATATGGAAACCGAGCTAAAACCCTTCGGATGGAATTTTGCCGCCGTACAAAAAAATGCAAGCGATACATGGAATGCCCTTTTGAGCAAAATCGCTATAAAAGGTGGAACAGCAGTAAATCTGAAAAAGTTTTATACTAATCTTTATCGCTCTTATTGTGCCCGTACAATTTGGAGCGATGTAAACGGGGAATACCGCGATCCCTGTGAAAACATACAAAAATTAAATGATCCGGAATCGCCAATGTTTGGGAGTGATGCTTTCTGGAATACATTCTGGAATCTTAACCAGCTTTGGACTTTAGTAAATCCCGACATTGCCAATAAGTGGGTAAAGTCGGAACTGGAAATGTATAAACATGGCGGCTGGTTATCAAGAGGTGCTGCCGGAATAGAATATTCAGGTATTATGGTTGCTTCTCATGAAATTCCGCTTATGGTGAGTGCTTATCAAAAAGGCATAAGGAATTATGATATTGATACATTATATCAGTCTATTATACACCAGCAAACCGTGCAGGGAATAAAGCATCCATGCGGCGGCTTTGCCGGTAATGAGCAACTGGATGCATACATCAAGTACGGATATATGCCTGCGGATTCCGGCGCCACTTCTAACACTTTGGAATATGCTTATGATGACTGGTGCGTATCTCAGCTTGCCAGGGCATTGGGCAAGACAAATGATTATGAAACCTTCACAAAGAGAGCCAGGAGTTATGAACATATTTTTGATCCCCAAACTAAATTTATGCGGCCTAAATATGCAAATGGAAAATGGCTGGAAAACTTTAATGCTATGAGTACGCCGGGTTATGTGGAAGGCAATTCCTGGCAGTACACTTTTTTCGTTCCTCAAAATGTAAAGGGGCTTATCAATCTTATGGGTAAAGATGAATTTAATCAAAGATTGAATGATGGGTTTGAAAAATCAAAAGACGCTAATTTTAATGCTACCGGCGACAGGATGGAAGATTATTACATTAATCATGGCAACCAGCCCAATATGCAGGCGGCTTATTTATTCAATTATTCGGGCAAGCCTTGGCTTACGCAAAAATGGGTTCGGGAGATACAAAACAGGTATTATGGATCTGACCCTTATAATGCCTGGCTTGGTGATGAAGATGAAGGACAAATGGGCGCCTGGTTTGTGATGAGTGCTATGGGTTTGTTTGAAACAGATGGAGGTGCATCAGTAAAGCCATTTTATGAAATAGGCAGCCCGTTATTTGAAAACGTTACTATTCATTTGGATACTGCCTATTATTCCGGCAAAACATTTACTATAGAAGCAAAAAATGTTTCGGATAAAAACCGGTATATACAATCAGCGAGCTTAAATGGCAAGCCGCTAAGCAGGCCCTGGTTTTACCATGAAGAATTAATTAAAGGCGGTAAGCTAACACTGGTTATGGGCAATGAGCCGAACGAAACATGGGGAAGTGGGCCAAATGCCGCTCCGCCATCAATGGATGGAAACTAATAGATGCCAATAAATATCTCTGTGTACGGCTAAACTTCTTCTATTGCAGCCATAGCAATTACTAATGGTGTTTCCATATGTACAACAATTGCAAGAGAAACAAAAATGACGTTCTTAAATAGAAAAATTTATAGATGTAACAAAAGCAAAAAACAGTCAAAATAGTAAATTGCTGAACCATCATACACGCTGTAGCACTACCCAACTACTAACTTATAAATAGCTGCAAGCAGGTCACTCATCATAACTTAAAAAGAGAAACGGATTCAATTATTCTTAAAATAATGTTCAAAAAAAGTTTTTTTGTCAAATATGTTTGTATGTTTGAACATACTAACGAAGTGTTTGCAAAATGAAAACTAAGTGATTGCCTGAGATGTAAAGAAAATTGAAACAATTGAGTGTACTGCTATAGCCGTGTTATAAAGCTTGCTTACTGATAACAAAACATAAATCGATTGCGCTAACTAACTATTGAAATTTTATAAACTATAAGTATCTATTATGACATGTAAAACAATAAGCATTCAGCTTAAAACAGCGTGTGTTCTTTTTATTTTGTTGGCTTCGGGATTTTTGTATTCAAATGCTTTTGGGGCTGGTGCAAATGACTTTTATATTGTGCAGGACACTACCATCACTGGAAAAGTTTCTGACCCGCAGGGAAATGGAATACCAAGTGTATCCGTAGCTGAGAAGAACACAAAACATGGGGCTACTACAGATGCGAATGGAAATTTTTCATTAAAATTAGCTGGTGAAAACAGCATATTGACTTTTTCGGCTGTAGGCTACCTGAGCCGGGAATTAGGAATAGATAGCCTGGCAAAGGATGTTATTCTCGAAACCACATCGGGAAAGCTTGACGAAGTTGTAGTGGTTGGTTACGGTAAACAAAGAAAATCAGAGTTAACAAATGCGGTAGTGCAAACTTCTGGTGAGCAACTAAAAAAAGCCAACACCCCGTCGCTTTCCAATGCTTTGTCAGGCAAATTAGCGGGGGTGTTCGTAAATCAGAGAGGCGCTGTTCCTGGTTTTGATGACGCGCAAATTTTAGTAAGAGGTCCCAGCACATACCGTAACAGTTCTGCACTCATTGTTATCGACGGAGTTGCTAATGCGGATCCGGATGGATTAAACCGTTTAGACCCGAATGACATAGAATCAATTTCGGTATTAAAAGATGCTTCGGCGGCGATATACGGCGCCCAATCTGCAGGAGGTGTTATACTGGTAACTACAAAGAGGGGTAAAACCGGCAAGCCGGCTTTCAGTTTCAGCGTTGATCAGGGATGGCAGTCTCCCACAACAAAAGTAAAATCTGCCAATGCGCTGGAATATATACAGGTACTGAACGACCGGAGAACTTTAGAAGGTACCCCACCCGATTTTCCCGATGACCTTGTGGAAGCTTTTAAGAACGGAGACCGACGGGCTGAAGATTGGTGGGATGCCTTAATTGGAAATCCTGTTAGCCAGACAAGAGGGTCGTTAACAATGAGTGGCGGCAACGAAAAGTTTAAATACTTTACCTCTATTGGTGGCGCTTCACAAGGTGGCATTCTTCGTGGAGACAATACTACGAGACTGCGCCAGTATAATATAAGAAGCAATATTGATGTGCAGGTAACCAGCCGGTTTTCTGTAGGATTAGATATCTCATACAGAGAAAAGAATACAAGAACGCCACAGGCAGGTCCCGGCGGTGGGCTTGAGTATGTGGCTTTCACCAGTCCGTTGCAAGAGGCTTATATTGATGGAGATTACCGCTATCCGGGCGAAGGCTGGTCGCAGAACAATCCGGCTGCCAGATTGTTAAGTCCTGGTTACCGTAAATACCTGGCAGATATTGCTACCGGCACAATCAGGTTTAAATATGATATACCTGTTATAAGAGGATTGTCGCTGGACGGTTTTGCTTCGATAGATAAAAACGTAAATTATAATAAAACATTTAACTACACATGGTTCTATTACCAAAAAGATGCTTCTGGTGAAATTGTAAAAAAACCATCCCGGGTAATAGAGGATATAGGTTTGCGAGAAGATTTTGCTAAAAGTCAAAGGACAACAGAGAATATAAGACTATCGTATAATACCCGGATAAATAATCAACATGATATAAATGTTTTTGTTGCCTATGAGCAGAGTGAGTATAATGATAACTTTTTCTGGGCACAACGCCTCGGTTACCAATCTCCTTTAATTGACCAGCTCTTTGCAGGAAGTACCGACCGGCAAAACGGAAGTAATAATGGAAGTGCTACAGAATCGGCCCGACAAAACTATTTTGGTCGTGCCAATTATGCCTATAAGAATAAATATCTCGTAGGGTTGAGTGCCAGGTACGACGGCTCAACTATCTTCCCTGAAGGGGAACGGTTCGGTTTTTTTCCGCAGGCTTCCTTAGGCTGGGTGCTAAGCAAAGAATCTTTTATTCCACAAAACATATTCAACACTCTTAAAATACGGGCTTCCTGGGGACGGCTGGGCAACGATAGAGTTGATCCGTTCCAGTACATCGGTGCGTACGGCTACACAACAGGATGGGTAGTTAACGGAACTGATGTAAGAGGTATCGCTCTTACATCTACTCCGAATCCTAACATAACCTGGGAAATCAGCGAAAAAACAGACTTAGGTATTGAAACGGGTTTTCTGAACAACAAGCTGACGTTTGAGGCAGACATCTACAGCAGTAAAACATCTAATATACTGGGAAGAAGGCAGGCTTCCATTCCCGGCTATACAGGTCTTTCGCTTCCTGATGAAAACATAGGTAAGATGAATAGTCACGGAGTTGAACTTCAGGCTGGCTACAGGGATAATTTTGGTGAGCTGAACTTTAGTTTCAATGGCAATTTCTCTTATGCCAAAAACAAGATCATTTATTTTGATGAAGCGCCTTTAGCTGAAAGCTACCAGAAACTGGAAGGTAATCCGCTTGGTTCTGAATTGGTGTATAAGTCGATAGGCATATATAGAAGCCAAAAAGATCTGGATGATAATATCAATTATCCGGGGGCTATGTTGGGAGGGTTAATTTTTGCCGACCTGAATGGCGACAGCGTTATTAACAGTAACGATATGTACAGGTATAACACAACCACGTTTCCAAAAATTCAATTTGGATTCAATTTTTCCTTCAACTACAAAAGTTTCGACTTATCGGTATTGCTACAGGGGCAAAGCGGTGCAAAATGGAGGTTAAACAATGGATTTAGTTCCGGCGCAAATGGCAATGGTCTTGAGTATGTTGCTAACAACAGCTATTCGCTTACAAATACCAACTCAGTGCTTCCTATGATTTCACCCACTGGTTTTGCTGCATCCAACAGCGACTTTTACTACCGTGATATTACATGGCTTCGTTTTAAAACGGCAGAATTAGGTTATAGCCTGCCAGCCAAGGTAGCATCGAAGGGTAAAATCTCCTCATTACGGTTGTATGTATCAGCAAATAATTTATTTATCATTTACAATAACCTTAGTAAATACGGTTTTGGGGATCCCGAATTTTTAGCTGGCAATGGAGGCGTTTATCCAAACATGAAAACCCTGAATGTTGGGCTTAATTTAAATTTTTAAACAGTAATAAAAATGAAATATTTTTTTCGAACTAAAAGAAGCTTCGTTATTGTCGTTGCCCTGTTTTCTGCAGTTGGTTGTTTTTATGCCTGCCAAAAAGTACTTGACAAACAACCGTTGGACAGAATATCTGAAAATACCGTGTTTACCGATCCGTCTTTTCTTCAAAACTATGTGTACGATGTTTACAATGGTATTCGGCCGCCCTGGAACCCGGGAAGCGGTGGTTATGAAACATTGACAGATGTTGCTGTTGACCAACCTGAAACTCACGACAGGTCTGCGGGGGTTCGTGAATATTTGCAGGGAATTATAACACCGGATAATATAACAGACCTGACCAATATTTGGAATGATGAGTATAGTTATATAAGAAAAGCAAACATTTTTCTCGAAAACACAATAAATTCCGAAGTCAGTGAAAATGTGTTAAACCCGATGAAAGGTGAGATCCATTTTCTTCGTGCCTGGATGTATTTTGAATTGATGCGCACTTATGGCGGTGTGCCGATCATTACAAAAAGTTATAACCTCACTGGAAACTCATACGATATACCCAGGAACACATATGATGAATGCGAAGCGTTTGTTATGAGTGAATGCGATTCGGCAATGAACTTGCTTAACGGTCTTACTCCTACGCCGGGAAAAGTAAATACAGCAGTTGTTATGGCCTTAAAAGCAAGAATACTATTGTATGCAGCAAGTCCGTTGAATAATCCTTCTAACGACGTATCGAAATGGCAGGCTGCCGAAGTAGCTACAAAAGCCGTAATTGATGCCGGGTTTACATTGCACCCAACGCACGATGACCTTTTTACAAAGCCATTAAAAACAGACGAAACCATTTTCGGCAAATCATTTACGGCTAATACAAGAATACCTGACTGGGGTTATAACTATGATTATTGGCCGAGTGGCTTTGATGCAAGGCAGAGACTCATGCCAACACAGACATTTGTTAACATGTTTGAGATGACCAACGGAGAATATCCTTACCTGGCTGATGGTGTTACCGTAAATTCTAAATCGGGGTACGATCCCCAGCATCCCGACAAAAACAGGGATCCACGTTTTTACAGTGATATTATTTATCCCGGAGCCGGCCCCTTCACTATTAATGATGGAGCGAAAAGTACCGTACGTACTTACGAGTATTGGGAAGATGCGAATCCCAATCCAAATAATGACGGACCTTATCTGAACCCAAATAAGAAAGACCCTAACAACGGGCAGGATCTTTTTGATTTTGGCAGAGATTCTAAAACATATTGGGTAAAAGGATTAACGCCTTTTCACTGGCGGGTGCAAACTGGCTATACGTTTAAAAGATTATTAGATTTTACAGGACCTCGCGCCAGCTTTGATTATGACTATAACCAGGTGGTGGTATTTATGAGACTGGCAGAGTTTTATCTAAATTATGCAGAAATACAAATGGCACTTGGCAATGAATCATTAGCCCGGGACTACATTAACAAAGTAAGAAAAAGACCGTCCGTGAACATGCCTGATGTCACTTCTTCCGGGACAGATTTGGTAAGAGATTATAGCAATGAAAGAGCTATCGAATTGCATCTGGAAGATTCCCGCTTTTGGGACCTGATGCGCTGGAAAGCAGCGCCAGGGAATGTTGACATCACTATACGTGGTCTTTCGGGTGTTACTATGGACTGGACGGGTGCGCAGCCCGGAGATTTATTGGGCAAGCTTAACTTTACGTACGGAGTAATTGATGCGGCAGAAAAAAGATCACCCTGGAAAGGTGATTATTATTATTTGTTCCCAATTCCAAATGATGAAATAAAAAAGAGTAATAATACACTGGTGCAAAATCCAGGATATTAAATGCTCCTTTTTCCGGTTTCATTCTCTTTAAATCCAATACGCATAAGCAGAAAAAATGGCGGTTTATCCGCCATTTTTTTATTTAAGATGAAAACATTGCACGCAAAGAAGATGTTTTCAAATGTATAATGATTTCAAAAGAAGAAAAAGTGACGCTTTTAATCAGAAATTTATTGATGAGAAACCACCAAAACACAGTCAGAATAGCAAGTGATTTGTTCATCCTACATTCAAAAACAAAATTGGATTTTTTTGATTATTTCTAAAAACGTATTGCTCTCTTTTTCCCAAAGCCGTCTGTAATAATTACAGAAGAAACATTCTTATCAATACTTAAAAATCTTGCTGATTGCGAAAGAAATGAAGAGCCGTAATAAAATTCCCGCTTTTGTTTTTGCCCGTTTTTATAAACAATTTCAGCGCTAATATCAGTGCTTTGTACTGGAATATTGGTCATATCTTTTTTAAGTTCAAATACTTTCAGCGGTCCCCGGTTTTGCGAAGCAGCCAACAGGTATTTGTTGTTTTTGCTTCTGAGTTTAACCAAAGCTTTACCATCACCGGGAATAAAGATGCCGCTTTGAAGGATCGTTTGTGCCGTAAAATTTCCTTTCCCGTTTCCTTCTAATAAAAGTCCGTTTAATGCATCAGATCTGCCGGCTGATACATTGGTGCCAAAGTCATTTGTATTAACCACGATATCAAGGTTACCATCGCCGTTAAAATCATCGGCAATCATTCCGTTTAAGGCAGAAAGTTGAGCCGTAAAAGGTAAAGTGAATAAAGTGAACTTACCACCGCCATCGTTTCTGCAATAACAGGAATTGAAATTATTTGCTTTCCGTATGAATGCTTTCTGCAATTGTTCTTTTGTAAATAACGAATCTACAGTGATGTTTGCATACGATTTATAATTAGGAAATTTTGTTCGCATGCGTATCATTTGGTCAATGATCTCATCACGACTGTTTGCAGGAAACTCTTTTTTTGAAGTATCAGTCTGGCTTGCTGGAAGGTATAACGAAAGAAAAGCATCATAACTATTATCGTGATCGAAATCGCTGGCATAAACGGACATTGGATATTGCTGTGATGCTTTGTAAAAAGAATTTTCACCCAGATTGCCAACAACATAATCTATATCTCCGTCGTTGTCAAAATCGCCGGAAACAATGCTGCTCCACCATCCAATCTGGTTTGCAATACCAGAATTGCCTGTTAAATTTCTAAAAATTCCTTTCTCGTTTTTTAAAAAGGTTACCGGCATCCACTCGCCAGCTAATACAAGGTCTGTCCATCCATCGTTATCGAAATCAGTAAACAGGGCATCGCATACCAATCCGATACGATTCAAATCTTTCGCTACCTGGTTTGTTACATCGGTAAATTTTATATGCCCGTCTTTAGTATCATTCCGGTAGATAAAACTCGATACCGGTTTGGGATAATTCCATGGCTCAACCCTGCCTGCTATAAATAAATCAAGGTCGCCGTCTTTATCATAATCTATCGCCCGCACACACGATTTGCTTGTGAAATTTTCCGGCAGTGCCGCGCTATCTTCTGTAAAGTTTCCCTTTCCGTCATTACTGTAAAAATAATCCTGGTAAGCACTTGTATTGGGCTGGCTTTGATAACCACCTCTTGCTATGTAAAGGTCTTCATCACCATCGCCGTCAGCATCAAACAAAAGAACTCCCATATCCTGGTAGGGTTCATTTGTATTTCCGTTTTGCTTTATCAAATTTTTTTGTGCAAAAAAGTGATTGGGTTGTTGTAAAAAAACACTTGATCCGGAAGATGAATTGCCGCCGATAATAATATCGTCAAGTCCATCTCCGTTTACATCGCCGGCAGCCAGCGGTGGACCATACGCAGAAAATTTGTGGGGTAATAATTTTTGAATGTTGAAGTCAATATACTCGGGTTGAGCGTGCGTGTAGTGAATACCTAACGAATCTGTTACTTCTGTAAACAAAGAATTGTTTGCCAGCACTTCATGGTTCCAGTTATACCTGTTCGTGGCATGTTTTATATCCGCTTCTATTGTTTGATCAACGGATACATTTTTCATTACCTCTTCGCTTCCATTTGCCCACTTAACAATTAAAGAATCAATCAAAGAAACATTCAACCCGAAATGAGGATTTAACTGCACAGTTGACAAGTAACCACGATAAGGGGTTTGCTCATACACCTGTTTGTTGCCCCCGTAATAAAGTTCAATCCACGTTCCCAAACCGTTTCGGTTTAACGAATCGCCTTTTAAATGCACCGACAAATAATGCTTGTCTTTTGGTTTTGCATCCATTAGCGTATTTCTGTAAAGCGAAGCTTCATCATTTATGTTATTAACAATCAAATCCAAATCGCCGTCATTATCCAGATCTGCATAAGCGGCTCCGTTGGAGAACGAAGGTTGGCTCAAGCCCCATGCAGTAGTAACATTAGTAAAGGCGCAGTTACCAGTGTTTTGAAATGCATAATTAGCCAGTTTCACTTCAGGTATCTGCGCGAGAGTGGTAGCCATCGGCGTTGCTTCGGACGACTCTTTGCGATAAGCAATAAAGTCGTGATCGGTTATGTCTTTTGGAAAGCCGTTGGTAACAATTACATCCCGCAGTCCATCATTGTCAAAATCGGCTACCAGGGGCGTCCAGCTCCAGTCGGTTTCCGCCATTCCTGAAAAATATCCTGCATCTCCAAATACAGGGTCGCCAACTGAATCATTTGCATTCATTCTTGGACCCTGATTCACCTGTATAGAATTTTTTACATACTGCACCTGGTACTTAAAATTATCGTAGAGTAAAAATGTCTGGTAACTTGTATAACCAAGCATCATTTTTTTTCGGTAATTATCTTCCGGATTCATGTCTAATTCCACAATATCAGAAAGTCCATCATTGTTTATATCTATCACATCCTGCCCCATTCCGTTGGCAGATGTATGTTTAAAATAAGAAGCCGCTTTATCGGTAAACGTTCCATCACCGTTATTGATGTACAGGAGATCGTTTGCTATAAAATCATTCGTTACAAAAATGTCTTTCCAGCCATCTTTATTAATATCGGCAATGGTGGCGCTATGACCATAACCTTCAATCGTCAATCCGGCTTCTTTGGTAACATCAGTAAATACCGGATGCTGTAAAGAAGCATTCATATCGTTCTTGTAAAGCCGCCCTGTGCTTGGGAAAGAACCATCCGTAATCTTAACTTTAAACATAGAAGGATTTACGTTTGGCAAAATTTCGTTTACTACAAGATACATGTCAAGATCGCCATCGTTATCGTAATCAAAAAAGTTAGCCATGGTGGAATAGGTCGTATCAGCAAGACCATATTCGGCGGCAAGATCTTTAAAAACAGGAATGCCGTTTTTATCAAGCCCCTGGTTTATATAAAGAATATTTTTTCGTTTTGCAGGATTTTTATCCATAGATGCACAAACGTATATATCCATCCATCCATCATTATTAATATCAACTACGGCTACACCTCGGCACCATTTGCCTTCGCCGCTTACGCCTGCTGCCTTTGTAATGTCTTCAAATTTCATATCTCCTTTGTTCAGGTACAATTTATTAGATACAAAACTTCCTGTAAAATAAACATCCTGTAAGCCATCGTTATTAAAGTCGCCAATGCCCACGCCACCGCCGTTATAAATATTTGTAACATCAATTGGATTGATGGAATCGGTTTCAACAATTTTATTATTAAACGTAATTCCGGAATGCTGAGAAGAAATCAATTGAAACAATTCATTGTGTTGTTTGCATGAAAAAAAGAATGGTGCGATAACTAAAAAAATACAAATGCAGTGTGTGCGTTTCATGCTTTTTTCGTTAAGAAAATCAATCGGGATAACCTCGTCTAATTGCAATTTGCAACCGTTACTGAACAGAGGGAGGAGGAACTTTACTTCCCCAGTTTTCGTTTGGCGCTTTACCCATCACCAGTTGTAAGTTGCCTCCTTTCATCAATTCATCTCTGTACAGCCAGCAATGGGTAAGCGGCTTGCCGTTCCATTGTGCAGATTGAATGTAAATATTGTCAGCAGAGTTATTTTTTGTTTCAACCACCAGTTTTTTTCCATTGCCTAACTGAATGGCGGCTCTATCAAAGAGCGGACTTCCTATTTCAATGATCGGGCGCCTGTCGGTAAACCCTTTTACATCAAAAAGACCCAGCGCAGCCATCACATACCAGGAACCCAATTGCCCCTGGTCTTCGTCTTGTCCATAGCCATAACCATGAATGGGTTCAACACCATAAAATTCATTGCAAATGGCTCTTGTCCATTTTTGTGTAAGCCAGGGCTGTCCCGAAAAATTAAACAGCCAGCTAATGTGCAGATCGGGCTGATTCCCGTGATTGTAAACCGATTTTATTCCAGCAAAAGCATCAATTTCTTTTCCGCCGCCGAATGAATTTTCTTGCGCTGTTTTAAATAAATTATTAAGGCTTTCATTGAAGTTTTTTACACCTGTTTTATTGATAAGAGCAGCCGGATTTTGCGGAACATAAAAGGTGTATTGCACAGCATTGCCTTCCTGAAATCCGCGCCAGGGTTGATAAGCATCAAACTTATCAATGAATACTCCATCAGTATTTTTTGGATGAATGATTTTTTCTGATGAATCAAAAAGCAGCAACCAACCGTTTGAATAGCGAATCAGATTTTTATAATCTTCTTCATGTCCCAATTGTTTTGCCATTTGTGCTGCCGCAAACGTGCTGAAGCTATATTCCAGTGTATGAGAAGCACCGAATTGCGATCCGGTGCTGTCGGTTGTATTTGTTTCAAGCGTGGGCGAATAATGGTTAGTAAGAAAGGCTTTCAAATCTGTTTTACCAGCGCCAACCGGACGGTTTTCGTAGCCCAATTCATTTTTTTTCACAGCTTCGTAAGCCAGCGGTATATCATAATTGCGAAGACCGCAGTTATAAGCAGCTGCAATAGCCAATCCTACAAAGTTGGTTCCTACTCCCGAAACAAAATTGCTGTTGGCTATGCCATCGCCAAACCAGCCCCTTTGCTTATAAATTTCTAATTGTGTTTGTACATAACTTGTGTAATGTTCCGGGTAAGCTAACGCCCACAATTGAGTTAAATTCCAGAAAGCGCCCCAGATAGCATCAGTGTTATAAAATTCGTATGTAAACCCGCTGCTGTTGCCGGTTGGCAAACGACCAATGGTGCCATCGTGTTTTGGATAATCGCCGTTTATATCACTGGCAACGCCTCTGCCCAGCAAAGCATGAAACAGACCTGTATAAAATTTTATCTTATCATCCTCATTCCTGCCTTCAACAAAAAGCTTACTTAATTCTTTTTGCCATGTTTTGGTTGCCAACTTGTGAGCTTCGTCAAACGTTAGCGTAGAAGCTTCTTTTTCCAGGTTTTGTTTTGCATTATTTATGGAAGTGTAAGAAAGCCCTACTTTAAGTTCAATTACGTCTTTATCTTCCGTGTTATATTCAATAAAAAGTCCGGCGCCTTTGCCTTTAGCCTCATTGCTGTTTTGTTGAATGCCAGAAGCGCTGAAAGAACCTGTGGATGCCGGTTTGCGGCTTACCTCGCCCCAAAAATACATTCCTACTTTTCCTCCGCTATCGTATTTCTGAACATACTTTGGATTGGTAATCACAAAACCTTCAAAGTGCGTATCATCGGTCATCTTAACAGAAGCATCTGTAACCGGTCCGCTTTCGCCCTGCACATTTCCGATGTCGAAAATGATTCTTGCCTCCTTGCTTTTTGGAAACGTATATCTATGAAAACCTACTCTTTTGGTGGCTGTTAATTCAGCCGTAATGTTATAATCGTCAAGCAATACTTTATAATAGCCAGGTTCAGCTATTTCATTCTTTCTGCTAAACCGGGAGCGATAGCCTTCGCCCGGCTTTTCCAAATCACCGGGCGTAACTTTTAAGTTGCCGGTTGCCGGCATAAAGGAAACGCCGCCTACCTGCCACTCATGAAAATGCACAAAGCCTTCAATAGAATTGTGGCGGGCATCGTAACCTACGGCTTCCCAACCGGAAGGATTTCCATAATGCCCGTTTGTTGACGGAGCTAACTTAGCCATACCGTGTGGCAACGCCGCGGGCGTATAAAAAAACCATCGGCTATGGGCGGTGCCGACATTGGGATGCACATATTTTAAAACATTCTGGGCAAATATTACGCAGGGAAAAATTGCATTTAAAAATACTATAAAGTACACTTTGCGTAATGGTTTCATTTATGTGGAGTTTAAATTAAGATTATTCTTAAAAGCTGTTTCTATCTATTAACTTATTGAATGGAGACCTCATCTTATTTTATTTATTATAAGTGGCAGCTACGCTTTAAAAAATATAATTTTTCATCAGTGTGTACTATTTACAATATAAAACCAAACAGAGTTATTTGCTCTTTACAATTGCTCTAATCGTAAATACTTGTTCTTATGTTCAAACATACAAAGTTTTTGTAAATAAGGCGAAAGTTGGTTTTGATTATTATACAAACTAATGATTCGGTAGTATTCCGGAATGTACGACAGTTGAAAAGCGTTTTTGTTTTGACTGTTTTTTATTCCTGCTGCATCTATAAATTTCTGTTTAAAAGTCTCATTATTGCTTCGTTGGTAATTTTCATATATTTGAAAACATCACTATAATTCTAACAAGATCTACTGGTAAAACTCGCTTTTGTGCAATTGAAAATTATTTCAAAGCGTTACTTTTTGCAGTCATTTTGTAACTTATTTTTATAAAAGCCGGATATTTTATATGTTTGAACATTCTTACTTACATTAAAAGCTTACGTTATAAAAATAATTTAAAAGATACGATTTTATTGTATCGAACTTAGCGTATGAATATAACAAAAAACAACTTAAAAGGACAATGATAAAGCCATTTATAATACTACTAATCTTTGTTGCCATGCAGGGCGGGATAATGGCGCAACGTTTTAGTTCGCAACATCTTGCTGAGAAGGTTTTGTCTGATTCTTCACTGAGCAAAGTAAAAGCGATGGCAATTGCTTTAATATCAAACGGTTTTAATGCAGGTTCGGGCTATGGCGAAGTATGGATACGTGATTTCAATACGTTTATCGTTCCGGCTTGCGTAATACAACCGAAAGATTCCATTAAAGATAAGCTTCGTGTGTTCTTTCAAATGCAAGGCGATGATGGAAATATTGTAGATGGTTATATTAACCGCAGTACCGCAAACGGAGGCTACGATTATATATACAGTGCAAATGCACCACAGTTTGCAGGACATAAAAATACGGTAGAAACCGATCAGGAGTCGTCGCTGATGCAGGCTGTATATAAGTACATTGCTTGCACAAACGATACTTCATTTTTATATTCAGATATCAATGGAAAAACGGTTCGTCAAAGATTAAATGAAGCGTTGCAGTATTTGTTAACTCATAGGTTTTCAAACCAGTATCATCTTATCTATGGCGCTGTTACTGCCGATTGGGGTGATGTGCAGCCCGAAAGCTCATGGGGCGTTGTGCTGGATAGTTCCAGCCATCTCGCAATTGACATTTACGATAACGCCATGTTTCTGATTGCCATAAAAAATTATCTGCAACTGTTTCCGAAAGAGAAGGCATGGGAAACTATTAGCCTTCGCCTTGCACAAAACATACGAAAATATTTGTGGGATAAATCAAAGCAAAAATTTATCCCTCACCTTTATTTACATTCGTCTCCGTTTCCTCAAACGTTCGATGAAAATGCCATTAATTATCACGGTGGAACTACAATAGCCATTGAAGCTGGTTTGCTCCAAAAAAAAGAAGTAGCAGCCGCCAATAAGAGAATGGTTGATGATGTACTTGCCTCCGGCGCTCCGTCTATCGGTCTCACTTTATATCCGGTTTATCCAAAAGGTTATTTTAAAAATGCCGGAATGGGTCCTTATCAGTATCAAAATGGTGGCGACTGGACATGGTTTGGCGCCCGGATGATTACGCAATTGGTTCGATATGGCTATGTTCAGGAAGCTTATACAGAACTAAAGCCGATGATAGATCGCGTTATTGCAAACAACGGTTTTTTTGAATGGTACACCCGTGAAGGCAAACCGGCGGGATCGGGTAATTTCCGTGGTTCGGCAGGCGTGCTGTACGAAGCCATTGATGCGTTACAGGAATGGGCAAAAAAGAACCACTGACATTTGTCTCTTTACTGCGTTTAAAAAATCTCACCAATTCCTCAATTTTTATTGTTATGAAGAAATCAATTTTAATGTTTGTTTTCACTGCTTTTTCTGTCTTCTTTTGTTTGGCACAAACGCAGCAACACATAATCTGGAAAATTGGAAAGGAGGATAACAAAGCATCTGAGTTTGCATTGGCACCAAACGGATTCAAAAACTTTGTTGCCAACGATTTTGGTTACGAGGATAAATTTTATTTAATCGGCTTTTCGCATGAAAACAAAGATTTCCCTTACGCTCTTCCGGGTCCTGTTGATACCTGGGGCGGCACCTGGGGCACTTCCGGTTGGAGAACCAACCAGCTAAATATTCTGTTTGGAATAGAACAACTTCCGCAAAACGGGGAATACAAACTGGTGATCAACTTAGCAGATTATGCAAAAAAATATCTGCCCCTGCTTAAAATAAGCATCAATGGACAGGTTGAAAAAAGGCAGCTCACCGCCGCCGGCTACGATGTAGATAAACAGCCGGATCCAGGCATGGAGGAGCCTTACGTTGACTCTGCTGCTTTAAAAGGTGATCTTTCCACTGTTACTGCTAAAAAAATAGAAATTCCTATTGCCCGTAATGTGCTTAAAAAAGGAGGAAATGAAATCAGCATTATCATATTGCAAGGCTCGTGGATTATGTTTGACCAGATTACCTTGGAAGGCACACAAAACATGAATCTTCAGTCTCCGCAAAAAGCCTTTATCAGCCAGGTTCAAACAGCAGATTATGAGTTGCAGAGTGAAGGTGGTAAAGTACAGCCATTACTGATTGAAGCAAAATATCTAAGCGGCACGCCACTTCTCGAAGTACAATTAGAGGGGAAAAATATTTTCAAAACAACCGTTGAAAATACCAATACCATTTTTGAGTGCCCGATGCCAGCCGTAACGTCAGCAACCAACAGCCAATACAAAATATTTATTGATGGAAAAGCGGTTGGGGAAGGAATTGCAAAAAGAAGCCCGCAAAGGTTACAAACACCGGCAGATTATGTGGATACCCGTATTGGTTCTGCACACTCCCGCTGGATGATTGCGCCCGGACCCTGGATGCCGTTTAGTATGGTAAAGATGAGTCCTGATAACCAGCATGCAGGCTGGACGGCAGGTTACGAACCCCATTTTGAAAGTGTTGGCACGTTTAGTCATATTCACGAATGGACAATGGCAGGGCTGGGCATTTTTGCTACAAACGGAACACTAAAAACAAATGTGGGAGATGAATTAAAACCGGGTTCCGGATACCGTTCACAAATTGAAAAAAAGAGCGAAGAAGCGCCTATCGGTTATTACAAAGTGTTATTGTCTGATTACAACATCAATGCAGAAGTTACTTCTACCACCCGGTGCAGCTTCGAGCGGTTTACGTTTCCAAAAGACAAAGACAGCGCAAGGGTTTTGCTCGATTTTCACATACCTGCCGAATATGATTATCAGTTGAAAGAAGTAAAATGGAAAAAAATAAACGATTATAAAATAGAAGGTTTCTCCCACCAGTTTTCGGGGCGTGTATGGAGTAATGACGCCGATCAGGATTATACCTTACATTTTGTAATGGAATTTGATAAGCCAATACAAAATACGGGTTACTGGCTCAACGATACTGTAAAATACAACAACGAATTTGAGGTTAAGGATGTAAAAAATACGGGCATGTTCCTGCAGTTTGATGCCCGTAAAAATCCAGTTGTACAAGTCAGGATGGGTATCTCGCTGGTAAGCATTGAGAATGCGCAACAAAACTTGATGGAAGAAATCACAAAACCTTTCGGATGGAGTTTTGACAAAGTAAGGCAGCATCAGTTAGATGTATGGAATGATATTTTTAACCGGGTAAAAGTTACCACCAGCAACAAGATAGATAAGATCAGGTTTTATAATTCCATGTACAGGTCAATATGCAGCCGCAATATATGGAGCGATATAAACGGGCAGTGGCGGGGAACAGATGGCAAAGTAAACACCTTACAAAATAAAGATGATGTGGCTCTGGGTTGTGATGCCTTTTGGAATACCTTCTGGAACCTGAACCAAATGTGGAACCTGATAACGCCGGAGTGGAGCAATCGCTGGGTAAATTCTCAATTGGCAATGTACGATGCCAATGGCTGGCTGGCAAAAGGTCCGGCAGGAATGAATTATGTGCCGGTAATGGTGGCTGAACACGAGATTGCGCAAATGGCATCAGCTTATCAAATGGGCATCCGAAATTTTGATGCAGAAAAACTGTTGAAGGCTTTTGTAAAAATGCAAACAACGCCTGCACAAAAAGTGTTTTCCGGTTTTGCAGGCAACCGCGACCTGCTTACTTACCAACGCTATCATTATGTGCCTTCAGACAGCGGCAGGTTCTCCAATACAATGGAGTATTCTTTTGATGACTGGACAGTGGGGCAACTGGCAAAAGCCCTGAATAAAAAAGATGTGTATGAAGAGTTTAATTCCCGTGGTTATTGGTGGAAGAACGCAATGGATAGTAACGGGTATTGCCACATGAAATTGAGCAACGGTGAATGGTCAAAGAATTTTGACCCGTTCAGAAGCGGTGCAAACAGTCAGTATGTTGAAGCCAATGCCTGGCAGATGAGCTTTTTTGTACCGCAGGATGTTCCAGCCCTTATCAAACAAGTGGGTAAGCAACAGTTTGCCGACAGGCTGCAGTGGGGTTTTGAAAAAAGCGAACCGGTGCGGTATAATGGATTAAACGATCAATATTGGGACTGTCCGGTAGCGCAGGGCAATGAACAAACGATGCAGCTTCCCTTTCTTTTCAATTGGGCAGGACAACCCTGGCTTACGCAAAAATGGACCCGTTCTATTCTCGACCGGTATTATGGAGCCGGTGTTGCCAATGCTTATTTGGGAGATGAAGATCAGGGGCAGATGAGCGCCTGGTTTGTTATGGCAGCCATGGGAATATTTCAAACGGACGGCGGAAACAGTGCTGAGCCCGTTTACGAAATTGCCAGTCCCCTGTTTGAAAAAATCGAGATTGATTTGGGTAATCATTACAACAGGGGAAAAACTTTTACCATTGTTGCCGAAGGTGCTTCGCACGATAACATGTATGTACAAAAAGCAATACTTAACGGGAAAGAGCTGACTTCTTTTCAGTTTCCGGCGCAGCAACTGCTTAAAGGCGGAGAATTGAGATTAATAATGGGTTCAACACCAAATAAATTATGGGGAGTGAACACTAATTTTAATCAATTAAATTCCGGGCAGGAAAGACAATGAAGTCACTTTAAAACGCCTTGCCGGATACAAATTATAAAATTTGCAAATTAAGTCTTATGAATTTAGCAGTATTGCTGTTTGATAACTTTGAAACCTTAGATGTGTTTGGGCCGGTAGAAGTTTTTGGGCGGCAAACTGATCTATGTACTATCAGGTTCTACTCGTTAAACGGCGGACAAGTACATAATAAGGAAGGAGTGTCCATCTTAACGGAAAGTATGGACAATATTACGGCTGAGTTGGAAATATTTTTAATTCCTGGCGGTTCTGGTACGCGAAAAGAAGTGAATAACAAATTACTTATTGATAAAATTAAGGAGATATCAAACCTCAGTAATTATGTGCTTACTGTTTGCACAGGAAGTGCGTTGCTTGCAAAGACCGGACTTTTAGACAACAAACGAGCGACTTCAAATAAACGGGCGTTTTCCTGGGTAATAACCAATGGCCCACATGTACTTTGGAACAACAAAGCCCGTTGGACAATAGACACAAAATACTACACTTCATCGGGCGTTAGTGCCGGAATTGACATGTCGTTGGGATTTTTAGGTGATAGGCACGGGATTGAATTTGCAAGGCAAGCCGCTATTGAAATTGAGTATAACTGGAATGAAAACAAGGATGACGATACATTTAAAGCAGAGTTATGCTAACCCTTTACTAGGTATTGCGACAAACAGGGTAATGCCATACTTTTAAGTAAACGGCGGGCTGCGCTTCAACAATAACCTATCACTAAATTAGTACAGGATTATAAATCCATTAATTTATACCCATGTTGAATTGATAAATTTTCAGGTCATAAATTAAAAATACTCACACAGCAAGAAGAGCTACTTTAAAAGAAACTTTTAGTTTAAAATTTTGTGTTGTTCATCAAAACCTAATCATTACTTCTTTGTCATCTTACAATCACAATTTGTTGCTATTGAGGTAAGTGAAGACTACACCATTAAGTTTTCGTTCAAGACGACAGTGTATTGTCTGTTGCCAAACCCATCTGTTTGCTTTTCCATAGCTGCTCAATGTCTTCCAAAGATTTTCCTTTTGTTTCCGGTATCAGCTTAATAGTGATATACAATGCCGGTGCACAAAGGATGGCAAACGTCCAGAACGTGGCCGCAGGTCCCCAATTGGGCGACCGCAGCATAATTGGAGTTAGCTGACCTACAAAAAAATTAGCAATCCAAAGCGATAATATGGCTAATGAAACAGCCTTTGCCCGAACGGCATTCGGAAAAATTTCATTGATAATAATAAAAGAAACCGGGCCGAAAGAAAAAGCAAAACTGGCAATAAATAAAAGGATGAAAGCCAATATCCATGCGCCTTCCGTAACATTGAAATAAAACAAAAAGCCAATAACCAGAAGCGACAAAACAGCCAGCGAAATACCCAGCAGCAGCAAGGGTTTTCTTCCCCATTTGTCAACTGTAAAAATGGCAACAAAAGTAAAAACAACATTTACCAAACCAATGGTTACCTGCCCGCCAAGAGCTTCTCCTAACGAAAAGCCAGCCTTGTCTAAAATAGAAGGTCCAAAATAAATAACAGCATTGATACCCGATACCTGCGATAAAAAAGGCAGCGCCAAGCCAATAAGCAAAGCCGTGCGATAAACCGGCGACAGCAATTGCCGCAAACTGCCTTCTTCTTCATTTGAGGCTTTCATGGCTTTCATTTCCACTTCGGCAAACTGCGGACTTATTTTAAGCAGCGTATGAAAAGCATCCTGCTCTTTTCCCTTTAGATATAGCCATCTGGGCGACTCGGGAATGAAAAATAAACCAAACCAGAATAATAAGCTTGGAATCAAACCAACGCCTATCATAGATCGCCAGGTGTCTTCTACAATGATGTAGCGAAGCCAGCCGGAAAAAGATTGTGTTTCTGAAGCGTGAAGCAAATAAGCGTTTGAAAAATAAGCAGCAACAATACCGATGGTAATGGCAAGCTGGTATAGCGCCACCATTCTGCCACGAATGTGCGGAGAAGCGATTTCGGATATGTATAAAGGGCAAACCATAGATGCTACGCCAATACCCAACCCGCCTGCAATGCGGAATAAAATGAGGGAAAACAAATTGGCAACAATCATAGAACCCAGTGCAGCTATAAAAAACAAGCCTGCCGACACAATCATTACCTTTTTTCTGCCGATTGTATCACTTAACTTACCAGAGAGCGCTACGCCAATAATGCATCCCAACAGGGCAGAACTTACAAACCAACCTTCCATAAAAGGATCGAAATGAAAATCTTTAATCAGAAAAGGCAATGCACCCGAAATAACAGCAGTATCAAATCCAAATAAGAATCCGCCGATGGCGGCAATAAAACAAATTTTAAAAAGATAGAGCTTATGCGCATTGTCAGCAGTGGTATTCATAGAATCAGGCATGAATGGTTGGTTTATTTAATGAAGGCTTTTATCACTTTGGCAGTGCTGCTTCCTGCATTGATTATTTTATACGAGCCAGCCGCCGCAGGTATCACAAAGGTTTCTGCATAATGAAAATGATGTTTCTCTCCTTTTGTAACAACCGTTATAGCTGTGCCTTCTACTAACATCAGTACATGACACTGATTCTCCGTTGAAACGGTAACCTCGTTGGCAAATTCAATGCGATGAACATCGTAAAAATGTTCTTTGTGCGTGGGTAAATGAACAATCCGGTAATTTTTTTCTTCTTGCAAAATATAAGGATGTGAAATGAGTTCCTGCTCTACTTTTTCGCCTTTCCGTTCAAAATTCAGATTGCTGAAAGCGCGGTTAATATTAATCGGACGCGGTTCGCCGTTCAAATCGAGCCGTAGCCAGTCATACAATTTGAAAGTAAAAATGTAGGGCGTGGCGCTTATTTCCAGCACCAGATTGTTAGCACCGGAACTATGAATCGTACCGTTGGGAATGAGAAACAAATCGTGCTTATGCGCCCGATGCAACTGAACAAACTTCTCAATATCGAGAGGCGTATCATCCCCATTGCTTTTCTCCAGTTCGCTTTTAAAAACGGAAGGATTGATATCTTCCTGAAAACCTAAATAAACACCCGCGTCTTCTTTGCAATCGAGTATATAATACGTTTCATCCTGCGTGATATTTTCTCCAAATT
Source organism: Ilyomonas sp. (assembly GCA_965199905.1). Classification (GTDB taxonomy): domain Bacteria; phylum Bacteroidota; class Bacteroidia; order Chitinophagales; family Chitinophagaceae; genus Ilyomonas. The sequence goes on along the minus strand of OZ241366.1, from coordinate 2,277,370 downwards.
CTTCTTGTATGTAATGTAAAGCAGGATGGCATTGAATGGATAAATTACCGCCATCGAACGTATCCAAAAAATCGAACCGGATAGGAAATTCATACCCGAAGCGTTGCGCATCTTTCCCTAATACCGCTTCGTGCTGCGATTCCATTAACCAGTCAAACGCCACTTCAAGCAAATTTCCATCACTTTCAAACACAATCCCGTTTTCAGGTACAATCAATTCAAACGACCAGGCGTAATTGATTTCATCCTGATATAAAGAAGGTATGTGTTCTTTCATCCATTGTCCGCCCCATGCACCGGCTTCAAACCAGGGGCGCACCCTGAAAACATTGTGCGCTGCTGCCTGCAGTCCTTTTTCAATAGAAGAAGATAATGCCCAATTGATGTCATCCCGCCATTGTCCATCCGCTACTATGGCTATCTTATTTTTTATTTGCTGCCTGTATTTATTCAGCACTACCCAATCTACAAAGTACGACCGTTTGTACAGGTTCGTGTAAGATGCTGTTGGAGATTGTTTGCCCAAATTTCCTGTACTGCCAGCACGCATTCGGTATTGCAGTTCGTTTTTTGGCAAGTCAATGTAAATAACCGGTGCGTCCCAGCGGCACAAAGAACTGCCTGTACCGATAATAATATTGAGGTCAAATTCTGAGTCAGTCTGAAGGGATTCTATTTTTTGGAGCTGGAAAAAATCTTTCATTGAAAGCGTAGTTCTTCTGCCCCACACATCATCTTTTTCGCCCAAAAAAGGAGCAACCAAACTTTCTGTTTCTTCTTCTGATTTTAAAAAAGCAGATGCTTCAAACCACAAAACACGAATGCTTTTTTGTTTCAGATGGCGAGAAAGTTGTTGCCGGATTGTATGCCAGTCGTTTCCAACAAAACCATCTAAGATTACTTTTTTTTGCTCAGATATCCATTGAGCCAATGAATCGTATCCCGATTGAATGCTTCCCGGTTCGAGTGAGCGAAACGGATACATCTGATATTCTTTGGTTTCGGCACTTTTATTAATGTGTTGCGGCAACAGCGGCTGTGATGATTTGCGCCAGGATGTTTGTTTTTGTTGTAATTTATTTGTCTGGTTTGCAATAACAGTAGCGCCCATGATAGCCGATTGTTCCATTTGATTTGAAATTTTAATTGATATAGATATTCCTTTTGCAGTGAATTCTTGTTGCAGGGCAGGAAGAAACAAAGAAGCTGCTTTTGCGATGTTTCCACCGATAACTAAACAATCTGCCTTAAAAGATTGTATCCATGGAGCAAGGCATAAAGCAATGTGATGTCCGAATTCCTGAAACACCTGTTTTGCATAAACATCAGCAGGCTCAGCAGCACATTCTGCTATCTCTTTTACTTCGCTTGTTTCTCTGCCCGTAAGCTGTTTAAATCTCGCTATTAATCCACGCGCAGAAATTTTATCTTCTGCAATACCGTCCTCATAAGGCTGATTATACAATTCACCGCCAACCGGCACTCCTTTCTCATTTGCAGCAACTAATCCGTTGTTTATAAATGTAGCTCCGAAGCCTGTACCCAGTGTTATAGCAATCAGTTTTTTGTGTTGATTTGTTTGCAATACTGCATGTTCGCCTAAACCAAAACACGAAGCATCGTTTTCAAAAACAATGGGTATTTCTTTACTGATGTTCAGTTCGTCTAATAACAACTGCCTGATATTTACACCGAAAAGGGAATGATACTTACTAACGCCTTCAATGATACAAATGCCGTTGACATAATCGAATGGACCGGGCATGGCAATTCCGATTGCCTGTAATTTATGGTTTCCGATGTGCGACAGGGAAACTGAAATTGCTTCTGCCCATTGCCCGATTACAATATGAGCGCTTGCATGGGCGTCCACCTTTTTTTTGCAAAAGCTGCCGGCAACCGCCTGCATGGTCGTTTCATCTACCAGTACAGAAGTAATATGCGAGCCTCCTATGTCGGTTCCTACTATCACTTAACTATGTATGTATGTTTGAACATAAAAATATAAATCAAAAAAAATCAGGCTTTCCTGATGTCTAATGAATAAGTGAACTTATCAGCGCGGTAATAGCCGATATTATATTCTATTGGTCTATCGCCTGGGTCGTACACAAAACGTTCCCTTATCAGCACGGGTTCTGCTGCTGATACTTGCAGGCGTTTTGCCATTTTACCTGCCAAAGCAGCCATTATTTTTTCATTAGAGCGAACCACCCGGACACCAAAACGCTCGTCAAGCAAAGTATATAACGGACTGGAAAAATCTTCCTCTTTGGTTATACCAATACGAGGATGAAAAAAGCTTTCGAAATAAACAATCGGTTCGCCTTCGCTTCCCTTCAATTTTGATAGCTTTAGTACAGGCTGATGCAGGGCAATACCGAAAAAATTAGCAATTTTCTCGGTTGCTTTTACATATTCTGTCTTCAAAAAAAGATTTTGTACCTGAATGCCCCGTTCGCGCATTTCCTGGGTAAAACTGTACCAGTGGTCAAGCCCGGTTGATAATGATTTTTTCTCAGCTACTTTTGTACCCACTCCTTTCTTCCGGTTTAATAAGCCTTCATGCTCAAGTTTGTTGGTAGCCTGCCTGATCGTATTGCGGGAAACCCCAAGCCGGTTGGCCAATTCTACTTCTTTAGGAAGAAAAGATCCGTTTTGATAATCGGGCAAATTAATCAGGTTGCGTAAAAGTTCCTCCACCTGGATGTGTAACGGCAATTTACTCTCGTGATTGATTTGCAATTTCATATACTACAATGTCCAAACATAGTACATTTTACGGAAAAAAGCTTTTCATATCGGGAAGATGTATAAACTATGCCGTGAATGAACAAACCGATTCCTTTTACAGTAAAATTTCCTTTCTATTTTGTTTATATCTAATCAATGTAATTATGCCTTATTAATCATCTTTTCAGATTTGGATAATCACCAAAATTACTACCGTTATGCAATTACCCTTACCATCACGCGGTGAGTTTACATAAAGCGGAACGAAGTTGATTTCATTCTGCTTTACGCACTGGTAATGATTGTAAGTCAAAAGTAAATGCGCATCATTTTGCTTATCGCTCCACCCGCACAGTAACTACGTCATGAGCATCTAATACTATCTGATCAGAACTAGCCTGAAGGTTTGTTTCAGCGGTGTTGCTGTAATGAACCGCGCTAACATGAGTTGACCAGGTAAGACCTGTTGACACTTGTTTCTCAGTAGGATTGTACAATGTTAGCATCCAGGCTTTGCCGTCTGCAGAAGGTTTTAGCACGAGTGCAATAATCTGGTCGGAGTTTATGTTCAGCAATGGCTTCGACAATCCCTGCCCTTTAGCAGGAGCTGCAATCAAAGGTTGGGCAAGGTTAGTAGCCAGTCGTGTAGAGGAAGCCGGATCAAAAACGTTATGAGGTTGTAAAGCATACCGAAACGTAATGGTGCCCTGCTGATAAGCCCGATAATTTGTTTCCCAGTGGTTGTTCAATGCCCAGCTATAAAGCCGTTGTGCCGGATCAATTTTTTTTCGCCATACCGCAGGGTTTGTCTGACCGCCAAGCAAGGTAGCACTGATAGCGCCAACCTCAACCAAAGGCGCATCCAATGTTACCCAAGTAATACCAAAATCTTTATTCGAAACGTCGGCCCAACCGTTTACTTCCATCCAGTTACGGCAGGAGCCCGGTATCTGGTCCTTTTCCGGACGCACCACTGCCATTGGCGCATCCAGCTTCATTTCCCCATCCGGCACATGAAAAGGAAATGCAATGTTCAGACTTTCTTTTCCTTCCAGATTCGCCCATTTGTATTCGCCGGGATAAGGATCCAATTCAGCCGGTTTCTTATCCAGAATATTAGAAAGCTCAATGAAATCAAAACCTTTTACCAGTGTTACTTCCCTGGTAAGTTTTGTACAACCTGGCGCTTCTGACCGGATAATGAGTGTTGCTAATACCGGACCTTGCTCTTTAACAGTGATGGCAACGTGTTTTATGCGTTGTATATCATTTAAATTATTACCGGGAAGAAAGAGATAATCATTTATTCCTTCTTTGCTATCCGAATCAACAAACTCGTTATTTATTCCTTGAAAACGTAAGCTTTTCAATGCTCCGGTAACGGTATCGATCTTAGCTCTGATGATACCGTTATCAAGAAAATCAGCGCCATACTTTACGGCAACACTTGTATCTCTGCGCACTCCCGAAGATATCAAGTACCGTTTCGAAGCAAAAGGCGGTACATTATCAGCTACAAAAGCAAGTTCTCCGGTTGACAACCGCTGCGAGGCTACCACATTTCCTTTTTCATCTTTGACAACATCACCAGCCGCAGATAAGTTAGTTGATAACCTGATAAGTGAAGAGCGATTCCACGAATTGGTATTATACACATCAATTGCGTTTTGCTGCTCGTTTCCATTCTGTTGATGTATTGCTCTTTTTACAAGTATGTGCGATAAAGAGTCAGCTATTGTTGCGTAGGACTTTTTAATAATCCACTGCTCCATCGTCTTTTGACTCAAAGGCCGGGTAACACTCTCGTCTGCCCCCCAGGTGTGTTCTGAATATAAAATCACATGCTGCCAAGCCTGGTGAAAACTATCAGATGGAAAAATTGATGGATTTGTCATTGCCCATAATGTCTCAGCTTGTGTCAATCTTGATGATGTTGTACGGTTTTCTGAAGTTTCTAAAGCAGAAGAACCGGCTCCGTCTTCCCAATATCCAGTCCAATCGCCTTTTTGAATTGGAATCTGCCCGCCGTATTTGTCTTCGAATGCTTGAAATGCTGTTGTTGTAGAAGAAATGATGAACTTTGGCCATTCATATTTAGTATTCCAGTCCTTTATGAAGTCTGAAATTGTCATATCAGGCACCGCATTATCTCCATGTCCGCTCCAGCGTAAGTAAGAAATATCATAAGGAAACTTTTTTTCCTCCAGTTTAGCCATATAGTTTTCCACAAAATCTTTTGTAAGACCACCAGGTAATGTATGAGATAACGCATAGCCACGATAAGGTATCCAAACAAGCACTTTTTCTTTACCTGAAGGGCTCATCCACCAAAAGGGTTTATCCTCCCATTTTTCAAGAATATCGCCTATGCGGTCAAAGTAATTGGGAGCCGCAGAAAAGTAACGGATACCTGCCTGCGACATGGCTGCTACGGTGCCCCATGTATAGCCCGGCACATCACTGATCATGGCAGATTTGACATTCACTCCGCATTTTTCAGCCAGTTCATTTGAATAACGGAATAACTGCAGGAGTTCTTCAGGACGGCATAAGCCTGTTAGGGTGTTCACATACATCCCGTTCAATGCTACACCTCCATCTTTTACGGCGTCCATAAAAGCTTTTTGTTGATCAGCATTCATCCGGTGCAGGAAAAGATCAGCCGCATATACACCTTCGAGATTCCATACAAACCGGGCTCCGACCGGATAGTTTTTTGTGAGACGGGCATACTCAATACCTGTTAGCAGATTATTTATCTGCTTTTTCTCGATGTCGGTTTGAATCTCTGTATAGCCTATGTCATTATGAGAATGAGGAAGAATATAGATTGACTTTTTTGACACAGGTCGCAGAGAAATAGTCTCTGTGATTTTTGCTTTGCCGTTTTGTTGCAGAGAGAATGATAAAGTAGAATCCTTCTCTACAACTGGCACCAGAAACTCAATTTTTTGGTTTCCTTTCTCCATTCCAAACTTTTGATCAGATTGTTTGGCAATTTTGATAGTTATATCCGTTGCGCCTCCGGTGTTCATCAGGTTCAAGTAAACAGATTGATATAAGTGATCGTTTCTTCTTACAATAAAGGGTAAACTTTTAGAGTCCGTTAATTTAATTTCCGGTTTAACGGGTTGTATTTTTATGCCGCCAGGCGCTTCTAATGCAATCCAATCGTAAATAAACCAGCTTCCGGATTCCGTTGTCAGGTCTATCCTGTTATTATTTGCTTGAAAAACATTTGCAGGAATATCAAGTTGCAGGGAAACCGGTTTCGCAGCAGATAAATCACCATAAATAGCTCGTCCTGTTCCTTCCGCTAAATTTTCTTGATATGCCTGTCCGTTTACTTTGATATTCAGTTTCACTTTTTGTGTGCCTACATCAGCCAGTTTTATGTACAGGTGATACGTTCCCGATGAACCTGGAGTTTGTAGTCCAAACAATATAGAATAGGTATGAGATTTATTTCCCGCCCAGGCATCATCTGGTCCCGGATGAACAAAAGGCCAATCACGACTGGTTTTTGATGTACCGACTAAGAAGAAACCATCTTTACCAAAACTATTATCCCCGCTTTGCATGAAATCCCGACTATCATTGTCCGGCGTTCCGATTTGCCACAGGTAGCTTTTGTCAGATTTACTTATGTGACCTTTAGCTTGCACATTTACTTTCAAAGAAAGTATAATGACAATCCAAAGCAGTTTTATTACTACATTCATTTTCATAGCGTGATATTTTGCTTAATAATTGGTTGTTGTATTTATCTTAATTAGTAATCCGGAACAGTCTCTAAACTTTGTTTTTCTTGCTTAGCTTGTTGGAAGAACATATAATGAGTTCTTGCTCAGGAATGCACGCTCTCTTCAGTTATTGAATCCAGAAATTTTTTTAAGCTATGCAACAGCTTACTTTCTAACAACAATCTTCATTATAATCTCTATTAAAAGAGTATGTAGAAAAGAGATGCTACTTGCACTATTATGCAAGAGCTTCTGTGTTTGGATAACAGCTTATCGATTCCACTTATCGTCAGTTTTACAAACAAATCACTCTTACAACTTTGCCTCTTGCGAACAGAATGTTTTAGTAAGCTCATATTAATACAGTTAGCAAAGTTTTCGAAACTTTTTTGGCACTCACCCCAATCTTTTTAGGATAGTCTTCCACCCTATATGATAGATACAATATCAGTAGATCAATCGCTGCATTTTAGTTTTGTTCCTATAGATGCCACTAAAAGCAGATTCTTAAGCTGGTTAGCAGATTTCATTTTCGAAACTATTATAAATAATATGTTTGAATGTATGAACATATTGTACCACAAATTTTGTATGAAAAATTTATACCACCAAATATTTTATTGACATAACAAGCTCAAACTGTCAAAATAATTAAGCACCGTCATTGAAACAGAATTCATTGCACTTAACTATTAAAGCAGGCTTCTTTAATCAGTTACCACTATTTTCACTTTGATTCTTTTTTAATCCTATATAACGCTCACCTGTCTTATAGGTAATCTAATTGTAAGTGATTTAAAATGAGCATTTTGATAAAGAATTGATTTCCATGTACAAAAGATAAAACGAGCAGCTATAATAGCTATCAATCTAACATTACTATACATACAATAGTTATTCTCAAAAAGGCACTTACTCTTTTTTCTGACCTCAAATCATTGATTATTATTTACTTAAGCTTAGATTACCTCTCAGAGGTGTTAGCACCTCGCACAATTAAGTCGAGCTAAGATTACTCTTAACTTATCAGCCTAAACAACTCCACTTCCCCCAAATCCGCACAACAACTGTTCATTATCGAACATCTTTTTTAATGCACCGCGCTAAAAGCGGCTGTGGCAAACGATTGCAAGATTGGAACGGGCGTTGAATGGAAGAGCCGGATGCCTGTTGTACACATGTCATTATCATAATCATCTCATCCGTTTTGTATGATGCTTACAAACTATTTTAAAATTGCGCTGCGCAACCTGTGGAAGAACAAAGGATTTTCTGCTATCAATATACTGGGGCTGGCGGCAGGGCTGGCGGTTTGTTTACTCATTGTTTTGTACGTGGTGGATGAACTGAACTATGATACCTACAACGTGAAGGCAAACCGTATTTTCAGGCTCGAATCGGACCTGAAATTTAATGGTACGCAATTCAGTTCGTCCTCGTCTCCCAAACCATTAGGACCTTCCCTGGTAAAGGATTTTTCACAGGTAGAAACAATGGTGCGGATTCATTACGAAAGTGATGTTCATGTAAAGAAAGAGGACGAGACCATACAAGACCATAACGAGGCATTTGCCGATTCCACTTTCTTTAGCGTGTTTACAATTCCCATGCTGGCGGGCAACCCGCAAACGGCACTGAACGAACCCAACTCGATTGTGCTTGACGAAACGGCGGCGAAACGATATTTCAACACCACGGACGTAATAGGCAAAACGCTGTATGTAGATAATTCGGCAACCTGTAAGATAACCGGTGTTATGAAAGACATACCCCGGCAGTCGCATTTTCATTTCAGCTTTATCCGCCCGCTGCGCGACTCATACATGGGGAATGAATTTGCCTGGCTGAGCAATAACGTGATGACGTATGTGCTGGTAAAGCCGGGCGTTACCGCAACCGTTTTGCAAAAGGATGTAAACGCAACAATCAATAATTATCTCGCCAAAGAGCTGGAAGCCACCATGCATACTTCCATGAGCGAGGTGGTGAAAGGAGGCAACCATTTTAAGTACACTGCGGTTGCGCTTCCCGACATTCATTTACGGTCGGCACAAACCGACAGTTTTGAGCCCAACGGAAGCATTACGTACGTGTATATCTTCTCCCTGATTGCCGTTTTTATTCTGCTGATTGCCTGTGTAAACTTTATGAACCTGAGTACCGCGCGATCTGCAAACCGGGCTAAGGAAGTGGGCATTAGGAAGGTAGCCGGTTCGTTACGCTCTCATCTTATCCTTCAGTTTTTAACCGAATCGGTTTTGGTAAGTTTTCTCGCTTTATTATTTGCCTTAGCGGTATGTACACTGCTGCTGCCCTTGTTTAATGGGCTTGCTGGTAAAAACATGCAGATCAGCACCTTATTTTCTACCTGGATGTTCCCGGTTATGATAGCGTTGGTGTTGGTGGTGGGATGCGTTGCCGGTAGTTACCCTGCCTTTTATTTATCAGCCTTCAAACCGATAGAAGTTTTAAAAGGAAATAAAGCCAGGGGTTTTAAAAGTAGTTGGCTACGCAGCAGCCTGGTGGTTTTCCAGTTTAGTATTTCCATCATTTTAATCATCGGCACCATTGTTATTTACAACCAGTTGCATTACATGCAAAGCCGGCAGATTGGTTATAACCGCAACCAGGTGCTGATACTGCACAATACAAACCCGCTTGATAAACAGATAAAAGCGTTTACAAACGATTTGCGCTCACTAACCGGCGTGGAGAATGCAACGGTTACATCCACTATCCCAACCATGAAGAATTATGACCAGAACGGGTGGTTTGCTGATCCGACTCCTGATGCGAAAAAAGCGGTGATTTTGGCTGAGTTTTCTGTTGACGAAAACTACATTCCTACACTCGGGATGCAAATGGCGAAGGGGCGAAACTTTTCGGTTGATTTTCCATCCGATTCCATGGGTGTGATTTTGAATGAGTCTGCTATAAAACTGCTGGGTTATAAAGATCCTTTGAAAGAGCAGTTGTATAATTCTGACGAGAATGGAAAACCAACCGCTTATCATGTGGTAGGCGTGGTAAAAGATTTCAATTTTACCTCAATGCACGATAAGGTAGGGCCGCTGATTATGCATCTTGGAAACAATACCGGCGATATTTCGCTGCGCGTAAATACCAAAGACATTCCTTCGCTGCTTAGCCGCATTGAAAGTAAATGGAACAGCATGGCGCCGGGGCAACCTTTCACCTATACGTTTATGGATGCTGACTTCAATAACATTTACAGTGCAGAACAGCGCACGGGCAAGTTGTTCATCACGTTTGCCACCTTTGCAATTTTCATTGGCTGCCTCGGTTTGTTTGGATTGGTTACTTATGCGGCAGAACAGCGAACCAAAGAAATAGGTGTGCGCAAAGTGCTTGGCGCCAGTGTAAGCGGCATTGTTGTGATGCTTTCGAAAGATTTTGCAAAGCTGGTGTTGATTGCTTCCTTACTTGCCTTCCCGGTTTCCTTCTTTGCTATGAATGAGTGGCTGCAAGGTTTTGCCTATCGCATTAGCATTAGTCCGTGGATATTTGTGATTGCGGGTGTCAGCGCCATTCTGCTTGCCTTGCTTACGGTCAGCTTCCAGGCAATTAAGGCTGCCATGGCAAACCCTGTAAAGAGCTTGCGGACGGAGTAAGCCCTAACCTCTAAAGGGAGCTGTGAACAGCGTGAGTGAATGTTACTTTGGTTGTAATTGAAATGAGAGTTAGGTAAGGTATTGCGGAGGTGTAACAAGTTCGTTAGTTGTACGTTCAAATTAATAAACAGGTAAGATGATGCAGACAATCAGGTACATAATGCTTAGCGTTGCTTCTATAATGGTTAGTGGTGCATTTGCACAAACGGTAACGGCGGTGAAGCCTTTTGACAAGATTATTGTGAGCCCGCACATACAGGTAACTTATGTAGAAGGCAGCGAAGAAAGTGTGACCATAGAAAGCAGTACGGTTGATAAAAGTAAAATCCATATCGAGGTAAATGATAAAACACTGCGTGTGTACTTGGAAGGCGCAAAGGATATTGAGAAGAATGAGAAGAACGATCGCAATGGCTACAAGGAAAAGCATTCTATCTACCAGGGAACCGTGCTTACTGCAACCATTACCTACAAGACTCTGCGCGAGCTTTCCATTCGTGGCGACGAAAAGCAGTTGTGTAAAAGCGCGATAACGGGCGATGCCTTTACGCTGAAGGTTTATGGCGAATCTGACGTGACGCTGAACGAGATAAAAGTAAACGAGCTGACAGCCATTACGTATGGAGAATGTAACGTAATGTTTTTGTCGGGTTCTGCTGCTTCGCAAACATACACGGCGTATGGGGAAGGGAAGATAAACAGCCTCTCTATTGACGGTAAAAGCAGCGCAATAACCGCCTACGGCGAAGCTGACTTTACAATGAATGTTTCGGACAAGATTAAGATTACTGCCTTTGGCGAAGCCAGGATACATTATATGGGAAACCCTGTCATCAGGAAAGGATTGAACATCGGCGACGTGCATATTGAAAAGATGAACTAAAGAGATTATAGACAGACTGAGAACCACTTATAAGAGACCAAGAATCATTGTAATGAGGCCTATAATCGTTGCCGGGGCTCCGTTGAATCTATTGAACCAACCGTTGCGTGAAGTAACCTGAGAAGTGTAAAATATCAGATTTTAAGGATAAATGAGCGATGTTGCAAACGTTTTAACTCTGTCTCGAACCAGTGCCTGAAAGGTTGATACTGTAGGGTTGCTTTATGTATTGCAGGTATGGTTCACCCGGCTTCGCTATGCCATTTTTTTAGTGGTCGGTGTTCACACTAAACAAATTAATGGAATGCAAAATTCCGTTATTAGCAATGATAACCGATGGAACCAAATGCATTTTGGGTTACATACTCTCAGGTTTCAGTTTCCGCACTGCTTTTCAAAGCTGAATGATGAGCCATCAAAGTTTTCGTGTCCATATCCGGTTGGTGCGGCAGTTGGCGTATTTGTACAGCACCTCCGTTGATTGTGCTGCTACCCAGCACTTTTTGCCACCCTGCCTGCCCATTGTTTTTAAAACAGGTAATAAAGAAATCGTTGTTGCCATGATTTCCGGTTGCCTGAAAAGCTGTGGAATAAGTGTTGCCAGTCATAACGTAGTTGCCATTGAGTAACCGGATACTATCATTGAACCCACTGCTACCACTGCTACCGTATTTCTGGTTGAGAACGATACCGGGTGTTTACGAAAGGATTGCCTGGAACACAAATAGAGTGAATCATATTGTACATGCTAAAAATTGTATAAGCCTGACCTGTTTGAAAGTAGTTTGCTAAATTGATATTTCCAATTTTTCGGTTGGGCTTACTTCTGCGCAATCACTCCTTCTGTGGCTTTCTGTGCATGGGTCAGGGGGCATTGCCATCTTCTCTTATCATCGTCTCATAAGTAATCTTCACGTACCAGTAAATAATACACCCCAACTTCTGGTGCAAGTGCCTTGCCCGTGCTGTCATCATTCTTGTTCGAAAGTAAAATTGTGCACGGTTTTCGACACCTGTTCCTGGTATGGGTACCGAAATAGAAAGAAAATTTCTTGTTCACCAGGAGAAGTGGGAGAATGTAAAAACCGAAGGTGTTTTGTACAGGCAAGGTTATATGCTGCGCAACGAAGATAAAAACATCCGCATACGGGTTGTGGAAGGCGACAAAGGCTATATTACCATCAAAGGTAAGAGCAGCGGTTTTTCGCGACCTGAATATGAATACCCGCTTCCGGCGCAAGATGCGGAAGAATTATTGCAGCGCTTTTGCGATGCCATCGTGGTAAAGAAGCGATACAAAAAAGCGGAGTATGGTAAGCACTGGGAAGTTGATGAATTTTTAGAAGACAACGAAGGGCTGATTGTTGCCGAACTGGAACTTGCCGGTGAAAATGAACCATTTGAAATGCCCGCATGGATAGACCGGGAAGTAACGGACGATCCGCGCTATTACAACAGCCAGCTATCTGTAAATCCTTTTAAAAACTGGACAACATGAACACACAAAAACAGAAAAAACACTTAGATAAGTTGTGGAAAAAAATGCAAAAGCGGTTTCAAAGTTTTCTGCATACCGGCCATGGCGAGCAACTGCACCAGTTTCGCATACAGGTAAAAAAGATAAAATCTTTTCTCGTCCTGCTGGAAGCAGATAAAAAGAACCACAGGCTACTTGCAGAATTTAAACCGGTACGAAAGATATTCAAATCTGCCGGTGTTGTTCGCGATGCCGTATTGCACCGCAATGTGGCAAACGAACAAGGCATTCCCTTAGAGGCATTTTACCAAAAAGAAGAAAAAGCAATGCAGCAGGAAAGGGATAAATTGATGGATAAAGGCAAGGCACACCTGCGCAAAATGAAAAATGTAAAAAAGAAACTGCACAAACAACTTCATTCTGTCTCTGGTGGCGACATGAAAACCTTTTTTCAAAATCAGATTGATACGACATACCGCCTTTTAGGCAGGCACAACTTTACAGAACGGCTTCATAATGGCCGCAAAGCCCTCAAGCATTTGCTGTATAACCAACAGGCGGCGCAGCAGGCATTGGGTAAATGGGGCATTAATTTTACCTACATTGATGAACTGCAGGAAACCCTGGGGCAATGGCACGACAACAAAGTAACACTCGACTTCTTTAGTGGTAAGCCCGGCGTGAAAATTATTGATGGATTAGAGACAAAAAACAAAGCACTTCAACAAGCCGTTATTCAAAAATCGGAAGGTTTTCAGCAGCATATCAGGAGTAGATAATTCATAGTGTTCTCCTCCGGTTTCTGCATTGCCGTTTACAAGAGATGAAAAATGTTGCTTTCATTATTATTCGCTTTCCTACATGTGGAAGCCGGGTTAGAATGAAAGGAACACAAACAGCGCTTTATTTTCATTATGGCATTTTCTATGCACTTACTTTCTATAAAAAGAGAGTATGACTGCCAAGCGAAAAAGCACCACGAAGAAATGGTCGAAACACGTCACCGAAACCAGCGATGCCATGGACCTTGAAAAAGACGTTTTTAAAAAAGAAGACCCGAAAAAAATAGCACAGTCGCTACGGCGCTCTGTCAACAAAAGTCATCGCAGGAAAGGAACGCCGTTTCAAAGCGCCATGAGCATGCTGAACTTCTACATCAATCGTGGTGGTAAAAACGTAAGTGAAGAACAATTGAAAGTATTGGAAAAAGCAAAAAACGAACTACGCGTTTTATATGGCAGAGAAACCAAGTAATACAGAACTCGGGAATGCTGTTATTCAGGATGCGCAGTGAATACGGATGACTGGCTGCCAACATTTGAACACTGCTGTGGTTTGGCTGACCATCCAATGTATAGAGTATCACAATTTTGTAAGCCAGATCGTTTCCGGTATTCTGGAAATAAATGGTGTAGTTCAAATATTCACCCTTCTGCAACTGCGAATATGTGAGAATGCCTTCGTGACTTTCCTGCTTGTCATTCGGATCGTAGGAGCCGGTTACGGTTTGTGCAAGGAAGGCTTTATTGTCTGCCGGTACAACGTCGGTGGTAACGGGGTTTGCCACCACATGACCGGGAAGGAATCGCCCGGCATTACCTGTAAGCCGCCTGCACAAATCGATGGCTGACTTAAAAACTCAGTAATCAGAATAGCAAAAGCATCACCTAAATTAACTCTTACATTGAAAGCCTGATAAAACAGCAGTTTGTGAAACCATGAACACCAATGATTTTTGATGTTTCTGTGCACGGATTTGATTTTATTTTCCTCGTAAGCTACACAGAAGAGATAAATGGTAATCCGTTCTTCATCCGTAATACTTTCCTGATATTGATTATCGTTGCTGAATCGTTGTATCTGCCAACAGATTTGCTCTTTATATTTGTGACAGACGTGATAGTAAATTCTGATTAGATTATTTATTAGCATAACTATCTAACGAATTTGATTTACATCTGTTTTTTATATGCCTGTCAACCCTTGATTCGCATATCTTTATTCAGGCTAATGAGATTCACTATGTACGCCCTTGCAAAGCAAGCAGTGAGCTAAGGGCTTAAAGCCGGATTGACGCCTTTCTCCAGCAACACAACCTTCCATTAGCAGTGATTTGAGAATACAATATTTTATATAGAAAATGTCTACAGCAAATAAAGAAATCAGAGAGGGCAGCCATGCGAAGAAGTTAAAAGAAGTGGCAATCTCTTGTTTAAAGTTGGGGACTATCGGGTTTGGAGGAATTGCAGGTATGGTAGCCACAATAGAAAACGAAATGGTGGTGAGACGGAAATGGATAGACCACCAACATTTTCTGGATGTTTTAAGTGCCTCCTATATCATTCCCGGACCTAACGCTGTTGAAGTTGTGATGCACTGCGGAAGAGAACGGGCGGGTCGCCTGGGGTTGGTTGTTGCAGGCATTTGTTATATAATTCCTGCCACACTTATTACTTTACTTTTCGGCTTTTTTTATAAACAATACAGCGCTTTACCGAATGTACAGAATTTCATTTTTGGCATCAGGCCTGCAACCACTGCATTGGTTATCGGTGCCGTACTCCGGTTGTGCACCCAAACACTTAGAAATAATATTACGCTTATCGTATTGTGCCTTTTGGTTTTTGGCGGTTCTTTGTATGGACTGAATGAAGTGCTGCTGATTATTGGAGCCGGTGCCATCAATTACTTTATATATGGTGCCAGGAACAAACTGCATGTGCTTACAGGTTTATTCTTTTTACCGGGTCTTCTCCAGGTGAACACTCGTTTTTCAGACAATAAACTGTTTTTTATTTTCCTGAAGATTGGTGCTGTTTTGTATGGAAGCGGCTATGTGTTGTTTGCTTATATGGATGAGGCTCTTGTTCGAAACAATCACTGGTTAACCCGCCAGCAATTAACAGACGCTATTGCCGTTGGACAGATTACACCCGGACCGATTTTATCGAGTGCAACTTTTGCAGGGTATCTTGTCGATGGAACCATGGGCGGCGTGGTGGCGACAGCGGGTATTTTCTTACCCTCGTTTTTTATTTCCTTCTTCCTGCACAGGCTATTGTCTTCTGCCCGTAAAAGTGACAAACTAAGACTTTTTTTAGATGGTTTAAGTGCTGCCTCTATTTCAATTATTGCCGTTGTAGCACTCCACTTATTTACGTTATCTGTTCAGCAATGGCAAGGGGCAATCGTCTTAGCTTTATGCCTCGTATTGACGCTTTTCTATAAAAAAGTAAGCACTGTTATTATCATATTAACCGGCAGCTTAGGTGGGTTTCTGTTGCTTAACCTATAGATTTTACGCAGCTTAGAATCGTATCCTCACCATATTTCAGAACACAAACGCAAAGAATGCAACCACAACATTGCCCGCCATCAATTTCCCGGCTTTTACGTTTCGTACAAAACAAATGATATCGTCAAACTTAGCTAAGTCTTATACAGTAACTCAACTAATTTTGCAACACAGCCGCCTCTATCGTACATTTTGTACCTATATTCCGGTCTGGTAAACACCATAATACAACTACAATAAAGAAGTGCGAAAAGATGTATTGGGGCGGATGTTTTTGTTTCCGCTTGCAAAAAAGCGCCGCGCCAGGTAAGCGCAGAGCGATATAAAACTTCCAAACCTGCTGATTCGTTCTATTTATCCGGCAAAGCTGAAAAGCTAACATCAGGCGTTTTACCATCAGGCTTTCGTTCAACCATATCACGGGGCTTTATATTATCGGAAAACCGAAAGCCGCCGCTATACATATAAAACCAGTTGTTTTCTACTCCGCCGCCATAATCGAATACAGGATGCTTTTGCGCGTTTGCCGTTGTTGAGAATACCGCTTTATTCAGTTCTATCCATTGTCCGTTTGTTGTGCAAACCCATTGGTTGCCATAGAGAGCTTTAAAGAAATCATTTCCGTTAGGTCCGAAGTTTTCAACGAAAGAATACAAGCCGGATAATAGTTGTCCGCCTGTTTTCGCTTTGTCCCATTGCGCCATTAGTTTCCAGGCTTTGTTTTCCGGCGCGTAGAAATAGGCGGTATAAATAGTATGGTCACCGCTTGCTTTTGCGCCAACCACCATTTTATATGTGTTGCCGTTTTTCCAGTTAAACACAAGATGGCAGTGTCCGCCACTACCTTCATTACCAAAATCATCTGTATATACGCCGGCTCCTTTTTTTACCAGCTTTACAGCATATCCGGCAGGTATCTGTTTCGGGTCGTCTGTACTGTAGTTGCTCCAGATAGAAAAAATAATGCGTCGTTCATGCGGGTTGTTTAGTTGAACGCCCATATAGCCGCCGTTAAAACCATTGGTCATATAGTAAGCATTTACAGCGTTTACACCAACCGGCACTTTAACTTCTGTATAAAACCAGGCTAAGCTATCGTTTTTAATGGGATAGGAAAGATGCGTAGCCGGCGCACCACGGTATTCGCTGGTATTGTATGTGATGCTTTCCGGTTCGGCATTTGAAAGAACCAGTGACCGGATATCGGGAAAACGGCTTCCGTTTTTGCTGATGCCATTAACTTGTATAAAATGATAGCGCGCATCATTGATTTTGAATGTGCCCACCGGAACCGTAACATAGTCGTTAGAAGGATTCATTTTTACTTCATATACCTGGGAAGTGCTATCCAGCCTGAATTTGAGAACGGAGGCGCTTGTTACCTTCGCTTGTACGGATACGGAAATAACAACTGGTTTTTGCGGATAAAAAAATACACGGGCAAACACATTTTTGTCTGTCCAATTCGTCCAGCCTTTTTCCTTAAGACTGTTTTCATCGGCGCTTTTTGCGGCATCATAAATATAACCGTTGCCCGATAAACTAACTGTAACCGAATGGGTTGAATCTGTTGATTTTCCTGCCCACGCATTTCCGCAAAACAGCAATACCAGAAATCCAACAAGCAATCTGTAATTCATACTATCTGTGTTGTGCATCGAGCAATTTTATATTTAACTGGTACGAGCCGGAAAACTGTATGCGAAGCGGAATGCGCAAGGCATAATCAAACTGGTCATTACCGTAACTTCCTAAATAATAGCTATCGGTGCTTCCTGTGTAATAATTACCGGCAGTATTACCCGACCATGCAGAGGTACTGTCTATCTGTACATACTTTGTTGGGATACGGTAATACATATTGAAGCCGTTTCCTAATGATGCAATGGGAAATGGCACGATAGGATATAGCAAACTCATAGCGGTATCAGTAGCTGTAAAGGTACTGGGCGCATAGTCCTGCAGGTTTTGCAGGAACGGCGGATCGGGATTCAATCCTGAATTGGGTCGTTTGGCTATTTCTCCGGCTTTCGGGTTAAAAACAGTACCATTCTTATCCGTCACCTTTACCACGAAAAGGTTTGGCGTATCGGCAACACGGATGAGCGTATAAAACACAAACGGGTTGTTTACACCATTATATAAAGTGCCGTTGTTGTTGCCGCCCCTTGATCCTGCTCCGCCTGCGGTTCCCGCTACCAGCAGGGATATGCTGAACGCCCCCGTTTCAGGGTCTAATTCCACCTGCTTGCCATCAACAATATTGATTTGCATTATATTTTTAAGCTCCTGTGTACCTGCCGAGTTGCTTACTTCCAGGTCCATAGTATAAGAACCGATTGGCAGATTTGATGTTCCTGTATTCGACGTGATGGTGCCATTGCTTTCATTCACCACGATGGGCGGTAAAGTATCTGTTGTTCGCTTGGCGCGTATCAGGTCGTAGTCCGTATCCGTTTTTGCGTTGTAAGCCGCCGTCCATACTTCAACGGGATATTTTTTTGAAAACATATCATCTACAGTGTTTCCGGCAGAATCATAAATGTGTGTCCATCTCACATGCATCGGGATGCTCGAGCCATCGGTAATCAGCGAGTAGGAACTGGATACCCGCCCGCGAATAATGGAAAACTGGTTAACCGCATATTGCAGATACGGGCTGATAAAGCCATCCCCGTATTTGGTGCACGACAGCGAAAAAAGAACAAGGCACATCATTATGCCTGAAGTTGTGTTTGTATATCTTTTGTCTGGTCTCATAATCCGGTTATTGTTTGGTTCCATAAAAAAACAGGGTGTGGGAGTTGTCAAGCGCATTTACGATACCGGTCCGGGTTTGCAGACCGCTTGTTTTTACTAATGTTCTTACACCCACAGATTCCGGAATATCCCCGGCTGTATTTTTACTGCTCAGTTCATACGGGTACCATATCTGCGTAAAATAAACCACTTGCGGAACAGTGGATACGGTGCCGTTATAACCCAATTGGTCATTCCGGGTGTACTCGTAGGAAACCACCACCGAATCGCCCGGCAGCTCTGTTTGATAAAATGCGCCGGCGTCTGTTAAAGATGAGTACAGCAACGGCTGCGCAATCATATACATGAGCAATGAATCGCGCGTATTGTTCACATTATTTTTCATATAGTACAGGAGAGAATCTAGTCCGAAAAAAGAATCCTGGCTGATGGTTTCCTGCACCACCGCTGTTCTTTGCGATAAGTAATTATACACGGAATAGTCTGACGGTATAAACAGCGCGGTATTGGCTTCATTAAACTTATCCTTAAAACCGGCTGCGTCAATCACCTGTATCAGCGTATCATACAATGGATTTGAAGCAAGATAATCGTACGTGGATATGTTCTTGTATATGTTCACATCTTCCGCGTTTCCTCCGGTTATATAGTCCTTTTTACAGGCGCTAAACAGGAGAACTGCGTTTATAAACAGGAAGAAATAGTTAACGAACCTGTTTAGAGAAATAAATGTTAACGAGAATAACAAATTCAAAATCATTGATTTACAATTTAATTTTTTAAGCAAAAAACAGTTAAGTCTTATGACCAGCCTTTGCTAATACAATAAAAATCAATAGATTCTTTCGTTAACAAACAATTTGCTAAACAGCTTCAACAACAGTTTTTTTCATAGAAATCATTTGCAGATGATATAACAGGAATTATTTGTGCGTTGCCCACCAGGGATTTTGTGTTAGCAGGTTATCCTGCGAAAACAAAGTGCCCATATCCAACGGCCAATAATATCCCTTGTTTTGGGGCTGTACGCGGTCGGCTGCATACCCGATATATTCCAGCCAGCCCTGGGTTTGATTTGTGCGTACCAGGTCGTAAAACCATTGTCCTTCTCCTATCAGTTCGCGCCCGCGCTCAAGCACCACTTCATCCATCATATCGTATTGCGTCGCATGTTTGTAAGGATAATTTACCGGTAATCTCTTTACATTTCTTATTTAAAAACCGTCGATAGCGTGAAGGAATGTATTTGTCATTCTTAGTTAAAATAGTATCTGCGACACAAAAAAGTGTCATACGCAAACACTTTCACTATGACTTCATAACAATAACCTCGCCCTCGATTATTTCCTGCGCCGGTTCCGGTCGCCTGTCAAAAATCAAGTCCAGCAATATGCGTGTTGCCGTTTCACCCTGCCGGAATGGAAACTGTTCAATAGAAACAATCGGCTTATTGTCCAGGTATTTACAGAATGGAAGGTTAGCATAGCTCGCTACGGTAATATCAATATCAATCTGCAGGTTCGTTTGTGTTTTAATATATTGAATTACATCCAACGCAATCCAATCGTTGAATACAACAATAGCCGTTGGTCTTTGCTTCTGTTTCAACAAGTTTGCAACGGCTGCCCAGGTTTGCTCTTTGCTAAAATCTGTTTCTACAATATAAGCAGGATTAACTTTCAGTCTTTTTTTGGCCAGTCCATTTATAAATCCTTTCAGTCTCTCATTATTTGCAGTAATATGCTGCGGACCGAGCAGCAGGGCAATCCTTCGATGATGAAGTTTGTAAAGCACCTCAATTAGTTTTACCGATATTGTGTACAGGTCGCAGGTAACTGTATTAATATGTTTGATATTGGGCGCACGATCGAAAAAGACAAATGGTATTTTGTATTCTTTCAGCGTATGAAAATGTTCAATGCGGTCTGTCTCTTTCGATATGGAAATCAGCAGGCCATCAATCCGGCGTTTGGTAAAGGATTCTATAATTTCAATTTCTTTCTCCAGACTGTCATGACTTTGCGCCACAAATACGCTGAAGTTGTTTTGAAACACCACCTGCTCAATACCGCTTACAGCCTTGGCAAAAAAATCTTCCGATAATGTTGGCACAATGACACCAATGGTATACGTTCGTTTTTCTTTAAAAAAAATAGCGGTTTGTATGGGTTCGTATCTGAGTTTTTTCGCCAGTTCTTTTACAGCAGCCGTTGTTCGCAATCCGATACTCGGATGATCGTGGAGTGCCCGCGAAACCGTTGAGACTGATACATTCAACTGCTTCGCAATTTCCTTGATAGTAGGTAAATTTTTCATAAGCAGATAATGTTTACAATATTAACGCAAACGTTTGACAACATTAAGATTTAAGAATCATTCTATTTTACGCTTTTATCTTCTATTGCGAGATTAATGGTAACACCGGAAACTATCTTCGGGCATTTCAGTATATCCGGTATCCAATCCTGCCGGTTAATAGGTAACGGATTAATCAACAGCAGCTATAAAGTTCAGGCGTCCGATGGAAGTCTGTATTTTTTACAAAAGATAAATACCGCAATTTTTAAAAAGCCTCTGGCTCTGCAAAACAATTACAGGCAACTTGAAATTTACCTGTCGGAGCAGCAGGCAATGTCGTTGCCCCGGCTTATCAAAACAGTACATAATGACCTTGTGTATGAATGTAAAGGTGAAGTATGGCGTTGCTTTGCTTTTGTTCCCAACACATTTAGTCCGCTAACCGTTAACACGCCTGAACAAGCTTATGAAGTTTCTAATTGCTTCGGCAGGTTTACGGCGCGCTTACACCACTTTGATAGTAATAAACTGGAAACAGTGATTCCCCGTTTTCATGATTTGTCGTTTCGTTACCAGGAGTTTCAAGCAGCTTTGCAGAACACTTCCGCATCGCGCATTTCTACCGTGCAAAGCATGATCGAAGAGATTGAAGAATCGAAATATTTAGTCCGTTGGTTTCAACACATTGCTGCAAACAAACTTGCTTTCCCACTTCATGTTATGCACCACGATTGCAAGGTATCCAATATCCTGTTTGATAAAGAAACCAGCGCTGTTCGTTGCCCGATTGACCTTGATACCACGCAACCAGGGTTGTTCTTTTCCGATATTGGCGATATGATACGCACAATGGCACCCAATAAAAGCGAAGATGAGATTGATACAGCAGCAATTGAAGTAAGATCTGATTTTCTAACAGCCATCACTGAAGGTTATACAAATGCAATGGAAGGTTGTTTTACCACCGGAGAAAATGAAAGTCTGTACAAGTCCGGATTGATAATGACATATATGCAGGCAATGCGTTTTTTAACTGATTACCTCAATGAAAATGTGTATTACAGAACATATTATCCTGAGCAAAACAGGAATAGGGCAGCCAATCAGCTTCGATTGTTGCAATTGCTAAAAGAGCACGCTTAGCTTCTTGCAATCTTGTGATTATTTATGAGTGTGATAAACCTATACTGCTATCAGGTTGCCCCTTTTTTGTTGTGTGTTATTCTCATTCATCTTTGCCTGCAACTTTGACAACAAAGCATCCTGCTGTTTGCGGCGGGCTGCATCTTCAGGTGTTTGTTTAAGCTTTGCCGCAAACTTCAGTTGTGCATTGAGAATAGCATATTCCTTCAATTCGCTTGCTGAAAATAAAGGATTGTACTTACTATTGGTAACATGAAGTGGATAGCCAAGTTTCTGCAACGTGTTTCCCGCCACTCGTTCAAACAGTACGATGTCATCAGCAGGCATTTCCGTAAAATATTTATTTCGGTTTTTGGTTAATACACCCTGACTTACATTCTGCCACATAACGCCTGAAGAAGCTGTATTTACAGCTTCCCCAGAACGGTGATACTGCAAACAATCGCTGCTATAATCAGTTCCGATAAACGCACAGATTTTCCGTAATTCCTGTTCCGGGTTTGCAAGCAGTTCTTCATAGCAAACAGCAACAAACCGTTCTCCCCGCAGGTACTCCTGCAAAGCCATGCACTTATCCTGCTCTTCCTTCCATTGCTTCGCAATAAAGTAAGTATGTTTTTCGCCAACCACGGCTTTCCTGAAAGAACAGGCTACATCTCTGCCATCGCGGTAGAGAAAAATATAGAGCGGCTGCAACGAAGTTTCCAGTTCGCCAACATAATGAATATTCGCCATGCTTTTGCAGATCCAGATGCGCGCATTATCGTGTTTTGCCTTGTGTTCATAAATTACCCGCGTTAGTTCCATTAATGAATAGTAATTGCATTGATAAACCAGTTCATCAACGTTTAGTTTAACCCCTGTCCAGGCAACAGGGTTATAACTGATCAGATCGCATACATCAGTCGCAAGCCTGCGGAAATTGTCAGCCTGATTCAAATTTTCATATAAAGGCAACAGAGACATAAAACGCTCGATAATATGTGGCGGATGCGGCGCGGATACGTCCGGCAACTGGTTCAGCATCAACCGTAATAAATTAGAACCTGAACGCTGTGTACCAATCATCTGAACTGCGGTAAATTTCATAGTCTGGTTTTTAAAAATATCCATAATAGCTGCCATGATGACAACGATAAAGGAATATTATCAGCACCTGTTCATCATGATAGACGGCATCCGTCTTATTGTATAAACGAGTTGCCTGAAACGGTATTTGCATAAGTCTTTAAGCGCTTTATTATACTTATTGTATATGCTGTATAAAACGCGCATCCTGAAAGATAAACCTCGTATGTTTTTAAATTCTACGCAATCGTTTCCGTAAAAAAGTAAAAGAATAAGCATTTAAGTTTATCAAATAATTATCTCTTTCTGCTAACAAAAAAACACAAATGCGAATGCTAAGACTAATGCTTTTGATGGCAACCTGTTTCTGTTGTTTCCATTCTTTCGGGCAAAGCGATTCGCGGCTCGTATCAGGAACCATCACCGATTCTGTGGGCACCAAAGTGCCGGGTGTATCGGTCAATGTAAAAGGTACCAGCGTATCTGCCCTTACGGATGATGCCGGTAAGTTTTCTATTGGCGTTCCCTCCGGAAAAGATACTTTGGTTATCAGCTATGTAGGCTACACGCCGCAGGAAATTTCAATTGGTGGAAGAACCAGTATAAACATCTTGTTGCAAACCTCTTCCAACAAGCTGGACGAAGTCGTTGTTGTAGGATATGGCACATCTAAGAAAAGGGATGTAACCGGCGCTATCAGTTCCATCAGTGCTGATAACCTGACGCTTGGCGGCGTGGTTTCCAACGTAGGTCAGGCAATACAGGGACGCGCGGCTGGTGTGCAGGTACAGCAGACGAATTTTGCGCCAGGTTCCAGCTTATCTATTATCATTCGCGGTGGCAATTCTATTCAATCTACCAACCAGCCTTTGTATGTGGTAGATGGGTTTATTACCGACAATGGCAACCAGGTAAATCCCAATGACATTGCCGATATCCAGATTTTGAAAGACGCTTCTGCGGCTGCCATTTACGGAAGCCGTGGCGCTAACGGCGTTGTATTAATCACCACCAAGAAAGGTGTTGCCGGCAAGGCAACGATTGAAGGCAATATCTCGCACGGCACGCAGTATCTTACATACAAGCCAGACCTCATCAATGGTAAACAATACACCGATGTAATGAATGCCGTTGCGGTGGAAGATGGCAACCCGCCACCTTTCCCGTCTTCGTTTCCAACCACCAATACAAACTGGTGGGATCTGGCTACGCAAAACGCTACTGTAGACAACCAGGGCATCAGCGTAAGCAGCGGCGATAAGAACTCTAAACTGTTTACTTCCTTCAATCATCTGAAGCAAACAGGTGTGTTGTTAAAGACAGGCTATGAAAGATATTCTGCCCGCATCGGTGCCGAAAAAACGATTGCGAATAAGATAAAAATGGGTGGTAATTTTTATGGCGCTTTCAGCAAATCTACCCTGCAATCTTACTCCGGCGATATTACTGCGCCACTATATAGCATTATGACGGCACAGCCAAATATCCCCGTGTACAATACCGATGGTTCTTATTATAAATACTTAGGTAAAAACAATGCGCTGGCCAGTTTGATAGAGCCCACCAATAACTCTGATAACAGGCTTATCAATGCGAATATTTACCTTGATTACGACATTGTAAAAAACCTGACTTATCACATTGATGGCGGTGGCGAATTTTCGCAAACCACTTTAGGTCAATATACACCAAGAACATTGGTAGCCGGTGCTGCTAATGGTGGAATTGCTGCAGAGCAGATGGTAAATACACAACGCTGGCTGGTGCAGCAATATGTAACCTATCGCTATAATAAAGGCTTTCATTCGCTATCTGTCGTAGGTGGTTATTCCAATCAAAAAGATCAGTCGGAAAGCCTTGGTGCGGGCAACCGTGGCTTCTCTACCGATAACTTTTTATACTATAATTTAGGAGCCGGTTCTATACCGGCAAACCCGTCCAGCAACCGCACACTAACATTAAAAGCCAGCTCTTATTTCGGCAGATTAAACTATACATTCCACGATAAAATACTGGCTACATTTACCTTCCGCAGTGATGGTTCATCAAAATGGCCGGATGGCAATCGCTGGGGTTTCTTTCCGTCGGGCGCACTTGCTTACCGTTTATCTGACGAAAATTTTATCAAGGATCTGAACACGTTTTCAAGCCTGAAAGTAAGAGTCGGCTATGGCGTAACAGGTAACGACAGGGTGAATCCAAATCTTTACCTGACTACTTTTTCAAACTATGGTACCGTGATGAATGACAACGGCCAGTTGCAGGTTGGCATCGAGCCTTCCGTACTTGCCAACAACGGCTTGAAATGGGAAAGCACATCACAAACAAATATTGGTTTGGATATGGGCTTTGCAAATGATAAGATTACGGCAACGCTTGATTTATACAGGAAGAAAACAACTGACTTGTTACTCAACGTTCCTATTGGCCAATGGTGGGGCTTCAGCTCGCAACTGGTTAATACAGGCTCCATTGAAAATAAAGGCATAGAGCTGGCAATTAATACCAGCAACATTACCGCAAAAGACTTTTCCTGGAACAGCACATTCAACATTGCTTACAATAAGCAAAAATGTTTGTCTCTTTCTCCCAACCTGGCTTTTATTTCCACCAATACTGCTAACCCCAGCGGCGTAGTATCTGCGCAGGAATTTACACGTCTTACACCGGGCAGAGAACTGGGTGAGCTGTATGGTTATGTATATACAGGCGTAATAAAAACCGGCGAGAAATATGACGCGCAGCCGCTGTCAAAACCCGGCGATCCAAAGTATGCTGACCTTGATGGCGATGGCGTAATTACGCCTGACGACAGAACGTATCTTGGCAACACCAACCCGCATTATATCGCTGGCTTCAGCAACCGGTTTACTTACAAGGGGTTTGACCTGAACATCTTTTTCCAGGGCAGCTTCGGTTATAATTTATATAACATGAACCGTCTTGTTTTAGAATCAACAACGGGTACCGATATACTCAATCGTTTTGTTGCCGGTACAAACGAAAATACCAGTGTACCAAGAGAAGGATATTTCCTAAGCACTTATGGCAGCTACGTCAACTCCCGCTTTGTGGAAGATGCATCGTATGTGCGTTTAAAGCAGGTATCGCTTTCTTATAACTTTCCGCAATCGCTGCTTCATCACTTACGGATTGTAGAGAATCTGCAGGTATTTGCCAACGCACAAAATCTGCTAACCATTACTAACTATTCAGGCACCGACCCGGAAGTGAATGTAAAGAGCAGCAGCAACCTCGGCGGCGGTCTCGATTTTGGTTCATTCCCTGCTTTTCGCACGTTTGAATTTGGTGCAAGACTTAGCATTCATTAATCAAAAATTATTGCGCAATACAATATAAAACATAGCATGAGAAATATAAAATTCCTTTGGATTGCACTCGCCGGAATGATCATCGGCTCGTGTAACAAAACGCTCGACCCGCAGGTATATAGCACGCTGACCAGCGCCAATGCTTTCAACACCGAATCAGACGCCATTGCAGCCGTGAATGCCGTATATGCGCGCCTGAAAGGTCCGGCTGTCGGTGATAATTTCGACTACTGGACGGTGCGGCATTTTTCGCTGACAGACTTAACAACAGATGTGGGACATTGCAGTTATGGCGGCGATCCGGGACAGCTTTCGCTGGCGCAATGGAACTCAGCCAACGGCTTGATAGCCGAAGACTGGCGGCAGATATACAAGCTGATTGCGGATGCCAATAATGCCTTGTACAACCTCGGCAACATGAGTGTTCTTACGCAGGAACAGAAAGACCAGTTCTTTTCTGAAATCAGATTCCTGCGCAGTATTGCTTACATGGATTTGACAGATGCGTGGGGACCAGTTCCAATGCTGACAGAACAGGATGTGGCTACCGCAAATACCTCGTCTTATACCAGTCAGCCTGTTCCCGCTTCTGTAGCGTCAATAGACTCGCTGATGATAAGCGATCTTGAATATGCAGCCTCGCATTTACCTCTAAATTATGAAAGTAATGCCATTTACAGCAGCAACGATTTTGGCAGGGCTACAAAAGGTGCGGCGCTTACATTGTTAGGTAAATTGTACCTGCGGGAACATGACTGGCAGAAGGCTGCGGACTATATGAAGCAGGTAATGGATTTAAACACGTACCAGTTGTATCCAAGCTACCTTGGTTTGTTTACCGAGAATAACAAATGGTGTACAGAGAACATCTTTTCTGTGTTGTCTGATGCCAATGTAAACGGCACCGAACTGATGAACCACTTTGGTCCGCTTAACCATCCTGTGGTAGAAAACAGGTGGCAGTATTACGCAGTAACCTGGGATTTTTACAACTCGTATGAAGAGCAGGATCAGCGCAAGCTTTGTTTTTATCCACGCTATAAAGGTGTAGATGGGTTAATTTATCAGCAGCCGCCCACATTAGGCGCTATGCCGCCGGATGGCTATAGTTATATGGCTGATATTGCCACGAAAAAATATGCAGATTCTACGGGTTCGGTTACATCGTACTATGATGGTCACAGTGTTGACATTTTGCGTTATGCAGATGTATTGTTAAGCCGGGCAGAAGCGCTCAATGAAATCAGCGGACCCACTACAGAAGCCATTGCTTTAATTAACCAGGTGAAAGGACGCTCAAAAGCAACGCTGCTAAACGGCACATACTCGCAGGAACAATTGCGTGATATTTTATTGCAGGAACGCGGCTGGGAATTCTTTTACGAGGGCAAGCGGAGAGCGGATTTGATACGCTTTGGCAAATACGATACGATAGTAAATGCATACCTGGCACGCATCGGGCAAACACCTTCCATCGTAATGCCGAAGAACCGGTATTTTCCTTATCCATTGAACCAGGTAAACATCAATCCGAATTTAAGTAACACGGACAGGTAAATAATTCTCTCGTAAAGGATATGCAGACATTCATGTTTGCATATCCTTTATGTTTATTATGCACTATGATTAAAGAAGCCATCTTTTATTTTGGAAGCGTTTTTCTATTAGCCTTTGCCGCTTGCACGCCTTCATCAGACATCATCAAAGACATCCGCATCGGTTTGCACAACAACAATAAATTGCTGATACAGATTGATGTTGCCACCACAAAATCAGCACAGGTTTTTGGCGAATGCCGGGCTGATGGTATGGAACAGGAAAAGATTGTTTCTGATACTTCTGCTGAATCTGTAAACCAACAAATTGTATTCAGCAATATCCTTCCCAACACCAAATACAGCTTTCGTTTGTACACAATAGAAAATGGTAAAAAGAAAGAAAGCAAGGTGTATCATTTTCAGTCGGAGCCATTGCCATCGTGGCTGCAGGAGCAGTTTAAAGCCACCGTTCCGGCACCGCAGTATTTACCAAAAAAATTTACACAAGGCTTTCTGGTTATGAACAAAAGAGAGTCGCCGGGCTTTACTTATATCGTGGATACAAAAGGCAGGCTGCGCTGGTATAATATGGCGGATAATACAGGCATCAAAGTAACCCATTTTACAAAAGATAATACCATTCTTTCCATCCTCGGTACCAACGACGACCCGACGAGCTATGGCAGAGAAATTTTAGAAGTGAATTTGAAAGGTGATACACTGGTTCACCTTAAAAAAGGTGAAGGCGATTTGCAATACACCATACACCACGAAATCATAAAAGATAATAACAATAACCTCGTTACATTATATCTCGACAAGCGCGTGATGAACTTAACTTCTGTTAGCGGCGGTGCTAAAGATACGGTTGTGGGAGATGGCATTCTGGTGTTGAACAAACAGGGAAAAAAGGTTTGGCAATGGAGCGTGTTTGATGTTGTTGACCCGCTGAAAGATACCGGCATCATACGAACAAAAAAAGACTGGATGCATGCCAACAGCGTGAGTTTTGATACGGATGGTAATTATCTGGTGTCGTTTTACAACAACGGGCAAATCTGGAAGATTAATAAAAGTGATGGGAAAGTAATGTGGAAATTTGGTAAAGACGGAACCTTCGCTATGCCTGCTGATTGCCGGTTTTCAATGGCGCACGCGGCTCATATCAATGCTGACGGCGACCTTATGTTTTTTAATAACGGCATTGATAAACACCAGTCGGAAGTGTATGCCGTAAAGCTGAATGAAGCGGCGCAAACTGCAAAAACAAACATCCACATCAAGCTGCCGCAGGATGTATATAACGACCGCATGGGAAGCGCTTATCTAATAAATGATACAACGGTTTTGGTGTGTTGCTCAAAGCGTCATATTTCTATTCTTACAAATAAAAAAGGTGTATTGCTTTGGTCGCTCGATACTGCCATTCCGCCTTACCGTGTGGAGTTTGTGGAAGGTGAACGTTTGAAAAGATGGCTATTGCCGTAACGATAATTTGTTATTGCATTCAATTAAGCATTGCGATACGTTTTACTGGCTCAATTAATTTTTTATAATGAAGAAACTTATTCTCCTTTTTGTCTTGTTTGCGATAGCCGGAAAGGTTTCTGCGCAGGAAGTGAAATATACCGTTGCCAAAGAAAAATGGAACACCGATTCTCTGGGTAATCACCGCGCGGTAATTGTGGTAAACAGTACGGCGCCTGTCGCCAAAGTATCAATCGTTTGGCGAAGAAATGACAAGCATCCGGAAGAGAAACGAATGATCATTGAAGATGCGCAAACGCACGAAAAAATTATCAATGTAAAAGCCGAAAATATTACCCAATTGAGCGGTGATGTTTATTTTCAGCCGAAGGGCAAAGGCACTTATTATGCGTACTATATGCCTTATAAAAACGAAGGTCGCTCCAACTATCCGAAAGGGGTTTATTTAAAGCCCGAAAACACCGCAGACGATAGCTGGCTGAAACCGGCAAACAGTATTGCCAAAGCCAATGCTACCGTAACAGAAATACAATCTGTTGATAGTCTCAACAGCTTTTACCCCATGGAAATTATCGCTTCGGAAAAAGAAGCGGCAACCTTTATCGCGAAGAGTAAAAACAAAGATTACATTCTCTTTCCCGAAGACAGGATTTATCCCATAAAAATGATGGATAAATTACCCTATCGCTGGATTCAGAAAGGTATGATAAACACGTTCAAAGGCAATGCGGATAAGGGTGAAAACTACTCGTTTCAGATTGGTGTATATGCGTTGCAAAGTATCGATAATGTGAGTTTGCGTTTTAGCGATTTGAAAACGGCAAATGGTAATAGCATTCCTTCTTCTGTCATCAGTTGTTTGAACAATACAGGTACGCGATACGATGGCAAGCCGTTTACAAATTCCGTTCATGTGGGCAAAGATTCGGTGCAGGCAATGTGGTGCCTCGCTGATATTCCGAAAGAGATACCGGCAGGCGTTTATAAAGGCGCTGTTACAATCAGCAGCAATGCTTCATCGCAAACGGTAAGCATTGAAATTACGGTGAGTAGCAAAACAGCGGTTAACGGTAACATTGCCGAGCCGTGGAAAGAGACAAGACTGAAATGGCTTAACTCAACCCTGGCGCAGGAAAACACTGTGGTTGCGCCTTATACAGCTCTTAAAATTTCCAATCAAACGATCAGTTTACTGGGAAGAAAAATTGAGTTAAATAACGATGGGTTTCCGAGAAAAATACAAACATTTTTTACGTCTGAAATGACCAGCTATAAAGATTCGGCAAACGAAATATTGACCGAACCATTACAATTCCATTTCATTACTTCATCGGGCAACGAAATGAAGCTGAACAGCAGCGGTCTTCAGTTTACAAAGCAATCAGAAGGAACCGTAACGTGGAAAGCCGAAAGCAGCAACGAAACCCTGCAAATGGATGTATCGGCATCGCTTGAATTTGATGGTTTTATGAGCTACACGGTAAAGCTGACAGCCTTGCGGGATACGGCTTTTAACGACATTGCGATGCAGATTCCTTTTATGCCGTCTGCTTCAAAATATATGATGGGATTGGGTGAAAAAGGCGGCTATCGCAAAAACAACTTTAGCTGGACATGGGATGTGGCGCACAAAAACCAGGATGGCGCCTGGATTGGCAATGTAAATGCGGGCTTGCAATACTCGCTGCGCGATGAGAAATATGTGCGCCCCCTCAACACAAATTTCTATCTGCAGAAGCCATTATTACTGCCGGCATCGTGGGGTAATGAGAACAAAGGCGGCGTTTCTGTTACGCAGAAAAATAACAGTGTAATGGTGAACAACTATAGCGGCGCGCGCAACATGAAGAAGGGCGATACGCTGTATTATAACTTCACGCTGCTTATCACGCCGTTCCATACCATCAACACCGATTTTCAGTGGGAGAACCGTTTTTACCACCGCTATAATGATATTGATTCCATTAAGGCAACGGGCGCAACGGTAATTAATATTCACCATGCCACGCCTATCAATCCGTGGATCAATTACCCGTTCATTGAGTGGCAAAAAATGAAAGCTTATATTGATAGTGCGCATAGCGAAGGATTGAAAGTGAAAATCTATAACACGGTACGTGAATTATCCAATCATGCGTATGAAACCTTCCCGATGCGCAGCTTAGGTCATGAGATTTATTCGCCTGGAAAAGGCGGCGGTTATAGCTGGCTGCAGGAACACCTCGACAGCGATTATATAGCTGCGTGGTTTGTGCCGGAAATAAAAGATGCCGCCATTGTAAACAGCGGTATGAGCCGCTGGCATAACTACTATGTGGAAGGTATGAACTGGCTGGTGCAGAATGTAGGTATTGACGGTATTTATCTGGATGATGTGGCGTTTGACCGCGTAACAATGAAGCGCATCAAGCGCGTGCTGACACAGGATAATCATCCGGGAATCATTGACCTGCATTCTGCCAATCAATATAATAAAAGTGATGGCTTTAACAACAGCGCGAACCTGTATATGGAGCACTTTCCTTACCTCAACCGCCTGTGGTTTGGAGAGTATTTCGATTATGAAAAGAACCCGCCCGATTTCTTTCTCACTGAAGTAAGCGGAATACCATTTGGCTTAATGGGCGAGATGCTGCAGGATGGCGGCAATGCGTGGCGCGGTATGGTGTACGGCATGACAAACAGAATGCCCTGGAGCGATAATGCCGACCCGCGCGCCATCTGGAAAGTGTGGGATGATTTCGGTATTAAAGGCTCGGAAATGATTGGCTATTGGAGCGATAACTGCCCTGTGAAAACAAGTAGTGATAAAGTGCTGGCAACCGTATATAAAAAAAATGGGAAAGCTCTTATTTCTATGGCAAGCTGGGCATCGGATGATACAACGGTTCAGTTGCAGATTAACTGGAAGGCATTGGGTATAGATGCCTCGAAAGCGAAGATAACCGCACCTGCTGTTACGAAATTTCAGGAGGCAAAAAGCTTTGGTATAAACGATGCCATACCGGTAGCAAAGAACAAAGGCTGGCTGCTGATTGTGGAATAGTAAATTATGAATGGTCAATAGTAAATTGTGAATGGTGAATGGTGAATTTTCAGTGGCAGATGAATGAAAGGATATGAAAAAAATATTACTGATAGTACTCACCTGTATGTATTTGTTAGCTGCCTATTCGCAGGATAGCGTAACAGTAAAAGAATACGAAAAGATATTTCCGACATACCCGTTCTCCGATCCAAACCCGATACCGCTGTTGACGCAGGTGTATCCGTATTTCCGCTTTGATGGGTTTACAGATAAAGCAGTGAACAAAAAGTGGAAAGTAGTGGAGATAGAAAATGCGTACATCCATATTTTAATCACACCGGAGATTGGTGGTAAAATATGGGCAGCGATTGATAAGAAAACAGGCAAGCCTTTTCTGTATTACAATCACAGCGTGAAGTTCAGGGATATTGCCATGCGCGGACCGTGGACAAGCGGCGGGCTTGAATCGAACTTCGGAATCATTGGTCATACACCCAACTGCGCCACACCGGTTGATTATACCATTACTCATGAAGAAGACGGCAGTATTACATGTACTGTAGGCGCTTTGGATTTGCTGACACGCAGCAACTGGCGCATGAAAATTAATGTGCCAAAAGACAAAGCTTTTTTTACCATGCAGGCTTTCTGGTACAATACCACGCCAACAGAACAGCCTTATTATCACTGGATGAATGCAGCGGCAAAAGCGGGTAATGACCTTGAATTCATATATCCCGGAAATAAATACTTAGGACATAACGGCGAGTATGCTTCCTGGCCAATAAATGAGCAAAACGGAAAGGAAATCTCGTGGTATAAAAACAACGGTTTCGGAGGTTATAAATCGTATCATGTTTTTGGCAAATACAGCAACTTTTTCGGCACTTATTATCATAATGAAGATGCCGGTATGGCGCGATACAGTACGCATGATGACAAAGCCGGCAAGAAGATATGGATATGGGGATTATCTGACCAGGGAATGATATGGGAAAAACAGCTTACCGACACCGATGGTCAGTATGTGGAAGTGCAGTCGGGACGCTTGTTTAACCAGAACGCTGAAGCCAGTAGCTATACGCCGTTTAAGCACATCAGCTTTACACCATTTCAAAGCGATAGGTGGAAAGAATACTGGTACCCGGTACTCGGCACCAAAGGCTTTGTAGATGCCAACGAATACGGTGCTTTCAACATAAAATATGAGAATGGCTGGCTGAAGATTTACTACTTCCCTGTGCAGTCTGTAAATGATGAACTCGTAGTGAAGAAAGGTGAAAAAATTATCTATCAAAAAAGACTTTCCCTTCATCCGGAAGAAACATTTGCTGATTCTGTAAAAACGCAGATTGACGCAAACAAGTTAATAGCAACACTTGGTAATCTGAAGATGAAATATGGAGCGGATACATCGGCTTATACATTACATCGCCCGGTGGAAACGCCAACGAATTTTGACTGGACTACTGCGTATGGATTATATCTGCTCGGCACAGAAGACATGGATGAAAAACTGTATCCGCAGGCAGAAGACAAACTGGGCGCTTCACTGCAAAAAGATTCTAACTTTTTACCTGCATTAGTGAAAATGTCTGAACTGATGTACCGCAACATGCGTTATGAAGAAGCGCTGCAGCTTGCCACGCGCGCACTAAGTATTAACTCGATGGCAGGTGATGCCAATTATTATTATGGATTGATAAATGAGCAGTTGCATTATACTGTTGATGCGAAAGATGGATTTGATATAGCAGCCTTAAATCCGGCCTATCGCAGTGCGGCTTATATTGAACTGGCGTCTGTTTATTGGAAGGAAAAAGAGGCAGACAAAGCGATGCATTATGCACAACAATCGTTGGTGTGCAATGCACATAACATGGCAGCTTTGCAACTGCGGGCTGTTATGTTTCGGTACACATTGCAGGATGATGAGGAAAAGAAAGCATTGACTGACATTCTTACATTAGACCCGCTCAATCATTTTGCTTTGTTTGAGAAATATCAACAGACAAGAACAGAGAGTGATAAAAAAATATTCGCCGAATCTATACGTGGCGAATTGCCTGCAGAAACGTATGAAGAACTTGCCATCTGGTATTATAACCATAGTTTTATTAACGAGGCAAAAGAGTTGTTTTCTTTATCGCCAGCTACGCCGGCAAACCTTTACTGGCTGGCATTTTTAAACAAAGAAAAAATTGATTTCCGTCTGTTACATCCTGCATATTCGTTTCCATTTCGTTCGGAGACGGCAGCCGTGATAGACACACTTTTGAAGACGGAAACAAACTGGGTTCTAAAGTATCACTTAGCTCTTATTTACCACGACAGGAATCGCATATCAGAATGCAAGCAACTGTTGCAATCGTGTGGCAACGAACCGGCTTTTGCACCGTTCTATGCAGTAAGAGCGGCGGTTGCCGGCGACAGTGATAAAGCATTGGCAGAAGCAGATTTACAAAGAGCTTTATTGCTTGATAAAAACTGGAGGTATTATAAATTGCTTGGAGAATTTTATTGTAAGCAAAATCAATACAGCAAAGCCTTACAGACCGTTTTGCCATATTCGAAAGCGCATCCGGATGATTATATCGTGGGATTGCTTTACACAAAAGCTTTACTTTTCAATAATAAACTGAACGAAGCAGATAAAGTATTGTCGAAATTAAATGTACTGCCATTTGAAGGAGCTACGGAAAGCCGTGAACTATTCCGGGAAATCAAGCTGAAAAAAGCAATTGATGCAATGCGGAAAAAGGACCGGAAAGATGCTTCGGAATACATTAAGGAAGCGAAAACATATCCAGAAAACTTAGGTGTCGGAAAGCCTTATGAAGAAGACGTTGACTATCGCCTGGAAGACTGGCTTACCTATCTATGCGATCATGAGAAAAATAAGACAACAGATTCATTACTGCAAAAAATAATCAGCTTCAGTATGTCAAAAAACAACGAACGGAATGTGCAAAGCTCGAATGCGTTGGTAACCGTATGGGCGAACGAAAAGCTGAATAAAAAAGAGGAAGGAATATCATGGCTGAATCAACAAATCAGCTTGCATCCTGCGGATAAAGGGTTGCTGTGGGTACAGGATATGTTATTACATCCTGCGGCTTCCGGCGCAACGGCAATGAACAGTAATGAGAGAATATTATTGTATCTGGTGAATTACTAATCGGTTTGACAAAAAGGATTTCAAAAGCAGTTATTTTTCCGGCAGGGAAGCTATATCAATCATGGGCATTTTGCCTGATGACTTACGCATAAATGTTTGGTATGGCTTTACAAAATCATTAAAAAAGCCGTCATTACGCAGGTAAAAGTGGCTGCCTTCTGCACCGCCTGCGTAGTCTTTCCGGTAACCACCTTTTGCGGTAGCATCATAGGTAAAATTTGCATTGAGCAGTTCGTGCCATTTCCTTTTTCCATCCATCACCCACTGATTTTTATACCAGCCAATTCTTTCTTCATCGCCTGTTTCAGGACTAAAGTTTTCCAAAAACGAATAGAGGTGTGTTAAATAAGTGGCTTTCTGCGGACGCTTGAAACTGGCAACCAAATACCATTTACCGGCACTTACGTCTTTGAAGTAAGCCGTATAAATTGTGGTACGATGGATAGTGTCAGGCTGAGCGCCAAGCAGGAAAGCGTAAGTGTTTCCGGCTTGCCACTTAAACCGCAGAAAGCTTTGGCCACCGCTGCCTTCATTACCAAACTCACCGGTGCGAACATCAGCCCCTTTCTTCAGCAAAACAATACGCAGACGATCTGGTATATCTTTCGGATTTTCTGTTTCGTAAGGACTCCATACAGAAAATAACACGCGCCGTTCGGTATCGCTGTTTACCTGCATACCAAAATAGCCTTCGCCAAAACCGTCTGCCATAAAATAAGAGCCGATCCTGTCTTCGCCCTTGGGTATTTCTATTTCGTTATAAAACCAATGAATGTCGTTTTTTATATCCTCCGGCAGAGGAAAATTAAGATGCACCGAAGGACCTCTTCTGCCAAAGTGAAACGAGCTTCTATTCTTTACATATACCAGGCTTGTATCCTGTTTTTTATAGCTGATAATGAGGTCAGATACATTGGCAAATACATCGCCTTCTTTATGAATACCTTTCAGGCTCACCCTTACATATCCTGACTTTGAAACGGCAAGTTTACCAATATTTATGATGTTGAATTCTGCATTTGATACTTCGCTTGTAAAAGATGTATTGCCTGATACAATCTGAATTTTACTCTTCCCTTTTGGCACCTGCAACCGCAGGGAAATATCAAATGTTTGCGGAACACCTGTTCTAAAATAAATGTTGACCACAGTTGAAGAATCTGTCCACAGTCTCAATCCTTCATCCGTTACTTCAGCAGGTGATTTTGTGTATGCATTGCCGCCTAACGGAATGGTATCGGTAAATAAAGCTTGTGCGGACAAAGAGTCGTAGTAAAGAAAGATAATTACGAGTATGGAAAGCCATCTTTTATGATTCATCTCATCTGTTTAATCCTTGAATGGAGATTGCATTTGTAGTTTACGAAAGTGCTATTTGCTGTATGTTTCTTTGACATTGCAAAGAAGTTATCAGGCTTGAATCAACTGGTATTTTTCATTCCTTATTTTCTTCTTCTTTCTGCAAAAGAAGAGCTAAAGAATACATCGAAAACAGACTGAGAAAAGCAATCGTTTGCGTTGTTCTTTTATTAACATTGTTTATCGTTCCTGTTATAAAAAAAGATTCCTTTTTAGCTTGATCATAATGTTTTACTGAAACATACAGTTATTTAATACAACGTTATAAGGGTGTTCGATTGTTGGATTTTTAAAAACAACGTTATTCTATATGATAATCCCTATGTTAACACAAAGGGATTTAAACGATTGCTTGCTTAAAAAGAATTAAATTCATCAATATCTATTCAGCCATCTTACTATTTTGCAAGCAGAAAATTACTATTTTTTCAAAATCAAATACATGTATGATGGCAGTGTAACCGGGCTGAATAATATAAGCGTTTCACTTGTCATTGTATTTGTTCAGCTTGTATTCTGCAAGGCAGATGGCAAAGTATAATCTGCACTTTATTGCGCAGGCTATCTGTCACCAGCACATTATCGCAGCGCCGGGAAGGTGTTTGAAAAGACGTTTGTGAAATCTTTATTGAACGAGTGTTTTAAAAAAAAAGAAATAGAGATGAAAGTTTGCGCAAAAAATATAATAAAGAGTAGCCTATTGCAGCGAATTCTTTTATAACTAAAGAACAACTCGATTTATTTTCAAAATAAACGAAGCGATAAATTTCTTTTTTTGGAAATGATGTGGTGCAAATTTTGGTGCAATAAAAAAGCAGTTACAATTTAAATTGTAACTGCTTTTTTATTAGCGTGGACCCACCTGGACTCCACCTATTTTCTAAAAGCCTTGTCTGGCTTGCATTTCAGCGCTTCAAAGTATCAAAGGTTACCGAATTAGGTACCTTTTCCTTTTCGCCTTATTAAAGGACTGTAAAACGCAGCAAAAATAATAATTCAGTGTGAAGCTTACATAAAAAAGAGCGGAATTTGTAGTGTTTTGTTTATTCATCTTGCCCATCGCATTGGTTAGGACGATGCTTTTATTGTGTTACAAATTCTTCGATATTGTCCAAAATAAAATTTACCCTCCTTTGTTCGCTATAATCCAGATGAACACTAATCCATTCATCCACATAAGACTCATTTAGTAAAGAGGAAAGTTCTTCTCGCAAATAAGTTTTTAAGTTTTCAGGTGTTTCCTTCAACTCCTGCCAAATCGCTTTTCTATTGTTTAGCAGGTATACAATATCTTCAAAGTCTGTACTGGTTCTGCCATCTCTTTTTCCTCTGTTTTTAAAGGCTTCCAGCTTCGTAGCTAAAAAGTAAGGTGCAGAAAAGAGACGAACAATGTGACCCGTATCAATCTCTTTTTGTATGGAATGAGCTGCTGCCTCCCGATACCACCTGTTGGCAAAGCCCAGTATTTCTTCTGATATTGGCATGACATCTACTATAATTCCTTTTACGATATAGCGGCAAATCACACGGGATGCAGTGTCATTCGCAAAACCTTTGCTTCTCAGTTTTTCTTCAATGGCTGTATAACCTTTGTAATCTAATAACTCAACTACAATGTCGATATCGTCAGTGGGACGTATTTCCGTCGTTAGGCGATCAGCATACAAGGAAACGGTGGCACCACCAACAAAAATAAATTTATCAGCCAGTTCTTCTAGAGCGTCATAAACTACTTTAATTCTAAGAATGTTTAGGTTGTCGTTCATACAAAATCGCTTTTTCCAATTGGGTTAAGGCAGCATTGATTTCTCTGGGTCTGCCTACCCGAATAATGTCAAGGCTTGCAAGCAACAAATAAAGCTCTGCATCCTCCTTTGCAGCCATTGGAACCCCTTTATAGAGGGGCTCGATAGCGTAGCCTCTAATACCACCCTCTTCATCCGGCCATGCATACTGGGTATCGCTTACAAACTTCGATTGATAAAAGGGGTGGGAGTGTGCGGTCGCCAGCCCAGTCACCATTCTGCCAGGCAACTGCGGAAAGACATAATGCATCCCGTATTGAATAAACTCCATCAGATTTTGCCGGTAGACTCGTTTGCGGCTTTCGTCAATCAGTCCTGCCAGATGGCTCCGATTAAGTGACTCCGAAATTTCAGAAATACTGAGAAAAAGAGAAGCAGACAGGTCTCGATACTGCCAATTGTTAGGATGCAAAATCAACATCTTTATAAGAATAACAATGTCTTGGGGACGCATCCCATTATGTGAGCGCATAACGCAAAAATACAGTTTTGTTCTTTGTTCGCGAAATGAGAACAAGAACAAAATAACCATAGTTGAATAATTTAATCATCTTTAGTCACACCTGCCGCGGGGTCATTAATCAATACGCATACTGACAACCAATGATGTTACTGCTCATTCCATATACAATCGGTGATTCGATTTAATATAATCTCTAACCGAAGTATGCGCTGGAACCTTAACTGTTCTTCTAAAAGTTCCGACGGCAACAAGAAAGTAAAAGACATTGAATGGCGGATTATAATGAACAAGAATGGGTTTTTGACGGCGGTGATGGTTACAGTGACTCATATTCATGACAGCAAGGCTATCGTTTGGCTGATGAAGATATTGCGGTGTTGTTATGCAAAACTGCGGGTGACTCTGATTGACGACGGGTACATAGGAGAAACAGTAAAACGATTCAGGACAAATTCAATTTTATATTGCAGATAATGGTGCGCACGCAAACAGAAGTCATCCATTCTATCCGTCGGCAAAAGATGGATTGTCGAATAAACGTTTGCCTGGTTGGGTAATGACAAGCGACTCTACCACAATCACGAACTGATCATGGAATCTTCCGGAGAAATGATAAAACTCTCAACCATAAAACTTTCGCTCAATCATTTTAAACCGACTTTATCATTTTTTAAATTTTCTTCTTGGCATTGGCTATTAAACACAGATTCTTATTTTGGATTACGCTGCGGAAAATTAAAAAGCAAAGAAGTGAGAATCGGGATGAAAAAGATAGCTACTGTCAATATAGAAGTCAAGATATCGGCCGTATGACTTCCTAAAAATTTGCTGAAGCTGCTTTCCGGGAAAAAGTACTCATACAAAGACAACAAAAGCTTAATGCCGAGAATTGCAATCACCACAAAAGCTGAAGTTTCAAGGAATGTGTACCGCTCCATCAGCCTCACAAAACCTTGTGCAACAAACCGCATCGCAAGGATGCCGATAAATACACCAATACAAACCAAGATAATATTTGGCGTGAATGCCACCGCTGCAAACACGTTATCAATGGAAAACGCCATATCCATCAGTTCCACCAAGGCAACCGTTGCCCAGAAGTTTCCGAACGAACCAACAGTTAGCCTGTATAGCCAGTTGCCCTGTTTGTCAATGTAATCATCTTCTTTCTCTTCCGTTTGCTTGCCCTTCCACCAGTCCCATACGAGGTACAAAAGATATAGTCCGCCTATGGGTTTCAGCCACCATATCCTGATCAGGAAAGAGGCGAATATCATGGCGAGACCACGGAAAATGTAAGCGCCCCAGATGCCGTATCGCAACGCTTTATTTCGTTGTTTCTGATCTAGGTCCATCACCATGGTGGCTAACACAGCTGCATTGTCTACGGATAGTAAACTTTCTATAATAACAAGGTTACCGATGATGATTAATGAGGGCAACGGGTTATCTATTGCTTGCTCCCATAATGCTTTTGTCTGTTCAATGATATCACTCATAAGTGTTGTGTTTTAAAACGATTTATTCGCCATTGTGATGAGCACGACCCTGCCGCCTTCTTCCTTCGACAGCAGCAGCTTTTTACCATCACTGATCTCAACCATTGTATTGACCGGAATGTCTTTATCGTCCGTTAGATCTTTCAGTGAAGATAGCTTTTGATTCACGAGCACCCACCTGCCGTTGTGGAAAGTGAAATATCCGACCGGTACTTTTTGTTCCGGTGTTAGTTTCTCATTTCGTACCACATTCCGGTTCACATGCCATTGAAAGAGATACTGGTTGTTGTAAACCATGAGCCGGTGGTTCTCAGGTTTCCATACCGCAGGCTTAAACTGATAGTACAAATCCAGCACAGGCACAGTGCCGCTAACAGGCGTAC
The DNA here is from genome assembly GCA_965199905.1 of Ilyomonas sp. Taxonomy (GTDB): domain Bacteria; phylum Bacteroidota; class Bacteroidia; order Chitinophagales; family Chitinophagaceae; genus Ilyomonas. The sequence goes on along the minus strand of OZ241366.1, from coordinate 2,236,265 downwards.
CGCAGAACGGGCATTTGGGTTTGCTGGTATTATCGAACACAAACCATTTCTGCTCGCAGGCAGCATTGCTGCAGGGCTGAAGCAGGTCTGTCGTTCTTAATAAAGCATCTTCCCATTCGTTTGCCGTCGGGCGGTGCGACGGGCTATGCAACCCATTAATAAAAGCTTTGTCGAACAAAGCTTTCAGGTAAGGACCAGTAATAGTGTATGGACGCTTTATAACATCTGCCCAAGGCAGTTCTTTCGGATTGAGCTGGCTAACCTTCGGACGGTTTGAAGCATCGGACGGGTTCTCAATGAATAAAGCTTTTTCACCCATTGAAAGCAGGTCGTCCTTCTCCGTATCAAGGTCGTGCACCTTGCCCCCTTTCAGCGGGTGGCGATATAGGAGATACATATAAATCATGACCGCCAACGCATACAAATCGGTAAGGCGGTTGGGCAGCTTGCGGTTGGCATCATGTATATCGAGGTGCTTGGTGGCTAATACTTCGGGAGCAATGAAATCAGGCGTACCAATAACGTCGGGCGGAAACAAACCCGGCACCACCAGCCCGTCAATGTCAATGATGGAAGCAACTTTATTAACAGGATCAACAAGCACATTGTTGTACGATAGATCGGAATGCGCAAGTCCAGCTGCATGAAGGCGCTTTACGCCACGTGAGATGTTCACACAAATCTGGAAATAGCTCATCCAGTTGCCAAGTTCGCTATCATCTAGGCGCAGTGCAAACTGCTTGTTGCGGAACTTCGGTGAAGCGAACCATTTGCCTTGCTTCTCTTTTCCTGTAATCAGGTCGCTTGTAGCATATCCCTTTTTGAAGAAGAAGTTTTGCGGGTAAACAGGTACAATAATACCTGTTCTCCCATGCGTAATTCCTTGTCCGCCTTTTAAACTGATACTTCCTTCTTCAACAACATCCGTTGGCCAGCAATAGAGGGTCTTATAATAAGCTCCGTTCTCTTTATTGAAAAATGAATCAAAATATTGCGTGACAATTTTCTTCAGTCGCTCTTTGGAATTAAAATCCTGTTTGTCTCTGTAGAAAGCTACCACATACGATTTATCGGGGCTGAAGTAAACATCTTTCACTCCACCGCGCATTGGCTCGCCAGTATCAACGTACTGATACGATTTGCCCGTAAGCGAAGAAGAAACAGTAATGGTTTGTTGCGGCATAATTCCTTTCCTTTAAAACACAATGGCAAGGGTTCTATCATCATGGTTACCCACGCTCCAGAAGTTCAGCCAGTTTAATAATCCAGCAGCAGTATCCCTTCCCGGCTTTTCAAAATCAACATGAATACTATCTTCATTTTCACCTTGCAAATCTTTTATAAAACCTTTCCACGCATCCACCTTTTCAAGGTTCGCCTCCACCGCAAACTTAGCATCATAAACCCCATCAGTCATCATTACCAGATACGAAAAATCATCAGTGAGTTTGAAACGGAATCGCGAAGCAAAAGCATCGCTCTGAAAGATATCCGGCATCGTGATAAATCTTGTGCCGCCGCCAAACTCACCGACATCTAACTGGTTTAGAGGTATTACTTCCATAATATCCTTGTTCAGCAGCACAGCCGGGCAATCGCCAACACCAAAAGAAAGAAAGGCATAGCCTTGGCTGAACTTTTTAAACAACACAAACACGAGAGTTGTATGAAAATCTTTCAGGGTAGTTTCTGCCTGTTGCGCTGCTTTTACCAGTTGCTGGTGCACATACAAAGCTGCCTTCGATAAATTGCCATACACGAAATGGTTTAATGCTTTCCGGCTCTCATTGTCTGTGCCTGCATTGTAAGCAGAAAGAATATTTTGCAGTTCGTTATTAGTCTCTGCTGTCAGGTTGCTTGCAAAATACTCCATCACCGCATCACAAGCTATCTTAGAGCCTTGCCTGGCAAGTTTCGCCGAGCCAGCGCCATCAGCTACTGCAACCACATTCCAGCCCGTTGTTTCCAAGTGCTTATAAGCAAAGTCGTCATCGCGGAAACTACCCACGTTTGCATGTGAGCGCCCTCTTCGCGAAGCAGCTATAAAATACTTTTCGCCCAGAGGATCAGCTGCAACAGCGTTATCTTCTTTCCAGTAAGCAGCAGTTGCGTCAGAAGGCAGATTTTTCCAAAGCGATTTCGGATCAGGATTGATAATCAGAAGAATTGTCTTTTCATAAGGCACGGCTTCTGGTGCTTCTCCTGTAATCGTAAACGACAATATGCATTTAACATCACCACTTACCACTGGCGTACCTTTGATAAGGAGTGTCTCATCATTGTACTCCAAACCAGTTTCTTCCAGGCCTTTCAGGCTGATAATAGTAACATCCTGCCATTGCAGGTTAATAACAGCTTCATAAGGTCTTCCCACCGTTGCATTCGGAAGAGTAAGCGCCTGTTGCAGAATATCCGCCACACGGTTTTTTATTGTCCAGTTTGCCATTAGCTTTTGTTGAATACCGAATATTTCTTTTACAGAAGCATGAACATTTTCATCCTGCATAAATACTTCAAATAAAGAGACACGATTTGCCGGTATGTTAATTTGTTTCGTGACAAATAGCTCTTGCATGTATTGCTTTACTTCTTTCATTGCAATGATGTTATCCCTGTTCTCTCTTTACATCAAAACCACCTTCACCAACTGTATATCTCGCACTGTTTCCGCACCACGGGCAAGTGCTGACTTCTTCCTCACCGATACAGTGGATGCCACCGCAGCTGCACATGGCAAAGCCAATCTGATTGCCGCAGCAGGGACAGGTTGGTGCGCCAATCAACTCATCTGTATGAATGGTTTGCTTTAATCCTTTTACATCCGTCAGCTCGTTATAGTAACTGTCTACCTGGTAAGCACCCGACAGCCGGTAAGATAATGTTTGCAGGTCTGCCAAAGGCGAAGGCGATAAGGTACGCTTGTACTTGATCAAGTAAGGCCGTTGTGTATTCTGACACTTCGCTGAAATCACTACAAAATTACTATCCACCTGTTGCGCAGCTGGCTTTGTTTTCGTGAGATCTATTTTCGAGAGAACATCCTTATCCGTACTTGCCAATTCGAAACCACCGGCGTTTCTTTCGACGCTGATGCTGCTGACTTTAATAGAATCTGTTACCCACTTGAAAAACATTTTATAGGCAGAAGGGTCAGCATTCTTAAACAGAAACACATGGTTCGTTAGTTCCTGCAGAACAGATAAATCCGCTTCGCTGCCGAAAGAAACAGCAACCAGATTTGCCGTGCGCTGCCAGTTTTGTTTCCACTCAGCTATTGCTGTCCTCGTATCATCTGTGGGTACACCATCTGTGAACAAAAAGATGATTGGCTTCCAGTCGCCTTTCTGTTCATAGGTAGTTGTTATAAAGTTTTTACGCAACTCATACATCAGATGACCTAGACCTTTGCTTAGCGAGGTGCCGCCACCAATAGAGAACTTCGGCGGGTAAAACTGAACGAGCTCTTGCAAAGGCACCAGCGTTTTTGCAGCACCTGCAAATACTATGATACTTACCCATGCGGTCTCGATGGCATAAGGATCGCTCTTCAGTTCTTTGATTATGGACGCCATGCCTTCTTCCACAAGCTGGACAGGCTCACCAACCATAGACTCGGAAACATCAATTAGGAAATAAACGGGTAAACGCCGGCTCATCGCTGTGTGATTTGAAGTAATAATAAAAGGAGAATAAATACGATAAACTGTGACATGTCGAGCGATAAGTTTTGCCCGATAACAACCGGTTTAATTAGTCTCCGCAATCCGTTTAACAACGGCGAAAATAGCCGGTCAAGAACATCAAATATGCGGCTATATTGAGAATATAGTCGTAGCCTGTACGGATATATTTTGATATGAAAGAAAAAAGCTGCCAGCAACAAAAAGATGAGGCTGTGAAGGAATGGTGTCATACAGTCAGATTACAAGATTGATTTCAGAAGGCGGCGGCGGTAAAGACACGCTTTCCTGCGTGCCCATGCTTTTGTTTCCTTGCTCAATGGTATCGGACACCCACTTGAAAAATTTCTTCAGCGTGTAGCTGTCGGCAACATCGAGATGCACAACAGTATCTGTCAATTCTTTCAGTAATGTATCGTCTGATAAATGTCCCGCTGCGCAAGCCACAACCGCTGCGAAGTTCATCGCTTTTATTTTGGGTATCATGCTCCTATATAATTGCAGGTCGGAAGGTTTGCCATCGGTAAACAGGAACAGTAACGGCCGCCAGTCGCCTTTTTGCGTAGCACTGCCTTTTATCACTTCCCTAGCAACAGTTTGCTGTAATACTTCGAGAGCTTTCCCGGTGTGAGTGGGGCCGCTTGGTGGGCAGGTGATTTCCGGTAGCTGAAGGCTGACCAACTCTGTCAACGGCACCAATTCTTTTATATCTCTGTCAAAAGTGATGATGCTGATCCATAACGAATCCAGCGCCTGCGGGTCGCTGCGCAACGTGTTGATCATTCCGCTTAGCGCATTATTCAGTGCCTGTATCGGCTCGCCGCGCATAGAACCGGAAGTGTCTAACAAAAAATAAACAGGTAATCGTCTCATGATGGAACGGAATTGTGCTTCGGTTTGATTGATTCAGTGTCAGATGGCGTATCGTTTACATCAGCTTCTTTCAACAGCCGGATATTATTCAGGAAATGAAGTGTACCGAGAACATCAAAATTATTTTCCAGGATATATCTCTTCTGCAGGTCAACCGGCAAAAAGCGTCCCCACTTGCTGAGGCTGAATGTTCTTTGTTCTGCAACCAATGCTTTCTCAACTTCTTCATCTATCTGTAACAGCTTGTCTCTAACTTTTGTAAACAATTCATCAGGACGACAAGTGTGGTCAAAAAAGAACATACTCTTCTGCTCATTCAACTGATGCCTTACTTCCAGCCGTTCTAACACGAATGCAAGCGTCCTATTGATTTTGCTGCCCGTGAACATATATACTTCGTAGCCTGTTTCTTTTACAATATATGGTCTGTCGTACAACAAGTCTTCCACAGGAATCGCTTTAAACAAAAGCCTTACCTGATAAAGGCAATTTTCTATTCTGTCATCCCCATTCCTTGGCAACTCTTCTGAATATAACAGCTCCAGCATTTTCTCCCTCACACGCGGATGCACATCGCCGCCTTCACCCAGAAATAATGGTTTCCGCCCATCACTTGCCGGAACCACCATTACTTTCAATGCCTTTGGATCAACGTCTTTAATCTTCCATATTCTGGCTGCCAAAAAGATGTTCTCATCTTCTCTCACGGCGCTTGTAAAGGGAACTTCGCCAATGGCTTTGCCGGCATGAATGACTTTGAAAACCTGCGGAGTAGTAAACATAGAATAAAAATCGCGGGAGCTGGTTAGCTTTTCGCCTTCATACCCTACAATCAGTTCGCGCTGCAGGTCTTCAATAAAGTCTGATTCCGTCATACATTGAATCAGACTTTCTATCTCGCTTTTTTCAATCATGCTAAAAGCCGCATTGCTGCTCATTCTGTCTACCAGCTTCGCTTTGCTGATGCCGCAGGTTTCTTTCAATGTGGAGAGAATCTGGTGAAACAATAAATCGAAAGGCTTCTGCTGGTTATAAACAGGTTCTATAAAACCAGACTTGTATAATTCCCAGCAGGCAAAAGATTGCAGTAAATCCCAGGGAGTAGTGGCATATAGCAGGAGATTGCTCCTAGCGCCTTCGCGCCTGCCACTTCTTCCCACCCTTTGAATGAGCGAGGCGATAGAATGGGCAGAATCTATTTGCACGACTACGTCTACGGTTCCGATATCTATACCCAGTTCCAGCGTGGAAGTGCAGGCAATGCAGAAGTTGGTTCGCTTATTGTTCTTTGCAAAATCTTCTATGTATTCGCGCAAGTCCTTATCTACAGATGAGTGATGGGAGAAATAAAAGGGATGCCCTTTTTTACGTTCAGCGGTTCGTTTCAGTTTCACTGCCAGCTCTTCTGCATTGCCTCTGCTGTTGGGAAAAATCAAAGCCTTTTTGTCTTTAATCTGTTCGTATAATTCTTCAATGAAAGACATCGGATATTCATTGCCACTGACTTCAAAATAATGAAAGGCTGCCTCTATTTCTTTTACGGTTTTATCAACCAACACCTTCGTTTGGGCTTCCCTGCCTGTGAAACGTTTGGCTTCCGCAAAATCGCCAATGGTAGCCGATAAACCTATAATCCGTGGTTCCTTTTTTTGATGCAGGCGGCTAATTCTTGCCAGCAGGGATTTCAAATGCGAGCCCCTGTCGCTGCCTAAGAACGTATGGATTTCATCAATAACAATGAACTTCAGATTCTCAAACATTGCTTTTGCATTTGCCGGGTGGTTGACCAGCATTGCTTCTATTGATTCGGGAGTGATCAGTACAATTCCTTCGGGGTTTTTGATGAGTTTGTTTTTAGCTGACTGGTTGGCTTCGCCGTGCCATTTGGTAACCGGAACATCCATGTATTTGCATAGCGATTCCACGCGCAGAAACTGGTCGTTAATCAAAGCAATCAGGGGTGAGATATATAGAACCTGCACACCGCTTTCCCTGAAATCCACTTTTGAAAGCACAGGCAAAAAAGCCGCTTCTGTTTTGCCGGATGCAGTATGCGAAGCCAGTATGTAGTTGTCTTCCGTACCTAAAATTCTTGTGATGGCAGCCGCTTGTATGGGGCGTAGGGCATCCCACCGCTTATCGCGTATGTATCTGCGGATCGGTTCCGATAACAGTTCGTATCCCATTACAATTCCTCTATGTTTTCAAGCGTTTCTTCATCCGGCCGTTCGTCTGTTATTTCGATATCGCTGAAGAGCTTGCGCTTATCTATGTCAGGGTTTTGCCGCAGGATAGAAAGGATGTTTAAGAAATCGCGGATCACTTCGCGTGGCGTGAGAAATTCGCTTGCGCCGGGCTTGTTGAACATCTCTTCCATAAACAACTGAATATCTTCATCAGTAACAGGTATATCTGTTTTATAATTCAGGTCGAAGATGGCTTTCAGGTTTTGAAGCAATACAAAAATCTCTGTATCGGTTAGCGGCAGCAAGCGGATTACGGGCTGCGCAAAGTCGCGAACCGAAGAGGACTCAAACTTATTTGTTTCCAAACGCGATTTCAAGGCTTGATAGCTGAACAAGCCGCGCCTTTCGTTCTCCAAAAAGTCTTTTGTTCCGGCAACGTTGATAAATAGGTTTGATACTTTTCCCTGGAAGCAATCATTGTATATCGTTAGTATCTTCTCGTAATTCTTTTCCCTGATGGCGCCGGTGGATATTTTATACAGGTTGATGGCTTCATCAAGATTAATCATAAAACCGCTGTAGCCGATGCTGACGAACATCTTGCAAAAATTTTTCAGCATGTCGTAGTAGTTCTGGTCGTTGATGATGTCGCGCACACCCAGATCCTGCCTCGCTTCTACCTTTGAGCGATACTCGCCTTTCAGCCATCGCAGGGCATTGCGGCGCTGTGACTCATTGTCGCTGATGAAGCCTTCATAATATTTCATAATTACCAGCCCAAAGTCGAAACCACCTACGTCTGTCAGCTCGTTAATAGTGCGCATAATATTGTTTTGGATCAGCTTCGCGTGTGCGGGCTCCCTGATTTCTGCCAGTGATACATTGGCTTCTGCTGCTGTTTTGATAAGGATCTGCTCAATCCATTTCTCTAATAATGTAATTAAGGCGCCACCTTCCGGCTTTGTTTGTATGGCTATATTATCCATAATAGTGGAATAAAGCGCCAGCGCTTTTCCGTCGTTTGAATACAACCGCTTTTCAGGTGTAAAATCTGCATTGGCGACTACGAATTTCTGCTTCAGAGCAACAGTGTTCAACAGGTGCATCATAAATGATTTGCCGGAACCGAAATCACCGATCCAGAACTTCACCATGCTGTGCCCGTTCTTTACATCTTCAAGTGCATTTAAAAAAGCCGAGACTTCCGATGACCTTCCTACGGCAATGTGCTGCACGCCAATTTTCGGCACCACGCCGCCGAGCAGTGAATTAATGATTGAAGTGGATTCTTTTGGTTTTATGTTGCCTAACATAGGTTGATTATTTTATTGTAGTAAAATTCATTAATCATGTATCCGCCGGATGTTTCCTCAATGAGCAAATCATCCAGTTCTTCATAACAGCAGTCGTTGATGCTTTCCATCAGTTGGTTTTTAAAAAGGCTTTTGCTTCTTGCATAGCTGTTCAACGCTTCCTCTTCAAGCTGAAATTTGTTCTTGCTAAAGAGAAGTAGCAAATCTTTTTGCTGATCACTTAACAAGACGGTTGCCGTAAAAATATCGGTATCGGTTACCTGTTTTACTGTATCCGGCTTTGCAATTTTTAGTTCAACAGTTTCATCCGGTTCTGTATAGTTATCATCTTCTTCCTGCAGCCATTGGCTCAGCTTATCAACTGTATTTTGATGCTGTGTTTTTGCCTGCTCAACAGAAGCCAAATCGAGATGAATTTTTTTCCGCTTTTTACCATAGATATCCGGCACTCTTAACAGAGCAGCTTCCAGATTTTTATCCTTTACCAAGCCGTTAACGATGGCTTCAAAATCCCGTAACTGCTCATCAATCAGAAAGAGATTTTTCTGTATGGTTTTGCCCAGTTGCCTGCTATCGGTTTTATCCGATTGCAAATCGGCGTATACATATTTCAGATAAAACCTGACAGCAACAATCTTATCCTGCTTTGCAAATAATTTGCAGGCTTCAAAGTATATATTTTCAACAGCCGGATTTTCATTGTTTTGCTCTGCCAGCCCGTCTATACGGAGAGCGCTAACTTCTGTATTTTCATTTGTGATGGTTGCTGTTATATCCTCAAAGAAAAATTTCCACCGCGTTACATTCATCCTGTTCAGCTGCACTTCGGTTGGATGGTCGGTAGCAAGGATGCTTTCTTTATTTGCACCCATAATGCTGTTCCATACATCGCCAAACCTGCGCTCAAAGCCTGCTGATAAATTGTACAGGGAGAATGCTGTATTGATTTTGCGCTTGTGTTTATAAGCTTCTCTGACCGCACTTTCGGCACGCCTGAAAAAAGTAAGATGGACGTATGTTTCCATCTGCTCTTTAAACGTCTGAACCGAAGTGTATTCGCCGCGCAGGGACTGATTTTGTGTAGTGAACTTTTTAAACTCTTTATAAAAATCATTTCCATTCACAGTAAACTGCAACAGTAAATGATCAAGACCAAGAAGATAAAGTTTAATTACTGCAATACAGCACTGCTCAACAGAAAGGAATGAATTGGACGGATCCCAGAACTTATTCAGCGATGTAACTTCAGCATCGCTTAAATTCAGCTTATCGCGGTACTTGTTGCCCAGCTTCCAGTTCTCGTCATAATAAGACGAATATGTGCTGCTAATTGTATTTTGTACAGCAATAATTTCCTTCTCTACATCTATAGTCTGTCCTTCGCCCGTTATATCGATAATCGAACCATCGTTTTCGTTTTTTTGTTCCGGTTCTTCAATTATAATTCGCTCGATACTGGTTAAACTGTTTGAATAAATCTGGTCATCAGGAAGGGTTGAAGTGAATGAAAACAATTTTTGATTTTCAGCATAATCAACTACACGCTCATTTTGAAAAGTTATATAATCCGTGAGTATTTCTTTTGCCGTAAAAACAGATAGCTTCTGAAGGAAGTAAGGTTCCAGAATTCTATCAAATAATGTCTGGTGCTTTTTCGGTACCTGCTGTCTTTGATAAGTTAAGGTGTTTGCTTTTTGTTTTATCAGAGAAGAAATCAGCACGGCTTTTTCATCCGCATCGCAGGCATCGTATGCCTGGGTCATGGTCCTATAAAACCAATCAGACGGAAAAGTATCGATTCCATAACTTGATAAATAAGACAGCCAGCTATCAGAGAAAATGGTTTCGGCAAATGTTCTGCCGCTAACGGTAGCCATTATACAGAATAGTTAAGGTTAGGAAGGATTTGCAGTTCTACTTAGCCCATCTGCGTAACCCTTCTGCTCCAGATACAGCATAAATAATTAGTGCAATGATTATTATTATAACAACAATTACAAAGTTAGCAGTACTCCTCATCTTATCAATCTCGTTCCTATATTCTGGTGTACCATTTTGGTAATTATAGTTGGCTTGATCACGCAGCTTTTGCCTTCCATATTTCGTGTTTGGATTATACGCTTTACGTTGCGCCATATTTTTCTGCTTAATTGATTAGACTGCTTTTATGTCGTATGTATTCTTATAGCAATTTAATACTTCACAATAAACTTATACTACGATATTCAACTCACTTGGCGGAGGCGGCAGTTCATGCAATCCAACCACTTCCTTACCGGTATCTTCTACGCGCGTGGAGCTGACGCCGATAGAAGCCGAGACCCAGGTAAAGAACTTGGCAATGCTATTCGCATCAGCCGTGTCCAGCCTGACCACGTTGTCTGTTATCTGTTTTAGGATGCTGGTGTCTGCATTGCCTCCTGCAGCGCAGGCAACCGTATAAGCAGTCTTGTGTTTTTTGAATTCGCTCAGTCCGCTTCGCCAGTCATCAGTTGGTGTTCCATCGGTCATGATAAACACCAATGGCTTCCAGTCGCCTTTTTGTTCTTTCGTGGTTTTGGCAACTTCAGTATCTATTTTATTGCTAACCACTTTTAAAGCTTCGCCCAAGGCAGTGGTTCCTCCAGCCTGGATATTCGGTATCTGGAACGAAGCTAAATCCGTAAGAGGTACCAACTGTCTTACGGTAGTGTCGAATGTAATGATGCTGATATAAGCTGTCTCAATAGCTTGGGGGTTCTGGCGAAGGGAACTGATCATGACCTGAACACCGTTTTTTACGGCTTCAATCGGTTCGCCATTCATAGAGCCGGACGTATCCAATAACAAATAAACGGGCAATCGTCGCATAGGTAGCTGTGGGATTTATATTTTAAAAATTAAAAGCCTTCTGTATTCAGCATGGTCTTTAAAACATTCGCCTGTATATCGAAGTCATCAATAAAATCGAGAAAGTCCAGCGCGGATATTTTAGCATAATACTCAGTCAGCAGCTGTACCACATTTTCCGGCAAGTTCGTTTTTGCAGCTGGAAGATCATTCTCTAAAATTACATTTTTTGCGGTGATCTCGTGTATAATTTTCGCTTTCTTCGAAATGCCTTCTGATAAATTTATACTCTCAATTTTGCTGAACGGAACACTTGCAAATACATATCTGTCTGGATAAAACAGGAAGTATTCGTCTTTATCCGTGATGTTTAGTTTATAAATTTCTAGCTCAGCATCGCTCGCTTTCAGCCCGCAATAAAAAGTGTTTTTAAAGTCGTATTTACATTGCAGACCCATCAGCTTTTTTTCGATGGTGCCGTAACCGTTTTTATACACCCTGTCTGGTTTCATCTCTGTGAGTTCTTCAACCAGACTGACAGGTATTTTAGCAAAAAAATCCTTCGCGAACTGAGCATTGAATTGGTCAATATCTTTGGGAAAAGGAGCATCCGCCGATAAGCCGGACAGGTTTTGATATAGCTTAAAGAGAGCTTTATTGATTAACAAGGTGTGCGCTTCCTTCGCAGCCTCAAAACTTTCCTCCAAGCGCATCGTGTTACTGATGCTGTGAACCAGTTCCTCGTTCAGCCTGATTTCTTCTTCAATGGAACAGACCGTTTTTTCGTTGTTCTTTTTGATCTTTTTTAATAGCTCAATAATGCTTTCCGTAAACTGAAGATGAAAAAGCTCCAGTTTATGAATGTCAAGCTCCTCATTGTTTTCAAACAACTTTTGAATAACCTGTGTGCGCACATAGATTTTGAACACAAGCTCATCTTCAAAAAACTGCGACAGCAACTGCAACTTCGTAATAATCCGGTTAGAGTTTTTAGTTATCGCTTCTCTGACTTCAACCATTGCCTGCTATCAATTGACACGTGTAACATTCTTCTTCAGCTCTGTCTCTAAGTTCTTCAGCTCGGTATTCAGCACTTTCCTGTTTTCTGCACCCTGCTCATGTATTTTTTTCACTTCGTTCAGGGTATCTACTAATGATTGCGTAGTGCTTTTTAATGTATCCAATGATACCACAGTTTTTTCATTTTCCTTAGCTACGTCAATGCTGTTTTGCTTCAGTAATTCCGCATTTTTCTGGAGAATGGTATTGGTAGCGTCAGATACTTTCTTCTGCATCTCCACGTTCGCCTTCTGCCGCTGCAACGCTACAGCAATAGTGAGCTGATTTTTCCAGACGGGGATGGTAGTAGAAACGATAGACTGTGCCTTCTCTGCAATAGAAGTATTATTATTTTGCACCACACGTATCTGTGCCAATGATTGCAGCATAATGAAACGCATAATCTTCATATCAGCTAATCGCTTGTCAAGGCGGCTTACGAAGTCGCGCAGGTCTGCGATTTCATAGTCATTATAATTTCCGGCATTGGCTTCCATCTGCGCCAGTTTGTCGCTTAGCTCATTGTATTTCAACTGACCTGAAATGATGAGGTCTTCCATCTGTTTAATGTAGTTCACATTGCTGTCGAACATGGTTTGCAGCGAGCTGTTGTCTTTAATGGAATTGAGCCGGCCAGCTTTTATCTTATTCGTTATTTTATCCACGTTGCCAATTACGGTGTCGTACTTTTGAAACAGCTTTTTAGTATCCATCACCAGCTTGTTCAAGAATGGAATTTTGGCTAACATATTTTTAAATCCACCTTGGTTCAGCTCGTCAACATCTATGTAGTTCAGCTCCGTCAACAAGTCGTTGATTAATCCACCCACTTCACCAGAATTGTATGTGCGCACAGAAGCAAGAAACTCATTACTGTATCTTTCCATCGAGCCCTGCACATCGGCACCATAATTTAAAACCGAGTTGACGTCGCCGGGCACAAGGCTTTTATTCAGACTGTTGAATTTCTGCACTTCAGACGGTGTAATTGCTGTTATATCTACGTTGCCATCTTTATCTATCTTGGCAGGCGTACCAGTGGTGTTGACAGAAGCCGGACTTAATTCCATAATTATTTATTGTTGAGATAAAAGTAAAGTGATTGCGGTATATAAATTTCTAAAACGTAAATAAGGCAAAGAAACCTTTGCCTTATCGATAAGTTTGATGAATGAGCAAACAGTTATAGGTACGTCAGTGTTACGGTATCTACCGTGTCTTGCAGCTTTTTATCTTTCGTCGGCTCACCGATAGCATTGAATTTCCATTCGCCGTTCCTTTTATAGAACACACCCATCACCATAGATACGTGCCCTGCAAACCCAGCTCCGTGAGCAATATCAAAAGTGGCAAATACTTCATTCACGCGCGATGGTGTGCCTTCATAAATGCGGATGGAAGCAAACGGAATGGTACCAAAATCGTGACCGCGAAAACTGTTCAGCACAAATGCCACATAAGTAACAGCGGGGTTGAGTTTGGAGAAGTCCAGCGTTATCACTTCATTGTCCTTTCCGTCATCACCACCCATGTCGCCGGTGAGATCATCGCCGCTATGTTTTACAGAGCCATCTTTCGAGCGCAGGTTGCCAAAGTAAACAACTTCGAGCGCCTGTTTCTGTTCGTTATACAAGGCGCAGCTTGCATCTAAATCAACCGCTTCTTTTTTAGAGCCGAAACCGAACATGCCTTTCTTTTCAATAGCCCCCCAGTTGATGCCCACACATATGTTCTGAAGCTTGGTGCCGTTGCTCTTTTCAAGGCTGATGCGTTGTCCTTTTTGCAGGTTAATTGCCATACTATGCTTAGTTGTATTTATTTAAATAATCCTGTAAACCACCTTTCATTCCCACACCCACGGCTTCAAATTTCCACTCGCCGTTGCGCTTGTAAATCCTGCCAAACTCAACTGCCGTTTCTATTGAAAAGTCCTCTTCGAGCTCATACTTCATAACCTCGGTGTTGGTAGCTGCATCTATTACGCGCACAAACGAATTTCTTACCTGCCCAAAGTTCTGTCGTCTGCTGTCAGCTTCGTGAATGGTTACTACCAAGCATATTTCCGTTGCTTTTGCATCTATTTTCGAAAGGTCAACCAGAATTTGTTCATCATCACCATCACCGGCACCAGTTAGGTTATCACCTGTGTGCTCAACGGCTCCGTCGGGCGACTTGGCATTATTGTAAAAAACGAAGTATTCATCCGACAACAGTTTTTTGTTTTCACCCAATATGAAAACAGAAGCATCGAGGTCGAAGCTGCCGCCGGTAACAGAACTGTTTGTATCCCATCCCAAACCGATGGTAAATTTTGGAGCATTCAGGTTTTGCCGTTGTCCCTTTTGCAGGTTAATCGCCATGTTATATTTGTTTTTGTGTGTTGAATAAATAGGCCTTTACAAAATTCAGGTTTTTCTCATAAGCTTCTATGGTATGATATGCGTTACCCAGCGCCATATCGTACAGCAGGTTAATAAACTCGTCTGTCTGGTTTTGAATGAAGATTCGGTATGCTTCAAAATCGTAATTGAGAATATATTTGACAATACGCGTGTTAATGGAAAAACCATCGCTTTGAATGATGGGCTCTAAATCGAAAATTGATTTTACGCAATGATAGTTTAAGAAGTTCTCAATATTGGGATGAATCTCTTTGTTGACAAGTTCGGCAAAATACAGAAGATAGATTTTGTTGGTGAGACCATACTCAGCTGCCATTTTTATAATCATTCTTTCATGGCTGCCGGTGATGCGGATATCATCCAGAAAGATAATTGTTTTTCCTTCCAGGAAGGCCTTGTCTATATGAAATGCATCGTTGCCAATTAGCTGCATCCGTTGTTCTGCATTCAGCTCCCCGTAATCTTCTTTATAGGTGATGGTACGATGCACTTTCGTTTCCTGAACCACCGGGTAATGATGCGCAGCGAGCCAGCGGTTTAAAGTAAAAACAAAATGTGTTTTCATGGCAAATGTAGCTGTCGGTATGAAGGAGTACGGACTCGACACCACTACCAGCTGAGATGCCGGACGATGTAATAATTTCTCTGCGATAAAACCTTCTGCCAATGCTTTCCCAAAACGTTTCGCTACAGCTTCATCTCCAAATTTAAAACGGCTATAATCGTCGGGACAAAAGCCAAAACTTCTGTCGTTGTATATCTTGTTTAAAGAATAAGTAACCGGTGTCATCAGTTTAAGAGTTGGTTAATGGATAATTGATTCGAATTGATTAAAAAGCTGCTGATGCCGGCCTGTTCAGCGCCCCAGCCATCAGCTTTCGGATTGTCGCCTACATGCATAATCTCTTTGGGTATAATAGTGCCGGCTCGCTGCTCTTCTATTCTATTAATCATTATGGTAAACGCTTCCTTACTCGGCTTACTCATTTTTATTTCGTCCGAATATAACTGAAAATCAAAATAGTCATCCAGTTCCATCATTTGCAAAACCGCACGTAATGTGCTTCCTTTTATAAATGCTGTGTTGCTCAGCAAACTAAAGGTGCTGCCACCGGCTTTCTGCTTCAAGCGCTGCAATACATCAGCCGTTTCATCACTGTAGAATATAGGTGCGTATAAAAAGACAAGTTTTTCCATCTCTGCATACAGGGCGGCCATATCTACGTCCTGTAAAGGATAATGATAATTGTTCATCGCGCTGATTACCATCAGGTACATTTCCTCGGCATCTATGTTACCACCCGTCTTCTCGTTGATGGAATTGCACATCACATCTATTTGTTTGAAGATGATTCCAACTTCTTCCAGTGTCTTCTGATGATGGTTAAAGTAATCGTAAAAGAATTTCGTTCGCTCCCGTTTGAAAGCAGGATTTGAGCGGATGAGTGTCATCCATAGATCGAACGAATAGTGTTGATAGATTTTCATGCAGCAGCGGTGTAGTATTGATTTGATGGCTGATAAAGAAAGTTCTCTTATTGGGTAATGTACTTCCGCAATATTTCAACAAAATTATCGGTCTGGTGAGGATCGCCGATCGCTCTGAATTTCCAGGTTCCGTCTTTACGATATACTTCAGAAAACACCATTGAACACATGCCATTATAGGTAGCATCACCTGATAAATTGAACTTGACAATCTCTTTGCCTTTATTGTCAACAGCACGTATGAAAGCATTTTCTACCATGCTGAAGTTTTGATTCTTCTGCTTTCCTTGATAAATAGAAACAACGAACAGAATCTTTTGATAGCTCTGGCTAAGCGAATCCAGTTTTACAATAATCTGTTCATCATCACCATCACCGGCACCAGTGCGGTTGTCGCCTGTCAGCCAAATATGTCCTGAAGGATGCCTCATTGAATTAAAATAAATCACATCTCCCTCGTACATACTTACGCTTCTGCCGTTCGTTGTCTGAGCGGTTCTCCCCAGATTCGCAACTTTATCATTGCTGTCTAATAAGAAAGCAATGGCGTCAAGATCATACTCTTCCTCCTGTCCGCCTCCAAAAAATTTACCCAGAAAACTACCACCTTGTTTTTTCCTGATATCCCAGCCTAATCCAATAGTTACACTTGACAGATCAAAGGATTCCCCTTTATCGTTTTTACGCAGGTCGATAGTTTGACCTTTTACCAGATTGATTGCCATAATAGTAGAATTATTTGATGATTTGCCCTTTGTAATATTTAGAGAGAAAGAAAGCCAAATCTTCTTTGTAACCAATACCTGAGGCTTCAAATTTCCATTTGTCACCCTTTTTGTAAAGCCTTCCGAACTCAATAGCAGTTTCAATAGAGAAATCTTCACCCAACTCGTACTTTGCCACTTCCTGCCCGTTGCTGTCATCTACAATGCGGATATAAGAAGCGCGTACCTGTCCAAAGTTCTGTCGTCTTGCAATAGCTTCATGTATTGTAACAACGAACAGGATTTCCTGAATACGCGTATCCACTTTGGAAAGATCAACCACTATGGTTTCATCATCTCCATCAGCGCTGTTTCCACCCGTCGGGTCGTCACCAGTATGATGCAATGCTGTATCTGGTGAGTCGGTATTACCGTAAAAAACAAAAAATTCTTCTTTCGGAATTACGCGACTTGCATCGATCATGAATGCTGAGGCGTCTAAATCGAAATCATACCCCGTTCCTTCGTTAGGATTCCATCCTAAACCGACGCTCATCTTTATAAGGCCGATGTCTATTTTCTGACCCTTTTGTAAATTAATTGGCATATAACAATTCGTTTAAATTAAATCGTCCGTAAATAAAGAGAAAATCTCAAAACATAAAAAGAATTTTATTTTCTGAGAAGCTGTTTAAGATTTTAATTTTCGATCACCATTGTAGTTCTTGCGAATTGCAAAGTGCAGAATTTAAGTTTAAAGAGTAGCTTGAGTTGAACGAAAAAGAGCGATTTTCATTCTATACATGATTCTTGAAATAAATCTTAAACAGCTTCTAAGTGTTTAAAATTGCAAAGTATCAACAAGCACATTAATTTATTCATCTTTTATCGAGACTTTCGAAGTTCGTTTTCGAAAGGTCTTTCCCTTTTGCTTCCTTGAGTCCGTAACTAATTGTAATTAATGCCGCAGCTTTCTTCCTTCTCGTGAATGATTTCGCAATGCTTGGCTGCAAGTTCCGCAAAATACTGATCAGTATATGCTTTTGTGATTGATTATCCTGCTGGTCAGTGTTGTATGTAATCGATGATTCAATGAAATTAGATCTCTAAGTATGCAGCCGTCTAGAAATGGGGAACATATTCGCGGCGTTCTCTATCTTGATGATCCTGATCAAGTGTCTGGGATTGGTTGGGCTGACGGTATTTACGACCCAGCTGGAAGCCAACATCCGGCGAATGCTGAGAGCAAGCATCGGATGGTAATGGTGCTGACAAATAAGAACTATTTAGAGCCTGTTTAAAAATGGTTCAATAAAAGTTTTATAGCGGACAGTTTGATCATTTCTTCGGAAGATTCCATGAGCAGTTCATAATTGCGACACAATCTTCTGTCGTTATCAAACCAGGCGAAAGTCCTTTCGACAATCCACCGCTTGCTGACGGGTTCGAAAAGGTGATCTGTTTTCTGATTTCTCATAATCACCTGCGGCAGATAGCCGAATCTGTTTTTTATCTCTCCAATAGCCTCACCTCTGTATCCTCCGTCAGCCAGGATGACTTTTATGTTTGCATAACAATCCTTCAATACTTTCATCAGCCAGATGATAGCCTTACTGTCATGGATATGTGCCACCGTTACCATCACCGCCAGCAAAAATCCATTCTTATCCACTACGATGTGTCTTTTGATACCCTTTACTTTTTTATTGCCATCATAACTATTAAAAGAGCGGTTGTTGCCCCAGCGGACACTCTGGCTGTCTGCGATGCCTAACGTCGCTTTTTCCTTTTGACCTTTTCTGACTCTGACCTTACTGCGCAGCTTATCCAAGATCCTGTCAAACACTTCCGCATCCACCCATTTACGGCAATCGTAATAAACCAGCTGCCATTTGGGAAAATCCTTCGGCAGCATCCGCCACTGGCAACCCGTTTTCACCACATACATCAGCCCGTTCCATACCGAACGCAAACTGTATCTCCTCTTTCTGCTCTTTACATCCAAATACCCCTTACTATTGCTCCAATGGGCATCCGTTACATCTGTTGAATACATATTTTCCTTAAGCTTCGTAACTCAAAGAAAATAGCTTCACTCCTGAGTAGATGCCCTTTACTCTTCTCTAACTCTAATTTTTAAACAGGCTCTTATTATTAGCTGTGAAAGCGGCGACGATTGCGTTTCCGATAGCATGGTTATTTATGGATAGCTGGCTGCAAATATTCTCGAACAATACAGGATTGTCGATAGTGCCGTTCGTGGTGTCGGCATGCATTATATTAGTAACGGCAGCATCCACCGCAGGGTTCTACTCAGAGGTGACAGTAATAATAAAATCGTCGAAAAATCTGCGAACGGAGTGAGAATAGAGAGGTACTAGTTGAAGGCATATAGTACTTTACCATGAACGGCTTATAATCTCCGATTATACATATCGCAAGAATTGACTGATAGAAGCGTTTTATATCAGCTGTTGTGCTTGTCAATCCTTAAAATAACGATTCCCTTGAATAAAACTTCCACCTCAAATAAATGAACAGATTGTTGAGATATTTATCCAAAGTATGTGAGCATCTGGTAGTTTTTAAAATGTCATTTACTATTTTCCTTTCTTTATTTTCCCTTTATCGAGCAAGTATTGTATATAGGCTTTGCACTCATTCAGTTCTTTCTCTTGCGAGTGAATGGCGTACCAACTTTGCACAGTTTGTTTCCCCAGTACAAAGAGGTAAGTCGAGAGCAGAATAATAATAAGCCAAAAGAAAAGTTTACCAAACACAAGACGATAATACTCCCTCGTACTATGCTCAGGGAACAAAAGGATGCGGTGTTCTTTCTTTATCGTCTTTGGCTGCGCTTCTATCGATTTTTGCAGCTTTGCGATTGCTTTTGTAATGGCTGATTCTAATGGTATTACATCAATAGGTTGTTGTGCCGCTTGCTGCCTTTCACTTAGCCGCGCTTCTATCCCTTTCATCATCTCCAGTAACTTCCCTTGCGCCGCTCTTTGCTCATCCTGCACTTTCCTGCTTCTTTCCATCTCTTCCAGCACACTTGCCAGCGCTGCTTCAATCATTTCATTTGCCATGATTTTTCCTTAATTTTTAGGAATGCCTTTGTCCCTTTCTTTTCTTCTTTTTTGCTTCCCGTATCAACTCTCCGGCTATAGGTCCCCCTGTATTTTCCTCCTGCTTTGTTAACTGAATGAGTAAAGAAGGAAGTCCCTTTTCTATATTTCTGATCTGCATTTCAGTTCCTTGCCTTCTGCTGTCTTCTTTTCGTCTGTTGTAATTTGTAGTTCCGTTATCGGTGATATTTGTTCTATATTCCTCCTTAGACTTTATGAGTCCTACTTTTCTTACTATGATGCGCTCAATTGTTTGAAGGGAGTAACCCAATTCGCTGCCTTTTACCCGCATCTTTTTCTCGTCTATAAAAGCGATGCCTCTACCTCGTTCAATGGTGATTTTTTTTCTTTTCATCAGCCCTTCAAACTCTTCATAATTTCTTGCGTTTGATAGACACTCCTTGATAATCTCTTTCAGCGCTTCCTTCCTACCGTCAAGCCGGGGTACGAGTCGTTCTTCTTTGCTCAAAAATCTTCGCGGACTGACTACTTTATGTAAGCCATGCTGCTGCTCCATTTTCCGACAAAAGAGAGCAACTTTCTTATAGCTGTTGCTGTCGCTGACGGTTCTCCCGTCAAAACCTATTCTGTTTGCAACTAGGTGAAGGTGTTGATGCTTCGTATCATGGTGTAGAACGGCTACAAACTGATTATCGGCGAAGCTCATTTCCTTTGCACAGGCTTCACTGATTTGTATTAATTTTTCCCGCTCTATTTGCTCACTAGGTGCAAAACTTAAGGTAATGTGCAATACCGGTTTTGCCAGCCGGCTGTTGAGTGCGCTTACTTCATTAAACTGTCTGATTATTTCTTTATCAGTTCCGCCGCATTGATGGTAAAAAAGCACCTCCGCTCGGTTCTTCATCACCGCTTCTTCTCCCTGTGTTTGCTTGTCGTTCAGGCAGTACAAAAGACAGCCCCGGAATGACTTTCCCACCATCACTTTTCCAATCATATTACAAGTGATTTTTGCACCCTTTCTAGGTGCTCTTTGATCTCCGTTTGAAGTGTCAGCAAAACTTCCTTTTCTCCCTCTGTGATGTCTCCTGTCGCGTTGATTTTGCGAGCAATCTGGTTGAGGTTGGAAGCGGTGTGGTAGAGCGTTGCCTTGTACTCCAAAAACTCTCTCGTAAGCACCGTTTTGCGCATGACAATTGTTCCGTTTAGCCCTACCATGCGCATGTATACCGATAAGGCAAAACCGCCTTCCTTTGCCTTTCGCTCGATTAGTTTTTTCTCTAAGATGGTACACTTCACTTTGATCACGTAACTCCGTTTCACCACCTTTTTAGGTCGTCCGCCTCTGTTCTTTTCACCTCTTATCTTTTCAGTCTCTTTCACCTTTTCTTCCTTCACAATTCTAAAAATGGCTTTTTATCTTCTTGCCCATCGAATGCTGACGACAGGCAGCATGAGGCGAGACAGCGTTTTGGGGGCACCCAAAACATAGCTGGCTACCGATGCAATAAAAGTGGCTACGGGTGCAAACGGTGCTGTTTTGTTTGCGCCTTTCTATGCTGCACCAGCCACTCATTGAAGTCTTTTGAACCAGTGTATAAGGTCCTTTTGTCCGTAAATCTGCTGTCTCTTTCCAAAGCTTTTGCCGTCATCAGGTGACCGGCACTATCGTTATCCAGATACAGATTAACCTTTAAATGCGCATCCATTCTGTTCAAGCTTCTTTCAAAGAAGGAAAGGGAATTGAGCACAAGACTGTTTGTCAGTGGCAGCATTTTTTCTTCCTGCAAAGCGAGATAAGAAAGGAAGGAAAAGAAACCCTCAAAGACGCTTAGCTCTTGTTCGTTTTGAGTACCGGAAAACGTTGTTACATCTTTAGGCGAAGAGCTACCTTTAAAGTACTTGTTGCGCAGTTCGTAGCCGCCCGAATCGTTGCGAAATCCAAGCGCATAATAAAGGTGCTTATTAAGCTCATAATGCACTTCTTTCAGGTGCTGTTGTGCGAGCGAAAGTGAAATCGCTCGGCTCTTGAGATAGCTGATCAGATAAGAGTTCATAATCGCTTTTTCTGAAAGGATTTTTATCCCTTCGGATAGCTCTTTCTGCGGTTCGGAACCGGACTGCATTTTCTTCTCCTCATATAAAGGTTGTGGATGAGAAGAAGAGGGCTGAGGAAACGAAAAAAAGCGGGTGGAATTACAAAGCAAAGTTTGCAGTGAACACCCGTGATATAGGAGCAGAAAATCAACCAGATTGCCGCCTTTTCCCAAGCCGTGGTCATACCAGCAGTTGAGGCTTTTGTTTACCTTGAAGGAAGGCGTCTTTTCTTCGTGCAGCGGTGAGAAGTACCAAAGGTTATTCCCCCTCATATGCTGAGGCAAATGTCCGGTGCTCTGGAGATAGGAAGCGATATCCGTTTCCTTGATCGCTTGCAAGGATAAGTTGTATGATTGCATACCGTTTAATTCGCGGTGAGAAAATACGGGTAGATTATAAGGATGTGGACGTAGAACAACAAAGAGCCACAATGCCATTTTGTGATTATTATTATTCGCCCCATTACTTCCGGGAGATACGTCTTACAGCCGATGCTGATTGACCTTGCCTTGTTGCAATACCTTTTGAATGTCTTCCGGGTCATAGAAGTGAACACCACCAATTTTTGTGTAGGGAATGATGCCGTTTGCTTTGAGCGTCTGAAGGGTGCCGGGTGATATTTTCAGGTAACGCTGTACTTCGTGCGACTTCATCCACTTTTTTGGCGGCTGACTGCCGGGCTTGAGTAAGGCTTGCAGTTCTTTAAACAGTTCTTCCTTGAACTGTTCCAAATCATCGAGAGTAATTAACTGGTGCGCAAAAATCCGGGCTGGATACTGAGGCGCGGAGGGCGCTTCTTTTGTCTTGTTCAATCTTGTTTCCATACTTCACGTTTTCCTGTCTTCACTTATTTCAATTGTATTCTCTTCATTTGCTTTCAAGGCTGCTATCCTTCCAGAAAGAAAGCGGGCAAATGACATCATCAGGTGTGAAATAAAAACATTTCCTGCAAACGATCCTGTTCAAAAATTGATAGGGATGTGAAGATTTGGATGAGTTGTATAAATAGGAAAAGATGAGACAAAAGAGTAAAGAAATGAGGGCTTAAAAAATTGATAAAAAATGAACAAACATCATTCAACGTTTCCAAATTTTATCTGCTTATTTCATTGGATTATGGAAGACCTAAGAATTTCGTTTAATTGAACCACCGACTACGTGTAATAGTGACCAACAAAATGATTGATAAGGCACATACTGATCAGCTTATGGGCACAAATCTGGTCGACAAAATTCAAGATAGCTCATTTGTATGACTGGAGATTTCATAACCTTGCCCGGCGCCTCAGGCAGATAAAAAACTAAAAGGAAACGGAATAAAACAGGGTTACTGTGCAGCTGGCTTTGTGTTTATGCTGAAAATCTTTTGGGCTTTTTTGTTGGGCTAATGTGCGGCAGGCTGCTGTAGCTATTTTTGCTGTATAAAAACACAAGGGCAAAAGTGGTGTTGATTGCCTGTTGTTCGTGTTGCTTGTGCTGGATGTTTTACTCTGCCTGCTTATTTCCTTTCTTTCTTGTAGCCCTAACCAAATAATTATTTTAAAAGAAACAGAAAAACCGAAAAAAAGAAAAAGAAAGCTTTTGTATCAGGCGGTGTGGCTTGGCTGCAAAGAAGCAACGCAATAAATGATGGCTTCTGTGCGCTGGCTGCTGTGTTTATGGCGGAATTTCTTTGCAGACAAAAGAAGGGATTTGTGATAGCCGGCTAACTTTGCTGCCTTTTTTTTGATATGTGGATAGGTAAGGTGAGAAAACAATTGTTCAAATTCAAAGCACTTTTGTATCGCCTATTATCTTCTCGCAAATGTTCCAGAAACCTTACCTGATTGAATATTGATGATTGCAATATAGACTTCCGAGATTAAAGGGATTTTTGAAAAGCTGTTACAAAATATCTTAAACCGAAAATTCTTGAGCTATAGCATAAATTGGATTATAATAAGCCTTTCCTTTTGATTTATTAAACCCACGGGCTTTGAGCCACTTATCTGGATTAGATTTTAATAGCTGTCTTATTTTCAATGCATTGTCAGTATAACTACCCTTTTCTCTCAGTTCAAATCTGCTACTACTAAAAGTGTTATATGCAACGAGTTTGTAAGTAGATAACGTAGATTTCAACTCTTTAGATTTAGCAATAGCTTGGAATATTTGTCTATCTAAAGAAAGTGGTGGCTCTTTCTTCAAAAGTTGAATACCAGCTGTAATAGTGTGACAATTAATAATGTTTTTGCAATCACTATTCTCAAGAAATTCTATCGTCTCTTGAATCGCATCTAAATAAGATTCCATTTCTTTTAGTTCATCCTCCGAGAAAATACTTTTACAACGTCTCTGTGCATTCAAAAGTGCTTTTTCAATAGTTTCATCAAAATCGGCCATCATTTTATCTAAATCTTCGCCATCACCTTCATCATACTTAGACCAATAGTTATCAAATCCAACGAATATATAATTCTTTATTTCCTCTTTGCCCCAGGCGGTCATTAATATCAGAGTACTTAGAGGATTGTTTCTGCGTATTCTAAGCCCAACATCAGCACCTGTATAGTTAGGCTCACTTTTAAACCTAAAATCAATAAAAATTAAGTCGTAATTTTTTATTTCGTTAGCCATCTGTACACCACCTTCAGGCGTGTACCGAAAATCAAAAATATGGTCACGCATTTCCAGTCGATCCATTATACCATCAATAAAATCTCTATCATCATCAATAATAAGACATTTCATATGGGCTTATAATTAAAGTTAAAGTTGTTTGTTTTTCTATTTCTGTTTGCTGAATGTCGATACAAATATATTTTTTCAACTTTTGCAAACTGTCTTTAATAATATTTAGACCTTGACCACTAGAAGAATTTTCGTTAGAATAACCTAATAAGAAATTGCAAAATTCCCTTTTTAAAAGTGTATTTGTGATGAAGCTTATAAAGAGCTTATCATTTGCAATTTCCAAAACTATTTTGAAATTGTTTTCTTCATTAGAATGATTAAGTGTGTTTGAATAAAGGTTTACCAGTAGGTTAAACACTATAATTAAATCCTGTTTATTTAGTATATTTGCTACCGCTGCTTGAACTTTAGAGTCTATAAATAAGTTTTTTGTTTTTAACGACTTGCTTTCATCAATAATGTGTAATATTTCAGAATAATAGAATCCCCGTTTTTTTAATACTTTATATAATAATAAGCGTTCAATAGGTTCATCGCTTAAATAGATAAAATCAATAGTAATATCCCTCAGCAGATTTAGCCTTTCGATTTTACCTAAAATTTCTTCTGCCTTACTTATTTTTTTTAATGACAATGCAAGTTTTAGATTAGCCAATTTTTGTTCATAGCCGAAATTACGAATGGTATGTTTATGTGCCTTAATAAACTTCAATTGGTTATCAGCAATTTGATTTTTTATTTTTTCATTTTGTGCAGACTCTTCTATTTCTTGAATATAATCCATAATTGACATAGTAACAGTACTCTGAACGATGTCTTTAATATCAAAAAAGTACGTTTTATAAATTGTTTCTTCGAGTTTTTTTATCTGCGACTTATTATAACTTGCTTTATTACAAGCCCAAAGTGAAAAGTTTAAATTGCTTTTTAATTTATTAATAGTCGTAAATGAGCGGTTATTTATCCGGCTGAATAGGAAGAACAATTTAATTGTATATTCATGATTTACTGGTTTTTCCTGTTTCTCAATTTCAAAATTTTTCCATACTTCTTCTTCGTAGAAAATACTTACATGAATAACCGGCAGAAACTGTTCAAAATCTTTATCGCGCCGAAGTAATTTTAATTTATCCGATAGCCACAAATCATAAATTATAAATTTATTTTCCTTCACTTGGTAATCAAAAAATACAAACTGATCTTCAAGAAATTCCTCTTCTTCGTTTTTGTAAATTTTTTTCCATCGTTCGTCGCTTTCTAAGTGTTTATTAAGCTCTTCATAATAATTTTTGTACGGAACATCCAACAGATGAGTTTCGACATTATTCTTCAGATTGGATATAAAAGTGGCATGACCAATTGTAAAGTCTGATAAATCAAACAGGTTCTTCATTTCTGAAGAATAATTGATAAGTAGTTCAAGAGCCTCATTATTATTTTCAGCCTGAAATTTCTTAATCAATTCAATGCTTGATCTATTAAGATTTTTAATCTTTTCCAAGGCATCAAATTGTTCGGAAAATATATGGCGATCTCCTTTCGGATTTGCTATTTCCTTTAAAATATTTGAAAGAATTTGAAAGAAATTCTCTTCGTAGGCTATTCTTACACTATCATTAGGTGGCTTGTTATTTGGACTGCCCAACCTCCTGTTTTTTGCAAAATTGAATTTAAGGAAAGATGGAGAAAGATCAATAAAGAATGCTATATCCTTTAGGAGTACTTTATTAATCAGATTTTCTATACTTTGGATTTCATCCCAGTTTGTTTTAGGGTTGTATGTATGGATAATAATCTTTTTAAAGTCGGCAAAAATTTCCGGCGCTATTTCAAAGCTGTTGAATATATTAACTTCTGAAAAGAATTTTTTTAACTCAAACTCAGGAATTACTGAATTGCTGGTGGTATCATAAATATTGTAATTGATTACAATGACATTAATTGCATAGTCATTAATCAGTTTCGCAATTTCCCGGCAACAGTGGGTAATAGAATCCTCAGGTGTTTGCTCGCATTGAGAAATTTGATAAGTCCATACGTTTGAAAAGTTGTTTACAAGAAGCCTGTTCTGTAAATTTTCCAGTGTCTCCAGCAAACCGTCTATTAACAGAATCCTTAAAGGATCGTTGTCCTCTTTTAAAGCGGTCGTAAGCATTTAAAATAATTGTTTTAAGCAGTTGCGGGTATGATAGTCCATCCAATTTTGCAGATTGGCAAAATGCTCCCATTGGATGAAAATCAGTTAACCCATTAATCTCAACAAAATAAATTTTATCTTTTGTTTTCCGGAAATCGATTCTTGCTGCATCACAACAACCGATTTCGTCAAAAATCCGCTTAGCTAAAGATTTAATAGTTGCGCTTACATGTTCGTCTTTTACCGGTTTAAATAACTGCTCCGCTTTATATTTTTTCTTTACCTCACTGGTAAACATCTGGTCAGGATCTGTTTCACCAAAAACCTCTAAGGGGCAAAGTGAGACAGTTGTACCTTCTTTTTGTATAACGCCAACAGTAATTTCCTGCCCGGAAATGAATTGTTGTACCAAAGCCGGTTGGTTATAATGTTCAATGATATGGATGACTTGTCTTTTAAGTTCATACTGGTTACTGACTAACGAAGCTGAGCTTATGCCCATGCTACTACCTTCAGCATTCGGCTTAACTATACACGGATAATCAAGAATAAACTGAGAAGTAAGACTATCTTTTTTAATTAGTTGCCAGCTTGGTACTTCGATGCCAAGTCTTTCTACTACCATATTACTCAATTGCTTGTCGGCTGTAATAAGCATCCCATCCGGACGAGCAAATAAATATGGAAGCTCATAAAATTCGCATAATACCGGCACTAAGCTTTCCCTATACCGGTAACCTTGCATTTCTGCTACGCTGAATAAAATATCAATACTTTTTTGTGCCTGTTGGCACAGTAAATTACGAGGATGACCAATATCAATACATTCAAAATCCGCAGCAGTAATGCCATTTTTTAGTAACTCAATATAACTATCATCACACCACTCAATTGCAATATCTTCCGGATCATTTTCTTTAACCGGAAAATCTTTACACAGATTATAGGTCATTCCTACCCTCAAATTCATGTTTTTATTTTTTAAAATTAATAATCAATACCGCATAATCATTGGTAATAGATTTATACATCCAGTCATATTTTACCGGCATTTCATCTCTAATGATGTGCTCAGGAATACGGCCAACTTCAGCAAAAACAATCGTATTCCATCCCTTTCTTAAAATCTGCCCACATAAATTAAGATATGCCCCAATAATCCCATTGACCGGGTAAATAGCAATTGAAGGCATATAGGATAACGCTTCAACGGAATTGCTTTTAAGCATATACTCTTCTCTACCCCAAGGAAGATTGCAAACAATTACCGCAGGTTCCTCATCTATTTCAGCGATTAAATCTGTATGCACTAATTTAATATTAGTCAGATGCGCCGATTCCACATTCATCTTAGCTACTGCTAAAGCATCCTGGGATAAATCAGTTCCTATAATACTCCAATGATTATACTTGCTTGCTAAAGCAATAGCAATGTTTCCACTACCTGTACCTACGTCAATCAGTTTCTGTTTTGCCGGATGCTTGTCCATGTATTCTAATACAGTTGCAACCAAAAGTTCGGTTTCCTGATTAGGCACAAAAACACGCTCATCAATCGTTAAATTGATACCATGAAATCTCGTATACCCATTAATATATGCCTCAGGCTTATGATTGTTATTCATGGATTAGGTTATTATCTCTTAAAGTCAGGCTTCCATTGGAATTTCCATTGCTGTCATAAGTAATAAATATCCCACTAAGACTAACATTGCTTACGTTCTGAAAATGCTGACGATCTACCGTAATAAGATTGTGAGATCCAACGAACTTCATTGTGACATACAAAGCATTTTCTATAATTGTTTCTACCCTAAAGCCATTATCTTTTGAATAATTAATTTGAGCGGAATGGACACTAATTGTAAATCCATTGTCTCCATTACAAAGTACGAGACAATTATTCTCTATTTTACATTTTAATAGATTTGGCTGTGGATATTTAAATACTTTAACCGCTTCCAAAAGCGGCGGCTGTTTTACAAAATTTAATAATGAATTTTGGTATACCCTATCAATAAATCCGGTTTGCTGATTTTTAGACAAAAAAATAATCTCGTCAGCAACAATTTCTGCTTCTAATTTATGATGAGTTACATAAATAACTAGTAGATTATAAGCAATCACAATCTCCTTCAATTTGCTTAGAAATAACAACTTTACATCTGCATCTAATCCATTCGTGGGTTCATCTAACAATAAAATATCGGGTTTAATAGATAAAGCCCGTAAAAGTGCGATACGTTGCTTTTGTCCTCCGCTGAGCTGGGCAATTGATTTAGCAGTTTTAAGAATATCATCAATTTGGAGTGATTGTGCCAACTCATTAAATAATTGCTTATCAAAACGGTTTTTATAATAAGAGATAGTTGAAAAATATCTTGCATTCTCGAAGGGCGACAAATGTTCAAAGAGTATGGATTCCTGTGGAAGGTAAGAGATAACTGGTTGTCCAAAGAAACTGATACTACCACTTTGTGGTCTTTCTATATTAAGGATGAGCTTGAGTAGTGTAGATTTTCCACTACCACTGATTCCCATCAGCGCAACAACAAATCCTTCCTTATTGGCAGATGCATTTTTAATGTCGAAAGAAAGATCATAGAATATAGGATGATCTTTCTGATAACCAAATTTTAAATTATTAAAAGCTACCAATTGCATTGCTTCTTTCAATTTTCTTTAAAACCGAGAGCCAAGAAATTATTGCGAGAAAGGCTATAATCAATGATACCAATAAATAACTAATTCCTTTTGAAAAATCAACTGCGCGCCCTTCTATTGTCATTTTCAATTGACTTACAAAACTGGGTATATAGTCCGACATAATATTGTTGATAATTGACTCATTCCAGATTAATGAAAATGCAATTAAAAAAGTAAGAATATAATCTATCTTATAACGCATGAGAAATCCGGTTTTTAAAATTTCGGCAAGTCGCAAATGGTGAGCATTGAAAAAATTGATTTCAGAGTTAAGTGTGCGAAAATGCGTTACTGCCAGAAAACTGCTGATTAGTGGAAGACTTAATATAACATGACCAGCTATCCAGATTGTATATATGTACAAATTATTATTAACATCAGCCAGTCTTAACCATTGATAACCAGAAATTAATAAAAGTAATGGCGGAATAAGTTCAACAACAAAAAATAAGGTAAAGAAAGTAATAGATCGGTTGTCAAATTTGTGCAATATTCGCTTCCACCCTAATCGGAGAAAGGTACTCAAGATTATAGCGATTGCTGTTGCTGATATCGCTGCTAAGAGCGTCAGAAACAATGGGAAAAATAGCGTTGAAATATCAAACTGCAATGGCTTGAAAGCAGTAAACAGTACAAGAACTAAAGGTGCCGTTACAAAGAGAAGAAGAAAGTACCAAGTTACTTTGCTGGTGTTATTCTCAAAATAATATTTGAACAGTGAGTTGCTTGAAATAAACTTATTGTAACAGTAACTAAAGCAGATAACCGTCAGGAACAATAATAGGATAGCGGATATGATAACCGTTGAACTTATATTTTCTGTTTGATGTATAGAAAACTGTTGATTGATTAAAGAGTTTGATAAGTAATTCCGGCTTAGCCATTGACTAATAAGTTCGGTATCAGTTCCCCTGGATGATTTAAAAATAATTTGTGTTTTGGCATCTTCGTAAAACGCAAAAGTAAAATTGACTATAAACAGCAGGATTGCAAGATTACGGCAGGACGGGAGAAG
Organism: Ilyomonas sp.; assembly: GCA_965199905.1. Lineage (GTDB taxonomy): Bacteria > Bacteroidota > Bacteroidia > Chitinophagales > Chitinophagaceae > Ilyomonas. The sequence continues at coordinate 2,206,017 of OZ241366.1, read as the reverse complement.
AATATCTTTAGCATATTCACCTGCATTCAATCTGGCCGCAACAGCGTAATTTACTGTGCTTTCCGGCAATGACTGAATAATCAGCCAAAAAAGGTAAACATACAAAGTTCCATATTGCCAAAATTGTATAATTAATAGCACGATGAGCTTACTTGCTGCATGGGACTGGATAATAGATATATTCGTGAAAAGCATTCGCCCAATAAATGCCACCGAAACATTTCCTAACAAAACCGGAATTAATAAAAAGACTGCAAACCTACCCTTGTAACTATTGATTTTAATGTTCTTCAATTGTAAAGCAATAAAGAGACTTGCTAACAAATTAAAAAAAGTGGAAATCACTGTTATCAATAAACTTCGCAGCCAAGCTTCACTTAGCCCATCATCATTTTGCAAAAACGAATCAAGGTTAAGCCCAGTAGTATTATAAAATGCAGGTACTAAATAAAAGAAAATAATTACAATGGTGATAATTGTACAAGTCCTAATGAACCTTTCACTACTGCCCATTTCTATACTGCTCAAATGAGCTATTTTATCTGTTCGAAAATCTTTTTACGTTCGGTTACTACTTCATTTTGCAGATTAATCAGCGCTTGTTCCGGAGTTAATTGATGATTCCAAGCCTTTTGAATATATGTTGTCATTTTATCAGAGATCATTGTAGCATCTGGTCCTGCCTCTAATGTGTAAACGCCTCTTAAAAGAGATTCTTTTAAAGCTGTAGTATAAGGTAAGCTCTTAACTTCAGGATCATCATATGCAGTTTTTAAAGGTGAACATAATCCCTTTCTAGCCAACTCTATTTGGGTTTTTGGTTGCATTAAATTAATTACATAATTAAATGCCTCCTGTGGATGCTTTGATTTATGACTAACAAATATTGAGCACCCAGACAAGATAGATACATTACCGGGGATAGGTGCAAATCCAAAATGTTTATCAAAATCAGGTGTACTTTTTACAGCAGAATACAGCACATCACTCCATACTATGCCCATTGCCGCCTTTCCTGCTTTTAGCAATTTCATTTGTTCGGATTGCTCAACATTTGAGAAATTTCCAGCATTATATGGTTTTAGGCTTATATAGTATTGTAATGCTTTTAGAGTTGCAGGATTATTTAGTAATACTGGTGTATTTTGATCACCTTCCCAACCGTATTGTTTATCCATTACCTTACCACCCATACCAAACAGAAAGTTTACAAACTCATAATACAACCAGCCTCCAGATGCACCTTCAAGGCAAACTCCATAGACATTTTTATCCGGTTGTGTAAAAAAAGCAGCTGTTTGAATGAAGTCTTCCCAAGTGGTTGGCACTTTCAAATCTTTCCCAAATCTTTTCTTATAATTAGTTTGCTGGGACGCATTCATAAACAAGTCTTTACTATACATCAGAACCATACTATTAGCAGCAATAGGATAAGCCACTTTAGTAATACCTGCTGCAGGCCTTTGCGGATCCTTGTAATAATAGCCGGATTCAAACCAAGCATTCTTAAAAATATCCTTTTCGAATAATTTTAAGCTGTCGGGTATTGATTTTGAAAGTTCATCCGGCGTGTAGACATATTTGTTACGCACGTAAGAAGATAAAGCAAAATTGTATTGTAACACTACATCATAAAGCCCTGTACCATTGGCAAAATCCTGGTTTGATTTAGTAAAAGCATCTTCAAACGTATTTGGTTTAAAGTCAATTTTAATATTCTTGTGCCCCGCTTCATACTCCCCGCCTAACGACATAAGGGCTTGTATAGTTGCAGCATTCTCACCGATAACGGTAATGTTTGTAACTTGTTCCTTGTCACTAACATTGCAGCTAAGGCATGCTGCGATAACAGACAAAATAAATATTATCTTTTTCATATACAAAGATTGTGATTTGTCATCGGGTAAACATAAACACTAAAACACTTTTATCTATCCTAAGTAACGTATCATGAGAAGAATTAGATATAAACTTATATAAGCAATATTGTTTTTTAAAATCTAACCCGCAATCTTTTTATTATATAATGACTTGACTAAAATCTATTCTCTCTTCTTATATGTTTAATATGTTACAGAGTTAGATGAAAGACGATCTACTGCAAAAGATGTCAATAGGTCTAATATTATTGAACACTATTTTTTCTTAATAGTGCAAATTGATATGTAACTATACACATTGATTTGTCTATGATTCCATATGTAAGCTGATACATAACTACAAGTATTAACTTACATGTAATTTAATATATTATAATACACAAAACATTGATATAGAAGTTATTGATTTATTAAGTGCTTTACTTTTGTTTCATAAAAGATTACTATGAAACAGTCATCAGCTTTAACAACATGGGAATGGATGAAGCAACTTCTTCTTCACATTCTCCTCAGGTTTAGTACTTTGTATTTCACTAAACCTACAAACAAGCAGAAAACTTCCGTTGAAGCAACTTCAGCTCAATCTATTGTAACCTCATCAAACGGAAGCAAGTTCGAAGTGCCCAGACCTATAGCTCCACTAATTATTGAAGTTACCAAAAGTGAGCGGAGAGAAATTATGCGCGCCGCTAAGCTTTTACAAAAAGCATATGGCAAATATGATGAACCAAGCTTCATTGTAATGCTTACTTTTCATGCGTGTCATAAATTACCAACTCGCATTCTAAAACTTCTATTAGATTTTGCATCCGATTTTGGCTATTCGCAGTTTGGTGCTATTGTTTTTAAAGGACTTGTAGAAGTTAATCAGTCGGCGTTAGGGCCAACTCCAAAAACTTGGAGAGAAACTGACTTTAATAAAATTCAATTATACGGTTTTGTATCTGCTTTGATGCACGGAGCAGTAAAAGCAGCTCCAATACAACAGTATTATCAAAGAAAAGGCGGAGGATTTTTACATAGCGTTATACCCAATGAGGTTATGGCTGATACTCCAACTGGAGAAGGTTTTCGTGAACCTTTGTATGTTCATACTGAAGATGCTTGTTTATATAGCGCAGCCGATTATTTATCTTTCCTTTATCTAAGGAATGAAGAGGCTGCACCATCTATGTTGCATTCCATCCGTTCTCACGATTTGTGCAAACCATATGTTGATACACTTTTTAAACCGATTTTTAAATGCCCCCTTGATGGACATTATACCGGAACTGATAAAAGCAATGCAGAAAGAACGGCAGCCACATTAATAGGTAATACAACTTGGCCTTTTATGGTTTTTGATCCCCAAGAACAGTTGCCTAAGTCTGCAAATCAAACTCCCGAGGCTCAAAAAGCCCTTGAAGCATTCTGGAGTGATGCGCAAGAATTAATTTATAAAGATTTTGTTCCAAGCAGTGGGGATTTAATATTCGTCAACAATAAAATGGTTTCACATGGAAGAAGTGCCTTTAAGGCTGGTTTTATGGATGTTGACGGAGTTTCAGTTCCTTGCGAAAAACGCTTCATGGTTCGCATGATGAGTACTGCTAACCTGATGACCTTCTATAAATATGCACATCCTGAAAATCCTTATTTAGGCTTTGAGAAACAATACGGTGATTTATTTTAAAAAATTGTAATTAGAAACGATGAATAGAGAAACTGCAAAACAAATATTAAGCAAACTGGTATCAAATACCAGTTTGCTTATCCATTGCCTAACAGTGGCATTGGTTTGTGAAAACTTCGCCAAGCTTACAGGTAATAATGAGGAAGAGTTTTTTGTCACAGGGCTTATCCATGATGCGGACTGGCAAAATCATCCTAATGAACATCCAAAAATTATTGTTCAAAAATTAAATGCAATGGGTGAGGCTAAAATAGCCCATGCTATAAGTTGTCATGGAAAAGAATTTGGTGTGCCTCAAGTTTCACTGCTTGACCGGGTACTTATTGCGTCTGATGAGTTGACTGGCTTAGTAATGGCATGTGCAAAAGTAAGAAACGATGGGCTTGCTACACTTACGGCTGAGTCAGTAGCAAGGAAATTTAAAGATAAAAAATTTGCCGGCGGTATTAGCAGAGAAGAGGTGCAATATGGTTTAAGCGTATTAGGAGCAGACTTTAGTGAATTCACTTACTTTATTATCGAAACACTAAAGCCACATTCATTAGAAATTGGCTTGCCTGCTTGTGATGGAGTTTCAGTCCAGACTCAAGCTCCGAAATATTCTATAGATAATAGAACTATTAGCGTAACAAAAGAATACCAAAGACCCAGATTAGATGAACAGCAAAAAGTCAGATATGAAAAGAGGAGGAAATTATTGACTGATGGATACAAAGTATATCCAGGAAGTACAGTCCCTATAAACACCCATTCATTCGACATACATAGCGGTAAGATCAAAATTGGTGCATCAGACTTGATCTTGGCAGGAAGAATAATGCGAATCAGAGAGGCAGGCAGAACAATGTTCATTCACTTGCAAGACAGTACAGGTTTGATTCAGCTTTGGATTAACGAGGACATAATTTGTCCAAATGATGATAAAAGCTTCTACAAAGAATTTTGCCGTAAGATACTTGACAGAGGAGATATAATTGCAGTAACAGGTGAACTATTCGTTACGAAAACGCAAGAGAAAACAATAAATGTTGTTGACATAAAATTGCTTAATAAATCACTTAGACCATTACCATCTGTCAAACAAAGTATTAATGGAAAAGGGGAAGCCGTAAAGTATGATGATGTAAATGATCCAGAGTTTGCGTACAGACAACGTTATGCTGACCTAATTGTTCATCCGGAAAAAAAGGAAATTTTCAGTAAACGAGCAAAAATACTGGACACTCTTAGAATGTGCTTTAATAATTCCGGTGCGCTGGAGGTTGACACTCCAATACTACAACCTATTTATGGCGGAGCTGCTGCACGGCCATTTACTACCCATCATAATACCTTAGACGCCACCTTGTATTTACGAATAGCGAACGAATTATACTTAAAAAGGTTGATTGTTGGAGGATTTGATGCTGTATATGAGTTTAGCAAAGACTTTCGTAATGAAGGTATGTCTCGCTGGCATAATCCTGAATTTACACAAGTCGAAGCATATTATGCTTACAAGGACTATTTGTGGATGATGGATTTTGTTGAGGCTACGATCGAAACAGTTGTGAAAAGCGTTTATGGAACTACTGTCATTAATTCATTTGGCTATTCTGTTGACTTTAAGAGGCCATGGAAAAGGCTTTCAATGAGAGACGCAATTTTAAATGCTTCTAAAATTGATATTTTCTCCCATAACGAAGATTCGCTACGTGATGAAATAAAAAATTTGGCTTTAGACATTGATGTTGATGCAATTGTAGGTAAAGGCAAATTAGTTGACGAATTGTTTGGAGCATTAGTAGAGCCAAGTTTAATACAGCCCACTTTTATAACAGGCTACCCAGTAGAGTTAAGTCCATTGGCGAAAAAATGCGATAACGACAAAACCATGACAGATAGATTTGAAGGTTTTTGTGTGGGTAAAGAGTTTTGTAATGCATTCTCTGAAATTAATGATCCTGTTGATCAAAGAGAACGATTTGAAGAGCAATTAAAACTCGGAAAAAGAGGCGATGAAGAAGCAATGATGATGGATGAAGATTTCCTGCGTTCACTTGAATACGGTATGCCACCTACAGCTGGGCTTGGCTTAGGTATAGACAGATTATGTATGATTTTACTTGATCAAAGGTCGATTCAAGATGTTCTTTTATTTCCTCAAATGAGACCTGAAAAATTTGACTGATACAGTAATTGCATTGGCATTTATTTTTTATTTTAAAAATCTATAAATATGCAAACAACTCCTTTATATAGTTTATTACAAAAGTATTCCCATACTTTTCATCCCATTGTCAATTTCTCTACTCCCAACGATAAGCTCCTGCAGCTTGATTTTACTGCTTCAAACAATAGACTAACATCAGAAATTTTAGCGGATACAAATCTCTTTTCACAATTTTTGGAAGATACACTCGGTAAAAAATACAGATATGGAATAGGAGGCTATGCTGAGCATCGCATTATTTATGCCCGAAGCACAAGATACGATGGTGATGAAGAACCCCGACGTCTCCATTTAGCTATTGACATTTGGGGACCTGCGGGCACTCCTGTTTTCACTCCTTTAGATGGATTTGTACATAGTTTTGCTTTCAACAATTCTTATGGTGACTATGGCGCGACAATAATCTTAAAGCATGAATTGGAAGGAATAACATTTCACACCTTATATGGACATTTAAGTGTAAAGGATTTGATTCATTTAGAAGAAAATAAATTGATTAAACAAGGAACTGAAATAGGGCACTTCGGTGTGCCGGAAGAAAATGGCTATTGGCCTCCTCATTTACACTTTCAAGTAATTAATGAAATGCAAGGATATAAAGGTGATTATATGGGTGTTTGTAAATACTCAGAAAGAGAAAAGTATTTATTAAACTGTCCTGACCCTGATCTTATTTTAAATATGATGCAATATTCAGGAGCCAATATGCTTTAAAGAATAAGTATCTAAACATAGTATAATTAATTAGCAACTGTATTTGTCGTTTTGTAATTTCCCGCATTTCGTATTCTTTTTTGCGTGGGCCAAGTAATAGCGCCCACAGCAAAAGGAAGCTTCGCTGTGCCGGTAGTAAAGGCACTGTAGCAAGCAAGGTTTGGCTTGTGCTTTTATTCTGCGTTCGGGCTTTGTGTCGGGGACAAAAGCCACGACAAACCCGCAGCTGGAGCAGGCAGAGAAGGCTAGCACAAACATAGGCAGTGGGTGGGACTATATCCTATTGAGGTGAAGGAAGGGTGTAATGTAGCGGAATGGAACCCCGGCGAATATGGCAGGGCTGGCTTTGCAAGAGTCATGGCATCGCTTGTACGGTGGCTTTTGTGTGCTGGTTAAGCGATGCCATGACTCGCAGCAAAAGGGTCGGCGTGAGCAGGTGTAATGAAGTGGATGATTTCGCAATCCTTGATTATACCATTCCGCAAGGTGTTAATCAATATAAATTTTATCAATTAAACACTTAGCTGTTCAATATTGCACGTAATCGGTGGTTCAATTAAACGAAATTTTCATCCTACTTGACTACGATAATACATTGCCTAATTTCTGTTTAAGAAGATTCATATCCTCACTGACTTTCTTCGCGACCACCTTCGCATAAATCTGTGTTGTTCGTATAGAACTGTGTCCTAACAAGGCACTCACTGTTTCTATGGGCATTCCATTGCTTAGTGTTACGGTTGTTGCGAAGGTGTGCCGGGCGGTGTGAGTCGTAAGCGTTTTGCGGATGCCGCACAGTATCGCTATTTCTTTCAGGCAATTATTAAACTTCTGATTGCTGTGAATAGGGAAGACTTTATGATAGGCGACACAGAAAGGATGCTTTTTATATTTAGCAATGATGCTCTCTACAACCGGCAATATCGGAACATTTTCCCTGCACTCTGTTTTCTCCCGGTTCTTCACAAACCATTTACCGCCGTCTTCCAATACCTGAATATGATCAGGCGTCAGCAGAAGTGCATCCTTATAGGCATAACCGGTAAAGCACATGGCGAGGTAGCAGTCCTTCGCCTCTTCGAGAGCACGTCGCTCGAACTTTGCATTGATTAGCAATTTCAGTTCATCATGGGTAAGTCGTTCTCTTTCCGAAGCCTTATAAGAACACTTATAGCCTGTAATTGGATTGCTGCCCATCCACTCCTTACTCACCGCCAGCGAAAGCATTTTCTTAATGTTCTTAATATGCTTGATGATGGTATTATTCTCCAAATGTTCATAGACTGATAAGTAATGATACATGTCTTCTGCAAATGAGGGCTTGATCTGCGAGAGCGGTATATCTGTCGTACCGAACTGGTATCCGACAAAAGCACGCGCTTTCTCTTTGGTAGCATTATACTTTTTAAGAGTCGCAACACAGCGTTTCCCGGTACCCACCTTCTCCTCAAAATTCTCATTATGGTAAGAGATGAGTTGCAGGAGGGTTTTGCATGAGTTGTATTTTCCCAAGTAAGCATTTTTCAACAGATCGGACGTTACATAGCTCTGCTGCGCAATTAGCAAATTAAACTGTTGCTGCAATTTTCCTTTTATAATATTGATTTCACTATTAATCCGCACAGCCTCTGGATTGTTTCCCTTGACTTTGCCTGTAGAAGAATTGAACTGGTCTGGGCGGACTTTCAATCCAAGAGAAAACTGTGCTCTTTGTTTGTCAATCGTGATGCGCACATAGATAGGGCATCTTCCATCACTATCTTTTTTGCTGTTCCATAGCCAAAAGAGAAGCGAGAATTTCTGATTCAGGTGCATACTGTTTTCAATTTTAGTGTGAATAATGAATTTGCTGTAATGCAGTCCTGACAAGGCTTTGAGGCAAATTCGGTAACCTCTAAGCTAAAAAGAGGATAGGTTACCGAATTAGGTTACCGATTTATTTGATTCCCTTTGATGGCATTTGAGATACTAAAATGAAAAAAGCCGTGTAAATCAGCGACTTACTACGGCTCTTAGAAAATTTTGAAGTGATTTATCACCTCTTTTGTGGACCCACCTGGGCTTGAACCAGGGACCCTTTGATTATGAGTCAAATGCTCTAACCAGCTGAGCTATAGGTCCGGCGAATCTCCATATGAAATTCAATTGGACTGCAAAAGTAAAAGATTCGGATTAATTTTTCAAGAGGTAATAAATTGAATATAGGTAGTTTTCATTTTTTGAATGTCTTCGTTGTTGAAAAGATTTCTTACCAATAAGCAATTGAATGTATACTAGTCGAAATCAAGCAACTTTTTTTGAAAACTTTCTTTCATCGAAAATTCAAAACTGCCTAAATAGTTTTCCGTAGTTTTCAAATCCTTATGCCCTAAGCTTTCACTAATAAATTCAATGCTTGCTCCTGACCTTTTCAATACGGTAGCAAACGTATGACGTGCTACATAAGTTGTCAGTTTTATATCTATACCCAGAGCAATACCTATTCTTTTCGTGTGTTTATTTATTGTTTTTGTAAACTGTTTGACATGACTTACTTCTATTTTAGAAGATTCGTTTCCCTGTAAAATACCAAACACAAAATTTTCTGGCAGATTTATCGGATTGCCCCATTTACCAATAATCGCTTTCAATTCTTCACACAACACAACAATTACAGGCTTCAAATCCTTTTTTGTACTTCTTTCAGATTTCGAGCGAATGAAAGATATTGTAGCAGACGTAATATTTTTATATCGGAGTTTTGCAATGTCCTTCATATTAATTCCATTACATAGATATGTGAACATCCACAGGTCTCTTGCTCTTTCCTCAAAAATATTTTTAACCGGATAGTTCATTATATCTCGAATGTTACTTAACGACAAAGCTCTTTTTACATTTCGTGAAGATGGAATCTGGTATTTCCGTTTACCGAAAGGATAAGCGCTTCGTGTCATTAGTCCGGTTTCAATAGCTTCATTAATGACTGTTCGGACATTCCTTAAATAGATACCCACTGTAGATATCGATCTTCCTTGTTTAAGCATCCAGTTTTCATATTCCTGAAGTAAAGCTGGAGTTACATCAGACAGCAATAGTTTTTTGGTTCTCCCATCTGTATAAAATTGCTCTAATGAGGTTTTAGTCCAAGAAAAAGTCTCTGCAGTTCGTAAGCGATTTTCCTTTTCTATTCTAATCTGCATATTTTGTAACAGAACTAATAAATCTTCTGTTTTAACTAAATTCTGATTAAAGAATTCTTCAAAATTTACGAAAGAAAACTGCGCCATATTTTTGATAATTGCGGCAGCTTTATGTTCGACACTTTCAAAATACATACTTAATTCCTTTGCCTCCTTTTTTGGATTTTTCGCTTGGGTTCGTTCCCAATCTTCGACAGCCAAATGAGAATTTAGAGGATAGTATCTTTGTTCACGATTATGGGTAATGCGGAGCTTAACTGCATATGTACCATTATTTTTTTGTATTCGCTTGTCTAATATTACAGCCGTCGTTGCCATATCCCTTTCTGTTTTTTGATACATACAAGGTACATACAACCGAGTAAAAGAAAGATAGTAAAAAGACAAAAAAAGAAAAGAATCTGAGTTTAAATTATTGATTGTCAACAAAAAGAAAACAACGGAAAAGAAAGGAAAAGCCTTTGACCTGACTCATAATCAGAGGGTCCCTGGTTCAAGTCCAGGTGGGTCCACCTAACAATCAAAAGGTTATAAGTGTAAAATGCTTGTAACCTTTTTCGTTTGCAATCAATTTGCAATCAAATGGTAAAACCTGTCTTTATTCACCTTTACTTATACAAATATCCCCAGAAAGAAAGAGCTTTTATTGATCTAAAGATACGAAAAGTTATGTAAAGAAGATAAAACAACTTTAGTTAGTCTTATCTTCTTTACCCTTTGACTCATATAATTTAAAAGGATAAAAACTATCCTGTAAAGGATGCAAAGGTTCACTTTCTGACCTTTACTGTATATCCAATAACATTTTGCGAGCTTATGTCTAACAACTTGTGCCTGCTTGGCAGCCACCGGCAAACTCTGCATTGTTTTCCCTCGTTCGCTGAAAGTCAGGGTCGGTCGCTATCCGCTCAGCCGATACCCCGCTACGGGTTCTCACCATGTAGCTGTCCTGTGTCTTAAAAAAAGTGTACTCACCCAAGGTTCCCTCTAAGGGCGTAATGCCCACTTGCTTTGCCATAAAATCTCTTTTACTTTTTGTTTAAAAATGTTATTTACTCCTCTGGCTTCCCTCATCCACGCGTCCGATGTTGAAAGCAGGACAAACATAGTACGGCTGGCAAAGCAGGAACAGTCCCGGGGGTACCGGTACCCCTTGCAACCGGGCTGATCAATAATGCGTTACGGAAAAATAATTGATGTGTGGGCGGAAGGAAAAATGGGACGAAAAGAAAAATTCTATGGCAGTTGATAAAGGTTCCGTTCATACTTCATAGCGCAGCAAGTGTAGGTTCACATTATATTCGTATTTTTGAAGGGAGGGAATAAGGAATTAGAAGGTTTCTAATTTTTTGTTCTCTCATCTATACCTCACCACTTTATATAAACTTTGAAAGCCAAAGCCATGAAAATGCACGTTGGAGACAAGATCAGGAAAGTCAGGGAACTGAAAGGATACAAACAGGAATATGTTGCTGACCAGTTGAACATGAGTGTAACGGCTTATGGCAACCTCGAAAGGGGTGATAGCAGCCCGAGTTTTGACAGGCTGGAAGAAATAGCTAAGGTGCTTGAAGTAAGTGTGGTTGATATTCTAAATATCCCTGACCAACTGAACATTCATAGTATCAGCAATGCATCCGGTTCCGTTGGAATTGGTCTACATCAAACACTCAATGACAACCGTAGAAGCGATATAGAAGTGGAAGGGTATAAAATTGCGATTGACTCTTTGCAAAAAGAAGTAGAGTTTTTGAAAGAACAGGTGAGGCAGTTTATGGAAGTGATGGGAAAGAAGTAATCCATCAACATTCTTTTTTAAATATTTTAGTTATTCATTCTTTCAGTAACCCAATAGGATGAAGAACCAAGAGTATATCTTGCAACTAGTAACAAGACTATTAGAAAAAGTTTACAATAAGGACATTCAACTCAGCTTACTCATTAATGAGTCAAAGCGAGTAGCCAAATTAAGAGGAGATTTTAAAAACCTTTGGTGGCTGGAATGGGAAACTTGTAATATCAATGAAAAAACGAAACTTCAAGAATTTCCAAAATCCATTGAAAGCAAATTTGACAAGCTCGAATTTAAAATGCTAAGCAAGGAATATTGGGAGAAATGGGTATCAGAAAGACAAATATCAACCTTTAATAAAGATCAAACCGTTGAAGAATCCAATAACATTTTGCCAAGCTCTATATCAGAAATAGAATCCAAACTGAGTACATCCATTGAAAAAAGAAAGAACTTAAGCAATCCCTCTGGAATGCATCCCTTAGATCTGTATTATGCAGAAAAGGATAACACTCAAATTCGGATGTTATACTTGAATTATGAAGAAGGCTATTTAAATATCCTGTCAAGAATAAAAAACAGAGTTCATAACTTTCTCTCTGAAACAGAAATTGAAATTATTTCAGGAAAGACTTTGTCATCATTTTTCGATAAAAATAAAAACTATGTAGAAAAGAATTTGACGAATTTATCAACTAAGTTTGAGTTACACTTTATCGAATTAACCCAAAGATTAAAAGATGATAACTCAGATTCCTTTTCACAAGCATTACTGCTTGTCAGAATAATTTTAAAAGATTATGCTGATGTACTCTATCCTGCTACGAAAAACAAAGTTGTATGTGCTGATGGAACAGAAAGAGTCTTGACTGACGATAAATACATATCCCGGATATGGCAGTACATCTTTGAAAATTTAAAAGGAAAAAACTTGTCTACTGAACTTTTAAAAACACAGTTGACTGATTTGGGAAATCGCATTGACGAAGTGTACGCGAAATCTTGTAAAGGTGTTCATACTGAGATAAATTCTTTTGAAGCATATCAATGTATCCTTCAGTTATACCTTTCTCTTGGCGACATTGTAAGATTAACAACAGAAGAATAAATGCGGACAGTTAACCATACTTTTAAAAGTATTTGTGAGAGCAGAAAATGATAGACTAAACGATACATTCGGAAGAACTAAAGTATCACGACACAGCTGTTATATAACATGATACCTTCAAACAACATAGAAGAAGAGCTCAAAAAATTGGAAGCATTTGATAAAATATTTATTGAGGCATTTAAGCAATTATTTACACCAAATGAAGAATTCTTTTCTTTAGATATTCTTGTTGTAGGAGTTATTAACCGTTCACTTTCTTTATGCTCAGGATTCTGTTTATTAGTTAAAGAAAAAAACTTCATTGCTGCTTCTCACTTAGTAAGGCCCTATTTAGATAATTACCTAAGATTCCATGCCGTATGGCTTGTTAGTGACCCACATGATTTTGCACATAGAATAATAAAAGGCGAAAGAATAGATAGGATTAGAGATAGGAAGAATAATCTTTTACGTGATAGTTATTTGGCTCAAGAGGCTGCAAAAAATCATCCTTGGATGCTAAATGTATATAATGAGACATCAGGCTTTATTCATTTGAGTAAAAAGCATTTATCTGTTTCAATGATTTTAAAGGATAAGCAGGCAAGACTCGGCGAATTTGGAGTTAGTAAGAATGACCTTTATATTCCAGATGAACTTAGACTTGAAGCGATTGCTTGTATGATAGATATTTCTGAATGTATATTAACGCTTATTAATGGTTGGATAAGTACAAAAAGCCACCGAGATTCATAACAGTTATAAGAACCTTCGCGAGCAATTGCTTGCTGCCACCTTAATAACACTGCATACTATGATTAGAAAACAAAAATACATTGTGAGTTCAACACACTTAGACAGCCAAGGATATATGATGACGAAAAATGCTCTTGAAAGTATGTTACCGCAACTTAATGGAAAGCGAAAGCCGAAATTAGGGCTGGAACATATTAGGACGTTTCCACCTTTTGGTATAATGATGAATGGTGAAATTATCAAAGGACAAGATGAACACTATTATTTGACTGCTGAACAAGTTTATTTTGATAAACAAGACTTTATTACATTAGAAGATGGCACAAAACTCCTACAGGAATCTTTTAGTGAAGGAGAACATCCATTTGCTGAATGTGCAGGGAATGAAATTAATAAAATAAGTATAGGGACAGATCCAGCAAATTTTGAAACACATAAAGACATTAACCATATTTATGAGTTAATCAGGCAAGAGATAAATTTAGAATTTGACACTAAACTATTTGGAAGAAAGTCTGTATTACCCGACCCTGAAACAATAATTTCAATTACTAAAAATATAGCCATAGCAATTGGACTTATAAAAACAAAAATTCCCGAAAAAATAGGTGAAGCAATTGGTGAGGACTTAGCCAAATTTTATAAACTAATATCAAAACTGACCATTGAAACCATAAAAAAAGTAAAACCATCAAATAGACCCAAAAACTTTGTAATTTCTTACCCAAATAATGAGTGCAATATTGAACTTGTTATAACAACTTACAAGGCAGATACAGTGTTGGAATCGCTGACAAAAGAAAAATTACAAGTGATTGCAGATAAAGTTAAACAACTAAGAAACCTTTCTCCTGAAAAAATTCAGTTTACTTATAGCGACACTAGTGTATGGGAGTTCAATTATTTACTTTCAAAGAATGGTTCTGTCGTTGGGAGAATAAATTCTTTCAACAAACGAAATGAACTTTACAATAAAATTTTAGAGCAACAAAATAATGAGAACAAAAGTGACAGCTAATAAATGCTTGCTGCTATAGCGGCTGGCACTTCACTACTTACACAATGATAGCAAGCAGTCTGAATATTTCTAAAGGTCAGTATCTTCATCAACCTTTTTAGAGTGATATTTCCAATTCATCATTACGTTATTGAGTAAACATCTATGCGAATATTTAGAATAATGAAATGTGTTACGCATTTTAGAGTCAATTTATTTACTCAAATCAATCAAACCTTTTCTTTTATTAAAAGTTATAACAGCAGTGTCAACCTGATAAGATAGAACTTCACTTTTGGAAATAGCCATACTTTTTTTAGGTATGAAGAAGTACAGATTTTTTACATTGTATGTAGTGTCTGCAATATAGTATGAATCATCATCTTTAAAAACAAGCTGTCCCTTGATGATTTGATTGTTTGTCATCTTTAAAGACACCACTGTTTTAGATAATCCGAATATTGTAAAATCGGAATTACTCGGGAAGAATAAATAGATAAATATTGGTGTCAATAGGATTATTCGCAAAGTGTCTGCCCAATTAAAAATACCGTATCGTATTCTTTTCATCGCATCTATAGATGACGAAACAAATCCAAAACTTATTAGTATGCTCGCATCCCAAAACAAAGTCAATCCTATCATTAAACAGAATAGAGCAACATCAAAAAATTTTTTCCTTTTTCTAAATTTTAAAAGTCTTCGTTTTCTTTTTGCAAAATTGGATGTTCGTTCATAATATGAATGAAAAAATGAAGCGTTATAGTTGAAGAAGAAAATGAATAAAACGAATGGAGTCTGAAGTATTTCAGCCAGAACAAAATAAAAGATAATTGTTTTAAGAGCTGTGCTTGAACGTTTGAAAATTCCACCGGAAATGAAATAGCACCCAACAATGAAAATCCAGCAAATAATTCCTAATCCGATTACTAATGTAATATCAGGATAAACGAATGGCAAGTTGTTTCTGGCTGCAAAAGTGTAAAAGCCTAAATATCCTAGAATTAATGTAAAGAAACTTATGATCCCAAAATATTCCTTGACAACTGAGATATAAGATATTTTGAAAGAAAATTTTTTCATGATGATCTTGATATGTGTATCAGCTTACTCTCTTTCATTTCACTCTGCTTCAATCATTACTGATGACATCAAAGATAAATTTCGGCTTGCTTGATTGAGCTTTATTTTCTTGTTATTGAACGTTCATATTTGTGTAGTGTTTCTCTTTTATTCATCCAATATTTTGAATAAAATAAAACCCTATCTTCATAAACAAAATTCCTTTTATGAAATTCCCAAGATTAGAAATGCGCTATGATAACGGTACGTACTACAAATGGACAGCAAATGCCGACCATGACAACCCCTACTACAAAGGCGGTAAAGATCACAGAGAACTCAATCGAACAGAAGGTTATGAAGTCCAGTATTTCATCGAACACACTGTAGGCAAAATCACATGGAGCGGAACTCCCAGTGTAGCTGATTGTCGTAAAATCGAAAAAATGATTAGGCACGATGTTCCCTCCGATCTGAAGAAGAGAGAGCTTATCTATGACTGGATTAGGACGAACTATAGCAAAGTATCTACTTGAATATAATATGCCTATAAGATTGCAAATGGAGTGAAATAGAAAGCTTTGATATTGACCAAAAAACTGTGATTATATGCTTCAACCATTTGATGAATTAGCTTGGGTAATGAGCTTTTTTAATAACGCTGTCGATTTAAAAACTGAAGGTATAGAGCGGGTTAGCAATTTTGTTTTCTTGTGGAATATGTTTGAAACTTTTGCTTGTCATCGGGAAGCCAATCTTAATTCCATTAAACAAATCGTAGAAGAAATAAATACTCACGAGTCTTTCGATTTAGCAGTCTTCGCCCCATTTGTCAGCTATTTTTCGAATAGATATTTTAATCCTGATGGGTCCACTACTCATAGTATTGAAGGCTTGAAATTAAGAGTTTCCAGACCTAGTGAACAAGCAGCAAAAGCAGAAATTATTGCAGTGTTACAGGGAAATGAAACTAGGCCAAAGGAAGTGGTTAGAGCGCTTTTGATAATTTGTTTCAGATTCCGAAACAACTTATTTCACGGTAATAAGGCGATTATTGAATTAGATAATCAAATCGATAATTTTATTGTTGCTAATAATATTTTAAGTATTGTTTTGACAATTATGAAGCGAAATCACATGATTTCCTGAAACAAGGAATTTCAATCACGTTTTGGACAAATCCTCAACAATATAAAAAGTCTATTTCTTTCCTACTCGTTACTTGTTCTCTAATATGTCTTTCAACGAGGTCGAACCATTGGCATTACGGGAATTATTGGGAAATATGATTGGCATGATTGCATTATTCAAATAGGTTCCTTTTAACTCCGAATACATAATTCCCCTCATTGTTGAAATTGATACTTGTTTAAATAATTCCTCTAAATCGTCCGGAACAAAATATTTACCGTCTTCTTTCTGTTTAATATTCTTTTCGAATTCTACGATCTCGAAGGAACATACCGAATTTAGAGTAGCTAGTGATTGCTCTTTATCAGACAGTACATTCACCGTAATTAGTATAACAACCAATCCAACCTCAGGTCTCACTTTAGCTTCCGAATTAATACCGTAAAAGAAACTAAATTCTTCGTGAGCTTGAGGAATATAATGCAGGCTTTTACTCAGAATTTGAATGTCTACAAACCTGAATTCGATGTTATTGCTGTCGCTCATATAAATCATTGAGTTTTTGCGTGCGGCTGCCCAAAACAAGAATAGTTCCTTCTAAACCGTTATAAGCAGCAGGAAGCTTACCTTCAAAATTTGTACAACTAGGCCAAAAATCCGTACAGTCCATCCAAGGTTTATCTAAGTGATGGGCATGAGTACTCCAAGTCATTGTCATACCAGAAATAGCTTCAAATTTCGCTGCTGTGGTATCAGCGAATATTTGGCTAAACTCATATTCTGGAAATCCTATCAGTTCCACTCCTAAAGCTTGAGATAACTTGTAGATAGTCTCAAGAGTCATATTTTCCTGCCCTTTTACTATTTTACTGATTTGCTGAGCCGTTACGCCTACAATTTCAGCAAGCTTAGCTTGATTCAGGTCATCTCTATTCCGTATGATTGCTATAATCCTTCGCGCAATTTGAGATGAATATTCAAGCCATTTGTTTTGCCTTCTATATTCAGCTTTCTCTCTCCACGTTATAGACACTCCGGAGGATAATTCTTTAAGATTATTGTTCATAGTAGTAAATTAAATTCTCGTCATCTTTTATACCATTACTCAAAAGGTAATCTCTTACTGAATTTATTTTTTCAAGCTCACGCAATGTGTCTTCATGTTCCACCATTAGATGTGTGAGCTTAATAGCGCCTCCTGTTATGATAAACGTATTTTCTGCAACTCGCAAGGCATAAATTCTAAGCATTGGTCGTGGAAAATTAAAGCTATCTTCATATCGAAACTTAGTAGTTTGTAGCAAGGGTAAAGAGATTTCCTTGTTATGTAAGGGTTTAAAAATTGTCTGTAATTGAGTAGTTTTCTCATACGTGAAACTTTCTGCCGTAAGATTATATATGTAGTCTTCCAATTGCTCTGCTTCCTTTCTAATTCTGTTGATGATTTTTTGTATAGAATCATTGACATAATATGGAGAAGAAAAGTAAGAAGTATTATCAGCACAATAATTTGTCACGTATGCAGTATCATCTCTCCACAACGATAAGAGTCTATCCCACTCATTGAGTTCTTCATTATCATAGTGTATACAATGGATACCCTCATTGGTAACTTCATTAACGAAAATACCGACAATTTTCATAAAATCAACTTATAGGTTGATTATTTAATTCCCTTTTAATACAAATTGCTTTCCATACTCAGATAGAGATATAGTATCTCAGCAAATTATGTTTATTTACTTAACGCGGTTACTACATATAAGACTCATAAGCAGTGCAATGTAATTTAAAGGTTTTTTAGGTCAAAAACTCTAACAAAAATTTCTTCCGCCGTTGTTGGTGTTTTCTACAAGAGGTTGGTGTCCTTGCCAACCTCCTTTCCCCTACCTCACCGTAGCTTACTACAAACAATAAAGTGGTAAGCACTGATCGTAGTATTCACTACGCTCAACTTCTAAAGTAGCTTTCAGCTACCGTTGATTCATCTGTATGAAATAACCGCTCTTCCTCTGGTAACAAAAAACTCCCGATTTCAATATTCTTTCTACCGCCCGCTTTGCACCAAAGCCCGAACTTAGCAATGTTACCAAAATCACTTATTTCAATAGCCCCGGTAACAAAACAAAGATTAAAATCCAATCACTGTATGTCTTACCCGCTAAAGTCATTGCATGTCCTCATCCATGGGCAACTGCATCCCGCCAAACTGCTGACTGGCAAGTCCCTTCCCACCGCCAGCCGCCAGCTATGCCAAAGCGCTATCACCTCTATCGAAGAAATAAGCGCCGACATCTTAGAGCAGATCATCACGGCAGGCAGCCTCCCTTCCCAGCAAGCCGTCGTGCAAACCTGCCAGATCGGAAGCATCGCTTTCCTCAACCGTCTCCACAGCTACCGCCAGCAGCTTTCTCAGCAAGAGAGCAAAGCAGCCGGCGAACTCGTTGAACACTACAAAAACATAGAAGCCGCCCTGCTCAGCCTCCTGCAATACCTCCAACGCCATTTCCCCTCTCTGTTCGACAGGCAGCAGCTTGTCCCATCATCTGCCTTGGACGAGCAGAAAGCGGCGCTAAAGGGCAGGATTGAGGCATTGGATGCGCAACTATCAGCCAGCCCATTGGCACAGGAACAAACAAACATCATTCTCCACCCCCTTAATCACTTTCTAAGCACCCAAAACACCTCCTCCACCTACACAGCCACAGATTACCTCACCACCTACCTCCACCGCTGGGAACTGGCTGTCATAACTACCGGTTCTCTTCCTTCTCTCTGGCAAATGGTATTAATCGAACTTAACTACAACCATTCCTCCTTCATCACCCACTGTCTCAGCTCTCTCCGCGAAGAAGCCACTGCTTCTTCCGCCCTGCTTTACCAGCTCGGCAACTGGTCAGCCCATCTCACCACCATCAACCAGTTACAGCACCGTTACGGCATCGCCTTTCATCCTTCCCAGCCTTCCGTCAAAGAAACACTCCTTACCTTCATCCAGACAGAAATAGACACCCTTCTCAAAAAGATACCCGCAGAATCCATCACCAAACCCGCAACCAATCTCCTCAACGCAGAATCCATAGCCACCACGCCTTTATCCGTTACCCAGCTCGCCGTCATGCTCCGCCTTTTCAACGATTGCGCCCTCCTCAAAACCGGCAACCAGACCGCCCTCTTCAAAAGCCTCTCCCAATCCATCCGCACCGACAAAACCACCCGCCTGTCCGCCGACAGTCTCCGCTCCAAATACTACACCCCCGAACCCGCCGCCATCAGCATCGTCAAAGACCACCTCTTCCAAATGCTCAACCATCTCAAAAGATGTAATCAGCTATCTCTGTCCACGAATATTCAATAGCTATATTAAGCTGCATACGCAGTGAATAGCGATAGTTTCTTCCAGTTCCCACACAGGTTGTCTGCTTCCTTTCTCGTTAGACGTGAACAAACCTGAGTACACAAAAGAATCGACGGTCAAATTGCTGATATAAAATCGATGGGTTTTATTTTTGTTTTGAGTGTAAACTAAGAGCGCAGTCAACCATTATGAAAATATTCGCATACGGTTCAAATATGAACATAGGCAGACTTAGAGAAAGAGTTCCTTCTGTGATAAGGCTAACTAATGCTTTTATTAGTGGATATTCTTTAATTTGTAATAAAGTGAGTATTGATGGCTCATCTAAAGCTAACATTATTAAAACAGACAACTTAGACGACGCAGTTTGGGGTGTCGTGTTTAAAATTGCAGACAATGAGAAGAAATACCTTGACAGAGGCGAAGGATTAGGAAATGGTTACAGTGAAACAACCCTAAATTTTACTGACACAAACAATATCACTCATGAAGCTCAGGTTTATATTGCAGACAATAATTCAGTTGATAACGCTCTTTCTCCGTTTGATTGGTATAAACAATTTATTACTACTGGTGCTGAACAAAATGAGTTACCGAGTGAGTATTTGGAACAAGTAAAATTAATAGATTTTGTTGTTAATACAAATGAAACAAGGCGACAAAGAAACTTTAAAATAAGTGGTTCCGGCATCACGAAATCCCATACCATTAATAAATCCTAACCGTAAGCTGCCATCTGATGATAACTCCTATAACAACAATATATAAGGGTAGAAGGTTCAGAAGTCGTTTAGAAGCTCGATGGGCTATCTTTTTTGATGCTATTGATATAGGTTGGGAATACGAAACTGAAGGCTTTCAAATAGGCAGCACGAAATATCTAACTGACTTTAAATTATCATCATTTGGTTCAGCAAAAGTTGCTCTATATGTAGAAATAAAGCCGGGAAAACCATCAATCGAGGAAATTAAAAAATGCTACGAAGTTTCTGTAGGAACAAATACAGACATGTTGCTAATTTGTGGTACGCCTGGGCTTCCGGAATTTTCATCTTTGGGTAATGATTGGAATTTAAAAACAGGATATGTAGCTCTTCATTTTCCGGCTCGAACAATGATTAAAGGTAAAGATGTAAGCACTCCTTTTGACGTTTGGATTGAAACGAATCGCTTTAACCTTTTCCAAACCGGGCCAGATGGTAATTCTTTAGATGCATGGTCAATTTATCTTCTAATTAATGAAGTTGATGAAGAAAACCTGTCCTATGGAATTTTAAGTAAAATTGACTCAAAAATTAGTCAGGATTACGAGGTGTATGGAATCAATCCCTTTGGCACTTTGATATGTTCGCACTATTTTTCTACTCAACCAGATGGAAGAGTAATCGATCACGAAAGACTTGTTTACGGATATGAAGTTGCGACCTGCGCTAGATTCGAACACGACGAATTTAATTTGGAGATAGTAGATGGCTTTTATCGTGAATTAGAAACTATTCCATTTAAAAATGTTTATTCATCTGCCGACAATGGTTATGCATTATATTATTCTTCAAAAGAAAAGAGATTTATATCAAGGATGTCAAACGAACAGAAACCAGAAGGGCTTATTACTTTGGTTAAACGTGCACCAAAATTGCTCATCAAGCAATTTGTAATTAATTATCCGCAGTCACAACGAACAGATAATGAAGAACAGGTTTTTAAAATTTGGAAAGGATTTCTTTTTAGGTGGAGAATTGAACTTAAAGATTTAAAATTAAAAAGAAAGACAACTAACAATAACTAAGAATTGTTATTGCAAGCAAATATTCAGCACTCAAAAAATAATAATCATACTTACTGCTTCCTCCCAGGCCCATCCCACTCAAAGCCATGGATACTTCATGAGGAGTCCATGAAACCCTCAGCAAAACATGCATTTGGTCAACCTGTCTTTCAGCTAGTCCGGTTCTTTTTTTGGGATTCTGATTGTCTGAACCACATGGTCACAGTTACTGAGGCTAATATGGAAGCGCTCTTCAAACCAGCCGTCTAGCTCTTTCAGATCGACTAACTTAGTCACTGTATTTTCTCAAATTTCCTCCAATCTGCATTAATATCCTCTATTATTGTGTTCTTTTTATTACAAGATTCTCGTTCCAAAAGTAACAAGGCCAACTCTCAAAAACCTACGTATAAATACTGATTTTTCTTTCCACTTTTTTGGTTCTACTCTACCATAAAATTGAAGAATATTACTACCGCTTTAACGTCAAAGATCTATCTGCTAAATTAGCTCAATTTCTAATCTGATTTGAATGCAAAAATTTGCTCTGCAAGCGTGAGATTTTTTCCGAAAAATGACCCTTTTCCCACCTGACTAATATTTGGTCAGGTATTGACTTCTCTTGTCCCTGTTTCTACCTTCGGTGTCTAATCATTTTGTTAACGAGAAAAAGAGGTAAGAGTATGAATGAGACACCGATGCTGTTTCCGATGGAACCTAATATGTTCTGGCAGCAAATGAAGAAATTGATTGAAGAAGCCGTCAGTGAGAAAACGCAAAAGCAAACCCCACAAAAGGAAGAACATCTGCCGCAAAAGCCACTGTTTAAACTGTCCGACCTGTGCTTCATTTTCCAGGTATCGAAGCCCACCATCTATGAATGGATCAACGACGGCAAGCTGCGCTCTTTCAAGATTCGCAACCGCAGGTATTTTACCCGTGAAGACGTCGAAGCTATAATCAAAGGAAGACAGCTTCCTCCAAGTCCTTTCTTTCCCTCTCAGCAACCTTAAAAGTAAGAGCTGTGAACTGCGCAGAAGCCAACGAGCTTTCGCTCATCAGCTACCTTTCTTTCCTGGGACACCAGCCCCAAAAGATAAGAGGAGAAGACCACTGGTATCTCTCACCTTTACGGGAAGAAAGAGAACCTTCTTTCAAGGTAAACAGCAAGAAGAATGTGTGGTATAATCACGGTACCGGCAGGGGCGGAACCTTGGTAGATTTCGGCACTTTATATCACACCTGCAGTATTATCCACTTCCTGCAAAAGCTCTCTCTTTTTTCTTTTCACCCGCACTCTCCTTTATTGATAAAAGGAAGCATAACTGAGCTTGACGAAAAGAGGAAAGAATTAGAAAAACGAGCAAGGGGAACGACTGAAAGGACACCGGTTCACCGGCACACCCACACGGGGGAAGAAAAGAAAGGAAGTGTCCCTGAACCGGATCTCATTGTCATAGCCGCAAAGAGCCCTATCACAGACCCCCGCCTTTGCCGCTATGCAGCCACCCGAAAGATACCCGAAGACGTGCTGAACCAATACTGCAAGGAGGCATTCTTTTCCCTCAATGAAAAGAAATTTACAGCCATCGGCTTTCAGAACAATGAAGGCGGCTGGGAGCTTCGCAATGAGCGTTTCCAGGCGTCATCCTCACCCAAAGCTTTTACTCTCTTAAACAACGGAAATAATAGTTCAATTAGGGTCTTTGAAGGCTTCTTCGACTTCCTCTCTTATAAAACTCTTCTAAGGGAGGGAAAGCTGCCAAAGGAAGAGCAAACAACCGGTTCGGACTACCTGATTCTAAACTCCCTTTCCTTCTTCCAAAAGAGCATGCCTCTAATGGAAAAAAGAGAGCGGATAGAGCTGTATTTAGACAGGGACGCAGCCGGCAGGAAATGCACAAAAGAAGCACTCAGGCGACCTGACCATTTTTTGGACAGGTCTGCCCTCTATCGCGGATACAAAGACTTAAACGAGTGGCATCAAAAGACTGCCGGAAACAAGCTGCTAAAAAGAAATAAGGGAAGACACTTGTAACAAACTCGGGTAGTAGCAAGCGGTGTTTTTGTTACACAAAAACAGGTTCGCTTGCCCTTCTGCTCCCGGTGGTCGCATCAGGGAACATTGCAAAGGACACAGAAAGGAAACGGAGGAGAGTATGGAAAATGTGGAGAGAGAAACAAGTCAAAACCTGCCCGAAAGTGAAACTGAAAGAAAGAAGGAATCTGCGGGTGAAAAGAAAAAAAAGGGCGGACGTCCCAAAAAGCTCAACGGGCGTTCCTGTGTTACCGGGATCAGGTTCACCCCGGCAGAGTATCAGATCGTCCAAAACAAGGCAAAGGAAGCGGGCAGGAAGCCTACTGTTTATATCAGGGAAGCAGCTGTAAAAGGAGGCAATGTAAAAGCTTTACTTTCTCAGGAACAGATGACGCATATCCGGCAGCTTGCCGGCATGGCAAACAACCTCAACCAACTGACAAGGAAATACCACCAGGCGGGCATTGAAACAGGAAGGATGTACTTCGCTGATTTAGGAAAAGCCATCCGGCAAATCATAAACCGATTAGAGGAAGGATAAATGCAAAAGGGAGGAAGTGAAAGATGATCAGTAAAGTCATACGCGGAAAGACGTTTTACGGAGCCTGTCGCTATGTGTGTGCAGATGCGAAGAGGGCTGTCATTCTGGAAGCGGAAGGAGTCAGGGATTATGACTACCGGGAAATGGCAAAAGACTTTGAAGCGCAGCACAGCCTGAGACCCTCATTAGGCAAGCCTGTCTTTCACGGCATCCTGAGCTTTTACCCGGGTGAGAAACCAGCGGATGAAACGATGGTGCGTATTGCTCGCTCTTACCTGAAAGAGTTGGGGATCAGAGACACGCAGTGTGTCATCACCAAGCACACGGACAAAGACCATATGCATCTCCACATCCTGGCGAATATGGTGAACAACAAAGGGGAGACAATAAAGGACAACTACATCGGTCTGCGCGGAAAAAAAGCCGCGGAGTTGCTCACGATAGGCTATCATCTCAGGGAAGCAAAGGAAAAAGACCTGACCAAAACGAACATAGAAAGTCTTAACGAAAGAGAGGCAACCCGATACAAAATCTATTGCCTTATCAGCGAACAATTGCCTAAGTCCAAAACGATGCGGGAATTGGAAAAAGCTCTTCAAAAGACAGGGATAGAAACGGTTTACAAATACAAGGGAGAAACGGATGAAAAGCAGGGTGTCAGTTTTTCACTTGGAGAGTACAAGTTCAAGGGCAGTGAAGTGGACAGAAATTACTCGCTTGGGTACCTTCAAAAAGCATGGCGGCATCAACAGACAACGACGAAAAGGCAGGAAAGCTTTCTTCCTGACAACACATCCGGAACCATGACCCTGCAGACTGAGAAAAAGGATATAAGAACGCCTGGTGTAACACCAGCAAAAAAAGGCATTTTGGAGTTGCTCACTGCCCCCCTGCATCCAGCAGAACCGCAGGCGCCTTCCCTGCTGCCGAAAAAAAGAAAGAAAAAGAAGCGCAGGAACCTTTGAGCTTTCGGCTCAGAGGTTCTTTCAATATATAATAGGTTCGATTACCTTTATTGTTCCCAAATGAATACTCCATGATCACTGTTATTCTTACACCGCTCTTCCACCGCAGCCAGGAAAGCATCGCCATCCGCTTTCCCTTCAATGCTGCTATCAGTAACCTTGTCAAAATGGTACCTGATGCTAAGTGGAGCCGCACACATGGCTGCTGGTATATCCCGCTGGATAAAGAACACCACCGGAGACTGGTCAGTGCTGTTGGAAAGGAAGCCGTTGTAGAACAGGAAGAGCTGAAACGGTACCTGCAACAAAGAAAAGCCATCGTCACCCAGCCGGACAAGCCACTCACCAAAGCAACCGTTAGCCTGATTGTCGCTTACCCGCTCAATGATGAAAATACGGAAGCATTGAAGAGGTACAAGGAGATGCTGTTGCTGAAAGCGTATAGTCCCAGAACGATCCATACCTACTGCAATACGTTTCATCATTTGCTCCGATTGCTAAAAGAGAGAAAGGTAGCCGATCTGGATAAGGCGAGCATCCTGTCCTACCTCTTATGGCTGATCACCAAACAAGGGCACAGCGAGACGCACATCCATACGACTATCAATGCCATCAAGTTCTACTATGAGAAAGTATTGGGCAGACCCTCGGAGTTTTATGATATACCCCGCCCCAGGAAGCCGTGGAAGTTGCCGGAAGTGCTGGCGATGGAAGAAGTCGCAATCCTAATCGGTAAAGTTGACAATCTGAAGCACCGGGCGATGCTGATGACCGGTTATTCAGCGGGGTTGAGAGTCAGCGAGATCGTCAACCTGAAAATTAGGGATATAGACAGCAAACGGATGATGATCCACATCCACGGTGCAAAGGGAAAGAAAGACAGGCTCGTTCCTCTCTCACACAAACTATTAGCGGGATTACGGGAGTATGTCAGGCTGTACAAGGCGAAAGAATACCTGTTCGAGGGGCAGGGAGGTGCAGCTTACAGTACCCGGAGTGTTCAGCTGGTGCTGGCGGAGGCGAAACGGAAAGCCGGCATTACAAAGAAAGGGAGTGTTCATTCTCTCAGGCACAGCTATGCTACTCATCTGATGGAAAGCGGCACCGACATCCGCTTTATCCAGGAGCTATTGGGGCATAACGATATTACGACAACAATGCGCTATACCCATGTCAGTAAAAAAGACATTGGAAAGATCGAAAGTCCACTGGACAAACTGAACCTGTAATGAAGCTTTTGCGGTTTGGGTTGTCGTTTCGTATTCTTGTTTCTCAATCTTACACAGAACTGCCTGTGTCAAAACCAGCAACATGAAAAACGAAATGATTCGATACTGACAATCAACGGGAAATGTATATTTGTACCAAGAAAAAGGCGAATCGAAACTTTCGTCTATTTATGAGTTGTGCGTCACCAATCGGCGACAATCTAAATTTTACAAAAATTTCTAATGGACAATTCAAATTTAAAATTTTCTGTTTTATTACATACAGAAGAAGTTCGACTGCGTGGACTTTATCTAAGTACGACCATTGACTTAGAACAAACTCTAATTATGCTAATCGCAGAATGCTTTAAATCAGACAAAAGAGAAATAAAAACGTTCTATCAAGACAACAAAGGAAGAGCAAAAGACCTAAGCGAATTAACAATGGAACAAAAGTTAGAAGTTTGTAAAAAGGGGTTGCTAAAATACTATCCCAATGAATACAAACAGTATAAACACAACTTTATTAGCATTGACAATTTAAGAAAAATCAGAAATAAATTTGCTCACGACAAAATTGACGATTCCCTGTCTCCGAATGACTTAACAAAATTGACAGTACACAAACTAAAGAACAACCTTAAAGTTTTAATGACAGAATATAATACATCTGATTTATATAAAACCATTTTTGAATATAGAGCCACTATGCAAGACACATTAATTCTTATTGCTAAAATTATAGGTTATCAAGCCCCCACATTTTAATTAAACACTTAAAAGACTGCTCTCTTTTATGTAAATATTCGTTATCTAAATAAGGCATTTCGGACAAGTCTTTGATAGCCCTTTTAAGTTTGTTAGTTGACTTTGGCGAACGCACAACATGCGGTTTTGCAATAGGCTGGCTGACGGAATTACCATCAGCATTTGTATTTTCTTCAACTTTTGTTTCAACTGACATAAAATAATTGAGCAGCACTTTGTTAATTTTTACTTTCAGTTCGTTGTTCAGCTTCGGTTCGGGCTGATGTGCTGCTTTTCCCAGCCCATCGCAAAGCCATCCTACGTTGTGCGTCATTTTAGAGCGACACCTTAAACGAAACATAAATGGCTGCTTTAGGAATTTTAATTGCTTACATAATTTATGGCATAATTGCTTTGGCAGGACTTTTCTTTGGTTGGAAAATATTTACTTCGAAGACTACTTGGAGAAAAATATTATTCACTATTGGCTGCTTATCATGTTTCGCCTTATTAGCATTTATAACTTTTAGTAACAAGCAATACAACAAAGAAGCATCATTACAATTTGTCGGAACCTACAATCTAATTAAATATCCAAATTGTGACTCTTGCAAAGCAATACTTAAAAATGATAATTCATTCATCGTTATTTCTTATCAATCAGATGACAAAGGCAAAATTGTAGAAAAAGGTAATTGGCATTATGTAGCAGAAGGTGACTTTTTAGGGGTGTATATGGACAAGAGTGAAAATGCATTATTAGGCTCAGGTCGTTTTGACTACAGTCATTACATTGACAGTCACAATAAATTTATAGAAGCGCCTAAAATCGGACCTTAACATGTTTGACAAAAAAACGAACGCACAACAATAGGTTTGGCAATAGGCTGGCTGACGGAAGAACAATCGGCTACAAAATCAATATCAGCAATAGTTCCAGCTTGACATTATAAATTTAGCTATTAGTTGTTATCTTCAGCTTTGGTAACAATTTCAGCTTTGGTTCCGGGCTTGACAAGCAATGAATACCAGCCCATCGCCAAGCCTTACCGTTGGTAGCCATTTTATCGGACACTTCGCAATTCATTTCAGTAAATCTTTTTTTATAAAGTATTCTAACAACTAAACTTTTAGTTATGTTTGACTAAATTTTTAGTTATGCGAAAAAGATTGTTGTTTGGATTTTTATTTTGCTTAATAATTAATGTTGTAGTAGCTCAACCCTGGAATGACAAAAAACACTTGACTCATCAAGACACTTTACGTGGCTCTGTAACTCCTGAAAGAATATGGTGGGACGTTTTTTATTATGCAATTACTATAAAACCAGATTTTTTATCCAAAACAATAAGTGGTTTCAATATTATTAAGTACAAAGTTTTAGCCGACAATAACGGTGTTATGCAAATTGACTTGCAAAAGCCATTAAAAATTGACAGTGTTAAACTGAATAATCAAAAAATATCTTTTGCAAATGAAATGAACGTTTGGTATCTAAACCTTTCAAACCAACACCAAGCCTCTATTGACAGCATTACGATTTACTATTCAGGAAGTCCGCATGAAGCCGCAACGCCACCATGGGACGGTGGTTGGGTTTGGACAACTGATAGTTTAGGCAGACCTTGGATGACCGTAGCTTGTCAAGGCATTGGAGCAAGCACATGGTATCCATGTAAAGACATTCAAAGTGATGAACCAGATTCAGGCGCTTCTTTAACAATGATAGTTCCTGATACTTTAACTGCAATCGGCAACGGACGATTAGAATTTGAAAAGCAAAATAGCAATCACACTAAAACATATAAATGGCATGTTGTAAATCCAATTAATAATTACGACATCTGTCCTTATATTGGCAAGTATGTAAACATAAAAGAAACCTACAAGGGTTTAAAAGGCAATTTAGACTTGAATTACTGGATATTGGATTACAACTATGACAAAGCAAAAAAACACATGTTGCCTCAAGTTCATTCAATGATGAAAAGTTTTGAACATTGGTTTGGTGCTTATCCTTTTTATGAAGACGGTTACAAAATGGTTGATGCTCCAAACTATGGAATGGAACATCAAAGTGATATTGCTTACGGCAATGGATATGTAAACGGCAATCATGGCGTAGATTATTCAGGAACAGGATATGGAATGAAATGGGATTTTTTAATTGTTCATGAAAGTGCGCATGAATGGTTTGGCAACAGCATAACAGCCAAAGACCCTGCTGACAAATGGATTCAAGAAAGTTTTGCCTGTTATGCAGATGTTCTTTACATGAAAGATTATTTAAGTGACAGTGCAGGCAATAAATATGTAATAGGCACAAGGGACAACATAAAAAACGACGAGCCAATTATTGGACCTTACAATGTTGGCAAAGAAGGTGGAAGCGACATGTATCCAAAAGGAAGAAACATGTTGCACATGATAAGACAAATTATAAATGATGATGAAAAGTTCAGGCAAATCTTAATTGGAATGAACAAACAGTTTTATCATCAAACAGTAACAACAAAGCAAATTGAAAATTACATTAACGAGAAATCAGGAATTAATTTTTCAAAAGTTTTTGACCAATATTTAAGAACAACTCAGATACCAACGTTTGAATACAAATTAGAAGGAAATGAATTAAGATATAGATTTATAAATTGCATAAATAATTTTACAATGCCTTTAAAAATAGTTGCGGACAAACCTTTATGGGTTAAGCCGACAACAGATTGGCAGACAATAAAACTTGTAAATAAGTCAAACAAAATTTCAGTGGATGAAAATTTTTATATCAATGTTCAAAACAAATAGTTACTTGTTTATCATGCAAAGAAAAACGGCTACCAACATGCGGTTTGGCGTTATGGCGGGGCGACAAACAAGCCATCTGCATTTTGTTCCTTATTCAGCAGTAGTTCCATCGTGACCAGCATCGCTCAGCAATAGAATATGTTTTGTACTTTAGGTCTTTAATCGGCTTTAGTTGTCTGCTGACGTATTTCAAATGCCGCCACAACGCCAAGCCGTTCAACGTTGGCAGCAATAATATGGCAGACCTTACAACACAAATAGTTGACGACAGTAAACTTCACGAATTGTTTCGAGAATTGATTAGTAATCCAGTGTTTGAACCTGCACGACAACTTATCAAGGAAGTCTCCAAAGAATTTAAAGACATTGATGGAAATTTAAATGAACAATTTCAAACTACAGGATTTAACCAACGACTTTGGGAGATATTACTTTATCAATTCTTCAAGGAAAATAATTTTGTCATCAAAAGAGAAGGTGACAATCCAGACTTCTTCATTACTAAAAATAATCTGGAGATAGCTGTTGAAGCAGTTACTTCTAATCCGACCAACAATGATAAGGACACTGAAGAACTAATAAAACAAGCTTTCGATAATTCAAACCCTGAACAACAAAAACAAGCTCAACGGGATATAATTGACCAGACTACAATAAAATTAGGAAGTGCTTTATTTTCCAAATTGAAAAAGAAATATTGGGAAATGCCTCACATAGAAAAGAAGCCTTTAGTTATCGCAATTGAAGCATTTCATCATTCGCACGCCAACAACTTTCCTGATTATAAAATTATGTCTTACTTGTATTGTAAGTATCCCTAAAAATCGGACAGTTTAGAATTAGAGAAAGAAGTATAATTTTAAACTGCAAACGATGAAGAATTCAAGATTTACAGAGACGCAGATTGTTGCCATATTGAAGCAACAGGAAGCGGGCAGAGCCACCAAAGAACTTTGCCGGGAGCACAGCATTAGCGAAGCCACATTTTACAACTGGAAAAGCAGATACGGAGGCATGGAAGCCTCGGATGTCAAGCGGCTCAAAGATCTGGAAGAAGAGAACAGCAGGCTGAAAAAGATGTATGCCGAGCTGAGCCTGGATCATTCCATTCTTAAAGATGTGATCTCAAAAAAAGGCTGGGGCTCTCTGACAAAAGGCAGTTAACAGAAAGGATTGTAAAAGATTACAAGTTACCTGTTCAGAGAGCCTGCAAGATGACGTTCCTGTCCCGTTCACAGTACTATTACAGCAGTAAAAAAGATGACACAGAAGTTGCCGGAGCCTTACAGGATTTAGCGTTTAAGCATCCCTGTTATGGCTTTAGAAAGCTGTTTGCTTACCTGAGAAGAGACGGCAAAAGCTGGAACCATAAGAAAGTATACAGAGTGTACAAGATGCTGAAGCTGAATAAAAGACGACGGCGCAAGCGCAGGCTGCCGGCGAGAGTAAAGCGTCCGCTGGTAAGAGAAACAGCCATCAACCAAACGTGGAGCATGGACTTTATGAGTGACAGTATGGTGAGCGGAAGAAAGTTCAGAACGCTCAACATCATTGATGACTGTACAAGAGAAGCACTGGCTATTGAGATTGACACCTCTTTGTCTGCCAAAAGAGTGACAAGAGTATTGAACAGGGTGATTGCTGAACGAGGCAAACCGGTAAGGATCAGAGTGGATAACGGACCGGAGTTCACCTCGCATGAACTGACAACGTGGGCAGAAGAGAACCACATTTGCATTCAGTACACGCAGCCGGGCAGACCGATGCAGAATGGTTTTATTGAGCGGTTCAACCGGCTGTACAGAGAAGCTGTTCTGGATGCTTATCTGTTCTTTGAATTGCATGAAGTAAGATTGTTAACGACTGAATGGATGGAAGAGTACAACCACAGAAGACCTCATGAAGCACTTGATAATCTGACACCATCTGAATACAAAAATATCGCTGATGAAAAGAAAAACATCAGCTAACTACTGTCTGATTTATGGGGTACTTACAGTATGGTTTCGTAATTAAGCACGAAAAGGATATATACGGTAACACAGTTAATCGGGACGAGTTTATAACTCAATACACTTATAAAGACAAGACCATTCCTTATGGCTTTTTTAATTTGAAAGGTGCAGAGAACATTAGTGCCGTAATCTTTACAAATGTTGGCAACCTTGATAAATTCAATCGTATCGGTAGGCAGAATGGATTTGGAAGTAAAAAAGTAATACTTTCAAGAGTAGGAAGTTGCTATACTCCCCAAAATCCAGAAATGGTTTTTGAATATTATGTTGGTGACGGTACACATCACGAAAATTGGAGTGAAGGCTTTAGTGTATTCCATAATCCTAATGCCCAGATACCTATCTCTAAAGATATTTTTGAGCCTAATAGACAACTATGGCTAACACAAAAAGGGTTTGATGGCTTCATGCCAGACTTTTTCCCTTATACTTCTGTTACAGGTGGAATGAGACTACCATAACTGCTGCCAACATGGGGTTTGCTGCAAGTGTGGCTGGACGTTGTTAGCTTCAGCTTCATCTCTGCATTATGCTTCAGTCCGGGCTTGACGGAATGCTATTGGGCTTTTAGTTTTTAACTTGTACTTTTAGTTCACTATTGAGCAGCGGTTCCAGGCTGGACGTTTAATGAATTCCACACCTGCAGCAAGCCCTGTTCGTTGGCTGCTATGCGTTTTGACAGCTTAAATATTAAAGTGGTTATTTATTGCAATATGACTTCCGAGAATATTAATTACATGACCGAAAGCGAAATGCTTTTTCTCAACAAACAGAGAAGTAAATATCACTTTGACGCTGCCATTACTTTGAGATATACTGCGCTTATTCCTGTTATTACTGCAATTTTCTTTTTAGTCAAAAATGGAGTTAGTTCCTGGTTGACGTTATTAATATTTTGTATTACTGGTACTTCTGTTTTTTTATTAGCAAGTGCTTTAGTTTATAAAAGTCAACAACGCAAATTGAAGTTGGCACACTTTAATACTGGACTTTCTAAAATTGAAAATTATTATTTATCAAAAAAAGTAGTTGACATTTTAGGGTGGACAATAAAAGAAAATAATCAAGATTTTATTGAAGTTTATAATCCTCATCGCGACTTTAGGACTTGGGGAAATGAAATGATTTCAATAGTGTTGTTAGACAATAAAATTTTACTTAACAGCATTTGTAACTTGGATAGACTAAATCAAGTTGCATTTTCATTTGGCAAAAACAAAGAGAACATTGAAAATTTTATAAACGAATTCGAAGTTCTTAAGATAGATAGCACAGCAGCCAACATGAACTGTGTAAAAAACCAAATAAATCAGGCGATATTTTTCGAGTAGTTGTTATCGAACAAAGTTTGGTTGTGAACGACAGCAAATACTTGTTTGAGAAGCTTGTTGCAGACGGCGATCAACGCCATTTTTTTATTTTTTCCTTTTGCGACTAGCCGTTCATAAAGTTGTTTGCAGGCAAGGTTGCTTTTTATAGCACTGAGTGAACACATATACAGGATATTG
Source organism: Ilyomonas sp. (assembly GCA_965199905.1). Classification (GTDB taxonomy): domain Bacteria; phylum Bacteroidota; class Bacteroidia; order Chitinophagales; family Chitinophagaceae; genus Ilyomonas. The sequence goes on along the minus strand of OZ241366.1, from coordinate 2,172,576 downwards.
CGCAGCGTTTTGCCGCCTTGCTTGCAGATTTTACTTCGTCCGCGGATGCTGGTACCGCTCGTGAACTCTCTTGGACTAAGACCTGCATAGCTAATGAGTTGCCGGTAATTATTCATGTCTTTAAAGCCTTGTGTATAGACAATCAGTTCTGCTGTTGCCCGTTTGCCGATTGACATGACACTGTTTACTTTTTGTACGAGTTCGGGCTGCCATTCTACAAGTTTTTTATCCAGTTGTTTTTCAAGCAGCTTCTGTTCTTTTTCTAACTCAGCAACAATTTTCCGGTACGCCCTGATGACGGCTGCACTGCCGGCAGGCAGTTTCTCCAGGCTATGTATCTGGTTAGTAAAGGCAGTGATTTCCGTCGTTATCTTTTTGATGGCGTTGTTGAGCGTTTTGCATTCAAAATAAAGCCCGCCTTGGGCATTTGAGACGGAGATGGCTTGCGTTCGATGCCGTACTCGCAGATGCGCTTTGCATCCTTGCGGTCACTCTTGTTGCGCTCTAAATGCATCTGGATATAGCGTTTGATCTGTAGGGCATTGACCACACTGTACGTACAGTCGTGTTCATAGAGAAAGAACATCAGGGAGATATGGTAAACACCGGTGGCTTCCATTACAAAGCGGTAATCCCGTCCGGTTGATTTCAGCAACTGCGTAAACCCTTTTGTGTTGTTGGTCACTTTAACATGTTGCAGCACCTTGCCTTCATCCTGATAACAAACATCGAGCGTATCGCAGGAAACGTCAATACCGCAATAGAGAGTTGTTTCATTCATAAGAAAATCTTTATTAATTTTAAGTAAGGAAAAGACGGAAGAACAATCTTACCGTGTGCCCACTATCCTAACACGAGCTTTTTGCTCAATGAACTGTCCGGCATGTGAGTAAAAGGAAGGCTCAGGATAAGCATGTTAGAGAAGCTATAAGCTTATAAGTATTGACTATCTTATTTGAGCCTTCTGTTCTCTCAATTTGTATCTAAAACTAATGATTTGTAAACGTAGGAAAAGTATTGCTGCAAGCGGGGCAGACACGGCGCAGCATCAGCAGTAATAACGTTGTTCAGCTTTAGTTCCAGCACGACGGAACGCAGGTGAGCATTAGTAAGTAAACATCAACAATAAAATATTAGTTTAGCTTCGGTTACCGGCAGTCACGACGCTATCGCCCCGCCTGCAAGCAAGCAATACCGAGTTGTCTGCTATGTTGTGACCAAACTCAAAATTTATAGAGACTGTTTCACAAAACTCAATATTGACAAACAAATATTATTGACAATTTTGAAAGCTACACTGATTTTAGTTTTTGGTTTTTCAGTGTATAATCTTCAATTAGACAAATTAATCCAATTGGAAGAAGAAGCAAATCAAAGAAACTTATCCAATGTAATTGTTTTGTCCTCATCCATAAATTAACCATATACGTTCCGTGGCTGTAACATTGCTGGACAAATAGTAATATTACAAACAAGACAAAATATTTTGGACGTTTTGAGAAACCATAAACACAAAAAATATTTATCCCAATAAAAAGCAGATGACGCCAAATCGGGGCTTCATCTACTTTATAAAACAAGCCAACAAAATGATAAACACTAGCCAAACACCCAAAACCAGCGAAGATTTTGAATAAAAAACTTCTTGTTTTTAAAGAGAACAACATTTCCAAATTTAGTTCAAGCTTGAGTATAATCAAGGTGTTGACAGAATCTTAAATTAAAAGTGACCAGGCATTACGACAAACTGGTACTACGGCATGACAAAAACACAGCAAGCAACAAATGTATTGCCGGCAAATGGGGCAGACGGAAGATAAATCAGCTGTAAATCGCTACTGTACTGCATCTGGGCTTGACGGAATTCTACTCAACATTTAGTTGTTAACTTGTATTTTTATTTCATTATTCGGTTGCGGTTGCGGGCTGACACAGCAACAAATATCCCATCTGCGGCAATACCGGTTCGTTGTGCGCAATTGCTATGAACCACTTTAGAAGATTATAAATAAGCTGCTCAAATGAAAATTTGAAGTTTTCATTCTCCACACAAAGTTCATTTTTTAAATGCGGTCAACTGATTCGCAAGTTGTTTTTTTGTTTCCCTGTTAAAGCTATCAAGATAACTTTCCGTTGTTCTGATGTCGGTATGTCCCAATGCTTCCTGAATTTCTTCGGTGCTTGCACCTGACTTTTTGAGCACCGTTGAAAAGGTATGCCGGGCAACATACGTGGTTGCCTTTTTATCGATTCCCAATTCTTTCAGAATCCGCTTCATCGTTTCATTAATAACACCTACTATATTTTGAATGAGAGTGTATTGTCTAAGCGGAGTTATGCCATGCTGTAGAATGGGAAAGATAAAGTCTTTAAGCAGAGCTGACTTGTTGCCCCAACGTTCTATTATGGCTTTCATATCTTCACTGATATATACTGTAATGACTTTCGGATCTTCTCTCAGGGAACGTTCTGTCTTTGCCCGCTCGAAAAGCAGATACTCATCTTGGATATTCTGATACCTCAGGTTGGCAATATCCTTCGGATTCATCCCGTTGGCAAAGTAACTAAAGAGCCACAGGTCTCTGCACCACTTTTCCGATTGGCTCAGCTTGCTCTCATCATAGTAGTAAATCTTTTCAACGTCGCTCAATTCAAGAGCTTTCTTCACTTTCCTTGCTGATGGTATCTGATACTTCCTCCTTCCGAATGGATATGACTTATCCTTCTTTGCCAGTCCGACTTCTGCGGCTTCGTTGAAAACAGCTCGCAGAGGACGTAGGTAAATACCAATAGTACTTTTTGACTTGTTCTCTTCCCTAAGCTGTTGCTCATAATGGTTGAGGTAAGAAGTTGTGATTTCCTCGAAGCGTACATTGCCCCGGAATTTTCTAAGGGAAGCCCAGCTGCAATGATAGTTTACAGCAGTGCTGATTCTGCCCTCCCTGATAAGCCGCTTGATATATTCCCTGTATGACCAGGTAAGAGTTCCTCGCTCATGAGAGGTATCTATCAGGATGGGGAATTTTCTATGAAATGGAATAAAGTCGAAATCGTCCTTATTACTGCTCTCATTTACGGGTTCGGCTTTTCGTCTTCTTTGGTGTAATAGCATATTTAGAGTAACGAACTTTTTTTCGAATTCTGCAAAGGAGAAGGAATGCATTCCTTTGGTAACTTGTTCGGCTTCGTGCTCCAGTCTTTTCAGGTCACTCTTTATAGCTTGCAGAGAAGCAGACAAGCGGGGTGCTGATAGCTTATTATAGTCTTCCTGCGTGAGGTCGAAAACGGTAGGATAATAATTAGTAACTCTTTGATAGTTCACCCGCAGCTTGATGGGATATTTACTGTTTTCTTTTATCCTTCTGGTGTCAAGGATAACATTAGTGGTAACTGACATGATCATCCGGTTTTTCTTTGTTCACTAAATCACTCTTCACATTTCCGGGGCTTTCGATTTGCAATCAGATTTGCAATCAAATCACAGTTAATTGACTAAAAAGCCAGTTCACTAAGGTAAGAATAAAAATCATAATCAATTGACAAACAATTGATTGCGTAAAGGTGAGTAAAGTGAAAACAAACTATATAAGCTTTTTAGGTCGACTCATAATCAGAGGGTCCCTGGTTCAAGCCCAGGTGGGTCCACAATAGCAAAAGCGGTTAATACTTTTAACCGCTTTTGTTTATAGTAAAGAACAGAACCCTAAAATAATATGCAAATGGTTATTGGGAATTATATAGCTGATTCTTTTAAAACAAGATGTCTTAACTGATTTAGAGAATCTGTCTCAGAAACAATAAAAGCTTCGACTCCTTTAACTCCCTTTTAATCATGAATTCTCACATATCCTCTTATAAACTCTCTTGGTTTTTTCCTATTAATCAACGTTTGCGAGAGATAAAAAGTTGATTTCCAATAACTTTATCTCTACCATCTCATAATTACTCTCGTAAACTCTCGTAATCTTCTTATCAAAAAACTATCATTAATCAAATTATTTAATTGTGGTTGTTTCGCTCAACACCCGAACCGGCCTAAAGTTATTGCCGATGTTTTTAATAACACCTTTACGCCGCAAATCGCTAATCAGATTTCCGATCTGTTTTTCTCTGCCTGTTGTTCTATAAGTCGGATAACTTATCCCAGAATAACACCTCTATATCCTTTCTGCTTACAGAACTATGATGCTTAATAGCTTCAATTATCCAGTCAAAATAACTCTGTTTAACAAACGCTTTCTGACGGCTGTAAATAGCTTTTTGCCCAATAGTTTGTACTACCTGGGCTGATAAGATAACATTTGATTTACGGCCTTCTATCAGCCCTTTATCACTCAGTATTTTTAACTCTGCGTCGGTAAGTGATATTTTTGGGTAAGATCTCCATAGAATCTTGACCTTTTTTGTTTCGCAACTTAAAGTTCTCAAGCCATGTAGATGTCTTCTTTCTAAAATAGTAAACAACTTCAGTGTAAAAACAACATCACATGCCTATAATGCAAATCACTCAAAGCTTGCGATTAATATGGAAAAAGTCGAGTTGATAAACTTGCGAAACAACAAGTGGGTTGCTTTAGTTGTTACGTCGCTTATAACCGGACAAGAGATAATGTTTGAGCAGCGGATGTGGACGTGATGGATGGTACTAGTGGTGTATCAGTGTTGGTGCTGACTGAGCAAATATTTTCTGTTTCCAAAGTTGAAGGCAAAGCTATCGATTGATGTGAAAGAATCTAGATCGATTACGGTAAGGCACAATGCAGTTGTGCTTTTATAAATCTTGATTTATCAAGCTTTTTGTTTGGTAATACAGTTTCTTTTTTTGATAAGATAATGGAAAAAAAACAATGTCGGTCATTTTACTTTAGCCATTCATCTAAGTAAGCTTGTCGTAATGAACGCAATGAGGCTGACATCCCATAGTAGAGCCAAAGCAGCTAATAATTTTTGGGTATGGCAGATTGCTTTGATTGCTGCATTGGGCGGTTTCCTGTTTGGCTTTGATACGGCTGTAATTTCGGGGGCTATCCCTTATATCAAAAGCTATTTTCATCTGGATGAGTATAGTTTGGGATGGGCGGTCAGCTGCATACTGATTGGATGTGCCGCCGGTGCTTTGCTTGCTGGTCGCATGGCAGATAAATACGGCAGAAAGAATGTTCTTACCGCTTGTGCGCTGCTGTTTGCATTGTCAGGACTTGGTGCCGGTTTTTCAAACAGCCTAGAAGCGTTTGTGCTATTCAGACTGGTTGGAGGGTTGGGTGTGGGAGCTGCTGCCATGGTATCGCCGATGTACATTGCTGAGTTATCGCCCGCTGATAAGAGAGGCAGGCTTGTTGCCGTTTATCAGTTAGCCATTGTGCTTGGTATTTTGTTCGCTTATTTCTCCAATTATCTGCTAGATGATACGGGTTTAAATAACTGGCGATACATGTTTGCTTCCCAGGTTGTTCCTTCTGTTATCTTCTTTTTTGCTTTGTTTTTTGTTCCGGAATCGCCGCGGTGGCTTCTCCAAAAAAACAAAACGAAAGAGGCTTACCGCATCCTCCAAAAAATGTCAGGCGTTGAGGCTGAAAGCGAGATAGAAATCATCAAAACATCATTTCAGCAACAGCCGGCTTCTGTAATAAAAGATTTATTTTCTGGCACAAACAGACCCATTGTATTGACAGGAATTGTGATTGCAGTAGCGCAACAGGTAACAGGCATCAATGCTGTTTTATATTACGCGCCGATCATTCTGAAACAAACCGGTTTAGATACTTCTACCTCTTTGCTGCAAACCATCATTATCGGTGTTGTAAACGTGGTTTCTACTTTCATCGCAATTGGCCTGGTAGATAAAGTAGGAAGAAAAAAGTTTCTCCTGGCAGGAAGCTGCATTATGGGCATTTCACTGATTGGTATTTCGGCTTGCTTTCATTATAGCTATTACCAAAATTACATTGTACTCCTGTTTACAATTCTTTATGTAGGTTCTTTTGGCTGTACGCTTGGCGCCGTTACCTGGGTTTATTTGTCAGAAATGTTTCCGAACAATATCAGAAGCCTGGCATTGGGAGCCGCTACTTTACTGTTATGGCTGGCCGATTTTATAGTCACTTATACGTTTCCGTTGTTATTGCAAAAGGCTGGCACTTCCGGCACTTTACTGTTCTATGCTGTTTGCTGCGTTGCCACATTTCTGTTTGTACGGGCGAGAGTGCCTGAAACCAAAGGGAAATCTCTGGAAGAAATTGAATCTGTTTTTACCCGACAAAAGCATATTTTATGAATTTACAAGACGCTTTTATTTTCAATGGCGCTATCGGTCAAAACCATGTTGATTTTTATTTCAATTATGGATATCTCATTGCAGAAAGCCTGTTATCGGGTAATGAAATTGCAGAGTTGAAAAAGGAGACCGCTAACATCTTTCGCGGTAAATGTGGCTATATAGACGGCATGGTTGAAGTGGCAGACAATGAGGCGGATGACGATGTGCTGAAGAAGTACATCGCAATTCATTTCCCGCATAAAATATCGCAAGTGATTTACAACTACCTGTTTCACAAAAAGGTTATAAACATCCTCACACAGATTGTAAGCCCTAATTTGAAGTGTATGCAATCTATGTTATTTGTAAAAGCGCCGGACAAAGCCGGACAATCCTGGCATCAGGATGAATACTTTATCCCGACCCGTGACAAGTCGCTGACGGGCGCCTGGATTGCCATTGACGATGCCAACATCAGCAATGGTTGTTTATGGATTATCCCTGGGTCTAACAAAGCCGGTTATATGATGCCGCGGATTGCGAACCACGATAAAAACTTTGCTGATATAGATACGGTAGACGTGTCTCAATATCCGGAAGAATCAATTATTCCTGTGGAAGTTAAAAAAGGCTCTGTTGTTTTTTTCAATGGCTATACATTGCATAGCTCGCTACAAAACACCACAACGGATAATTTCCGTACAGCATTGGTCAATCATTACATGAGTGCAGAATCCATGTTGCCTTGGGATCAGGATGGTAAATTTACCCTCACCGAAGATTTGAGAGACATTGTATTGGTAGCCGGCAACGACCCCTATGCGTATAAAGGAATAGTCGATGTCAATAAGCCTTACCTGCGTCCCGAAGTTTTAAAAATCAAAACCGGTTTATAATTTATGGCAATACAATTTTTTTGCCCGCGCTGGGGAAGCGAACACTTATCTTGGAATATATTTATGAGCAAGGCAAAAGAAGCCGGTTATGATGGCATTGAATTCGGTATTAGCGCAGCCACAACGCAACAGGAATTAGAAAAGATATGGAAAGAAGCAGACAAGCAGAACATGTTGCTGATAGCACAACAATACGATACGTACGCCGCCGATTTGGCAACGCACAAAAAGGCTTTTGCTGCCTGGTTTAAAAAGCTGAAACCCTTTCGTCCCTTGTTTGTGAATTCGCAAACAGGTAAAGATTTTTTTTCTTTTTTAGAAAACTTCTCGTTGTTTGAAATAGCTGATGCTTACACAGCCGAAACAGGTGTGCGGGTTTACCACGAAACGCATCGCAACAAGTGTTTATTTGCGGCGCACATAGCTAAAAAATATTTCACCACGCTGCCGGTTTTTCCCATTACGCTCGACGTGTCGCATTGGGTATGTGTTGCAGAATCTTTACTGGCAGACCAGCCCGAAGCTATGGAACTGGCATGCGAGCACACCGAGCACATACATGCCAGAGTAGGCTACCCGGAAGGTCCACAAGTGCCTGACCCGTTTTTACCTGAATGGCAGGATGCATTGAATGCGCATCTGAAATGGTGGGATAAAATAGTGGAAAGGAGATTGGCACAACAGAAAGAGGTTACAATCACACCGGAATTCGGATCGTATCCGTACATGGTGCATCTGCCACAAACCAACGAGCCGATTGCAGACCAATGGAGCATTAATGTAAACATGATGAACCTGCTGAAAAAGCGTTACCATTTATAAGCGCAGCTGTTACAATCAATAAATCAATTTGCCGGCTATAGTCAGCAAAGAATAATAACTCCAATTAATTATGCTTGATCATACTTTTATAGTAATGAAAAATTGCAGGTTTCTGGTGATACTTTTTTTCACAATCGCTGGTTTCCATGTGATGGCGCAGGCGCCTGTAATTGAATATTATAAGCAGGCGAAAGGAACCGAATTACTGGCGGCGAAAGAGTTGCATCGCTACCTGTATGTACGAACGGGAAAGCTTCCTGTCATGCAGGTATTCAACGGCGGTAAATTGCCACACAACAGCATTTTAATAACGACAAAAGCTAACCTGCAGGGCAGTTCGCTGTTACAAGCTATTAAACTTGATTCGCTGCAGCCGCCGGATGCTTTTTTACTGCAATCGGTGTCTGATGATCAATTGATAATCGTTGGAAACACAGAAACGGCTGCCTTGTATGGTGCTTATAAATTTATTGAATCCACCGGAGTTGGCTTTGCATTGGATGAAGATCTGATTCCGGATCGCAAACTTTCATCTGCCCGATTATCCGGTTTTCATAAAACCTATACGCCGTCTTTTGCCTTAAGAGGCATTCAGCCGTTTCACGATTTTCCGGAAGGTCCGGATTGGTGGAATGAAGATGATTACAAAGCGATGATTGCGCAGCTACCCAAGATGGGCATGAACTTCATCGGCTTTCATACATATCCCGAAAAAACGCCTTTTGGCGGCTGGGAAAGAGCAGAGCCCATCGTTTGGATTGGAACTGCTGATGACATGAACGCTGATGGCACTGTAAAGGCTGCTTACCCCGTGTTGCACGCCAATACCAATGACAGCACATGGGATTATTATCCCCGCAAAACTTCTGATTTCAGTTTCGGTGCTTCGCAAATATTTGAAACGGATGTGTATGGTGGAAATTATATGCAAAACACATCAAAATGGCCGCATACACAAGCAGAAAATATTTCCATTTTTAATAAAACGGGCGGCTTGCTGCACGATGCTTTTACACTTGCAAAAGCCTTAGATGTAAAAACCTGTATTGGTACCGAAACACCGCTGACTGTTCCGGCAGAAGTAAAAAACAGACTGACACAGCGGGGCAAAAATATAAATGCCGATGCAACAAAACAGGAGTTATACGAAGGCATTTTTGCAAGAATAAAAGCCACACACCCGCTGGATTACTATTGGTTCTGGACGCCCGAAAGCTGGACCTGGGAAGGTGAGAAAACGGCGGATGTAGAACGTACCGAAAAAGACATTCGGAATGCCATTGCGGCTGCAAAAAAAGTAAATGCACCTTTTACGCTGGCAACATGTGGCTGGGTGCTGGGACCGTCGCGTAACCGTGCCGAATTTGACAGCATTTTCCCTAAACAAATGCCTTTTGCTGTCATCAACCGGCAAACCGGATACACACCGGTAGAGCGGGCTTTTGACAGCATAAGCGGCAGACCCAAATGGCAGATTTCGTGGATGGAAGATGATCCCGGATTAACTGCGCCGCAGCTATGGGCAGGACGCACGCTGAAAGATGCGTTGGACGCCTATCAATATGGCTGCACCGGCTTCATGGGCATCCACTGGCGCACAAGAGTTATTTCTCCTTCTTTTGCAGCACTTGCTAAAGCCGGCTGGAATGCTTCATCTTTTAAAGTAATTGCAGATACGCTAAGAGATTATCCTGTAGCCGATTTATATAAAGAGTGGGCAGCGCAACAGTTTGGCGAAAGAGCGGCGGATAAAACTGCCGCCTTATTTACTAGTCTTGATGGCGGAAATCTGTATGAAGCAGGAAAAAACCAAAGGAAAACCAACTTTCCACGTCCGGCAGAATGGGGCATGAAAGGTCCCGGCATGATTAATAAAAACGACAAGCCATGGAATGAAGTGGCAAAAGAATATGACTTTATTAAAACATTCGAAAGCTATGCGCCATTGGTTGAGGGAACCACTAATAAAGCGCATTACAATTACTGGCTCAATACATTTTATTATACCAAAGCAATGGGTCATGTTGGTTGTTTGCTGGGGCAAATGGATACCACGTCTAAACTAATTATTCACGCAATAGATGATGCTGCCCGCAAACAACTTGCAACGCAGTTGTTACAGCAAAGAGACAGTGCTGCATTGCTATGGGGAGATATGATTACGTATTTATTAGAAACCGTAAATACCACCGGTGCAATGGGCACGGTTGCCAATCTTGAACAACATAACCTTGCCAGCCTGCACTTGCTTACGCAATATGATTCTTTGCTTAACGCTGTTCACGGCGGTATAGCTCCATTCTCTTTGTCAAAACAATACCGAGGAACTGATCATTTAATAGTGACTACACGCAGAACGTTATTGACTAAAGGTGAAGATTTATCCATGAAAATAAGAGTGCTGACATCAGGCAACGTACAGTCCGCTACTTTGTATTGGAAGCATCTTGGCGGCACGTCTTTTCAAAGTAAAATGATCCCTGTGGAGAAGAGGCAGGTGTATGATGTAAACCTTTCCGGCAAAGAGTTTGGCAGCAAAGATTTTGAATATTTTATCTCCGTCAAACTGAAAAACGGAGCCTTGAGATATCCGGTTGCAGACGGAATCAATCAAACCGTGATCGTATGGTAATTCTGTTATTCTTGTTGCTGTATTCGTTGGTTGTGTACAATAATAAGATTACTTACACACATCGTCTGCGTATCATCTTTTTCCTGATTGTGTTTCAGACACAGCTATTGTAGCACCGGTGGCTTCAAGCCGAGCAATACACTATATTGAGTTGATTGCGCCGATCGGGCGGCAAAGCCTTTGCGGTATTGTAAAGGCGCGGTTCCTTTTACTTTCATGAATTGCTTATGAAAGTTTGCCATCGTGTTATAACCGCTCTCAAAACAAATGTCAAAGACAGATTTTTTTGTCTCAATCAACAAGTTGCAGGCATAGCCTATTCTTATCTCGTTCAAGAAATCAACGTATGTTTTCTTTGTACTTTTCTTAAAATAATTGCAAAAGGAAGGGATGCTCATACAGGCTATGGATGCCACCTGCTCCAGGCTTACAGGCTCTTTGAAGTTTGATATCGTAAACTGGAAAATCTTGTCGATAATTTCTTTGTCTTTATGTTGCGGTTGCGTTACTTCCTGCGTAGATACTGTGTTATACTCGGCGGAGCGGGTTATTGTTTGCAGGCAATTGCCCAGCAAAAGGATACGTTCAAAACCCTCTGCATGCTCAAGCTCTTTGATCAAATTTTTTACGCGTTGCCTGCTTTTTCCCTTAATTTTTAATCCATAATTGGATATGACTAACAAAGATTTTACGTCTTTCAATTCGGGCAAATTCAAAAAATTATCTCCCCAAAAATCACTTGTAAACTGCACTACGATTGCACTCGTTATCAGGTCAGTGCTTCTTTTTTGAAACGTATGTGGAAGGTTACTTCCCAGTAAATAAACATCATCCGTTTCGAACTCACCAACATGGTTACCAATGAAACTAAGCCCGTTGCCTTCGGTAAATAAGATGAGTTCGTATTCGATATGCTGGTGCCAGCCTACCTCAAAGTGAGGCGTACGAAAGGTTTTGGCAATGAAAGAAGTGCTTTCACTTAACGGCAGTTTTTGAATTATCGGTTTCATACTACATTCTCTTTTGCAATCGTGATCACTAAAATAAGCTTTTAACCAAATCAGAACGGTACAATAACATTTCAGCTAATCATCTGAATATGGAAAAAGCCATACTATGGTAGCTATGCGTCGAATATAGAAAGTAGCTTTATAATTGTAAAAGCAGGCCTTTTTTTATTACTTCTTTGATAAAGAAAGCTTCTGATTTCGAATGAATGGAAGCATTGCCAATTAATTATTTCAGGTATTGGATGTTTTCGATAACGGTAATTATAGTGAAGCTCTTAAGTTGATATGAAAGGGAACGCTGACATGCTTCCTTGAATTACTTAGTATCAAGTCGGCTGTAATTCTTCCCATTTGTTCAAAATCTGTTGAGATGGTAGTGATCCCGTTTAAAATCAATTTTTTTAACGGCGTTTCGTTGTAAGAAATAATACCTATGTCGTGACCGATTTGCAATTCTGTTGCCTGTATTTTTTCTATGAGTGTAATCAGGTCGTCTTCCATAACATTAATATAGGCTTCTTTTTTTTGTATGGGTTCGTTTAATATATCGTGCACCACTTTATAATCGAAAGCATAGTCCTGGCAAAATTTATAATACACCTTCAATATTTCAACCGGGTAATAACTGTTTTCCGGGAATATGATTTTTAGTGTATCATATTTTTCAAGCTCCGGCAATGCTTTCTTCAGCGCATGATAAATGTCTTCTTCAAAGCTTTCATACACAGCGCCGAATTCGCCGGTAATACAAGGAATTCTTTTATCCAATAAAATCAGCTTGTCTTTAGGTATCGCGTTGATCACTTCAGGCGCTTTATCATCATTTTCTGTAAAATGCGGAATGATTACGAAATGCGTGTATTGGTCATAATTGCCTGTGATCAATTTTTTAAATAAGGCAAAGTCGTTATTGTAAATAATAGAAGCTGATGTTCGCTTTATTACCTAACGCCTGAATCAGCGAATCATAGATTATTTTTTTGTGACTGCTAAGTTTATTAAACAGTAAAAAAATATGATACGGCTGTCTGAAATCAGTTTTGCTTACATAATATCCTTTGCCTAATACGGCGCCCAATACTCCAATGTTCTTAAGATACTTGTAAGTCTTTTCTACCGTATGCCTCGAAATTTCGAATTCGGCACTCAATTCATTGATAGAAGGAAGAATATCATCCTGCTGAAGTTTACCTATACTAATAGCTGTAACAATAGAATTCGCAAGCTGCAGGTATTTCGGCGTTGCAGAAAAAACATCAATGTATAAATATTTAAAAAGAGGGTGCGATTTCATATTTAAAAAGATAGAAGAAAGTCATTCTCATTGGCATCATTCCGTTGCAAATTTTCAAACGAAAGCTTTTGACGAACAGAAAAACCGGTGACAAACAAACTTGTTGTTCAGCCTATAAAGAAAAGAATTTGGTTGGTTCTATATCTCTACTATTTTTTTCATAAAAGCAACTATTTTAAACATTTGGCCTTTTGTGTTGGTAAGCTGGCGCAGGACAGTACATGATAGTTGTAGCAATGAGGTCATGTATTTTTGTAATCTTTATAGTGTAACGAATGCAAGCTATACTTGGAATTTTCTTTCATTTTATTGGGGGTTTTGCGTCTGGTAGTTTTTACATGCCTTACAAGAAAGTGAGAGGTTGGTCGTGGGAAAGCTATTGGATTATTGGCGGTATCTTTTCCTGGCTTATCGTTCCGCCATTGGCAGCCTGGCTTACGGTCCCCGGCTTTGCAGAAATTATAAAGCATACCTCATCTGAAACCATTTCTTATACCCTTTTGTTTGGCGTGTTATGGGGAATTGGCGGACTCACTTATGGATTAGGCGTTCGATTTTTAGGAATGTCGCTCGGCAACTCTGTGACGCTTGGTTTTTGCTCAGCTTTCGGGGCTTTGGTACCTTCTTTTTATTACAACTTCTTTCCTGCCGAAGGCAAAACTTCTTTCCATGATTTGCTGACAACAACATGGGGACGTGTCATATTAACAGGCATTGCTTTATGTTTACTAGGAATTTATATCAGCGGTCGTGCCGGCATTTTAAAAGAACGCGAGTTGCCGGAAGAAAAGAAGCAACAAAGTGTGCAGGAATTTAATGTAGCAAAGGGTTTAACCGTAGCTATCATTTCTGGTATTCTAAGCGCTTGTTTCAATTTTGGTATTGAAGCAGGGAAGCCAATGGCTGAAGCGGCTGTGGCGGCGGGTTTCAACCCTTTGTTTCAGAATAACGTAATCTATGTGGTGTTGTTGTGGGGTGGGCTGGCTACTAATTTTATCTGGTGTATGATATTAAATGCAAGGAACAGAACTTTTAGCGATTATACCAATGGGGGTACGCCACTTTTAAAAAACTATATCTTCTCTGCATTAGCCGGCACCACCTGGTTTTTGCAATTTTTCTTTTATGGCATGGGCGAAAGTAAATTAGGCAATGGCGCCAGTTCCTGGATATTACACATGGCGTTTATTATCCTGGTTGCCAATATGTGGGGTATAATTTTAAAAGAATGGAAAGGCGTAAGCGCAAAAACAAAAACCACTATTACAGTTGGAATACTTACTATCATTCTATCTGTGTTCGTAGTGGGTTATGGAAATTCGATAAAATAAACAATCAAAACATACTCTTGTTGTAAGCGAATCATTATAGTCTTACAAGGTTTTGTAAAATACATCTTATGCAAACACAAACAGGTACGGCACAATTCAGGCATGTCAGCTACTTATGGGATGATGCTAAAGCGGCTGCCTGGGAAGGTGATGAAGTTAGCTTGCTCATTTATCGCTCTAACCTTCTGGGTGCCGATTTAAGGTTAACCAATTATGGCGGCGGCAACACTTCGTGCAAGGCGATGGCGTCAGATCCGCTCACTGGCAAAGACGTAGAAGTGATGTGGGTAAAAGGAAGCGGCGGCGACATTGGTACGTTGAAGCGAAGCGGGCTTGCTGCTTTGTATGTTGACAAGCTGCGCAGCCTGAAGAATATCTATCGTGGCATTGAGCAGGAAGATGAAATGGTAGAATTGTTTAACCATTGTATTTACGATCTTGCTTCCAAAGCGCCTTCCATTGATACGCCTTTACACGGCTTTCTTCCCTTCAAACATATCGATCACCTGCATCCCGATGCAGCCATCGCTATTGCGGCAGCTAAAGAAGGCAAACGCATTACCGAAGAATTATTTAATGGCACGATCGGTTGGGTAAACTGGCAGAAGCCGGGTTTTGATTTGGGCTTACAGTTAAAAGCCTGTTTAGATGCTAATCCGAATATCCGTGGCATTATGCTTGGCTCGCATGGCTTGTTTACCTGGGGCGATACAGCTTATGAAAGTTATATCAATACGCTGGAAGTAGTTGAGCGTTGCGCCCAATATTTAGAAGATAGTTATGGTAAAAAAGGACCCGTTTTCAACGGACAGAAAATTGGCTCGTTACCCAAAGAGGATAGAATGAAAAAGGCAGCTGCATTAGCGCCTTTGCTTCGTGGTTACTGTTCTTCACAAACAAAAATGATTGGTCATTTTACTGATGATGAACGTGTGTTGGAATACATCAACTCTAATGATTTGGAACGGTTGGCACCAATGGGTACGAGCTGTCCTGATCATTTCCTGAGGACTAAAATAAGCCCGCTTGTTTTAAGTATTACCACAAATGAAGATGTAAACAACGTGACTGCTGTAAAAGAAAAGATACAGCCGCAGTTTGAAGCCTACAGAAAAATGTATGCTGAGTATTACAACACGTGTAAACACGATAACAGCCCTGCCATGCGTGATGCAAATCCGGTTGTGATTATTTATCCGGGTGTAGGCATGTTTACCTTTTCAAAAGACAAGCAAACCGCACGTGTGGCTTCTGAGTTTTACATCAATGCCATCAACGTAATGAAGGGTGCAGAAGCCATTTCGGAATATACATCGTTGCCACGACAGGAAGCGTTTAACATTGAATACTGGCTATTGGAAGAAGCCAAGCTGCAACGGATGTCAAAGCCCAAAGCATTAAGCGGACGCATCGCGTTGATAACCGGAAGCGCAGGTGGCATTGGTAAAGCCATTGCAAAGAAGTTTGCCGAAGAAGGCGCCTGTATAATTATCAATGATATTAATGAGGAACGCCTTACAGGAGCAAAAGAAGAATTTATAAAACTGTTTGGCAAAGATGCTGTTGCTTCAACTATGCTCAATGTAACGGATTCTTCTTCGACAGAACAGGCTTTTGACAACGCTTGTCTGGCTTTTGGTGGTGTTGATATTGTTATCAATAATGCTGGTATCAGTATATCAAAATCTATTGCAGAACATACACTTGAAGAATGGGATAGGTTATATAATATTTTAGTTAAGGGACAATTCATTGTATCCAAAGCTGGCATCACCATTATGCGTAAACAAGGCTTTGGCGGTGATATCATAAACATTGTTTCCAAGAATGCAGTAGTAGCCGGACCAAACAATCCCGGGTATGGTTCCGCCAAAGCAGCGCAGGCGCACCTTACCAGATTGATGGCGGCAGAGTTGGGCGGTGATAAGGTTCGTGTGAATACAGTAAATCCGGATGCAGTGATTTCCGACTCTAATATCTGGGCTGGCGGCTGGGCTGAAGGAAGAGCCAAAGCATATGGCATCACCGTAGAAGAATTGCCGGCTTATTATGCTAAACGAACCTTGCTAAATGAGATTATTTTACCTGATGACATTGCGGCTGCCTGCTTTGTTTTTGTGAGTGGTTTACTCAATAAATCTACCGGCAATGCACTCAATGTAGATGGCGGCGTAGCAATGGGTTTCTACAGGTAATCTTTTTTATTTGACAACATGAACAGGCAGAATCAATATGGAACATATCGCCTTTAAAATGAAAATGCTTGCTGGTTGCGAAGCTGACTATAAACAGAGGCACGCTGCTATTTGGGTTGAATTAAAAGACCTCCTGAAATCAAAAGGCATTTCAAACTATCATATTTTCTTAGACGAACAAAATTCCGATTTATTTGGAATGCTTGCTATTAAAAACAAAAGCGCCTTAGCGGAATTGGCGAAACATCCGGTTATGCAGCGATGGTGGATTTTTATGGAGGATATTATGGAAACCAATAACGATCATTCGCCTGTAACCATTCCATTGAAAGAAGTATTTTACTTAGAATAAATGGTTTGAATCATTACATACTAACGTTAAAAACGATTTGCTGTGACTATAGAAAAATATAAGATTGACGAATACAATCACCAGTCATTAAAAAAGCATCAGTACAAGCTGGATTTTATAAAAGAAGAGGCAAGTAACGCTGAAGCCATTTTACAAAAGCTGGCAGAGTTTCAGATTGCCATACCAAGCTGGGCATTGGGAACTGGCGGTACACGTTTTGGTCGCTTTGCCGGTGGTGGCGAGCCTCGTAGTTTGGAAGAGAAGATTGAAGACATCGGTCTGCTTCATGCATTAAATCAATCAAGCGGCGCTATTTCCTTGCATATGCCGTGGGATATACCGGAGAATACAAACAACATAAAAGCACTGGCGGCGCAGAATGGTTTGAAGTTCGATGCTATGAACTCCAATACATTCCAGGATCAGCCGGAACAAGAGCTGAGCTATAAGTTTGGCTCCATGCAACATGTAAATAAAGTCGTACGCAAACAAGCCATTGAACATAATATTGAAGTCATAAAATATGGAATCGATTTAGGCTCAAATGCGCTCACGGTATGGCTTTCAGATGGCTCTTGTTTTCCTGGGCAATTGAACTTTAGAAGAGCGTTTCAAAACACTTTGGAAAGCCTGCAGGAAGTATATGCCACCTTGCCTGATGACTGGAAAATGTTTGTAGAGTATAAAGCTTACGAACCCAACTTTTACTCAACAACAGTTGGCGATTGGGGACAGTCGTTACTTTATGCAACCAAGCTTGGTAGCAAAGCATATACACTGGTTGATTTAGGACATCATTTGCCCAATGCTAACATTGAACAAATCGTTTCTTTATTACTAATGGAAGGCAAGCTGGGCGGCTTTCATTTTAACGATAGCAAGTATGGTGACGATGACTTAACAGTTGGCAGTATCAAGCCATATCAGCTTTTTCTTATTTTCAACGAACTCATTGAAGGCATGGATGCGAAAGGCATGAATCACACCACCGATTTAGGCTGGATGATTGATGCTTCTCATAACGTAAAAGACCCGCTGGAAGACTTGCTGCAATCTGTTGAAGCCATCATGATTTCCTACGCGCAGGCGCTGATGGTTGACCGGAAAAAATTAGCGGAAGCGCAAGGGCAAAATGATGTAGTAACAGCGCAGGAACTATTGCAGACTGCTTTCCGCACCGATGTGCGCGCGCTTGTGGCTGAAGCCAGGTTGCGTGCCGGTGGTGCATTGCATCCGCTGGCTGTATATCGCAAAGAAAAAGTAAGAGAGAACCTCATCAAACAAAGAGGATTGAAAACGGTGGCGACCGGGCTGTAGAGTTGTTGTGTGAAAAGAAAACTGAAAATGGATAATCTGAAATGATCCGCCATGCCGCTACCTGTTATGCTCATATTTGATATTGGTAAAACCAATAAAAAAGTATTACTGTTCAACAGGCAGTACGAATTGCTGTATGAAGAATCGAAGCCGTTACCGGAATCAAAAGATGAAGATGGCTTTCCGTGCGAGGATGTTCATTTGCTGACGAAGTGGGTAAAGGATTCATTTCAAACAATACTGGCAGATGACCGCTTTACAATAACGGCAATAAACGTTTCTGCCTATGGCGCCAGCTTTGTTCATCTTGATGACCGGGGGCAGCCATTTCTTCCGCTATATAATTATTTGAAACCTTATCCGGATGACTTGCTGAAACAGTTTTACCAGGCGTATGATAAAGACAATAAGCTGGCTGTCTTAACCTCTTCACCGGTATTGGGTAATTTAAATTCTGGTATGCAGTTATATTGGCTGAAGCATACCAAACCCGATACCTATAAACGCATCAGACACTCACTTCATTTGCCACAATACATCAGCTTTTTATTATGTGGTTCTGTTTGCAGTGATATTACCAGTATTGGCTGCCATACGAGCCTCTGGAATTTTGAACAATATGACTATCACGATTGGGTCTTTCGCGAAAACATAATAGAAAAATTGCCACCTCTCATTTCCTGCCAGGAAATAGCAGGAACGATCAATAGAAACATACCGGTTGGTGCCGGCTTGCACGATAGTTCTGCGGCTCTCATTCCTTATTTGGCCGCGTTTGGAGAGCCTTTTATCTTGTTATCAACCGGCACGTGGTGCATTAGCCTGAATCCATTTAATCATACACCGCTTACCAGCGATGATGTAAAGAATGACTGTTTGTGTTATCTTTCTTACCAGGGCGCGCCGGTAAAGGCTTCCAGGCTCTTTGCCGGCAATGAGCATGAGCAGGAAATAAAACGGCTGGCAGCGCATTTCAATACTTCTGTTGACTATTTCAGTACCGTACAATATGACCCATCACTTTGCAATGCGCTTCACAGAACAAAGTCGGAACAGGCGATAAAAGCTACTACGGCAATGATTGAACAATCGTCGTTTTATCAAAGGTCACTGTACGACTTTGAAACTGCTGAAGAGGCATATCATCAATTAATTTTAGACATCATCTTTCAGCAAATACGATCAACTAAAATGGTGATGCAAGGCTCGCCGGTTAAAAAAATATTTGTTGACGGCGGCTTTAGTAAAAACGATGTGTACATGAACCTGCTAGCTGAAGCCTTTCCCTATGTGGAAGTGTACTCTGCAAAGATGGCGCAGGCTTCTGCCATGGGTGCTGCCATCGCTATACGGAATGCCTGGAATAACCAGCCGTTGCCGCATGATCTTATATCCATCAAACTGTTTACACCCGCTTACAATATTGTTTTATAACAGGCAGAAAGAATTCTGAGTCAGCGTTCTTATTGGATAAACAAATAAAAAAGTGAAAAAGAGTATGAGAGTCGGCTTGTTTATACCCTGTTATGTAGATCAGTTTTATCCTAAAGTGGCGATAGCAACGCTGGAGTTACTACAAAAGCAGGGCGTAGAAGTTGTATTTCCATTGAACCAAACCTGTTGCGGTCAGCCGATGGCAAACTCGGGCTTTGGGCATCTGACGAAAGGCTGCGATGAATTGTTTGTAAAGAATTTTTCAGGGTTAGATTATATCGTTTCGCCTTCCGGCAGTTGTGTGCTGCACATCAAAGAGCATTTGCACGATGAAAAGCGGGAAGCCGAAGCGGCATCTATCAGAACTAAAATATACGAACTCAGTGAGTTCTTAACTGATGTAATAAAGCTTGAAAAAATCGAAGCTTCTTTTCCTCATCGCGTCAGCATTCATCAAAGCTGTCACGGGCAACGCGGGCTGCATATTTCAAGCATGACGGAGTTGGTTGCACCCACATTTTCAAAGCCGGTACACCTGTTAAAAATGGTGCGAAATATAGAGTTGGTAGAGCTGACGCGAAGTGACGAATGCTGTGGTTTTGGCGGTACGTTTTGCGTATCAGAAGAAGCCGTGAGCGCCAAGATGGGCAAAGACCGTGTGGCAGATCATGCCAGCCATGATGTTGAATTTATTACCAGTGCTGACATGAGTTGTTTGATGCACATGGAAGGTATTATTAAACGGCAAAAAAGAAACATACAGGTAAAGCACATTGCAGAAATACTGAACAGTGCAGAGTAGAATAAAAACGATTTGAATGCAAAATCAAGCAAAGGAACATGCAGAGTTAGCCGAACAGTTTAATGCAGACGAAGAGCGCGTAAACTGGCATAATGAAACACTTTGGTGGATACGTCAGAAGCGTGATAAAGCGGTACATGGCATACCTGAATGGGAACAATTGCGCGAGACTGCATCTCAAATAAAAAATCATGTGCTTGGCAATTTAAGCGAATACCTGACTCTTTTTGAAGAGAAGGCTTTGGCAAACGGCATACAGGTGCACTGGGCAGCGGATGCAAGAGAGCACAATGAGATTATACACAGCATTCTTCAGCAACAGGGAGTAAATAAATTGGTCAAAAGCAAATCCATGCTTACGGAAGAATGTCATCTCAACGAATACCTGCATCAGCAAGGCATTGAAGTGATTGATTCAGATTTGGGCGAACGTATTGTTCAGCTTGCCAAAGAAGCCCCGAGCCATATTGTATTACCCTGCATTCATAAAAAGAAAGAAGAGATTGGCGAGTTGTTTCATACGCATCTAGGAACACCGTTTGGAAACGCCGATCCAAAGTTGCTTACACACGCAGCCCGACTGCATTTACGTGATATATTTTTGACGAGAAAAGTAGCCATTACAGGTGTCAATTTCGCCATTGCTGAAACGGGAGAATTTGTGGTTTGCACCAATGAAGGCAATGCCGATATGGGCGCTCATTTAAGCGACGTACACATCGCCTGTATGGGCATCGAAAAAATAATACCACAAAGAAATCATCTAAGCGTGTTCCTGCGTTTGCTTACCCGCAGCGCTACGGGGCAACCCATTACAACGTATAGCAGTCATTTTAAAAAGCCACGTGATGGTCAGCAGATGCACATTGTAATTGTTGACAATGGCAGAAGCCGCCAGTTGGGACGTGAAGATTTTCGCAACTCATTAAAGTGCATTCGCTGTGGTGCTTGTTTCAATACTTGCCCTGTTTACAGGAGAAGCGGCGGACACAGCTATCACAATGCCATTGCCGGCCCTATCGGTTCCATCCTGGCTCCCAATTTAGATATGAAGGAGTATGCTGATCTGCCTTTTGCATCTACACTTTGCGGTAGTTGCAGCAATGTGTGCCCGGTGAAAATTGATATACACCAGCAACTCTATAAATGGCGGCAGGTGCTGGCAAAAGAAGGGTATGTTCCCGCAGCTAAAAAGGCGGCTATGCAAGGCATGACCTTTACCTTGTCGCATTCATCCTTATACAGGTTTGCAGGTAAGTGGGGCAGATGGATTATGCGCAAGGCTCCGTTTATAATCAACAACAAAATGAATCCCTGGTATAAAGAAAGAGAGATGCCTGCGCCTCCTGAAAAATCATTTACTGAATGGTATAAAAAGAACATAAAAAAATGAGCCGGCAAAGCATTTTATACAACATCAAAACAAATCAGCCGCCATTAACTAAAATGGCTGATGTACCAGCGTTTGAGCCTTGGTTTGATGATCCGGTGAAACAATTTATAGAAGTGGCAAGAACCATTGGATGTGACGTGCATATAGTGGAAGATTACGAACAAATCGTTTCTGTTATCAAAGGCAGTTATTCCGCCATTGCTAACCGTAATGTTACTGCCATTGAGCCGTTGGTTTCTATTTCCGATAATACGATTAACACGACGCCTCATGATTATGAAAACGCCGATTTATACATCGTTCCTGCAAAGCTAGCCGTAGCTGAAAACGGCGCTGTATGGATAACTGAAAATGATGTGCAGGAACGGGTGTTGCCCTTTATAACACAGCATTTAGCTGTCGTACTTCACAAGGAAAATATCGTCTCTACCATGCATGATGCTTACAAGATGATTGGCAATGCAGAATATGGTTTCGCCACCTTTATCGCGGGACCTTCAAAAACCGCAGATATAGAGCAGTCGCTGGTTGTAGGCGCGCATGGAGCAAGAAGCATGATTGTTTTTTTATTATAGTACTTTATTGCGGCGCTTCAGTTATACAAGTTGTTTTTTCTTTCAAAAGCAAGTGTTTTGTTATTATCATTGTCTGCCTTTCTGTTTTCAAACATCAACCATTCCTCTTCTTCAATACCCTCATTATAGACTTATAAACAGTCAGACAGTAGGGGACAGTGCAGGATAGCACAGGATACTCAATCTGTAAAGCCCGTTTATATTTGACTTACGATTGTATCTGCGTAGTTATCTGTCAATTTATTTTTTAAATTATAAACTAAAATGCTGCCATGTTAAAACCATTGCCACAAGTGTTAATTATGTGTTGCAAGAGGTGCCTTTTGCTTCTCTTTTGTGTATTATTATTCAGTTTTTCTTTTTCACAAACAACCATTTCAGGGCGCGTAACCACTATCAATTACGATTCTTCCCTTAATGCTGTTTCAGTACAGGTTAAAGGCACTTCGCAGGGCACGACAAGCGACGAAAATGGTAACTTTTCAATTAAAGTGACATTGCCGGTAACGCTTGTTTTTACCCGGCTTGGCTTTCAAACAAAAGAAATGGAAATCAATAAAAACGAAGTGCTGTCCGTAAATCTTACACCTTCGGTTGATAACAATCTTGACCAGGTAATTGTGGTAGGATACGGCACGCAAAAACGCAGCGATCTTATCTCTGCTATTAGTAGCGTAAGCGGCAAAAAATTGGAGGGTATGCCGGTGCAAAATACCGAATCGCTGCTGCAGGGGCAGGTGGCCGGCTTAACCGTAACTACCGATGGTGGCGAGCCAGGTAACAATGGCAAGGTTCGCATTCGCGGTGTAGGTACTTTCGGCAACAACAACCCTTTGTATGTCGTTGATGGAATACCCGTAAACAATGGTTTGAATTTTTTAAACCCTTCGGACATTGAGAGTGTTCAGGTATTTAAAGATGCTGCTGCTGCCGCCATTTATGGCAATCGTGCAGCCAACGGTGTAGTATATATCACCACTAAAAAAGGCAAAAGTGGCAAGCGTCAAATTTCTTTTGATTCTTACTACGGGACGGCTACCAACGGTAGGGTTCGGAGAATGGCTAACGCTGATGAATTTTTTAATTACGTAAAACTAAAAGGCGAAGATGGTCCGCTGGCTGATTTATACAGTAAAAAAAACAACACCGACTGGGTTGATGCCATTACCCGCATCGGCACCACGCAAAATTATAACTTAGGAATCAGAGGTGGCAACGATGACCATACTTATTTTACCAGCGTTGACTACTCTAAAGTGCTGGGAACACAGCTAAAATCGGACAACGAACGATTTACAGCCAGGCTCAACAGCACCAATAAAATATTTAACTGGTTGAGGTTCGGGGAAGATTTTGCCATTTCAAATGAAAAGAGGCACAACAACAATTTGTACGGTTTGGCAAGAAATATTCCCGCGTTGGTACCGGTGTATAAAACGGCGGATGAAATTGCTGCACTTGACCCTGCCAATCGTGAATTTGATCAATATTTTGATGTAGCGCAGGCAATCAATATACTGTTGAATCCTGTGGCAGCAACAGCGAGAAACAATGGGACCAATCATTGGCTGAGCATGTATGGCAACGCTTCCGGCGAGATAGATTTGGGTAAAATAATAAAGCCATTAGATGGAATGAAATTTACATCTACCATTGGTTTTGAACGGATAGACAATAATTATCACAGTTTTTCGCCAATTTATTCTTTGGGGAGTCGCGATTACTCTATTAAAACCGGTGTGAATGATGCCTTTTCAAAATATTTTCACTGGACATTCAACAACTTTCTTACTTACACCAAAACCTTCAACAAACACACGGTTGGCGTTACTGCAGGCACGGTAGCTGAAGAAGAAAACTCTAATTATTTTGGTGCGAGCGCTTCGACCGGTATTTCTAACGATCCATACCTGCAGGTACTGGATGCTCAAACGCAGGATAGGAACAACAACGGAAGCGAATATCGCCGCGCTTACGAATCTTATGTGGGCAGAATAACTTATAATTACGACGAACGCTATCTTCTGCAGGCAAGTATCCGGCGCGACGGCTCCTATCGCTTTGCGCCGGGCAAACGTTGGGGCACGTTTCCTTCCGTAGGTCTTGGCTGGAGAACTTCAAATGAAAAGTTCTTTAAAAACTGGAACATCAAATGGATCAGCGATCTCAAATTCAGAGGCAGTTGGGGGCAATTAGGTAACGAACGCATACAATCCGATTTCCCTTACCTGTCGCAGATAGCCGGCACGGTAAACAGGGGTTATGTGCTTGGAGGTGAAGGTGGCGACAACTCCAGTAAAATATTTGTTCAAGGTTATGGCCCCACCAATGCTCCCAACCCCGATTTAACTTGGGAAACAACCTCTTCTACCAACATTGGAACCGACATTGGTTTGTTTAATGAAAAAGTGCACATCACTGCTGATTACTTTTACCGCCGTACCACCAATGTGCTGTATCAAAAAACACTGCCATTATATTCCGGTATTCCTGCGTCGGATGGCATAGCACCGGTAACACAATGGGTAAACGGTGCTGAAATAAATAATCATGGGATGGACGTAACCGTAAATTACACCACGAATCTCGGTAAAATCGGGCTTGATTTCGGAACCAATATATCAGCTTACAAAGCAGTAGTAGCAAAGCTGAATGATAACATTCCCATTCAGGTAAACGACGAGCGCATTCCTACAGTTATACAAATGAAAGAAGGCGATCCGCTGGGTGCATTTTTTGGATATAAAGTCATAGGGTTTTACAACAGCGAAGCCGAACTGCTGAACAAGGATGGCGTAGAAAGACAGCAGGCAGCGCAGGTAGGCGATTTTAAATTTGCCGACTTGAATGGCGATGGTATTATCAACGATAAAGACAAATCCATCATCGGTAATCCTAATCCTAAATTTACTTATTCGTTCAACCTAAACTTTACGTATGCCGGCTTTGATCTTAAGTCCTTCTGGACAGGTTCTTACGGAAACGATATTTATACTATAGGTGATATTTATCTCTCCGGCTGGGACGAAGGCGGTCCACAAAATGTGTGGGCTGATGTGGTAGCCAATTCGTGGACGCCCGAACATACAAACGCCATTTATCCGAAAGTAAGTGCCGGCGGCACCAAGCGAAATTTCGAAAAAGGTCCGGTTTCCAACAGCCTACAAAACGGCTCTTATTTCAGGTTAAAAAATCTGCAGTTGGGTTATACTTTATCTGATAAGCTATTGCGAAATAGTGGCTTTAGCGGCATTCGTCTGTATGTGGCGGCTGAAAACTTATTTGTTATCACAAAATACAAAGGCGATGATCCTGAAATAGCCAATGGTGTTCGTCTCAACGCTAACGAAGGCGGCCAAGGAAATAGCCCAAGCTATATAATGGGTCTTGATTATGGAGACCGCTACCCGATACAAAAGACAATGACGGTGGGTATCAGTGCCAGGTTTTAAAAGCGTTAGCAAAGTCAATAAACAAAGTCAAACAATGAAACAGTTTACAAATTATCTAAATTTTGCTCTTGGCATAATTATGCTGGCAGCAGCCGGTTCCTGCAAAAAAAGCTTTTTAGATTCTGCACCTTATGGCGTTGTTGCAGACCAGAATTTTTATCAGACTACCGACCAATGCAAGGGTGCTGTGATGCAAGCTTACAACAGAACGGTTCACTTAGGGCCTATCTATCTTTTTATAAGGCACGGATTAAACGAATATGCGGGTGATGATTTGCTGCGCAATTACACAGATGACTTTACCGTATGGAATAATTTTTCGCCCGATAACGTTCAGTTCCTTTGGGGATGGAAATATTGTTTTCAAGGTATTTATCTATGTAATTATACATTAGATAAGCTGGCATCTGCGCCCATCCCGCAGGCAGATAAAGACGGACTGAGCGCAGAGTGTAAAGCCATCCGCGGATTGATGTATTATATGGTTGCCACGCGATGGGGCACAACACCAGTAATTACCGATGTTCTACCTATTGAAGAATATTATACGCAAAAATTTCAAAGTGCAGATACAGTGTATGCACAGGTAATTAAAGATTTTACCGAAGCTATTCCTTATTTACCAAAAAGCTGGGATGCGGCTAACAAAGGCAGGCTTAGCCAGGCGGCTGTAAAGTTTATGTTGGCAAAAACATATATGCAATTGGCAGGTTACCCGATTAACAAAACAGAAAACTGGCAAAAAGCGGCTGATGTGTGGGCTGACTTTGTTCCCAAAGATAAAAGAGGCGATTACGACCTTGACCTACTGCCTAACTATGGCAATGTGTATAACAAAGCGTATGACCAAAGCATAGAATCGGTATTTGAGGTAAATGAAATGTATTATCCCGCAGGTTCCGGTATTAGTCTCGAAGTAGGGGCGCCCGGTAATTTTTTTCAGGCTTTTGAGCAGCCGGATATGTATGAAGGATTTGGTGGCAGGGACTGTTTTACGGCGGATTTGTATGACGAATTTGAAAAAGATGCCAGCGGTAATTTTATTGATAAAAGATATACTTATACCATGCTGGCACCTGGCGAGGTGTTTTATGTTACCTCCGGCGGCGATACCATGTTGCACAATTCTGCTAGCCGCATGGTTATCCAAAATGTAAAAGTTAATCCTGCCACCAACACGCTTTCATATACTGTGAAGAGCTCAGACAATGCGTTTGCCGGCACGATATGGCCTGGCAAGAATCAGGATTGGTATCCTAATTATAAATATCTGCGCAATGCCAGCGAACGCACCGGCTTGCTGAACAATGCAGGTTTGTTCGGAG
This sequence comes from Ilyomonas sp., assembly GCA_965199905.1. Classification (GTDB taxonomy): domain Bacteria; phylum Bacteroidota; class Bacteroidia; order Chitinophagales; family Chitinophagaceae; genus Ilyomonas. The sequence continues at coordinate 2,145,490 of OZ241366.1, read as the reverse complement.
AAGATTTGAACGTAAAATGGATGCGTTTTTCCGATGCCATCATCAGCTATGCAGAATGCCTAAATGAAGTGGGAAAAACGGCTGATGCGGCTGCTTACATAAACGAAGTAAGAACACGTGCCAACAATAGCCAGTCTATCGACCCAAGGCGCATTTATCAGAAAACAATCGTTACCGGCAACCTACCCATGGTTAACGCAGGCTTATCTCAAACCGATATGCGGACTGCCATTCAGCACGAATCGCGGGTGGAACTTGCCGGTGAAGACTGGCGTTACGAAAACCTACGCCGCTGGGGTATTGCAGCAGACCGGCTGCATCAGATGGCAGCCAAATCGCCAACCATTGTCTCAGGCATTGTCAACCCTGCTGGCAAATACGTAAAAGGCGCATGGGATTATTTTCCTGTACCGACCAATGAATTTAAACCATAAACAACCAACTTATTTTTTACAAGCAGTCTTTTTATAACCCTGCTCCTGATTCTTCAGGAGCAGTTGTAATTATAACCTGTATCAATACGAAACCGAAAAATGAATGAAATGATGTTTTATAAAAAGTTATGCATTGGTATACTTTCCTGTTGTGTTATGCAGGGTTTATCTGCGCAAAAAGAAATGGCTTTGTATGAAGGAAAGAATCCGAACGCAATCTCAACCGCGGATAGTTCTGAACTAAAAGATGGTGTTGCTTTTAAAGTATCGCAACCTTCGTTGACGATGTATTTGCCGGAGCCGTCAACCGCAACAGGTGCAGCCGTTATCATTTGCCCCGGTGGCGGTTACGGTGCTTTAATGATGCAGAAAGAAGGCATCAATACAGCCTTATATTTTCAGCAGCACGGAGTGGCAGCATTTGTATTAAAATACCGTTTACCTGATGACAAAACGATGCCTGATAAAACGATAGGTCCTTTGCAGGATGCGCAGCAGGCAATCAAACTGGTAAGAATGAAAGCAAAGCAGTGGACTATCGACACAGGTCGCGTCGGAATGATGGGCTTTTCTGCCGGCGGACACCTGGCAGCCACGGCTTCCACACATTTTAATAAAGCCGTTATTGACAATAAAGAAAACACCAACCTGCGTCCCGATTTTTCGCTGTTGGTGTACCCGGTCATCAGTATGACAGACAGCTTGGGTCATCGCGGATCGAGAGATGCCTTGCTGGGTAAGCACCCTTCGTCAGCGCAAATAAATTTGTATTCAAATGAGCTGCAGGTAACACCTCAAACGCCACCGGCATTCCTGATTCATTCAGAAGATGATGACGTAGTGGATGTAGATAACAGTATTGCCTATTTTGAATCTTTGCGACATAATAAAGTTCCTGCTGAAATGCACATCTATGCAAAAGGAAATCACGGGTTCGTGTTGAACATCCCGGTTGATGACTGGATGCGCCTGTGCATAACATGGATGAACAGCAACGGATGGCTTACAAAAAAGTAAACCCGTAATCGCTATCAATTGTAAATCCGGTTGTTAAACGGAAGTGGCATTAATCATGGCTCATGGCTTTGCTCTGCTTTATGCGCTTCTATAATAATAATTTAGGAATCCTGCATAGAGTTATCAATCATGAAGACGAAAAGCATTTAAACTCATTGTCCGCCAAAGGCAGAAAGGTCAATTAACTTCTTACCAATAGCAGCTGCTTTTATTTACTCTGAAGCTTTCAGATTGGTTCGCAGGTAAGTGCAGGATGCCTGCGTGTTTTCGTTCTCTTATCTTGTTCGCGCTTTCACGTAAACGATTGCTGTTATGAAAATCTACTGGCGGTATCAACTCTTTATTATAAGTACTTTGTTCATGTGTTTATATATCGGGAACGTTTACGCGCAACAATCATCCAAATCTGTTTTCAGTTACATTAACCCTATTAAAACAGAGGCTGTCCGCGACCCGAATATTCATTATGTAAATGGAAGATATTATATGACGGCCACTGCTTACCCTTTTTTTGAGCAGTGGGGACAAAACCCCGGTGTGAAGCTTTGGTCGTCGGACGACCTGCTGCATTGGGACTTTGAAAGCATTCTGGTAAAACCGGCTGAGTGTTGTTGGTACAGGCAGCGTTTTTGGGCGCCTGAGATTTTTCCATATAAACATAAGTTTTATCTCACTTTCAACTGTATTGACTCGGCATATAATGGTGCGCAGGCAGTAGGGCTTGCCGTAGCCGACAGCATAACCGGTCCTTATAAAGTGCTTACGCAGGATACTTCTTTGTGCGAAGGCAATGATGCCGATTTATTTGAAGACGATGATGGTAAAGTATATCTTTTTACATCGGGCATTTTTTGCCGGCAAATAAGCCTGCCTGATGCAAAGTTGGTGAGTGAAGTGGTGCAGATTCTTCAACCCGGTAATCAGGGCACATGGGACGGCGGAAAAGGAGTAGGCATAGAAGGTCCCGGCGTAATAAAGATCAATGGTGTTTATTATCTTTTTTATTCATCATGGGGAAGAGGCTATGAAGTGGGCTACGCAACGGCAAGCAGCATAACCGGAATATGGACAAAGAATAAAACGAATCCTATTTACGGTGCGCAAAATAAACCTTGGGCAGAGCGCTTCGGCAATGTATACACTCAGTCACCCGACGTGCCGTTTATTGAAGTAGGACACGGGCAACCTTTTAAAAAAGCAGACGGAAGTTGGTGGCTTTCATGCCACGGCATCAAACCCGGCAGAAATACAGAGCCGCAATTGGTGATAGACCCGATTTACTTTACGGCTGATTCAAAAGTTCATATAAAGCTTACATGGACAAAACAAGTTGTGAATACAAACAGTAGTTATTAATCTCTAATAAAATGAAAATTGCTTTTAAAAGTATCTTCCTCATCTTATCTGTATTGTACTCACAGCTTTATGCGCAAAGCGTCACAGGTTATACAAACCCCATAGTGCGCGGTATGAATCCTGACCCTAGCATCTGTCGTGCAGGCGATGATTTTTATTTGGTTACCAGCACCATGTACTTGTATCCCGGCGTGCCGGTTTATCATAGCAAAGACCTTATTAATTGGCAACTGATTGGGTATTGTCTTACCCGGACCTCTCAATATTTTTTAGACAAGAACAACAACTCGCCAATGATGTATGCCACTACGATTCGTTACCACAAAGGCGTGTTTTATATGATTACAACCGATGTGGCTGGCGGCGGTAATTTTTTTGTTACAGCAACCAATCCCGCCGGTCCATGGAGCGATCCGGTAGCCATAGACCAGCCGGTATTTGATCCCAGTTTGTTTTTTGATGATGACGGCAAAGTGTACTACACGCGTCGCGGAGATTTTAATGATAAAAACATTGTACAGGCAGAAATTGACATCAAAACAGGAAAGCTGCTGACACCATTGAAAGGCATCTCAAAAGGACTCATATCTACCGATACCGAAGGACCGCATTTGTTTAAGAAAAACGGCTGGTATTATTTAACAATGGGCGAAGGTGGTTCGCGGGCGCTGCACATGCAAACCATTGCCCGCAGTAAAAGCCCGTGGGGACCATTTGAAAAAGATCCTGACAACCCTGTCATTAGCCAGCACAATGCCTGGTGGTATCATATCCGTTCATTAGGTCATGCCGATTTTATAGATGCGCCCGATGGCAGTACCTGGGCAGTTTGCCTGGGCACAAGGCATAGCAGTTACGATGCGTTTAGTGCCATCGGAAGGGAAACCTTTTTGCTGCCCGTGGAATGGAAAAACGGATGGCCGGTAATAAAGAATGAGTACAAATATTATCTGCCTGTACATGCGAAAACATTGCCTTTGCATCCGTGGAAACCCGAACCGGTAAGAGATGATTTTGATAGTGCCCGGCTTCGCTTAGCATGGAATATGCTGGCTTATCCTTTCACTCAATGGTACAACCTGACCGAACGCCCGGGCTACCTGCGTTTGCATGGCACGGCAGAGAAATTAATACAAACAAAACAGGTTGCCTTTATCGGGCAACGGCAAAAAGAAATGAGCGGCGAATGCAGTACGGAACTGGATTTCGCGCCAACAGGCAACAATGAAGAAGCCGGCATCACGGTATTTCAGACGGCAAATTTTCATTACGATTTATTTGTTACGCTGCGCGATGATAAAAGAGTAGCGGTGCTGCGCAAAACAGTGGGTGATCTTTCGGAAGAAGCCGCCACAATGCCGCTTGCTGGAAACGTACAGCAATTAAAGGTGATGATGGAACCGGACAATTATCATTTTATGGTAAAGAAAGACAGTGGCTGGGTAGAAATTGGTAAAGGAATTACCAATCTGATTGCTACAGAAGTCGCGCAGGTATGGAGCGGCGCTTTTATTGGCATGTATAGTTCCGGCAATGGAACGCCTTGTAAAAATCCCGCTGATTTTAACTGGTTTGATGCCGGTTTTAAAGAAGTAAAGTTGACTGATTTGTAACGATGTGAAATGCTCATCAAACGTAAATAAGAGGAGATAAAATATTCAGAATTATAAGCTTGTTACTATGAGAGGATTCTTGATTCAAAGCTTGTGCATTGCCATTCTTATTTGTTTCATTGTTGATACTGCAAGCGCGCAAACATCGCCGATGCGGCAAAATTTTGCAACGCCGCCGGATAGTGTAAAACCAAGTGTATATTATCATTGGCTCAATAACAATGTCTCATCAAAAGGTGTTAAGAATGATATTGAAGCCATGGCGAAAATAGGTATCGGGCGAGCCTTTATTGCCAACATTGGATTAAGCCCCGAAGAAACTCCTTATGGCAATGTAACATTGTTTAGTGACGAATGGTGGAAGGCGATAGAACAGGCCGTTCAAACCGGCAAAAAGGAAGGTGTTGACATTGGTCTTTTCAATTGCCCTGGCTGGAGCCAAAGCGGAGGACCCTGGATAAAGCCTGCGGAAAGTATGCGCTATCTGTACAGCCAGGAGTGGAAGGTAAAAGGAGGACAGCGTTCCAAGCTTCAATTAACCATAGCAAAAAAAGATTTCCAGTCCGTTGCCGTACTTGCTTTCCCGCAGCCAAAAAGCGACGGTAATAAAATTGCTTTACATAAGCCTGTTCTTTCTTCTTCATCCAACTTTACTGATCTTTCTTATGCTGCCGATGATGATACCGCTACGTCAGGCATGCTTCCTTCTCATCTCACCGACAGTTCTGTTGTGGATATCGGGATAACGTTGCCCGAAAGTTTTGCAGCCAGAAGCCTTTCTCTTTTTACGGCAAAAAAACCTTTTAAAGCCAGGGTCGAATTACTTGTTAAAGAAAATGGTAGTGAAAAAATCATAAAGCAATTTGAATTAGACAGAAGCAATCCCGAACAAAATGTTGGTTTCGAGCCTTATGCGCCTGTTGTTGTTGCATTCAATGAAGTAACGGCGAAGCAATATGTTCTCCGGTTTTCGCACATAGAAGGCGCCGGCGGAATCGCAGAAATACAGTTATCCGCTGCGCCTCGTTTGGAGCGTTTTAAAGAAAAGCAACTCGCAAAAATGTTTGAAACACCATTGCCATTGTGGAATGAATACCAATGGCAGCCGCAAAGCAAGGTTTCTGATGAGGCAACAATGATAGACGCTTCAAAAGTGATTGATGTTACGCAGTATGTATCGGCGAATGATTCTTTGAACTGGGCTGTGCCTGCCGGCGACTGGATTATTGTCCGTTACGGCATGGTTCCCACAGGCGTCAAAAATTCTCCGGCAATGCCTGATGCGCAAGGGCTTGAAGTAGATAAAATGAACAGAGACGCTGTCGTAAATCATTTCAATTCTTTCATCGGAAAAATTCAAAATCATTTATCATCCGACGACCGGAAAACCTTAAAATATGTAGTGGCAGATAGCTATGAAACAGGTCCTCAAAACTGGACAGATAGCATGGCGGCTCAGTTTAAAACAACATACGGTTATGACCCGCTGCCGTGGCTGCCGGTATTGACAGGGCGTATTGTAAATTCAGCCAATGAGAGCGACCGGTTTTTGTGGGATTTGAGAAGATTGATAGCCGATAAAGTAGCATACGATTACGTAGGAGGATTGCGCGACGTCAGCCATCAGCACGGGATGAGCATTTGGCTTGAGAATTATGGTCATTGGGGTTTCCCTTCCGAATTTTTAAAGTACGGCGGGCAAAGCGATGAAGTAGCTGGTGAGTTTTGGAATGAAGGTACATTGGGAAACATAGAATGCCGGGCTGCTTCTTCTGCAGCACATGTTTATGGCAAAACAAAAGTATCTGCCGAATCATTTACTGCCGGCGGTATGGCGTATGCCCGGTATCCGGCTTTGCTTAAAAAGCGCGGTGACTGGTCCTTTACGGAAGGAATCAATAATACCTTGCTCCACGTAGTTATCCAGCAGGCTTATGAAGACCGGAATCCCGGTATCAACGCGGGTTACGGCACAGAGTTCAACCGTAAGAACACTTGGTTTTTTCAGGGCAAAGCGTTTGTTGATTACATAAGAAGATGCAACTATTTATTGCAGCAGGGAAAGCCGGTGGATGATGTGGCATACTTCATTGGCGAAGATGCGCCCAAGATGACCGGCATCCGCGACCCTGAACTGCCCAAAGGTTACCAGTTTGATTACATCAATGCGGAAGTAATTGAGAACAGGGTAAGCGTAAAAAACGGTAGGCTGGTGTTGCCTGATGACATGAGCTATCGTCTTTTGGTTTTGCCTCCTCTTGCCACGATGCGACCTGAATTAATAAAAAAGCTGCAACAGCTTGTGCGTGATGGTGCAACCATTTTAGGAACGCCGCCTTCTCAATCGCCAAGTCTGCAAAATTATCCGGCTTCCGATAAAGAAGTAAAAAGAATGGCAGATGAATTATGGGGCAAAGCGGATGGGACAAACGTAAAATTCAATGGCTTTGGAAAAGGGTTTGTTTTTAACGGAATGACGATGCCGGAAGCCTTGAACAAACTAAATGTAAAGCCGGATTTTTCAACCGGCAAAGATGTTCCGGTGTTATATACGCACCGCACTACCGACAGTTCGGAGATTTATTTTATCACCAATCAGTCTGATAGCGAGCTTGCGTTCTCTGCTTCTTTTCGCGTAGCGGATAAGCGGCCGGAATGGTGGGATGCTGTAACCGGCAGCACACGTTTACTGCCTCAGTTCAGCAGTAGCAATGAGGTTACTGAAATTCCTCTAAAACTGGATGCCTATCAAAGCGGTTTTGTAGTGTTTAAAAAGAGCGCAACTACTGCGCATTCGTCTTTGGCTTCAACCAATTTCCCCGATTATAAAACTGTAATGAGCTTGAACAAGCCCTGGACGGTAAGCTTTGATACAGCGAAACGCGGACCCGCAACGCCGGTTGTGTTTGATACTTTAATAGATTGGAGTAAAAGCAGCAATGAGCAAATTAAAGACTATTCAGGTACGGCAATTTATCATACCACATTCAACGTGAAAAGCTTGCCTGCTAACGAGCAATTGTTCCTGAATCTCGGCGATGTAAACGTGATGGCAACCGTAAAACTTAATGGTAAAACAATAGGAACCGTTTGGACAGCACCCTGGCAGGTAAACGCCACAGATGCCATTAAAAAAGGAAATAACGAACTGGAAATAGAAGTGGTGAACACTTGGGTAAATCGCTTGATTGGCGACAGCAAATTGCCGGAAGCAGAACGGAAAACATGGACGAACGTAAACATTTATACGCCTGAAAGTGCTTATCAGCCTTCCGGGTTACTGGGTCCGGTTACATTGAAAAGTATCAAGTATTGAATTTATAAAGAATGACAAGTGAGTGCCTGACAATCATGCTTCACCGGAAGTTCATTTTGAGTATTCATTCAACAATAAAATTGCTAAAAACCAAATGAAAAAACTTCTTCTATCTGTTTGCCTGCTGTTGATAATAATTTTCGTGGAAGCACAAAGCAACCCCGGCAATACACATTCTTTTACAGTTACGGCGCAGCAAAACAGCACAGAACCAATCAGTCCTTTATTATATGGCAATTTTATCGAGCTGGGTTATGGTTTGCAGGTAGAATCCATGTGGAGTGAACTATTCTTCAACCGGAGCTTTGAGCCGTTCAAGCCTTACAAAACCATCAACAAGCTGTGGTACGATTTATACTACGACGAAAAAGATTTAGGCAAGGGTTATGAAAAAGACTGGAGCAGATTCGACTGGTATCATTCCGGCTATCAGCACAACGCCTGGTTTGCCGCGCCCGGCGCAGCCAACAACCCATCATTTATCGAAGACAGTTCTACGTTTTTTATCACTACAACACCGCTGCGCAAAGTAGTGCTAACGGCCGAAGCGGGCGGCTCCGGTCATGGTAAGCAATGTTTGAAAGTAACCAACAACGAGACTGCCGAATGGGGCGCCGTAGCACAGGAGGGCAAGCTATTTCACAAGGGAGAGTCTTATACGTTTCGCGGTATGATAAAAGCTGCCAAAGCGCTGAATGCCGAAGTGCGTTTTTATCCGCAGGACAAATGGGATCAGCCGATTGCAACATTTCCGCTAAAAAACATTGACACCGCTTACAGCGAACAAACATTTACGTACAATAACAACAGCTATGATGGCTATGTAACTTTTAGTTTATGGATACCGGCGCAATCCTGCGTTTGGATAGATGATTTTTCATTGATGCCTTCATCAAATTACCATGGCTGGCGCAACGATGCTGTTGATGTGTTTAAGCAACTGCAACCTAAAGTGGTGCGCTTTCCCGGCGGATGCTTTGCCTCCTTTTACGATTGGAAAGATGGCGTTGGTTCTTATTCTAAAAGAGTTCCTTCTGATTCTTATTTCTGGGGCGGGCAAAATTATAATGATGTAGGCACGGCAGAATTTGCCATGCTGTGCAAAGCTGCCGGCGCGGAGATGAGTATGTGCGTGAATGTATATCATCCTTCCAAACGCTTATACGAAATTGATTTTCCGGACGGTCATGCACCGCATGGATACGATTTTCCAAAATTCATGAGCCTGAATGAAGGTGCGCAACGTGCCGCGCAATGGGTAGCGTATTGTAACCTGCCGGCGGGTAAAGATTCCATGGCAAATCTTCGTGCAAACCATGGCTACAAGGAGCCGTTCGGTGTTAAGTTCTGGGAACTGGATAATGAAGTGCTTCGCTGGTTTGAAGCGGCTGATTATGCCTGGGCAACGGTGGTCTATTCAAAAGCAATGAAAGCCGTTGATCCGACCATTCAAATCGGAATGTCGAGCTATGGCGACCGTCCGGGTAAAATTCCCTTTCATCAGAACATAGATAGCATGCTGGAGATAGCCGGACCTTATATTGATTTTCTGGCTGACCGCGGTGATGCAGATTCCATTTCGCGTTATATGCTGGAGAAAGTAAGAGCTTACAACAAAAAGCATGGCACACGCATCAAATATTGCGATACCGAATGGCTGGCTTACAACACAGAAGACAAACGCGATGCTTACAATTTGCAGAGCCGCAAAGAAGGCGAAGTAACGAAGTCGTATGCCTTTAGTAAATGGCTGTATGGTATGAACCTGCTGAAGAACTTTATGGCGTTTCAGCAATTAGGCGATGATATGATGTTTGTCAACTTTAATAACCTTGCCAATACCCACAGCCAGAGCGCGATGGAAACACCAAAAGAAGGCGTTTACTTAACGGCTTCCGGGAAAGCGTTGCAATTGCTGTCTAACTCGCCGGCTGCATGGGTATTAAAACTTGAAAATTATCACCCTTCACAAAAAGACGAATACCAGGTAGAAGCCGCATGGAATAAGGATAAAAGCAAACTGGTATTGTATGTATGCAACCGCACGAATGCCGTAAAGCAAAGTGCTTTTGATGTAACCCAATTGGCTAAGCAGTTTACCAATGTAACGGTTCATCAGTTGCATGCGGAGAGCCCGGTTGCCATGAATACGTTACAACATCCAGATGCCATTCAATCAACGATCACAAAGAAAAAAGCAATACTTAAAAACGGTGTTTACACAGCCTCGTCACCGGCTTATTCATTTACAGAAATTGTGTTGGAATAATTAAAACAGACGATGAAAAAGACAATACACGGTGTTCTGTTGTTGCTGATAAGTTTTTCACTGAAAGCCCAGTTGCCGCCTGTTTTTGACAGCAGCCGGATGGCTGACGTGCAGAGCACCGAAACGGTCAGGAAATATCTATCGCCGGTAAAAATTATCTGGCAATCTGATAGCAATATTATAAATGCAAAACGGCTTTTACTGCCGGGCAACGGGCAGGCAGATCTTGCCAATGCAAACATGTGCGTAATGAAAAGCACGCTCACCAGCCACCCTGCTGTACTGTTTGATTTTGGCAAAGAACTGCACGGTGGTTTACAACTGGTTACAGGTATGTTTCCATCGCATTTGCCGGTGAATATAAGAGTGCGGTTCGGAGAATCGGTCAGCGAAGCGATGAGTGAAATTGAACCTGTTCACGATGCTACAAACGATCATGCCATGCGTGACGAAATCGTGCAGTTGCCGTGGCTTGGCAAACAGGAAATTGGCAATACCGGTTTTCGTTTTGTCAGGATTGATTTGATGGATGATACTACGGAACTCCAGTTAAAAGAAGTGCGTGCCATTTTTATTTATCGCGACATTCCTTACCTCGGTTCTTTTCATTGCAGCGATACCTTGCTGAATAAAATATGGCTGACCGGCGCTTATACGGTGCACTTGAATATGCAGGATTATTTATGGGATGGCATCAAGCGCGACCGCCTGGTTTGGATCGGTGATATGCACCCGGAGACATCTACCATTGCCGCTGTGTTTGGCAGTAATGAAGTGGTAACGAAAAGCCTTGACCTCGCCCGCGATATTACTCCGCTTCCTCAGTATATGAATGGCATGGTTTCTTACTCCATGTGGTGGATCATTATCCAGCGGGATTGGTATATGCACACGGGTGATATAAAATATTTACAACAGCAAAAAACATATCTGACCGGGTTGCTAAAACTTCTGTCTACAAAAATAGATGCCAACAACAGCGAGGCGCTCGATGGCGGACGTTTTTTAGACTGGCCATCCAGTGAAAATAAGGAAGCCATTCATGCAGGTCTGCAGGCAATGATGATACTAAGCCTGCAGGCGGGCAGTGAGTTGTGTGCCATTCTGAATGACAACACAACGGCGCAAACCTGCAAAGAAGCGATTGCCAGACTTCGTAAAAATGTACCCGATGCAGCCACTTCAAAGCAGGCTGCGGCTTTGCTTGCCTTATCCGGGTTGGTACCTGCCGAAAAAGCTAATAAAGATTTGATTGCAGTAGATGGCGCTCATCGTTTTTCTACGTTTTATGGTTACTACATGCTGCAGGCAAAGGCAATGGCTAACGATTACGAAGGCGCGCTCAATAACATCAGGGAGTATTGGGGCGCTATGCTGAAGTTAGGCGCTACCACATTCTGGGAAGATTTTGACTTGAACTGGCTGCCCAACGCTTCCCGTATAGATGAACCCGTACAGCAGGGACAAAAAGACATTCATGGTGATTATGGCGCTTATTGTTATGTTGGTTTCCGACATAGCCTTTGCCACGGATGGTCAAGCGGCCCAACGCCGTGGCTGACGGAATATGTGTTGGGAATCAAGGTAACAAAACCCGGTTGTAAAGAGATAAAAATAGAACCGCATCTGGGTGATTTGTCTTTTGCAGAAGGTACGTTTCCAACACCGTATGGCTTGGTAAAGGTGAAGCATGTAAAAGGCGCTAATGGAAAAATAACATCCACCATCAGCGCGCCGAAAGAAGTAACCATTATCAGGTAATCGTTTCAAAAGAACGACGCATTCAAATACAAATTGGCTTCTAATCATTAGTCATGATGATAATAAAAAGGACCTTATTCTTATTGGTTTATTTACTCATTCTGTTACCTTCTTTTTCACAAAAAGAAGTTGGTAAAGCAAGACATGTAAACACGGCAGTAAAAGAAAAGGCAGACACTTACCGTGATTTATACGCTGATACCTGGGTAGCAACAGATGCATTGGGAAGAACCATGCCCGGCATTACAATAGCAGGACCTTTGAAAAAAGATAAGCAGCGTGTGGTCGGTATGTTTTATATCACTTGGCATACAGATGAGAAGGCAAATCTGTCAAGTCCTTACGCCGGTGATGTAACCAAAGTGCTGGCTGCTGATACAAGTGCTAAATCCGATGCGAAGAACCCACACTGGAAAGAATCTTCTTATCACTGGGGAGAACCGGAAGCAGGGTACTTTTTAAGCAAAGATGAGTACGTAATCCGCAGGGATATGTCTATGCTTTCCGATGCCGGCGTGGACGTACTCATTATGGACGTAACCAATGCTGTGCGCTATTGGGATGAATGGGATACTATATTCACCGTAATGGAGAAAATGAAAAGCGAAGGCAACAAAGTTCCCCGGTTTTGTTTCTGGGCATTTAATGGTCCCGTAATAACAGTTGTGCAGGATTTGTATGATAAAATTTATAAGCCAAAAAAGTATCAGGACCTCTGGTTTTACTGGAATGGCAAACCATTGCTTTTATACAACGGTTCGCCGCAGGCAGACGCTACTGGGCAGGTTGCACAGAATCCGAATCTGCATTATGATTCCTTAGCCTCTGTTGACAAAAGCAACCCGCATTACGGTGATAGTGATTATACCCAGAAATTTTATAAGGACTATACGAAACAGGTAAAAAATATGTTCACACTGCGTACCATTTGGTGGGGCTATTATGAATGGGCAAATAAACGTTTTGCAGGAACAGAAGATAACTGGAGTTTCGGCTACGACCTGGGAGATGAAAAGGTAAAAGCTTTACAGCCGGATAGTCTCATCTCTTACCACAAAGGAACAAAGGAAGAAATGGCTGTAACGCCTGCACAGCATCCGTCAAGCCTGGTGGGTAAATCCTCGAGCCGGGAAAGAGGTGAACCCAATCTGAATGCGTACGATTTGCCCGACAGCGCTTATGTTCCCTGGCTGAAGAAAACAGTTGCTCATCCCGAAGGCTACGGCATCTATTTCCAGCAGCGCTGGAATGAAGCGTTGCAGGCAGACCCTTCTTTTTTGTATATCAACGATTGGAACGAATGGACGGCAGGCAAGTATCAGCCTGATACGGGAACTTTTGATTTTATGCGCCGCAAAAATCCTTACTTCTTTGTTGACCAGTACAATGCAGAGTTCAACAGGGCAATTCAGCCAATGAAAGGAAGCTATACAGACAACTACTATATGCAGATGGCTTGAAAACATCCGCCGCTACAAAGGTGTTCGTCCTATCCCTCAGTTAACAGGCTTTACATCTATAAAAATTGACGGCAGTTTTAACGACTGGAAAGCCATTACAACTGAATACCGCAATACCAAAGGCGATGTGGTTCACCGCGACCACAACGGTTATGGTGGTTTGCATTATACCGACAGCAGCGGACGCAATGACATCATCACCTGTAAAGTAGCGGCTGACAAAAGCAACGTTTATTTTTATGCGCAAACTGACCAGCCATTGACTTCTTCTACGGGTAACAATTGGATGCTGTTGTTGATAGACGCTGATCAAAACGCAAACACCGGTTGGTATGGGTACGACTTTATCATCAACAAAAAAGTAATTGACAACAATACAACAACACTGATGCGTTATGATGCCGACACGGATAGCGGTCAATGGGTGGAAGCCGCCCGGGTTTCTTACCATTACAAAGGCAATCAATTAGAGTTAGCCATTCCCAAAGCCTTACTGAATTTGGAAGGAGATACATTCAGTTTTGATTATCACTGGTGCGATAATCCTGCGGATTTAAAAGACCCGATCTCATTGAGCACCAGTGGCGACAGTGCTCCCAACCGGAGGTTTAATTATCGTTGTATCTGGAAGAAGTGATGTCGTTGATTGTAATAACTAATGTTGTATTTAGTAACGTACTCTCTCAATAGTGCCAGAACCGAAAGTTGCTTACTTATCCACTTATGAATTACGCCGTTTACTGCCTCATTGCTTTGTTATGTTTCTGCTCGTGCTTCACACAACGTTCACCTGCAGAGCATACATTACCTGTCAGCTTTCACAATCCGGTGCTGAATGTGGACTTTCCGGATCCGACTATCATTAATGTAAATGGAACCTATTATGCCTATGCTACGCAGGGAAGCTACCAGGGCAAAATGAGCAACATACAACTTGCCACATCCAACGACCTGATACACTGGACCTATATAGGTGATGCTTTGCCCCGCAAACCTGAATGGGCGAGCCATACACAGGATTTCTGGGCGCCGCATGTTTTGTACGACACCTCTTTACGGCAGTTTGTAATGTTCTATTCCGCAAAGTCGAATGATACAACAACGGATAAATGTATAGGCGTTGCTTTTTCTTCTTCGCCGGCGGGTCCATTTTTAGATAAAGGGGCGCCACTGTTGAGAGGTAAAGGTTTTGAAGATATAGACCCTATGGCCATCATAGATACCGTTAGCGGCAAAAAATTACTGTACTGGGGTTCCGGTTTTCAGCCTATCCGCGTTCAAGAAATGAGCAGCGACTGGGACAATTTTTTACCGGGGAGTTCATCTCATCCTCTTGTTTACCCAAGAAAGGAAAAAGACTATACCAACCTGATTGAAGGAAGCTGGGTCGATTACCAGGATGGCAACTATTACCTGTATTATTCAGGGGATAATTGTTGCGGCGATAAAGCCAACTACGCGGTGATGGTGGCAAGGGCTGACAATCCTTTCGGTCCCTTCAGGCGGCTGGGAGAAGCGAATGGCACAGGCAGCAGTGTGATTCTTCAGAAGGATAGCGTGTGGCTGGCTCCCGGTCATAATTCGATTGTGAAAGACAAGCTGGGTAACAAGTGGATTGCCTACCATGCCATCTGGCGAGACAAGCGAAAGCAGGGAAAACCGGTTGGTAAAGACCATGATGTGAAGAGAGTATTTTGCATAGCGCCATTGCAATATATTGATGGCTGGCCGGTGGTAAAGCCAAGAGGTTAATTAGATTATCCAACATCAGGAATAAGGAAGTATAACCAGGAAGATGTTCTATTTACCGTCCCTGTAATAATTTCCGTTCCTCAAAATCCACACCTTCCATTTTCATTCTGCGCTTTGAACGAGTGTATCTGCATAGAAATTCTTTACAACCTATGCGGGCTACTCCGTAATGCAGCCAGCTGCACCGAGGAGCTTCTCCGGCAGCCGGCAGAACATCTTTTTGATTCTTAATCATCAACCCAGATGAAATGCATTGATCTGACTGAGCCGGAATGGTCTTTCCCGACAGATTCATAATGCTAAAGTAGTTAGTAATTAGTTGCTAAAAAAATTTGCATTTGAAACAGGGCATTTGGGGAGAGATTATTAGTGCGAATGAGTACTAAAAGGTGAGACGAATAGTAGCGGGTTTATTTGGTTGTTATGGCACTGATAGCCGGATAAGAGGTGAGTGAAAAATATTGTGAGTCAGCGTTCTTTTTCAAAGGGTGAGGGAACCGGTGTGGAGGCTGTTGGAGGCGGCAGATTCTTCGGAGGAGTGGAAGGCGAGCCAGGTGTGGGTGGTGGTGCCTTTGGGGGCAGAGAGGGGTAGAATGGCAGTGCCTTCTTTGCGGGTGGCGGTGCCGATGGTGAATGTGGCTGTACCTAGCTGCGGAAAGAAGGCTACGAGAACGGGTTTGTCGGACGCTTTGGCGCCGCGGGTGCGGGTGTTGGGGAGCCAGGTGAAGATGAGATTGCCCTTGCGGTCTTTTTTTACCGTAGCGCCTTCGGGCGGGGGAAGGGTGCCTTGGGAAACGGGGACATCGGGAAAGGAAAGACAGGTGTTTGGATAGTTGCCTTTGATGGCAGCGGACATGATGGCTGTGGTGGCGCGGTTGTAGCCGGTGCCTTTGGCTTCTTTGGAAGGAAAGGTGCGGTTGAAGAAGCCAGTGCCGGTGAAGGCTTTGGTGAAGCTGTTGGTGAGCTTTATCTTTTCGCGCTGGGCAGTGCGGGCGGGGGTGATCTTACCATCGGGGCGGCTGTGGGCAACGCGGAGGATGGCTTTGCCATTGCGGATGTAGCCGGTAACGGGACCGATCTTGCCCTGGAGTGCGCCGAGGATGCCGTGGGGTGTGCGTGCCATGCGTTTATTGTTGATAGTTGGTGGTGATATGGATGTTGTTTTATTTTTGTACCAATACGTTTGTTGTTTTGTTTTATTGTTTATTTTTGGGTTTCTCCTCTCCTTTTTATTTCCCTTCTTTTCCTTTCTGTTTACCGAAGAACGATCGAACAAGTAGCGAAGATGTATCGAAGAAATGCTGACGCGGGTGGCTTTGCGGGCTTTGCTGTATGGGTAGCTGATATGGGGTTGGTTGCTGGTGTTATCTGTATTCTAACGGTTGGGTAGACAGAATCTACATCGGAAGGCGAATGTAGAAGAACTGTGAGCTCGGTAGCAGGGGCTTCGTTATTTGTGATAAACTACGGTGAGTTGGGGTGGGAACTGCTTCATTGATTGTGATTGGCTATGGCGAGTGACGAAACAAGCGGATACTTGCGGCAGAAGGGGGTTCGAAACATGTTTTAAGTTGCCGTTTCAATACAATATTCATTTCTTCTTTTTTGTCTTGACACAAAAAAGAAGGAAAAAAAGTATGAATAATCTAATGATTGTTTAGGTATTCATGAGAACGCTTCGCTTAGTTCAAGGACGGCATGATCGCTCCGCGCAGCCGTCCGGACCTGCGCGCCCTCTGTGTAGCCTTTACCTGCTTTTTGTATTGCTTTTCCTGTGTATAATTGTGTTTCGAACACTAGTGGTTGCAAACTTCGCTGAGTTTCTGTGTAATACGTTTTGCGGAATTGGCTACTTATTTATATTGGCAGGTCGGAGACCTGCTTTATCCTTACTTCGAGATGCCCTTCGGAACATCGCGAAGAACAGGATACCAAGACGGGAAAATGAAGAGAGTAGCACCGGTTGAATACTTGACAAACAGAGCTTTTTGTGTATAGATGATCCGGAGAATCATTTTATTCTTTCTTCGAAGTGCGCTGTGCTAACACTTTGAAGAACGCGCAATCCACTTTCTCATGACTCCTATGTTGTTTATTGAATTTGCTACGGCTTCGGTCCGGGGCTACAACATATCACCAATCTTACACATCACCATATCTCAATCGAATAGATAATGTTTGTTGGATAAGCTTTCACACCCGGATAATTCCTTTAAAAGAGTGCTTGGTAACAACTAAGCTTCTGTCCCGCCTCAACCTTTCCTGTTCCTTTCTAAAGTTTCTGTCTGCACCGGGAACCGCGCTTGACACAATCACGCCTTCATACGGCTGGTTTTGCAGGAAGCCATGCAAAAGGGAAATGGTGCTGAGGATTTGCCGGATTGCATGAAAGACATCTGTGCCTTTTAACTCGACCAAATATAACCTTCCGGTATCACATACCTTCATAATGTAATCGCACTTATTTACATCCATCCTGTCTATGAGGCAGCCATCTACATGAATTCGGCAGACTACAGAACCGATGCGCGATTCAATCCTGAATTCCTTTCCTTTTTCTTTGGCTACATGCGATTGGGTAACGCAATCCTGTTTGCCGGGCGGCAAACTATCTTTCAAGGCTTGGCAGCACATAATGGTTAACTGTATTTCAGATCTAATAATTTTTCGAAGGTCTCACCTAATTGCGCGGACACATCATCAATATTCGAGGTGCCCAACGTTTTGTCTTCGGCATCAAGTGTGGACCGTGCCATGCCGGCCGAAAAGTAATAACAGGTGGCATCGTCGTAGCGAAGCCATATATCATTGGGAACAAGAGCAGCTATCTGCTCTCTCAGAACTTCCTTTTGTTCAAAAACATTATTCGCCTGCACCAGATTATCGAGGGAGGTTAATATGTACGGGCTGTGCGTGGTAATGATGAGCTTCGACTTTACACCCTGGCAACTCCTGATGATGAACTCCACAAGGTCTTTTTGCACCGTTGGATAAAGGTTCAGTTCCGGCTCTTCGAAGATGAACAGGTTGGGAAGCAAATCCTGTTTTCTGGAATAATAGTCTACTACCGCATACATAGGTACCAATGACTGAAAGCCACTAGATGCCCGCTCTAACTTTACCGATGATCCATCACGCCGGATAATCCGGTTCTGACCGTCATTGAATTCATAAGTGGCGTCCAGTATAGAAATGTTGACACTCCGTTGTGCATTGCGCGCAGCTTCGAATTTCGAGCCGAATTCGCTGAAACAGAAGGGGAGTGATAAGTCTTTGTTGAGGATGCCCCAGCTTGATTCTGATAACATTGACAAGGCAACCCTTTCAGCGGGAACGTATATGATGTTTGATACCTCGAAAATCGAGGTAAGTATATTCACAAATTCTTGGAGGGTATTGTCTATTCCCGGCAAATCGAAGAAGCCGCCCGGGCTATGAGCGATTTCGTTCCGTGCCTTTTTTAGCTTATCTAATGAAGCTGCGAACTTGCTTTGTGTTTCCCTGTCTGCAATTGCATTGAGCTCAGAGATAATGGTATCGCTATCAATCTTATCTACCAGGTAGATTGAAAATAATGATCTTGCTATAAAAGTGTTCACTTCCGGATTGGGATTCAGATTAGAAGGAAGATTTACCGAGCGGTAAGCATCATAAACTGACGTTAGCAGTTCAATTGTATTCCGGAACTGATAGAGGTTAGTGGAGACTTCGCTGTTCTGCCATTTCCAGAAGATATGTTCCTTTTTATAGCTTATGAATGTGTTGTTGGTTAGCGGAAACCCTATGTTGTAATAAGCCAGTTGCTTTTCAAAATTAGAACGGTCGGGGCGACGATAGAATGCGAGACTGGAAAATATGGCAACCATCTTTGCAGTTGTACTTTTACCCGTAGCCGTGCTACCGATGTAGACATTGAGATGCTTGACCTCTATTTCTGCATATTTTATGGGTCCAAAGTTTTGTATGATCAGCGTTTCCATAGTCAAATATATTTTAGAAAGCAGACTTGGAAGATATGAAGTTTAATGTCTCTTGACTACCTGGCAGCGCGCACCGAAGAAAACATTCCAGCGAAGGGTAGCTGAAAACTACTTCAGAAGTAGAGCATAGAAGAATTCTACGCTCAGTGCTATCCGTTTCATTATTTAAGATAAGCTACAGTAAGTTAAGGAAAAGCTACAGCGGGCGAGTAAAGACATAAAAAAATAACCCGAATGGGTTATTAATATTTTAGAAATCAGCTTGGCGGGTAAATTCTTTGTTGTTTTATCTTGGATGCTGGCATTGTGTGTTTTATTGTAAATACTACACTCTTGCATATAGACCTCCTTCTTTTTTTGAATTAAACTATTGTAATTTAAAATTGATTTAATTTCATGAGCTCCTTCTTCAAATTTTATTGAAGCTTCTTTCAAATAACAAAGTGATAATCCAAGATAGATCAGTACAACAAAGAACTTACAGAATGGTTGCCAAAACACGATTTTATCGTCTTTGATCTGTTGAACAATAATAAGAATAATTATCGACATAATAAAACCCTGTACTACTTTTTATGCTTCTCAATTCTCGGTTCCGGAAGCTTGTGAGGATATGATTAAAAAATTAACATGCAGATGCTATTTCGATTCTAATATTCTATGTTACAAAAACACCACCGTCGTCTTTATGTTGGCAGTCGTTTGGCTTTATTTCGGCTTACCGTCCTAGTTGAAAGACGGTACTGGAACTTGAAAGATGAGTATAGTGAATACTACGCTCAGTTGCTGTCGCTTCATTGTTGATGACAAGCCAATGCGAGTGAGGGAAAAGAAAGTTACAAAGTGAAGAGGTCAAAAAGTATTGAATAGTTAGGGCAAGTTGCAAACTATTGCTCAGTTCGCTGTATAGTATACTTCGCTGAATTGAGGATTATTGGTATCTTGCTTAACAGTATAATGGTCTTAATCAATGACAGACAACATAATCATGCATTACCCTCCCTTTTTTGACAAAAGAGCTTCCGAATTCAGCAACCATTATCAACTTGTTAGCACCGTTACATGCCCTGATAGTAAGTTAATGACATTGAAACAGAAGGCTGAAAGGGTTTGCAGATTCTGCAAGCGTAAATATGGAGAGACGTCCTTTAACAGCGAAGCACACCTGCTTTCAAGAATGATTGGAAATAGATATTTGGTATCTGATTTTGAATGTGACGAATGCAACAAAATATTCGGAAAATACGAAAATGATTTAGCCTTTTATTTGGGGCCGCTCAGAGTCTTTCATGGGTTGAATGAGAATGAAGGAACCAAAGGGAAATTCAAATCTCCAAACAAACAGGTAGTTACAGAAAAACTGGACTTTTACGGAGCGGAAAACTGCGTGAGTATTTTAAGAGAAGATTGTCTAGATCAAACCTTTGAATTTGACAGAGAAACAGGTTTAACCAAGGTCAAGCTTGTAAAGCAATCTTATGTGCCTTTGCGGGTATTCAAAGCAGTTTTAAAGATGGCTTTATCGTGTTTCAATGAGGAAGAAATCAAGAATTATCAGTTCGCTATTGATTACCTGCTTTCTGATCGTTTAGATGAACACATATCTGGAATTGCGAAGATTTTGCAGTATACCTTACAGCCTGGTACAGGTTATAACAGTCCCATTGCATTTCTGTTCAAAAAAAAGATAGCGAATCAAAGGCTCATAACCCACGTTTTCATGCTATACTTTATGAACCAGATATACCAGATTGCTATCCCTCTACACGCTGATGATTTGCGTTTTTATGATAGAGGAGATATTGATTGTCATTTTTGTCCACCGCTTTTTGCCAATGAGAATGATGCTACAACAATATTCATTAGAGAAGAGTTGGCTGATTTTTCATCTTCAGAACTGAAGAGAGGAGAAGAAGAAGTGTTTAGTTTTCAATACAACGTAGAAGATTTCAAAAATGCTGTTGCTTATGATCCTGTAACCAAACAAGTGAAGCCAAGCGGTGGAAATACGGGAGAGATAACTAAAATCATGTTCGCTAAAGCGAATACCAGAATTCACTTGCTAACTGATGAGAAGTTGTGAAAGGTATTCAAAAGTTATTTGTGGGTACACTCGGGTTGCAATGGCAGGTCTTAAACTTGCTTTATCTCTTCATCGAGGTGCGTTGTAAGTAATTCACATCGTTCGTTAATATTTCAAGCCGATTTTCTTGCCTGTAGTGTCTCATAACTAGAGTGTGTTGACATCTAAAGTAAGAATGGTATAGAAATTTGGGGTAGAGAAATAAAAGGGAAGATGCGACGCGACGAGATAAGCGATGGTCACTGGGAGAAAATAAAGGACAAATTGCCCTGTCAGCCTGGCTATCAGGGAAAGAAAGTCGATAATCGTTTGTTCATCAATGCGGTGAAGTATGTAGCTAAGTGTGGCATTCCGTGGCGCGATCTGCCGGAGCGGTTTGGCAACTGGAACACGGTGTATACCCGTTTTAGAAGGTGGGCGAAAAAGGGAGTCTGGCAGAACTTGTTTGCAGAGCTGTCAGATAAAGAGATAACTACGCTGCTGATTGATTCGACTGCCATCAGGGTGCACCAGCATGGAGCCGGGGCTTTAAAAAAAAGGAAGAAGACAGCAGACAAACCAGCACAGAAGCCATCGGGCGTTCAAGAGGCGGGCTGACAACAAAGATTCATCTAAGTACGGATAGCAAAGGAAGAATTCAACAAATGGTGCTTTCAGGCGGTCAAACGGCGGATGTAAAAATGTCCCTGGATCTGCTGCAGGACATAAAACCAAATAAAGTTATTGCAGATAAAGCTTACGATGCAGACTGGCTTTTATTCTATCTGGAAAGTGAAGGTATCGAATCGGTGATACCACCGAAAAGAAGCCGCTTACAGAAAAGAACCATTGATTATAAAGCATACAAGGAACGAAACGTAATTGAAAGAACCATTAACAAATTGAAACAGTACCGGAAAATAGCTACCCGCTACGAAAAGACAGCTGCCTCCTTTCTGGCGCTATGCTGCCTTGCTGCCACTTTTGTTAATCTGTCCCTGTAGATGTCAACACGCTCTAACACACAAAGCTGTCAACAAGGATATTGCTAAGACAAAAACTTAAACAACCTAATCCTAAATCTCTTTGAATTTTCTCTACTGCTTCTTTAATTCCACCGAAGCAGGGTCATAATAATAATCGCTAACTGTTCCATCTTTTATTTTTTCAACCATTTGATTAATGATGAACAGTGGCACCAGGAACCACTCCTTTGCTTTTACCGGCGTTCCGAAACGATCCTTCACTTCAATACTCAGATTCGCAGCACCGAAAAATTTATGAATCACTTTCTCAAGCTTAGTCCGGTTAATGTTTGCCAGCTTATAAGTAGCAATGAGTTCCACGTCAGCCATAAGAAAAGTAGGGTCAAGCTTTGCGTTGCCAAGTCGTTTTTTTACATCGCCGCCGGTTACGCCTATTTTATGAACAATACTCCTGTTTTCTTCCACCAAAGGATGGTCGGAAAGACTACGAAGCACATAGATAGTTCCACTATCAAGGTCATCTTCACTCGTTTCACCTGAGAAGAGTGGTCCATCATCAGGCTCGGTGATGAATCGGCTCGTTTCGTCTTTATACATCGCCCGAATCAGCGACCTGAGTAAAATGTTACTTTCCGTTCCGTTAGAGTAAATAACCCGCAAACGCGCATCATCATCACCATTAGGAGCTTTGAATATTTCTCCAATCTCGGCTATGTATGCAATCTGGCCACCAACGATAATAAACTGCCCTTTCTTAAGTGATGTTTTGGTAAAGCCCGCGTCCTTCCTGAAGCGGATTGTTGATCTATACCCTGTATCAATATCCTTTGTTACCCGTTCAAATAAGGGTTTGAATTGGCCGAAAACCTCACAGCGGGTACGGTTGGCTACTTCTTCTGCGGCTTTCTTTTCTGCCCGCGATTTTATGTGTTTCAGGTTCGTTATAGAGTTTTCTTCGTGTTCATCCACACCAAGCTGTGCCAGCAATTCTTCATCATCCAGATCATCAGGAACGTCCGTCTCCGGTTTGTAAGCACCTTCTAAAAGATTCTGATGATCAAGATTTTTCAGCAGGTTTCTGCATTCTTCCAGTTTGCGCATCTGGTCTAACCTCACGGCATAAAGTCTCTCGAAAATATCCTTGTCTTCCCCATGTTCCGGCAAGCTTCCTTTCTCTTCGACAAATTTTTGAATCTCTTCAAACCCGGCAATAATCCGCTCTTCCCGTGCAGTAAATGCAGCGGTCTTCTTAGCCTCTGTCTCGATACCAAGTGCAGCCAGAAGCTCATTGTCTTCATCTGTAAGTTGTTCACTTTTAGCCATTTCTTTCTTCAGCTTTTATACGGGCAAGTACGGCAATCCCCTGCGCCATGCGTTGTTCCCATGGGTCGGCAGATTTAATGTCCGGTAACCTCCCCCGTTCTTTCTTAAACTTTAAAGCCCGTTTTGCAAGTTCCCGCGCTTCATCTATTGCTATATTCGGCTTTTTGCCCGAAATTACCTCTGCCATTGCTTTTAGGCTTTGTTCCGTCATCGCTTTCGACAGAATAGCATAGGCTTCACTAAACGGATTGATGCTGTCAATCCAGTCCACATCAAGCTCACGCACATCCATGGCAAACCTGCGTATTCCATCAATCAGTGCTGTATTCCCGCGGGTGCTTGCCTCCTCATTATTGTTAAGTGCTTCTTTTGCCTTCTGTGTTAGATTCAGTGCTGCAATAGCATGTTGTCGTACTGCCTCTACATCTTCATCATCTAATTCCGGGTATCTGTCTCTAATAATTTTTCCGAGTCGAACTTGAGTCAATTCCTGTGGTACAATCTCTTTGTCAAACAGACCGCGTTCAATGGTCTGTTTGTCTTGCGCAAAAGCTGCAATCACTTCATTCAGATCTTCCTGGCAAATGCGCTGTGCGTCCAGAGTTTTCGGTGCTGACAGCCCTTTGATTTCAATCTGATACTGACCAGTGTCTTCATTAAATCCTATATTTTCTTTCTTTGGATCGTAGCCTCCTTCGCCATAATTAAAGCCCTCAACCGGTCCATTCTGAGGTTGTTTAGGCGTAAAGTTGAATCTTGGTGCCAGCACCTGTTCCATCAGCAGACTTGCAGAAATGGCTTTCAGTGTATCATTAACGGCATCCGTTACAGCTCCTTCCGAAGCGTCCGGCTCAGCAATTAAATTTGTGAAACGCGCACGGGTTTTATTTGGTGCATCACGTGTAGCACGACCAATAATCTGCACAATTTCGGTAAGACTTGAACGGTAACCTACAGTTAGTGCATGTTCACACCATATCCAGTCAAAGCCTTCTTTGGCCATGCCAAGCGCGATGATGATATCAACATAGTCGCGGTTCTTTTTTGCTTCCGGGCTTCTTAGTGCAGCCTGCACTTTTGACCGCCTTGCATCATCATCAACCAAATCAGCAATTCGTAATGTTTTTCCTTCCGGTGTCTTCACTAAATGAAACCCGGTTTCAGGATCAGTGCCCATCCATTCGCCAAGTTCAGACATTATATGGTCGACTTCTTTGGTTTTATTACCCTTACCTGTACTCTCACGGGAGTTAACGTTCGGAATGTGAATGATGGTTTTTTCGTTCGGATTCAAAACCTGTAATATTTCATCTGCATATGCTTTGCTGTAGAAGTAGTAGCCAATATTCAGGGTTTTCAGATATTCATATCCATTGAGCTGCTCGTAGTATGTGTAAGTAACTGTATCGAATTTAACCTCGTCTTCCGGCGTTAAAACAGGATTCGCATCACCACGAAAATAAGAGCCTGTCATGGCTACAATATGTACTTTATCGCGGGCAATCAGTTGCTTCAATTGAAAGCCGAGTACATTATCCTCGTCGGCGCTTACATGGTGAAACTCATCAATAGCGATTAGCCTGTCATCAAAAGCCTCAATACCCAAACGCTCTACGGCAAAGCGGAAAGTTGAGTGCGTGCAAACCAGCACCTGGTCTTCGCTCGCCAGGAAAGACTTAACCGAGTTAACCTTACTTCCATCTTCACCCGGCGCATTACAAAGATTCCATTTCGGCACTACATGCCAGTCGTAGTAGTAGCCAAAACGTGTAAGCGGTTCGTCGGCAAAGCTTGAGCCAATGGATTTTTCAGGCACAGCAATAATTGCCTGCCTGATTCCCTGGTTGTGCAGCTTATCAAGGGCAATAAACATAAGCGCGCGGCTTTTGCCGGATGCAGGTGGAGATTTAATCAACAGATATTGTTCTCCACGCTTTTCAAAGGCGCGTTCCTGCATGGCTCGCATTCCAAGCTCGTTCGGTTGCGTTGAACTTCTATTGCTTTTATAATTAACAGTAATGGATGGTATCGCTTTTCTTTCGGTCATTCGGCTTTTCTTTGAGAAATCATTTGGGTATAAAGATTAAAAAGTTTTTCAAGGCGTTCAGTATCGTTTTTAAACCGGCGGCCAATGTATATACGTTCCAAGACTTCATCATTACGGTCATGGGCAAGACGTAGATCTTCTGGCATATTTTCACATTCATACATATCAGCAATCGTAAAAGGAAAATGTCGTTCCCGTGCTATCAGAATTTCTTCAGCACAACTTGTTAGATCCATTTTGTTTTTTTCAGTCAGATTTGGGATGGGAAAAGTATTCCAGCCAAGCGTATTAGAATAAGAGAAGCGCATTTCTAAACGAACACACACCGTTCCAATCCATACCCAGTGCAATTTTGAGGCAATTATCGCCATATTCCATAATGGAGCATCAAATAGACCAAAGTTTTTATTGGATATTATGCAATCATTGCTTAACAAATCACAGGGCAAATAATCTCTATTTTCAGAAGATACTCCTGAAATTGCTATGGTATAATACTTAGCCATACCTGCACGTTGGACAAACTTATGAGGCTCATTTGCAAATCTTCTCGTGGAAGGTGCATCGCTTTCCAATCGCTCCAGTCTAACTTTATCAAGCCTCTCCGAAACAGATTTAGACTTCTTCAGCTCATCTAACTGTTCATCTTCTATCCAAAGGCAAAATCTTTGAATTCCTGAAATTAATTCTTTTGAACCTATATATTTTTTAACCACATCAATTTTTCCTAGATCCATTTTCAAAATATCAGCTTCCTCTTTATTTAATATTAAATGCCCGCCATCTCTTGGCATATTACCGAACAACATTTCAGGTAAATCGGACAAAGGTTTTTTCCGAGCAATAATATTAGTAGTTTGGTTTGGGACGAGAAAACATCCAATGCTGTTCACAGTACGAACAGAGTGTTCGTCGAATAATTGGCAATTAACTATTGGAGTTTTTGATATACCTACAATTACAACTGTTACACCAGCATTGTTAGAAGCAAGGTTGTGCCATTTGAATGACTGATGAGCGAATTTAATTCCGATATTATTCTTAAAAAGCGGCTCCCATAAATCACCAGCTTGTTGACCTTGCACTACACTATTAGTCATCACAAAAGCAGCTATACACTTTTCTTCTTTATTCAAATATTCGTTCGCTTTCGCAATCCATCCTGTAACATAATCCGTTGTTTTAGCCAATTTAGGATATTTAAACCATGCAGTTTTTAAATCACTTTTTTGATTTAATGATTGCCATTTACTGCCCTTATAAGGGGGGTTTCCACAGATGTATGTTTCGCCGCCTTCATTCTCAAAATTTATTTCTGATTGACCAGTTGAAGCGCTAAACAAATCATCTACCCTAAGATTTACATTTATACCTGTTGGAGGACATATAGAAAACCAATTAATTCTTAGTGCATTACCAGAGGTAATCCAATTTTCAGCATCAAGTGGCAGGAAATCAGCTAAAGCTAACTTTTGACCCCGATAAAGAACATCACACTGATACTCTGCAATAATGAGCGCCAGTCTTGCAATCTCCGCTGAAAAATCCCGCAACTCAATTCCCCTGAAATTTGTTAGAGGAATTTCTGATGGCAAATTAAGTTCCCCGCGTCGTTTATTAATTTCATACTCAATCTCTCTCATTTGTTTGTAAGCAATCACTAAGAAATTTCCAGATCCGCAAGCCGGATCAAACACACGAATGCGCGATATTCGTTTTCGTAGATTCAGAAGTTTTCTGGCATTCTCGCCAGACTCTTCTAATTGGATTCTGAGATCATCAAGAAATAGAGGATTCAGCACCTTCAAGATGTTCGGGACTGATGTATAATGCATGCCTAACGCACCGCGCTCATCTTCATCGGCAACAGCCTGAATCATCGAGCCAAAAATGTCCGGATTGATTTTTTTCCAGTCCAGACTACCAACATGCAGCAAATAGGAGCGCGCTATTTTCGTAAACTTCGGAGTGTCTGTCGAACCAGAAAACAATTCACCGTTTACATATGGAAACTCACTTGTCCAGTTCTTAGTTTTTTTTGCAGAGCGTTGGTCACGCTTTGTGTCCATTGTCCGAAAGATTTCGCTAATCACTTCATGGGTGATAGAAGCATCATTAGCACTCATTCGTCGCACAGTTTCCGTAAACAATCCGTCTTTGCTGAATATGCCAGTGTCTTCGGCAAAAAAGCAGAAAATCAAACGCGCCAAAAAATGATTCATGTCATGACGACGTTCTGCTGTTGCCCATTCAGGATTGTGATGCAGCAACTCAATATAGAGTTTGTTCAGCCGACCCGTTGCTTTAATATCAAAAGCATCATCACGGATTTGCTTCACCGTACTAATCCCTGCAAGCAGCAGGAAAAACCCGAAATGATTATGAAATGCCGGATAATCGCAAGCTACCGTTTCTCCGCTGTTCATATCTTCCGCCTGAAATTCCCTACCGTCTGTAGCCAGAATAAATTTAGCTTTAGCCTTGGTTGTAGCAGGGCTTAGCTTCAGCTTAGTAAGCGTTTCTCCTACCTTGCCTGCTTCGCACACTGCTATGTGTATGTTATTTTGCTGTAGCACGCCGCCTTCAATATCAGACTTGTTATTATTTCCTGTTCTTAAGCGCTTAATGGTTGTTTCTTTATTACCAAAGGCTTCTAAGAATGCATACGGAAATTCGGCAGGAACAAAAGGCTGTTCCGCTAACAATGATATAGCTTCTTCAATTTCAACTGCATTCATTCTTAACCTTGTATTTAATCAGACATTAGAGTCCAAAGCAATCCACTTATTAAACTTCGTATTTTCTATGTATGGATTTTGCTAAATTAATGGGTATATCAAAGAAATAAAAAAACATGTGCCGCCTGCTGAAAATCAAAGGTTATAATTACTGATTCCATTATTATTAAAACGTTTACTTTTTTATTATCAAATGAGCTTTTACAGGATCGTTGATTATTGATTCTATGACACTGTCTAAAAGACTCTGAACGTCTTCTTTTATCTGCCTGTAATTGCTTTGTATGTTACTAGAAGCAACCTTTCTGAACTGTGGAATCAGTTGAAAGGAAGCTGCTTCTTTTGCAAGTATATCCTGATTATTTTTGATCTTGGAGTGAAAAGCTTTGAGCGTAATTTCTTCGCCGGGATTATCGGCTACGATGCCTACAAACTCACCACTCGATAAAGAAGAGATAACTGATGCCGGCACTGCTTGTTCTAACTGTTTGGAACGACTGACAGAAGTATCAGTTGCATTAATAGAAACACTTTCCTTATCCTGTAGAATCCGCCCAAATTTCTCCGATAAAAACTTGGCAGTATCTCCGCTTACCTGACCGGAAATGACATTGCCCATGATGTTCATGATGACTTCGGCTTGTTCATGGGAATATTCATTTTTGAGCTGGCTGTAGTCCTGTACGGCGATAGTGGTTGCCACCTTGTTGGAACGGGCTGTAGCAATCAGGTTGTCTATGCCCCTGAAATAGATGGTTGGGAATTCATCGAATATGAGACTGCTTTTTAGTTTGTCTCTTTGGTTGACAAGTTTGGTCATACGGGAAATGTAGAGGGAAAGGACGGCGCCATACACTTCTAATTTTTGTGGGTTGTTCGCCAGGCAAACAATCTTTGGTGCCTGCGGGTTGTTGATGTCGAGAGTGAAATCGTTTCCGGTCATGACATAGTACAGGATAGGCGACGCCAACCTTGCCATAGCAATCTTAGCCGAAGCAATTTGTCCTTCTAACTGTTCTGCAGCCCCGTTGATATAAGCAGAGATAAATGGATTGATGTAAGGCTCTATTTCGGGTTCGGTGCGGAGGATGGTAAAGAGTTTGTCCTGCCCGGCTTGCATCAGTTCGATTACGTGAGGTAACGTACAGAATTCGCCGTTGCGGTATTTGCGAAGAAACCAGATGATTGCCGTAACGAAATTGATGGGTGATTCGATAAAAAATTCGCCCTGCTTTTTTATCCAGGAACGGTTCAAGCCAAGGAGAATGGTCCTGGCTGATTCAACTGCATCGGTGATGTCGTTCATGCCATCGGGATGAAGCGGATTGCAACGATGACAACGGCTTAGGTCATCGAAGTTGATAAGGTAGAACTGAGGCTCGACCTTGTACTTCTTTTTGTTTTTAAGAAAGTGGTTATAAGCAATCTTTGTCAGGTCATCATATTTGAAGTCGTAGATGAACATACTAAAGCCTTTTTCGATGTGCTGGCGGATGATGTGCTGGATGATGAAGTAAGATTTGCCGGAACCGGGAGAACCCATTACAAGTACGCCGCGCATCGGGTTGATAAAGTTGATCCAGCTGCTGCGCTGTTTTCCTTTTAAATTATAGATTGCCGGCAGGTTGATGGAGTATTCGTTTTGCAGTAACCGTTCTTCCTGCGGAAACGTTTGGTTGTCTTTATTAAACACATCTTTCGACAAATTGACTTTTATGATTCTGGTCAGTAATCCACCGCCGGTTAAGAGGAAGATATACCCCAAAGATGTAACTGCTATGTAAGCGACAGCTTGCGTATCTGGTGTGCCCAACAGTGAGAAGCAGATAACACTTCCGAAATAAAGCACCAATCCGGAAACGAAATAACTACAGGCTGTTGTGAGCTTTACTTTTTCACTCTTTTTTCCTTTGACTCCAGGCAGTGATATCAAAAGAAAAATAAAGGCAACTACTTTGGATTTCTGAAAGGAAATAAACAACCCGGTGTGTGCTAAATTCTGTAACAGTCTGTCGGAAATTGCTGCTGTAAAATTCCATTTCTGAAATGCCGTATAGCAGTAAAAATATAAATGCAGTATCAGAATAACGATACTAATCATTCTGGTCAAATCAATTACTTTGCGTAACCCCTGTTCGTTCTCCCCGGTATTCATTGCCATATCAATTCGCTTTTGCTGGTTATAGCTGCTGTTTCTTTTTTCGTTTGCGCTTTTGTTCTTCTTTTAATTCAGTTGCCAAGGGTTGCGTGTCAGATTGTGTCAAGTCGTGGATAATACCAGTCAATATTTCTGAGTGTCTTTCCTTTGAGATCGCAGGGTCAAATGATGCTATCCGGTCATTGCGAAGAAGAGGCTGTTGTACAGTTTCTATTTGTGGTTTCTTCATTCGATGCTGCACGGCGTTCGCACTATATTGTTTACCTAACTCATTGCCGTTAAAAACACATTTCGTTCTGTGGTCAACGTAGGTAAGTCCGTAGATGACATCAGCGTCATTCATACGCAGGTGCAGGTGAATTCCATCTTTCTGTAAGATCTGTTGTAACGAAGCCATGCTGAGATCAGGCTGCCTGGCAAAAGCAAGGTCAACCGATGTTGTAATCCGTTGTTTGTATCGCTGTCGCTCTTCTTTATTCCCGGCAAATCTTTTCTGAATTACCGAAAGGGTTGGCTTGTTATAAATCAAACTGGCTTTCACGGGTGCACCTACCTTTTCTCCTTTCCCGTTAAGCACGCGGTAAACTAAACCGCCCCTGCGATAAGTTCTCGACTCTTTACCGCCCCCATCAGCCGTTATATTGTAATCTTTCAGTATCGCATTCAGTTCAGCTATCGAAGCATATTTGTAGTGCGGCAGCACCGCATCAAGGACATTGGTGATGGCTCTTTTGGTTTCACTTTTTCCATACTGTACTCTCTGAGCATTCACAGGGTTGATATCGCGATGAATACGGGACTTGCTGAGAGCCTCGGCAAGATGAAATTGTTTTTCGATTTCCTTACTGGCTTTCATAGATTGATTCCTGGCTAAGTTGTGAAGTTCGATACGCCTGCCATCGCTTTTGATATTTGTGGTTACGATATGAATGTGCGGATGCCCGGCATCGTGATGCTGATACACCAAATAGGGCTGGTCGCCGAACCCTATTTTTTGCATGTATGTTTCGGAGATGGCAAGCAATTTTTCCGGACTGATTTTGTCTGATGAATCAAAGTTCAGTGAGATGTGCACTGTATTAATTTTTGTTTGTTGATTCAGCAGATTGAGGTTGTTAAGCCGGTTGAATTTATCCTTGAAAGAAAGTTGTTCTGTATCCTTCGGGAAGCTCATGGAATGAATACACTCAGCAACCCCTTTTGCCACTTTGTTCTCATTGTAATGCAAAGCATTTCGCAAGCTTCCGCTGTTGTGAATTATTGCAACCATATATCGGAGAATTGACCGATTTTTTGTTTGATGTTTTCTATCTTTTCCAGGAGAAGTTTCCGGCTTCCTTCATACAGCAGTAACCACGACTTAAACTCGGATATTTTCTCTAATGTGTGTAATCGTTTCACTGCCTGATTGAAGTTGTTCCCGACCGGATGAAGCTCATTGCGCAGGCGAATCATCTCCGCCATAAAGTCGTCAAGCGACTGGTTGCGTTGGTTGACAGTGATTGTTTTATCAAGCAAAACACGCCTTGCATATTCACTCAGCTTACGGCAGGTTGAAGCCTCGAATTTTTTTTGAATCTGGTTGTATTCTTCTTCCTTCAGCCGTATGTGAAGCCATTTGGAATGGGTCTGTTTACTGTTGCTCATCCTCGTTTTTATTTATCTCAATAATTTCTTTTTGCATCAGATCACCGCCCAACGACTTCGGAGTGAAGAGGCGGACAGAAGCCGGTTGTGATACAACCGTACTTCTGGCTGATTGCTGCAAAGCGGGCAATCCTGAGCCTTTTACAGCTCTTTTTGCCCTTTCTATACCATACGTCTGCAACTAGTCAGGCAAAGGTTTTACAACAGGCTACAAGCTTTGTTCACAGCTCTTTTTGAGTGAATGATCGTCTGACAAGCCGAATTTCATCAGCCACTCGTTCAAGTCTTTATGAGTCTTATACAAGGAACTTTCATCTACAATACTTTTAGATAATTGCAGTAATTCCTCTGTGGCTTTGATACCGGCTTTGTCGTGGTCGAAGAATAATCGTGCAGCACGATATTGTGGATGAAGCTGCCTGGCTTTGTCGAGAAACGAAAGAGAATTGAGGATACAATAGTCTTCCGTTATGCATTCGGTTTTTTCTGTTATTGTTTTATAGGATAGAAAATCGAAAAACCCTTCGAAGAAGCTTACTTGTGTGCCTTGATTCTGAATGAGAGTCATGTCTTTTGGATTCGTGCTGCCTTTGAAAAAAGAGTTGCGCAATTCATACCCGCCACTGTTGTTTTGAAAGCCGATTGCGAAGTAATTTTTGTCGTTCATGGTGAACGAAATCTCCTTGCAATATGCCTTTGCAAGGTCAATATCAATCTTCCTTTCCTTCAGGTAATTTCGAAGGGATAAAGACGAAATTGCTTTGACCTCTTTTATATCAATCGAAGATTCCGGCTCGTCATTTTTCGTATAACTATTTTGAACATTTTGAGTACCGGCTGGTGAAAGAAAAAGCTGCTGGAGAAACTCGTACACCGAGCACTTGAAATAACGAATCCCGAAGTCAACCATAGTGCCGCCTTTTCCTTCGCCGAAGTCGTACCAGCAGTTGATGTTGCGGTTGATTTTAAAGGAGGCTGTCCGCTCGTTGTGGAAGGGAGATAAATACCAGTACTGATGACCGCTAATTCTCTTCGGTTCAAACCCAATACGGGACAAATAATTAACCATGTCAAGGTTGTTCGCTTCCTCGCAGGAAAGCAGTTTACTGTTGCTGTTCATACCACACATTTTCTCGTTCGCAAATGATTTAACGGATGTGAAAGTAAAATGCAGACACAGCATCATCCCATTCAATAATTGATGGGGATGAGTGTTTTCTGCATCATTATTTTAGCCCCGTGAAAATGAATTTGTGAATTAAAAATCAGATGTATGTTATCAACGAGAGACATTATTATTGTGTATGAAACTTTACTGGCTTCACCGGGCATGAATGAACCGGTTAAGATTGGACTAAGTCTATCGAGAAAGAATGTATTGCTGCTGGCGAAAGTGATAGAGATGGGGCTGGCGAGCCAAGAGGCAAACGGAGATACCGGCATTGTGGGTGTAGCTGGAAAAGAGACGGTTACAGAATTAACGGCGTTATCGGTAGAATTGCTAACAAAAGCCGGATTGCAGGAGATGAACAGCAAGCTTGTTACGCTGTCTGCCAAATCAATTTAATCTTTTCCTGGAAAAAGTTTGCAGCAAGCTATCTGATATTTTCAGCAAGCTTGCTGCTTTTTCTTTACATCATTCCTTCATCGGCTAATGAAAAGAAGCCTTCACTTGATAGGATGATGTGGTCTAAGACAGTGATTTCAAGCAATTGTCCGGCGTCCTTAATTCTTTTCGTCAGTTCCATATCAGCCCGGCTTGGTTTTAAGTTTCCTGAAGGATGATTGTGAGCGAGAATAATATTGCTTGCTGCCGCTTTTAGAGCAGCTATGAATATCATCTTTGGGTCAGCTACCGTTCCTGAAATGCCACCCGTTGATAGTTCGCATATTCCCAATACTTTATTGGCTCTGTTTAACAGCAGAATTTTGAACTGTTCTATCAAATCAATTTTACTTTCATTCCAGTTTCTTTTCAGTAGTTCATACACTTCCTTCGATTGTGATACCGTTGGTCGTAAGGATGCTTTAACCTGGGTTCTGTACACAACCTCTACTTCACTCACTTTCAAACCGTCTACTTCGCTGTAACTGGTGCTTACCATGCTCTTTTTCATACGTTCAAATTTTATTATGGTGCACTACCAGCCCCGGCGCAACCAAGGCAAGGGAGGAACGGAATAAAATCGGAAGTGTGGGAAGATTTTACAGAGGGTTTATGCCGGAATTCCCTTGCCGCTTCAGCAGCGCTGGGGGCTAACTTTGTAGCAGAATAAATGAAGACTTCCCTTCTCTTACAGCCGTTTTAAAGCAATACAAACGAAACAATCCTACCAACGGTATCCATCCGGCTCTTCATTTTCTTTGCCCGCTTTCTTTTAGTAAAAGAAAGCGGCTTTTGATAAGCCGCTCCTTAGAGTGTTATTGAAATAAACTGAAAAACTGAGGTTCGCATACCGCTACCCGGTAGCCTGCTTTTACAACCTTGTTGAGAAAGGTATCTATTTCGTGATAAGGAAGGATACAAATCTGGCGTTCTTTCCATCGTGGAATAGGCTCTCTTTGCATGGCTCCGGTTATCGCATCGGCATCTTCTTCAAAAGCATAATAATTATCACCGTTTCGCAAAATCACTATCGCATCCCGGTATCTTGTTTTCAGTTTAAACCAAACTTCATAGGTATCATTCAAGGTAACCGGCTGCTGTTCTTTTTCTATAATATTGACTGTCATAATTTTTTCTGTGAGGTTTAAAAAGGAGTGGTAGAAAGAGGAAGGACAAACCTATTTGTCTGCCCTTCCTTCTTGTTCAATTTAACAGGAAAGCGTTGTTGCCAACTTTTGAAAACTCAACACACAAATTGAAAGCTGTCTGTGTGCGCTGGTGTCCTGTTCCACCGTACAAAATGGATTTCATTTTCGTTTCGTTGTCTTTGAATTTCCTAACATTCTGGAAGTAACCGGTAATCCCGTTGTAAGCTCCAAACAGAGTTCCTTTTGTGGTATCTAACTGTTGCGTTTCATTGCTCATAGCATACTGGTAAGCATCTGCGCAGATGTTTAGAAAATGAGTAGATAGTTCATCGTCTTTTCCACGCCTGATGTCCCGCAACACTTCCTTATTAGGTACCATGGCAAGCTGTACCAGCTTATACACTTCCTTATCCGCGATTTTCACTCTCGACCAGTTATTGAAAATGTCTTCCAGCTGTGCGGAAAGTGTATTGGTGATACCCATCACTTTGTGAGCCTGCTCCAGCTTCTGTTTTGCGTTGTTGGTGTGACGGATGCGGATACTATTGCTCATGTTTTTCAGGGCTGCGTTGAGTGTATTATTGCAAACAATGCGGATGGGTGTAAAGGCAGCTGTTATTGCACCGGAACCATCATGTGTAGTTGTAAGGAAAAGATACTGTTCTATTAAATCTTCTCTTCCCACTCTGATATAGGAAGGAAGCTTGGCGGTAATAAAAATGCGTTCTCCTTTTCCCAATGCACCGGCCGTTTCGTACAAAATGCCTTCTCCTTTTACAATGGAATCGAAGAATGAAAAAGCATCCCGGTTTTGCACCACTTCGTATTGATTGCCAACTACGCCCAATACCTGCTCGGTGTCTATCCGAACGGTAGCGAAGCAGTCAGGGATAAGCAAGCGCTCGGTTCCCGGAATCAGGGTTCGTTTGGAAGTGAACATGGTTCGCCGTTCTACCCGGAAATCAAGTCCGGCAAACTCTAAAGCTTCCTGGCTATTGGGATAATCGGTTACTACTTTTCCTAACCCATGCCATGCTTTTTCCTTTACTGAAAAAAAGCTGTGTTGATTTGTTTCTTCGTTGAAATGAATGTTGTGTGCCATTGTGTAATGCCCAGCTTTTATTTGTATTCCGCAGGCGGTCCTGCTGCGGTTGTTATTTGTTTTGAGATATAATCTGAAATGTGTTTTTCAAGGGTAAAGGGTTGACATTTAGAAAGCATCTATCTAAAACGGTAAGTCTTCTGCCGGTTCTGTAATGGCAGCGATATTTTCAATCTGTGTTTCCTGTGGTTGCTCGTCTGTTGCTTCGGAAGAGCCTGATACCTTCAAACCTTTTGAAGTATGCACCTTAATTGTGTTGCAGTGAAGGTGCAAAGAGGCTTTGGGTTCATTGTCTGTTCCCATATAAGCGCGTACATACATGCGGCCTGATATCTCTACAATGCTGCCTTTAAGAAGTCGCGTAGAAACGGCTGTATTTTTCCAATAACCGCAGGACACATAAAGAGTAAATTCTTTACCTTCCGTTTCATCTTTTCTCCTGACATAATCATTGATGGCAATGCTAAAATTCACAACTTGCCTTTCGTCCGGTAAAGTCTTTACTACCGCATCGCTCGTTAATCTTCCTGTGAGTTCCATAACTGTTTATATTTAATGATGAATAAATACTTGCATTGTGTCCTTTACCTGTTTCCAAATAAAGTGAGTTCGAATGCTTTTGTTTTGTTGGCATAGCCGGAATGAGAATGTTTTCTTACGAGGTAATACACCGTGATATCTTCGTTCAATAAAATCGCCCATGCTACTACCAATGCTTTGCTCCGGTTGTTTTTCTTTTTGCGCTGAATTTCCCATGACAGCCGCATGAGCCGCGATAATGTTTCCTTCTGCATATACTGAATTGAGAGTGATTAAAATGAATTCTTTACTGCCTGCATTGGTTGCGGCAAACGGGACAAAGGCACCGTGCTTTCTTTTGATTTTTTAGCTGCCGTTCCAAGGTGCGGTCACCCGCTTCCCATACTCGTACAACTTCCCACTGAATACCCTTTGCATTCACCGCAATCAACAGCTTTGCGCCTTTGTTATTCCTGTGCTTTCTGATGCGTTGCTTCAGGTTCTTTTCCACGAACCCGATGTAGTGCTGCGCGTGGTGTAGCTTGTCGGTGAAGTGAATCAGGTAAACCATAAAAAACATCATTTTGTAAAAGAAAAAACGGAAAAAAAGAAAGCTGTTCAGAAAGCAGGCTGCCCTGAAAAGCCAAAAGGAAACGGAATAAAATATTGAGTGTGAGAAAGGGATTTAAGAAGGTTTATGCCGTAGTCTTTTGGCAGCTTTTGAAGAGGATAAAACAATGGCAGCCTGCACAGCTTTGCGACCCTTTTTATCCGTTGTTCGTTACAAAATGAGGCTTAGATAATCTTGATAATCAATATTTATAAATTCTATTAAAGCAGTTCAAAAGCGGTGATAATAATTGCATCCATTACTGTTATCAGTTTTATTTTTTTGTGTCTGGTTTTTATTTTTAAGTAGCCTGATCCATAAATAATTATGAGACAATGATGAAGCGGATGGGACCGAAATAAACGATTGACAGAATGGAACGGAATGAGCCCCGCTTATATTTTTTGTATGGCTCCATATTGTTTAAGCGGCGATAACAGTGGAAGTAGGGAAAAAGATGTGAGTAAAGTGGCATCCGCTTCATCATTGCCCGAACCAAGGCTGCCGAAGCTGCAAGACGTGTGACAAACTGCGTAGCACCAGAAGGGCATGGCAGCTAAAAATAAACTTTAAAAGAGACATCAGACCTTTTGTTTTTTGCTGGTATGGTTTGGCGCATCGGCTTGCGGACGGCAGACGGAGAGAGACCTTATGACTATAGGGCCTTTATCAAAATTGATAGCTGTAATGAAGTGTTTGATAAGCATATATTTACCGTTTAGGTACATTTCAGGTATATCAATCATGCAGTCAAAAATTGGGGTTATATAAGTCCTATAAATCAGTGTTTAAGAAGTATGTCGAATGATCTGGTTGCTTACTCGCGCGCAGGTGATATCTTTCATTACAGATGGGCAGCAAGAAGATGTCTCAGGCTCATTTATCCAAATTCCCCTCTGCAAACGGTAGTCATTGAAGGCTCGAAGGAAGAAGAGAAAGAAGGCGAATATGTGATTGATGTAGCCGAATATTCTATACTGCCAGATGGCGAAAGAAGGATTGATTATTACCAGTTGAAACACACAATTATCCGACAGAATGAACCATTCACAATCAGCGATTTAAAAGAAACGTTTGAAGGATTTGCAAAAAGATATAATCAGCATAATAAGGCGAAGAATTCTGAAAACATCTCTTTTGCTATCATCACAAACAGAAAATTCAATGACTCGTTCAGAGATAATCTTAATTTGGTAGCTGAGCAAAAAGAGGTTAATCAGCAATTTAAGGATACTATTGAGAAATACACAAACCTTAAAGAAGTTGAGCTGGCTTCGTTTTGCAAAAAGATTCGCCTGGAAGACAGCGAAGGAGATTACAACGTTCAGGAAAAGGAACTGAAGCTTGAACTGTCGCAATTATTGGCAAGCCCGGTTGACCAGACGTCGGTCAACAACATAGTTTTTCTGGTGCAGAGTAAAGTGTTGCCAGATTCTAACAGAAATATTGTTAAAGAAGACATTTTAGATCGGTTCGGAATGACTTCTGAAAGGCAAATGTACCCAGCTCCTGCTGTTTTGGATGAACTTGAAAACTTCGTGAACCGGGAGCAATACACTAATCTTACGGATCAAATTCTCACATCAGATTATCCAGTCATTATACATGCAGCAGGTGGCGTTGGGAAATCTGTTTTTTGTCGGCAGGCAGTTGATTCTCTGCCAGAAGGTTCAGTTGGAATTGTCTATGATTGCTTTGGAGCAGGTAAATACAGAAATCCGAGTGAGCCCAGGCATAGGCATCGTCATGCCTTGGTACAGATTACCAACGAACTTGCGGCCAAAGGATTATGCGTCCCGCTAATTGTGTTTGATACTTCTCTGGATGAAAACATTATAAAGGCATTTTTGTTCCGGGTTAAAAAGGCTACAGAAGCACTTAGAAAAGCCAATCCGACTGCGACACTTGTAATTTTGATTGATGCAGCCGACAATGCAGAGATGGCTGCAAAAGAACTTGACGAAAGATGCTTTGCTCATGAGCTATTGCGGGAAAAATTTCTTGATGGTTGCAAGGTTGCTCTTTTATGCAGAACAGAACGCATTTCTCTGTTGCAACCTCAGAGTATAATCATGCAACTTGAACTTGAACCTTTTTCGGAAAAGGAATCAGCAAAAAATTTAAGAAGTTGGTTTCCTAAAGCAAATGATTATGATGCAGTCGAATTTCATCGGTTAACAAATCAAAATCCAAGATCGCAGGCTACCGCGTTAGAGAACAAGTATGCAACTGTTGGTGAACTGCTTGTCTCTTTGGGACCGTACGGTACATCTGTCGATAAGCAAATCGAGTCGCAGTTGGCATCTGCTGTATCGAGAATTAAAGACCAGCTTCCGGCTGATTACCATGTTGACATTCATTCAATCTGTCTTGGCCTAGCGAGCTTGCCTCCACACATACCCATAGATATATTAGCGAAAGCTGCCGGCGTAAAAACCGAAATGGTAAGAAGTTTTGTAGGGGATATAGGTCGCGGTTTATGGATAACTGATTCATCGGTGCAGTTCAAGGATGAGCCTACGGAAACCTGGTTTAGAAATACTTTTTTGGCAAGGCCAGCAGACTTTGCAGATTACATCAGCAAGCTCGAACCATTGGCTCATCAGTCTGCTTATATAGCCGAAGTGTTGCCAAAGCTTTATTTGCAGGCACAACAGTATGACAAACTGATAGCAATAGCGCTTTCTGATGAGCTGTTACCTGACAACAACCCGATTGATGCAAGAAATATAAGAGTCTTTCGCCTGCAATTTGCGTTTAAAGCTGCTTTGCGAACCAGACACTATAAAGATGCTATTAAGCTGGCGATGCGGGCTGGCGAAGAAGTCGCGGGCAATCGGCGGCAATTATCACTGCTGAAAAATAATATAGAGCTACTTCCGCTGCTCCAAGCAAAAGAAAAGGTACAGGAAACCGCATTTAAACAGTTGTTAGGAAGCCGGTGGAGGGGTTCGGAAAATATTTATACGGCTTCCTTGTTGTCCGGCATCAAAGACTATCATGGTGAAGCCCGCGGTTATTTACGTTCTGCCATGAACTGGCTGGATATACAATTTGAGGCACAGAAAAAAGAAAAAAATTCTTACAATAACGATAGAGTAAGTAATGAAAATATTTTGGGATTGGCCTATGCTTTTCTGAATATTCACGGAGTAAAAGAATGCCTTGCATTTCTGTTTGGGTTTCAGGAACAGGAAGCCCTGTTTATGATTACCAAAGATTTGACAAGAAGACTGATTGATCTCGAGCGATACAATGAGATAGACGAATTATTATTCAAATGCACTGCAAGACCTTATTTTACTGTCGCAATTATCAGTGAGCTGGTACATGTGGGAAGGTTTCCAAAAGCTGATGATCTCAGAAAATGTTTATTTTTTCTTTGTTATCCCAACACACGAAGAATTGAAAAGAGAAAAGACATTTTTGAGGATAAGATTACACCCGCTATCATTTCTTTCGTAGAAGCTTGTTTGTACCGCAACTTATCATCCCGGAGAATCCTGAGCACTTTAGAATATTATGTGCCTATTAAGGCATCACGGTTGGTTCATAGCTCACATCAATCAAAGGAACGAGACGTTTTTTTAAGAATTCTTGCCATCAGAACGTTGCTTGCAGGTAAATTGAAGCCGGATACAGA
Source organism: Ilyomonas sp. (assembly GCA_965199905.1). Classification (GTDB taxonomy): domain Bacteria; phylum Bacteroidota; class Bacteroidia; order Chitinophagales; family Chitinophagaceae; genus Ilyomonas. The sequence continues at coordinate 2,104,943 of OZ241366.1, read as the reverse complement.
TGAACTTTTCCCCGATGATTTAGCCGAAAAAAAGAAAGACTATAAATATCAGAACGAAATCAAGGAATTCAAAGAAATCGTTGATGGCTTATTTCCCTGGTTCTTTCTTCGTGCTCAGATACTGTTTGGAGTAAATTTAAGACTGCTTGATGTTGTTGATAGTGTTTCTGCTGCTTCCGAAAAAGCGAGGAGCAGCCGTTATCGCAATTACGATACGTTGCCTAACGAGATAGCCGAAATTTGTTTCTCGCTTCTGACGATTGATAGTAAAGCCAGCCGACAAGACATCGAATCTTTCTATACCCGATTGCTAAAAAATGAAAAAGCTTTTAAATTAAACATCCGGTTGGATGCAGTTCGAACCGCTTACAGATTAACTCATCTGGCTCCGATTGCACAAGACCTCGAACTCGCAACCCACAACCTAGTAAAAGAATATAGAAATGCTGATCCGGATGATATCGCAGGAAAATATATCACACTGGCGAGAGCAGTATTGATTGCTTCGAATGCTGATGCCTGTGTCTATTTTGATGAGGCTGTTAAAATCGTTTCCAAGTTCGGTGACGAGCTGGTTGCCCGGTGGGAAGCTGTTGTATCATTAGGGAAAAAGGCTTGTGTAAATTATACCGTTCCTGATGAAATTGCCTATCGGTTCATACGGTGCGCTGAATTAGTGGGTGAAAATGTAGGACGCGAAAAATACTGGGACCGGGACGGGGCTATTGAGGTATGCACCAAGATGTCTACCGGCGCTGGTATATCAGCATTCAGCAGATGGAGAGACAGAGGTATTGGTCGGTTCGAACAACAACTGGAAAGTCTCTTGCATGAGCTGGTAAACTTAAAAGCAATCACGCCGGCTACCGGATGGGCGATGACACGCTTCTTTTCTTATCATGGTCTTATTGAGTATTTGTCTGTGTGTTTACAAAATGAAAACTCTCTCGACATAAAACAGAGTTTATTAGATGATGCTATACACCTTCTTCAACTGGAAGGTGCCCACGCGGAATATTGGAATAAACTGCAGCAAGTTGCCAAAACTTTCAATTTGACCAATGAAGCATTAGATAGTATTGTTGCGTTTTACGGTGACCGACAGAAATTATTACAGCAGACACAGGATGCCACTACGGTTGCGACCCATAATATCTACACGTTTAACAGCAAATGGAATGACCTGTTTCAAAATCTTGCTGTTGAAACACCAGAAGGATTTTCGGAACTAATGAATCGGTTTCAAAGCAAAACCGGTCAAGATGAATACGGCTGGAGCATTCGCGAATTATTGAAAGAAGGATTGCTGCGAATTGAAGAAAAACATATCTGGAGTTATATTAACAACCTTCTCAGTTCTGATAGTATAGACCATTATGATACTCAGGACACGCTTACATCACTACCCGAACAATGGACAAACAGAATCAGCTTCAAACAAAAATGGGCTGATTTTATTTTCCGTTTCGGACAGCGGTATTCTAACGATCTAACCGGTAAATATGCATTCGATTCCTTCATAAAAAAATTCAAATGCGATGAGTCTTCTATCAGCAAACTGAAGGAAGGAATTTTATCAGGCTTGGCAGACAGGTTTGAGTTTGCAGGTGAAAATATCTTTTTCGGATTTGTAGAAATAGCAATCTCCTTTATCAGCGCTGATGAAGGGCTTGAATTATTGGATTATGCACTCTCGCGGTTTGAAAAACACATAGACAACGACTTCGGTGACGGTCCATGGAGTGAATGGCTGAAAACTCCAAATAATAACGATAAAAATATCGCCGGCTTTATTTGGTCGGCGCTGGGTTCTCCGCGAGCGGCGGTTCGTTGGAATGCAGCACATTGTGTGAGAAAATTAGCAGATTTGAATTGTATAACTATTCTTGATGCTTTAATCAATTGGATGGCGCATGATAAGGTAGATGCATTTGGCAGTAACCGGTTCCCTTTTTATAATCTTCATGCAAGACAGTATTTACTGATCGCTTTTGCGCGAATAAGCATTGACCAACCCTGGATACTGTTGCGGTATAAAGAAGTTTTTCCGAAGTATGCTCTATCTGAAGATCATCTGCTGATACAGACATTTGCTTCAGACATTATCCTAAATATAGAAAAAGCATTCCTGGGTACATATAGCGAAGATATATTGTGTTCCATCAGTGATACTGGCAAAAGCACATTGCCTGTTCAGGAAGAAGATTACAATTACACAACGTATAGCTTCTGGCATGTAAATAAGACAGTAGATATTGATATCGACTTTCATTTTGGATGGGATTTCGACAGATATTGGTTTGAACCTTTAGGTGATGTATTCGGAATTCCAGAAAAGCAGGTAGAAGAGCTGGCGGCGAATGTGATTGTGAAAGAATGGGGATTGAAGAACAGCAATGGATATAACAATGACCCAAGAGTAATTTTATGGAACAGTTCTTCAAATGAGAGGGAGACATGGCATGATCACGGAGGCTATCCGCGAACCGATAATTTGGATTTCTACCTGTCGTATCATTCCATGTTGGTTGTTGCTTCACGATTAGTAAAGAAAATGCCGGTCATATCTACAAGAAATAGAGACGAGGATGAATGGGAAAATTGGTTTGCACGGCACAAGCTCTCGCGCAATGATAACAGGTGGCTGGCTGATGCCAAAGATCCGTTGCCACTAAGCCGACCCGACTGGGTAACAAAAGAAAGAGATAAAGAATGGATGTCGGATATTTCAGACGATTCCTTTTTCAATTGCATTATAGCCGATGCAAATAAGGAAACCTGGATTCATGTGAAGGGCGGCTGGGACGAAATAAATGATGAACGAACTGAAAATTTTTTTGTATCAACTGCATTGGTTTCTAAAAGTACGTCGGACGCACTTTTACGAGCCTTGGCAACCTGTAAAGACCCATACGATTACAAACTTCCGTATTACGATGAATCCGATATGGAAATTGACACAGATGAATTTAAGCTTAAAGGATGGATTATAGAAAGGGATCGCTCCAAAAGGTTGGACGAGTTCGATCCATATGCTGATCACGTTCAATACCCACCCTACCGAATCAGCAACACAGTTCAGCAAAGTTTAAATATAAAAAGCGATGTTGAAGAGAAACGATGGTATGATGCAGATACTAATAAGCTGTCTCTGGTTTGCGACACCTGGAGCAGCCACCGAGACAGAAGAGATGAAGACCCAGACCAGTCAGGAATGCGTTTAAAAGCTTCTTTAGAGTCTTTAAAACGTTTATGCAAAGCTTTTGATTCAGAATTGATTTTTGATGTCGGTATCAAGAGGAAAATTAGATACCGGCATAGCAGCGATAATACGGAATCGTCAAGTCCTCAACATAAAATTTTTATATTATCAGCAGATGGAAGACTTAGAACAACAGAAAAGAATTATCAGCTTGGGTAAACTGCTTGTGCAGGAACTCGGTGTAGAAGATAGCAGTGATACTTTGTCACGATGGATGGCTCACTATCTGTCCGAGAAAATAATTATAGCGGCGGAATCACCTGCCGGGAAAGAGAGAGATGAAGCCGCGAAGACCTGTTTTGATACGATTTTAAAATTATGGGAACACCGGCGTTCCATGCCTTCTGGCAGGAGGCCATTGGAAACTTTTGAACCCATTTTAGAAACCCTGCGCAAACTAAATCCGGAGAAAGAAAGAACGTTTTATTTCGAATTACCAGACAATCACCGGTCTCCCAAGCCCGTTGAAGTAATTGAACCTGAAGACCTGAGAAGCAGTATTGAAACTGCCGTGCAAATTGACAAGGCGGCAAGAGTCTGGATTAACGACATCTTACGGCAGGCAGCCTTAAAAGCTAAAGATGATAATACAGAAGCTGTACTTGAAAATGCATTGTCACTTTCCGACGATGATGATATAAGGATTGTTCAACTCATTATAGAAGATAGTGCGGACGATGATTCTGTTATGAGTTCTGAAAATAACTTTAGAAAGAAACTAAAGCTAAAGAAATTGCAAAAGAAAGTGGAAGAACTTGAAAAGTTTAAAAGATTAAGTGATTTTCTTTTGGAAGAATATAAAAATGAACTTAACAGTAATCAAGAAAAGTCATAGCAACCTCTCAAGCGCTCTTAATGCAGCGGGTTGTATTTAGCAAAAGCTGTTGGCTGCATAGGGCTTTGTGCTTTGGTTTGCAGCGAAAGGCTTTTGTCTTATTGAGCTATTTGTAAAGCTGCAATCATACTATAAAGAGCAAATATAATTCCGCCTAATCCTCTATGCCAAAAAGGTTTATGATCACGAATCCAAATCCAAACTAAATAACCTCGTCCTATTTCACACTCAGGAGGCTCTTGAATTGACGCTACAATTGAGGGATATTTTCTAATCATTTTTCCAAAATGCTTTGGTGAATTATTTTGCAACATATACATCATAGCTATTCTATTTTTTAATGTTGAGGATGAAGTTTTGAATCAGCTTTCTTTAAAAATTATGATTACTCAATATTTTAGCATTAATATTGCTAACTATTTTAGCTTACTACTATCATTAAAAACTGTAAAATCCATGTTCGCAGACATTCGGAGTATTGCCCACTTCGATCTAGACTCCTTTTTTGTCTCGGTCGAGCGGCTCAAAAATCCCCTCTTATATAATAAGCCCATTGCGGTGGGCGGACACAGCGAGCGTGGCGTGATTGCCTCCTGTAGCTATGAAGCCAGAAAATTTGGTGTGCGCAGTGCTATGCCTGTCAGGCTTGCCAGGCGACTTTGCCCGGAACTACAGATCGTGCGGGGCGATATGGATAGCTACTCCAAGTACTCAACACTGGTAACGGAAGTCATATCAGACAGTGTTCCCCTCTTTGAAAAAGCATCCATTGATGAGTTCTACATCGACATGAGTGGCATGGATAAATTCTTCGGATGTGCAAAATACACCAGTGAACTGCGTAAAAAAGTGTCGAAAGAAAGTGGACTTACCATCTCTTATGGCTTGGCATCAAACAAACTGGTTAGTAAAGTAGCTACGGATGAAGCCAAGCCAAACGGGTATCTGGAAATTGTGCCCGGCGGCGAAAAAAGCTTTCTCGCTCCTCTGCCTGTAGAGAAACTACCCATGGCGGGCGCAAAAACAACGGAGTTACTTCGGCGTATGGGCGTAGAAACGATTGCCATCCTGAGTGCGATACCGGTGGAGATGATGATGAATTTACTCGGTAAAAATGGGATTGAGTTGTGGCGCAGAGCCAATGGGATAGATGAAACACCCATTGTGCCTTACCATGAGCAAAAGAGCATCGGCACAGAAAACACTTTTGAAAGCGACACTATAGACATTTCTTTCTTACTGCGCGAGCTGGTGCGAATGACGGAAAGTATTGGCTTCGAACTTCGTCAGGCAAACCGCTTAACAGGCTGCATTACCGTAAAGCTTCGCTACAGCGATTTTCAAACATTTACCAAACAATGTACGGTGCCCCTTACCTCATCAGATAGTGATCTTATCAAAAAGGCAAAAGAACTCTTTGCAGCCCTTTATGACCGCCGTTTGCTCGTCAGGCTTATCGGAGTCCGGTTTAGCCATCTGGTGCCAGGTAACCACCAGATAAACCTGTTTCAGGATACCAATGAGAGTATCCAATTGCACCAGAAAATCGACAGCATCAAGAAACAATGGGGCGAAGGACTGGTGATGCGCGCTTCCGGCTTTGTACCGGAAAAGAAAGGTGAGGCAAAGACGAGTAAGGAATTGAGGTTTTTAAAAGCGTGAGAGAGTATGTATATCAACTGTAAAACGTTCTTCTCGTTCCGGTATGGAACCTATGGCACAGAAGAACTGGTAAAGGCAGCCGCGGAGAAGGGAATACAGGTGATGGCATTAACGAACATCAACAATACCTGTGACACCTGGGATTTTGTGCAATACTGTGATGAGCATGGAATCAAACCTGTTGGTGGCACAGAGATACGCAATGGCAATGAACTGATGTATCTTCTCCTGGCAAAAGATAACGATGGCTTTGGTGCCATCAATGCTTTCCTGTCAACGCACCTATCGAAGAAAGAACCCTTTCCCGCACAGCCTCCTTTCGGAGACAACGTGTTTGTAGTCTATCCTTTTGGAAAGATAGCACTGGGAAATCTAAAATCCAATGAACGCATTGGTGTACAGACTACCGACATCAATAAACTGTATGGTGTGAATATGACGGCTGATGGCAGCAGGTATGTCATTCGTCAGCCGGTAACATTTCAGGATAAAACCTATTACAATGTTCATCGCTTACTTCGGGCCGTCGATGAGAACATCGTGCTTAGCAAACAGGACAAAGCAACGATTGCAGAGACACATGAAACCATGGTATCGCCTTCTCACCTGTTTGAAGCGTTCGCCCATTACCCGGTTCTGTTAAGTAATACGCTGAAGGTATTGGATGATTGCAGTATCAGCATGAACTACAATACCAAAAAAAATAAGAAGATATATTCGGCTTCAAAGGAAGATGACCGGATACTACTGCAAAAGCTGGCGTGGGATGGTTTCAAAAAAAGATATACAGATAATGTCAAAGCGGAAGAACGATTAGAAAAAGAACTGGGCATCATCAATGACTTGGACTTCAATGCAGACTTCCTGATTACCTGGGATAGTATCCGCTATGCACAAAGCCGGGGCTTCTTTTATGTAGGCAGGGGAAGTGGTGGCAATTCCATCGTTGCCTACTGTTTACAGATTACTGATGTAGACCCTATAGAGTTAGACTTATACTTTGAGCGTTTTCTCAATCCGTACCGGGCTTCGCCTCCGGACTTTGATATTGATTTCAGCCACAAAGACAGGGATGAAATGATTGACTATATTTTCAAACGCTATGGGAAAGAGCATGTGTGCCTGCTGGGTATGTACACCACGTTTCAGCACCGGGCTATCCTGCGCGAATTGGGGAAGGTATTTGGCTTACCAAAGGAAGAGATAGACAACCTCGAACACAATCCGCTTACGGAAGATAAAATCCAGCGACAGATTCATCATTACGGCAGCCTGATAAAAGATTTTCCCAACCACCTGAGCATTCATGCAGGCGGCATGTTGATCAGTGATAAAGCTATCTGCACATACACGGCAACTGAATTGCCGCCAAAAGGATTTCCAACTTCGCAGATTGATATGTTCGTGGCAGAAAAAATAGGCTTGTTTAAGTTTGATATTCTTTCGCAGAGAGGCTTAGGGCACATCAAAGAAACAATAGACATCGTGAGGCAGAATCAACGGGTGTTTATTGACATCCATGATATTGAAAAGTTCAAGACGGATGAGAAAGTAGCCTCACAGATACGGGCTGCAGATACCATTGGCTGCTTCTACATTGAAAGCCCTGCCATGCGCCAGCTGTTAAAAAAGCTGCGTTGCGATGATTATGTAACCCTCGTGGCTGCCAGTTCAATTATCCGTCCCGGTGTGTCTATGAGTGGCATGATGAAGCAATACATTTATCGCTATCATCACCCGGACGATTTCGAGTACTTACACCCGAAGATGAAAGAACTACTGGAAGAGACGTATGGTGTGATGGTATACCAGGAAGACGTGATCAAAGTAGCTCATCATTTTGCCGGACTGGATATGGCGGAAGCCGATGTACTTCGCAGGGCAATGAGCGGCAAATACAGGGGGCACAAACACTTTATTGAAATCAAAGAAAAGTTCTTCCGCTTGTGTAAAGAGAAAGGATACGCGGATGGCTTATCAAACGAAGTATGGAGGCAGATCGAAAGCTTTGGCGGCTATTCATTCTCCAAAGCGCATTCGGCTTCTTTTGCAGTGGAAAGCTATCAAAGCCTGTATCTGAAAACATATTTCCCGGTAGAGTTTATGGTAGCTGTCATTAATAACTTCGGTGGCTTCTATTCGCGGGAGCTGTATTTCCATGAGTTGAAGAAAACCGGTGCTGAGATAGAGTTGCCGTGCGTAAATGGCAGCCAGTATTATACTTCTATCAAAGGCATTACGGTTGCTATGGGCTTTGTGCATATAGACGGTTTGGAAACAAACCTGGTTGAACAACTAATCAAAGAGAGAAAGAAGGGAACATACAAACATCTTCAGGAGTTTATAGAACGGTTGCAGCCCGGTATTGAGCAATTGAATATTTTAATACGCATTGGGGCCTTCCGTTTTACAGGCAGGAGCAAAAAGGAATTGCTTTGGGAAGCAAACTTTTTACAGAAAAAGAATGCAAAGCATAATGTAAACAGCGTTATTTTCAAAGATGAGCCTGTACAGTTTCACTTGCCAGTATTAGTACAACATCCGCTGGATGATGCCATAGATGAAATTGAGCTGCTTGGCTTCCCGCTGTGCAATGTATTTGCAATAGCGGATGAGGATGTTCAGCAGTATTTGCCGGCTTCGCAGATGCACATGCATTTGGGAAAAGAAATTACCGTCTTGGGTTATCTCATTACATCCAAACCGGTACGTACCAGCAAGGGTGAGCAGATGTTCTTCCACACGTTTATTGATGTACAGGGCGACTGGATAGATACCGTTTTCTTTCCTGATACCAACCGCTATTGCGCTGTGCAGGGAAAGGGCATCTACCAGCTAAAAGGAAAAGTGGTGGAAGAGTTTGACGTGTATTCCCTGGAAGTAAAATGGTGTAAGAAAATAGGCATGAAAGAACGGAGCGGGCAGCCCAATGAAGTGTTTGTTCCCGCAACACTTATGGAAGTACAGAATGAACATCAAAAAGAGGAACAGTTATGAGTGTATTGACAGGCAAAAGGCATCCGCAACCGCTGATCATTCCGATCATGAAAATTGGAACCGGTGTGCATGCTGGCTTTCCCTCACCGGCAATGGACCATATGGAAGATGTGATCAGCTTGGATAAGGAATTTATCAAAAACCCGCATTCTACTTTCCTCGTTCAGGTGGTCGGAGATTCCATGACAGGTGCTTTCATTCCACCCGGTGCGTGGCTGGTGGTTGACCGCTCCCTGGAGCCTGCCGATTTCAAAATCATCATTGCGGTTGTCAATGGTGAATTTACCTGCAAATACTACAAGCAGAAAGATGGTAAATGCTTCCTGATACCCGCCAATCCAAAATACAAAGTCATCGAGTTTGAAGAGTTTACGGAATGCATGCTGTGGGGCGTGGTCACAGCCATTATATCACTGCCTGATCCAACGATGTATGTTTGTTTTGATTGATTGCAATACCTTCTACTGCTCCTGTGAGCGACTGTCCAAGCCCTGGCTGGAAGGGAAGCCTGTGGTTGTCCTTTCCAACAACGACAGTTGCGTCATTTCCCTAACCGAAGAAGCCAGAGCTTTAGGCATTATCATGGGTACCCCCGCATTTATGGTGAGAGAAATTATGAAACAGCACAATATAGCTGTTTTCAGTTCCAACTTTACCCTTTATGGTGATATCAGCAACCGGGTAATGAAGACATTGGAAGAACACCTGCCAAAGCTTGAAATCTACAGCATTGATGAAGCATTCGGAGATGTGTCGGGCATGCAGCCTGATGAACTATTGCCACTCGGTATCAGGCTGAAAAAACTCATCCGCAGGCATATCGGCATCCCCGTAAGCATCGGCATTGCTCCCACAAAAACACTCGCCAAGATGGCAAACCGATATGCCAAAAAAGTAAACAAAGAAGCCGGTGTGCATTGCGTGATTACCAAAGAAGAAATCAATCACTTATTATCTGTTACTGATGCAGGAGATGTCTGGGGTATTGGTGATAAATACAGCGCCTTCCTGCTGCGGCAAGGATATCATACAGCAATGGATATAAGCCATGCACCTGAAGCCTGGATCAAGCAGCATCTGCATGTAACCGGTCAGCGCACTTGGCACGAACTCAAAGGAACACCTGCCATCGAATGGAATGAAGAGCCGTCAAAAAAAAAGAACATCTGCGTAGCGCTTTCCTTCGGTGAGCTTACCAAAAGCAAAGACGTTGTTCGCGAAGCGCTATGCGACTATACAGCCCTGATAGCGAAAAAGCTAAGACAACAAAACAGTTGTGCCGGCGAGCTGGAGTTGTTCGTGCAAACCAATGTGCATCGTTTGAATGATAAGCGATATTACCGCTCTATCAAAATCAGTTTGGATATACCCAGCAATGAAACAACGAAGCTTATATCATACACCATCAAAGGGTTTGAAATTATTTTCCGGGAAGGCTATCAGTACATGAAATGCGGTGTTACGGCAAACGATCTGGTGCCCGAAGAATGTTTACAAACCAGCCTGTTTGAAGACGAGTTAATAACAAAACGAAAAGAGTTGATGAGCGTCATGGACAATGTGAATGGTATCTCCAAAGGCATCGTAAAAATGGCGTCGCAAGGCGTGCAAAAAAAGCACAAGCCGAAGGCGAACTTCCTGTCCGGCAAATTCACAACACAATTATCTCAGGTTATAAAAGTTACCAATTGAAACTATACCAGCCATATCCGAAGTTGAGTCCTGTCTATTTTCCGGAATTCCTCAAGGAGAATAAGCGATACTTCGTTTCGCAATCTTATCCGCGTGGCGAAATCAAAAAATGGGGAGAAGAACCCAAAATTCCGTTAGCCTTTTCTCTGTACGAAAATAAAGGAATGGCTCAGATGCATCTAAGTGTCTTAAGCAGAGATAAATATGCTGCCTTGATTGACTTGAAGAATCCTGCACACGTTGAAAAGATTACAGCGATGATGCAGCCTGATTCCAGGTATGATGTGTTTGCAGCAATGGTATGGAAAGCCGATGAAAATGAGCGGCACATCAAACGCTGTTATTCCCGTCACATCGAACGCTTCACCGCGGGTAAAGGCTGGCATATTCCCAAAAGCGATACAGCAGATTTTATATTTAAAATCATATTCGGTCAGCCCCATCTCGCCATCAGGTGGCGAAATAACGAAGTAGAAGTACGATTCGAAGACATCGAAAAAGCATAAGCCATGTGTTATCACAAATCATTCAGGTCCGAGGTAGAAGAGCTGTATCGCTACATGCCTCACATGGATTACAAAAAGTACGAGCAGGGAAAATTAACCTTCGAGCCTTCAGCTCACTTTGCCGACTATATGCACAGCAATTACCCGGTTATTTACTTCGATAAAGAAACAAACCGGCAAACCCTCACCTTCATGGAGTGGGGCATTATTCCGCATTACATTCAAAACGAAAGAGAGTACAGAATAAAGCGCCTCTCTATGACCAACATCCGCAGTGAGCGCATACTGGATGACAAAAACAGTTATTGGAACAGCATTCGGCACAACCGCTGCCTAATCCCTATGAATGGCTTCTACGAATACCGCGAAATAAAAGGCTGGGACAACAAAGTTCCTTATTACATCCATGTACATTCGCAGCCCATCTTCTTTGTCCCCGGTCTGTATTCGGTCGCTTATTTGCCCGACGAAAAAAAGCAATGGCACCGTCGATACACCTTTGCACCCATCACCCGCGCCGCCAATTCCGTCATGCATCTCATACATAATTCAGGCGAGCATCCGCACCGCATGCTTTCCATGATGCCCTTTGCACAAAGCGAAGCCTGGCTCAATAAAAAAATGGCGGAAGAAGAATATCGCAGCTTCCTGCATTACGAGCTTCCTTCCCATCAGCTAAGCCACCACACCGTTTACAGTCTGCAAACCGGCGAAGGCAGACCCGACGGGCTTGAACGCGATACTCTATATCTCTGGAAAGACCTACCGCATTTAGGAAACGACATGGCTCTCTCCACCGGTCTCTTTCGGGCCTAACCACTTATTCATAAAACAAAAAAAATCTGCAAATAACCTTTACAGCTTTTTTAAAAATAGTGTCAGCCCTTACTCCGTTTCTGCCAGTCGCTTACTGTCAATTTCCTTTTTTGTTTCCACAATAATCTGCTGTGCTTTCGCATCCGCAATTTCCAAAAAAGGCGACAGGTGGTCCCACAATACAATCCACTCCACCTGCGTATAATTATTAGCGGTATCCACCACTTCCGTAGCCATCTTTAAAATGGTAACCGGTATGCGGGTGTTCAGTACCTCAACAAGGTATTTAATAAATTCAAAGCTTTCCACATTGTCCGTCTTCCGGTACTCACAAAACCTCGCCACCTCAGCTTCCATATCCACGCCTTGCAAGGCAAGGTATCCCTCAAAAAGTGTCTGAATCGTTGCAGGAAGCCCGGTACAGGATTCATCCTTTCTCAGCGTCAGGAAAATAAGAAGATGAGCCAATGCCTGCTTCTCATCACGCACCGTTTTTCTGTAAGTGGGTATCATATCGTAGGTGTTATAGCAAGCAAAATACCGGCAATCTCAGCGAATGAAACCGGTAACAACTTCATTGTAAAAATACATGGGCTTTACGACGGTCCTCAAGCTGACGCAAGGGATCAGGCTTTCCGCCGCAAGTCCTCGCTCGTCCCTCGCTGTGGGCTTTCCGCTTCTATCCCTCACGCGGCTGCCGCTGATGGACACTTGTTTAAGATTGTGCTTTGTTTTTACTGGAGAATAGAGTTATAACTCATTTGGAAATAGAAACTGATCTGTGTTTGTTCGACACAGAAGATTATCAGATTTGATATTACTTCTTATTGAAAGAAAACGTTCTTTTATATTTTCTGCATCTGGTGATTGAAAATATACCCTTTGTAACTGAGCCATATTTTCTAATAAAGCTCTATCCGCTTCTCTATTAAAATATGGAAATGAGTATCCAATTACAACAAGAATATCTGTTCTTGCTGTTTCATATTTTGCATAACGGATAATACTGTCACTTTTTCCTAAGGTCTCCCAAGCAAAAGATAATGCTGACCAATATCTATCAGGATAAGCTTTTATAAGTGAATAGTTTCTCATAACCTTATCCAAAAAAGGCAAATCAAGATCATTAGAGAAATCAGAACATAATTGTCTTTCAAGATGAAAGTCGGTTGAGTAAAAACCGCACGTTCCATTAAGTTTTGTAATGGAAAACTTTTCATTGTTAGATTCATAGAATTTTGACCTGACGTTCAAGTGTGCAGCAACTCTTTCGATATTGGTTGATTCCAAATATTCAGAATATGCTTTTTCAAACTGATGATCATAATTCCAGCTAAGTATTTTGCATCCGGTCGGGAAAGAAACTATTGAATCAGTTAGTATTGAAGCAAAAAACGCGTCATACCTGTTATCTACTTTATTCTTTGCTTGTTCAAGAATTAAGTAAGTTGAAAAAGCAAGCTTGAGCCTGTTTAATTCTTCTTTGTGCTGTAAAAAAAGTTTTTTAGCGAAAGTGTCAATGCTTGCATGATTCAAACACTTTTCGTTTAGCCATCTCAGGTCTTTTACAAAATCTTGTTGCACTTCAATTTTAGCAGTCTTCACCGGTAAGCCATCATACAAATCGTTAGGCGATATTTTAAAGTTTGGCTCTTCAAGCTTTCCAATCATTTGTTCAATACGCTTAGGTATTTCATTAACAATGGGAAGTGCTTTTTTACTTGCACCAGCTCCAATCAGATAAGTAATGTTTGCCATTAATCTTTTTATTTCATTTCCATTCCTTGAAAATCTATTATCCTCTTCTATATGTTGTGTTTAGATCAAACGAAATCGCAATTAAGTTTAATCCAGCTATCAAAATTGAAGAGGATACCAACCACTAATAAAAAACTCACTTAATATCAAAAGCGGTTTTTAAATCGGTTTTATCGGGATACGCACCCAAGCGGTTAGGATCAACTTTAATTTCATCTTCCACAATAAAGATCTTTTCTGTTTCGCCGTCCTCTGTATAAATTTTCATTTGAATTTCTGTTCCTAAAATTTGTCTAACATTGTAAGTAGCCACTTTAATAGGAAATCCTGGTGTCGTTTTAGTTTGCCCTTTATATGTTGGTTTCGAAATACTTTCCTGAATTAAACTATCTTTTCCATCCTGTTTGTTAGCGAGAACATTTCCATCAAGATGCCTATTCATTCTCAATTCAAAATCAAATCTGTTAACTGTATTTGATGATACATTTTTATAGTCAAACGAAATAACATAATCCACAGAAGTATATACACCACCAGCAGCACCAGAACTATCCTGCCTCACATTCATTTTGACAATTTCTATTGGACACTCAAGGGGTACCGCAACTGGAAAGGCTTTAGGGGTTGCTGACGTAAGAACGGGCTTTGAAGTTGCCACCGGCGAAAGAGTAACTTCATCTTTATCCTGCAGCTTATAATCCAATGATGTGATTCCAGCAGAAGTTGATACTTCTACAATATATCTACCTTGTAATCCAAATGGAGTTAAAGCGTCATTTCTTTTACCAAAGCAAACAAGTATATATTTTCTGGGGTTTTTATCAATATCATTTATTAAGAGCTGATATTCCTTACCTGCGCCACCCATGAATTTATCAGCCTTTTCTTTATATCCCGGTGAAAGAACAACAATAATTTTTGGATGATTCTGCATTGCCTCGTGCATCATTCGTGTGAAGTCGGTTGCGGTTTGTTTTTGACTTATTGTGCGGTCTAAATCTGTATGATAACCCCTTTGTCTTAAAAGGTCTGCAAAAGCTAATACTTCTTCTTTATGATTGTCAGAATCCCAACTGTATGAAATGAATACTTCTGCCATAATGGTTGATTTAGTATTTGATGGAGTAACTATATTTTGGATTGGTAAGCCAGTTTGAGTGAACAAGCTTTCCTGAGGAACAGAGTATCGAACGTTTTTACCCCTATTTTCAATTAAACCTTCTATAGCGTCTTTGAAATTATCGGCTTGAATAGATTTAGTTTCGAACCTATCAAATTCATTCACATCAGTATCTTTAAAAAAATCAAATAGCTCTTTTAATACCTCATCAAGACTGCTGAAAACCATCTGCAAACGGGGGAAACCCGATTTGATTTCGTTCCTAACATTTATGTACTTCTCTTTGTAAGTTTTAATTTTCGCAATATCATCAGGTGTGAAGTTTTCTCTTACCTCATAAATTGTTGACATGTTATTGTTGTAAATACTTGTATAAATTTCATCGCCAGCCCATACCCCAAGCTCTTTTAACTTGTTCAAAATAGGAGTATACACATTTTCATAGAGCGGCTGAGCTTTTTCTATAATTTGCTTTTGTAACTCATCATATTTCTGTTTGTCGAGATAATTTTTAGTTGGCTTTAATTCCCATCTCTTGTTATCGAGAGCAATAATTTCATCACTTATGGGTATGTATTTTTTAAGATACTGCTTTTTATTATCTTTCAAAAAGTCTATAAAATTAAACAGAGCTTGTACTTTATGAGATATCATTATTACCTCTTTTTTTAGTTTATTGGGTTAGTCAAATCATGAGGATAATATCCTTTTATTGAAACCGGTGTCGATGCAAAATTCATTAGTTGTAATTTTTCAATTACTGAAGTGGGATAATTATCAATTACAATGATTTCGCTCAAATTTTTGTTGTCAAAACTTTGATTGATAACCTGCAACAATTCTGCATCAAGAGCGGATATCGACAGACCATAGATGATTATTTTTTTTGCAATCTTTAAATAAGTCATTACTTCATAAATCATTTTTTCAAGAATTGCGACCTCGGATTCTTTTCGATATGATTCTCTAATTATCTCCGTTGGTAAATACAGTCCGGAAGGTTCAGATACCGAACCATGAATATGCATAGTAGGAGGCTTTTTAGAGTGATTTTTGAAGGTCGGAAACGATTGCAAAGCCTCATCAATTACTAAATCCCAATTTGTCGTTATAGATGCTAAAGCTTTTGTATCAGGTAAAACTACTTTATACATTATATCGTTGAATTCCACCTGAACCTTAATTTCATTATTTTGTCTTGCTATGATTAATTCTTGACAGATTGCATCTTTAAAAGTCTGCATAACTCTATCGGAGGTTGATTGTACAACTGTATCATTTGAGTCACTTAAATAAGCGAAACGTCTTTTGTAAACTATATCGGCAAGAAGAGTATTTACTACACCCTTAGATAGAGGCTTAGTCAGATGTGGTAAATGCAGCGCTCTGCAAATTGGTTTCCAAGATTCTTGAACAGCACCTGAACCCGTGAGTAAAACAGTAAATAGGAGTGGATTGTTAGGTAGCATAGCAATAAACAAGTTTAAAATAATACCCAAAATGAATCTTTCAAAGTAAAGAAAAAGGAGGCTAAAATCCTCCTTTAAAATTAGCGGGTTTTTCACCCTTTCCTCCTTCCCCACGATGTCTCCGCCCCGGGACATTGTGGTTTCATACGATCATTGCATTAGAGTCTTTCCTACCGTTAGGTATCCCCACCCAACAGAACCAATCACAAAAAAAAAGCGCAGGCTCACCACCCACGCTTCCAAAAACCAAATCAATCTATCTACACCTCAAAATCCATTTTCACCACCTTTCCATGTTCTACCTTATGCAGCACCCGAGCCACATCCGTACCCCCCACGGCGGTCACCACCACATAATACCATCCCGGTCTCACCTCCACCAATCTATAATCACCCGGCAGCCCGCTCACCGCCTTCTTATCCGTATTCTCCAAACTCACCACCGCATTCGCCACCGGCTGCCCGCGGCCCTTCCTCTTTATCACACCCTCAATACCACTATGCCGTATCTCACCCTTACCCTGCCTCGCTTTCTCAGGTACGCCATCACAAACTGCGGGCACTTGGCCTCCACATTCACCAACAGCAAATCAAAATGCTCAATGTGCAGCGTTATCGGCACTATCTTACATAATAAATTCTAAAACCAAGATTGCTGATTTATCAAGTAGAATAACTCTTCTCCTTATCAAATTATGAAAGTGGAGATTTTAAAAACAGGCGAGTTCGCTATTGACCAGAATTTGTACATAGTGTCTTTTTGACTTGTGTCAAAAAAGGGTTCAAACAACCGTTTTAGAGATGATGATTTAATTAAAGCTATCGGGTCAAAAGTCCGGGAACTCCGACTTGGTAAAAACCTGACACAGGAAGAATTGGCTAACGAATGCGGTGTTCCTTCCAGCCAGATAAACCGTATCGAAACAGGGAAGATAAATTTTACAATATCATACCTTACAAAACTTGCTCAGGCTTTAGAGGTTAGCAGGAAAGTGTTTGTTCCTGATTAAGGTAGTTTTGGCAATATCCTTTATAACGATTCAGCTTCCGAAAGTGTGTGAATGAAAATGAGGTGAAGATGAAAAAGTTGTTTCAGTTATTAAATTCCATTGCGCCATTATCGGGCGATTTACAAAAGCATCTCGAAAATACTTTACAAAGAGCTGTCTATAAGAAACGTTCGTACCTGCTACAGGCCGGACAGGTAAGTAATTGTATTCATTTTATAGAAGAAGGAATGGTAAGATGCTTCTATGATAATGGAGCACACGAAATCTGCATTTGGTTTATGACAGCAGGGAATGTCATTATATCGGTAGAAAGCTTCCTGCAACAGATAAAGAGTTATCAATACATCCAGGCTTTGGAGGACTGTATCACCTGGTCAATATCATACAGGCAATTAGAAGAAGTCTACAAGCGCTTTCCAGAGTTTAATCTGCACCGCGCGGCTTTACTGGAAAAGTATTATGTAGAAAGCGAAAAGAGACAGCGTATTCTTTCACTACATACCGCCGCAGAACGCTATAGCTTATTAATGGAAACGCAACCAGAAATCACTTTGCAGCTGCCGGCAAAGTTTATAGCCAGTTATCTGAATATTGACGAAGCTTATTTCAGCAAGATCAAAGCGAAATATGCGAGTTAAAGACTTGTAATTTTCCAACCCAATTTCTTGTCATTTTCCAATACAGCTTTCACATACCTCAATCTAATTTTACACTATCAAACAAAACAAAATGAAACAGTGGTTTGCAATTGCAGTGATGGGTTTATGTTTCTTTTCTTGTAAGAAGGATGTTTCACCCTCATCTCAACAGAGAATTATTTCCGATGAGTCTTTCTTCAGTTCAGTTAAATCAGAGCTTAAAGATAGTCTATCAAATAGTGATTATTCAAGTCTGGACGAAAGTCGCTGGTACAAAAGCAAAGACGCACAAAGCACAAATTATTTTGTGAGAATTGCTTTTCAGGGAAAAGACTTAGCAACTGATTTTATCCTGCTAAAAGCGGATAGTGTCGGTGATATTAAAGACGGTAGAATCATCCATGCCGACAAAGCGAATGATGTTAAAAACTCAAATGACTTTTTGTTTCGCGGCCAATTTGTCATCAACTCGCTCAACCGGAAAATATCAGTAGCAAGGGAAGTTGTTAATGGCAGATGGAAAAGGGTAAACAATGAAACCTCTTTACTGGAGGAAGAACCTGCAGGCACCCAGGATTTGCCGGAAGTTGTTGTCACTTCCTATACCTCAGATGGTGCTTATAGTGGCGATTGGTATTGGTACGGAGGCTTCTACGATTACGGTTATGGCGGCGGAGGCGGCGGTTACACTTACGGCTCATCTGGCGGCGGAGGCGGTGGAAGTGCGGGAACAACTACTACACCAGTTCATGAGGATAAAACCATGAATATCGAAGTTGAATCAAACGATGATTCTCCTATCAAGGTGTCAGACTATACCAAATGTTTCAGCACTGTGCCTGACGCAAATGCCACTTATCAAATCACTCTCTATGCAGATATTCCGGTGAACGGAGACCCTGGTCAGCTTTTCAATTATTCTACTGGTGAAGTGGGACACACGTTCGTTCAATTGAGAAAGGTAAGTGGTAGTAGCAGTGTTCAACAGAACATCGGATTTTACCCGGTCACTGGATGGAAGTCACTTTCCAGTGCTAATGTTGACAGTAAAATGGTAGACAATGCCGGACATAAATTCAATTCATCTCTTACTGCATCAATAAGTAGTACCGAATTTCAGGCAGCGCTCAATACAGCGCAGAGTCTTTCTGATAGAGATTATAATATTGAAACCTGGAACTGTACTGATTTTGCTTTAGCAGTATTCAATGCCACAAATACGGGTGAAACCCTCACGATTCCGAAGTTTCAGATACCTGGTACCAATACTTACTCAAACACACCACAAGGTTTGTTCGACACTATGAAAGGATTTCAGAACAACGGTAACGACTCTTATGGTCAGATAGATATACCTGGTGTATGCGGTTATGTTGGCGAAAGTCATGGCTCATGCGGTGGTAGCGACAATCCTTAATAAGACATCAATCTTTTAATTTCAAAAATCTATTTGTATGGTACGCTTAAAGCATATATTCTCTCATTCCATCACGGTAGCGATATTATTCTGTGTCATTATTATTAGCGGGCAATCAACCGGCTTCTTTTATCTTACCCTGTTGATGCTTGGGCTTACACATGTGCTTCTGCATTCTATTTTAGGCATTGCAGGGCTTATATTAGTGTTCTTGTCCGGCGGCAGCAAACAAACTCCAGTAAAGGCCTATATAGGCTTGTCGGGTGCCGTTAGTATGATTCTATCGCTTGTCAGATTTTTTACTCAACCGGGAGGTTCCTACAATTATCCAACTTTTCATCAATTCCTTCCGCTATTAATGCTTAGCTTGTTTTTCGTGTCCTTTCTGTTATTTGTTTTAAAACAACTCCAATCGTTCAGGATGAAAAAGAATCAATCTCTATCGCCGGCGTAAGGTCGGTTCGCTAACAAATTTTGTGAAGTAGGAAAATGTGAGTTATGAGTATATCATTAACATGGGCAAGCTATGCCTTGATTGTAAGCTTGTGTTTGGGAGTTTATTATGCTATTATTGGCTTTGTCTTTTATCATAACCGAATCAAATTAGCTGTTTCAGCTAAAGGGAATGTCGATGCTTATACAGCATTTCCACAACAGAGTGATGTAGATGAAATACAAAGCAAAAATCTATTTGGTGAGCCTATTTTAGATAATGATCACTTCGATGCAAAGGAGACAAACCCCAATCCGGAATCGCAGGACTTTGTGGATGAAATCGTGGCTTATCTCTCTTCCTGTGATGAAGACATAACAAAGGAAAAGTTGCTTCAAACTTTAAAGCGGATTATCAGAAAATATCCTTCTCTCTTAAATTGTGAACACAAATACGAGCTAAACCAGCTAATGGCCATTTCCACAGAAAATTACTGTTCCATTCATGTAAGCGCGGACGAGTTGAGTGAATTGTGGAGAGAGTGAGTGGAACACTTGCCTGCACTGCTGAAGAGCAGTAAAACCATGTGCGGATAATGATCACGGTGCAGGAAATCTGCCTGATTGCTAACCTGTTCCCTGTAATGACGGGAACAGGAGCAACAGGTAATGTTTTGCCTTATCTAAAATAAAAATAAAGGAGGAAATGTGAGAACGAAAATGTGGGTAAACAAAAAATGGACAGGAGCTGCAAGTCTGATACTTATGTTGGTTTTAATGAGCAATGATTCAAATGCACAGGATGGCAATGCAGGTATCAATCAGGCAACCAGCATGGTCAAAAGTTATTTCGCATCCGGCGCAAATCTGATGTATGCAGTAGGAGCAATCGTCGGATTGGTAGGGGCCGTGAAAGTTTATCAAAAGTGGAGTAACGGGCATCCCGATACAGGTTCTACAGCAGCTGCCTGGTTTGGCTCTTGTGTCTTTCTGGTTGTGGTGGCAACCGTGTTAAAATCATTCTTTGGGGTATAAGCAATCAGCATGGGCAACACAATATACAGCATCAATAAAGGCATCAATCGCCCGCTTGAATTCAGAGGACTTAAAGCGCAATATATCGGCTACTTCGGCGGGGGATTGGTCGTTGTATTGATGTTATTCAGTGCCATGTATATCGCCGGTTTGAATCCTTATTTGGTAGTCGTCATTGGACTGAGTTTGGGTTGTTTTGTATTCTATTATGTCTATCGTCTAAACGGCAAATATGGGCAACACGGATTGATGCGGAAAAGAGCACAGAGAAAAATTCCCAATCTGCTGAAAAGCAAATCAAGAAGATTTTTAATTGGAAAGTAATGGAAAAGTGGATGGACAAACACACGCCAATTGCAACAGTAGAACACAATTGTATTCTTTCGAAGAATGGCGATATTACTATTGTATTCAAGGCTGAATATCCTGAATGTCTCACCCGTTCAAACGAGGAATATGAAGCTTTAAACCAGGCAAGAATCAAAGCGATTCAAGCTTTGCCGGATGACACTTTATTTGTTCAGCAGGACTATTATAAAAGTAGAACGGTTGAAGAAAAAGGCGAGAGGAAAAGTTTTCTTTCGACCGCAAGCAACCGCTTTTTTAATGGCCGTAAGTACCAGGCACACATTTGCTATATCAGTATCGTGAAGATGCCTGCTAACCGACAGGAAGCCTCCTCAGGACTCAATGGCTTAATCCGCGAATCATTCGCACCACAGCAAACTGTACAGAAAAGTGCCTTGCAGGATTGGGAAACTATAGCAGGACAATTTAAGCGCTTAATGAAAGAAGCAGGCATCAATCTGTACCGGCTCACCGATGATGACTTAATAAGCGGTGAGAAAACAGCTGGCTTCATTGAAGAGTATTTGTTTCAGACGGATAAAAACAAGCCGGTCATCAAAGACATTGGTCTGGATAGAAACGTTCAGATTGGAGATGAAATCTGTCAATTTTTTACGTTGGCTGATGTAGACAGTTTCCCGGCATACTGTTCTTCCCGCATTACCCATGAAGCTTACACAACAGACAAAACGGTATTCCCGGTTGGATATGCAGCTCCCATTGGCTTGTTACTTCCAATAAACCATATTACCACTACATACATATTTCTTGGCAATGCCAACGAAAGTGTGCGGCGAAATGAACGAAAGGCAAAAAGAACCTTATCCCTTGCCCGGTACTCACGCGAAAATGCAGTGTCAAATGACGGCATCAATCAGTATCTGCACGAATTGACTGCCAACAGCCGAAGACCTTGTTTTCTCAATGTTACCGTGATGACGATTGCAGATAATTATGACGAAGGGAAACTCCATACGGAAACGGTGAGAGCTGCTTTTGCGCAGCTTGATGCAACTCCCAAGCAGGAAACTGTTTGCGGACCTCAATTGTTTTATGCCGGTATTCCCGGCAATTATGCCGACTTACCAAGAGATCATGTCATTGAAACGTTCGTTGATCAGGCTTCCTGTTTTGTGAACAGTGATAGTTTGTACAAAAGCAGCGCTCATTGCACTCTGCGTTTATCGGAACGGCTGTATGGTGTACCAGTCAACGTCGACTTGTTTGACGAACCCATGCAGCAAGGGCTAATTACGAACCGGAACATGATTGTAGTGGGCGGTTCCGGTGGCGGTAAATCTGTTTTTACCAATCATCTGTCCCGGTCATTGTATGACAATGGTGCTCATGCAGTGATCGTGGATATCGGCGGTAGTTATAAAGGCTTATGTACGCTGCTGAATGGTTATTACTTCACGTACACAGAAACAAATCCTATTGAGTTTAATCCCTTCTTCATCGCTGCCGGCGAAGCACTAGATACTGAAAAGAAAGAGAGCCTGAAAGCATTGCTTGTATCGCTGTGGAAGAAGGAAAACGAAAGCTTCAATCGCGCAGAATATGTGGCTTTGTCAAATGCACTGCAAGGATATTATGACTGGCTTTCGCTCAATACAGATTTGTTCCCATGCTTTAATACTTTCTATGATTACCTGAGCAACATTTATGTTGATGTTTTAAAGGAACATAAAGTGAAGGATAAAGATTTTGATATAGACAACTTCCTTTACGTACTACGACCCTATTACAAAAACGGCGAGTTCGATTATCTGCTGAATGCACACCAAAATCTTGATCTTCTTCAGCAGCGCTTTATCGTTTTTGAACTGGATAATATCAAAGACCATCCGATTCTCTTTCCTGTGGTAACACTCATCATCATGGAACTTTTCATTTCGAAAATGCGAAAGCTGAAAGGACTCCGCAAAGTGTTGGTGATTGAAGAAGCCTGGAAAGCGATTGCGAAAGCGGGTATGGCGGAATTCATCAAGTATGTCTACAAGACGGTAAGAAAGTTCAATGGAATTGCGATTGTAGTAACACAGGAGTTAGACGATGTAATTAGCTCGCCTGTTATTAAAGAAGCGATTATCAACAATGCTGACATCAAGGTTCTCATGGATATGCGAAAGTTCATGAACAAGTTTGATGGTTTGCAGGCGGCACTGGGTCTATCCGAAAAAGGAAAAACCATTTTGTTATCTGTCAACCGGAATAATGAACCCGGGAAAAAATACCGGGAGGTATTTATTGACTTGGGTGGGCAAGTAATGAAAGTCTACCGCAACGAGCTATCTCCAGAAGAGTATTATACATACACCACTGAGGAAAGAGAAAAACTAAAGGTTGCTGAATACACCGAAAAATATGGCACCATGGAAAGGGGAATTCAAAAACTGGTTGCAGACCTAAAGACAGAAATTTAAAACTATACAATTCAAAATTTAAAACTATGCGTCAATTCACTCTTATTGCATTCATTGGCTGCGTGCTTTGTGTGGCCTGCAATCACAATGGTAATAGTACTGCTAGTGTCAAAGATTTCATTCCTGGGACTTACGTAAAAGAAATCAAGAACGAATATGCCATTGCCTGCGATACGCTCTTTATAAAGTGCATAGACGGAAACAATTTTCTGATCGTAAATCATACAGCTTTTCAACCGATTCGAAATGGAAAACTGTTGCCAGTTAAGTATACCGAGAGCAGTATGAAAGCTCTGTATGACGAAGCATCACAAAATCTCAACGAACAAAGGCTTGGTAAAACATTCTCGTTCGACCCGGAGAATAACAGGCTTTTTGCCGGCGCTCATCCTTACTATAAAATCAACCAGTAAGATTTAAAACTCAGGTCATGAAATTTATAATATCCGTTTTATTGATATCGCTTTCTCTTTCTATCATTCCGGGCAAAACGCAAGCTCAAATTCCGATAGCTGACGACATTAAAGCGGGAGTAACCAAAGTCATCAAGGCTATCGACTTAAAAGTTCAGCGGTTGCAGAACAAAACCATATGGCTTCAAAATGCACAAAAATTTATTGAAAACGCCATGAGCAAAACACACCTTAATGACATCACTGGTTGGGTACAGAAACAAAAGGATTTATACAGCGATTATTATAAAGGCTTGTCCGAAGTCAAGTCAGTAATTGCTTACTATCATCAGGTAAAAGACATTTCGGAAACGCAGGCAAAGCTGGTTGCTGAATACAAAAATGCCTGGAGTACAATTAAAAACGACTCCCATTTTACAACAGATGAACTGTTCTACATGTCTCAGGTTTATTCCGGGATACTGGAGGAGACGGTCAATAATGTAGATGAGTTGTTAGGTGTAGTGAATTCTTTCGTAACACAGATGTCGGATGCCAAGCGTATTGAGATTATCAGCAGTATAGCAGATAAGGTTACCGAAAATTACAATGATCTCCACCAGTTCAATAACCAGAATGCTTTGCTCAGCCTGCAAAGAACTCACAGCGTAAATGAAGCAAGAACGGTAAAAGCCATGTATGGTTTGTAAACGGTAAAGAATAGAGTCAGGATATTTTTTGTAAAGAAAGAAAATGTGTGTTATGAAAGGAATATGCTTGGTTGTTTTACTTGTAATGTCATTTGGTTCATATGCCCAAACATGGAATGAATGGTTCCGTCAAAAGAAAACTCAGATTCAGTACTTAACCCAGCAGGTTGCTGGCTTGCAGATGTATGCAGGATATCTGGACAAAGGTTATCAGATTGCTAAGACCGGCTTGCAGAAAGTCGGCGATTTGAAAAATGGAGAACTGGATTTGCATCAAACATATGTAACATCATTCTCCAAAATTAATCCTGTCATTGGAAAAGATTTTCGAATCTCTGCCATCATTGCTTTCCAGGTAAGTATTTCTCAACAATATCACAAGTGTTTAAATAAAGCGGTTAGTGGTGGAATGATAACGACCGGTGAACTCGGATATGTTCGTTCTGTATTTAGCAATTTATTAGATGGCTGCGGAAATGAAATAGATGACTTAGTTGCTGTAACAACCGCTGGTCAGCTTCAATTATCTGATGATGAACGTTTGAAAAGACTCGACTCCATCTATCAGAATATGAAAGAGAAGCACCAGTTCACCGAAAGCTTTTGCAGTGAGGTCAGTGAATTGGCAGCTTCGAGGCAGAAGGCGCAACAGGAAGTTAGTAATACAAAAACATTATTCAATCTTAAATAACTTGTCATGAAATCGGTTCTCTTTTTTGTTGCACTATTTCTATCTGCTTGCTGCACTGAATTAAAGGCTCAATCGTATGAAGCACAGCAATTGCTTTTAGATTGTACAAAGCTTTCGCAGTTGAAAGGAATATTAAAAGATATGAAGGAAGGATACCAGGTTGTTTCCAAAGGGTATTCAACCATCCGCGATATTTCTAAAGGCAACTTCAATCTTCATGAGGCTTTTCTGGATGGCCTTTGGCTGGTAAGTCCAACGGTTCGTAAAAATTGGAAAATTCCTCAGATTATTGATAGCCAGTTGGAGCTTGTAAAGGAATATAAATCTGCTTTCAGCCGTTGCCAAAACAGCAATCTTATGAATCCGGATGAACTTGTCTATCTGGGAGAAGTGTACGGCAACCTTTTCAATCAGTCATTACAAGACCTTACCGATCTAACTACAATGCTCACTCCCAATAAAACACGAATGAGCGATGATGAACGGCTAAGCGGCATTGATAAGGTGTACAACAATATGCAGGATAAGCTTCAGTTCCTGCGAAGCTTTAATAACCGCAATTCCATCCTGCTGCTGCAAAGAACAAAAGCTCAGCAAGAAACGAAGCAAATGAATCAGATTCTCGGCACAAACAAATAAATCAAAGAATATGAATCGTTATGTAAAAACTGCCCTTTGGGCGGTAACAGGAATCGTGTTGCCATTCCTTTCGGAAGCACAATCCGGCTCAGGAAATATGGCAAATGAGTTATACAGCTTGCACAGTGTTCTCGACCAGTTATACAACGACATGATACCACTCTGTTCACAGTTGATAGGCGTTGGGCAGGGAGTCGCCGGCTTTGC
Source organism: Ilyomonas sp. (assembly GCA_965199905.1). Lineage (GTDB taxonomy): Bacteria > Bacteroidota > Bacteroidia > Chitinophagales > Chitinophagaceae > Ilyomonas. The sequence continues at coordinate 2,078,881 of OZ241366.1, read as the reverse complement.
AGCTCTATGGTATATCGCAGTCAGAGTATGGAGACATTTGGCTAACGCTGAAGCGATAGATTTCTATCCTTTGTTCCGCCCGTTCGTTATCGGCTTTGCCATCATGATATTTCCTTCTGTCATTGCCATGATAAATGGTGTCATGCAGCCAACGGTAATAGCAACCGCTTCTATGGTATCTAATTCTGACGAAGCTGTAGCTGCCTTGCTTAAACAAAAGGAAGACGCTATTAAAACAACGGATGTTTATCAGATTTATATTGGTGATGATGGAGAAGGTGACCGCGATAAATGGTATAAATACACGCATCCCGGTAAGGATGTATCAGAAGAAGGAACCTTCGAGAGCATCGGAGATGATATCAAGTTCGCCATGTCCAAGGCATCTTACAATTTTCGCAATTCCATTAAGCAATGGATGAGCGAAGTTCTTCAGGTGCTCTTTGCAGCAGCCTCTCTTTGCATCAATACCATTCGAACGTTCAACCTTATCATTCTTGCCATCCTCGGTCCGCTGGTGTTTGGGCTAAGTGTATTTGATGGTTTTCACCACACGCTCAGGCATTGGATCGCAAGGTATATCAATGTGTTCCTGTGGCTACCCGTTGCCAACATCTTCGGTGGTATCATCGGGAAGATACAGGAGAATATGCTGAAGATAGATATACAACAGGTTGGGCAGGCAGGAGATACCTTTTTCAGTCCTGCCGACATGGGCTATCTAGTCTTCATGATTATCGGAATCATTGGCTACTTCTCAGTGCCATCTATCGCTAACTATATCATGCATGTGGGCGGCGGAGATGCTCTCGGTGGAAAGATGACAGCCATTACTACAGGCGCTGTATCAGCTACCATTGCCGGTGGTGCATCGTCAGCTTCAGGTGTTGCCAGTCAGATGGGTGTAGGTGCTGCCAATCTCTGGAATGCGCCAGGCAACATTATGGATGGTTACAACGGCGGTTCTGATGGATCGGGAATAGGGCATCAGGCCGGCAAAGCTTACGGTCAGGCAGATCATTATCTCAGAAACAAATTATCAGGCGACAATAAAATCCATTAAGCATGTTCACAAAAATGAAAAATATCGAAACCGCTTTTCAACATATCCGGCTGTTTACTGCGGTCCTTGTAGGAGGCTGTTTTCTGCTGTGTGTGTTTGTTCTGTTCAAGAGCTATCAACTGGCAGCCATCACACAAAACAAAGTGTATGTGCTGGCGAATGGAAAAGCTCTGGAGGCAACATCTGCTGATAGAAAGGATAATATTCCTGTTGAAGCCAGGGACCATGTAAAAACATTTCACGAGTACTTCTTTACACTCGACCCTGACGAGAAAGTGATACGGGCAAACATCAGCAAGGCTTTGTACCTGGCTGATGCAAGCGCGAAGCGTCAGTATGATGACTTGGAAGAGAAAAACTATTACAACAACATCATTGCCGGCAACATCAGCCAGCAAATTAATGTAGATAGTGTGGATGTAAATACAGCTTCCTATCCCTACTACTTCCGGTGCTTTGCAACAGAGAAGATTATCCGGGCTACAAGCATTGTTTACCGTTCCCTGATCACGGAAGGTTATCTGCGTAACGTTTCGCGAAGTGACAATAATCCGCATGGCTTTCTGATTGAGAACTGGTCAACCATCGAGAATAAGGATATAAAAACGGAAACTCCTCAAAATCAATAATTCTATCTTATGATATCACTTTTCAGGAAAAAGCAAAGAGCAAATTATCGATTGCATGCTCTCCAAAGTGTCAGCAATAAAGTTGATTATAAACTGCACCTGCTGGCAGATCATTTATCGAAACGTTCAGAACATTTATCGCCGAAAAAACTTGCGTTTCTGATCATCGCTTTCTGTGTTCTGATGGCAGCTTGCTTTAGCTATATCACCATCACTTCAGCTAGGTATAAAAAAATCATTGAGGTGCAAAGTATTTGTGCACCTGCAATTAGGCAATCTCCTTCATCGGATGATAATGCAATTGTACTAAAACGTATCACCCATTTTCATAAGTATCTGGATAGTTTAAAAGAGAACAATCCAAGCTGCTATCAAACCATCGTAGACCAACGACCGCATCTTGTTGATAACCTCATTCAAGCGGAACAATTTCTTCAATCAAAAAAATTTTAGTCATGAAACAAAATCAAACCGAGTTTACCAAACAACAGAAAAAGAAAAGAATATTTCTCCTGCTGCTTCCGGCTGTTATCATTCCTTTCCTCACTTTGCTGTTATGGTCGCTAGGTATCCTGGGGAGTAATGCATCCATCGCCTCTACAACGGGAGGATTGAATACTCAATTGCCGGACGCAAAGCTTAAAGAAAACAAGACATGGAATAAGCTTTCCTTCTATGAACAGGCAGATAAAGACTCACTCAGATTTCAGGATGAACTCAAAAGCGATCCGTCTTATAGGTCTCGCCGCGACAGCTCTGTTAGTATCAGTGCATTTTCATACAATCCATTACCGGAAACTTATCCGGATCCAAATGAAGTTCGCGTCAATCAAAAGCTGGCTCAGCTCAACGCCGCTTTGAACAACAACCCAAATGAAAGTCAATATCAAAAGAATAATCCGGCAAATGAGATTGGAGAGCCAGCAATAAAAGCGGAAGACGTAAACCGCCTTCAACAAATGCTACAGGCAGTTAATCAGCCCGATTCTGAAAAGGATCCGGAAACCGAACAGCTCAATGGAATGATGGATAAGATTTTGGACATCCAGCATCCTGACCGGGTGAAGGAAAGGATACAGCAGGAATCCATCTCCAATAAAAAGGCTGCCTACCCGGTTACCATTCATCCGGAAGAAAGTTTTGTTTCCCTATTAGAAAGTAACAAACAGAAAAGGATAACGGCAAAAAGTAAAAATGCTTTCTATTCATTATCGAATGATACGGCTACTCTTGAACAAGATGATAATACCTTTTCAGTTACAGTTTATGAAACGCAAACTGTCACTGATGGTTCTCTACTAAAACTGATTACTAAAGATGACATATACGTGAACGGAACTCTTATACCGCAAGGAAGTTTTGTTTATGCGTTGGTTTCCTTTGCCACGCAACGATTAAATCTTGCAGTTTCTTCTATTAAATACCAGAATAAGATTTTGCCTGTTGAATTGGTTGTGTATGACAGCGATGGATTGCCGGGCGTTCACATATCAAATATTCAAAGAAGCGATGTAGCCAAGCAATCAGGCAGCGAAGCAATCAGCAATCTTGATATGGCTTCCCTTGACCCATCCATCGGTATGCAGGCTGCCAGTGCAGGTATAGCAGCCACAAAAGCATTGTTGAATAAAAAAGTAAAGACGATTAGAGTCACTATTCCGGCAGGTTATAAACTTTTTCTTAAAAGCAATTTCGAAAACTGAATCACAATTCAAACAAGCAACTATGAAGTATCTTATTCTATTACTGTCAGTGCTGTGTGCACTATCTATTCATTCGACTGCACAATATCTTCCAAAGAGTATCGAGCCTTACCGGATAACAGTGAGTCGCAATAAAACTACTAACCTAATCTTTCCGTCTTCCATCAAGAGTGTTGACCGCGGAAGCGAAAACGTTCTAGCACAGAAAGCACCGGGAATCGAAAACATTCTGCAACTAAAAGCCGGTGAAGAAAACCTGACTGAAACGAATCTAACCGTTGTTACAGTTGATGGACACTTTTATTCATTTGCCATCAGCTACAATCCTAATCCTGGTACTCTCAACTATTCGTTTGTTAGTGATAGCAGCCAAAAAGCGATTGTATCGGGGCAGCCGATAACAGCGGTTTCATATAGCGCAATAACCAAGCAAATTCTACAACAAAAATCATCAATACACAAAATTGCAGTCGCTGAAAATATGTGGCTCGGGTTGCGCAATCTTTTCATAAAGGACAATATGCTGTGGCTGCATATGACCATTTCCAACCACAGCCTGATACCATTCACTCCTTCCTTTCTCCGTGTGTTTATTGAGGACAGGAAAGAAGTGAGAAATACAGCCATCCAACAAAGCGAAATCGTGCCATTGATTGGTATGCCTTTGCAAACAGTAGCTGCTCACTCAGAACAGTCATATGTGTTCGTCTGTTATCCCTTTTCGATACCAGCTACCAAGCATTTGATGATTCAAGCAGGAGAAGCGGAAGGCAGTCGGCAACTCACATTAGAGCTAACTCACCGCATCATGAAAAAAATCAGGTCGTTACCCCAGCTTACTAATAATTAAAACAAAAAATATGAACCAGGTCAATTTTGAGTATCTAAAAGAACAATTGAAAAACACTGGATTTGGTGAAAATCTGGGTGATTCCTTAGCTGAAAAGATAAAGGAAAATAAGCCTGAATTCCAGCTTGACATAAACCGAAAATTTGGAGCCGGTGACGATGCGAAAGCAACACTCTATTTTAAGCGTGGGGCTGATTCGGATATGTATTTTTTCAACCGCTACAATCTTCAGTTGCTAAATAAAGATGGAGATGAAAGGGCTAAGCAAATGTTCTACATCAATAAAGGTAGTTCTGTGACTTTGAAGGAGGGCTATAACTTATTGGAAGGTCGCGCTGTTCATAAAACACTTACCAGCCGCGATAATGAAAAGTATGGTGCCTGGCTGCAACTCGACTTTAAAAATGCATCTCCATCCGGCAACTATGAATTCAAAAAGCTCCATGATAACTACGGCTACAATGTGGAAGCAACGCTCTCCAAATATCCTATCAAAGAATTAAGCGATGATAAAAGCAAATTGGATTTGATGAAATCGCTGGAGAAGGGCAACCTTCAATCAGTAACAATTAAAGTCGGAGACAAAGAAGAAAGAATATTCATTGCTGCCAACCCGGAATACAAAACGCTAACCGCCTGCAATACGGGCGGCCAAAGAATAAAGCTGATTGACTTCTCGCAAAGACAGGAACAAAAGAAAGAAATCACAACCAAAACAGATCAATCGGAAAAACAAACCAACCCGAAAGAAGCTGCAAAGCAAAATGAAAAACCCGCTGCAAAAAGAACAAAAAAAGTGAAGGTGTAAAGTGTAGAAAGATGTTGTATAGTGAGGAATTAAACCGGTTTATGAATGAAGTTAGAGAGGATGGAAGAATAGGCCCTTCACACATCAGCCTTTTCATGGCAATTCTTCAGTGTGCTGATCGACAGGGAGAGAATCCGGTTTGTGTTTTTAGTAGAGATTTGATGCCACTCGCAAAAATATCCGGTTCGGCGACATTCAATAAAAATATCTGGGAGCTGCATAACTATGGGTATATCCGGTACATACCTTCCTACAATCATTTTTTGGGAAGCATGATTTATATAAACTAAAAAGGAAGGAGGTGCAATGTGGGGAGTGAAAACAGTGAGCAACAGAATGCATCTGAAAGAATGCTGTACTTGTTACAAAAGGAAATATTGACATTTGAAGAGGCTTGTTTTTATTTGGGGAGAAGCGCATCGAACATGTATAAACTAACCAGCGCACGGATAATACCTTATTATGTTCCAACTGGGAAACTGATTTATTTTAAAAGATCAGAGTTGGATGAATGGATACTTAAAAGAAAAAGGAAAAGTTTGAATGAAATCGAACTCGATCACATAACAATTCAAAAAAGAAAAAACAGAAGCCGTCAAAATTGATGGCTTCTGTTTTTATTAGACTTTGAAAATTGTATGTATCCTGTATGTATAAAAAACAAACCAGAATAATATTCATTTACAACCTACTGACTATTAGTTTGTTCGAATCCATATCGAGAAGCGATACTCCTGATTATGAGTCAGATGCTCTAACCAACTGAGCTATAGGTCCGGCGAATCCCTTTCGGAATTCAGAAGGACGGCAAAAATAGAGAAATCGGGCAATTTTCCAAGAAGATAACAAACAGACACACCATATTTTTGCCGCCATGCAAATGGTAAAGAATATCATCTTCGATCTCGGCGGCGTTTTTATACAGATTGATTACAGCAAAACCCTAAAAGCTTTCACCGATCTGCAGGTGCAGAACTTCAATACATTCTATACACAGCACCATGCTTCGGATTTGTTTGAAGCCCTGGAGACTGGCAAACTGGAAGCCGAAGAGTTTTATAACAATTTCCGTAATCATACCAATACTACGTTGCGGGATGAGCAGATAGAAGATTCGTGGAATGCTTTGCTGGGTAAGTTTTATCCTGACCGTTTAGAATGGCTGGATGCTATCAGGCACAAATACAAGGTGTTTTTATTATCGAATACCAATGCCATTCATCACAAAGCCTTTATGAAGATATATAGAGAGCAAACGGGCAATAATAACTTCGATGACTATTTTATAAAAGCCTATTACTCGCACCAGGTGGGTTTGCGCAAACCTTATGTAGAAGCGTATGAGTATGTGTTAAAAAAACAAGGACTTAAGCCTTCAGAGACTTTGTTTATTGATGATACATTGACCAATATAGAAGGTGCGCAAAAGGCAGGTTTGCAAACGGTTCATCTGCTGCCATCCATGTCGTTAACGGAGCTGGGTTTATAGGTTAACCGAATCTTTACCTCTGCAAAATCATCAGCGGTGCATAAATCAGTTATTTTTACCCGATATTATTTCTATCTCATTTAACCGAGAGATTTTTTATGTCAAAACGAATTATTATTACCGGCGGTGCAGGCTTTATCGGCTCGCATGTGGTACGCCTGTTTGTGAACAAGTATCCTGCTGATACCATCATCAATGTGGATGCGCTTACGTATGCCGGCAACCTGGAAAACCTGGCCGACATTGAAGAAGCGCCGAATTATCAATTTGAAAAAGTAAACATTCTTGATGCAGAAGCGGTAAAAAGTGTGTTTGAAAAATATGATGTAACAGACGTTATTCACTTAGCTGCCGAAAGCCATGTAGACCGTTCCATCGTGGCGCCGCTCGATTTTATTTATACCAATGTAATTGGCACTGTCAATTTATTGCACACTGCAAAAGAGTATTGGAAGCCTGATTATAGCGGTCATCGTTTCTATCATATTTCCACCGACGAAGTATATGGAACGCTTGGCGAGGAAGGCATGTTTACCGAAACAACGCCTTATTCTCCCAACTCTCCGTATTCTGCCAGCAAAGCATCGTCAGATCATTTTGTAAGAGCCTACCACGAAACATTTGGACTGCCGGTTGTGGTTACCAACTGCAGCAACAATTATGGTCCCAATCATTTTCCTGAAAAGCTCATCCCTCTTTTCATCAATAACATTATTCATAAAAAACCGTTGCCCGTTTATGGCAAAGGCGAGAACACGCGCGACTGGTTGTTTGTAAAAGATCATGCACGTGCTATCGACCTTGTATTTAGCGAAGGAAAGAACGGCGAAACGTATAACATTGGTGGCTTCAACGAATGGAAAAACATTGACCTTGTAAAACTGATGTGTGCCTTAATGGATGAAAAGTTAGGCAGAGAAAAAGGTGAGAGCGAAAGCCTGATTTCCTATGTAAAAGATCGTCCCGGGCACGATCTGCGCTATGCCATTGATGCCGCCAAAATCAACAAGGAATTAGGTTGGCAGCCAAGCGTAACTTTCGAAGAAGGCTTAAGCCAAACCATCGACTGGTATCTCAACAATAAAGAATGGCTGCAGCATGTTACCTCCGGCAATTACCAGCATTATTACGAAGAGCAGTATAGCAACAGGTAGCTGTCGGCTTTTAGCCATCAGCATTTAGCTGCCGGGCAATCATTATGTATTATTTGTTTAGTAGCAAAATGAAAGCAAATTTACCTGTTTAGAAAAATTACTCATTACCAATAAAGACAAAGCTGATAGCTGAATACTAAAAGCTAATAATATGCGAGCAGAATCAACACCACTCAAAGATTGCTACATCATTCACGATACCATTTTCAAGGACAATCGCGGATATTTCTTCGAAAGTTTCAATCAGAATAAATTTAAAGATCAAACTGGTCTTGAAGTGCATTTTGTACAGGACAATCAATCGTCTTCTGCCAAAGGCGTACTGCGCGGTTTGCATTTTCAGCGCGGCAATTGGGCGCAGGCAAAGCTGGTGCGCGTGCTGCAGGGAAAAGTGCTGGATGTAGCCGTTGATCTGCGCAAAAATTCACCCACCTACGGTCAGCATTTTTCAGTCGAGCTTACGCAAGATTCAGGCACGCAGTTCTTTGTCCCGCGCGGCTTTGCGCATGGTTTTATCGTGTTGAGCGAACGGGCTGTGTTTTTCTATAAGTGCGATAATTTTTACAACAAAGAAGCCGAAGGCGGACTCGCTTACAACGATCCAAAATTGAATATAGATTGGGGTTTATCTAACAATGAATTAATCTTATCCGATAAAGACAAAGTGAATCCTTTACTCAAAGACATTCAACCAATTTAAAAGCACACAACATGAACGAAAATCATAACTCTTCAGGGGGCATGAAGGGCATCATTTTAGCCGGCGGCTCAGGCACACGGTTGTACCCAATTACCAAAGGCATCAGCAAGCAAATTATGCCGGTGTATGATAAGCCGATGATCTATTACCCGCTGTCCGTATTAATGCTGGCAGGCATCCGCGAGGTGCTTATCATTACCACGCCTGAAGATTCCAGCCAGTTTCAAAGGTTGTTGGGCGATGGCGCTGCCATTGGTTGTTCGTTCTCCTATGCCGTGCAGGAAAAACCGAACGGACTCGCGCAGGCATTTGTGATCGGAGAAAATTTTATTGGCAGGAGCAAAGTGGCGCTCGTGCTGGGCGATAATATTTTTTACGGACCTAATTTCAGCAAGCTGCTGCAGTCGTTTAACAATGTGGATGGGGCTGCCATTTTCGCTTACGAAGTCAGCGATCCGGAACGCTATGGAGTGGTTGATTTTGATGAAAATTTCAAAGCTTTATCCATTGAAGAAAAGCCTGCCAAACCGAAGAGTCGCTATGCCGTGCCGGGCTTATATTTTTATGATAATGAAGTGGTCGCCATCGCTAAAAACATTGCGCCATCTCCGCGCGGCGAGTACGAAATTACCGATGTAAACAGGGTGTATTTAGAAAGAGAAAAGCTGCATGTTGGCGTGATGAACCGCGGCTTTGCCTGGCTCGATACCGGCACCTTCGACAGCCTTAGCGATGCCACCGAATACGTGCGCGTAATAGAGAAGCGCCAAGGCACCAAAATAGGCTGCATTGAAGAGATTGCCTACAAAATGGGATTCATCAATCACGGGCAGTTAATGGTACAGGCAGAACTCTATGCAAAGAGCGGCTATGGCGCGTATTTGAAAGGCGTGAAATAGTTATAACAGGTTACAATAAATGGTAAGCTATTCGCAACATTTTCTGCAACAAATTGAAGTAAGAAATATTTCTCTTAATTCTATTGAGAATGCTTTGCAAAATCCAGACGTTATCATTACAGAAGACAGCTTAACAGTTTATCAGAAAATGACAGAATAAGACAAGCTTTACAGATTGCGTAAATTTGTGAATGAAGACAAAGAGCCGCCATTGGCTGTTACTGCCGGCAAAACTTCGAAAATTAAAAAATACGGTTCGTTATGATGAAGTACGATAAGCAGGCTGATGCGCTTTATATAAAGCTTACCGAAGCCGCGATTGCCGAAAGTGATAGCGAAAAGCCGGGTATAATACTCGACTACGATATTGAAAATAATATTGTAGGCATCGAAATATTGAATGCTTCTCAAAAAATGGAAAAGCCATTACAGGTGGTGTACGAGATAGTGTAATTTATTCTGATAAATAAAAACACCTGCCATTATCAGCAGGTCTTTCTCTATTCGATATCATTCATTAATCCTTCACAAACCGTATCGTCTGCACAGAACCTTTATCCATTACTTTCAAAATATACACGCCTTTTGCCAGCGAAGCTGCCGGAATATTCACTTCATTTCTGCCTGCAGCAACAGACGTTTTTTGCGTAGCCAATACATTGCCTTTCATATCCATTACCTGTAACGTAAGGCTGTTGTTGGTGCTGCTTTGCACAATGACCCTGATATTGCTCTGCACCGGGTTCGGGCTAATGACAATTGTGCCATTACTCATCACCACCACTTTTACAATGGATGAATACGTTGTTTTTCCATCTTTATCTACCTGCTGCAGGCGGTAGTATGATGTGCCTTGCAGAGGCTGCAAATCACTCGTGCTATACGTTTGCGTTAGGCGGCTGTTTCCTTTGGCAGCTATCTTCTGCAATGCGGTAAAAGATGAACCATTCGCGCTTCTTTCTATTACAAAATAATTGGTGTTGACTTCGTTGGCGGTTTGCCAGTTTACGTTTACGCTTTTGTTTTGGAGAGTGGCGTTGAAGGAGAGGAGCTGGAGAGGGAAAGTGCTGTTACTACATACCAACAGAGTTTCATCACCTTCATTTAAAAAAGCAGAAACATCTGTTGTGGTGGTTGTTATATTTTCTGCCGTTGCTGTTTTGGTTACGTTGATAATACTGTTTTTAAGAGTGCCATCGCTGGCAATCGAATCATTGCAGGTATTGAAATTCTGGTCAAGCTTAACAATAAAGCCACTTTCATTGTAATCGCCCTGATCGGGATAAAAAATGCTACCGTCGCCACAGGCGGCATAACCGCCGTCAGAGGTTTTAATCAGGTCGTAAAATTCTGCATAGAATGAATTGACAACGGAAGGATAATATTTCTTTGTCCATTGCAGAACGCCGGCCGAATTTGTTTTCGCTATGTATGCGTAGGACGTATCATCCTCATCATTATATACACCTGCAGCTCCATAAAACAGGTAGCCGCCGTCTTTATCTTCTATCACGCCATCCCCGAAAAAGTCAGTGTTGCCGGCATCGTTTGGGGCCACACTTTTCGACCATACTAGGGTACCGGCGTTGTTATACTTCATCATCGCCATACGGAAACTAAAGGTGGCAGGTGTAAACAGGTCACCGGCAATCAGAAGTCCACCATCAGATGTAGCAATCATCCGGTACGGGTCCACACTCTGGTTGCCGGTATTGCTGTAAGCTGCCTGCGTCCACAACACATCGCCCGCAGAATTGATTTTAATGACATAACCTGAGTCAGAAAGGTCATTGCCGTTATTGTCATAATGAGAAGACAACCCTGCCAGTGCATAATTGCCATCTGTTGTAGCCACCACATCAACCAGTTCTACATCTGCATTATCGGCAATGGCATATCCAGCATATTGTTTGGCAAACAACAGTTTTCCGGTTGCATCTGTTTTAATTGCATAGGCAGTCAAATTACTTTCCGGGCTGGCATTGGTACCTGCAAGTAAAAAACTGCCATCGGCCGCCTGCATCATCCTCCTGATTCTGGTAAAGCCACTGGTTGCGTATTCTTTTGTCCACTCAATGGTTAGGTCAGCCTTGCATTTTATTAGTTGCACACCATTATCAGAGATTCCGCATACTGCAAAGCCACCGTCATTAGTTTTAATAAGGGCATCAGCCTCGCCTATGCCAGGGATTGTTTTATAGGCCAGCACTTTGCCTCCGGCATCTGTTTTTAGCAGATAACCTGCACCTCCGTCATCAATGTCGCTTCGGTATCCCGCTCCTATATAACTCCCGTCAGTTAACTGAATTAGCTGGTTCAGATATCCGTAATCCGTTGCAAAAGAACCTACCTTAAACGTATTCTGCTGCGCAGAAACAAACAAAGCCACACTAACAAACAAGCAAGTAAAAATTGATTTCATAAATGGTTTTTAAATTTAATTGGAAAAATAATATTTAAAATGAAAAGGGTAATGTTTTAAGAAACATTGTCCTGAATAAATTTGATTTTGGATTCCAAAACGGGTGGCTTTTATCGCGTTATGCCAGATAGGATAGGTTGAACTACCCTCGCTGTGCCTGCCAGCTCATATCTTCTGCACTTTCCGGGGCGGTGAAAACGAGTTTAGCATATCGCCGCCGGCAATGGCGAAGCGGTCTTTCTTTCCTGCTTCGCCGATGTAGGTAATCAGGTAAAAAACATTATCGTACAGGCAATATACCTGCTTCCAGTACAGGTATTGTCCGTTGGACACTGCGTGAAACACAACTAAATACATCGGCATATCGCTTCGGGTGGTAATATCTTTGTGAACCATAACATGCACGTCGCGCAGGGGTTTTGTCATGGCTATAAAATTGGCTTCCGAAAAATCTTTGATGTTCGCTTGCATAGCCGTGTCGGAAACGGGCGTGCCAACAAAGGAGATGTTTTCCTGGTAGCGGTCAGTATCGCTTTCCATTGGCGAAGTGATGGTATAACCTTCCGTCAGGAAATCTACTTTCCAGTCGGGCGGATACCTGATCGTGCTGAAAAACTGCGGATCAGTAAGGGTTTCCCAGTTGCTCATGTCGGATAGCTGTGCCGTTGCCTGCAGGCATAGGAGGGCGGATAACATAAGAAAAGTAAGTTTCATAATCTTTTGACGGTGTGCCGGAAAGTTATAAACAAAACAGGCAACACCTGAAAAAGATGTTGCCTGCGAAATAAATTTGACATTGATATTGGATTCCAAAACGGGTAAGCCTTTATCGCATTACGTTGGATATACCTGAATGACACAAAAATATTAGACCCAATGGTACTATCGCTTAAATAAAAATTAGTTTTACGCTTTTCTCAATTAAATTTTTTTAAGTGTCCGACATCATTCAACTGCTGCCCGATAATATAGCCAACCAGATAGCTGCCGGCGAGGTAATACAACGCCCTGCCAGCGCCGTAAAAGAGCTGCTGGAGAACGCTGTAGATGCAGGCGCAACCGGCATTCAGCTCATTGTACAGGATGCTGGTAAGGCTTTAATCCAGGTAATAGACAACGGCAAGGGTATGAGCGAAACTGACGCCAGGCTTAGCTTTGAGCGCCATGCCACCAGTAAGATACGGAAGATAGAAGACCTCTTTAAGATAAACACCATGGGCTTTCGCGGCGAGGCGCTGGCATCCATTGCCGCTGTGGCGCAGGTAGAATTAAAAACACGCCGCGCGCAGGACGAGCTTGGCACCGAGATATACATTGAGAACAGCACCGTTACCAGGCAGCAGCCTTGCGCCTGCCCCGTTGGCACCAATATCTGCATGAAAAACCTGTTTTTCAACGTGCCTGCCCGTCGCAATTTTTTAAAGAGCAATTCATCGGAGCTGCGGCATATTGTAGATGAATTTATCCGCGTGGCCATGTCGTTTCCAGGCATCTTTTTTTCGCTCACCAGCAATGGCCAGCAGGTGTTTTATTTAGAAGTCGGCAACCAGAAACAGCGTATCGTGCAGATACTTGGAAACCAGTATGCTACCAAACTGGTAAGCGCCGGCGAGGTTACGGATTACATGAATATTTACGGCTTCATAGGCAAGCCCGAAGCCGCTAAAAAAACGCGTGGCGATCAGTATTTCTTCGTCAATAACCGCTTTATCAAAAGCGCTTACCTGCACCATGCGGTAAATAGTGCGCTGGAGGAATTGTTACCCAAAGACAGTCATCCTTTGTACGTGTTGTTTATCGAGCTTGACCCCGCGCAGGTAGATATAAATGTGCACCCCACCAAGCAGGAAATTAAGTTTGAAGATGAGAAGATTGTGTATGCGTTTGTGCAGTCAGCCATCCGCCATGCACTCGCGCAGTTCTCCATTTCGCCGTCGTTAGATTTTTCTTTAGATAATGATATACAACAGCTCGATGCCGTAAGCAAGCCTTTTGGCAGTATGGAAAAGGAAAAAGCATCCGCTTCAGGGTTGTTCAGCACATTTACCCAAAAGTACCAGGCACATGCCATAGAAGCGGACAATGAACCTAACGGGCTAAAGCATTGGAAAGAATATTTCACGCAAAGCGAAGAGGGAGAAAGCCATCAGCCATCAGCTACCGGCTTTCAGCCATTGGGTTTTCGGGATCCGTTTTTAGCAAACAGGTTTCAGGTGATTGCGCAGCTACATAACACATACATCATTACTTCAACGGAAGAAAAAGGAATGCTTCTCATTCACCAGCAGTTTGCGCATGAGCGCATCTTATATGAGAAATATACCGAAGCCCTGCAAGGCAAGCATATGGCTACGCAAAAAACCTTGTTTCCTTCCACGCTGCAGCTCTCCACACCGGACGCGATTTTATTAGAAGATTTATTACCCGAATTACAGTTGGTAGGTTACGAGATCGAGCCTTTCGGGCAGGACGATTTTATCATACAAGGCATACCGGCCGACATGACCGGCGGCAACGAAAAACAAGTTATCGAATTGCTGCTTGAACAGTTTAAACACTTTAGCAGCGACATGAAAGTGAGCCGCCGCGAAAAGGTGGTGCGTTGCCTCGCGCGGCAGCAATCCATCAAAGCCGGCAAGTTGTTGGAATTACCGGAAATGCTGCGGATTGCCGAGCAGTTATTTGCCTGCGATGTGCCGGGCTTATCACCCGGCGGTTATAACACATTTGCCGAATTTAAAGAGGATGAGTTAGAGAGAATGTTTGTAAAGTAAGTGTTTGCATTTAAAATAGGTTTTACCGTTTTCTTTCCTTTCCGTTGCTTTACTTTTGCTGGAAGAAACAAGATTTTATGAAGAAGTGGCTGGTGATAATGATGGTAATGACGGGAGCCGCAAATGTGGCAACAGCGCAGTGTTCTATCTGTACCAAAACTGCTGAGCAAATGGGCGAACTGCCGGGCAAAGGATTGAACGCAGGCATTCTTTATTTAGCGGCTGCACCCTTGGGGATTGCAAGTTTTATAGGCTACAAATGGTGGAAAAAAGAAAAAGAGATTAACGAATAATAGTGTTATTAAAACGAAGCCGGTAAATCATTACCGGCTTTTTCATGCTTTGTATTTTACTGTAACGGTCGTTATCGCTTAATGCTGAAATCAGCAAACGTTTCTTCCTCTCTTTCCTCCTTTATCACATCCGTTACTTTCGCTCTCGAGGGACCTTCTTTGCACCACTTAATAAACTGATCCAGATCATTTTGCGAGCCACTGGCAACAATCTCTACCGCATCATCCGGCGTGTTTTGCACCCAGCCGGTAATCCGGCATTCATCAGCTTTCTTTTTTGTATTGGCACGATAAAACACACCCTGCACTTTCCCTTTTACAACGAGATGAATGGTTGGCATAATAGCTTGTATAAAGTATTATGATAAAGGTATCATGATTACGATTTGTTCGCCATAATATCCTTTATTGTTGTGGTATTTTTGCAAAAAATAAAAGATGCTTGAGCCATGGCGCACCGGCAAAGTAATACGGATAGAAGATGCCACCTTCAATACCAAAAGGTTCTGGATAGAAGTGCAGGAAGTGGAGACGTTTGACTTTATACCAGGACAATTTATTACGCTCGATTTACCCATATCGGAAAAGCGAAACAAGCGCTGGCGCAGCTATTCTATCGCCTCGCACCCCGATGGAACAAATATCATAGAACTCGTAATTGTGTTGCTCGAAGGCGGGCTGGGAACCAACTATCTTTTCAATGAAATTAAGGAAGGAAGCGAGCTTACGTTGCGCGGTCCGCAAGGCACGTTTGTAATGCCGGAAGTGTTAGATAAAAACCTGTTTCTTATCTGCACAGGTACCGGTGTTGCACCGTTTCGTTCCATGATTCATTACATCCATCAACACAACATTCCACATCAAAATATCTATCTCTTTTTTGGCTGTCGCTTGCTGAGTGATTGCTTGTATAAAAACGAACTGGAAGCCTTGAGCAAAGAGATAGAAGGCTTTCATTATCTGCCCACTTTTTCAAGAGAAGATCATAACAATACTTCCATCAATCATGGTTACGTGCATCATTTGTATGAAGACATTATTGTAAAAGAAAAAGCACCCGCTAATTTCTTTTTATGTGGCTGGAAGAATATGATTGATGAAGCGAAAGCGAATATTCTTTCGTTTGGATATAGTAAATATGATGTGCATTTAGAGTTGTATGGATGAGTCAATGTACAATGTCGGATGTGTGATGTACGATGTAGCCGTTGTTCCCGCAATGGCAGCTAACAAGAATGATTTATAATAAACATCGCCGAGGGCAGGCGCTTATAACGCCACAAGACTTGCGGAATGACAAATAGTGCCTCCAAACAATAAGAAGCCACGAACAATTGTTTCGTTCGTGGCTTCTTTATTTTCGTTTAGCACCTTTGTGGCAAATATTATAACCCGTTTATCACCGCAAAAATCTTCTTCTGCACTTCATCTTTATGAATGCGCTCCTGTATCATTGTGTCGCGGTGGCGAAGCGTTACGGTGCCATCTTCTTTTGTTTGATGATCAACGGTTACACAAAACGGAGTACCAATGGCATCCTGCCTGCGGTAGCGTTTACCAATGGCATCTTTTTCTTCGTAAAACGATTTGAAGTAAGGCATACAATCCTTCATAATTCCGCGGGCAATTTCCGGCAAGCCATCTTTCTTGGTTAATGGTAAAACGGCAAGTTTGATAGGGGCTAATACCGGTGGAATTCGCATCACTACACGGCTGTCTTTGCTGCCATCATCTTTTGTAATAACTTCTTCTTCGTAGCTGTGCGACATAATGAGAAGGAACATTCTATCCAATCCGATAGACGTTTCTATCACATACGGAATATAATGCTGGTTGATTTCCGTATCAAAATACGTCATCTTCTTACCGCTGTAGGTTTGATGTTGGGTTAAGTCAAAATTGCTTCGCGAATGGATGCCTTCCACTTCTTTAAAACCCATCGGGAAGTTGTACTCAATATCACAGGCTTCCTTGGCATAATGCGCCAGCTTCACGTGATCGTGATAGCGATATTCGCTTGCCGGAATACCTAAATCCAAATGCCATTGCAGGCGCTCGGCTTTCCAGCTCTGGTACCATTCACCTTCGGTACCGGGGCGCACAAAAAATTGCATCTCCATCTGCTCAAACTCACGCATGCGGAAGATGAACTGACGTGCCACAATTTCATTACGGAATGCTTTGCCTGTTTGTGCAATACCAAATGGAATTTTCATGCGCGCGCTCTTTTGCACGTTCAGGAAATTTACAAAAATACCTTGCGCGGTTTCTGGCCTTAGATAAATAGTTTCGGCATCGCCGCTCACAGCGCCAAGCTGCGTGGAGAACATAAGGTTGAACTGGCGGATGTCGGTCCAGTTATTCGTATCGCTTACGCTGCATTTTATATTGTTGTCTTCGATAAGTTTTTTTAAGCTCTCAAAATTTTCTTTTGCCAGCATTTCATCCATATGTTTCAACAGGGCAAATTCTTCTTCCTTTTTGCCTTCCATAGCCAGCTTATCAGCGTGCGCTTCAATGAGGTGATCTACACGGTAGCGTTTCTTGCTGTCTTTATTGTCAATCATCGGGTCGCTGAAATTATCGACGTGCCCGCTGGCCTTCCACGTGGTTGGATGCATGAAGATGGCCGCATCTACACCCACAATATTTTCATGCAGTTGCGTCATGCTCTTCCACCAATGGTCGCGGATGTTTTTCTTCAGCTCGCTGCCCCACGGACCATAATCGTAAACAGCACTTAAGCCATCGTATATTTCACTGCTTTGAAAAATGAATCCGTATTCTTTAGCATGCGCAATAATTACCTGCAGTTTATTGTCTTGTTGAACGCTCATAGGGCGGCAAAGATAGGAGAATGGAAAGTTGATGGAACACAGGTAAACACGGATTGCCTGCACGGATATTCTGGATTTATTATGGCTAAGATGCAATGCAGATTTTTAAGAGTCAATCCTTACTCATCTTCAATCTCACTTGTTCAGCCTTCATAATCTGTTCACGCAATCCGTGTTTATCCGTGCTCTATTTCATGGCATGGTATTTATCTTTTGTAAGTATTAGTAACGATAAAAAATGATTTTATGCCAAACGAAAAAACAGATTCATTAGGATTTGCAACTGAAAATCCGGATCAGCAAAGAGATATGGCTGCCAAAGGTGGACCGACAACTACATTAGGCAAAGCCGATGATAAACATGTGGCGCCTACATCTACCAGTTCTGATACACAAACGCAGATTGCAGCTGAAAGCAACGACAATAAAACGGATCAGTCTACAGACATGGACACAGATGAGGAAGGCATTTATCCGGATAAAAATTAAACAAATAGTCAATTAGAAGAGGCTGTCTCAAAAATCGGGACAGCCTCTTTTTTATTCGGATACCTGATAAAAAAAGTTCTCGTTTAAGCGATTTTCAAAGCCTTCATTTTTACTTTTGAATCAGCCTCTTATTTTCGCATTATGAATACAGAAGTTACTATACGAAGGGCAAAGAAAGAAGATTGTAAAATCATGCTTGAGCTGGTAAGGGAGCTGGCAGATTTTGAGCGCGCACCTCACGAAGTAAAAATTTCATTAGATCACTTTACGGAAAGCGGCTTTGGGGAAAACCCTGTTTGGTGGGCATTTGTAGCTGAAGAAAATAGTGTTGTAATCGGCTTTGCGCTCTACTATATCCGCTTTTCTACCTGGAAAGGACAACGGCTTTACCTGGAAGATTTTATTGTAACGGAAGAAGCCCGTGGTAAAGGTATTGGTACACTGCTATTTAACCGGATCATTCAGGAAGGAAAAGAAAAAGGCTTTAGTGGCATGATGCTACAGGTGCTGGAATGGAATCAACTGTCCATCCGGTTTTATAAAAAATACGAAATGACAATGGATGCGGAATGGCTGAATGCGTCGCTGGAATTTTAGGAATTGTATGAGGTATTATGTAGTAGGTATAATGTATTTAGAAAGATTGAATGAAATGAAACAGCCGGTAAAACTTACCGGCTGTTTGACATAATACTTTATACAAATCAGTTCATCGCAACGTTCTGGCTTGTCATAAGTTTTTCATCTTCCTTAATCTTTTCTTCCCATTGCCAGGCGGTGCGCATCATATCGTTCAGTCCATATTTCAACACCCATTTTAGTTCAGTAACTGCCAGTTGATTATTGGCATAAATAGCAACCACATCGCCGGGGCGGCGCGGTCCTATTTTGTAATTAAGTTTTACGCCGGACACTTGTTCAAAAGCATGAATGGCTTCTAAAACCGTTACGCCGTTTCCGCTTCCTAAGTTAAAAATGTCGCAGTTGCTTTTGTTTCTCTTTTCGTTTAAATATTCGAAGGCGAGCGTATGCGCATGAGCAATATCACACACATGGATATAGTCGCGCAGGCAGCTTCCGTCGCGGGTATCGTAATCATCGCCCCACACCTGCATTTGCGGTAGTTTACCAATAGCCGTTTGGGTAATGGCAGGTACTAAGTTTTGTGGTTTTCCTAACGGCAGTTCTCCAATTTTTATGGAAGGATGCGCGCCAACCGGATTAAAGTATCGCAATAAAATGGCATTAACATCCGGTACTACTTTCACAAAATCGCGGATGATGTCTTCACTCATTTGCTTGGTAGCGCCATAAGGTGATTCGGCTTTTTTGGTGGGTGATTGCTCCGTAACAGGAATGGAATCGGGACTTCCATAAACGGTGCAGGAAGAAGAAAATACAAAGCTCTGTATCTTGAATTCCTTCACGCACTTTAAAATATTGACAAGAGAATTAAGGTTATTTTCGTAGTACAGCAATGGCTCTGCAACCGATTCTCCAACGGCTTTGTAAGCGGCAAAATGGATGATGCCGCTGATGTCGTCATTTTCCTGAAATACTGCCAGCGTTTCATCAAAATTTTTGAGGTCGACTTTGTAGTTCTTCAGCTTCTTACCGGTAATTTGTTCAATGCCATTAATCAGGTAGGTTGTTGAGCGCGAATTGTCGTCTATCGAAATAACTTCATAACCATTTTCAATTAAATCTACTACTGTGTGAGAACCGATGTAGCCGCAACCGCCGGTTACCAGAATTTTTTGCATAAGAGTATTTGATATTGGGGCGCAAGTTAATTAAAAAGGATGTGTGATGTACTATGCGATTCTATGTACGATGTTAGATGTGTGACGTACGATGTAAGAAAGTCGGGAAGTTGGCAAGTTGGAAAGATGGTTGCCGTCATTGCGAGGTGTGAAGTAATTTGTTTATAGGGTGAGTAGTTAGTAGTGAGTGAATGGTTAATGGTTTTTTTACATAAGCAGGTTCTATTGTAGAATACAGATTGCTTCCTGTCTTCATGCCTTTGTAGTTTAAAAAAGCTCAATCAGTACTCCGAACCTTGATGGGAGCGTCGCAACTGCCGATCATAAAAGTGACGAACGATGGTGCCAAAAAATGTATTTTGTATTTCTTTCCTTACTTGAAATGATGAAGTATGGATTGATAGTATTGAATTGTAAATAATAATAGGCTTCATTCAAAAAATCACCAAAATCGTAGTCAAAAAAATGTCCCGCCGGGAACGGCGGGACCGATATTTACTAACCCATCCATGAACAAAGCTGTCTGTTGCATGGAAAACTTTTGCCGCTTAACAATACTCTTCGAAAGCAGCAATAAGATTGCGGGCAATCACTTGCGCAGGGCGGCCTTCTATTTGATGGCGCTCTACCATATGTACAATTTGTCCGTCTTTAAATAAGGCAATCAACGGCGATGATGGCGGATAAGGCAGCAAGTGCTCGCGCACTCGTTTTACCGCTTCCACATCAAAACCAGCGAATACTGTTTTCAGATTATCAGGACGCTTTAGGCTGTTATGTACAGCCATTAAAACACCCGGACGCGCCGCGCCGGCTGCGCAGCCGCATACAGAGTTTACCATTACCAACGTGGTTCCTTCACTTTCCAGGCTGTTGTCAACATCGCCTGCTGTGTTCATTTCTTCAAACCCATTGTCGGTCAGTTCAGCCTTCATCGGGATTACTATTTCTACAGGATACATCTGTTTTCGTTTGTTTCGGCAAAAATAAGCAAAACGGAAATTAAAGCCATAAAACCTTATATTTCGGACAATTTGACTTTTTTTAACCATTAAAAAAGACATAATGACCGGAAATCAGTCTATTTTTGCCATCTCATCAGGATAAAACGGGTAGGTATAGGATTTGAAATATAGAAGTCATAGTTCTAAAAAATAAAAAAAGCAATAGAATATGACACTTGTAAAATCAAATTATCGCATCGCCAACAACCTTTTTGATGAGTTGTTCAACAATGTTCCTGCTGGCTGGAATAAAACCTTGAATGTGCCTCCGGTAAATATCCATGAGAATGAAGAAGGATATCATCTCGAACTTCAGGCTCCCGGTTTGCAGAAAGAAGACTTTACGATTAATGTAGAAAAAGGATTGCTTACTGTTTCCTACCAGAAATCTGAAAAGGGCGAACAGGCAAATTATAAAACGCACCGCAGAGAGTTTTCTGCATCATCTTTCAAGCGCAGCTTTTCTTTAGATGAAAAAGTAAACGCCGATGATATTAAAGCAAAATATGAAGCTGGTGTGTTACAGGTATTTCTGCCTAAAAAAGAAGAAGTGAAAGTATCTCCGAAGCAAATTGAGATTCAATAAGAAAGTAGAATAAAAATTTTCATAAGAGTTGGTTTTTGGTTTATAAACCTCGTGTGTCCACACGAGGTTTTGTATTTTATACAGGTAAAATGAAGAAGGCAGCTTTTATTTCAAATCCTTTATTGCTTTCAGCATCACTTCCGCTACTATCTTATTTCCGGTATCATTTAAATGAACACCATCAACCGTTAAAACACCTCTGTCAGTATCAGCCGTATTATGCTCCTGCTCGTAGTTTTCAAACAAAGTTCTTAAATCAATCACAGGAAGGTTCATACTGCTGCCAATGTTTTTAATGATGCCTGAATACTTATTCAAATCACCATCCTGCTGGTTCGCATAATTCTTCTTTTCACCAATGGTAGCCGGTGTTACAAGAATGACTTTTGCGTTTGCGGCTTGCGCTTTTTGAATGATGGCGCGATAAAATTTTTCAAACTTATCCGGATCGGTTCCGGTGCCGAACATGCTTTTATGCCATACATCATTTACGCCCACATAAATAACTACAATGTCCGGTGATTTTGCCAATACATCGCTATCCATGCGCAGGTAAAGGTCATATACTTTATTGCCGCCAATACCGGCTCCAATCAGGTCATAATTGGTATCGCCTTCTCCCTGCAGCATGTTTTTCATCATGGTAATATAACCCTTTGGCTGCACGCCTGCCTGCGTGATGGAATCGCCGAAGAAGACAACCTTTTTTGTTTTATCTTTTTTGAAGCCAAGCATAATTAAGAGTCCGAAAAAAAGAAAGACAAGCCATAGTTTGTTATTCATGCAATCGGTTTAAAGAATAAAATTTTAAAATAAAATATAAAGAAGGCGCCGGCAATAAAGAGATTCTTTGAATTTTTAATTAAGCCAGCAACTGCGGATGTTCGCGGTACACTTTCCAGATAAATTCACCAAACAACGTATTTGCCCAGGCGAACCATTTACGCGAATATTTAGAAGGATCATCCTTGTGAAACGACTCATGCATAAAGCCGGTGCCGGCGTGCGTTTTCTGCAAAGTATTCAGGCAATATTTTATCTCTGTTTCATTGGTAGAAGTTAAACCGCGCATAATGATGCTCATTGGCCAAATCATGTTCAAGCCAACATGCGGACCACCAATGCCTTCTGCAGCCGTACCTTTAAAGAAGAATGGATTTTCAGATGATAACACATACTTTCTTGTATTCTGATAAATCGGATCCGTCAGGCTTACAGCCCCCAGATAAGGCAAGCCTAACAACGATGGTACATTCGCATCATCCATTAAATTATAACTGCCAAATCCATTGATTTCATACGCATAAATATCACCAAACTGCGGGTGCTTTACAATGTGTAATTTTTGTTTTAACGCAGAAGAAAGAGAAGAAGAAATATCTCTTGTATTCATCACCGGTTTGCCACCTTTTGCCAATGCTTTATTCATCTCTTCCAATTGCTGAAGCGATGTAGCAGCAAACAAATTGCTTGGTATCAAATAAGGAAAAATCGTTGCATCATCGCTTGGGCGAAACATAGAGCAGATCAAGCCATCCGGTTTTGCGGGATAGCCATAACCACCCATTGGTACACCATCCGTTGCAAACTCCGTCCGGCGTTGAAAATGATACGGTCCCAAACCATTGAAACGCTGTTGTTCACTAAAGGTTTGAATCACCAGGTTCATCGCCAGTATCCAGTTGTCATCAAAGGCGCTTGTATCACCGGTTTCCTTCCAGTAACCATATGATAAACGAACCGGGTAGCACAAGCTATCAATCTCCCACTTGCGTTCGTGTATGCCGGGCTTCATATCCGTTACATCACTTTTCCACTCGCTTTCTTTGTTTGGATCTTTATAAAATGCATTGGCATACGGGTCTTTCAGAATGTTTTTAACCTGGCGGTTAATCACACCTTTTATCAGGTGCTGCAGGTCTTTATCATCCTTACACAAAGGCATGTACGGCCACACTTGCGCACTGCTGTCGCGAAGCCACATAGCATCTATATCGCCGGTAATCACGTAAGTATCCGGCTTGCCGTCAATGGTTTCAAAATCAACCGTTGTGTCCAGCGTATTTGGAAAACAATTTCCAAACAACCACGCAATTTCTTTATTGCCAATCTTCGATTGAATCTCAGTAATTAAAGACTCCACGGCATGGCTCGTAAATTTCCGTTGTGAAGCTGCAACGCGAACCGTTTCAAAATTGGCAACTGCCTTTGCCGAAGCAAATTTTGACAATCCCATAGCCGCGCCTGTAAATACCGTTTGCTGAATAAAGTTTCTTCTTTTCATAATCTGTTCATAATCGTTAACACAACAAATGTAAAGGCATACGCATAAGGAAAAGCAAGTAAAAGGTCAATTCGGAATAAAATGCAGAATACAGATGTGGTAACCATCGTCCATCGCTCCGTTTGATCGGCAGTTGCGACGCTCCCATCAAGGTTCCGGGCACTGATTGAGCTTTTTTAAACTACAAAGGCATGAAGACAGGAAGCAATCTGTATTCTACAATAGAACCTGCTTATGTACAGAAAACCATTCAATCACTCACTCACTACTGACTACTCATAACTCACTCAATAAATAGATTTCTTCGTGCCTCAAAATGACGGCAACCATCTTCCTGACTTTCCGGCTTAATTACATCGTACATCACACATCTGACATCGTATATAGAATTACACCTTTCACCGCAAATCCATTTATCTCATAATAACTCAAAAATATCATCTCCCAAATCCCTACCTTTGCCCACTTTTTTATTCATCATGCCGTAACATGACACTAGCCCGGTGACGAAATAGGGCGAAATGAAATGTGGCTAAAAATTAGTCAAAGCACACATGAAACTTAGTCAGTTTAAATTCGATCTTCCTCTCAATCTCATTGCTCAGAACCCAGCCAAGCGTCGTGAAGACAGCCGTCTTCTTGTGGTTCACCGCAAAACAGGGCAAATGGAAAACAAGCACTTTAAAGACATTCTCGATTATTACGACGACAAAGATGTATTCGTTGTAAACAACACCAAAGTGTTTCCTGCCCGCATGTATGGCCGCAAGGAAAAAACCGGCGCTAAAATCGAAGTCTTCCTGCTTCGCGAACTCAACAAACCCAACAAACTTTGGGATGTAATCGTTGATCCCGCAAGAAAGATTCGCGTGGGCAACAAACTTTATTTTGGAGACAATGACGAACTGGTAGCAGAAGTCATCGACAACACTACAAGCCGTGGTCGTACCATCCGCTTCCTGTGGGATGGCGATGATGAAAGCTTCAAGCAAATGCTTGAATTTCTTGGCGAAACGCCCTTGCCAAAATACATCAAGCGCAAGCCTGATGAAGAAGACAAAGAGCGTTTTCAAACGGTATATGCCAAGCACGAAGGTGCTGTAGCGCCGCCTACGGCCGGCTTGCATTTCAGTAAGGAATTAATCAAGCGTTGCGAAATCAAAGGCATCCGCTTTGCTGAAATTACATTGCATACAGGTCTTGGTACGTTCCGCCCTATCGAGGTTGAAGACCTGAGCAAGCATAAAATGGATGCTGAGTATTATAAGATTGAACAGGATGCCTGCGACATTGTAAACAAGGCAAAAGAAACCGGTCATAAAATCTGCTCTATCGGCACCACTACTATGCGTGGTATGGAAACAAGCTTTACCGCGCAAAAACTATTGAAGCCAAGCGAGGGTTGGACAAACATCTTTATTCATCCGCCGTACAACTTCAACATTGCGGATAGTTTGATTACGAACCTGCATTTACCTAAAACAAGTTTGTTGATTATGGTAACCGCTTTTGCAGGTTACGATCTTACCATGGAAGCTTACAAAAAAGCCATCAAAGACAAATACCGCTTCTTCAGCTATGGCGATGCCATGTTGCTGATTTAAGTTGCGAAACATATCAAAAATAAAAGAGCCGGCGTTATAACGCCGGCTCTTTTATTTGTAGTGTAAGAAGCGTTTAAGAATGAAACTTAGCATCAGGAAATTGGCTCTGTTGCTACCGACAACACGATTTTATTATTAAATCGTATTCTTGGATAGATGTAATAATCTTAGTTTTGAAATCACCATAAAAAAAGCCTGGTTTTTTCATCGGCATACGTTTGTTTAAGATAAAAATAAAAAGGTTCTCATTCAACTTTCAGTTGAGCATTTGTGTAATAAACATCTGTTATTGCATAAACACTTAAAACACTTTTGCGTTATAAATTACGTAGTAACAAGACTCCACGGCGCATCCATTACTCATCCGCTTTGCATCATCACCAATGGCAAAAAATTGTTGTCATTTTATTTCACATGCCCAAGCGCACCGGTGCCGGATTCAGTGGGAACGAGAAAATGGCGGAGGAAGATTTGGCAATTATAAAAGCAAGCTGTTAAGCGTTATTGTCATTCTTATACCCCGTTTTCCCCGCCTGAACGAATGGGCAGATTTCAACCCGAATTATTGTTTATGATTATTCCTGTTTATCATATTCTCTCTGGCATCGCAAGCGAGTAATGCCAGGTAAAGAGGGCATGTAATTATACTATTATTGCCGGGGAAAATGATTTTCTTTTATTCCTAAATTTAACGAACTAATGTGTTAGATTCGATGCTGTTTTCTTATCTGCCATGCCGTCTGATTCTGCACGTTTCTCCATCACTTTAATTTCTGTTTTTTCTTTTACAATGCCTTGTCGTAACAAGCCAAAAAGACTCATGTAAGCATTCGCTATCCACACCAGCGAAAATCCCGCAATAATGTAGCCGCGCCAGTCGGCAAACAACAAAGTGTACCGGGTAAGAAAGAGGAAGAATATGGTTATGTAATGACTGAAACAATACTCGCAGGTAAACAGGTAAAAGAACTTGCGGCGCAGTAGCGTCTTACTATTATGACATTGATTAGCGCAAAATTCGCGCGGTTCACGAAACACTTCTTCATGCGTTACCGTCCACGCCACGCATGCAATTGGCAGAGCCAATAAAAACAGCCAGGTGATTTGTGTTGATAAATCCATGATTGCCGATGCTGATAAAGCATTGTGCAAACAAAAATGAAACCGCTTATTACGCTATAAGCTACAAGTCAATAACGGCAAGCCTTTACTGTAAAGCGTATCAGTTATATCATGGCTGTTTACAACACAGTTATTTTTCTTTTTGGTAATCAGCGTCCGTCA
The DNA here is from genome assembly GCA_965199905.1 of Ilyomonas sp. Taxonomy (GTDB): domain Bacteria; phylum Bacteroidota; class Bacteroidia; order Chitinophagales; family Chitinophagaceae; genus Ilyomonas. The sequence continues at coordinate 2,052,246 of OZ241366.1, read as the reverse complement.
CTTTTCTGCATCGGCAGTTGCGTCGCACACATCAGCGTTCCAAACCATAAATGAGCTTTTTTTAAAACCCGGAAATACAAATTCATCATCAAATATTTACTTACCCGCAGCCTGAAAATTACAGCCTGAAACTTGCCGTTCGCTGCTCACAACTCATAGCTCATAACCCATACCTCCCACTTCAAAATTCACCGCTTCTTTTAACCTTTTTTCTTACTGTTTTACCCTAAATTTACAGCTATGCGTTTCCAGTTACAGGCTCCTTACCAACCCGGCGGCGACCAGCCAACGGCGATACAACAATTGACTCAAGGCGTACTAGATGGTGAAAAATACCAGACCTTACTTGGTGTAACGGGCAGTGGTAAAACCTACACCATGGCGAACGTGATACAGAACGTGCAGAAGCCTACGCTTGTGCTTACACATAATAAAACGTTGGTGGCTCAGCTTTATGGTGAGTTCCGCCAGTTTTTCCCCGATAATGCCGTTGGTTACTTCGTAAGCTATTACGATTATTACCAGCCGGAAGCTTACATTGCCGTATCAGATACATACATTGAAAAAGACCTCAATATTAATGAAGAGCTTGATAAACTTCGCCTGCAGGCAACCTCGCAATTATTAACCGGGCGCCGCGATATTATTGTAGTTGCCAGTGTAAGCTGCATCTATGGTATGGGCAATCCGCAGGAGTTTGAGAATGGTGTGGTTCGTCTTGTACGCGGACAAAGAATTTCACGCCAGGGTTTTTTGCATTCGTTGGTTAATTCTCTTTATAACCGTAGCACTACTGAATTTAGTCGTGGTACCTTTCGCGTAAAAGGAGATACGGTTGATATTAATTTACCGTACTCCGATTATAGCTGCCGCATCACCTTTTTCGGAGATGAAATTGAAGAGATTGAAACCATAGAAACCAACACGGCCAAGCGCATCAATACACTTGATGAGATCGCGATTTTTCCTGCCAATCTTTATCTCGCACCGAAAGATAAGATGCAGGAAATCATGTACGAGATACAGGACGAAATGCGGCTGCAAACAGAATATTTTAAGAACATTGGAAAACTCATCGAGGCGCAGCGTATTAAAGAACGTGTTGAGTACGATCTGGAAATGATTCGTGAACTTGGCTTTTGCAATGGCATTGAAAACTATTCACGCTTTTTCGATCGTCGCAAACCCGGCGGACGCCCGTTCTGTTTGCTGGACTATTTTCCTAAAGACTTCCTTTGTATGCTTGATGAAAGCCATCAAACGGTGCCCCAGGTTGCAGGCATGTATGGCGGCGACAGAAGCCGAAAACTGGTGTTGGTGGATTATGGATTTCGATTGCCAAGCGCGCTTGATAATCGCCCTCTCAATTTCCCGGAGTTTGAAAACATGATGCCGCAAACCATCTTTGTAAGTGCCACGCCCGGCGAGTACGAGCTGGAAAAAACCGGTGGTGTCGTGGTTGAACAAGTGGTGCGGCCAACAGGCTTATTGGATCCGCCGATTGAAGTGCGCCCAAGTGTAAACCAGATTGATGATTTGCTGGATGAAATTGATAAAACAGTAACCAAAGGCGACCGTGTGCTGGTAACTACATTGACCAAACGCATGGCAGAAGAAATGGATAAATATTTGGGTAAAATCAACATCAAATCCAAATACATCCATAGCGATGTAGATACATTGGAGCGTGTTGAAATCCTTCGCCAGCTTCGTCTTGGCGATATTGATGTGCTGGTTGGCGTAAATCTTTTACGTGAAGGTCTGGACTTACCCGAAGTATCTCTGGTTGCCATTCTCGATGCAGATAAAGAAGGCTTTCTTCGTAATGAAAGATCATTAACACAAACTGCCGGCCGCGCCGCGCGAAACGTAGATGGAAAGGTGATTTTTTATGCCGATAAAATGACCGAAAGCATGCAGCGCACGATTGATGAAACCATGCGACGCCGCGAAAAACAAGTGGCTTTCAACACCGAGCACAACATCACGCCGCGCACGGTTAAAAAGAGTATTGAACAGGTGTTGAAACAAACGTCTGTACTCGATATCAAAGGTTTTGACAACAAGCGATCTTATGCCATACAAGGCGATGAGGACATTGTAAAAAGCAATGTTGCCGAAGAGCAATCGGCTTATAAAACCATTCCGCAAGTGGAGAAGGCTATTCACAACATTAAGAAGCAAATGGAAAAAGCTTCGCGCGATCTTGACTTTATAGAAGCAGCAAAACTGCGCGATGATATGTTTAAAATGCAGAAAGAACTCGATGCCATGAAAGTATAACGGGAATTCGGAGATTTAGATAATTGACAAAATTGAAACAAAAAGGCGCTTATTTATAAGCGCCTTTTTGTATAATATAAGTGAGTTCTTGATTAGAAAGCCGGTACTTCTTCCACTTTCACTTTGCCTAAGCCATGAGCTAAAATGCCCAATTCTTTTGCTGCGGTGCGGGTAAGGTCAGCAACGCGGCCAATGGCAGCCATACCTTTACTCATGCGGTCGTTAATGCGCACCATAATTGATTTGCCGGTTTGTAAATTGGTAACGCGTATCCAGGTATTCAGCTTAAAGAAGTTGCTCGCAGCCGTCATACCGCTGTGGTGAAATGTTTCGCCGGTAGCTGTTTTTTCTCCTTCCAGGCTATTTGCATAAAAACTGCAGGTGCCAGTCACTGGTTTCTGCTTTTTATCCGAAGATGATTTCTGTCCGAAACCCGTTTGATAAACGATAAAAAAAGCGGCAACCAAAAATGCTTTTTTTGCGAGTTTTAAAGATTTGCGGGTTTGTGTAACTATCGCCGTAGTTGAATGCATGTCTCTGTTGTTTTAGAGTATGAAAAAAATCTTCTTGCTGCAGCAGAATCTGTCTTTATAAATAAATCCTAACGTAGTCGTCAATGTAACTTTCTCTCTCCGGTATCCTTGAGCGGTGCCGGCAATTTGCAAGAATTGCGCCAATTGCAGCGCGAAAGTAAAGTTTTTTATGGCAAAATCAGCTTTTGACTGTTAAAATACATTCTCATAACCAAAGCAAAAACTTATTGCCAGCCACCGCCCAAAGCCTGGTATAAATTTACAACTGCCTGTAATTGCTGTAGTTTATCATTTATACTACTAAGCTGCGCTGCCAGTAAAGCCTGCTCCGACGTAAGCACATCTGTATAATTGGTAGCCGAACTGTATTGTAAAAGTTCCTTGGTGTAATCAACTGCTTTTGTTAATGCTTCTATCTGGTGACCGCGGCTGGCTTGCTTTTCCAAAGCTGTTTGATAAGCATATAAAGCATTCGATACTTCCTGACCAGCGTTCAGTAAAGATTGCTGGTAAGTGTAAAATGCTTCCTGCTGTTGTGCCTGTGCGGTGCGCAGCCGCGCTTTGTTTTCGCCCCTGGCAAAAAGGGGTTGCGTGAGACCACCTGCAAGCGTATAAAAAATAGAATGGCTGAAGAAGCTTTTAATTCTAATAGTAGAAGGTCCGCCTTCGCCGGTTATGGTGAGTTGCGGATAAAAATAGGTCCTGGCCAAATTGGTATTTTCAAAGGCTGCACGGAACGAAAATTCGGTTTGCTGAACATCCGGGCGGTTCTTTAATAACAGGGAAGAAACACCTGTGTTCAAATCTGAATACACTGACTGTTCGGTGAGCGAACTGCGGTTGATGGTTCCCGGCGTGCGGGCCAGCAAAACGCTCAGTGCATTTTCCGTTTCGCGGATGTTTCGTTTCAAATCAGGTATTGTTACTTCTGCAGCATAACGGTTGGCTTCACTTTGCACCACAGCCGCGCCCGTTACAACGGCGGCTTCTTTTAAAGCTTTCAGTGTTTCCACCTCGTCAGTCCTGTTCTTTACGGTTTGCTCTGTAATCTTCAATTGTTGATCTAAAGAAAGCAACTGGTAATAATATGTGGCAATGTTTGCCACCAGCTGCGTTTGCACTGCACGTTTTGAGGCATCGCTGGCAAGAAGATTGGCGAAGGCTGAGCGTTTTGCGCTGCTTAATTTTCCCCAGATGTCAGCTTCCCAGCTTGTGCTCAAACTTGCCTGGTAAGCTATCGTCGTTAAAGGAAATGCACCAATAAAATCGGGTGGTAAATTGATTGCCGCAATCGACTGTTTACTGCGCGTTATCCTTGCATTGCCCTGCAGGCTGGGAAGAAATGCAGCCCGGCTTTGCTGAAAACTGGCTGTCGCTTCATTAATACGTTGTATCGCAGTTTTTAAATCCAGATTTTCACGGATGCCTTCGGCAATGAGGTTCTGCAAAACAGTATCTGCAAACAATTTTGTATAAGGTAGTGAAGCGATAGAAGATGAATCATTTGGCGCAACCGCCAATGTATCTGAAATACCCAAAGAATCTTTTGTTACCGTGGTATCGCGATATAGATTTCCTTTTATTGCCATGCCCGGCTGTTTGTATTTCTGCGTTACGCAGGAAGCAATTATTAGTGTTATCAACAACACCCAATAGCTTCGCGTTTTATATCTGTCAGTCATTTAATAAATCGTTTGGTTATGGTATTGTTTTTATGAAAGGGCAGCTTGCTGACCCGCTTCATCTGCTGCAGGTTCAGGCAGCGGCTTTACGCTGATACGTTCCTGCCAGGATTGAAAAATGATGAACAGTACCGGAATTACAAACACGCCAAATATTGTCCCGATCAACATTCCGCCAACAGCACCGGTTCCGATAGACCGGTTGCCTTCTGCGCCGGCGCCGGTTGATAACATAAGTGGCAATAAGCCAAAAACAAACGCCAGCGATGTCATTAAAATTGGACGCAAACGCGCTATCGAACCATTGATGGCTGCCTGTACAATACTTTGTCCTTCCTTTCGTCGCGCTACCGCAAATTCAACAATCAAAATCGCATTCTTTGCCAGTAACCCAATGAGCATGATGAGTGTGATTTGCAGGTAAATATTATTCTGCACATCGAATATAAAAGCGAACACAAATGCACCTGCCAGGCCAATGGGTAATGATAATAACACTGCAAAGGGCAGGAGATAACTTTCGTATTGGGCACTCAATAAAAAGTACACGAATACAAGGCACAGCAAGAATATATAGATCGTTTGACCGCCGCTCGAAATTTCTTCGCGACTCAAGCCTGAAAACTCGTAGCTATAGCCAACCGGCAATGTTTGCGCAGCTACTTCGCGTATGGCTTTAATGGCATCGCCGGAACTATAGCCCGCCTTTGGCGAACCAGACACCGAGATGGAAGTGAACAGGTTAAACCGGTTGATAAATTCAGGTCCGTACACACGCTTGAGCGTGATGAATTCTGACACCGGCGCCATCACTTCATTATTGGTGCGCACATAAATATTATTCAGGCTTGCGGCGTTGCTGCGATAGGCTGCATCTGCCTGAATCATAACGCGGTATTGTTTCCCAAACTCATTAAAATTAGACGCATACAAACCACCGTAATAACCTTGCAGCGTACTGAGAACCGCAGATGGTGATACATTCGCTTCTTTACATTTTGCCACGTTCACATCTACCTGGTATTGCGGAAAATTGATGTTGAAAAATGAAGTGGCATATTGTATTTCGGGTCGCTTATTTAGTGCCGCTAAAAACTTTCCGTTTACTTCGGAAAAATGAGCGATGTCGCCGCCGCTTCTGTCCTGCACCTGAAATTCAAAACCACTGGTTGTGCCAAAGCCTTCCAGCGTAGGTGGCGCAAAGAAAATCACATTCGCGCCTTTAATGCCGGACACCATTCCGAATAATTTCCCAATCACAGCATCTACGGAATGGTCTTTTCCCTTGCGTTGGTCCCATGGTTTTAACTCCATAAAGAACGCCGCATAAGCACCGCCATTGCCACCGCTTAACAAACCCAAGCCACCAACCTGCGTTACAGATTGCATTTCAGGAACGCTTCTGCATATCTGCGCTACCTGGTTCGATATTTCTGAAGTGCGTTCCAATGAAGATGCAGGCGGCAGTGAAATATCTGCCATGATAAACTTCTGATCTTCGTTTGGTACGAAGCCGCCCGGCGTTGTTTTAACCAAAAACCAAAACAACCCTGCAAACACAGCGATGCCAGCTAACGCAATCCATTTTCGCCTCGCTAAAAAGCTGATGGAGCGTTTGTATTTGTTTGTCGTGGCATCAAAGCCTGCATTGAAAGCGCCATAAAAGCGTTGCATGAATCCTTTGCGCATTTTGCTTTCGCTGTGTGGTTTTAATATCAATGCACATAACGCAGGACTCAGCGTTAAAGCATTCACAGCAGATATAATAATGGCGACTGCCAGCGTTAACCCAAACTGTTTATAGAACACACCCGTTGAACCTGTAATGAACGTAACCGGCAGAAATACAGCCGCCATTACAAGTGTTATGGAAATTACAGCACCGCTTATTTCACTCATCGCTTCCAGCGTTGCTTTTCGGGGCGAAGGCTCACCATGATCTAACTTAGCATGAACGGCTTCTACCACCACAATTGCATCATCTACCACAATACCAATAGCAAGTACCAACGCGAACAGTGTGAGGAGATTGATGGTAAAACCAAATAATTGCAGGAAGAAAAACGTACCCACGATAGCAACCGGAACAGCAATGGCAGGTATTAAAGTAGAACGTAAATCCTGCAGGAAAATAAATACAACAATGAATACAAGTATGAAAGCTTCTATCAGCGTGCTGATTACTTTTTCAATGGAAACATTCAAGAAATCGTTGGCAGAAAAGATGGACGTATAAGTAACGCCGGGTGGAAAGTTTTTAGAAGCGGCTGCAATTGTTTTTTCAATCTCTCCGGTCATTTCATGCGCATTGGAACCTGCGGTCTGGAAGATGCCCATCACAATGGAAGGCTTGCCATCCGTTAGCGAAGTGATGTTATAATATAGCGATCCCAACTCAATGCGAGCCACATCTTTTAAAAGCAATATCTGCCCGTTGGTTGCCGAGCGAATCACAATATTCTCATATTCCTGTGGCGTCTTCAATCTGCCTTTGTACTTCAACACATATTCAAACGACTGGTTGCTGTTCTCGCCAATCTTACCCGGTGCGGCTTCTATATTTTGTTCTGCTAAAGCCGCGTTGATATCATCAGGCACCAAACCATAAGTTGCCATCACATCAGGCTTCAGCCAGATGCGCATTGAGTAATCGCCGGTGCCCCATGCCTGCGCTTCGCCCACACCATTGATGCGGCGTATCATTGGTATCAGGTTGATGTTTGCATAGTTCTGCAAAAAGGTTGCATCAAACGATTTGTTGCTGCTGCTCAAGGCAAACACCATCACCATGCTGCTTTGCTGCTTACTGGTGGTAACGCCGGCGCGTGTAACTTCAGCCGGTAATAAAGGAGTTGCGCGCGATACACGGTTCTGCACGTTCACAGCCGCAACATCAGGATTGGTTCCCTGCTTGAAGAAAATGGTAATGCCAGCCGAGCCATCATTGCCTGCGGTGGAAGTCATGTACGTCATGTTCTCCACGCCGTTGATAGCTTCCTCAATGGGAATCACCACGCTGTTCATTACCACATCGGCATTGGCGCCCTGGTACGAAGCTGATACGCGAACGGTGGGCGGTGCAATGTCGGGATAAAGCGTGATTGGCAATGTGGTAATGCCAATGATGCCAAGTATTACGAGTATCACGGAGATAACCGTTGACAATACCGGGCGTTCTATAAATACTTTTAGCATGAGGTTTAATTTTTTTGATCCACAAAGAGGTAAAGGTTTACGATGAGGTAAAAAAAGACTTGTGATCGTTTGTGTCTTCTGTGCCCTTGTGGTTATGTCATTTATTCAGATTTTCATACACCTTACTCTCTGGCTGCACATCAGGCTTGATAACAGTGCTGTCTTGTAAAGGACTTGCACTCTCCAATACCACGTTGTCGCCGGCTTTCAAGCCTTTTGTTATCACGAAGTATTGGCCTACCGGTGTTGCTTCTACTTCTATTTCGGTGCTGATGATTTTATTACCGTTCACAATAAGATACACAAAGCGTTTTCCCTGCAGTTCGTATGTTGATTTCTGTGGAATGACAATCGCATTATTAGCCACCACTGGTATTTGTACAATGGCACTACCGCCGCTTCGCAAAATGCCAACCGGGTTGGGAAATGTTGCCCTGAAACTTGCCGAGCCTGTTTCTGTATTAATCAATCCGCCAATGGTTTCTACTTTACCTTTTTCGGGATATTCCGAACCATCCGAAAGCAAAAGAGTAACAGGCGGCATCTGGCGCAGTTTCTCATTTAACGTGCTGCCTTTGTATTGACGTGAAAAATCAAGTAACTGCTTTTCATTTAAAGAAAAATAAGCGTACACATTACCAATGTTCGATACCGTTGTTAATGGCATTTGCGTTGTGCTGCTAACAAGACTTCCGAGCTTGTAAGGAAGCGTTCCTACCACACCGTTTACAGGACTGGTTACGGTGGTATATCCTAAGTTAGTCCTGGCATTTGCCAATCCGGCTTTTGCCTGGGCTAATGCTGCTCTGCGGGTTTGCAAAGTGTACTCAGCCGACTCCAGTTCATACTTGCTGATGATGTCTTTGTCAACCAGTGGTTTTGTCTTTTTTACCTGTAGTTCAGCGGTGCTTACATCTGCTTCGGCGCTGCTGATGGCTGCCGCCGAATTGTTGACTTCCTGCTGATATTGCGGAGCGCTGATGCGGAACAAAACCTGACCTTTTTTTACAGTCGCACCTTCATCAATGTATATGTGTTCTACATAGCCGTCAATCTTCGGGCGTATCTCAATGTTCTGCTGCCCTTGCAGCGTGGCCGGATAGCTTGTTACTAATGCTGTGTTCTGTGCTGTTACGGTAAACACGGGATAGGTTTGTACGGCTGGCGCACCACCAGTATTGCCGGCTTCCTGTTTGTTTCCGCAAGATGACAGGAGTAAGATAAGCGCGCAAAATGCAGGCGCCGTGTATTTAAAAAATGAGTGATGTTTTGTGTGTAAAATCATGTGCTTGCTTGTTGGTTATTAATACTCTTTTGCCAGAAAGGTGTCCGGTCAGAAAAGTGCGCAATATCCGTTTTATCGGCAGTTTCTTTTATTTGTTTATCAAATGATAATACCGTTCATCCGAAACATTGGTCGTATTACCAGCCATCATGGCAATAGCGTTCCCTATTCTGTTGGAAGCGATATTGCCCTGGTAGCTGGTTTCTAAGGATAAATTAAGATTGCTTTACTGGTGCTGTGCCTTTTTATTTTAGCCTGTAATTCAGGCTTTTATTGCCAGCCGGTTTTACTGTTGTTGAGATAAACCTGCCAGCAAATTTTCCAGGTTAGTCATGGTCATGCTGAATCCTTCTTTGAAGCCCATTTGCAGCATCTTTTCCATACGCTCGCGCGATTCATTATAGATTGTGATGTTGACCGTTGTTTTGCCGTTTTGTTCGCTGAAAGTGTAATCCCAATCAGAACCCGGAAATTCGGGATTTTCATTTTCATCGGCAAAAGCGTTGTACATTTTAAAATTGGTTTTGGGGCTAATGGACATGTATGTCTGAAGTGACCAACGCTCTTGGCCTTCAGGGCTCACCATTGCATAAAACCGTCGCCCACCTTCTTCAAAATTCATGTGTTTCGTTTGTGCCGTCCAGGGTTTCGGTGCTGTCCATTGGTCGAGAAGTTCGGGTGTGGTGAAAGCCTCCCAAACCAGTGAAAGCCCGGCATTAAATTCACGGGTTATGAATGCCTTTTGCGCTGTCATGTCAACGGTAAAATCGAATAGCAAATCGTTGTTCATTTTTTTTGTTTTTTTATTGTTGATAATACTTCGTCAAGCTGATTAAACTGAGTTTCCCAGATTTTTCTGAATTGGGTTATCCATTTATCGATCTCTTTCATTTTTTCAATTTCGAGTGAATAATAAATTTCCCTGCCTTGCTGTTCTTGTTTTACCAATTCACATTCTGCGAGTATTTTAATGTGTTTTGATACCGCCTGCCGGCTTGTATTAAAATGTTCGGCTAAAGCATTAGGTGTCATTGCCTGTATGGCAATCAGGGTAATAATTGCCCGCCTTGTCGGGTCTGCAATGGCTTGGAAAATATCACGTCTCATGCTGATAAATTTATTTAAGAAACCAATCGGTTGCAAATATATACGCAGCTAATCGGTTTCTCATTTTTTTTTAGACAGGAGGAACTTTTTTGCAATTTTTTTTTATATCTACGTTATAATTGCTATCAACAATGTTTGTATTATGATGCAAAGGCAGGTAAAGGGCCGGCAAAACAAAAGCCTGCAGAACATACAGGCTTTCGGAGAATTGATGTAAAGAAAAATGTCGGGATGACTGGATTCGACACTCTTAATTAAGAAATTGGATATCAGCCTGTTATGAACAATCAAAAGAAAGAACTCACGAATAACTCATCGGTAAATAGAACGAACATAAAGATAGGTGAAGTAAATATGCAAATTGCAAAATCACGCTGAAAATTTGCTTAGATGAAAAAATTCAATTCTTACTTTGAATTTTTTCATATCTTAGTCTTCACCTTCGTACCGTATGCCAGCAACAAAAATAAAAGATCAAACTACTTTCATTAAGAGCCGGTTTCAGCATCTCTCTATTCATACTCCTTATGACATCGTTTTTTCTGCCCGCAGTGGTGTTTCTACAAAGGTGTTTTATGATCTCGCACAGGTAACAAAAATGTCAGAAAAAACACTGGCTTCTCTTCTTAATTTATCCGCACGCACGATCAGCAATTATAAAGAACAACGCAAAAAGTTAGAACCGGTGTACAGTGAACACTTGTTAAAACTGATTACCCTGTTTCAACATGGCGAAGAACTATTTGGTACGGTAGACCAATTCAATCAGTGGCTACAAAAGCCGTTTTGGAACAGCCAGGAGTTTCCTTTTGACTGGTTGATTACGCCCGGTGGCGTTGACTTACTGATGAAGGAAATGGACCGGCTGGCAGAAGGATATCCTGTATAACCGGTAGCTATGTTGTTATATCGCATTACACACAAGAAATGGAGTCAGTCCTTCTTTGCATCCGGTTTGGAAGGAAGATGGAACAGGGAAGGTAACAAAGTGATTTATTGCGCAGAATCGATTACGCTTGCTTTTTTAGAAAATATGGTAAGAAGGCAAGGCATTGGTTTTAATCATGATTTTAAAATCATGTTCATTGATGTGCCCCATTTTTTAGAAGTGAGTGAAATAAATGCTGATGAGTTAGAAGAGGGATGGAGAGATGTTCGTGATTACACAAAATGTCAACAAGCAGGCAATCATTGGTATGAAAAAGGCAGAGTGCCAATATTTAAAATGCCCTCAGCGGTGCTGCCGCAAGCTTACAATTATGTCATCAATACCATGCACCCAGAGTATTCAAAAATAAGACTAATACAAATAACTGACTTAGTCCCTGATGAACGGATTGAAGAGATTTTAAAGCAATACGCTGGAGAAGTAGAATAAAAAACAATGATTATTTAGTTCTTATCCGATCTCCCAAAAATATACATGTACCAACTCTGTTAGCAGTGAAATAAGTAAATCAGATCACCCGTTTTTGCAGTAAAACGATTCGATTTTTCGAGTATTAACAATTGTTTAATCAAGCGTTTCTTTACCTATTCTTTCTTATGTTTTCCTTTCTTTATAAGCATTGCAATTGATACTATCCTATTCATTTTTTGAATAGGATAGTATTAGAAGAATGTTGTTATTTCATTCCTGATTACACCATTTGCTATCATGTTTTTCAGATGGTTAAACCTATTGATAGCAAATGGGATTGAATGAAACAAAAGTGTGAAGAAAGAAAACCGTGAGTTATGGAAACCGCATTCAACAAGCAAAAAGGAAGGCATACTGAGCCGGAGTATCCGCAAAAGATTTATGCGCACCAGTTAATTACTTTGAATGATTTAGAGCAGTTCAAGGAACAACTGTTTAAAGAACTGGAAGCCCTTATCAAACCCAACCTTTCCCCACCTAAGAAGTGGCTCAAATCCCATGAAGTGCAGCGGTATCTGAAGATATCGCCCGGTACGCTGCAAAACCTCAAAGCTACCGGTATCATTCCCTACACCCGGATCGGCGGCGTTCACTTTTATGACAGTGAAGACATCCAGAAAATTCTGCAAAAAGGAAAGACCGGCGACAGACTCAAATAAACGGTCAGTCAATCAATTTTCTTCCTGGTTACAGGTATCGTAAACAGAGCTACCGGATAGCTCTGTTTACTTCCTTGTATGCACACAATGTAAATCTTCATCTACGACAAAAAATTAAGGTTATGCAAGCGCATCAGTTATCTCTGCAGGAGGTAAAAGAAACGGATATGGCTGACCATCTGAAAAGTTTAGGTCACCAACCACAAAGAAGCAACGGAAACGACTACTGGTATCTCACCCCGTTGCACCAGGAACGCACGCCTTCTTTTAAAGTAAACAGGCATCAAAACTGCTGGTATGACCACAGCTCCGGAAGAGGTGGCAACCTGGTTGACTTCCTCCTTTTATATCACCAGTGCACCATTGGAGAACTGCTGCAAAAGATGAACAGTTCTCTTTCTTTTCATCAGCCAAAAGAAACCCTTTTACAACTGCAGGATAATGACAAGAAAATTGTTGATTCAGAAACAAAAATGCCCGAGCGAAGCAGCATTAAAATCACCTCTGAAAAGCCCGTCACAAACTCTTTTTTGCTAAGCTATCTGAGGAACCGGAATATACCTTTTTCTGTTGCTGAAAAATACCTGAAAGAAGTTCATTATGAGCTATCTGGCAAGTCCTATTACGCGCTTGGTTTTAAGAACGATTCGGGTGGTTATGAGCTACGGAATAAATACTTCAAAGGCAGCAGTTCGCCAAAGGATGTAACCACTATTTTCTCTAATCAAAGCGGTGATAAACTGAGTGTGTTTGAAGGCTTCTTTTCTTTCCTGTCCTACCTCGCTTTGCAGGAGAAACAATCTCTTCCCCTGACAAATTTTCTGGTGCTCAACAGCCTTTCCCTGTTCCATAAAAATGTAAGCAAGATGGATACATACACAAAAGTTCACCTGTATCTCGATAACGACCTGGCAGGCGGTCAGGCAACCGCACGGGCGATCAAAGAAAGCAGAAAGTTTACGGATGAAAGAAGGTTGTACCGTAATCATAAAGACTTAAATGACTGGCTCATTCAGCAAAACGGGAAGCTGAAGCAAAGGCACCGGTTGCGCTTGTAGCCACTTTTATTTCATCGGTAGCCAGCTATGTTTTGGGTGCCCCCAGAACTGCTTTGCTCATGCTGCCGCTGGCAGCATTCGGCTATTAAAGTCAGACAATTTATAAAATCGGTAAGAATCACAAAGGAGATAGCAATGATAACAAACATACAGAAAGGGGCAGGCAGGAACAAGGGGGGACGACCTAAAAAGGTGGTTAAAAGAAGCTATGTGATTAAGGTGAAGTGTACCATCTTAGAGCGAAAAGTAATCGAGCGAAGAGCTGGGGAAGTGAATCTAACGATGTCTGAGTACCTACGTTCAAAAGGGCTTACCGGAAACATTGTCAGTCAGCAAAAAGCGTTGCCTAAAGACTTTTTAGCGTACAAAGCAACGCTTCATCACACGGCTGCCAACCTCAATCAAATCGCCAGGAAAAGCAACAGCACAGGCGAGATAAACAGGGCAGACAAAGAAGCGCTGCTGGCACTGGAAGGAGCAATAAAACAGCACATCGAAAACATGCAAAATGCGTTACAGAAATGATCGGAAAAGTAATGACCGGACAGTCGTTCCGGGGCTGCTTATTATACTGCCTGAATGACAAGAAACAGGAAGTAAACGAAGAACAAAAAATGAGGAACCGGGCAGAGGTGTTGCTCTACAACAAATGCGGCGGAAACGAGCGGGAACTGGTGCAACAATTTAATGAAGTGAGAGCATTAAATCAGAGAGTAGCAAAACCTGTTTTGCACATCACCTTAAGTCTGGCGGAAGGAGAGAAAGTAGCTACGGAAAAGCTTATCGAAATGAGTGAAGCGTGTGCCAAAGAGATGGGTTTTCAGGAAAGCCAGTATGTGGCCGTTCTGCACCATGACACGAAGCATCCCCATATCCATATTGTAGCCAACCGGGTAGGCTTTGAAGGTCGCACGGTAAGCGAAAGCAACAGCTACCGGAGAATAGCAGACTACTGCAGAAAGATGGAAAGGCAGTATGGATTGCAGCAGGTGTTGAGCCCAAAGAAGTTTTTAAATCAAAAAGAACGACAACTGCCCCGGCTTGACCAGCGTAAAGAGCAGTTGAGAAGTGATGTAAAACAATGTCTTTTCTTATCTAAAAATTATGAACAGTTTGAAGGGCTGATGAAAAGAAAAAAGATAACGATTGAGAGAGGCCGTGGCATCACATTTACGGACGATAAGAAGATGAGAGTGAAAGGCAGTGAGCTGGGTTACTCGCTGCAAACCATTGAAACCATCCTGGCAAAGAAACAAGGGCTGTCTATGCAGCCAACCCCGCAAACCAAACCGGATAGTAACACTGCTGAAAAACAAAGCAACACTTTCAAACAAAGCGGTATAAATGAAGGCAAAAGCTCCCTTGTAATCAATACAGGAAAGGCAGAAGCTTCTTTGCTTAGCCGGATGATGAAGCCGGAACAGGAACGAACAGAACCGGTAGTCGAAGAGCTGGTGCAGCAAATACAAAAGAAGAAAAGAAGATTACGGCAAGGCTAAAATTAAAAGGTAAACAAAACAAATAATGATGGCAAACGATATGATCGAAACGGCACTGGCGAGTGCGTTGGAAGAACTGGAAACGGTGAAGAAAGGAGGTGAAGAACAAAAGGAGATGCTTTATGAGCTAATAGATAAGATGGATGGCCTGGAGAAGCGGTTCAATGAACAAAAACCGGTGCCCACTCCGCGGCTCAATACAGCTCCGATTGAGACAGCGATTGTAAAGGGGATAACACGACTACAGCAAACGGTGGAAGCGCAGCCGAAGACAGTTGTTCACGAACGCAGAATCCTTTTCTTTCCTGAATATAATGCACAGGAGTATTATAGAATCGTATTTGGCAGGCTCTTTTTTTGGCTGATCGTGATTTTACTATCTGCTTACCTCTTTATGCTGGGCAAAGAGGCAATCCAAAGCTGGTACGCCCTTCACTCGCAGGAAAAACAACTAAACGAGTACAAACGATATTTTCAATACTTGGAAAGTAAAGAGAAGAAAAAAGTAAAACATTAATATGCTGCAATTGAAGATTAATCTAAAGAATCCATAAACACGAGTCAGCGTATTTCACAAAGCATTAATTAAGAAATAAATTAAAAATCAATCCTCTTATTTGTCCATCACGGGTATTAAACAGTGGTCAAGCTACACAAAATTCCTAAAAAAGATTAAAATTGAGTAATACTTCTGTGCCGTTTCCAACACTGGAAATCATACTTAATTTGCCGTGAAGAGTTGCTGCCCGTTGTTGCATATTCGCAAGTCCGTTTCCATCTTTTCTTGCATTAACAGGATCAAAGCCTTTACCGTCATCCCGTATTTTTAAAAGGATTCTATTATCACCGGATGTTAAACTAACCCACACATTTTTTGCTTCGGCATATTTGGCAATATTGTTCAATGCCTCTTTATAAATGAGGTAAAATTCACGGCGTCGTTCCATACTTAGTTTGGAACCTACAATATGCTCATCAAAATGGAAATGAAGCTGGCAACCTTTTGCTTCAAACAATTGTATGGCATGTTCTCTCATGCGGCTAATAATATGCTCAAAAGCATCGTTCTTGGTATTAATGCTCCATACAATTTCATTCATAGATGCCATAATCTCTGTTGCAAAATCATTAATCTTTCTTAGTAAGGGTTCCTTGTCAAAAGTGAGGCTATCCATTTGCTCCTGAATAACTTTAGAATAAATGGCAATGGTGCTAATAGAGGAACCTACTTCGTCGTGCAGATCGGCAGCTATACGGTTACGCAGCCGTTCCAATCGTCTAAGCTGATACAGCCGGAAACGGTAAAGTGCATACATTGCTCCAAACATCACCACCGATACACTCAGATAAAACCACCAAGTGCGATACCACGGCGTAATAATATACACTTCAATAGAAGCACTGTTTGTGCTCCAGGCGCCATTTTCAAAACTTGCCTGCACAACAAACTGATAAGTGCCGGGATCCAGGTTGGTGTAAGTGGCTTCATGCGCTGCTCCTGAATAAATCCAATCTTTATCAAAGCCTTCCATCCGGTAACGATAGCGTATGCTGCCCTTTTTCCGGTAATCGGTTGCGGCAAACTGAAACGTCATTACATTTTGTTCATACCGGAGTGTGATGTGTTGCGCAGCGCCAATAGATTTTGTTATCGGAGAGTTAGGTTTAGGTTCAACAGAGCGATTGAATAACCTGAAATCGGTAAATACGACTTTCGGTGGATCTAATGGTTTTACTTCATCGGAACGGAAATAATTGATGCCATTCAATCCGCCAAAAATCATAATGCCTTCGGAAGTGCGCAGGTAAGCATAGCGGTTAAATTCATTGCTTTGCAAACCATCGCTCACATCAAAATTGCGGAAGCGTTTGGAATTAATATTAAATACAGACAAGCCTTTGTTGGTGCTTAGCCAAAGATTGCCTTCGTAATCCGGCAGAATGCCATATATCACGTTATTGGCAAGGCCATCCCTGGTGGTGAAATGAATAAACTTACCTGTTAATTTATCCAGCCGGTTAAGTCCTCCGCCTTTTGTTCCTATCCATAAATATCTTTCCGGCTCTTCTACATCGGAACAGAAAGAGAGTGCCAAACTATTGGAAATAGAATTGCTATCCCGTTCATCATTCAAGTAAACATGTACCATTTTCTCTTTTTGCATATCAAAAGAAAACAAACCATTGATGGAACCGAGCCAAAGCAGGTCTTCGTCCTGATAAATGCTTTGCAAAAAGTCGTATTCATATTGAATGAATTTGGCAGGATATTCATACTTGTAAAACTTTTTGTTTACCCAATCATATCTTACCAGATACTGGTTGTACCCCATCCAGATGTTATTGGTTTTGTCGCCCAGCAAAGGAAATGGCTGTGTTATGTAATCGGTAAAAGGTAGTTGAAAATGTTGTAGCGCATTGGTAACCGGATTATACCTTAGCAGCACACCGCTACGCGAAAACCAAAGGTTGCCAACGGTATCTCTTGCGAAAGACATGTTGAATTTTGCTTTGATCTCCTCTGCTTTTACATAATCCGGATAATTGCGTATAGAATCATCGGTTATCATAATGGCATTCAGGTTATTGGTAACTACGTTTCCATGCTGATCTTCCAGCAACTGGTATATATTTGCTCCACGCATAAAATGGTGAAATCCGGCAGTGGCAGGGTCGTACTTTAGAAGTCCGTAACCTCCCGAGCCAATCCATACCACACCCGTACGATCGGTATAAAATACGGTAGCTGTTTTCAGTATTTGCATTTGCTCCGGAGCATCAGTAACAATATGCTGTTGCCTGTTAGACCTGATATTGACTTGTGTAATATAACCATTTCCCTGGAGCCAGAGGTAATGACTTCTATCCATAGTCCAGTGAACATCGTCAGCTTCGTACGGCGCAATCTGCCGGCTATTTCCAAAATTATAGTCAGGGAACTTTCGTATAAGATTACCACTGTTCAGGTAGATACAATGATTAAGCGTATCTTCCATAAGAGCACCCATAAAAAAAGCTGAACTTGACGAGAAACGAAATCTTTCAACCAGTTTATAAGATCGCAAGCTATCGTTGAAGATTAATTCGGTAATCACTGAGTTGGTAGTGATAAATTTATGGTTGCGGCTGTCCACCAGAAATCTTTCAGGTCCTACTTTACTTCGTTGCTGCTCAAAATTGCTATCTAATTTAATAGGCGTTATAACTTCATCGTCTTTTTTTAATTCTAATCGGTCTATTCCAGATCTAGACCTTACCCAGAAAGCACCCGATCTATCTTCGTTGATGCTAAGAGTAAAATCGGATCTTAACCCGCCGGGCAGCGCTTGCCGTATATGCCGGAAGGTGTTGAGCACCGGGTCATAAATATCAATACCTTTTCCTCGTAAACCAATCCATAAACGCTGATGAGAATCTTCAAACAGGCAACTGATATCATCACCAGCAAGTGAATTGGGATTGGATGGATTATGACGAAAAACAGTAAAGGAATAACCATCGTACTTATTCAATCCATCGTTTGTTCCAAACCACATAAAGCCTTGCTTATCCTGCAAAATAGCACTGATATACCCCTGGGAAAGCCCATCGTCAATTGTAAAAGATTCAAAATGTAAAGGAACAGGAGATTGGGCGGAAACATGAGTTACCGTCATTACTGCCCACAACAACAGGACAATACAGGATTTACAGCCAGGTAATTTGTCAAAATGCAAGCAGCTAAATGTATGCGGACTAAATTAGCCAGAATACAAATACCTGCATCATAAGATACTGTTTTGTTTTACGAA
The DNA here is from genome assembly GCA_965199905.1 of Ilyomonas sp. GTDB lineage: Bacteria > Bacteroidota > Bacteroidia > Chitinophagales > Chitinophagaceae > Ilyomonas. The sequence continues at coordinate 2,033,734 of OZ241366.1, read as the reverse complement.
GATTAGTATTTCAAACTATGATGCCGCTTTAATCCAAGATAAAAACTGAAAAACGTTTTTAGCATAGTTGTCTGCACGTGTGCCGCTTCCGTTATAAGATTTCACAGTGGCAAACAAATCGTCGGAATGCAGGCGCCATTTTGCGTTCAACTCCGCAATTACTTTATCGAGACAGGAACCTATATTATACCATTGTTTTCTTTCAAAAAAATCAGGGTCGGTAACAATAGCCTGTATATCGTATTGAAAAATGCCATAACCGGCGTAAACCCATTGTTTGGGTGCCCAACCATGTAAAGTCCGTGTGGCGTTGGCTTCAGCTATCAGCATATCAGCTAAACTTTGTCCATATTTTTCAATAAAAGCAGCCGTGTTTTTGGGAAAAGCCAAACGTGTTCCGTTGGCATCGCCTGATGCATCAAATACACAACGTGCCAGAACCTCATCCGGAGTATGATCGTGTATCCAGTTTACCCAACAGCAAGCCGTTTCCTGGCAGGCAATGGCATATAGCAATTCTTTTTCAAAAGGTGAATTGTTGACGGCTGATGTAAAACTCGGTTCAAAATGCATTTTCATCCAGTTTGCGCATTCTATGCACTCATTGTGTGTGAGCGGCAGATCTAAATTGACAGGAGCATTTACTACTGCATTATTAAACGATTGTACAGCGGCAGAAGTTTCCGCGATAACGTTTAAGCCATTGCCCCAATAAAAATTATGATCACGATCTACATACCAGGTTCCTAATGCATTGGAACCGGCGAGCGAACCTTCAAAAATATAATCTTTTAAAACAAGTCCGCAAACGTTTGCTGTATCAGGAAATGCAACAGGTATTTGCCTGCGCTTGTTTAATTTATCGGCGATTACTTTTAATTGTGCCATATACACTGTTTTATAACTACTTATTGTATTAAAATTTTTAACCAATCCCGAGTATGAATTTTATAAATAACTAATGCAAAGTTGCATTCGATAATAAGCGATGGCAATAGCGTAAATACGCCATTTTTAAATCAAACCGACTAACTCCTCATGATTCTGCAATTTGTTCAAGGAAACAGAAAAGATAAAGTTGCAAATAAGAACATGATCTTAGTTTTTGAATTGATTCGCAATACTGAAATGCTCTTTTTGCAAGGTGATTTCTTTTTGATAAAAACAGTGAATTGATTGTCTCATTAACAGTAACGAAAACCATTTAAAACGCCTTACCTGTATCTTCATAATAAATGGAATTGCTTAATGCTCATACAGTTTGTTTTTAAATTGTTTTGTTTTTAAATTTTTCGGCATACTTCGCCTAGGCACACTGCGTGCACAAAAGCTTTTCAGCCTTTTTATTTTGTTTAAAAATGATAGTTGTTCATTACGCACTTCATGCAAGAAAATGCTCTTTGCCTATGATTAGTTTTTGCTAAGACTTAAAAACAGCCATTACTTTACAGCAATAGTAGTAATAACTAGTTTTTTCTGAAAACAATAAAAGTGTTTTTGTCAATTCGTTAAGTAGTTAGCGTTTTATTCAAATGCAGATGCAAAAATATTTTGCTCAGCAACGCTTGTCAATAGCAAATCAGGCTAACTGTGCTTTAGAATATGATTGGTTTTAGTTTGGAACTATTATTAAACTTATTTTAAGGCATGTGATAGCAAAGTGCAATACTGCTGCTGCACTTTGTATCTACCGTATTTATTTACTACTGACGATGCTGAGATTATTTTAACTGTCAGAGTAATTATCCAGCGCCCAAAAAGCTGAGAGCGCGCCATAACCGACATTTAATACAGCACAGATGCCTGCAAAAACAAGCTGCGGTGTACCTGTTGTCCACGAAACAAAAGGCGTTAAAACACCACCGGCATTAAAACAGGTGTTAGCTGTAAGGCTGATAATATCATTTGTTTTCTTATCTGAATTGAGATAAGAAAAAACAGCGGGAACTTCCCATACTAGATTAATGCCCGTTTCTATAAGCGGACTTATTTCATACCATCCAAAATCTTTCGATTCGCCGGTAACAGGATCTTTTCCAAAAGGCAAACTAAACCCATTGGCTGAAGGATTTGGTGGAGGAACAGGATTGCTTTGTTGTGCAGGCGTACTCCATTTATAGTCTATAACGGTTTTAACAAAACCCAGTATCCCCAAACCTGCACTCAGGTCATCATACCAGCCTTTTTTAAAGCTTTTAATATTTTGAATGACGCCGCCAATATCAGGTGCTATATATGGCAGATAACAGGCTATATATATTTTTGAAAGCCTTGAAGATGCGGTTGCAGACCAGTTTTTTTGCGTAGCAATCACTTTTGCCGTACCCACTACGGCAATGCTGATGCCGCCAAAGCATGCAGCCAGGTTGCAGAAGAAATTTATTTTATCGAAAATATTGCCTTTAAGGTCGTTTGGAGAATATTGCAGTCCGGCTTTGGCATTTTGCTGCGGCGGAAAACAAATGTCTGCAATGGCTTCAAGGCTTGAAGCATTTATGATAGCATTTGCTGCATCATCATCCGAAGGGAACGGTGCTACGTTACCATTATCAAGTTTATATATAATAGTTGTGGGCACTGCTATTAACAGGCATGTAAGATCAAGCAGGCTTAAATCTTTCCCTGTAAACATCTTATACAAACTGGATAAAACAGGTATTTGAATAGTAGCGGTTAATTGATCGGCGATGTCGGATGTAAGATTTTCAGCAATATCCAATGTGCTGTCAAAAATATTCTGAACAGATTCGAGCACTGTATCTGCAATAACTGCAACAACCTGTTTAACCACTTCTGATACAGGCATATTCTGGGCATTGTTTAAAACGCCGTTAAGGGTAGAAACCGCATTGGTAACAATTTCATATTCATTATTTACTGTGTTGATAAGGTCATCCATAATACTGCCGGGTTCATCAGCATCTGCAGTGAATTTTGCATTGCCCGAACTGTTTTGCGCATGATGATTTGCCCAGTGTGCTGAAGGTTTGGATTGCCCGCTGCCCTGGCTATTATTTGCCTGCTGGCTTGAATAACTGTCCTCTGGTAAGCCTGCCCATTGGTTAAGCTGGCTTTCTACTGTCTGAAACAAATTATCTAAATCGCCTTTTAAAGTACCAATCTGACTAATGCTATAGCTGATGTAATTCAGGAACAGCGACCTGAACACATCATGGGTGCGCAGCATATCTTTCCAGGCAAGTATGGTACCCAGCCATTTTATCATATCTTCAAAAGCCACCGCAATCTTGTTGAGCAGGAAGTGAATACCCGATGCTATATCATGAATACACCTGATTGCAAAATGATAAAGCTGTCCTGCAATCTCAAAGAAGAAATGAGTAAGGCTGCCAATAAGCTGAGTATAGTAATGTTCTACTTCTTCAAGTTTATTTTTTAACCATCTCCATCCATCCCCGGCCAATACTTCAATACCATCATCATCGCCAACCCATATTGCTTTAGGCATGCGCACCTTGTTATTGTGCAAAACCAAGCCAAGCTTTTGCGCTTCTTCAATGCTGCTGTAATGTATAATTCTGCCATTTTTATGAAGAATACCGAAAACGTTTGAGGGTGTCGCCTGAAGGTTATGAGTTACCTCGCTGTTATCCGGCTGCTGGCCGCCATTCTCTGGAAGAGAATTTTGTATTTTAATGAAATTGGCAATAAATAAGGCGATGCTTTGCTTATCTGCTTCCGACACAGTTGTTGAACTTACTAGTGGTGTGCTGTTACCGTTTTCATCCTGCACATTCGTATCAAGACTGGGACCATTTGACCCGCTTTGATCACTCAGCGTTTTAACCACATTGGTCATAGGGTTTACGTATGTACCGTCTTCAAAATAAAAACATACGCCACCCAGCGTATCAACCGACTGCATTATGTTTATTATTCCTGCTGCATCACACGTAACAGATACCGGTGTATTGGCAAACAATGCATAATAGCTGTTGTTAATGTAAACGCTGCAAGCTGCGCTTGGCGTAATAGTGATAGCCTGATTTTGCAGCGGCACATTATTGCTATCTGTTAATTGTATATGCGTGGTAAACGTGTACATATACACCGTATCCATTGGGTCTGTTGTGGGCAAATGAATATTGCGTTGCGCCCATTGTGCAGTTGCGGGGTCTTGCGTTAGCTGTACCAGTTCACCACTATTACCACTGGTTTGTGCGAAAATTACATTATTGTTCTGTTGCCCGTTTATAAAGCTCACCACTTCATCTATGCCTGATACAATAATGGCAGGCACACTCCACGCAGCGGCGGTAGCTTCACTACCGGCTGCACAACTCATATAAAACACATCTTCGTTTTCATTTAAACCCCAAACCACTGTTTTGGAAGCTGTGTTATTTACATGCAGGCTTCTAACACCGGAAAGATTAGGATGCGTATAGATGAAACCCGAAGCCACATCACCTAACGTTTCTTTGGTATTTGGAACAAAGTACAGTGAGCTGCCGGCGGCTACAAACAAGCTGGTATCGTCAGACGCTTCGTTATCACCCGAACCTATAGCCTGTGACGGAGCCATTGCTGTTGTATTGGGCGGAAGCTGAAAGTTGATATGCATTGGGTCCGTGTTGCCAAACGGGTTCCAGAAAGGCCAAAACATAAGTTGCATCTCAGTGGAGTTAAGCGTTTTAAGTCCCGATAATGTATAAGTACCGGGTGCTCCTGCAACATATAAGTAACCCACTTCATTATGAATATCACCTGCTGATATAGTATAAGGCAGGTCGATAGGGTTCCAGTAAGTGCTGCTTTGTGTTCCGTTATAATCAATGAAGTAACGGTTTATATAATTGCCGCTGTTGCTGCCATTCTGTATAATATCTGCCTGTAAAAACTCAACCTGCCCGCTTTGGCAAAAATTAATATCGGCCACATTCAATGTCGCAGCATTATCATTGCTTCCATCAAAACCAATGGCTGTCCAAGTAAGTCCATTCGTGGCTACATTGCTCCAATCATCGTTTGTATTAGCATTGCCTGTTGACACGTATAGTAAATCAACCCCGTTAACAGTAATTATCAATGCAAGGTCAGTTGTAGCAACAGTTGGGTCAATATCCTGTGCCACATCAAACAGTTTGGCTGTAACAGTTGCATTATTATTCAGCGCAGATAAAGCACTGCTCAGGTCAATCCTCGACCAACCATGTGTGTCTGCAGGAATCTCCCTTGTCAGATAAAATACATTATCTGTGCCGATAGAAAAGAAAAGTGCATTACCCTCCTGTGTTTGTAAAACTTCGAACTGTTTATCAGGAGCCATTACAACAGCGTTCTTCTGATTCTTCATCAGTTCTGTTGAGCTATTTATAATCATAACAGAAATGTTTTAAATGGTGTTGCCTTAAACCAAGCAACACCTGTTATAAATAAGATTATTGTTTTAGTTAATTGGTGATATAAGCTGGCAGGGCATAATTAATATTGGCTATTAAATCACCACCATCTGACCATGCAAGATTACTCATAGAGAAAGCATTACCACCCGGGAATACTAAACCCTGCATTACAGAAACAGGAATGTCAGTTACATTTTTTGCAGCCAATGATTGAGCCCATGATTTTATTGTTGCGATCATGCTGTTTGGATCACCATCAAAAAAGTTGTAGAAGCCGTTAAAACTTACATTTTGCGAGTTATCCTGTGAGTTACTGTTTACAGCGGGTGCGTATTGGCCAGTTGCGTTTGTTGCCAGTGTATAAGTATCTGTTAGTATAGTATCTACAATATTACCTTTTGCTGTAGAGCCCATGGATAATTCATAGAAAATTTTTAGCTCCTGCGTAACTATAAGTGTGTTATCAGCACCCTGAGTTACAGTTAAAGTAAAACTGGTTGTAAGCTGCTGCGTATCACTATAATTATCTTTTGAATAACCTGATCCGGCAGGTGATGTATAACTAAAACTTACTAATGGACCGCTGCCATTGTACACCGAAACTGTTGGGGTTTGCCCCGCCTGCACACTGGGTGGGTTAACCATCCACATTTCTTTATCCTCATTAAAATACCAACTGGTAGAAGGCAAATAACAGTTGCTTTTTACATAATCCATCAAAGCATTACAGAAGTAATTTGCCAACGCATAAGGACTTACAGCAATTACACCATGAACCGAAGGCATTGTATCAAACCAGTTCCAGCAAGGCAAACCGTTCAGGATATAATTATCCGGATCGCTAAAGTCAGCACGAGGTTGTGGCTGATTTCCGTTTACAGCACACAGATAATCTAATGTCGCAATAGCCGGCGGCGTGTAACTATTTACATCGTCTATCTGCAACTGCACATTGGTGATTCCAAAATTTGAACCTGCGGACACATTGGGAATAAAATTAAACCCAAGTGCCGCTCTGCCATTGGCTGCCATCAGTTGGGCATACAGCGGCAAAAAAACAGTATCGAGCATTTTATATACCTCAGAAGTTGAAGGCGCATCTGTAATAACCGGCTGGCTATACCAGGCTGCATTGTCAAGGTCCAGCACCAATTGCTGCAATGTAAATGCATTACCTAAAGCAGCAGCCTGTGCAGCTACATCACCAGGAAGATTATTGTTGTCGTTAACAGAAGCCAGCGGCACCCTGACTGTAAACTCATATATTTTTGACAGGGTTTGCGTATAAACTTCGTAACTGGTGACGCCATTGTATATATCGTTGTTATAGTTGGCTACTGCTAAGGTTAAATTTTGAAAACATAGCTTGTAAGTAGCATACTGGCCATCATCACTTAGTTGAATAATATCTGTGGATGGAACATTACCACCGGGAAAGCCAAGCTCAAAACTTATAGCATACCTCAGAACGATGTCTTCTATGTGAGTGTCAAATATAGTATTGATAACAGCCTGAATGTTGGTAATGGCTACAGGTCTAGCCCCCGTGCCATTCCAGGCCGCGATCGCAAGCGGGTCTGTGTTCGCGTATCCATTTACCAGCGAATTATTTTGGTCTGAAGGCAACATTTCTACAACGCCGTCACCATTCATCCTAAAATATGCCTTAAAAGTGGGCGAAGCACCTTTTCCAAATTCGTGGATGTATTGTTTAATGTTGGCATTTATTGCAGCTTGTGTTGTTGCAACTACCACGTCGAAACCATAGGCTGCTAAATTTGATTGTTGTGCACTCATAAAATTTGTTTTTACTTGTTTTTAAATTGTTTTGTTTTTAAATTTTTCGGCATACTTCGCCCAGGCACACTGCGTGCACAAAAGCTTTTCAGCCTTTTTATTTTGTTTAAAAATGATAATTGTTTGCTGCGCACTTCATGCATTAAAAGTGCTCTTACCTGCTATTAGTTTTTTATCAGGCGTTATACAAACATGGTTTTGCAAAAGTTAGGGTGATGAATTTTTCCGGAAAAAAATAAGCGCTGTTGTTATGTCTGTTGATTCTTTTTTATTCTAATTGCAATGCAAAAACGTCATGACTAAGCATGTAATAAAGCGTTACCATCGGCATCGTGGTTTTTTTAAAATAATCTTTCATTGTTGCATTGAAGCCGTTTTGCGTAATGGCTACAACCATGTCGTAGCCGGCCGTAAATAAATTTGATTGTTGAATACTCATACAATTTGTTTTTACTTGTTTTTGAAATGTTTTGCCCGACTGTTTCGATTGGTTTCTTTGATTTGTTTTTGTTTATAATTGGTGTACCGGTTTACATTGCTTAATTCTAAAGCGCACCTTGCCTGTTCGCACTTTTGGTGCATTTAAAAAAGCCTGTGTTGTTAGATTTTACATCAGTACCTATGTAGGCTACTGTTGTTTACTTAAGTGAGAGAAATAAAGTGCTTCAGTTAATGGTTCTTCTGTTGGTTATTTCCTGCTGCAAAACTAAAGGTGTCATCAACTGAGGTCAATAGCGTATATACGTCATTCTTGTTAATTAGAGCAAGGGTATTTACTAAGCTCTATCTTACAATACTGTTTGATAACCGCTTATTACATATAAAAAACGTAACCAAACTATCTTTATAATGATTCATCAATTGTGTGTTCATAACTATTTGTTTACTGCTTGTTGAAGTTTTATCCTACTGCCGGTTGCAAAGCGTTAGTAACATTGTTGTTTGCAACCGTATTTTCTGGAACAGTAGTTGGTATTGGTGTTACATCCTGTACCGGCGGATCGTTTTCTTTTGTTTTTAATACCAGGTAAGTGGCGCTGCTGATACCTGTCAGCGCAAGTAAGGTATCGCTCAGTTCAGGCAGTTCGCAGCCTGTCTGTATCTGGGATACTTTGTACAGATACACGATGATGGCAATAAGCGTCCAGGTAAAGTTTTGAAATTTGTGCAGGCTAATGCCGTTGGCATCAGAAAGGATATCTATAAAAAATCCTTGTGATGGTTTGTTCTGATGTCGCTCCCTGTTGTCGTCAATTTCTTTTTTATCTATTAAGGTAGAAGCCACCGCGGTACCTGCGAAGATGCCCATCAGTACAAGCGCTGTTTTGTTGATGCCGGTAATAGCACAATCGCCTTTGAACAAAGAGAGATAAATATAAACGGATGAAATAATGGTGGTCCATAAACCAAACTGTACTTTGGTAAGATTAAATGGCGCTGTCTTGTTTACCAGCTTCCATTTAGATTTTTGCTGCATCTTCTTTGCATTCTCGTCAAACTCATCGCAGTTGCTGATTTCGTCCCGTAAAATGTTGCTGTAGCCAGCCAACACTAAAAACAGCAGGCAGATAACTAAAATGCTGACTACGGTTACAGTTGACTTTATATCATAATCCTGGGCGTTGTTGCAACTTGTAGTGGTTGCACAGACCATAAGTAAAAACAGTAAATAAATAAATTGTTTCATTGTTTGAATTTTTGTGTGTTAATGATTGTTATGATGAATAAATAATTTAAGTAGTGGGAGGATGCTGTAGCAAGCTTTCAATGGTTTGATAAGGCAGCTTGCTAATGCCTCCATTGGGGTTAAACGGATGATCCAGCATATAAACCAGAAATATGCACATTGCCATACAGGTTACCAGAAAACCGAGGTATATTCTCTTTAATTTTTGGGATGGTACCTGCAGGAAAAAGAAAAATGTAATCAGCATGATGCTTCCTGTATTTAGAATATTCCATACCATGCCGGGTATTTGCGAATAGCTGTGCCGGATCCTTTCGCGGCGCAAATCTGCTATCGTGCTAAGGTCTGTGTTAATCGCTGACAGTATGTTCTGCTGAATATGATCCTGCGAATCAATCGTAAGAATTTCCTGCCTGAGAAAAGGGATTGTTTTTGACTGGCTGAAAAAATTTTTTTCTTTCATTTGCCATTCTTCATTTATTACTTCATTGCAGTAAATAAGGATGGATTTGCTAACATCGTTTTTAATACTATCGGGCAAAGAAACTATGTTTACAATAATGTTGTTTAGCTTGTCGGCTTCTGCATTGATTGTTTTGTTTAACTCTTTATAATCATCCCATACAGCAACAATCACAAAAGCCAGTATAAGTGAGTACATAAGACTGATGGTGCCAAAGACAGAGTTGGCAACTTCATTATGAAACTCCAGCTTTTGCCAGCGTACCCATGCGTTGAAAGCTGACAGTAACAACTGCGACACAATCACTGATGCTGCTATAAAAAGTACACACATTGTACTTTGTGAAAGCGACGAATCATAACCAGCAGGCAACATCATATTCATTTTGATAGGCATAAACCTGTTATAGTTTGATAGCACCGAAAACAGTATTCGTTATCAGGTCAATCAAATCATTCTTAAACTTGTCTATACGCACCTCGGCAAGACCCGCTTGTTTCAGAGTAACCATTTCATCAAATGCTTCTTCTTCTTTTATCAGATAAGCAACGTCTTCCATTGTCAAAGAGCCATCTGCCGCTTCTTTTGTCCATTCTTCTAAATCAGTTTTGATTGTATTGATCACATTGTTGCCGTCTGTTTTTGCTTCATTTTCATAATCCTGTAATGATGTTTTCGCTAACGATTCAACACCGCTTTCCAGATTTTGAACAAGCTGGTCTATATTTATCGTACTCATTGTTTTTCTTTTTTGCTATGATTAAATATTTTGTTTGTAATGAATTAATTGCTGATTTGCTTTGTGTTTATTTTACCGCTTTCTAATTGCGAAATCTGGTCAAACGACTGGCTTACCAGGTCTTGTGAAATCCTTATAAATGCAGTATCCAACATGCCTTCCTTCCGCCATCTTTTTACAAAGCCACCATAGAGATTGCCGGTAGAGTCAGTAAGCACAGTCCACATTTTTTGTGTAATCGCGTTCTTGGGGCGGTTCTTTTCATACTCATACATTTTGCTAAGCGCCGTTTGCACCTGTTGTACTTCCTGCTGGTGCGATGGATAGCTTTCGTTAGCATGCCCCATCACAGATAATGCATCCACTTTTAGCGAGGTGGTTTGCGTATAAGCATACTGATCAAATTTTGAAATGGTTGAACAGGCATTCAGTAACAGGCCTAATCCAAGAAGCACAGTAAGTGTTTGTTTGCTGACAGAAAACCGTAACATAGTTTTATTGTTTTTATTGAATGAATCTGTTGGTATTTACATGGCTCCGCCTGCACGAAATCACTTTCGTTTTTTTTGTAACTACTGTAATTCTGAAGGATGAATAAGTTAATAGATCGATAGTGATATTATCCTGCAAAAGGTAATGAACCTACTTTATCACAATAACGTTTACAAGTATTTTATGAAGGCTTATTGCAGCTTTATTACAATTGATATACAAAAGCTGCCATGCTATTATGTGAGTAAGTTAAGTGGCTGTAGTATAGCGATTCCATTTGTTATTAATTCCAGTGCAAAGGTAGTATCATTGCCATAGGCTGGTCAATAGCTTAATTATGCTATTTTTTATCTTCAAGAGTCAAACAATCCGTTTTTGCAATGCAGTAGCCACCGCTTCCGACACACTATGCACCTGCATTTTCTGGTAAATGTTCTTGATATGGTTGTTGATGGTATGCCTGGATAAATATAACTCTGTTGCCACCATTTTCTGACTATAACCTTTTACCAGCCATTCCAGTATCTCTGTTTCGCGAACCGATAAATTATATTCAGCTTTATTACCTGCTGGTTTTTTATTGAAGTAAGCAAGTACCTTCCTTGCAATAGAAGGTGTCATAGGCGCTCCTCCATTTACTACCTCTAAAATACCTTCAACAATTTTATCACTTGGCGTGCTTTTAAGCAAATAGCCGTGAGCCCCCGCCAGCAGTGAATTGAATAAGTTATCATCATCATCAAAAACTGTTTGCATGATAATATATGTTTTAGGATAATGCTTTTGCAGTAGTTTTACTCCCTCAATGCCACCTACACCGGGCATATTGATATCCATTAACACCACATCAGGCGGGTTTATGCTTAGGTTAGCAATTAGGTTGCTGCAATTCTCGTAATCACCAGTGCATTCCAGTTCCCTGTTCAAACTAACCATTAGCTTCAACGCTTCGCGTCTGGGCTTATGGTCATCAAATATTACAATCTTAATCATCTTTCTCTGTTTTAATAATCGCTGATATTTAGTGCGCTGGTTAGGCAGATTTTGATTATGTCTTTACTCGTACAAAAGTAGAATGGCTGATACTAAGCTGCAATAGCGTAATTAAGCTAATCTTAGCTATAATTGATAAGAGGAGCTAATAGTTCGTTTGCAATTGAAACTTTTGTGTGGCTAAAAGCAAATACGTTGATTATATAGAACTTCGGTTATACGATAGATTTAAAAAATTTTTGCGGTTAAAATTTACCCTGATACTTTATTTGTTAATCACACGTGCAAGCCTAAGCTGGAACACATAATAGGCATCAACTATTGATTAATTGAATTTATTACCCACTTTGTATTATATTCAGTTAGGTTTTGCTTTCACTATCGCTTTAATGGAGACAGCTTTTGCGAAACTTTTTCAACCATTATAGCATGAACATTATATTTTTATCCTACTAATAACAGATAAGCAACTAAAACCAGATAGGTTATGATTCCTGTTTCAAAACCATACTTGCCCCCACTAGAAAAATATGTTATCTATTTAGAAAAAATATGGCAGAATGAATGGATAACTAATAATGGACCAATGGTAAGGCAATTTGAGAAAGCCATAACTGAATATCTGCAAGTTGGTTCTGTCCACTTCGTATCGAGTGGCACCATGGCCTTACAGATTGCCATTAAGATGTCGAATATCTGTGGAGAGGTTATTACCACGGCTTTCTCGCATGTAGCTACAGTAACTTCTATCTTGTGGGCAGGTTGTCAGCCTGTATTTGTAGACATTAATGACAATGATTTTTGTATAAATGCCGATAAAATTGAGGAGTCAATTACAGAAAAAACCAGTGCCATCGTTGCTACACATGTATATGGTAGTCCTTGCAATGTATTGCAGATACAGAAGATAGCAGAACGACACAACCTAAAAGTGATATACGATGGGGCACATGCCTTCGACACAAAAGTGCATGGTAAATCAGTTTTTTCTTACGGAGATATATCAGCAGTAAGCTTTCATGCTACCAAGCTATACCATACAGTAGAAGGTGGGGCCATCATTACAAAAGATGAAGAACTAATGAAACGTTGCCGTTTGGCAAGCGATTTCGGAATAAAGAACAAAAGTTACCCTACACAGTGGGGAACGAATGGCAAAAACTCCGAATTGCATGCAGCAATGGGACTTTGTACGCTGCCGCTGGTACAGGACATGATTAAGCAGCGTAAACATCTTTACAGTTGTTACTTTGAACATCTGGATGGATTATTTCTTCAATATCCAAAACAGCTACCCAGCATTGAATATAATTATTCTTACTTCCCGGTAGTGTTTTCATCGGAAGAAGAGATGTTATTTGTAAAAGAAGCGTTGGAAAAAGAAGATGTTTTTCCAAGACGATATTTTTACCCTGCGCTCAATCATCTTCCGTTTTATGGAGATGCAAATTGCCCTATGGCAGAAAGTATTGCAAAACGTGTTCTATGTCTTCCCATGTATTATGAGTTAAGCGAGGAAGAAGTTGCTTTTATCAGCAACATTATAGTATGCGCAATGCAGGCTCTTGCTGTATAAATCAGTTCATAAGACGCACCTTCACATAACGGCTCATCGTATCCATCTTGTGCAACATTTCTTCTGCAGTAGCAAACTGTAATATCAGTTCCCCAAAAGCACATGACGCATTGTCGAAACGCCTGATTTCATCGCCGGCCTGAATGAAGAAGTTCTGTTTAATAATATTTGCTTGGATATCTTCGCTGATAACAACATCATTGAATGTACCGGCAACCTGTGAATGAAGCATATAGCAGGAATAGAATTTAGCTTCAGTATACATTTGAAGAGAACTGCAATCCAGTCCTAATGCGGCATCTACAACGTATTTGGAAAGATTAACACCTGTACTGAAACGTATAACTTCAGAGATTAAATTGCCGCCACTGCGGGGAGCGATTTCCATTAAAAAAATTTTGCCTTCTGTATTAATGACAATATCAAAATTGAGTTCGGCCGCTTTCATACCAAGCAGTTGCATGGCACGTTCTATCTCGCTATCCACTTTGCTTTGTACAGCATCAGATAACAATAGCGGAAAGCTTTCACCAATGGGTACATGAGGGTTTCCAACGGTATTGAAATGCTCCTGCGCAAAGCAACGAAACACCAGCTTGCCATCAAGCACAAAACCGTCTCCGGCAATCTGGTATCCTACTCTTTGAATAAACTCTTCCATGATCACTTTGCCCGCTTTAGAAAAGGAAATCGCCTGTTCATACGCATCCGGTAGTTTATTGATTTCTTCAACTTTCGATACGCCTTTACTGCCTGACGCATCTACAGGTTTTACCATGACCGGTTTTTTCCATCGCGCATAAGCTTGTTGAGCTTCTCCCAGTGAAGACACTTGTATATGTTGAGGAACATTGAAATTATTTGCTTGTAAAAAATTCCGGAACAAATCTTTACGGGTAAGGATATTAACCGAGGATAAAGGATTGCCGGGAAGCCCCATCTGCTCTGCTACGAACGCTGCTGTTGGTGCCGACGCATCGGATGCAAACACAACAATGCCATCAATTTTTAGCTTTTTTGCCAGTGCCAGTACGGCTTCGGAATCGGTAGTACTGACGTTGTGATATTCATCAGCATACTTGTGACCAGGATTGCCTGGAAGGTAGTCACAGGTAATGATATAATGTCCCTGCTCTTTTGCATAAAGAATGGGCGGTAACTGAAAGGGTGAGCCACCTAAAAATAGTATGTGCTTCATGATGTTTACATTAATAGCTTGTAATCCTTCACCGGCATGAGGCTACGAATATGCAGCGGGTCGTGATTGCTACTTTCACCCTTTATAATTGCAGACAACGTATATAGCAAGATTCGGACGTCAAGTCTAAAGGAATAATGTTCAATGTACCAGCTGTCTGCCCAGCCAATGTTTTCTTTCCCGAGGTAAACATTACCACTAATTTGCGCTGCACCGGTAAGCCCGGGTTTCGCAAGCAGCCGGTTTTCATCAAGTGTTTTATTAAATGCAAACTCACAAGGCGGATAAGGGCGCGGGCCCACTAATGACATATAGCCAAGCAACACATTCAGCAATTGCGGAAGTTCATCCAGTTTTGTTCTTCTTAGAATTTTTCCGAAAGGTGTAATGCGGTAATCGGCCGGTTCTTCCTGTTCTGCAATCATACCAAAATGATGAATATACAATGTGCGAAATTTATAAATAGTAAACAGTTTTCCGCCGCGCCCGAGGCGGCTTTGCAGAAAGAAAGGATTGCCGGGCGTTTCAAGGCGAATGAGAATAAAAATAACAACAATTAAGGGCAGAACAAGGATGAATACAGGCAAGGCAATGGTAACATCAATTACACGCTTGTTTATTTTTTCCCTGCGGCGAAACAAAGTTGACATTTTCAATAGGTTCGTATCCGGTATTGACGACTGTGAAAAGTAATTTTTCTCCATGATTGCTTTTACAACATGATAGTGAATTAGTTACTACTTGCAGGCGTAGTCAGCCATTTATAAAATTGGGTCATATAGTCTTCATACTTCGCAAGCATTTTAGACGGGCGTATAGATTGAATGCTTTGCGCAGGCGATATTTTATTTAGTTGTGCTTCAAGTAAATTGCAAAGCCTGTCTATATCGTATGGATCGAAGGTGTCTCCGTTTATACCTGGTTCAATGAGCCACCAAGCGCCTGCATTGGTTGAACACAACACATCTGCACCGGATAGCAGCAATTCATTTACCACAGCACCAAAAGGCTCGTATTGACTGGCTAATACCATTACTGGCGCAAGGTTAAACCAAGCAAACAGTTCATTACCTTCAGTACGACCAGGAAGCAATAATTTTTTTTCTACTCCCAGTTGCTCTGCCGTTTTAGTTAGAATATCACGCTGGTTACCTTCGCCTATCATGATCAGCATGGCATCATTATAACGTTCATGTATTTTACAGAAGGCAAATAACAACCGGTCAAGACCTTTTTCAACAGCCAGCCTTCCAACAAAAAAAATACATCTTTTTCCTTTTATGTCATATTTGTCAAGTAAAGCGTTGGATGCAGGTAAAGCGGCCTGCAAATGCGGACGAAATACTGCCTCATTGTGAATGATGGGAAACAGAAATTCTCTCCGCAATGCAAACTCATTTTTGCACCAGGCTCTTGTTTTTGGGTCAACGAATATAATTCCGTCGAGACGTGGGGCAAGATAGCGGCGGAACACTTTGCGGATGCCTCTGGCATGGATAGCTATTGTGAGACTGTCATCCGTTATGGTGTATATTTCATAATTAAACTTAAAAATTCGTTTCAGCAGATAAAGCGACATGGTGGTTTGGCTAAATTCCTGCGACATAATAATATCAGGCTGAAAGTCTTTGATAATGGAGCGAAGCCCCCATCGAAATGCTCGGTTAAAAAGATTAAAGCCTTTCTTGATATAAGCAATTTTAAATTGCAGTCTTCTTTTTAAAGCCTCCTGATTGAAGGATTGAATAAGAACATTATCAAAAGCGAAAAATAACTTTAACTCAAACAGATTGTTCAGGCTATTCCAAAAATCGACTCGGTATGGAGCAAGACTTTGATGAAATACAAGAAGTTTTTTACGGCTCATAGAGGTACACCTTGCTTTGGTGCTACAAATTTAGCTTTTACTTTCCACAATGATGGTATGGCAACCCTAATATGAATTGTAACAAAATGAAGTATGGCTGTGATGATACCTTTATGTTCTCTTTCAAAAGTAAAGCGTTGTTGAGGATGACAAATACATGAGGATTTATATAAAGCTCTCCATCTTTCTGCAAGGGTTGTAGCAGGATTAAAAAAAATAGACTTTTCTGTGTGAAGCTCACAAGTGCCGCCATACATAGGCGCTATATAACTCCGAATACCATTTTTTGCAGCACGTAATCCATAATCGAAGTCACCAATGGCGTGATGATATTTTGCATTGAGAAAACCAAGCTTTCTGAATACTACATAAGGAATCAAAACACAATTCCCGGTAAATAAATCACACGGTTGTACAGTGCCATTTGGTACCAGCAGGGAATTGGATGCTTTATTAATACCACTATATGTGAGATTACCTGTAATGGAGGAACAGGTTGAAGCGCATATAATATTAGTGTCCTTGCTTATAGCAAGCATAGAGGAGATAGTGTATTCAAACAAATAAGTATCATTATTCAGCCATAAAAAATAATCACATATCCCATTCTTACTCGCTTCATACCAAGCGAGATTCATACCTCGGTTCCAAAATAAATTTCCATCTCCTTGTATTATTTTCACATTCGGAAACTGCGTAGAAACAATACCGGATGTGTCATCAGTTGAACCGTCGTCAACCAGATAAACAACCAGTTTGAAAAAAGTGTCGCTATCTCGCTGTTTGAACAACGCATCAAGACAAGCAACTGTTTTTGTTATCCGGTTATAGCAAGTGATTAGTACATTAATGGTAACGATTCTCGGTTGCATAATAGATGAGTTTCCGAAGCATTATAGTTTATGCCGGCAAATAACTTATTTTTGAGTTGTTCTTTTGCGGTTCTCCTTTTTTATTTATCCTAATTCAGCAAAGTCTGTCACACTGAGAACTCGCCGAACGTTTGCAACTTCACCACATCTATTTAAAAGTCTGCCAATTGTCAGCTACAACAATAAATTTTTTAAATCCAGCGATGTCTGTTACATGGAGGACGTAGCAAATGTTTTTTATATAACACCGCAATAAAATGATTATGATTTTTGCTTAATTTGCTACAAGTGCGTACAAAATCTAATTATCCCAATAAATTAAATCGAATTAAAAAGTTACGGAGGTTGGCAAAGGAAAAGCCTTTTCCAAATTGCGATATTAGTGGGAAAAATTTTGGCAAGCTTGATTAGAAATTTCGTCCCTAATATCAACCGTGTCCACTGCCTTTGACAAAGAGAACTTAGAGCAATCAGTCATTTTGTTGCTCACAAATTCTCGAAACAGTGTGATCAAACCGACCGAAATCTGCACCCAAAGTGAAGCGGCTTTCTCTTCTCTGCAATTTCTCCATTTCAGGACTTCTTCCGCGCAATGTCTCCGCCAAACTCATCATAGGTTGTTACAAAGAATTAAGCGGCTTACATGGAGATTTCGGTAGGCGTGGCCAACAAAATTCGTCAAAGATTAACCGTCATATCTGTATGATTATTAAATAACTTTCCTGATCAATACTTAACGGAATTTCCACTTATTTCGAAAACTTCTTTTCCACACTCTCCATATCATGAGATAATTTCTCCTCGTCTACTTCAGCATAAATCTGCGTCGTTGATATTTTCTTATGCCCTAACATCTTACTGACGGTTTCTATCGGTACTCCGTTCTTTAAAGTAACCGTGGTAGCAAACGTATGTCGCGCGAGGTGGAAACTCATGTATTTTGTGATGCCGCATACCTCGCCAATGATTTTCATACATCTATTGACTTCCTGGTTGCTGATGTAAGGAAATACATGACCTCGGTTGACAGCTTTTGGATGACTTGCGTATTGGTTGATGTATTGAACAGCAGCGCTCAGCAACGGTACTGCTGCAAACTCATCGCTTTTCTGCCGGTAGATCTTGCACCACCATCTGTTTTCCCTGTCCTGTTCTAAGTTATGAGAAGTAAGAGCCATCACATCGGCGTAGGCAAGACCTGTATAACAACTAAAGAGGAACAAGTTTTTTACATACTTCAGGCTGTCGTTTGTAAACGCCTGGTTTTCGATCCGGCTAAGTTCTGAAGAGTCCAGTTTCTTTCGCTTGTACCGTTTAAAGGAAAGTTTATAATCAAAGAACGGGTCATGTGATAACCAGCCTAATTGTCTTCCCCACCGTATTATTTTCTTGAGTCTCTCCAGATGCTTCATAATGCCATTGCCTTCACACCGGTCATGAGCCTTAAGCGGATGGTTTCTGATAAAGGATTCCAGTTCAAGGATAAACTCGTAATCCAGTTTTCGTAAGAGTAGGTCTTCCTTGTTGTATTTCTTTTTGATATACCGTTTGATATATTCTTCGGTCGCTTTATAGTTTTTCATGGTTCCCCAGGTTAGTTTTTCTCCTTCCAGACTGTAATGATAAGTTACCAGTTCACAGAGGGTATGTCCTTTTTGTTCCGTCTGCTTGCCCAAAAAAGAATCTTTGATAGTCTGTGCGTCAACCGGCAAGTCTTTGTCAATCATCTGGCGGTACTTTTGTTTAAGCTGAAACAACACGTTATCCAAGTGCGCGTTCAGCGCCTTTACCTGTGGTGTTCGTCCTTCCACTTCTTGCCTTTCTGAATTCCATTGCCCTATAGATACCGTTTCTTTCAAGGAAAGCTCTGTGGTTGTTCCATTAACAGTAATACGGGCGTAAATAAGACCCTCAGTTTGGCTTTTTTTGCCAAGCCGTACAAAGAGCAAAACAGAAAAGGTGTTTGTCGTTTTCATAATGTAACTTTTAAGTGTTAATCAATCATTTTTCTTCTTTTCGTTAGCCACTTACCTGAAAAGTTATTCTGAATTACGATGCTGAAAAAGGGGATCAAAACGCATCAAAATGCCTCAAATTGAAGCACATTACTTCATTGTTTGTCAACGATTTAATGCCTTAATTCGTGAGTAAAATAGAACAGCTCACTGAACTCACGAATAACTCACTCATAAATTGATATGACTTGAACAGATTTGATATTATTACAAATAAAAAAGCCTGTAAATCAATCAATTTACAGGCTTCTGATTTTTCTTATTTTAACTGTTGTCGGGATGACTGGATTCGAACCAGCGGCCTCTTGCACCCCATGCAAGCGCGCTACCGGGCTGCGCTACATCCCGAAATCTGAGTGTGAAAGGGCTGCAAATGTAAAAGGGTTTCATGAAAATCCATTTATCTTGCGCGCAAATTTTAGGGTTCCGCATGAACATCCTGCTCAGGAAAGTAATTATTGCAAATTCTCAATCCACTTATAACGGTACGGTAAAAGATGTTGTTATTCAGGATGGAATTGTAGTCAGTATTGCAGACAACAATTCTGATGCCGCTGATACAGTTATAGAGGGAAATAGCAGTTTATACCTTGCACCCGGCTTTGTTGATGTGTTCGCCCAGTTTGATGATCCGGGTTATGAACATAAAGAAACATTGATATCCGGTGCTGAAGCTGCCGCCGCTGGTGGGTTTACTACAGTATTTACGGTTCCCAACACCAATCCTGTTGTTTCTAATAAAAGTAGTGTTGAATATATTGTTCAGAAATCGAAAGACCTGCCGGTAACCATTCGCCCGCTGGGTGCAATTACCAAAAATTGTGAGGGTAAGGAACTGGCGGAGATGTATGATATGTACAGCAGCGGCGCTGTGGCTTTTACAGATGGCTTGCAGCCGGTTCAGTCATCAGAGATTATGCTGAAAGCCCTGCAATATGTAAAGGCATTTGATGGTGTGATTGTGCAGGTGCCGGTAGATAAAAGCATCAACACCGGCGGGCTTATGCATGAAGGCGTTATCTCTACACAACTTGGTTTACCGGGCATTCCGGCTATTGGTGAAGAACTCATTATTCAGCGCGATATTCGTTTGTTGCAATATACAGACAGCCGCCTGCACATCTCAGGCGTGTCCACTGCAAAAGGAATTGAACTGATAAAAGAAGCGAAGCAAAACGGGTTGAACATTACATGCAGCGTTACGCCGTATCATTTATACTTCTGCGATGAAGATTTGCAGAGTTATGATACCAACCTGAAAGTGAACCCGCCGTTGCGCAGCAAAGAAGATAGAGAAGCACTTCGCAATGCGGTTGTTGATGAAACCGTGGATTGTATTGCCTCGCATCATATTCCGCAGCATTGGGATGATAAAGTGTGCGAATTTGAGTACGCAAAGAATGGTATGATTGGTTTGCAAACGAGTTTTGCGATAATCAATACACTCTTTCCGCAATTGCCCGTTGATAGATTGGTAGCTTTGTTTTCAACCAATGCACAAAAGATTTTTAATTTACCTTCCCTTGCTTTGCAGGAAGGTGAAAAGGCAGGTTTCACATTGTTCAGTCGCGATGCTGAGTTTGTAGTAACGAAAGAAACTTTGCGAAGCAAATCTGCCAATACGCCTTTTCTGAATCTTGCATTAAAAGGGAAAGCGCAAAATACTATTCATTACACTTCCTTCAATTCATAATCATGGAAACAAAACCCATCACGCCGGTTGCCGCCGGGCTGGTTATCGGTCTTACTTCTGTTGTTTTATTTTTAGCGTACTACTTCACCGGGCTCATCTTTCAACAGGATTGGACGGCATGGTTGCCGGTTGTCGTGTATGCCGTGCTGGTGTGCGTGTTCATCAGCATGTGGAGCAATGCCAACAACAATTTTGTAACGTATGGACAATGTTTTGGCTTTGGGTTTAAAGCCATTTGCATTGTAGCGCTGATCTCTTTTTTCTTCACGCTTGCGTTCATGTATTTAACGCCTGATTATAAAAGCCAGATGATGAACGTGGCGAAGGAAAAAATGCGTGAAAACAAGCAAATGACTGATGAGCAACTTAGCCAGGGAATGGAGATGTATGCCAAATATTTTACGACCATTGCCTTAGGCGGCGGCTTGTTTTTTAATCTTTTAATCGGCACTATCAGCTCTCTCATCGGCGCCGGCATTGCGAAGAAAAAACCGGTAAGTCCTTTTTCAAACCCCAACCAGATTGGCGAACCTGAATCATGAATATTTCTGTAGTTATTCCATTATTAAATGAAGAAGAATCGCTGCCTGAACTGTGTAGCTGGATTGCGCGTGTGATGACCGAAAATGGTTTTTCGTACGAGGTGATTATGGTAGATGATGGAAGCACCGATGCCAGTTGGAATGTGATTGAAAATATCTCGCAAAACAATAATAATTTTAAAGGCATTAAGTTTCAGCGCAACTATGGAAAATCGGCAGCGCTTAATGAAGCGTTCCGCGCTGCCAAAGGCGATGTGGTAATAACGATGGATGCTGATATGCAGGATTCGCCCGATGAAATTCCATCTCTTTACAGCATGATTATAAATGACGGCTACGACCTTGTAAGCGGCTGGAAAAAGAAACGTTATGATAATACTTTAACCAAAAATCTTCCCTCCAAATTATTTAATAGTGTAAGCCGAAAAGTAACCGGCATACAGCTTCACGATTTCAATTGCGGACTGAAAGCATATAAAAATAAAGTGGTAAAAGGCATTGAAGTGTATGGCGAAATGCATCGCTATATTCCGGTGATTGCCAAATGGTCGGGCTTTAAGAAAATAGGAGAGAAGGTGGTGGAACATCGCCCGCGCAAATACGGCGTTACCAAGTTTGGGCTGGAGCGTTTTGTGAATGGTTTTCTCGATCTCGGCACTATTATGTTTGTGAGCCGTTTCAGCAAAAAACCGATGCACTTTTTCGGCTTATATGGAACGCTTTGTTTTGTGATCGGTCTGTTTATGTTTCTATATTTACTCATTGCCAAATTATCGGTGAGTGATTTTAATATTACTAATAAACCAGCATTCTATATTGCACTTGTGGCAATGATTATCGGGATGCAATTGTTCCTGTCAGGCTTCGTGGCAGAACTCATTTCGCGCAACAGCCCCGACCGCAATAATTATATGGTAGAAGATACTGTTGGCATTCGTTAGAATGAATATTTAATAAGTAAGATTTAATATACCTGTTGTCAATTCTGCCCATTTTGAAGAATTGCCTGCACTTTATTCCATGAGTCAATCAATCGTTATTCTCGGTCCGGCTTACCCGCTTCGTGGCGGCGGCATGGCTACGTTTAATGAGCGGTTGGCAAGAGAATTACAGAGCGGACGCAACAAGGTTGTCATCTATACTTTCTCGCTTCAGTATCCTTCTTTTTTATTTCCGGGTACATCACAATATTCTACCGAAGCAGCGCCAACAGATATAGAGATCAAGGTTAAAATCAATTCCGTTAATCCATTGAATTGGGTTGCTGTTGGAAACGGATTAAAAAAGCTTCGTCCCGATTTAATTATCGTTCGTTACTGGCTGCCTTTTATGGGACCGTGCTTCGGAACGATACTCCGCATTGCAAAACGCAATCATCACACAAAAGTGATTTGCATTGCAGATAATGTCATCCCGCACGAAAAGCGTTTTGGCGATAAGCCTTTCACCCAATATTTTATCAAGCCCGTTGATGGCTTTATTACCATGAGTGAAAAGGTGATGACCGACCTAAAAACATTTACCCAAAAACCGGCGGTGCAAACCGTGCATCCGCTATATGATAATTTTGGCGAAGCGCTTGGTAAAGAAGAAGCAAGGCAGCATTTGAATCTTCCTGTCAATGACAAAATCATTTTGTTTTTTGGCTTCATCCGCAAGTACAAAGGATTGGATTTATTGCTTGATGCAATGCATATTTTAAAGCAGAATGGCAGCAACATTAAACTGTTGATCGCTGGTGAATTTTATGAAGATAAAGCCGCTTACGAAGAGCAAATCAAAAAGCTCGGGATCAGCAATTTGCTTGTTTTAAAAACGGATTTCATTCCCGAAAGTGAAGTGAAATATTATCTCAGCGCTGCCGATTTTATTATACAACCTTATAGAAATGCTACGCAAAGCGGCGTTACGCCATTGGCTTATCATTTCGAAAAACCAATGCTGGTAACGGCTGTGGGCGGGCTTCCTGCTATGGTGCCAAATGGAAAAGCGGGTTTGATTGCAGAGCCAAACGCAGAAGATATTGCCGCTAAAATCGAAGAATTATATCGCCTTGGCGAAGATCACTTTCTGCCTCAGCTACGGGAAGAAAAGAAGAAGTATAGCTGGAAACACTTCGGTCAGGTTGTTAACCAACTGTTTTCTTTTGTATTGCGCTGAGACAAATTAAAAAATAAGAAGGAATTAAGTTTGGATAATTCCTTCGTTTGGCTACCTTTGCCGTCCGAAAAAAATTACTATCATGTCACGAGTATGTATGGTTACGGGTAAAAAGCCGATGGTAGGTCACACGGTGTCGCACTCGAACATCAAAACAAAGCGCCGCTTTCTGCCAAACCTGCAAACGAAGCGTTTTTACTTCGCTGAAGAAGATCGCTGGATTACCCTGAAATTATCTACCGATGCCATCCGCACCATCAACAAAAATGGTCTGGCTTCTGTAGTGAAAGAGCTTAGGGAAAAAGGAACAAAAATTTAATTCATTACTTATAAATTATTGCTGCTATGGCAAGAAAAGGAAACCGCGTTCAGGTAATACTTGAATGCACGGAACAAAAGACAACCAACGTTCCCGGCACAAGCCGCTACATAACCAACAAGAACAAAAAAAATACACCGGAGCGTATTGAGCTTAAGAAGTACAATCCGAACCTGAAAAAAGTAACCGTTCACAAAGAAATTAAATAGTCATGGCAAAAGCAGCATCTAAAAACTCGAAGGTAAAAGACTTAAAAGCCGCCGCCGAAGCAAAGAACTGGACGAAGGTTATTAAAGCCGTTCGCAGCCCGAAAACAGGCGCTTACACTTTTAAGGAACAGATCGTTCACAAGGATAAAGTAAAAGATTTTCTGGCAGCGAAGTAATTTTTCTCTGCCTATAAAGCAAAAGCTTTCACGCTGCGGTGTGAAGGCTTTTGTTGTTTATAACACAGAGATTCGGGTATATCCGAAGAATGACTGATGTGATAAGAGGATTCTTGCTGTCTCAATATGCAAGAATGACAACAGTCGATCACAAAAGCGACAGACTATAGTTACCAAAGAAAAAATCCATCACCTTTTGGTGATGGATTGCATAATGCATTATCAAAAATTAATAACGGTCTACTTCTTCCCGAAGCTTTGCGTCAGCTCGTCTTTCGATACCACTTTTACTTTGGTGCTGTCTTTCAGGTCTTTGTTTACCACGTCGTAAGGTCCGGTTATTACTTGTTCGCCCGACTTCAACCCGCTGGTAATCTGGATGCTGTTTAAATCCTGAATGCCCGTTTTTACGGTGCGCTGCCTTACGATGCCGTTGGGCTGCACCACGAACACAACTTCATTAATATCATCACCGCCCGATGGCTGGTCGTCATTATCGTTGTTATTGGATGCGCTGGCGCTTACCGTTTTTTGTGTTGCATTATTATTGGCGTCGCGTGTGGTTACAGCATTCAAAGGTACGCTTAGCACATTGGGTTGCGTGCGGGTTTGTATATCGGCGCTGCCCGTCATGTTCGGGCGAAATGGAAACGGCTGACCATTGCCAATTAAATCCTTATAAGTTGACGAGAGCAAGCGGATATGCACTTCGTAATTGGTAACACTGGTGCTGGTGGATGCTGTGCCTGTAAGACTGTTGCTCGGGTTGGCAATTTTATATACAATGCCTTTGAATTTACGCTGGTTGTAAGCATCCACTTCTACAATAGCACTGTCGCCAAGCTTCACTTTCGGGATGTCGTTTTCGCTTACATCAACCTGCACTTCAATGCTGTTGAGGTCGGCAATACGCATCATTTCGGTACCTACGTTAAAGCTGTTGCCGGCAACGCGCTCGCCCTTCTTCACCGACAGCAAACTGATAACACCATCCATCGGTGCGGTGATGGTGGTTCTGCCTAAATCTTTACTTGCCGTGTTGAGGCTTGCATTGGCACTCTGCACTGCAGCCTGATTGGCTTTTATACCGCTTAACGCCGCATTGTAGCTCGCTTGTGCAGAGAGATAAGCCTGTTGCGCGGTTTCAAATTCTGCCTGCGAAATCACTTTATCGTCAAGCAATTGTTTCTGTCTTTTGTAAGCGGCTGTAGTTTGGTCTACGGTTGCTTTTAGCGAGCCAAGCTGCGCCTGCGAATTGCCTACCTGCGCCTGCATCTGCGAAACCTGCGCGGCAGCCTGGTCTCGCTGCGATGTGTAGATATCGGCGTAAATGCGTGCCAGCACTTGTCCTTTATGAACGGTATCACCTTCTTTCACATTCAGCTCGGTAATTTCACCGGATATATCAGGACTCACTTTTACTTCTATTTCAGGATATACCTTACCGCTGGCATTTACGGTTTCAATGATGGTGTGTGTAGCGGCTTTTTCGGCAGTTACTTTCGTGCCTTCATCTTTGCCCATTACGCCGGTGGCTTTCAGCACCACGAGCACGACAACAACTATAACCAAAATCCAGATGATCCATTTTAATGATTTGCTCATAAGAAGAGGTTTTCTTTTTAAGAAAAATTTTTAGAGTTGCACTTTACCGAACTTGTAATATTCCAGCAATTTAATGCGGAAGATGTAATCGTAACGCGCAGAAGCGAGATTAAACCGCGCGGTTGCCAGGTTGTTTTGTACCACTAAATAATCGCTTGTTGACAGCATACCAATCTCATAACGCTTGCGCGATAAATTATTGGCGTATTCAGCGTAACCAGCCGCTTTTTGATTGGAATAAAAATTTTGTATTGCCGCTTCTGCATTGCTGCGCGCCGTATAGATGTTTTGCTGAAGTGTTTGATTGTCTAACGCTAGCTGTAGTTTATAACTTTCTACGTTTAGCCTGGCGCGTTCGTAATTTGTTCTTAATTGCCTGCCGTTGAAAATGGGAACGTTTAACTGCAAGCCAACAGACTGACCAAACTGCGCATTGCTGATTTGCTGCCAGTAACCAATATTGCTTGAAGTAGCTGCATACAAAGGAGTTTGCGCCACAACAGGATAATCGACGCCGTTCACTTTTGTACTTGCTACCGTATCGCTTCTAAAACCAGTTAAAGACTGTCCGTATCTTTTATAAGCATTGGAATACTGAGAACCTAATGAACCAAATGCAGTGATGGTAGGATACATAGCAGCGCGGGACGCTTTAATACTGTATTTTCCTGATTCGATTCGCAACGAATCTACCTGTTGCAAAGGCTGCGTGGTTGTAGCAATAATATACAACTCGGCTGGCTCTAATTCGCTTAATTTCGGTAAAGGAATTTTGTCAACATCCGGAATACTAACCTCAAAAGGCTGAGCCGCATCAAGATTTAAAAGGGCAATCAACTGCAGTTTATTTTGCTGCATAGAACTCACAGCCGTGATATATGTGCTGCTGTCAAGAGCAAGCTGCGATTCGATTTGCGCTGCATTCAGTTCAGGCATACTGCCGGCATCTACCTGCTTGCGGGTAATGATGCGTTGTGAATCACTTAATGCAATTTGCGCTTTGGCAATATTAATTTGCTCAGCAGACAGCAGTAATTGCAGGTAAGCGGCTACTACATTTAAAGAAATGTCATTCTTTACACGGTCAACGTCTTTGCGACCGGCTTCCTCATTTGTTTGTGCTGCTTTTATTTGATTCTTTATATTAAACC
This sequence comes from Ilyomonas sp., assembly GCA_965199905.1. GTDB lineage: Bacteria > Bacteroidota > Bacteroidia > Chitinophagales > Chitinophagaceae > Ilyomonas. The sequence goes on along the minus strand of OZ241366.1, from coordinate 2,006,814 downwards.
AATTGAAGAGCGTCACGTTTGTCTGCAAATTATAACTCTGAAAAAAAAGATTGCTGTTGACAAACTGGTTTGATGTCGGGTCAATGTTTCGCCCAAACTGTCCGCCTGCCGAAGTATTGAAATTGACATTTGGAATAACAGCGGCTTTAGATAGTTTGGTTTGCAAAGCCGCAATGCGCGCCTGCACATCACTTTGCTTTACAGAAATATTGTTTTGAACCGCATAGTCCACACATCGTTGCAGGTCCCATTTATCGCCTTGCTGGGCAAACAGAAAACATGGCAGGAGTGTGCCGAGATAAATCAGCAGCGTTTTCATCATAAGGCAAAAATATAAGGTGACAGCATGTTGACGACCCGAAAATACACGAACGGAAATAGCTGCTGCCCTAAAAAGCGTGGTAAGTAAATGTTATAGTTCATGAGCGGTTGGCTGAAAGCGGTTTTGCCGCTGGATCGCTTTCATTTTCAGTTATTATATTCGTACACAACGGATGAAGAAACCGGGTGTAATATTAGTGCTATTCCTTGTGGTGATTGCGGGCAGCAATTTTATTTTTATAAAACAAAGCGCCGTAACACCAATCCTCTTTCCACAACCCGCAGGCTGGCCAAAACCTACGTATGATTTTTCTAAAAATCCGCTTACGAAGGAAGGCTTTGAACTTGGGAAAAAATTATTTTATGATGGACGGTTGAGCAAGGATGGAAATTTTCCCTGCGCAAGTTGTCACCAGCAGTTTGCCGCCTTTGCTACGTACGATCATCCGTTGAGCCATGGTTATGCCAATTCGTTTACGCTTCGCAATGCGCCGGGCTTATTTAATTTAGCATGGCAGAAGGAATTTATGTTTGATGGAGGCGTGAATCATTTAGATGTGCAGCCACTGGTGCCAATTGAATCTACAAACGAGATGAGCGAGGTGCTGGATTCGATTATTAATAAACTGAAACGTGATGCACAATATAAAGTGATGTTTAAGGCGGCGTTTGGCAGCAACTTAATAAACACGCAGCGCATTACAAAAGCATTAAGCCAGTTTTTGCTGATGATGGTAAGTGCAGATTCTTATTATGATAAAGTGAAGCGCGGTGATGCACAGTTTACGCTGTCGCAAAGGTTGGGTTATAACATTTTTGAGAAGAAATGTGTGGCTTGCCATACAGAACCTCTGTTTACAGATATGAGCTATCGCAATGTGGGAATGGCTGTTGATAGTGTATTGAATGATTCGGGGCGAATGCGCATTACGAGATTGTCTTCTGATTCTTTAAAATTTAAAGTGCCGAGCCTTCGCAATGTGATGGTTACATTTCCTTACGGGCATGATGGACGGTTTTTTAGCATGCTGGATGTGATGAATCATTACCGCAATGAAGTTGTGAATGGACCAACAACAGATTCGTTGGTAAAAGGCATGAAGTTGTCGAACTTTGAAATCGGGCAACTGACTTCGTTCTTATATACGTTGACGGATAGTGCTTTTTTGAAAGATGCACGCTTTGCGCCGCCGGGCGTGAACAGAACATTGGAGGCGCCGAAAGAGGATATTCATTTGAAATGATTATTTTTAAATCTTTAATTAAAGATGATAACGGACGGCAGAAAAAGTGAATTGCACAAGCTGATTGATTTAATTGAAGATGATTCTATACTGCAAATGGTGGCAGAGGATATTTAATATTATACAACACAAACCGATATAATTGACGAGCTGGATAAAGACCAGCTTAAAGAATTGAATGATGCTATTGCTGAAGCTGACAATGGAGATACGATTGATTGGGCTGATTTTAAAAAGGAAATTAATGAATGGGAAAAGAGATAATCGTATCGAAACGATTCAGGAAAAATGTATCGGCTGTTTACGAATATTTGCTCCAAAAATATTCTTCTAAAATTGCCTTTACCTTTTTTAATAAACTATAAATCCGGGTTGATTTTATAATTTAAACCCTGAAACAGGAAAGCCTTCGCAAATAAAGTACGAGATGAGAAGCATCCTTCTCCAACCTCATAATCGCATTTATTACCGGCTTTCAAAAGATAAAATTGAATTGCTCTGCTTGTTTGATATGCGGAAGAAAAATAAACATTATTGATCAGCAGTCGGTTTTGGAAAATTGCAATCATTGCCCGAACCTTGATGGGAGTATTCATGCGTGTTGAAGCAGCAGGAATAGCAACAACTGTCGATCAGAAAAGAGACGAACGATGGTTACAAAAAACTGTATTTGTATTTTAATTAGTGGCAGTTGATGATAAAAGCTAACCTAAAATCTACGAACATTACAGTTTCCTTTGAAAAAAAACAAATCTGTTTGGGTATTTTCCGTTATAAGTTATACTTTTGCCGCCCTAATTTCAGAATTTATGTTTGCAGTTGTAAAAATAGCCGGTCAGCAGTTTAGAGTGCAGGAAGGCGACAGCTTATATGTTCCGCACATTGCCGGTAATGCCGGCGATACCGTTGAATTCAGCGATGTTTTGCTGACGAGCAACGATAATAATCTTTCGCTGGGTGCTGATATTAAAGCTGTAGTGAAAGCCGAAATCGTAAGCGACCTTGTAAAGGGCGATAAAGTGATTGCCTTTAAGATGAAGCGCAGAAAAGGTTTCCGCAAAAAGCATGGTCACCGCACGCATTACACGCAGATTAAAATTAGCAGCATTGCTTAATTTTTTTCTCTAATAAATAATTATCCATTAATAATATTCAATCGTTTTTATGGCACATAAAAAAGGTGAAGGCTCGGTAAAGAACGGTCGCGACAGTAATAGTAAGCGACTTGGCGTAAAGATATATGGCGGTCAGCCAGCTATTGCCGGCAACATCATCGTTCGTCAGCGCGGCACGCAATATCATCCTGGTAAAAATGTAGGTGTAGGCAGAGACTTTACACTGTTTGCATTGGCTGATGGCGTTGTTCAGTTTAAGAAAACGAAGGACAACAAAACAACCATTTCTGTAGCTTTAGCAGAAGCAACTGCTTAAGCAGAATTTAATTTTACAATTGGCATATTGTATGTACTTTCGTTGGCATATTTACTAACCAATTAAATGTACAATTATGGCAACTGCAAAAAAAGCAGCCGCAAAAAAGGCGGCTCCTAAAGCTGCAAAAAAAGCAGCCGCTCCTAAAAAAGCCGCTGTGGTAACAACGAAAGCTGCTCCAAAAGCTGCCGCTAAAAAGGCAGCCGCTCCGAAAGCTGTAGCAAAGAAAGCCGCTCCAAAAGCTGCCACTAAAAAGGTAGCCGCTCCAAAAGCTGTAGCGAAGAAAGCCGCCGCTCCAAAAAAGGCAGCGAAGAAAGCAGCTAAGTAATCTGAAGATTATTCTTACTTTACTTACATAAAGTCCCGGTTTTTCCGGGACTTTTTTATTTGTAATCATACTTCGCAAAAGGCAATGACTTTTTTATCAGGGATTCATTTCCGAAAAACAAATTCACATCGGTTCAACCTCTTTTTTCTTTTTATTTTCACGGCATGGACAATGGAACGATTGCACAAAATTTCTCCCTGCTTGGTAAGCTGATGGATATTCATGGTGAGAACAGTTTTAAAACGAAATCCTATTCCAGCGCGGCTTTCACGATAGATAAGCTAACCAAAGAACTAAGTGATTTACCGGAAAAAGAGATACGAAATATACCCGGCGTAGGCGATGCAATTGCTAAAAAAATAATGGTTCAACTGCAAACCGGAACGTTGCCGCAGCTAAATGAATATTTAGAAAAAACACCGCTTGGCGTGGTGGAAATGCTAAACATAAAAGGCATTGGCGCAAAGAAGATTTCGACCATCTGGAAAGAGCTTGGCGTTGAAAACTTAGGCGAGCTTTTATACGCGTGCAACGAGAACCGTTTGTTGCTTTATAAAGGCTTTGGCGAGAAGACACAGCAAAACATTAAAGACTCGATTGAGTTTTATATGCGTAGCAAAGGCAACTTTCTATACGCAGAGATATACCAGTCGGCAAATGAACTTGAGCAGGATATACAACAGGCTTTTCCGGAGGAAATAACGCTTGTAACGGGCGATATAAAACAGCATCGCGAAATTATTGAAAAGGTAGAGTTGGTAACAACTGTTGTTAAAGATAAATTGACATCTTTTTTACAAAGCAAAAGCTTTACAGAAAAAGAAAAAGGAAATGATTTTTCTGTTTATAAAAGTGATGATAACATCAGTTTGCATGTTTGTTATACAAACAGGAATGATGTGTATCAAAAGCTGTTTGTTACAAGCGGCAGTAACGAATTTATAACTGCCTGGCAGGAACAATTTTCTTTTGAAAAAGGTTATGTAAGCGAAGAAGAAATATTTGCCAAAGCAAATATTGATTTTATTCCTCCTTACCTGCGTGAAGAAGCTGCTGCGATTGCGCAGGCAAAAGAAAAGCAGTTGCCCAAAGTTGTTGAAGTGCCGGATATCACTTCTATCATTCACACGCACAGCACGTGGAGTGATGGCGTGAATGCCATTGCAGATATGGCAAAAGCCGCGAACAAGGAAGGGTTGCAATATCTGGTGATAAGCGATCACTCCAAATCGGCATTTTATGCAAATGGATTGACGGTTGAAAGGCTTATTGCGCAGCATAAAGAAATTGATGAACTAAATAAAACAGTAGCACCATTTAAAATTTTCAAAAGCATTGAAAGTGATATTCTGAATGACGGCAACCTTGATTATCCGGATGATGTGCTCGCAACATTTGATATAGTGATTGCTTCCGTTCACAGCAATTTAAAGATGAGCGAAGAGAAAGCAATGAAGCGTTTGCTGACTGCGATTGAAAATCCATACACAAACATTTTAGGTCACATGACAGGAAGATTGTTATTGAGTCGTAATGGCTATCCTGTTAATCATAAAGTAATCATTGATGCTTGTGCAGCCAATAACGTTGTAATTGAATTGAACGCAAATCCGCACCGGCTTGATATTGACTGGCGCCATTTGCGCTATGCGTTGGATAAAGGTGTACTCACATCAATCAATCCCGATGCGCATTCGGTAAATGGCTTCTATGATGTTCAGTATGGCGTATTGATGGCGCAAAAAGCAGGCGTAACGAAAGAGCAAAACCTAAGTAGCTTTTCTTTACCAAAGTTTGAAGAGTTTATCAAAATACAACACGCTAAGAGACCTTTGTAACATACTTTTGCACCTCATCTAACCAAAGCAGCTTTTGAACAGGGCTGCTTTTTCATGTATTATCTATGAGTAAATTACTATCGCCTCTTACTATTAAAAATATTACGTTTAAAAACCGCATTGTTATTTCTCCCATGTGCCAATATTCATCTGAAGATGGCTTTGCAAATGACTGGCATATGGTGCATCTTGGCAGCCGCGCAGTGGGTGGCGCATCACTCATTATACAAGAAGCTACAGCCGTATCGCCGGAAGGCCGCATTACGTATGCCGATGCTGGCTTATGGAAAGATGAACAGGTAGAAAAATGGAAAGAGATTGTTTCTTTTATCCATCAGCAAGGCGCCCTGGCAGGCATTCAGTTGGCGCATGCCGGGCGAAAAGCCAGTACGCAAAAAACCTGGGATGGCGGGAAGCAAATTTCTTTTGCTGAGCGCAATGGATGGGAAACGGTATCAGCCAGTGCGGCCCCTTTTCATGAAGGAAATGAAGCGCCGGTTGCGCTTGATAAAGAAGGTATAAAGAAAGTGATTACCGACTTTGCGTCTGCGGCAGAACGTGCTGCTGAAGCAGGTTATGATGTGATCGAAATTCATGCTGCGCATGGCTATTTATTGCACCAGTTTTATTCTCCGCTCAGCAACCAAAGAAACGATGAATATGGTGGTTCATTTGAAAACAGGATTCGTTTATTATTGGAAGTAACAGATGCTGTAAAAAACACAATGAGCGGGAAACAGATTTTGTTTGTTCGCCTCTCTGCCACTGACTGGACAGAAGGTGGATGGACGATTGAAGATTCTGTGAAACTCTCTTCGATTTTAAAAGAGCGCGGCGTTGATTTAATTGATACATCATCCGGTGGCAATGTAGCTAAAGCAAATATTCCTCTGAAACCAGGTTACCAAGTGTTGTTTGCGGAGCGCATCAAAAAAGAAACCGGCATTCTTACCGGAGCTGTGGGTTTAATTACCAACGCACAACAGGCTGATGCCATTCTGGAAAAAGAGGAAGCTGATGTTATTTTCATTGCCCGCGAAAGCTTGCGCGATCCTTATTTTCCACTGCATGCCGCGCAGCAATTGAGCGATGATTACAGCTACCCGATTCAGTATGAAAGAGCCAAGCCAAAGTAAATCATCATAAACTTTGAATAAACAATTTGCGCATTGCAGTACCGGTTGCTATTCTCTAAAACTCCTTTACTTTAGGTGCGATATGGAAGCTCCCAAATTTATTACCGTCATTGTTTTACGAAATGTAAAATTCCAATCTCTTTGCAAGAAAACATCTTCTGTATTATATCATTAGCTTACGCTGTTTTTCCTTCTTTTCGTAACTCTTTCCTGATGTCTTTATAATAAATGATGTTTTTGTTGCGATGCAAAGCATCGGCTTCGTCGAAAAATAAAGAAATGACATACGATAACAACCGCAGAGCAACCGGGGAGCTATTGGCAAACACTGAAAACAGAACGAACGGGTTTATGTTTACCGGCGGATTTACCACCTGTATCCCTGCCGTTTACTTTGCGATAAATCTGCGAATCGCTAATCCTGTCTTCCTCAAGATTGATAAGAGTAAGCACAACTCTGAACATATCATTATCATTGACAGAAACAGCAGTTGTACCATCTGCCCGCATTAAAGAAGATACGATAGCGCTATCCGTATTGCTAAAGTTTACGGGGTTTTTACGCCGGATGTAAAGATTAAATTCATCTCTCAGAAATTATAGCATGGTCCGTAGCATTGGGGTACATTCAGAAGTAAACGGAACAGAAAATCAGGATGGCACTTTCAATTGGTTAACAGCCTTTGTATCGGAACAAACAACTGGCTTTATGTATTTATGAAACGGTTGTAATTTGAGGACTAAGGGTAAACAGTTTTGTATTTCAGAAATATATTTTTTGACCAACGTTTGATTTTTAAAACATCACCCGCCCTCTTTATATTTAAAGAAAAAAACGTTTTGTAAAAGATAAAAGGAACAAGTTGAAAGACTTATTTCTTCTTTTTCAACACTAAACAATATGAATTTTCAATCATCTTTTTCAATGGCTGCGCCAACAAAACACCATCAACAACAATTGTGTTCCAATGCTTTTTATTCATGTGATAACCGGGCAGTACAGAATCAGGATATTGTTCGCGAAGCTCAACCGCTTCGTCAGGATCGCACTTGACATTGAAGGTTAGCGGAGATGCATTTAAAGACAGGAGCAGGAATACCTTGCCGTTTACTTTAAACACCAATGTATTAGGACCGAATGGAAGCGCCTCTTCCACATCGGGAAGACTCAAAGCAAAGCTGCGTATAAAATCTATATTCATAAATAATAAAGATAGAGACTACAGGCTTTCATCGCGCGAGCCGGGAATGTCCATTTCTTTTATCAATGTAGCCGGCGACAAGCCAATGATACATTCCAAAATATCCATCACTTCCTGTAACGGGATGGCGTTGTATCCTACTTTATTTACCACGGCTTTCTTACCATCTTCAAAGGGAATGTTGGTAGATAAATCGCCAAGATTCAGAATGGTAGAATTGATATTGGTACCGCGAAAATTTTCGCGCAATGCATTGTTTACACCACGCAAGCCAAACTTGGAAGCTGAATAAGCAACAGCCTTTGTGCGATTGCCATCAACACCGGATGTAGAACCAATCAAAATAATTTTGGAAGCTTCTGCTTGTAGCAGATTCGGCAATAATGCTTGCACGGTAAGAATAGCTCCTGTAAGATTTATGCTGATGATATTGCGCAAATCGTCTTCACTGTCATCCGTCATTTGATAGTTATCGCGGAATGTATTTTTCTCCCAAACCGCTGCGTTGTATATTAACACATCAACAGGCACATTTTGTAGTGTGTTTTTTAGCGTTTGGGTAAATGTACCGGCAGCTACATCTGCCTTGATCCATGTATAATTATTCACATCATCCGCTTTCATTACCGCAGGCTCTGAACGCGATATCAGGTAAAAATGTCTGCCAGATTTTTGTAACCCAACCGACATTGCATGTCCCAAACCGCGGCTGGCGCCAATGATTATGATGTTCATTGTTGGTGATGTGTATTAAGATATTTGTATTAAGTAGTATGTATAAAGTATTATGTAAAAATATTCTATTTAATAAATAGTCTTACTTTCCAGTCTTACTAAATACTGCTTATTACATAATACTTTATACAATTCATCATAAATATTTCCTGATTTCTTCTACCAGTTCTGCCTTCATAATCGGCACGCCCATTATTTTGTTGTAGCCTTTTGCATCCACTAAAAACTGGTCGCGGATAATTTTAATAAGCTGGCCATTGTTCAATTCAGGTATTAATACGGTTTCAAAATTTTTCAACATATCGCCTAAGTTTTTCGGAAAGGGACGCAGGTAGCGGATATGCGCGTGACTTACTTCATAACCTTCTTCCTGCAGTTGAAGCACAGCGCTTTTAATAGAGCCATACGTGCTGCCCCAGCCAAGCACCAATACCTTTCCTTTTTCGTTGCCGCTATCAATGGTTTGGTCAGGAATATAGTTAGCAATATCATCGATTTTTTTCTGGCGCAGCTTCACCATCAGTTGATGGTTTTCGGGATCATAACTTACATTGCCAGTAACGTTTTGTTTTTCAATACCACCAATGCGATGCTCTAATCCTGCCGTACCGGGAACCGCCCATGGACGCACACCCTTTTCATTGCGTAAGTAAGGCTGAAATTTAAGTTCATCATCACCCATGCTTGTTTTAAATTGTACATGAATCGGCGGCAGTTCTTCACTCACGGGATACTTCCAGGGCTCGCTGCCGTTGGCGATATAACCATCGCTGAGCATGATAACCGGCGTCATGTGTTCAATGGCAATACGCGTCGTTTCATACACCACATCAAAGCAATCGCTTGGCGTAGACGAAGCAATCACCGGCATCGGGCATTCGCCATTGCGTCCGTAATAAGCTTGTAATAAATCGCTCTGCTCTGTCTTTGTTGGCAACCCTGTTGATGGTCCGCCGCGCTGCACGTTGATAACTACCAAAGGAATTTCAAGCATCACCGCCAAGCCCATTGCTTCGGCTTTTAGCGCCATGCCGGGACCCGATGTTGTTGTTACTCCAATACTTCCTCCGTAAGAAGCACCGATGGCGGCACTAATGCCTGCAATTTCATCTTCTGCCTGAAAGGTGCGGATGCCAAAGGCTTTGTGCTTGCTTAATTCGTGAAGAATATCTGATGCCGGTGTAATGGGATACGTGCCGAGAAAAAGTGGCAATCCGCTTTTTACCGTAGCGGCTACCAAACCCATTGCCAGCGCCTGGTTGCCCATGATGCTGCGATATTTACCGGGAGGCAATTTTGCTTTTTCTACCTTATACCTTGTGGTAAATGTTTCGGTGGTATCGCCATAGTTATAACCCGCCTGCAGCACACGGATATTACTCTGCAGGATGTATTCTTTTTTACCAAATTTTTCAGTCAAAAAATCGATTGTGCTGTCAAGATTTCGGTTGTACATCCAATAGATAAAGCCCAACACAAACATATTTTTCGCACGGTCTTTTTCCTTCACGCCAAGTTCAGGAAATTCCTTGAGCGATTCGCGGGTGAGCTTGGTAACATCAATCTTTATAATTTCATAATTATGCAGGCTGCCATCTTCCAATGGATTGATACCATCGGTATAGTTAGCGAGACGTAAATTCTTCGCATCGAAACCATCGGTATTGGCAATGAGCTTGCCACCGGGTTTCAGGCTTTTGATATTTACTTTAATGGCAGCCGCATTCATTGCCACAAGCACATCGCACATGTCGCCGGGCGTATATACGCGATCGCTGGAAAAATGAAGCTGGAAGCCACTCACGCCGGGAACTGTGCCCTGAGGCGCACGTATTTCGGCTGGAAAGTCGGGAAAGGTAGCAAGGTCAATACCGAGCAACGCAGTATTGTTGGTAAACTGGGTGCCGGTTAGCTGCATGCCATCGCCGCTATCGCCGGCGAATTTGATTACTACGTCGCGAAGGACGGTTTCCTGTGCTGTTGTCATATTATTTTGCGGAGCACAAAAATACTATGCAGCACAGGAAGTGAGTAGTTAAATAGGGAAATGTTGGAAGACGGAATTATATATGTTTTCCCATCCATGAATTTACTTCATCCCTGATGTTGCATGACTTCCAGTTGCTTCCCACTTCAAACACCAGTATCTGGAAACCAGCCGGTATCTGGAGCGCACACATTTCATCGCGGATCTGCTCGGGGCTTTTCGTTGACTTTACAAACCAGGCACGACTTCCGGCGCTGATGCCGGCATTAAAATGATTGAGATAATTAATGATAACGTCAAGTTGCTGGTCAGGTTCGTTCAGGTCGAAATACACACAATAAATCTTCATAGCTATGGTTACTTTTTTTTAATAGATGGTTTATCAAACAAAAAATAATCCGATATGCAAAACAAGGTGCTATTGGTTTCATAAATAGCAAGCTTATTAAATCTGGATTGTTTTATCCGGTTTTCTTATAAAATACTTCTGCCATAGCCAGGCTATGGTAAAGGTGGGAATGAAATTAACAACGGGAATCAACTCTTCCACCAAGCTAAAAGCCGCGCCAAATATAGCTTTGCGCCTGCCGAACGCAAAATAGAAAATGATGGCGGAGATTGGCGCCCAGGCAATATCGAACGCTTCACCAAGAAAAGGAACCACAATAAACGGGATGCAACCGATGGCATCCATCAGTATACAAAGTTGTAAAGAGGGTAATTTTTTCATGTTGATTTTTTATGTGCAAGTAACCTACCATATTCCCTGTTGAGTTAAAATGTTAGTTCCCATTTTTGAAAATCGTCCGGTAAAGGGAAAGGATAGTAATATGATATTTGTTTTATTAATACATATATCTTTGAAAGTTATTGCATGTTTTCATTTCTTTAAAATGGTTCTCGTTTTGTTTTGCTATGCGCTATACAAACTGCAAATTTAATTATGACAAAGCAGATAACATTGCCATGAAACATTTAACAAAAACAAAATGCCTTTTTATTCCGTATCTGTATCAACTATAAACACATCGTTATCAGAAGTGTTTGAAAGAAAGGCTTTGTCATTTTAAAATCCGATTATCTCATTATTGATTATCTCATTATTATTATGAAACTGATTACAACCAGTTGGGACGATGGACATCCGCTTGATTTCAGGTTGGCAGAGCTGCTGAATAAATACCACCTGCCCGGCACTTTTTACATACCAAAAACAAACGCGGAGCATGAAGTGATGCCTGCACAGCAGGTGGCGGAACTGGCAAAAGAATTCGAGATCGGCGGGCATACATTAAGTCATATTCGCCTGCACTCAACAGACACCAAAACCCTGGAATACGAAATTGCCGGAAGCCGGAAATGGCTTTCTGACCTGATTGGATATGAGCCGCAATCGTTCTGTTTTCCAGGTGGTGTTTTTCACCAAAAAGCAATTGATGTTGTGTTTCAATCCGGCTATAAAATAGCCCGCACCACAGAGTTGTTGAGCATTGATACGCAGAATGTGCAAGGGCTTGTGCCTACTACGTTGCAGGCCTATGAGCACAAGTCTTTTACCTACGCAAAGCACCTGCTGAAAAGAAGGCGCTGGACCAACCTGTTGAGATGGTTGCAAAGCTATTCGCTGTATAAATTACCGGCGCTTACAGAAAGCTACCTGAACCGCATTGCGAAAGATGGCGGCTGCTTTCACTTGTGGGGACATTCGTGGGAAATAGAAGAGTTTGACCTGTGGGCAAAACTGGAAGAATTATTCCGCATACTTAGCGAACGAGATGATTTTCGATATGTGCCAAATAAAGATTTACTAACCATCAACTCCCAACAAGAGCAATACTCCCTTTTATGAGAATTCTTTTCCTTCATACCAAATACAAAGAGCGCGGCGGCGAGGACAGTGTAGTAGAAAGTGAAATAAAATTACTTCAGCTACATGGTCATATTGTAGAGCCGGTGTACTTCGACAATGCAAAGCATAGCTTTCTGAATATATGGCTTCTGCCTTTCAATCCTTTGTCGTACCTGCAAGTTACCCGCGCTATTAAACGCTTTAAACCGGATGTGATACACCTGCACAACCTGCATTTCGGCGCTTCCTTTTCGGTAGTGTGGGCGGCAGCGGCCAAGCATGTACCAATAGTAAAAACATTACACAATTACCGCTTTTTATGCCCTTCGGGAACTTTGTTTCACAACAATGAATTGTATCTTAAAAGTTTAGGAGCTGCCTTTCCCTGGCGGGCTGTAAAAGACAAAGTCTACCGCGGCTCGGGCGTGCTTACTTTCTGGCTGGCATTTACCATCTGGATACATAAAAAATTGGGTACGTTTCGTAAAATCAACCGTTATATTACGTTGAATGAAAAAGCGAAGAATATCTTTTTAGAATCTGATTTAAAGCTGGCAAAAAAGCAGGTGATTACGAAGCCCAATTTTATTTGGTCGAACCCTGTTTCGGCAGCAACCGTTCGAGGCAATCAATTTTTGTATGTAGGTAGATTGTCGCCGGAAAAAGGAGTAAGTGTATTGCTGAAAGCCTTTGCCAGTAATGGTTTGCCACTTGTTATTATTGGTGATGGTCCAATGCGTGACGAGGTAATCCGCTGCCAGCAGGAACATTCAAATATTACATGGCTTGGGTTTCAGAATAAAGAAGTGATTACGGAAGAAATGTACAAGTGCAATGCGCTGATCGTACCTTCTGTTTGCCTGGAAGGGATGCCCTTAACTATTGTTGAAGGCTTTGCAGCCGCCACGCCTGTGATTGCTTCACGGCTTGGGGCTATGGAAACTATTGTTTTGCACAATAACAACGGCTTGTTGTTTACATCCAATCAAGCCGACAGCCTGAACCGCCAGATCGTTAAATGGAACAGCTTTTCAGGCGCTAAAAAGAACGAATTTTCCCGACATGCTTTTCATACGTATGAAAGCAAATACACGCCTCAAAAAAACCTGTCAGCATTGTTAGCCATTTATCATTCTGCCTTAGGAACAAAGCCAATGCAAAAGGCTGTAAAACAAATGCAACTTCATTAGGTTATATTAGCCTTTACAGAAAACAACATGGTTAATTTTACTATGTTATTGCTAACTGCAAACACGTTGATAATGAAACTCTGCGAATAGCGGAACCACAAGGTTGATGAACGAATACTTCGCAGTTTTGTTATCACTATCCTGTAAAGAAGAATGCTTAATTAGAAGTTTCAGCAGCTTTTAATTTGCGGGATGAAAGCAGGTTCAGCAGTTTCGCTTTCCATTCTCCTGCCATCTGTCTTACTTCCTTATCTATCATCAATAAAAACGACAGGAAGAAAATGGTAAACACAGCCGAATCAACCATCAATTTGCTGAAATACATAGTAGGCCCGAGCAAATGATCTGTTACTTCCCAGCAACCCCAGATAACCAGAAGACTTACGGGAATAATAATTGCCCACAGGATAAGCGATTTGCGTACCATGGCGCCGGAAAAATATCCCATACGATATACTTTGTAAGGGAAGTAAAAGAAGTCAGCCACCAGCATGGTAACCATCGCTATCACTACCGTTCCAAGTATTCCATAATACCGGGCAGCGAAATAAAGTAACACGCCGTAAATGAGATTGCGAACAATATTGAACTGGCTGTTCTTTTTAATATCGCCCAGTGCATATCCCATGTTCGACATGAAGTAAGTAATGAGATTAAGGAAGTTGAAAATGATAAGCAGGTACAGAATCAGGTTGCCATTCTCCATAGCATTGCCTATGTATTTATCTGGACCTGTCCACAACGAAATCAGGTTGAAATAAGTAAGCACAAACACAAGGCATAGAAAGATGGAAGCATAACTGTAAAACTTGAATTGCTTATAGATCAATTCAACAATCAATTCCTTATTGCCGGTTCCGACTGCATGAGAAACAAGAGGCATTAAAGCCACGGAGTGCCTGCCAACCAATGTGGTTGATAAGTTAATCGGGCGCTTGTTGATTTCATATACCGTAATCATGCCTGGCGGGATGAAGCGCGCCAGCACTAACATATCTACACTATATGATAAACCGGAAATAATTTTGGAAGCTGAAGTGAAAGAGAAAATTTTTATAAACCGCTTAAAATGAGTTTTCTCATAAACAATGGGAATATGTTCGCGCTTCAGTAGTTTTAGCATTGAAACGATGTTAAAACCATTGATGAATAAAGCGCGTGCAAGGTTAGCAATCGCGATAGACATTACACCAAAACCCATAAATAGAAAAGCCAGGTTTACAAACAAAAACATGAAGTTTGCCGCCAGCGAGCTGATGGCAACATTGGCTGCATTATGCAATCCCTGGTTAATGCCCGACAGCGTGAACGAAACCAGCGACATGCCCGTTGCCACAATAGAAATCATTAAGGCTGATGCCAAGTGCGGATACTGCGATACATCTTTATTAATGATATGACCAATAGAAAAGAAACAGCCAAAACCAAACAGAATCGCTATCAGCACAATGATGCCTGACGCAATGAAACCCGAACCAATGGAACGGCCGATTTCGTCGTATTGCTTGCGACCTAAAAATTCGGCAATGTTCTGTTGCAGAACCTCACCGACGCCGGGGTCGGCAAGCGTCATCCAGTTGAGTACACTGCTGGTGGCGAGCCACACACCAAGCGTAGCGCTGTCAATATTTTTTACATACAGAGGAAGCAGAAGGATAGAGTTGAACATATTGGTGAGAACCCAGCCATATTGAAAAACAAAATTCCACCGTAGTACTTTTTTTTCCATTGAATTTAAATCTCGCTGTTTTTGATACTGGCTATGCTGGAAGGCGTTGCGAAAGTAAGCCAAACAGGCGGTTGCTTTTGGCCTATATTTATGTATAGGATTTCTTTACAAAAACTTATCAAATTAATATACTAAAGCTTTAAGGTCGCCTGCGCGCAGTGCCATTTGGTAGTTATATCCAGTGCCGGAAATTATCAACAATTGTGCCTTCGGCAATAAAAAGAACTGGTGTAACGAACATTTCATCACGCGCCGCCGGTACGATTTTCGGTTTTGTATCTGCCGATTAATTAGTCCATCCCGGAACAGAACTTTTTCATCAGCAAGTATATACGAAAAAAAAGAGCAGCAGGCTTTACAACAACCTGCTACTCAAAATAATATTTATTTATACAAATGCCTTTGCTGAAACGGCATCAGGCTTCAAAACTTTTGGCGTTGCTGCCAATATATAAAGCAAAAGCTGCCAGCGCGGTATCCTTTAACAGGTTCACAAGCTCCAGTTGTTTTACATCGGCGCTGCCTGCGTTTAAATATCCGGGCAAGTGAATGGTAAGCACAAAAATAAACAACAATACAGACAACAGGTAGCCAGCCAGCATTACCTGTTTGTGTATGAGAAATGCGATAGCCGCAAGAATAAAAGCAGCACCGGCAAAATACACCCAGATGATGCCGCCCGGCAGAAATTCGGGCACATAAGCCATCAGGTTTTGCGGCGCGATAAAATGATAAACTCCAAACACGATCATAACAATAGCAAGTATAGTCACGGCAATGCGTGAAATGATAGACTGTGTCATATGGCAAAATTTTATTCTTGTCAAGGTAGACACTTTATCTTATGTGGTAAAAATTTTTAGGTAAACCCGCAAGGGAATGAACAGGAAGAATATTTGAATAAATATGTAAGTGGGGAACGAAAGAAGTCATCGCAAAAGCGAAGTAACACACTTCGTTTATCCTGTGTAATACTTGAAGTTTTCAATCAGATTTTTATAAAATATAGTAATAGCTATCTTACTTCCATCAATCCATTTTTGTATATAATCGATGTAGCTGTCATTCAACGGAATCTCAGTGCCCGTATTTAATATTATCTTTTTACCGGTTACTGCTTTTACTTTCTCTGTTTGTATAATATAGCTTCGATGGATGCGCGCAAACTTATCTGCAGGCAGTTTTTCAAGCATGGCTTTCATGGTCATCAGGGCAAGCAAAGGGCGTTCGTTCTGCAGGTGAATTTTGATATAATCTTTCAGGCCTGACTGACTGGTGATAAAAAAAACAGGCAGGCGGGGAATAAAAGCCAGCTCCCGATATGGCAACAATCATGGACGGGTTTGCTTTCTTCATGAAGAGATGAAAGTAGAGCAAAGCGTTTACTTCATTTTATATAACCATCGAGTCAACAAACTGATTGACCGGCACATTCATTAATTTATCGCTGTCCAATGCCACATCAAGAATGGTTTCCTGTTGTTTAACAGAAAATATCCTGGCTATATTGATCCTGAATTTTTCAATCAACAATGGCATGCCTTCTTCGCGACGGCGCTTATGACCGATGGGATATTCTACCACCACTTCATCCAGCACAGTTCCATCATTCAGCGTTATGGTCAATGCATTTGCAATGGAACGTTTGTGTGGGTTGAGATAATCAGCGCTGAAGCTTTTATCTTCTGCCGTTTCCATTTTGCTGCGCAATAGATCAATGCGTTTATCAGACGCAATTTCATCTTCATAATCAGCCGCCGTAAGCCTGCCAAGAATGAGCGGCACAGCAATCATGTATTGAATGCAATGGTCTCTGTCGGCAGGATTGTTTAGCGGACCTTGCTTGTCAATAATTCGAATGGCAGCTTCATGCGTGCGGATGCGGATATGCCTGATATCATCCGAAGTTTTATTGAGGCTTTGCAGTTTATCATACAATGTCATCGCGGCTTCTACTGCTGTCTGTGAATGAAACTCGGCAGGAAAAGAAATTTTAAACAACACATGCTCCATCACATAAGAGCCATAGCTTCTTTGAAACGTGAAAGGCTTGCCGTGAAACGACACATCATAAAAACCCCAGATTTTTGCCGTCAATACCGAAGGATATCCCATCTCGCCTTTTTGTGCAATTAAAGCCAGGCGCACGCCTCTTGAAGTTGCGTCGCCGGCTGCCCACGACTTGCGGCTTCCCGTGTTTGGCGAGTGCCTGTAAGTACGCAAAGCCTGCCCGTCAACAAACACCAATGATATCGCATTGATCAGTTCATCTCTGGTTAAGCCAATGAGTTTTCCAACGACTGCCGTTGTTGCCAGCTTTACCAAAATCACATGATCCAGACCAACACGATTGAATGAATTTTCTAGTGCCATTACACCTTGAATTTCGTGAGCACGAATCATAGCATCCAGCACATCTTTCATTAGCAATGGTGGCTTGCCCGCAGCAATAGCTGTGCGTGACAACCAATCGGCAACGGCTAATATACCACCCAAATTATCTGACGGATGTCCCCATTCGGCAGCCAGCCAGGTGTCGTTAAAATCGAGCCAGCGAACAATAGCGCCGATGTTGAATGCGGCTTGTACCGGATCAAGCTGGTACGATGTGCCGGGCACTTTGGCGCCATTGGGAACGATGGTTCCGGAAACAACAGGACCTAATAATTTTGTACAAGCCGGGTAAGTCAAAGCTTCGAAGCCGCAGCCCAATGTGTCAAGCAGACAATATTGTGCGGTGCGCCAGGCAAGCTCGCTTTTGATTTCGTAGGTCAATACATAATCAACAATATCAGTTATGACTGAATTAACCGGAGGCGTTTCGTTAGAAGTATAAGAAGACATAGGATGTATGATGTTAGATGTGATGTACGATGTATACAGCGCAAAGAAAAGGAGAAACAGTTTAGTAGTTATCGGGCAGCGTATTTTAATAAAAAGAGTCGTTTAGTATTCGCTTTAGTAAAAGCTAAATCATTGCCGGAACGTAGATGGGAGGATTCTTGCTGCTTCAACACGCAAGAATCACAACTGTCGATCACAAAAGTGACAGACGATGGTTACCAAAACTGTATTTTGTATTAATTCTTATTCAATTGATAGCAGTTTCTGAAAATGAAAAACCCTCTTACGAAAAGAGGGTTTTCTTACTCACACATCCTAACATTTACAACAATTCCGCCGGTTCTACCACCGGGTTAAGACTTTCTGCCAACCATAAAAACTCAGTCACAAATACGTCTATACTTTTTTGAAACCCAGCATCAGTCAGGTTTCCTTCTTCATCAAATTTGTTCTGAACGGCAGGAACAATCAGCATGTACGGCGAGCCGATGCCAAACAGCGCATTAATCAATAACTGCATCTGCTGGCTTGCCCTTATGCCGCCCATTGCGCCGGGCGATGCTGTAGCAATGCCGAATGCCTTTCTTGCCTGCTTTGGAAAATGATCCAGCAGGTTTTTCAGCGCACCCGAATAGCTGCCATTATATTCCGGGCTTAATAAGATAAACGCTTCTGCTGAGAACATGCGCTCTGCTAACGGACGCAACTTATGCGGTGCCTTATCCGGCGTTGTCCAGGCTGATTGCAACAGCGCCGGTATCTCCCATTCGCGCACATCTATAATGCCTGCCTTATGCTGGGTTTTCTCGCTCAGATATTTCTGTAAAAATAATGCTACGCGATGCGTGCTGCTATCTTTTCGCGGGCTGCCCGATAAAATTTCTATGTTCATAATCTCCTTCCTTCCCGGCTTCAATTTTTAAGCCTGTTTTATTAACTGGATATCCAGCATCAGCTTCACTTCATCACTTAATGCAACACCACCGGTTTCCAATGCCGCATTCCATTCCAGTCCGTAATCTTTACGCTGCAGGCTTCCGGTTAGTGTAAAGCCGATTCTGGCATTTCCGTATAAATCGTTTGAAGCGCCGCCGTACTCGGCAGACAAGGTAATGGGCTTTGTTACACCATGAAGCGTAAGATCACCATTCAGTTTATAAATATCGCCACCTTCTTTCTGCAGAGAAGTAGATTTGAAAGTAAGTTTCGGATATTGAGCGGCATCAAAAAAATCACCCGTTCTCAGGTGTCCGTCTCTTTGCTCGTTGTTTGTGTTGATGCTGTCAATATCAGCTTCAAAATCAATCTCTGCATCAGCAAAATCATCGCTGTCGCTTATCATTTTACCTTCAAACTTTGTAAATCTTCCATTTACGTTTGTAATCATCAGGTGCCTGATTTTGAACGTAATTTCTGAGTGCGCTGCGTCAATGCTGTAAGTTGCCATGTTGTTTGTTTTCAGTTGTTGTGATTAAATGTTAGTGTTTATTTTTTCTAATAATAAATTCAATTGTTTCGCTTCGCTATCGCTAAGAACGGACAGATTATCATCCATCTTTTGCATTTCCGACATAGATGCCTGCAACATTTCCAAACCTTTATCTGTCAGCGAAAGCGATGTGTGCCGCTTGTCTTCTTTCGACTGGTAGCGCTTAATCAGTTTCTTAGCTACCAGCCTGTCGGCAATACGCGGCACGTTCGAGCTGCGTTCAATCATTCTGCCGGCTATATCTTTTACACACATACTTTGCGGATGCTTGCCACGCAGAATGCGCAACACGTTGTATTGTTCCATTGTAAGATCCAGCTCTTTCGTAATAGCGCTGACGCGGGTTTTCAGGACATACGTGGTGTACATCAGGTTCAAAACAGCTTTCTGTTTTTCACTGCCAAATGCCGTTTGTTGTATCGCTTCTTCCAATTTCACGATGCAAATGTATGTACGTACATCTAATTATAGTGTCAATGCTTTGTCAAAAAATTTTAGCCAAGAATAACACCGGTAATTATAATTTGGAGCTCTCATCATACGCCTCTTTATCCGGCTCCCATTCCGGCCATCCGCTGCAGCAGATGTTAGTATTCGCACATCGTATTTCGTACATCGTGCATTATTTCTATCGGTAAATATTTGAGCATTCCATGATGCAGTTTGCTTCACTATCAGAATTCGTATTCAAAGCATAGCATCAACAAAAAATCCTTTAACTAAAAAAATAGTTGTTCGTTTTGAAAACATTCCTACCTTCGACTAAATTTTTAGTTGAATGAAAAGTTTAACCAAAGCCGAAGAAGGAATTATGCAGATACTTTGGAAAATAAAAAAGGGATTTTTAAAAGACATCGTAGATGCAACACCGGCGCCAAAGCCACATTCCAACACGGTTGCCACACTGCTAAAAATACTGGTTGAAAAAGAATTTGTAGGAACCGAACTCTACGGTCGCATGAACGAATACAAACCACTCATCAGCAAGCAGGCATATTTTAAAACGACTATGAACAGCCTTGTAAAAGGCTACTTCGATGGCTCGTTTGCGCAAGCCGTTTCTTTTCTTGTAGAAGAAAAAAAAATAAGCGTATCCGACCTTGAACTGTTGCTGAAGCAATTAAAGAAAAAATAAACCGTTTGTTATGCCAGCTTTTTTTGTTTACCTGCTGAAAGTCATCATTTACTCCGGCATCCTGTTCGGATATTATCTTATTGCGCTGCGCAATAAACGCTTCCATTATTATAACCGTTTTTACTTACTGATGAGCGTTGCACTTAGCTTGCTGCTACCGCTTTTGCAGCTTCAAATCTGGCAGTGGAAAAGCAAAAATCCACAGGTTATTAACCTCGCGGCCATCATGGTTACAAATGCGCATGAAAAGGAAACCACGGGACATTCTCTGTCACTCTCACTTCCCGGTTTTATATTGCTTGGCTATGGTATTATTGCTGTTTGCCTGTTACTTTCCTTTACTTCCGGTTTGCTGAAGTTGATAAAAATGAAGAAGCATTATCCATCTG
Organism: Ilyomonas sp.; assembly: GCA_965199905.1. GTDB lineage: Bacteria > Bacteroidota > Bacteroidia > Chitinophagales > Chitinophagaceae > Ilyomonas. The sequence continues at coordinate 1,985,967 of OZ241366.1, read as the reverse complement.
AAAAAGTAGGCGATGTGCTTTTTATAAACACGGATTTGCAGCAGGCGCCTTTCTCTTTTTTTAAAAATCTGTTCTGGAAAAACAGCATTGATATTTCGGATGAAACCGGCCGGCAAATCTTCCGTCACGAACTGGCGCACATTGAGCAGAAACACAGCTCCGACAAGCTTTTCCTGCAGATCATTACACTTATATTTTGGGCAAATCCATTCTATTGGCTGATACAAAAAGAACTTAGCCTAATCCATGAATTTATTGCCGATGAAAAAGCGATCGACAATAAAGATGCAGAAGCTTTTGCGCTGATGCTGCTGCAATCGCAGTTTGGCAAAAACACATTTTTACCTCTCCAGTCATTTAATTATTCACCAATCAAAAGACGATTACGTATGCTCACTTCATTATCAAAAACAAACTACAGTTATGCACGGCGCATATTAGCGTTGCCGGTATTATCTCTCAGCGTTTTATTGTTTGCTTTTAAACTTAGCAACGATCATCAGCCGAATAATTTATCTCATACTAATGCACCTTTTACATTGGTGGTAGATGCCGGTCATGGAGGAAATGATGATGGTGCAATAGGTATTGGAGATGTAACAGAAAAAACCATCAATTTATCTATTGCCAAAAAGGTAGCACAACTGTCTTCGCAATTTGGCATCACCGTGAAAATGACGAGAACAGAAGATGCAACGGTATCTCTGCAGAACAGAATGGATATAATCAAAAATGTACAGCCGGATGCATGTATTTCAATACATATAAATGCAGAAGATAAAAGTCAAACAAAGAAAAACGAGATTTCAGTTTATATACCCCGGAAATCCGAGGCGGACAATTTTGATAGAAGCAAGCTGTTAGGATCGGGACTAATTCAATCGGTTAAAAATAATTTTCCGGTAAACCCATCACTTTTGCAGCGTAAAGAAATGGGAATTTATTTTATTGATGCAAATCCATACCCGGCAATCGTAATCGAATGCGGTTATATCAATAACAAGGAAGAGGCAACACAACTTTTGGATGATGCATATATCGAAAAATTGGCAAAAGATATTCTAAATGGTGTTGTTGCTTATGCTAATAACAAGCAGGAAGCATCTTTACAAACAGCCGATACAAGCGGCAAGCAGCCATTATATATTGTGGATGGTAAAGAAACGCCGGCATCCGAAGCCAAAGCGCTCGACTCTTCTAAAATAGGTTGGGTAGCTGTGTGGAAAGGAAGTGATGCCGTGAAGAAATATGGCAAAAGAGGTGAAAACGGTGTAGTACAGATAACAACAAAAGAACAGGAACGCATTGAAGCCCGCGATAAGAAAGAATTTACGGGTATTACCCTTCTTGATGGTAAAGAGATAACAAAAGAGGAAATGGATAAAATATCACCCGGCGACATAGAAAAAATGAGTGTGTGGAAAGGCGAGGAAGCTATAAAAAAGTATGGCGAGAAGGGCAAAAATGGTGTAATTGAAATCACTACAAAAAATAAAAACACCATAAAATTTAGTACAGAAACCGACAAACCTAAAGAACATTACGACATTGTATTTGATAAAACAGAGGAAGCACCTTCTTTTCCCGGCGGCGCTGATGCCTGGCTAAAATACCTGCAAAGGAATCTCCGTGCTGACGTTCCGGCAGAGCATAGCGCCCCTACAGGCACTTATACCGCCATTGTTCAGTTTCAGGTAGATGAAGAAGGAAATGTAAGCGACTTAAAAGCAACGACAGACCCAGGTTATAGCACAGGCGCCGAAGCAGTTCGGGTAATACAAAGAGGTCCGAAATGGATTCCCGCAAAACAAAACGGTAAAACGGTAACAGCCATAGCCAAACAGCCAATCACATTTCAGATTTCAGAAGGACGCTAAATATTATCGCGTAAAAGGAAACCGGCAGTACATAAAAAATGTATTGCCGGTTTTTCTATTAAAAAAACGCCTATAGTTTTCTTCGTTGTGTTTCGGCACAATTTTCAATTGTTATGGCCAAAAAAGAGAGCCAATGCTCACTGGAAATAATATCCGCTTTAGTCGCATATTAAAAAATACATGGCAGGTAGATTTAATTATGATTGCCACTTGTATTGCCGTTTATTTTTTCCATTTTTATCTTCTGCGGCAACACTTCAATATACCGGCTCTCGTGCCAACTGTATTAGGAACAGCCATTGCATTTTTTATTGGCTTCAACAACAACCAGGCTTATGACCGCTGGTGGGAAGCGCGGCGAATATGGGGCGGTTTGGTGAACGATTCCCGCTCGTGGGCAAGAGCTGTGCTGAGTTATGTTTCATCCGACAAGATACCGGAAGCGCAAGTGAAAGCCATTCAGAAAAAAATGATCAACCGGCACATTTCTTTTCTGTACCAATTGAAGTGCAGTTTGCGTGGCGATAATACTCTCCATACTTCATACATCAGCGAAGCTGAACAGGCAGAAATCAGCCGGCAAAACAATCGTCACAATGCGTTGCTGCAACTTCAATCGCAACAATTGCAACGTATTTATAAGCAAGGTTTGATAGATGGTTACCAGTTCTTACAGCTCGATTCACTGCTGGTAAAATTCTCCGACGAAATGGGCATGTGCGAGCGCATTAAAAACACGGTTTTTCCTACCACGTATAATTATCTCACCAAAGTTTTTATCTGGCTGTTTGTAATTGCTATCGAGTTGGTAACGGTACAAAGCATGGGTGCCTGGAGCATCTTTATGAGCTGGCTGCTGGGCTTCGTATTTGTATCAACGCAAATTAACGGCATGAACCTCGTAAACCCGTTTGAAAACAAAGCCACCGGCGTTCCCATCAACCAGATTACAAGAACCATTGAAATCAATGTATTGCAGATGATGGGCGAAACAAATCTTCCCGAAGCCATCAAACCAGTGAATAATGAATACGTGTTGTAAAGCTCTGAAATCTATTGCATTTTTAGTCTTGGGTCAATTTGAATACAATACATTTTTTGGTAACGATCGGTCATCGCTATTGTGATGGATAGTTGTTGCCATTCCTGCTGCTTCAACACGCAGGAATGGCAACAACTGCCGATGATAAAAGTGACGGAGGATGGTTACCAAAAAGCGTATTTTTTGTCGTCCTTCAAACATATACGCCATCAATTTTATCCGGCAGTTATTTTGTGCCAAGAGGCAACACGACGTTGCCATATACTTCGTTCAGTATCTGCGCTATACAACCATACATGGCAGATAGTCCGCACACAATGCCTTCATAGCCGGCTATCGTGCGCAGGCTTTTATTTCCGGTAAGATCACTGGCGGCAAGCAGGAAGAAAAGAATGGTAAGTGTAAAGAAAACGAGCTGTAGCAACCGGCTCATTTTTAATGTGCCGATGAACATAAACAAAGTAAACAAACCCCACATAAAAAGATACCAGCCAACAGCCGTTTCGCTGGATGCAAAGGAAGCACCGAATGATGTTTTTGGGATGAGCCATATAGCGACCAGCGACAGCCAGAAAGAACCATAAGCTGTAAAAGCCGTTGCTCCAAAAGTGTTGTTCTTTTTCCATTCCTGCAAGCCGGCAAATATCTGCGCAATGCCACCCATAAAAACACCCATTCCCATAATCATGGAATCCAGCTCGAAGAAGCCGGCATTATGAATGTTCAGCAAAGTGGTAGTCATTCCAAACCCAAGCAAACCTAAAGGCGCCGGGTTCGCAGTCGTGTCTTTGATAGCAGTGAAATTTTCATTGGCAATCATGGCAAGTGGGTTTTTATAATTATAGAACAGTAACTAAAAACGTTTGAATAAACAAGGATGATAATGAATTATTTATTGCTCACAATTTCATTACTCACTACTGACTTCTTACCACTCACTAAAGACTATTCACCACTCACAAATTTCCCTTCTTCAATTCCTTCACTGCATAATCGCAGGCTCTGGCAGTAAGCGCCATATATGTTATAGACGGATTTACGCAAGAGCCTGATGTCATGCACGAACCATCAGTAATAAACACGTTCGGCGCGTCGTGCATTTGGTTAAAGGCATTCAGCACGGAAGTTTTCCTGTCATCGCCCATGCGCGCGGTTCCCATTTCGTGGTTGGCATTACCGGGAAACGACATCACATTGTTCACCTTTACATCTTTATATCCGGCGGCGTCAAGCATTTCCTCCATGGTGGCTGCCATGTCTTTGTTCATCGCTTTTTCATTGTCTCTAAACTCGCAATCTACCACCAGTATCGGGCGTCCCCATTTGTCTGTTTTGTCTTTGCTAAGCGTAATGCGGTTGTTCGTATAAGGCAGGCATTCGCCAAACGCATACATGGTAATTTGCCATTCGCCCGGCTCGCACATTGCATCTTTTACGTTGCCGCCAATTCCATCCGGTTTGTTTGTGGTGCGAAAGCCACTGATACCAAAATTATAGCCTCGTAGAAAACCAGTTTCCTGTTTTCCTACATTTCGAAATCGTGGAATGTAAGCTGGCTGCGGGCGGCGACCATAGTAGTAACTGTCTTCCAATCCTTCCACTTTTGCAGAAGCAGATAAGCCTTTGTGATGATCCATCAGGTTTCTGCCTACCTGGTCGCTGTCGTTTCCAAATCCATTCGGAAAGCGATGCGAGATAGAATGCAGCAGGATAGCAGCGGTTGCAACTGTAGAAGCATTTATAAAAAGAAGCGGTGCAAAATATACTGCCGTTTTACCTGTTGCCGTATCAATTACTTCCACGCCGCTTGCACGCTGTTTCGCTTCATCATACAACACACGATTGACAAGCGATTGTGGCTTTACGGTTAAATTACCTGTTGCATAACCGGCTGGTATGGTGCTCGCATTCGTGCTGAAATAAGCGCCGAACGGGCATCCGCGATGGCATAAATCTCTTGCCTGGCACTGACCTCTTCCCTGTATCGCCTTCGTCAGGTTTGCAGTGCGACCCATAATCAATTGCCGGTCGTTGTACTTCGTTTTTATTTGTTGTTGAAAATGTTTCTCTGCTGCGTTTAAATCGAATGCCGGCAGGTAATCGCCATCGGGCAAATGCGGTATGCCATCACAATTTCCGCTTACGCCGATAAAGCGCTCTGCATAGCTATACCAGGGCGCGATGTCGTTGTAACGTATTGGCCAGTCAACGCCATGTCCATCTTGTAAATTGGCTTCAAAATCAAGATCGCTCCAGCGATAGCAAGCCCTTGACCATAACAAGGAACGACCGCCAACCGTGTTACCGCGTATCCAATCGAAGCGTTTGGTTTCTTCGTATGAATTTTCTTTATCGTTGATGTAAAAATGCTTGTTGTCTTCGCGAAACGACCAGTGCCGGCTTTGCACGGGATGCGTTTCTTTATCATCATTGGATAAACTTAAATGATGCGGAAATTCCCACGGCGCTTTGGTTGCTGTGGGATACTTTGGATGCACCACTTGCTCACCACGATCCAGCATCAATACTTTCAACCCTTTTTCGCATAACTCTTTGGCAGCCCAGCCGCCGCTGATGCCGCTTCCCACCACAATGGCATCGAAGCTGTTCTGCGCTTTCGCTTTGTTATTTATATATAATGAATCGCCTGGCATAATTGTTTTTTTATGGAACTATGAAGACAAGAATGGCACAAAGTTTTACGAAAATGATTCAATCAGCCATTGTGCTTCTCTGTGTACTTCGCGTCTCCGTGGTTTATTCAAAATGTTTCCTCATCTTTTCAGAATAAGCTGCAATGGCAATATCCGGCTCTAAAATGTCAGGATGCCAAAGCTTTTCCCATTCAAAACTGTAATAGCCTTTGTAGCCGTTTTTGCGAAGCAAATCTATGGCTTCAAAAATGGGCACTTCGCCTTCGCCAGGCAGTTTGTAATGCACTTCGCCGTTTTCCTTTTTAGCATCCTTGATATGCGTGTGTCGAATATAGGGCTTCAGCTTTTCATATACAGCTTGCGGCGCTTCGCCGGTTATCATCCACATGTTGGTTACATCCCAAATAATCCCGGTGTGTTTATGTTTGGCTGCCTGCATTACAGTTACAATATCATCAGGATGCACAAGGTCGCCATGTGTTTCTATTAATACTGATACATTGCTGCCATTTGCATGTTCAGCCAGCTCCAGCGCCCCTTTACTTATCAGTTCCAGCGTGGCTTCTTTTGTTTGATCTTTTATAAAATTATTTGGAAATACACGGATGTAAGGACAATCAATTTTCTGCGCCAGATCAATGAATCGCTTGCCTTCATCAATATTCTTTTTCCTTTCGTTCCCTTCGGGAAAATGAAGTGTACACGATGAACCAAGATCAACAAAATGCAAATCATTGTCCTTCATTTTTTGCATCGTGGTTTTTACATTTTGCGAACTGAATTCTTTGCATTTTGGCAAATCCATTTCCCGCATAATGCCACGCACTTCTACGCCTTTATAGTCATGCTGTTTTGCAAAAGCAACAATCTGATCGAACGTCCAGTCGGGGCAACCCAGCGTGGAGAAGGAAAGCAGTGGCGCCGCCTCTTTCTTAATAAAAGATAAACCTGACAGCCCGCCGGCAAGCAACAAAGCTGATGATTGCAAAAAATGTCGTCGTGATGAATATGGCATAAGTAACAAGTATAGATTATGTAATGTAGTTTAAAAAAATGTAGGTGAAATTGAAAAATTTTCTGTCGCTAACAATTACGTTTTTTCTCCTGGCTTGTAACGAGTTCTGCATCCGGAATAATGGGAAACTGACAATCAGAATGATCAATCAGAATCATGACGAGCATACAATGCGAATTGCGTCATTCTCAGCTTTACAATGATGAATATTGAAATGTAGCAATTGAATAAAAGCAGCCGCTTTACCAATTGCTTTAATCGGAAAAAAACAGATTTCAGTTTTGAATTGATACATAATTATAAAACAAAAGAGGCTGTCTCAAAAGTAAAATAAAGGCTTTGAGAATCGCTTAAACGAGAACTTTCTCCATCAGGTATCCGAATAAGAAAGAGGCTGTCCCGACTTTTGAGACAGCCTCTTTTTAAATCATCCTGAATAAATAAATTAGCTCTGTGGAATCACGGGAATGTGATCTGCTGCATGACTTTCCATCAACCGGGCTGAAACAACCGGCTCTTCGCCATCGGCGAGTTGCTTTAATTCCTCTGTATGCTTTTCTAAAAACAGCTTCATCAGCGGACCCGCAGCTATAATAGTTACCATAGTCATAATTACCAGCCCGACAAATATTCTTTCATCAATAATTTTTGCCTGTAAGGCTACGGTTCCCAGCACAATCTCCTGCGAGCCACGCGCATTCATACCAAAAGCAATGGCAAGCGATTCGTTCTTTTTCATGCCCGCCATTCTTGCGCCTAACCCGGCTCCCACAATCTTGGCAATGCAGGCAATACCGAGGATGAGTAGCACAATAGAGAAATTAAAACTGGTAACAAAATTGACGCGCAGCCCCACCGATGCAAAGAAAAGCGGAGCAATGATATACACAACAAATTGCTGCAACACATGCTGTGTAGTGTCAGTAAAATGTTTGGAATCGCCTACGGCAATACCTACCAGGAATGCACCGAAAACGCCGCGTATGCCGAGGTATTCAGTAAACACGGCACCGAGAAAACAAAGACAGCAGCTAACGGTAATGATACTGCCCGCGCCGGAGAAGTATCGTTTGGTGAGGTACAATATTTTATCTACCAGCCAGCGGCCAGCGGTTACCATCAGCAATGCAAACAAAAGCACTACAAGAACAGAAGCTGTCGAGCCGTCGTTCTTGGTTGTATCCATCATTTTGATGATGATAGAGAATAAAATCCAGCCCAGGAAATCATCTACCATGGCGGCGGTAATTACCAAACCGCCTACTTTGGTTTTTATGATGTCAAGATCGAGCAACACTTTTACAATAACCGATAAAGCGGTAATGGATAAAGCGGTGCCGAAGAACAGAGAAGAGATATAAAGCGGTGTTGTGTTATTTGCCGGGAAGAAGGAATCGTGAAAAAACCAGATGACGCCAAAGCCCAGTGAAAAAGGGAAGGCAATGCCCATAATGCTGATGGAGGTTGCCTGCTTTCCCTGCCTGCGGATCTGTTTTAAATCGACTTCGATACCCGCTACAAACATGAGCATGATAACGCCGATATTTGCAAGCCCGTCAAATGCGCCATACGAGCGTGCCTGGCTAATAAAGATGTCTTTAAACAGATTGGGAAAAGCAGAGCCCAGAAGTGAAGGACCAATAATAATACCGGCTAAAATTTCCCCTACAACGGCCGGTTGTTTAAGCTTCCGGCATATCTCGCCAAGCACACGGGCGAAGATGAGAACCACACTTACGATAATAAGGAAATGAAGCACTTCAGGAGAACTGAGCTTGGAAACCATGAAGTAAGTTTTGATTGAGAAAATGTTTGTGCGTTTCAAAAATAAACGGAAAAGTTTAATTCCTATCAATTTTGTAGGATTAAATTTATTTAATTCCGCTTCTAAAGCTCTATTGCGGTTATAAAAAGAAGCGGGCTCACATTTTTTATCAGCCTTTCAACTTTTCTGCGCTTACTTTTACGGCAATGCAACCGCAGCTTTTTTTATTCGACGAGGAAAAAGAAAACAATACCCGGAAAACGCCGCAGGAAAAGAGCGCGCAGGCTTCTGATGCACTTTCCGATGACACTTTTTTTCCTGAATTATCTTCCGATGAAAATGATATTGCCCGTCTTATTCCGGCGCAGGAAAACGAGATAGAGAGCCGGAGCAATCCTTTTGCGGAAGTACAACAAAAACAGCAGGATAAAGTTGATATGCTGCTGCTGACAACGGGCAAAAAAAGAGGACGCAAGTCTTTTCAGGATATGGATGAAGAAGCTATTCTTCCTGAAATACCTGATGATGCCGAGCTTGGTAAGAAGCAATATTATCCTACAAAACTGGTAGCGGACTGGTTTGGTATTACCACAACGCAGCTACGTGCCTGGGAGAATGAATTTGATATTCTGAAGCCGAAAAAGAATGGCAAGGGAGACCGTTTTTTTCGCCCGGAAGATGTGAAGAACCTGAAGATCGTTTATCACCTGATAAGGGTGCGTAAGTTTACGGTGCAGGGTGCGAAACAGTATTTGAAAGAAAATAAAAAGAAGCTGCAAACAACAATGGAGCTGACAGAATCTCTCAATAAGTTCAAACAATTTTTATTAGAGTTAAAAGCAATTTCGGGATGAAGAAAATGATTGCAGTTATGATGTTTTTTTGCTACGTTGCTTCTTCATTTGCGCAGCAAAAAACGGACAGCACGCGGCCGTATAGCATTACCCAAAATGAAAAAGAAAAGGTATTAAAAGGTTTGCTGTCGCGGGCTGTGATAGAAAGCGATACGACGTTTAAGTGGTTTAAGGACAATTATAAGCTGGGACGTGTGGATGCGCATGCCGTGGATGTGTTTAAGAAGAAAGGAGGCAGCGTTCATATCGTTGTGTTTGGCGGCACTTGGTGCGAGGATACACAGAATTTGCTGCCGCAGTTGTATCGCTTGGCGGATAGCTCACACTATGCAGATAGCAGCATCACGTTGATTGGTGTGGATAGAAATAAAAAGACACTGGATGGATTGAGTGAAGCGTTTCAAATTACCAATGTGCCTACGTTTATTGTGATGAAAGATGGTAAAGAAGTGGGACGCGTTGTAGAGTATGGAAAGTATGGATTTATAGACAAGGAATTGGGGGAAATAGTGGAAAGATTATGAATTATGGATTATGAGTTATAAGTGAACAGACCAAACCTACAAGGTTTTTAAAACCTTATAGGTTTCTATCATTCAATTAACAATTAAAAATAAAAAACGATGTACGTTGCAAATGCGAGCCGTTATGAAAAGATGAAGTACCGCCGTTGCGGAAAAAGCGGTATCCGGTTGCCGGAAGTATCGCTGGGGTTGTGGCACAACTTCGGGGGTGTGGATGTGTATGAAAATTATCGGGCTATTCTGCATGCTGCGTTTGATGCGGGCATCACACATTTTGACCTGGCGAATAATTACGGACCGCCGCCGGGCTCTGCAGAAGAAAATTTTGGGAGAATATTGAAGCAGGACTTTTTACCTTACAGAGATGAATTGATTATCTCGACGAAAGCAGGATACCATATGTGGGAAGGTCCGTATGGAGAATGGGGTTCGAAGAAATACCTGGTAGCATCGCTTGACCAGAGTTTGAAACGGATGGGGATGGATTATGTGGATATATTTTATAGTCACAGACCCGACCCGGACACGCCGCTGGAGGAAACGATGGGCGCTTTGGATTTAATTGTAAGGCAAGGGAAGGCTTTGTATGTGGGGATTTCGAATTACCAGAAAGAAGAAGCGGCGCGGGCAATACAGATATTGAAGGAATTGGGAACGCCTTGTTTAATTCACCAGCCAAAATACTCAATGTTTGAGCGTTGGGTGGAAGGTGGCTTGCTGGATGTGCTGGAAGAGGATGGCGTGGGTTGCATTCCGTTTTCGCCGCTGGCGCAGGGGCTGCTGACGAACAAGTATTTGGGAGGAATTCCGGACGATTCGCGGGCGCATAAAAGCAGTGGCTTCTTACAGGAGGGGCAGGTAACGCCGGAAGCGGTTGCAAAGGCGCAGAAGCTGAATGTGCTGGCGGGAGAGCGCGGGCAGACGCTGGCGCAGATGGCTTTATCCTGGATTTTGAAAGATAAACGTGTAACATCGGTGCTGATTGGGGTGAGTAAGCTGAAGCAGTTGGAGGATTGTTTGGGAGCTACTTCGAATACAACATTTAGTGAGGAGGAATTGGGCAGGATTGAGGGGATTTTGAAGGGGTAAGAGGTGAAAAGTGAGTGGTTAGTAGTGAAAGACCTATAAGGTTTTAAAAACCTTATAGGTCTGCTTCGCTTTGGTAAAAGCCCAATCATTGCCCGGAACGCTGATGGGAGTGACACAACAGGCGATCACAAAAGTGACGGACGATGGTTACCAAAAGAAAAAACACTTACACTTTTAGAAGCCACGCCATAACTGCAGTTACCAGCCTAATAAATAGGCGAATATGAGTGGGACTACGATGGTGGCGTCGCTTTCGACGATGAACTTTGGTGTATGTATATCGAGCTTGCCCCAGGTGATTTTTTCGTTGGGGACGGCGCCGCTGTAGGAACCGTAGCTGGTAGTGCTGTCGCTGACCTGGCAGAAGTAACTCCAGAAGGGAACGTCGTGCCATTCAAGATCCTGGTACATCATGGGGACAACACAGATTGGGAAATCGCCGGCGATGCCGCCGCCGACCTGGAAGAAGCCGACGCCTTTACCGCCGCTGTTGGCGCGGTACCATTCGGTGAGGTACACCATGTATTCGATGCCACTTTTTACAGTGCTTGCCTTGAGCTCGTTTTTGATAACGTAGCTGGCGAATATGTTGCCGGTAGTGCTGTCTTCCCAGCCGGGAACGACGATGGGAAGGTTTTTTTCGGCGGCGGCAACTATCCAACTGTCTTTGGGGTCTATTTCGTAATACTGCTCCAGCTCTTTGCTTAATACAGTTTTGTATAAAAACTCGTGCGGAAAGTAACGTTCGCCAGCGGCTTCAGCGTCCATCCATTGCTTTACGAGATGCTTTTGGAGACGACGGAAAGCTTCTTCTTCGGGGATGCAGGTATCGGTAACGCGGTTGTAATGATTTTCGAGGAGGTCCCATTCTTCCTGCGGCGTAAGATCGCGGTAGTTGGGAACGCGCTTGTAAGATTTGTGGGCAACGAGGTTCATAACATCTTCTTCGAGGTTGGCGCCGGTGCAGGAGATGATGGCAACCTTATCCTGGCGGATCATTTCGGCGAGGGAGATGCCGAGTTCGGCAGTGCTCATGGCGCCGGCGAGGGTGATCATCATTTTGCCACCTTCCATCAAATGCGTTTCATAGCCTTTGGCGGCATCGATAAGCGCGGCTGCATTGAAATGGCGGTAGTGGTGAAGGATGAATTGTGAAACTGGTCCTTTGTTCATAGCTCTTTGTTAAGGAAGCAAAAGTAGAGGGAATGAGGGATAGGGAAAGGATAAAAAAAGCAGTCTCAACGATATGGCTGAGACTGCTTTGTATTTTGGAAACAGGGGATGAAGTGCTTACTTCTGAAAATCGCTTACGGAGCCATATTCGTCAGACTGCAGGATGAATTGTTTGTTTTCGGTTTGAAGCTGGATATAATAATTTTCTTCGCCATCTGCATTCGTAAAATCAATGACAGACACCACTGTATAATTGTTGTAGCGCGCATTGATAACCTGCTGAGCTTTTTTAGGAATTTCGTTTATGGTAATCTCTCTGGATACGCCGATCAGTTCATTCTGCGGATTGTAAAACACACGTGTTTGTTGGCCGTCCTGCATAAAAGTAGCCGACGTAAATTTTGATGTGGTTTTCCAGGTAACATCGGAGGCATTGCTGAACTGCTGCTTAAACTGTCGTACCAGGTAATTCTTAACTTCAATGGGTTTGGCAAAGGCGCTCATTGTAAAAGCGATGAACATAAAAACTGCTAATGCTGTTGTTTTTGCGAAGCGGATGAAAGCTGTTTTCATAAAAATTTTTTAAGATTATTGTTTTTGATTTTGTGAATCATTTTGACGATGTAAAAGTAGAAAGGGCAACAAGCGGTGAAAAGAGGATTGTGACCGGTGCTGCCTTTAACAAAACAGGTTTTGATGAACGGTGAACGGGCATTATTGACAGGCATTAGCGGTAAGGCTGAAAGTCAGTATTGAAAAGGGTTTCAGAAATTCTGTTCGCTTCTGTTTAAAAACAGACAGGCGGATGATGAAATAAAGAACGGTATGTTAACGTACTTGATAAGTGGTAAACTGATAATGGAATGAACTACCTCGCACATGCTTTTTTATCGTTTGGAGAGCCGGATATTCTTGCCGGGAATATGATCAGCGACTTTGTAAAAGGCAGGAAGAAATTTGATTATCCTGTGGGCGTTCAGAAAGGGATTACGCTGCACCGGCTGATTGATGCTTTTACGGATGAACACCTGGCAACGCTTGAAGCGAAGCTCTTTTTTAGAGAGTCGGTTCGCTTGTATGCGGGCGCGTTTGTGGATGTTGCTTATGATCATTTCCTTGCGCTCGACGAGACGTTGCATACAGAGAAAGAATTGGATCAGTTCGCCCAAAAAACTTATCGCCGGATGGATGGCTTTACAGATATTTTTCCCGAGCGGTTTGCACGCATGTTTCCTTATATGAAACAACAGAACTGGCTATATAATTACCGGACTTTAAATGGCATGGAAAACAGTTTTGAAGGCGTGGCTCGAAGAGCGGTTTACCTGAATAATAGCGTGGCTGCTTTTGAAGCGTTTATGAAGAATTATAATGAGCTGAAAGTATGCTACAAAGCATTTATTCCGGACGTAATGAAGTATGCAAAAGAGCAGTTAGAACTATTAATTCATAGCGATTAGTATTGATATACTATTATGAATGAAAACAGATAAACTTGTAATTGTGAATGGTATTGAAATCAAATTCTATGATTTACTAAGAAAAGATTTGCATCTGTCTGACGACAGAGCTGCAGCATTTGTAGAAGTCTTAGGAGATGTGGTGGAGTTCGAATTAAAAAAAGAAAAACAGGCGTCTGCAACAAAGCAAGATATTCATCAGTTAAGCTTAAAAATTGATACAAATACTTCGTCAGCAAAGGATGATATTTATCAAGTGAAAGAAGATATTCATAAATTCAAAATAAAATTAGAACAATCTAAAGTTGATATTTATAAAGCTATGTTTTGGACTGGCACCGTGCAGTTACTTGCCATTTTAGGAGGTGTAGTAGCTATTGTAAAATTTGCTTCATCGTAACTCATCCAAAACTCTTCATCCTTCCCTTACCTACCTTCGCGTTATGTGCGGCATTGCAGGCGTTATTTCTCCTCACTCATCAATGGTTCAACAGCAAGCGCTTCAGCGTATGGCAGATGCTCTGCAGCATCGCGGACCATCCGGCGAAGGTTATTGGATGAACGAGGAACAAACGGTTGGCTTTGCGCATAGAAGGCTTTGTATATTGGATCTATCGCACAATGCAGATCAGCCTTTTCATTACCTGCATTATACACTCGTTTTCAATGGTGAGATTTATAACTATATTGAACTAAAGGATGAGTTAGTAAAAAAGGGCTATCATTTTACCACAACAACCGATACGGAAGTAATACCGGCAGCTTATGATTGCTGGGGCGAAGATTGCCTGCATTATTTTGATGGCATGTTTGCTTTTACATTGTATGATGGTAACAAGCAAACACTGTTTGCTGCGCGTGACCGCTTTGGTGAAAAGCCATTTTATTATCATGCGGTATATGCAGAACGTGGCAGGTTTCAGCAGCTATTTTTTGCAAGTGAAATCAAGGCTTTGTTTGCTGCGGGCGTAGCGAGAAATCTGAATGGCACTATGATGCTGAACTATCTGGCTTTAGGTTATGTTCAGAACCCGATAAAGAAGACGGCTACATTTTACAATAACATTTTATCGCTGCCGCCGGGCAATTGTTTGTCCATTATTCCTTCTGAAGGAAAGATAAAAATGCGGAAGTGGTATCAGCCACAATTGCAAACTATAACCATTACTGAAGAAGATGCGATTGAGCAGTTTACAGACTTGTTTTTAACTTCGGTAAAACGAAGGTTGCGTAGTGATGTAGCTGTTGGCACCAGTTTAAGCGGCGGGCTTGATAGCAGTAGTATTGTAGCAGCAATTCATCAACAAAAAGAGAAAGGAACGCAATGGCGCAACGCCGCATTCACGGCGGGTTTCAGCGGCTTTAAAAAGGATGAAACAAAGTATAGCAAGGAAGTAAGCGAGGCATTTGGCATCAGTCAATACATTGTTGAACCAACAGCAGATGAGTGGGCAAATAATTGGCAGCAGTTAATGTATCACCAGGATGAGCCGGTACAAAGCAGCAGCGTGTTGACGCAGTATTTGGTGTATCAATCAGCAAAAGAAAAAGGCATTACTGTATTGCTTGACGGACAAGGTGCGGATGAAATATTAAGCGGTTATAAACGATACACACATTGGTTTTTGCAAGAGCTTTTACTAAGTGATCGTTCGTTGTTTGCCAAGGAAAAAAAAGAGTTACAACAAAATCATTTTATAGAACAATGGAGCTGGAAAAATTACATCGCTGCATACTATCCTGATAAAGCGGCAAAACGCTTGCAGCAAAAAGCGTTTGCGCAGGTGAATTACCAGCCCGATATTGATAAAGAGTTTGCATTGCGATATGCTAATGAAGATACTTTGCATAAGCCTGTTATAAGGCAGTTAGAAGATATTTTGCATTACAATACATTTACGTTTGGGCTGGAAGAATTGCTTCGTTACGCTGACCGGAATTCGATGGCGAATTCGCGCGAAGTAAGATTGCCTTTTTTGCAGCATCAGATGGTAGAATTTCTTTTTTCGCTGCCATCAGCTATGAAAATAAAAGATGGTTTTACCAAATGGATATTACGCAAAAGCATGAATCATTTCTTGCCACAAAACATTGTATGGCGAACGGATAAAGTTGGCTACGAACCGCCGCAGCAACAATGGATGATGAATAAAAACATCCGGGAAATGATTATGGAAAGCCGGAAGAAGCTGGCAGACAAAGGCGTGCTTGATAAGAAAGTTTTATTAAAGAAAATAAATGCAAAAGGTGCGCATGAAAGAGAGAATTACGACTTCAGGTATTTGAGTGCGGCAGCCATCATCTGAACCGGGATTTGGTGGATGATCTAAATTTTATGGGATGAGTTGCGCACTTAGAATTCAGAACAAATATTCAATCTGCTTTTTCAATTAATCATTAACAATATTCAATCAACAATACCATGGGTTTAGGAACAAAAATGATACATGCCGGGATGGAACCGGATCCTTCTACAGGTGCAATTATGACACCGATTTATCAAACATCAACCTATGTGCAGGAAGCACCGGGAAAGAATAAAGGATACGAATACGCGCGCTCGCAAAACCCAACGCGCTTTGCTTTGGAACGCGCTGTGGCAGAGATAGAAAATGGTAAACATGGATTGGTATTCAGCAGCGGCGTGGCAGCTACAGATGCGGTGATAAAGTTGTTGCAGCCGGGCGATGAAGTGATTGCAGCGAGTGATATGTACGGCGGCACGTATCGGCTGTTCACAAAAGTGTTTGCGAAGTTTGGAATTAAGTTTCATTATGTGAATATGCAGGAAGCCGGCAATATTGAACCTTACATCAACGAAAACACAAAGCTGATATGGACAGAAACGCCTACCAATCCTTTGATGAACATTACAGATATTGAAGCGGTTGCCAACATTGCGAAGCCACACAACATCCTTGTTTGCGTTGATAATACATTTGCGTCACCTTACCTGCAAAATCCTCTCGGTTTAGGTGCCCATATTGTTTTGCACAGTGCTACCAAATATCTTGGCGGACACAGTGACGTGATACAAGGTTGCTTAATTATGAACGATGATAAGCTTCGCGACGACTTATATTTTATACAGAAAAGTTGTGGCGCTGTGCCGGGTCCACAGGATTGTTTTTTGGTGTTGCGTGGCATCAAAACATTGCATGTTCGTATGCAGCGGCATTGCGAGAATGGAGAACAGATTGCACATTATCTCCGCAGTCATGATAAAGTGAAAACTGTGTACTGGTGCGGTTTTGAAGATCATCCGGGCTATGCGGTTGCCAAAAAACAGATGCGTGGATTTGGCGGCATGATGAGCTTTGTTTTGAAAGATGACAGCATAGAAGCGGCTATGAAAGTATTAACGTCGACCAGATTATTTGCACTGGCAGAAAGCCTTGGTGGCGTAGAGTCTTTAATCAATCATCCGGCTTCTATGACGCATGCTTCCATACCGCGTGAAGAACGTTTGAAGAATGGCTTAACCGATTCCTTAATCAGGCTGAGCGTGGGTATTGAAGATGTGGAAGATTTGATTGAAGATTTAAAGAACGCTTTGGAATCATAATAAATCTCACTCAACCGGATGTATCATGGATGAAAAGAATAAAATTCACACTACAAACTATTACAACACTTTTATAGAAGTGGCAGAAGATAGTGATGCGTTAATTGGTGATATATCATCATCAAAAAACGATAGGAAAACGGTGGCTGAGAGGCAATATGACATGCTGTTGAAACATCCTTATCAGTATACATCGGATGATGTATTGTTCCAGGTATTTGCCGACCGCAACGACATCGTAAAAGCGGATTATAAAAAGGAAAGAGAAACGTTCTTTTCAAAAGGGCAACCTTGCTTCAGAACATCGCCATTAACAAAGAAACACGGCTTTGGCGTTCATGCAAATGGTGAAGGGAAATTAGCCGTGTATGCTGTTGAATCAAACGAGTACAAAGCGTTTTTACAGGACGATGCTGTGAAGAAAGTGAAAGCGATGAGAAGCTCGAAAAAATGATAGAGAAAGTGTTCGTTCCGTCGCTATATCTTTTTAGAAAAAATGCTGAATTTCTTTACATTATTTTTTTAACTTGTAACAAAATATGCTTGGTTTATGATTGACAGAAACGAACTTTTTGCCTTACCAGCAGCAGAAAAAAGCAACTGGCGGCTGAACTGTTAAACAGCATTGACGAAGAAACGATTCGCCTAATGCCTGACTGGAGAAAAGAATTACTTGAAGAAAGATTGCGGTTTTACGAAGAAAATGATGGAAAAGGAATCGGTTGGCAGGAAGTGAAGCTAAAATACAAATCATGAATTGGCAGGCTACGCTTACAATAAAAATCTTTTTTACGCAACGACCTCATTTTATGCTTCCACAATTTCACCATTCCATTCTTCTCTTCTTATCAAATAATACCCTCCAAATAATACTACCGAAAAAATTATCGTCGCATATAAACTATTCGGAAAAAATGGAAGTGCATCATTGTAACACATCAGTAAGCCATCAAACGTTTTGGGTCTGCCAAACCCGCCACCACCAAGCCATACAAAGAAGTTGGACAATAGAAAATAAACGGTCGGTGCCGCTATAGAAGCCAGCAATACATTCACAGCATTGATTTTCTTTATTAAAAATCCAATCGTTGTCAGCAAAGCAAACAGCAAATAGTTCAGCCATTGCCCTTCATAAAAACCTTGTATAGTAGTAACGCCAACATGGTACAGCACTTCATACAATGCATCGCTGATAAACATAGATAGCAATGGCAATGCAAACGCCCATTTTTTATCTTTTATAAACATGGCGCCACCAAAAATTGTCATAGCGTATTGCGGCGCGAAACCGAAAGGTCTGCCCGGAATAACACGGTAAAGCGAAGCCACAATAATCAGTAGCAAAAGCGATATAAAAACTGAATGTTTGTCTTTCATTATAAATAAAATGGGGTCAAAAATATTCTCTTATGTCTCAGGAACAAAGGCTTTATATAACAACGAATCTTCCGTGGCTGTAATGGTAAAATCTTCACCCGGCAACACAGCAAACGATTGTCCGTGATGAACTGATAATATGTTGCTGCCAGCCAGCTCAACGGTTCCCTTTATCACAATCCACAGCTCAAGCGATACCGTTTGCGCATTAGTGGTTTCGCCTTTTTGCAACGCCAAAGAATGGATACCGAAATCAGGCACCGGGCAGGCATAGTTCTTTTCATGCCCGCTTACCTTTTCTCCTTTCATCACATTCGGTATAATGCCTTCAAAATTGGTATGCTTCATTAGCTCGGGCACGTCAACATGCTTTGGAGTTAATCCGCCACGCAGCACGTTGTCGCTGTTTGCCATCAGTTCTACATTCTGTCCTTCCAGGTAAGCATGCGGCAAACCCGCGCCCTGAAAAACACCTTCCCCTTCTTTTGCATTCACAATATTGAAAAAATAGATTGAATACACGCCGCGGTCTATGTCATCTATAGCTTCATCACTACTATACAATTTAGCCACCCACCAGCCAGGCTCGCTTTTACCGGTTTCATCCTTTTGCTTGCGTTCCACCTCGCGTTTTACCAAAGGCGTCATCTTTTGGTTCACCTCACTTTGCGGCAGGTTCATCACGTGCTCATACAAAGCTTTATAATTACCATCGCCAAATATGTCAATTAAATCTGCAAACTCAGGCTGCGCCTGCAACGCAGCTTTTAGTTTTTCTTTTTCTAAAAAGCCATGCAGCAGCCAGAAATCGCTTAACGCCACCATCACTTCCGGCTTATGGTTCTTATCTTTATAATTGCGGTGCGATGCGCCAATAAGAACACCGGCAGCTTCTTCGGTTTCATAACCAACAGCCGCCGACGCTTTGGTAGGATGCACCTGTATGCTCAGCATATCTTTTACATCCAGTATTTTAAGCAGGTAAGGCAATTCACCAAAACGCTGCCGCGTAGCCTGGCTTAAAAACTCCTGCGGATATTCATTGATTAGCTTCTGTAACGACAACTCGCCGTTGCGCGTAATCACAGTAGCCGAAGCCGACGGATGCGCGCCCAGCCAGTATTCGGCAAATGGCTGATGTTCCTTATTTTCGGTGCCGAGCCAGGCGGGGATATAATCGTAACCGCCCCAGGCATAATGCTGAATCTTTCCTTTCAGCAACAGTATTTTATCCTGAACAAAACTCATATTGCTGCAATATTAAACCATCTTAAAATGGACAACAAAGGTACGGGCAATAAAGGTGAAGACTTAGCGGTTGATTATTTAATAAAACATAGCTACAATATTCTTCACCGCAACTGGCGCTTCCGGCACTGGGAAGTTGATATCATTGCATCTAAAGGAAAGTTCCTGCATTTTTTTGAGGTAAAAACCCGCACTTCCGATAAGTATGGAAAACCGGAAGAAAGCATGAGCAAGGAAAAAATGATGAACCTGAAAAATGCCGCGGAAGAGTATCAATATCTATATCCGAAGTGGCAATACCTGCAGTTTAATGTAATTGCCATCACTTTACCATACAACCGCGAGCCGGAGTTTTTCTTAATTGAGGATGTTTATTTTTAACTGGTTTTGGAAGATTTCCATATAGGAAGAATAAGATTTTTTAATGATTTCAGTCTGAAAGAAAAGCTAAGTCATTGCCCGGAACTTCTCTTTGTAATTCTAATTTCTCTTTATTAAGAGAAAAATCAAAACAAATCTTCGATTGCAACAGGCGATGAGAAAAGCGGCGGACGATGATTTTTTTCTATTGTCCTAAACTTCATTTAAAAAAGCTTGAATCAGATGTTTATAAACCTTTATTCAGCCTGTATAACTATGTTTATTAGAAGTGGAAAACATTTTTTGTTTTCTCTTTCCGGCGCCGGTTTAAAAGTTTAATCCATTCATTTCAAACAGGTAAAGCAATAAATAAACTATGTAGTGACTGTGTAAAAGTCCATTGAATGGATGACCTGCGTAATGCTAACTTGCAGCTTGGATTATGAATGAGTTTATTGTTTCGGCACGCAAATATCGCCCGCAAACGTTTAGCACGGTTGTAGGGCAGGGGCACATTACCACCACGCTGAAGAATGCGATTAAAAACCGCCAACTGGCGCATGCGTTCCTGTTTTGTGGTCCGCGTGGTGTGGGCAAAACCACTTGCGCACGCATTCTTGCCAAAACAATCAATTGCGAAAACCTGCAGCCGGATGGCGAAGCCTGCAACGAATGTAACTCTTGCCGCAGCTTTAACGAAGGCACTTCGCTGAACATTCATGAGCTGGATGCGGCAAGCAACAATTCGGTTGATGACATCCGTTCGTTGGTAGAGCAAGTGCGCTTTGCGCCGCAAGCCGGCAAATACAAAGTGTACATTGTGGATGAAGTGCACATGCTGAGCACCAGCGCCTTCAATGCGTTTCTGAAAACGCTGGAAGAGCCACCGCCATACGCCATATTTATTTTGGCGACTACAGAAAAACATAAGATACTTCCTACCATTTTATCGCGCTGTCAGATATTCGATTTTAAGCGGATTACCACACAGGATACTGTAGATCATCTGCAGGAAATAGCAGATAAAGAACAGATAGAAGCAGAGAAAGGTGCGTTGCAAATCATTGCACAAAAAAGCGAAGGCTGCATGCGCGATGCCTTATCTATTTTGGATAAGATTGTATCGTTTACCAACG
Source organism: Ilyomonas sp. (assembly GCA_965199905.1). GTDB lineage: Bacteria > Bacteroidota > Bacteroidia > Chitinophagales > Chitinophagaceae > Ilyomonas. Next base: position 1,964,828 of record OZ241366.1, on the reverse strand, counting down.
CGCATGTTACTTACCAGAACACGCTGGAGAATCTGAACATCCTGGATGAGGATTATTACTTCAAACTTCTTGATAGTTTATTGCAGCAACAGCTTGCATCCGCCATGTTGCTGTATGATGAAATCAACCGCAAAGGCTTTGAAGGCGATGCAGTGCTGAATGGTTTTGCTATGTTTCTGCGGAATGTGCTGGTTTGCAAAGATGCCAGGGCGGCTTCTTTACTCGACGTGGTAGAAGGGGCGCAGGAGCGATATTTATCTGCCGCTAAAACGGTAAGCGGATCGTTTCTGGTAAGTGCTCTGAACATATTGAACGAAGCCGAAATTAACTACAAGATGGCGCGCAATAAACGGCTGCATGCAGAGATGGCTTTGATTAAGCTAAACTTCCTGCAGCAGGCGCTGGAACTGTCTGTAGAAAATGGTGAAGTGGTAAAAAAGAAGCGCGTGGATGCGCCGGTGGCTTATCGCGCCCGAAGCATTCCTTATTTGCAGCCAACTGTAGCGACAGGCGTGCAGCAGGCGCCGCAATTATTGCCTGAAAAAGAAGAAACATCTTCTCAGAATGATCATCCAAAACGGGAGCCTTCGGTAAATGGAAAACCGCAGACCAAACCAGCCGAAGCGAAATTATTTATTCAGCAACCTGCCATTTCAAAGCCTCAGTTTAAAGAACCAAAGCCTGCTGTTGCCATGCCGGCTTATATTGCAGACAACAACGAGGCTGATACTGTAGTAGCTGAACCTGTGGCTGCGACATTGGTGCAAACTAAAACAAAGAAAAACCTGCTCTCTGCCCTGAAGGATAAATATGGCGACCGCTACAATATTGAAGAGATTGCAGAAGCGGAACCGCTGGAAATGGAAAAGCTGCGCGAATGCTGGCTTGGCTTTGCCGCGAAGCTGGAAGAACAACAAAAGCATAGCGCATCCAATACTTTCAAAATGGCGGAGCTGACCATTGAGAACGATACAAAAGTTTTAATAACCGTAAACGCTTTGGTGCAGCAACGGTTTGTTGAGCAGGAAAAAACATTGCTTTCCGAATGTATTCAGAATACATTTCACAATCATTCTATTCAATTGCAGGTGGTAGTAGCCGATGATGTGCAGCAAGAGATTGATCCCTTTCTGACTATGAACAGCCGGGAACGTTATAACTATATTGCTTCGCAATACCCGCTGGTAAAAGAATTGAAGGAACGCCTGCGGTTAGATATTGATTCCATCTGATTTATTATGGTGAGTTATAATTATCCAAATTCATTCAATATTCACCACTCATTACTTACCACTCATTATTTGGTACTCTTTTTATAATGGATATAGTTCATCCGTAAAATGTTATCTCGCATGTGGTTTGTTTTCGCTCTTTTGGGCGCTGTGATGGCTGCCATTTCTGTTACGTTTACCAAAGCTGGCCTCGAAAAAGTGAGCCCGTTTCTGGCGTTTGCTATTGAAGCCGTATTGATACTTATTATTTCGTGGTCAACTGTTTTTTTCTCGAAAGCAACAGAAGATTTTGGGAAAATGGATAAAAAAGCCTGGCTGTTTTTAATCGGCGCCGGCGTGGCTACTACTTTAGCTTCCCTGTTTCAATTCAAGGCTTTAAAAGATGGTCATGCGCCTGCAGTTAGCTCAATTGACAGAAGCTCAATCATCTTTACTGTTTTGCTGGCTTCCTTTTTTTTAAAAGAAAAACTTACCTGGCAAACTTTTGTAGGTGCCGGGTTAATTATAGCCGGCGCTGCATTTATTTCTTTAGGCAGGGCAAGCACCAAATAGAAAATTTTATCGCCACAGTTCCGGTTATTTTTGCGCTTCATGTTTTACACGTTAAAGAAGTCTTTGGGCCAACATTTTCTGCACGATGAAACCATCTGCCAAAGCATTGTTGAAGCTCTGCAACAGGAATCGTTTTCGCAATTGCTGGAGGTTGGTCCCGGTGGCGGCGCTATTACCAAATACTTACTTCAAATACACGGCATTGCCTTTAAGGCAGTAGAAATAGATAATGAGAAAGCGGACTATTTAGAAGCCACTTATCCTTCTGTAAAAGATAAAATCATCCGCGATAATTTTTTAAAAACAGCATCTCCTTTCGAAGACAGTTTTATTGTTATCGGTAACTTTCCCTACAATATTTCTTCGCAGATTTTATTTAAAATTCTGGAGTGGAAAGAGCAGGTGCCTGTTATCATAGGCATGTTTCAAAAAGAAGTGGCGCAACGCGTGGCAGCGCAGCCGGGAAGCAAAGCGTATGGCATTTTATCCATCTTAATTCAGGCGTATTATTCTGTTGACTATTTGTTTGATGTGCCGCCTTCTTCATTTACACCACCACCACAAGTAATGAGTGGCGTGATACGCCTGCGAAGAAAAAAAGAGGTATTATCATTGAAGAGTGAGCGCGCTTTTACAGTGCTCGTAAAAACAGCTTTTAACCAAAGAAGAAAGATGCTTCGCAATGCCACGCGAAGTTTATTTAGTGAAGATGTTTTACAGGATGCTATTTTTAATAAACGAGCCGAGCAATTGAGCCTGGATGATTTTGCGAAGCTTAGTTTTTTAATGAAGTAGTGTGTGGTGAGTAGCCGGTAGTGAGAGAAAGAAATTACTTCACTATTGGCAAACATGTTTTTGCTGCGTGTTACAAACTGATTCGTACCTCGCGGTGACGAGCACATTTTTCCAAATTATCCCTCCAAATTCTTCTCTTGTTTTTTCTTTTTTGCCAGCAATTCCTTATAAAGCTGCTCGTTTTGATCCCACTTGAATTTTTTATAAAACAATCCTGTAAACACAGCAATAGCAAGGATGGCAACAATGAGCACATTGGGGTTCATCTGCGTGTTGGCAACCATATCGGCGCGCTCGTACCAGGTACCGGTAACTACACTTACAAAAATGCCTGCGCCAATAAGCAAGCCCAGCGGCAAACCAAATAACAACTGGCGAAATGTGCGTTTTTCACGGTCGCGATTGGCAGCCCAGTACACAATAAAACGCTCTTCGGCGGGAGATAACATACAACGAAATTAACGACAGCCGGCTGCGTTCAATTAAGAAGGTTAGAAAAATGTGCATCATTTCACAAGCTATCAATGTACTGTTTCCTTATTTTGCGTAAAATCTGAACGGTGTATAACCTCGACGCATATATTTCCGATTTTCTGACAGAGCATAAAAAGCTATCGGCACAAGGCTTAGGTGAGTTTACCGTTGTAAACGGGCAGGCGCCTAACGGTACGCCGCTGGTTGAATTTACCCCCGATAAAAAAGTATATACCTCAGAAGAGCTGATCAGTTTTATCTCTGAAAACCAGGGGAAAAATAAAATCATTACCGGCTTCGATATTGAAGCGCACCTGAACCAGGTAAAGCAGTTTATCAATATTGGTACTCCGTGGCAGATTCCCGGCTTCGGGCAATTGCAATTGAATAAAAGCCGCGAGCTTCAGTTTGTGCAGGAAGTGCCAGGCGAGCATCTTTTGCAAGAGCGAAGCAAGAGTAAACAGGCAGCTAACGAAGCCAATTATCAAACGTATGACATTGCCAACCCGGAAGCCGGGCGAACCAGCAATACAGGCATGATTGTACTGACGTTGTTTATCATTGTGGCTCTTGGCGCGGGTGGTTATTATTTCTATGCAAACAGGAATAATGCCGATGCCACTGCAGCCACAAAAGACACCGCTGCCACGATAACGGATACCATCGTTTCGGTGCCTTCTTCATCGCCTGTCAATAATACGGTTACAGCCACGCAACCACCTGTAGCCATTCATGGTACTGCAACAACGAATACCGTAGCAGCTTCTGCAGGCACTTCCGGCTATCGTTTTATTATAAATAAAACAGTCAATCCTGTGTATGCTGCCAAGCGCTTTAACCAACTGAAATTGTATGGCACAAAAGTATACCTCGATAGTACAAAACACGATACCTATTCGCTCTATAAAATATACCTCGTTAAAGATGCGCCGTCGGCAGATACGGCAAGGCTGAAAGACTCGCTCACGCGATATTATGGCAAGCCGGTTACTATTGAAAGATAATGGTTGATAGTAAAACAAAGAGCTTTCCGCATGGCAGTAAGCTCTTTGTTTTAGTGCACTTTGTTTATTTAATTACAACCATTGCTATAAATATTTCTCCCTTATAATCTTTACATGATGTTTTGCATGACCAATCACTAAATACAACATCGTTCTCACGCTCACGGGATGATTGCCTGCCAGCGTATATCTGTCCCACACTGAATCATCAAAGCTGCGAAAAAGCAGGTAAGTGCTTCTGCGAACGGCTTCAAATTCTTCGATCAGTCCTTGATAACTTCTGCTTTCTGCATTACTGAATGGCACATAATCATCCTGCTCAAAGCCAGGCAAAGGCATGCTGTCGTTGCGTGCCATACGCAGCGCGCGATAGCTGAAAATGCGCTCGGTATCTATCATGTGGGCAAGCATTTCTTTCAATGTCCATTTGCCTTCCGCATATCGGTAGCTCCATTTCTCTTCCGGTATGGAAAGAAGAAATGATTTCATGTCATCAAATTCGGAGGATAGCGCATCTATCGAAATATTATCATCCACAAGACCAATATAAGCTGCCGAAAAAGGCTTGAACATTCCCGGCTGTGGTTTGGCAATAGCTGTCATCGCTGTTTGGTTTTATAAAATGAAAATAATGATAATTGACTAATAAGCCTTTGTGATTGATGTATTCGATCACTGTAAAATTGACAATGGTTCCGTTTGAAAATGAAATACAGTTTTTGGCAGCCATCGTTCGTCTTTATTATGATCGGCAGTTGCAATCGCAAGATTTGTTTTAATTCCTCTTTTAAGTAAAGAAAAATTAGAATCACACAGATGGGTTCCGGGCAATGATGTGGCTTTTAAGAAAGCGAAATTTACATTCCAATCTTCCAATTCAACCTAAGCCATTGCCGGAAATTTTATCGTTCGTAGCCTTGAATAATACATTTTATAACTAATAAATCGCTCGCTATAAATCAGACTTTATTTAGCAATAAACAAAAAACAAACTGAGCGGAACATGCTTATTTTTATCTCGTGAACACGAATATTCCATTGGCTGAACGCCTTCGTCCCACAGCGCTTGATGATCTTGTCGGGCAACAACATTTAACTGGCAAAGGCAGCATCCTGCGCACTGCCATTGACAGCGGGCGCATTCCTTCCATGATTTTGTGGGGACCGCCCGGCGTAGGCAAAACCACCATCGCTAATATCATTGCGCATACGTTGCAGGTTCCTTTTTACCAGCTCAGCGCCATCAGCAGTGGTGTAAAAGATATACGTGAAATTATAGAAAATGCAAAGCTGCAGGCAGGTGCCGTTTTGTTTATTGATGAAATCCATCGCTTCAATAAAGGTCAGCAGGATGCACTGCTTGGTGCAGTAGAAAAAGGAACCGTTACACTGATTGGAGCCACTACAGAAAATCCATCTTTCGAAGTGAATTCAGCTTTACTAAGCCGAAGCCAGGTGTACGTGTTGAAAGCGCTGACTGAAGAAGACATGATTGTTTTATTGAAGCATGCAATTGAGAAAGATGAACTATTGCAAACAAAGAAAATTGACCTGAAAGAAACAGACGCATTATTAAACATCAGTGGTGGCGATGCCCGCAAGTTGCTGAATTTATTAGAGCTTGTTGTGGCTTCGTTTGGCAAACCAAACAACATAACCATTACAGATAATGTTGTGATGAATGTGGCTCAGCGTCGCGTGGCTTTGTACGATAAAAAAGGTGAGCAACACTACGATATCATCAGTGCCTTCATTAAAAGTATGCGCGGCAGCGATCCTAACGGTGCTGTGTATTGGCTGGCACGCATGATAGAAGGCGGCGAGGAAGTCACGTTCATTGCGCGGCGCATGCTCATCTTTGCCAGTGAGGACATTGGCAATGCCAATCCCAATGCCTTGCTTCTTGCCAATGCCACCTTTGAAGCAGTCGATAAAATCGGCTATCCCGAATCAAGAATTATCCTTTCGCAATGCGCTGTTTATTTAGCGTCTTCTGTAAAAAGCAATGCCTCGTATGCGGCTATTGGAGCCGCGCAGGATGCGGTTCTTAAATACGGCGATTTGCAAGTGCCATTACATATTCGCAATGCACCAACCGGGTTGATGAAAAATTTGAATTATGGCAAAGGCTACAAGTATGCCCATTCTTTCGGGAATAATTTTGCAGAGCAGGAATACCTGCCTGAAGCCCTTAGCGGCATTGCGTTTTATGTTCCGGGCAACAATGCAAGAGAAGAAGAGATGCGCAAGTTTTTAAAAGGTAAATGGAAGGAGAAATATGGGTATTGAGCAGCCTGCGTTTTTACTCTAAAATCAATTTGAATTATATATCGAGTAATACACCACAATCATAATAACCGCTACTATCGCCAGTATCAGCGCATATAATTTCCAGCGGTCTTTTGTGGCTTCTGCTGACGGTATTGTTTCTTCGGCAAACTCTTCGGGCATTACGTAATCTTTTACGTGTTCCCGCTCGCCAACCAATACGGTATGTTGTGTGAATTTGCGCACCACGCGTTCTGCCGGCAACATAGCAAAGAAAGACAGGGAAGATTCATCTGAAGCGGTAAATGCAAAGCTGCCATCGCCGGTTTTGTGTAAAATGCCTATGCCTGACCAGTTATACATGCCGAGGTGTTTCAGGTTTTCCATTACCTGTTCCACTTCTTCTTTATAGCGGCGTATGGCAATTACTTTATCAACGTTCCATTCGCGCGATAGAAAGCCATAAAAATGATTGTTGGTAGGATGAACCACGGGCGCAAACCGGATGCGGCTTTGCGGTGGCAGTAGTTGCTTGTTAGTAAACTGCAATGACGGCGATGTATCTTCTACCGTAAAATTGCCGATTCCAGGCACATCGAGTTTTTTGTATAGTGCAAGATATTTTTGAAACGCAGGTTGCATAAGGCAAACAATTTAGTAAAATTGATGAAGCTTCAAAACAGATTATTGATCTGTTGCAAAAAATTTTTGTTGAGATACAAACGAATCATTCGTTTGCATTCATATCACCATCCGAAAATAAATACCGGAACTGCCGCATCAGGTGAAAGGTGATTAAAACATGCACCACCAGAAGAACGCTTATGATTGCCATAGCTGTTATAAATCCGCTCAGCACCTTTTGAAATTCGGCTATACTTATACCAAGCTGTGTGTGGTTTTGCGCCTGCAACTGATCCAGAATCAGCTTAGCGTCTGCCGGCTGAAGATGGGTTTTTGTAAACAGAAAAGTACCCAGCAGGCTAAGCACAAACGTAATAGAACCATTGATCCGGATCCAATCGCGCAGCCCTGGTTTGCGTGTACTGTTACGCTCAATTCCCCGTGTGAGGAACAAGTAAGAAGCGATAATATAAATGGCAATACAGGCAAACAAAAAAACAGATAGTAATAAGGTTGGGTTGGCAAGCGCTACCACAATAGCTGCCAGGCAATTCATAGCCAGCAATGCGGCTACCGGTAATAGCAAAAAAGAAAGGATTCTGTAAATGATAAGCTCAGCTTTCATAGCGCGGCAAAAGTAAGGAGAGTAAGCTGTCGGAAATTATTATGTTGTTGCGATGTTTGGGTGATTACGTTAATTGTAGTAAGCGGTATGTAACAAGTATTATGACTTCATGCTGTATGACTCTTTGGTTTTGTTTTCATCGGATGAATTATGACAATTATGGTTTTAAAAAAAAAGCCCAATCATTGCCCGGAACGTTGATGGGAGTGACACAACCGCAGCTTAATAAATAGATGAACGATGGCTACCAAAAATGTATTCTGCATTTATAAATTAATGGCTAACGGCTAAAAGCTCATAGCTCTCTATTGCTGCATTCCAAAGCCTTCGTGTGCTTCTTCTTCCGCTTCTTCATGTGATTGTTTTCCTAATGGTACGTTGTTCATATCCTCGTATGTGTTGCCATCTTCGTAGCTTACTGACACATACACGCTGAGTTTTTGTTTAGCGGTTCCTTTAAAGGTTCCTTTCACCGGCGTGCAATCTCTGAAATGCCTGCCCACCGCAAGTTTCACGTGCCGGTTGGTTACCCACACATTGTTCGTTGGGTCAATGCCCGTCCAGCCATGCAGCGGCAGGTAGGCTTCTACCCAGGCATGCGTAGCGCCTTCGCCACGCATACCGTTTTTATTGGGACAAATGTAGCCGCTTACATACCTGCCGGGAATGTTGAGCGTGCGCAATACCTGCAGCATCACATGGGCAAAATCCTGGCAAACGCCGGCCTGCGTGTCAAGAATTTCGGCTACCGTCGTTTGTACGTTGGTAATGCCTTTTACATACTTAAACTGGTTGTAAATGTATTGCGAGCAGGCTTCCACCGTTTGCGCCACCGTATTGGTTGGTTGATGAATCTGCTGAATGATATTGTCAATGGCATTTTCGTTGGTAATAAAATCAGGAGTTGCCAGTTCCAGCAGTTGCAGGTTTTCGTCCGTATCGTGCTGCAGATCGCCAAACGTGCCGCTCATATTAATCTCGTCTTCCTTTACGCCCAGCGTACGCACCACCAGCTTGCTTTCTATGCTTAACAGATTATGCGCCGTGAGCAAACTGAACACGCCCACCTGGTTTCCCCAATAATCAAAAAAAGTCTGCACACCTGGGCTGTTGGTAATAATCAGCTCATGGTTCAGCACTTCCTGACCTTCGTACCGGTATGGATAAATTTTAATCTCGTTATGGCTTTCTTTTACCGGGCGGTTATATTCGTATCGTGTAATATGATGTATCTTAAAAACAGCCATCAGGATAGATTAATGATAAGAGAAAAAATGCTGTGCAAGTTGTGTGCTAAAGGATGAAAGCTCCTGGTTAATATTCTCCAGGAACGGCTGAATGCTTTGCCCCGTAAGGCTTTCAGGCTCTTTATATTTAATGCTGCTATACAGCCTGCCCAGTGTATTGATAAGCGCTTTGCCTTCGTGGCTGTCGTCAGTTACACCCATTACCTTTTTCACGTAAATATTCACGCGGCTTAGCGAGTACAGCACCGAGCGCGGAAAATTTTCATTCCATATCACCTGGTGCAGCAGGTTCTGGCTGTACTGGTTGCTTGTGTATGTTTTCAGGTGCATCTCATAACCCGATAGCGACAATAAAAGGTATTTCCATTGCAAAATATCAACCGCCTGATCAATTTTATAATCAATCAGCTTCAACTGGTTTTGCAACAGGTGCACCGTATGAAAGCAACGCTCAATAAATTTACCCAAACACATAAAGTTCCAACCCGTGCCACGTGGCATTGTCAGTTCTATCATGCCGGCGTACAATACTGAATGTCGTTCCAAATCTTCTATCACCTGCAGCGCTTCATTGCCGCTCAGCTTTGCTGATAGCCCGCGATGATTAATGTAATGATAGGTTTGGTTTACTTCTTCCCAGGTTTCCTTCGTAATATAATCCTGAACGCCACGCGCATTTTCGCGGGCGCGATGCACAATTATTTTTAGCGAGTTCACATTTTTCGTATCCGAAATAATTTTATTCAGCGAGTCAGCCATATTATGTTCTATTTCGCCAATGTCCTCTGTGTTCAGAGCTGTTGCCATCTCCAGCACCGGCCGCCAGCTTTCCGGCGCATTCACGCCCTTATCAAGCGACAAAATATAGTGAACGTACAATAGCCGCAGCAAGCTATCCGTTCGTTCCATATAGCGGTTCAGCCAGAAAAGAGAATCTGCAGTTCTGCTCAGCATGTTTGTCATAGTCGTTGGTTCGTTTCAGTTATGAGGCATGAGGTATGAGCTCTGAGCCACAAGTTTTTTTGAGCTGTCAGTAGTCAGCCGTCAGCTATCAGTTTAAAAAATACAACTACAAAATACATTTTTGGTAACCATCATCCGGTTCTTTTCTCATCGCCTGTTGTTGCCATTCCTGCGGCTTCAACACGCAGGAATGCTCCCATCAACGTTCCGAACAATGAATGAGCTTTTATTTGAACTAAAAAGCCACAAAGCCCACAGAGGAATATCTTGGTGCATTCTACTTACTACAATCACCCTCATAGCTCACAGCTCACTGTTGAAAGCTCATCAATCAATCACCCATGTATCTTTACTTCCCCCGCCCTGCGATGAATTCACCACCAGCGAACCTTCGCGCAAAGCCACGCGCGTTAAGCCACCGGGAACAATCTTTACCCCATCTCTTCCAAACAAAGCATACGGACGCAGATCCACATGGCGCGGCTGCAGTTTGCCATCAATAAAACAAGGCACTGTCGACAGCTTAATAATAGGCTGCGCAATAAAACTACGCGGGTCTTTTTCTATCTCCAGCTTTGCTTTTTCCCATTCATCTTCCTGCACGCTGTTGCCCATCACCATACCATAGCCACCGCTTTGGTTGGTGCGCTTAACCACCATATTACCAATGTCAGAAAACACATGCTCGCGCTCATCAAGGTTGCCCATTTGATAGGTAGGAACATTGCTCAGTACCGGCTCTTCGTTCAGGTAATATTTTATCATCTGCGGCACGTAGGCATACACCGCTTTATCATCCGCCACGCCATTGCCCACTGCATTTGCAATGGCCACGTTTCCTTGCCGGTAGGCATCCATCAGCCCCGGCACACCCAATACACTATTGGTATGATACGTAAGCGGGTCTAAATACTCATCATCAATGCGACGATAAACCACATGAACGCGCGCCAGGCCTTGCGTGGTTTTCATATACACATTGTGATGGTCCACCACCAGGTCGCGTCCTTCCACCAGTGGAATCCCCATTTGCCGGGCTAAAAAGGTATGCTCATAATAAGCCGAATTATAAATGCCCGGCGTTAGCAGCACCACACGTGGATTGTGAACCTGCTGCGGCGCCAGCGACGATAATAGCTGGTGCAATAAAATAGGGTAATTATTAATCAGCCGCACCGAGTTTGAAGCAAACATATCAGGGAAAATGCGCTTCGTCACCTCGCGGTTTTCCAGCATGTACGATACGCCGGAAGGCGTGCGCAGGTTGTCTTCCAGTATATAAAATTTACCATCGGCACCACGAATCAAATCAATACCCGAAATGTGAACGTAAATATTATGCGGCACCTTAATGCGGTGCACCTCGCGCGTATAGTGCGGGCACGAAGCAATCAGCTTGGCAGGAATGACCTTGTCTTTCAATATCTTTTGCTCGCCGTAAATATCATTAAGAAACAGGTTTAGGGCGGTAAGGCGTTGGGTAATGCCATCCTCAATGTGCTTCCACTCGCTGCCGGTAATAATGCGTGGAATAATATCGAAAGGAAAGATGCGCTCAATGCCGGCATTATCGGCATACACAGTAAACGTGATGCCCTGGTTCATAAACAGCTCGCCGGCCAGTTTATCCTTACTGTGCATGCTTGGCAGATCAAGCTGCTGCAGGAGGGACGCAATTTTTGCGTATGGCTCACGAATGTCCTTCGCATTGCCCATTTCATCAAAGAAGCCGGGCATTGCAGGATAATCATTCAATAACGTTGACACATTCATAAGCTGCAGTTATAAGCCTGTAAAATAATACTTGCTTTCTATATGGCAGGCAGCTTACTCGAAGAAGAGCGGAAAAATAGGTAAAATGATTTTTATAAAAGGAAATTATTTTATCATAAATCGATGGTGAAAATTAATTAAGCCGTTGTCTTACACGAAAAAGCATGGTAATACATTACTACGCCAAAGATGTTATTAAATATCATGAAATTTCCGAACGTCCATCTTTACTGGAAGAATGATATCTTAATGGAAATAATTTTCATTTCAACTTATGCAATCAGGTTACACGCTTTGTTTGGCTGAAAAGTGATTTTTTTGACAGAGCCGGTTTCTCAATATAAATCCACGATAAAGTGCCCATCGCCGAAGCAAGTGCAACCGATAAAGAAATGTGTAGCCACACATTAACTGAATAACCAAAAGCCAGCAGCAGCAACTGTTGTATGGGAAAAGCGTACAAGTAAAATCCATACGAAATATCCCATCCTTTAGTTCGTATCAATGCACGGCTACTACCTATAGTTATCAAGCTGTACGAGAGAAAGACAGCGAAAGTTAGCTTTTGAAGCGATGTACCAACTGTAAGCAGTGCCAATACCAACAAAGGCAAAATGTACCACTTCGAAAAGAACAGGCTATCCTTATAGCATTTATAAACAACCCCGAGAAAGAAATAGGTACCGAATGTAAAATACACATTCAAATCAAGGAAAGGAATTTGTAGACTTTTTGTGTCGAAAGCGATAGCCGCAATTCCGAAAATAATAAAGGAAATAAGCAGCAGCTTCTTTCTGAGCAGAGATAACATATTAGCCATAAGAAGAGCAATATAAAATCTGACTTCAAGAACAATCGTCCATATAGATGCATTAACGCTTCTGTCGTGCAACGATGTAAAAACACCGGGCAGCAAAAACTGGTTTTGGATCAATGTCGTGTTCTTTAAAACATAAGTCCAGGTAAGGCTGTTTGTAAAATATTGTTTAGCTGGCAGGCTGCTGATAAAAGCTCCGGCTAACACACAAAATACATTCACGACAGCCAAGGCAGGAACAATTCTGATACATCTTTTCCAGAGGTAGTGAGTATATGAGTGCGATGTAAAAACACTTTGTGTAACAAGGTAACCACTGATTGTAAAAAATATATACAATCCAAAATCACTTGGTGTAAAAAGCATTCCTTTTATCACCAAATGCGGCTGTTGCATTCCTATATCAAGGATGCCAAAGGAATGCGATACCACAACAGAAAAAGCTGCGATTAGTCGCAAAAGATCAAAATTATTTTCTACTCTTGCCTTATCGGCCGATACATTATTTTCTTTTTTCACACCATAAAAGAAGTGCTTCAAATTAAACGTAATTTCCGTTTGCACACTTACTTATTTTCCTTCTCAATCTCCCGCTCCGGCACATTGCAGTGTTACACTCTAAACTTGTTTTATAAATGATTATTTCGCCCCAAGCCCGTTAGTAAGGCGATAGCTGAAAGAGATGGCGTTTACTTTCTAACGGCTACCTGTACCAACTGGCTGCCATTTTATGTACATGGGAAGATGTTGATGTAAAGGATGAAGTAAAATAAATGGGGGAGAGGAAGGTGCAATAACCCCGGGTAATTTCTTTTGATAGTGAAAGGGCAGCCCGCCATTCCGCAATTACCCTCAACATGGCTCATCATAAATCAATCAGGCGAGGGTTTTAACCTGTAGCGTCGTTATCGCCATGCGGAATCTGAAGATTATAAAGTTTCTTACCTCTTTTGCGTTGAAGCATCCTCTCGCAGTGCGGACTATGCTATGAGAGGAGAGACTTTACACATCATATGTACTGCACCGTTCTCTTTAGCAGAAACGGCGCTGAAACCGGCGAAGCTGTTAAACATGGCATGGTATTCTATCCCCTAACACCATTACTTACAATTTAAAACAAAAAGTAAAATGGGTAATCTTTTGTATGTTATTGCTGTAATTCTGGTCATTGCTTGGTTACTGGGTTATTTTGCATTTCATGTTACATCAGGGTTAATCCATATTCTTTTAGTAGTCGCTGTTATTGTCGTTATTTTTAGGCTGGTTACCGGCAACAGAGGCGTATAAAAGCAATGTTCAAACAAAAAGCACCGGGCAGTTTATCTGTTGCGGTGCTTTTTGTTTTTCTTCCCCCTGTTTCCCATGAGCCGGATCAGAGCGCTGCTCTGTATATGTGCCTGGAGCCTTTAGAATTTTAAACTACATACAGCATTTTATAGCATACCAGCCATGAGTAAAGAGCTAATCAACAGCATACAATCTGCTATCCGTATCACCGCTGCAGAAGCCGGCAGCATAAAGCTTTTGTTCAAAGAAAAAAGGCTCAAAAAAGAGAGTTCTTTTTAGCAGAAGAGCAGGTATGCAGGCAGGTTGGCTTTGTGGTAGAAGGGTTGCTTGCGGTATTACATTACCCACGATGGCGAAGAGAAAACATACTCCTTTGCACAGAAACATAATTTTGTTTGCAACTACGAAAGTTTTATTCCCCAAACACCTTCTACAAAAATCATCCAGGCATTAGAAGACAGCGAACTGGCGATCATTTCATTTGCCAACCTGCAATTGCTTTACAAAACCATCAGCGAAGGCGAACGCTTTGGCAGGCTGGTGATTGAGCAGGTTTTCATTCAATTGCTGCAAGATGTCAGCTCGTTCTATACCGATACGCCCGAACTCCGCTACAAGAAATTTATAAACAATCACCCCGGCCTGCAGCAGCGCATTTCTCAATATTATATAGCCTCGTATGTAGGAGTGAAGTCCCAATCTCTCAGCCGCATCCGCAAAAGAATGTCTGCACATAAATGAGTTATTAACCCGGGTGCATCAAATTCAATATCGGGCATCAGAGCTTTGCGTCATCATTTTAAAAGGTACCATGATGACAAACAAAATCTTTACGGCTATTGCTTTCCTTACAGGGTTAGGAATGATATTTATCGGGGCAAGATTTCTCCTTTCGCCCGAAACCGCCGAAGCCGGTTATGGCATACACTTTCGCGAGCAAGGCGATTACAGCTTTCATTACATAAAAGGCATCCGCGATTTATTTACTGGTCTCCTTCTTTGCCTTCTTATTTTAACGAAGCAAACAAAAGCCCTCGCAATCACTTTATTGTCAGGCACCATCATTCCACTTGCCGATGCCATTATTGTGTTGCATAAAAACTATAACGGCATTGCGTAAGCCATTCCTCACCTGTCTGCCATTGTTGCCTGCTCCGTATCAGGAATCGTTTTATTGCTGAACAAACAAAAAAAGTGTTATGAAAAAATAGCACTGCTTTGCCCGATGTAAATTTTACCCAAATATTTTAAAACAAAACACCGCCATTTGTTAGGTTTAGTATTAGTGTAATTCTGCTTGGTTAGTCTTCACTTTTTTTAGTTCACAGATCGAAAAAAGTAGAAATTTGTGCTTCCCATTTCATCAAACTTACTCTTGCTGAACGATTGCAATAGTCTGACAACTTAACGTAAATAATCTTTTTATTACCATTCAGTAAAGAGGAAAATCCCGCCGGATATTTTTGCGTTCGCAAAGCTTTCGCTGCTATAAACAGCGTTCCAACTCCTATGTATAAATGGATTGTTCTTCTTGTTAGCTGTTTGCTCTGTCAGCAATATGCGTTCGCGCAAATCAATGTGTCCGGCAAAATTATAGACAGCGCAACCGGGGAGCCGCTTTCTTATGCCACGGTTTCTGTAGCAATCGCGAAAGACAGGAAAGTAGTAAACGGCGCCACTACAGATAGCGCAGGCGTTTTCACCATTACAGGTGTAAGCGATGGTAGTTATATGCTTACGTTTGAGCCAATTGGCTATGCAAAAAAAGTGATGAATAGTGTACAGGTTGAAAAGAGCAAAACGGCTTATAACCTCGGCGCTATTTCATTACAAAAAAGTGAAAACACATTGCAAGGTGTGGTGCTCTCACTGCCAATAATTTGTTTACTAAATATTTGAACCGGGAAACCGTTTTATACGGCACCAATTTTACCGGCAACGGTTATAGTAAAATTCCCTTTCGTTCTATTGGTGTAAACTTTACCTGGAAGTTTGGTAAGCTTGAGTTTAAGAAAGATAAAGACGGAAAGGATAACATCCTTACAAGCGGAGATGGCGGATAGTAAAATAGTGAAGCGGTTTTGTAGCTCTTTGCTTTATGCTGATGTAATGAGGGCATTTGTTCCGGCAATAGGCTGGCCCAAAAGATCAATGAACGCCTTGCATTGCTAATGCCGGTATAAGTGAGAAGAAGCTTCACGATTTCTTTGTTTGGCTATATTGTCATTTTGCCTGACAAACTTTTATAAGTCAGTAGCCAAAACAAATTAAAAGGTTGAAAGTATATCATAAACCGGCTTGGCCCGATATAGCAGATTACAACAAATGAAGCGTGGCATTTACTGGCACTTATTTGTAATCAGGAACAATAAAGCAACATGTATAAAGTGCCAGCCAATTTAAACAAACAACATAATAAAAACCATAGGAATTGAAACTACTTACAAATGGGCTGGCATATTAATTGTCTTTTTCTATTAGTCATTCGATTGTTAATTTTAAAAACATAGAATTATGTCTAACGAAAATGAAAGCTTTGGTAATAAAGTAAAAGATGCCATTGACGATGCAGGAACTTCAATAAAAAACACGGCAAAAGATATAAAAACAGGTTCCGAAAATTCGGCAAGAACGGCGGATAATGAAGCCGGCAAAGCAGCGAACAATGCAAAGGCAGAGTCGGGAAATATTTTTGATAAAGCAGGTGCTGCCATTAAAAATACATTTGGCGATGCAAAAACATCTTCTGAAAATGCCACCAATTCAGCAAAGAACGAATCAGAAAAGGCTGCCAATAACCTGGATAATGAAGCGACAAAAGCAGAAAGAGACAGGCGGGATGAAAACGGCTACTAATTACAGAAACAATGAAATAATAAACCGGGACATGTGCCCGGTTTATTATTTATACGAATGCTTAAATATGAGAAATCATTCCGCAAAACTTCAACTAAATTTAAAAAGATTTGAAAGATGTAATAGCTGGCAAAAGCCGATTCAAAAAATCTAAAATATACTGAAATATATCTCATGATCTTTGACGAATATATAGTTGCTAATGCATCTTAAACCGCTGTACTAATAGGCGCGTTAATAACAGGACGATACTTTCTCCGGTTCCATAAACGAAACCCGATAAAGTCGCCTTCGAACCGCCAGAATCCGGATTGTCTTTCCGGTGCGCCGGGCATAATTAATGTCCAGCATTCGCCTTCCGGCAACTCTACAATTTCGTGAATACAATTAGCGGCAACCTTATGAGACGTACCGGGCTTTCGATGAATCAATTCGCTCGTCCATTTTCCGTCTTCATGTATTGTATACACTTTTTCTACATAGCCACCCTTTAATATGTGGGTAGTAAATCCCCAGGGATGGTCGTGCGGTCCACCCTTATCTGTATTGGTAAAACGATGTAAAACTGTATTGAATAATGGTTCTCCTTTCTCATCAATCCTGATATGAAATTTGGTAAACTCATTGCTCATTTTCTCTTTCTTTATTTTCATACCTGAATTGTTAGTGAGTGTTGATGTTGCATGCTTCGCAATGTCCTTATTTCTTGTGTAAAAGTTTGTTTGTAGCTTTTATTTAGCAACTCAGTATCATATAGTACTCGCACATTCTTTGTTTCAATTTTTATCATTCTTTAGGGTAAAATATGGAAACAATGCAAGCGCTTTTATCTCATCGTGTCTTCCTTGAAACTTTATTTTTTATACAGGTATATCGTTTTGTCAATTGAATTAGCTTCGATATCTGATATAACCTCTCATCTGCATTTGAGTAAAGAAAAACAATTACAACCCTATGTAAAACACCTAAGGAGAACCGTAAGCTGAAAGAAACATCATCAATGCACAAAAATGGATAATACAGAAAACTACAAAATCAGCAAAGCTTTTTGTTGCGATTGAAACACTTGCTTGGTTGCTGCCTAAAGTGATAATGTGTTCGTAGTTATCAGTTTTTTGTTAGCAAAAAAAGGTTTTATCAGAAGATAAAATTCGTATAGAAAGGAAAAGATCTTATGAAAAATTACTGCCTCTTTTCATTCTATTTCATAATACACAGTGTACATGAAAGCAAATAAAACCCGCAGTTTTGCATAGCTTTTTAAATTTTCCTCATCTTACTTATAAGCTAATTATAAATTGCACATTGGGTATTACCGAAAGAAAACGTCATTTTACCTTAAATTAAACCAATTTAACTATGTTTTAATACAATTTTATTGTTCAAATGATCAGGCGGATTCCAATAAATTAATTATCCTCTTCATGATCTGATCACAGGTACAGATAAAGATTTGTAAAGTTCAATCGTAAAATCAACTATGTTATGAGAACATTGTTCATTGTAGACGATGATAAGATTGTGTTGCTCGGTCTCAAGTATTGGTTCGTCAGAAAAGGGTACGCCGTTCGGACATTCGAAAATTCGAAAGCTTTATATCCTGCTTTACAAGATTTTACACCCGATTTTATTTTGCTTGATGTAAACCTGCACGGTGAGTATGGTTTCAACATTTGCAGACATTTGAAAGAATACCTGAATGTGCACACAGCTATTTATTTGTGGTCAGCCGCCGCGCTTTCGGAGGAAGACATAGCCAGGTCAGGTGCTGATGGTTTTATTTTGAAACCTGCACACGTCGATGTTCTGGAAAAAATCATTGATACTGAAATTAAGAAAACAATACACTAGATATACTATAATTATATTGCCTGATCATGGCATTGCTGCTTTCCTAAATCAGCAAAGTGTTGTTGAGAAAATGCTTCACCTGCTAATAACTGCAGGCGTGCATTGCCGCCGGTGTCTGATGATAACATGCTAATTGTATCAAGAGCAATGCGAGGTTGTGCAGGCGTGATGTTATTGATAAATTGTACGTCTTTTAAAAAGACAAATGCCTTGTTGCTGAACTGCGATATAATGGTTGTAGAATCGAAAAGAATAGTATTAGAATCGGCAAAGCTGCCATCGGGTTGTATGTCAACAGAAGTAATTTGCCGGCTGGAATCTTTTGCTTTTAATACGGCATACATTCTTCCCGGCGAAGCCAATTGCCGTTTATTCGCTCCTATAATTTTACCCGAAAAAATAAAATAATTTTCTTCCGCAGTGTGCGTGATTACCGGCATGCGCCCGGCTACAATTTCATCCCAGCGATAACGCCGCCAGCCGTTTGTAAGCATCACGAGGCCGAGGTGCTTTGCAACACTGTCGCTGTTGTTTGAAACATAATACCAGGGCTTGTAAATAGTTCCTTTTAGCTCGCCGGATAGAAGCAATTGCGAAATAATATTACTGCTGCTGTCGGCACCAATACCTTTATCGGTAATGGCAATAGAAAAATTGCCGGTGAGGGAATCGGGTAAGATAATATCGAATGAATTCTTTGCTCTTTTTTCAAAACCGGTTTGGGTAAATTGAATGGATGGTATAATGACGGCTTCATTGTTATTTACAAAACAAATACGTTCTGCCAAAGGATGCCAGTTGCTGCTGAAGAGAGTGATTTGTAAGATGCCGGTTGATAATTTATTGGTTGGTATGCCGCCGCTGATGGTTGCCGTTTGCGTAAGATTGATGCCTGCCATGTACACCAGTTGCTGATGCTGAGTGGCTACTATATGCAATTGCTGTAAGCTATCGGGTGCGCTTTCGGAGCGGCGGACGACGAATGTTTTTTTGCCCGCTGAGGAAATGATCTCCAGCGTAGCGCCGCTGCCTGCCGCAATTGACAAAGGCGTTTCGCGGAGGTTGTTTTGTTCATCTTTCCAACGCGCGGTATAGCTTTCGCCCTTTTTATAAGTGATGTAGAAGCTTCCCATGCCATCGTGTGCTGTTGTAAGCGTATCTACAACAGTGCCTTTGTTGTTTATAATTTGCCCGCTGATGGCAACCGGCATTCCCTGCGCATTGGTGGCTTTAAAGCCATGCGTGCCGGTACTTCTTCTATGGCATAGCCACCTTCGGGGAAGAAGCTGAGTGAAAGAGGTATGATGCTGCTGCTAACCGTTTGTGCGGCTGCTTTTTGCGCCAGCGAAATCTTCTTTTTAAAAATAAAAGCGGTATCGAAATTCAGCATCCAGGCTGTGTAGGCTTTTATGTAGATAGCATTGTCTGCCAGGCTGTCGGGAACGCGAAACATGCCGGCTGCGCCTGACTGTACAACGGGAAACACAGAATGCGCGAGCAGCTTTCCCCCCGCATTATAGAAACCGGTATAGCAGTTTTTGCTAAGCGAAGATGCATTTGCGCCCGACACGATGTAGATTTTGAACCAGAGAGTGTCGCCGGGTGTGTAAGCGGGTTTGTCGAACTGGATATGTAAGCGCTCGGGCTGATAATTAGCGGCATAAGTAGCGAGCGTGGTATCGATGCGCTGCGAATAAGTAGTTTTATTAAAAAAGAGGATGCACAAAAGGATGAGCCTGCAAGATCGTTTCATAAACATCGTTGAAAACGGCAGCCAAACTAAAGCAATATGGCGTAAATGGGAAAGTTTTGGGGGATGAGTGAGTGATGAATGGGCTGGAATTGCGTGAGATGACATTAAATTAATTCGGATGACCATAAAATGGCGTGGGACGATGATAAAATTTTTCTGGATGAAATTAAATGGATGTTATATAAGGTTGGAATTATTTTGCAGGGTAAGCGATGATTTTGGTCTGTTCAACAAATTGGTCATTGGTTGTAAGGCTGTTCAAAGGTAATAATAAGCTGTGCCTAAAATTGCCGCCATAAATTGGAAGGCAGTCTTTGACCGAAAATATTTCCGGCTTATTTGTGTTTTACCTGCTGCATCTTTTTCAGGGAGAAAACGAGATACTATGTATAAGAAAGAGCCGGATAAAACAATCCGGCTCTTTCATTGTGTGGCAAGAGAGGAAAAGGCTATGCTTTTCCCATAATGTCTTTGGCAATCTTTGTCTGTTCTTCGTCTGCCGCTTTGGCTTCCTCTGCACTTGTCTTCATAGCTTGCTGCGCTTCGCTCATGCCGGCTGCCTCGGTGTAGCTTGCCATGGTGCCAAACGCGGCTATCCAGTAATGGATGGCAAGCTGACCACCGGCAATGATGCCGAGATCTCGCGAATAATCGTCGGGTGCGCTGTTAAGAATGGTCCGATTGACTGTGCCAATGCCATCGATAACAGGGTTGTCTCTTTTTTCGCCGGTGCCGGCTTCCTGCAAGGCTTTGTCAATACGCTCTGCCCACTTCTTCGATGTTTCGTTGCCTTTTTTGAGGGCTTCTTTCAACTTCGGATCTTTAGCGGCATCGTTGATGGCGTCGGTAGCTTTTGCTGCTGTTTCACTTCCTGTCTTCATTGCTGACAACCCATCTTTAATGAGTTGTTTGAGCTGTTCGTTTGCCATAATTTTCCTTTTGTGTGGTTTGCAGGTGGTGTTTATTGCCTGAAACCACGGTGTTTTTATAACTGATTAACCCGTGTTGGCTGACATAAAATATTCCAACAACGCTCCCGGGCAAGCTTTATTTTGTCATTGTTGTTTTTTACAATGGATATTGATAATTGAATCAGCGAATGTGAGGATGATAAAAATATGAAGCAGCAATGAGACTTTTTACAGTATGTCTGCTTATGCGTTTATATGGAGTGATGTTTTTATGGCTGTAAGGCTTGGTAGAAGTGAGGAGATGTTTGGATGATGGATAATTTAGAGAACAATTCTATCTATTCTTTCTGGTGTGGAAGTTTAAAATCTAAAGAACGATCTTTATAGAATCTAGCGATTCTATAAAGACTTTTAAGCTGATATTTTTTTTGAAGCTTGCAAGCAAGTTCTTATTCTTTAAATAGTGTTTAGAAACCTTATAATATTTATCTTCTGAATTAGTTTTATTATTAGGATCTATATAAAAACCAAACTTTTCATTTAGCTTTTCGTTCAGCCGAAAAATACAATTATTTGTTGCTTCTGCTAATGAATTAGTATAAAAAATTGGTAGTAACCAACATTCGATTTCATTTACACAAATAGCATAGATAATTCGATCTTCTATTGATGGATATTGCTCAGTAAAATTAGTTTGAAATAAATTTCGAAACTTTTCAATTACTTTATTAATAAGTTCTTCTGGTGTATAAAGAATACCTTCATCATTTCGTTTTTTTATATCATAGTTTGCATCTTCTGATCTGTCAGTATCTATCTGTATGAGTAAATAGTCATTTTGTTCAAATGCTTCTAAAAATCTGCGTGAACTGCAGAATTCAAACACGTTGAGCCAACCTCCATAACCAGCAACTTGTTCCTTATCTGTATTATCTCTGAATGGCTGTATGAACCGAATGTATTCGGTCAAATCCATATCTTTAAAATAACCGCATAAAATATTGTCCAGCACTCGCTGGTCGGTTATACCTTCTGAAATAATTCCAAATGTTTTCATTAAAAATTCTTGGGAAGTCCGCCAATATAGCCTCGCAAAAACTGTTCAGAAAGTTTAAGAGGTTCTACACCTTCAAGAGGTTGTCTTTTTTCGATCCGGGTTGCCTTTGTATAACCAAGTTTGTTTCTTGAAATAGTATACAGCCTTTGTTCAGGATGATTCAAATTCAGACCATCTAGTATAGAAGGATTGTGGGTAGTTATAATAACCTGCTTATCATGTTTAACAGCCAAATCAAATAATAACGATACGATTTTGCTGCAAAGCTTTGGATTTAATGCTGTGTCAATATTATCTATTGCGAAAAATTTTGGCGTATAATCACTAACAAAAAGAGTAAGATAAAAGAGCAAAAAATAAAAGCCTTCATTCGCGTTATTTAAGTTGAATGATTGCAAACCATCTTCGAGATATTTATCTTTTAGTATAAATTCTGTCTCATTAAATATTTTATCCGTTGATAATTCAATTCCCTCATACCAATCAAAAAGCCTTAAATAGTTTATTATTTCATGAAATTGGTCTTTCTTTTCGGAAGCAATCAATTTTAAAAGCCTTAACATTCCTTCGCCGCGGATACCAATAGGTTCTTGGTATGATTCATTTGTTGTAAATGTTCTAACCAAAGAATTTTCAGGTGAATAAATCATGAAGTTGCGCAGATTAAGAGATTCAATTTTTTTCTCTGCTATCCTGAATGGATTAGTTGCAACTGGTTTAATTCCAGCAAAGTTGTCTAAATTGCCAGGAAAGGGTATAAATGATTCCCAATTTGCAAAGGGTTCATTTGAATGGTTAATCTTGAAATCGATTTTATAATCACCTTCGGCATAGAGATGTATTGTAATCTGCTTATTTATATTTTGACTTTTAAAACCGCTTCTGTAAAATTTCGGATCGGCTTTTCGAACGCCATGCAGTTCTAAAACACTTCTGTTTATAGTTTGTTCAATTCCATTCTTTTCTCCTGTCAGAGTTATTGGATTGAGCTTTCCTGTTAATGCACATGAAGCAAACACAATAGCTTCTAAAATATTACTTTTGCCACTGCCATTCTCCCCAATCAAAACATTAAATCTGGCTAAGTCTAAAGAAAGATTTTTTGCAGATTTAAAATTATCAATTTCTATTTTGTGAACCATGAAAATACGATTGATAGCAAAGTAACAATTTCTATTAGTTTGTGCCTATACAATTCAATGATTCATTATTAATTCGGTCACGGATACCTTTACTGGCGATCCATTCGCCCATTTCTTTCGCTTCCTATCTTTACCCACTTACTACCATGATGATGAAAACAATTCTTTCGATAACGATTGCCGTTCTGTTATGCTGGCAAAGCAGCGCACAAACACTTAGCACTGCCAAGGCACAACAATATCCTGCAATTGCCGGTGATCTGGCTGACCCATCAATACTGCGCGTGGGCAATACGTATTATGCAACAGGTACATCGTCGGAATGGTCGCCGCAATATCCGCTGTACACGTCGGAAGATTTACAGCACTGGAAGCGGCAGGGATATGTATTTTCCAAAACACCGGCGTGGGCAGTATCGTCGTATTGGGCGCCGGAGCTGTATTATCGTAAGGGTACTTACTATGTTTATTATTGCGCACGGCGCACGGCAGATAACATCGTTTGCATAGGCGTGGCAACATCGAAAGACCCGCTGAAAGAAGGCTTTACCGACCATGGCGTGCTGCTGCAATGGGATAAGGAAGCCATTGATCCTTTCGTGATAGAAGACAGCGGAAAACTGTACATGAGCTTTAAAGCATACGGACTGGATAGTCGCCCGATAGAGCTGCTCTGCGTGCCCCTGAGCGATGATGGATTAAAAGTAAGCGGCGAGGCTTTTTCGCTGCTGCGCGATGATGAACGCAAAGGCCTGGAGGGAGAGTGCATAGTGAAACGGGCGGATGGTTATTACCTGCTGTACTCGTACGGCGCCTGCTGCGGGCGCGGGTGCAGCTATGAAGTGGGTGTGGCAAAAGCGGCAGCGCTGAAAGGACCGTACACAAAGTATGAAGGCAACCCGGTGGTGACGGAATCGGACACGTGGAAATGCACCGGGCATGGAACGGTAACCACAACGCCGGATGGCAGGTATATGTACCTGTATCATGCGTATAACAAGAAGGATAATGTGTACACCGGAAGGCAGGCAATGCTGAGCGAAGTAACATGGAATAAAGAAACAGGTTGGCCAAGCTTTACACCCATAAATGGAGCAGAGCCAGGAAATTTTCATGATGATTTTGCCGGCAATACTTTAGGCGTTGACTGGATGTGGGATGCCAGGCATACGCAACCGAACGCAAAGATGAAGAAAGGAAAACTGCACGTAAGCGGAACCGCTACAAAGGATAATCAAACAGGAACCGCGCTAACGGTGCGCCCCTATACCGGCACTTATCAAATGACTGTAAAACTGATGCCTTCTGCAAATGCAGGGTTAGCCGGTTTGGCGGTATATGGCGATGCAAATGCAAGTGCAGGCATTGGTGTACAAAAGGATAGCGTGACGGTATGGGAAGTGAGGGACGGAAAGAGGAAAATAATACAGCAGGTGCCGGCGGCTAAGCAACCGCTGTACCTTAAGATAGCCGCAACAGGTGGATATAAATTGCAGTTTTACTGGAGTGCCTCGAAGGATACATGGAATGAAGTGAAAACGGGTGGAGAATATTATGACGGCTCTTTTCTTCCGCAATGGGACAGAAGCCCGCGACCAGGTGTAATGGTAAAAGATGGGGAAGGTGTGATGGATGATTTTAGAATTGATTACGTGCAATAAAAGTAGCGGCGGCTTTACATAATAATGGCTGGCGATCTTTCTCTTTTATTGAAAGATTGCCAGCCATTTGTTTAGAATTTATTTTTGATAAGCAACCATGCGTGCTTGAGCTGCCCCTTCAAGTAAGCAACTCCTTCTTTTTTTGGCAACGTTTAATGGAAGATTGATAGGTATCAATGTTTTCCGTAACCAGTGTACAACGCATGGCTTCCTTGTACTTGCCAATGGCTTCCTCGTAGTTGCCTTTCAGCTCGTTCATAATGCCATATTCGTTGTAGATAGAAGCTTTGTCGACACCAGATACATCAAGCGCTTTATTTAAAAGCTCTTCCAGCTCTTTCCACTTATTCATGGTTGATAATACCGCTGCATAATTGAGATATACAGGTGAATATTCCGGCTCGTACTGCAGGCACTTCTCATAATATTCGGCTGCTTTACTTTGGTTGCGATATTTGGTATCGTACAGCCAGGCCAAGTGATTGTAAGCCTTTCCATATTCAGGCGCATCGGCTACAATGGCTTCCAAAGTCTGCATTGCATCTGCATAATGACCTTCCTTTATTTTGGCGTCTGCTTCATAAAACAAATCATCCAGTTTCAGTCTTTCATAAAATTCCATACTCGCTATTTAAGTGAACAATTTACTTTCAGGTAATACATTTATAATTTTGCAAATTACGAATTTGTTGACTTATTCGTTTTCATTGTTAAACGAATCCGATGCTTAATTTTCCGCTTTATCATTCGTCAATGCTATTCTTTTTTATAAAAGGCAAGCGTTATTTAAATTCAAACCCGATGTCTTTGCGATAATACATACCATCAAAATGTATGTCCTGCATAACAGTCAGCGATTGCGAAACGGCTTCGCTGATTGTATCGCCGTAAGAAGATACTGCGAGCACACGCCCGCCATTTGTTACCATGTTTTCGCCTTCGCCTTTTGTGCCTGCATGAAAAATAAGTGAGCCGTGAGATTTATACGTGTTAAACTGTATCGGGATTTCTTTTTTGTAGGCACCGGGATAACCTTCGCTGACAGCCATTACGGCAGCACAGCAGCGGGCATCATAAGTAATCGCTACATCATCCAGATTTCCTTTTTCAACAGCTAAGAATAATTGGATCAAATCATTCTGTAACCGTGGCATTACCACTTCCGTTTCGGGGTCGCCCATGCGGCAATTATACTCAATTACAAATGGCTCATCGTGTATATTGATTAACCCGAAAAAGATGAAGCCTTTATAAACGAGGTTCTCTTTATGAAGTCCGTTTATGGTTGGCTGAATGATGGTTTCTTCTACCTTTTTCATGAAGGCATCTGTAACAAACGGCACGGGACTTACGCAGCCCATTCCGCCGGTATTGAGGCCGGTATCGCCTTCGCCAATGCGCTTATAATCTTTTGCATGACCGATGATCTTATAATCCATTCCATCGGTGAGCACAAACACGCTGCATTCAATGCCCGACAAAAATTGTTCAATCACTACTTTAGAAGAGGCTTCGCCAAACTGTTTGTGCACAATCATGTCTTCAAAAGAGCGTAGTGCTTCTTCTGTGCTTTCGCATATCACCACACCTTTGCCGGCCGCCAAGCCATCAGCTTTTAAAACGACAGGCAGGCTGTGTTGTTTAATGTATTGAACACCCAACTCATAATTACTTTTATTAAACTCTTCATAGGCAGCCGTAGGTATGTTGTGCCTTTGCATAAAGCGTTTTGAAAACGCTTTGCTGCCTTCCAATTGCGCGGCTTCTTTTGATGGACCAATCACAATTCCTTTCCAGGTATCTTCCTGCTGAAAATAATCATAAATGCCTCTTACCAATGGTTCTTCCGGACCTACAAGAAGTATGTCTGTTTTGTTGTCTGAACAAAAAGTATCTATGGCAGCAAAGTCATTTACATCGATATCAATATTGCTGCCGTATTGCGCAGTGCCGGCATTGCCCGGCGCTATGAGTAATTGTGTGCAGAGCGGGCTTTGCGCCATCTTCCACGCCAGCGCATGTTCGCGACCGCCGGAGCCGAGTAAGAGTATGTTCATACCTATCTAAGTAAGGCTGCGAAAGTAAATATATGCGTAACTAATTTTTCCACTATTTTGAGCGCATCAAAAAAAGATGGTCATGTCTGTAACTGCTGCAAAAAATGTGAAGCACCCCAAAGGTTTGTATGTGCTGTTTTTTACCGAAATGTGGGAGCGGTTTGGTTTTTATCTTATTATCGGCATCCTGTTTTTATACCTCACCGATACACCTGCAAACGGCGGTTTTGGCTTTGATACAAAAATGGGTGTAGACGTGGTAGGAACCTATGTAGCCCTGGTTTACCTGACACCGTTTATAGGCGGATTGATAGCAGACAGATACCTGGGTTATGTAAAGTCTGTTTTTATAGGCGGTGCGCTTATGGCAGTCGGTTATCTTATGCTTTCTATTCATGGCAGCACATCATTGCTTTACGCCTCTCTTGCCTGTGTAATTGTGGGCAATGGTTTTTTTAAACCTAACATCAGCACCCTGCTGGGAAACTTGTATAATACTGAAGAATTAAAGCCTAAAAAAGATGTTGCCTACAATATCTTTTATATGGGTGTGAATATAGGGGCGTTCATTTGCAATTTTGTGGCAGCTTACCTGCGTAATAATTATAGCTGGGGCGCAGCGTTTGCTGCCGGCGGCGTTGGGATGATTATCGGGCTTATCGTTTTTGCCTTTGGTATGCGTACTGTAAAACAAGTTGATATTATAAAACCGGCGCAACCTGAAGATGTGCCGTTCTCCAAGATATCGCTCTACGTGTTTTTACCTGCTGTTATTGCCGGCGTTATTGGCTGGATGATTCCCGGAAACCTGATTGGTTCCGATTCTAATGACGCCTTCATATTTGCCTGCGTTCCGATCATCATTTTT
Source organism: Ilyomonas sp. (assembly GCA_965199905.1). Taxonomy (GTDB): domain Bacteria; phylum Bacteroidota; class Bacteroidia; order Chitinophagales; family Chitinophagaceae; genus Ilyomonas. The sequence goes on along the minus strand of OZ241366.1, from coordinate 1,937,011 downwards.
TATGCATCGCTGTGGAAGCGCGCTACCGCTTTCGATAAGCGCCGCATCGGCACTCTGTATATTCTTTTTGGCGCTGCTATAGTGTTCTGGAATATTTATAATCAGAACTCAACCGCGCTTACCATTTGGGCGGAAACATACACTGACCGCGAAGCGCCAAAATCTGTAGAACCCATCCTGAAGCCGTTTCATTTTATGGAGCTGCAGAATACAACGCCCAAAGATGTGCCTGTGCTGGATGAGCAATTTCGTGCACAGACAGGTGCCGATGGCAAGGTTGTGACACACCAGGGAACAGACCCTTATTTTCAGAATCTTCCAAAGGATAAATGGCCGCCGCAGGGACAGGATTTAAAACTCATTTCAACGGAAATTTATCAATCGATCAATCCGTTCTGGATCATCGTTTTGACGCCGGTTATTGTAGGCTTGTTTGGCTTCCTTCGCGCCAGAGGAAAAGAACCCTCTACGGCGTCTAAATTTGCATGGGGAACCATCATTGCCGGCTTGTCTTCGCTGGTTATGATATTTGCCTGTTTATCCACTGATATCTATCATCACAAAGTATCCTCGCTCTGGATATTTTCCAGCTACGGCGTTTTTACGGTGAGTGAACTGTTTATGAGCCCGGTAGGTTTATCGCTGGTGTCGAAAGTATCGCCGCGAAGATTTACAGCGCTGATGATGGGCGGTTGGTTTATCGTTACTTCTCTTGGCGGTAAAATCTCCGGTATACTCGCCGGCTTTTGGGATACATTCGATAATAAAGCTACCTTTTTTGCCATCAGTTTTATTGCTGCTATGATTGTTGGGGCTCTGTTGTTTCCGCTTACCAGGCGCTTAAGCAAAGTAGTAGATGAAGCCACAGCTTCAAATGAATGATATTTAATAGAAAATCGTCTGCAGGCTTATGTATCATTATCATATTAACCTGAAAACAGGTGGATCAAACAACTGCCGTAGCCGGTTCTGATATTCACAATCTTTATGAAGTTTTAGTAGTGTTTGTGATTTTCTGTGGCGCTGCCGCGATACTGCTGTTTGCGCTCGCAACGTTAATTAAACGCATGTTGCATGGCATCAGGTAGCAGGCGTTTTTTTCATCTTAACTGATTCTATGATTGCTCTTGCCATTCTGCTGCTTATTGTTGTTCTGATACTGCTGCTTTCATTTAAAAGTGACGCTACCAAAAGGTTACAGCGCCTGGAAGAAGAGATGGCAGGGCTGAAGAAATTGCTATCGCAACAACCTGCCGATTCCACAAAAGCGCCGGTTGCAAAACCAGCGGAAGAGCCGAAACCAATAGCTTCCCAACCTCCGAAAGAAGAGAAGTATTGGGAATCTGGTTTTCGGGTAACAGAAGAGCCAAAGCCAGCTTTCAAAAAGGAAGACTGGTTGAAAGAAGAACCGCAGCCAGCGCCGGTTTCATCAGAACCAAAAGCGCCACAATCAGAGAAAAAGCCGGTTACATCTTCGGGTCCTGTTTTGCCAGTTCCTAAGCCTGTTGCAACCAAGCCGCGTAAGCCAACTTTCTTTGAACGCAATCCTGACTTAGAAAAATTCATCGGTGAAAATTTAGTTTCTAAAATTGGTATAGCCATACTCGTTCTTGCCATTGGGTATTTTGTAAAATATGCCATCGATAACGAATGGATAGGCACGATTGGAAGGGTAGGTGTTGGTGTTGTTTGTGGTGGTATTTTAATAGGAATTGCACACCGGCTTCGCAACAGCTATCATGCTTTTAGTTCGGTGCTGGCTGGCGGCGGCTTGGCTGTGTTGTATTTTACCATTACGCTTGCGTTTCAGCAATATCATCTATTTCCGCAAACGGTTGCCTTTATTATCATGATCGTGATTACGGTATTTGCCGTGTTGCTGGCGTTGCTTTACAATCGCCAGGAGCTTGCCGTGATTGCTTTAACAGGCGGCTTTGCAGCACCATTTTTAATAAGCACGGGAAGTGGTAATTATGTGGCGCTGTTCATTTACCTGATTGTATTAAACATTGGTTTGTTGCTGATTGCTTACCGTAAAGCCTGGCGCATTCTGAACACAACAGCGTTTGCTTTTACGGTTATCTTATTTGCTTCCTGGCTGTATTCATTGCCGTATATTGAGAAGCCATCTGTTTACACAAATGCACTCCTGTTTGCAGCTATTTTTTACCAGCTTTTTCTTGTTATCAACATCGCCAACAACATCAAGGAAAATAAGCGGTTTATTGCTTTTGACTTCTCTATTTTATTGGCCAATACAGGCTTATTCTTCAGCGTTGGCTTGTATTGTTTGCATCAAATGAAAGCCGACGCATACAATGGATTGTTCAGCGCAGCAATGGGCGTTTTTAATTTAGGACTTTCCTACTTTCTGTTTAGAAAACAAAAGCCTGACAAGAATATATTGTACCTGCTGATTGGCATCACGCTTACGTTTGTTTCACTTACCGCACCTTTGCAATTGCATGGACATTTCATTACATTATTCTGGGCATCGGAAGCTGTATTGCTTGGTTGGTTGTATTTGAAATCAAGCATCAAAATCATACAGTATGCAGCTTTGATTATTTACTTCTGTATGCTGATTTCGCTGGTGGGAGACTGGATCAATGTGTATGCTGGTTTTAGCAGAAACGCAATTCCTGTTATTCTCAACCGCGGCTTCATCACTGGTTTTTATGCGGCTTCGGCTTCTTATCTTTTTTACCTTTTGCTGCGCAAAAATGAAAAGCAATTATGGTTTGTAAAAGCATCTTTCTTTCGTTTGTCAGCACTTGTTGTACTGTTTCTTGCAGGTAATATCGAGATCAATTATCAATTCAGTTATTATTATCCTGTGGCAGATATTCCTGCCTTATATATGCAACTGTATTCGTTCGCTTTTATTTTGATTGTAGGGATTGTCAATCAAAAATGGAAGGTTTCAGTTGTTAGTCAGAGAGCGCAGATTTTTTTTCTGTCAGCTTGTATCGCCGTCTATTTATTAATGCTTCCTCTAACATCAAATTCTCTTTATGTTCTGCTATCAGAAAGAGCCAACTATTCTCTCGCTCTCTTCTCGGCTCATTGGCTGGCAGCTTTACTAACTGCCTTTATTTTATATAGACTCATTATTATCATTACAGCATTTGCAGATAATGTAAAAGATAAATCTGCCTGGCTGATGAGTATTATCGTAGTTGTATTTTTAAGCGCAGAAGTGTATTTTCTTGCACTTCAGATATTTTACAATAATGAGCAGGGCGAGGAAGTTATCAACCGCGTATTTGTAAAAGCTGTGTTGCCGGTGCTTTGGGGTTTATGTTCATTTGCGCTTATGTGGCTGGGCATGAAGCATCAATACAAACCGTTGCGCATTATTTCGCTAAGCCTGTTTTCTTTTACATTGCTTAAGTTGTTCGCTTACGACATCAGCAACATTCCTGTAGCAGGTAAAATCGTGGCGTTCTTTTGTCTTGGTGTGTTGTTGCTGATCATTTCATTTATGTATCAGCGGCTTAAGAAAATAATTATTGAAGATGAAGCAAAGCCTCATGTATAAGCTGTGTTTGCTGCTATTTGTTATTATAGGCAACGGTGCATTTGCACAGGAACATTTTATGTACAAAGCCGATGTAGACAGCGTTGTACAAAACGGTTTCTTCAATATCGTATTATCGCCTGCGCTTATTGCTAAATGTAAAGCTGAACTGGAAGATCTGCGCATTAAAGACGACGCTGGTAAAGAATCTGCCTATATTTTATACACAGAACCGGCACAGCCAAATGAAGAATCATTTACTGAGTTTCCCATTTCTTATTCAGAAGACCGCAAGGCCGTCTTTATCAATAATATTCTGCCAAACAGTTTGGATAAAATTTTTCTCTTAATAAAAAACAGCGAAGCACAGCGCACAGCTACGTTAAGCGGAAGCGACGATCAGGTGCATTGGTTTGCAGTAAAAGAAAATTTTATTCTGCAGCGCGAATATGCCGCCGATGGTGATGCGTTTGTACAATCGGTTTCCTTTCCACCAAGTAACTATAAATATTTCCGCATTACCATGTCGGGTAAAAATGTATTGCCGCTTAACATTAGTAAGGCTGGTATTTACCGTCATAGTTTTACCAACAATACTTACGATTCTATTCCTTCGCCACAGGTTATACAAAAAGACAGTTCAAACAAACGCAGCTATGTCTATTTATCTTTTAAAGACAGTTACCAGGTTGATAATATCAGTCTCATAATATCCGGTGCTAAGTTTTATAAAAGAAGGGTGGAAGTGTATAATAAAAATACAATAAACCCGGTGCTGACTATTGATTCGTTATCTTCTGTAAGGCAGTCTGACATTGAGGTTCATTGCAAAACAAACCGGCTGCTGATTGTTATTGATAACAGGGATAATGAGCCTCTTAAAATTGTAGCTGCAGCGGCACAGCAACTGCATACTTCTCTTACGGCTTATCTTGAAAAAGATAAAACATACACGCTTTTCTTTGGCGATTCAACAGCGCTTTCCCCTTCTTATGATCTGCAGTATTTTAATGATAGTATCGGAAGTGATATTTTACCGCTGGGCATAAAAAATATACAACGGTTACCTGCAAAAATACCGGCTTCTGACAGGCAAAACAATGAAAGCAAATGGATACTCTGGGTGCTCATCATCGGGGTATTGTTGTTGCTTATTTACTTTTCATTTCGCATGATACGAGACATCAATAAGAAAAAAGAAGACCATGTTGATTTATAACATCACCATAAAAATAGAATGGACAAAACAGCCCAAGTGGTTGCAGTGGATGAAGAGCATTTACATCGCTGAGATTATGAAAAGCAACTGCTTTACTAAGTACCAGTTCGCAAGGTTGCTGGATATCGATGAAGATGATGGACCAACTTATGTATTGCAACTCTACACCGAAAACCGGGAAAAATATAATGAGTTTACCGATCGTTTTTTACCGCCTATCGAGGTGTTGGGGTATGAAAAATGGGGAAGCAGTATGTTGTTATTCAGTACGCTGATGGATGTAATTGTTTAACAAAGTACCTGCGTAAAAGCTATGCTGGCATTGAATTTTACACAAGTATGCCTCATAAGATGCAGTGTGGCAGCGGCTTTGCAACGAATTGCCTTTTTCGGTCTCGTAAAACGGAAGAAGAGATAAACGTTAAAACCCGCATCCGGCGTGGCTTCCAGCGGTTTCTTCGTATTTCTTTCAATGTAAAAAATATTTTGCCGGTTACAAAAAGCGAATAAATTTGCCGCCACATTACAAATCATTTTAAATTAAAAAGTATGAACAAAGCTGAACTGGTTCAGAAAATTGCCGACGATTCCGGCATCTCGAAAGCGCAGGCAAACGCTGCACTGGACTCTTTCACAGACGCGGTTACTAAAACGCTGAAAGGCGGCGATAAAGTAACATTGGTTGGCTTCGGCACTTTCTCTGTTTCTAAGCGCCAGGCACGTACCGGCCGCAACCCGCAAACAGGTGAAGCAATCAAGATAAAAGCAAAAAAAGTAGCCCGTTTTAAAGCTGGCAAAGAATTATCTGCTAAAATCTAACGGAGGCTTGCAAAAGTTTTTGAAAGCAGAAGACGACAGACTCGCTTCTGCTTTTTTATACTTGCGTAATAATATAAACACAATCGTTTAATAATAAAAAACAACGTCATGGGAAGAGGAGATAAGAAAACAAAAAAAGGTAAAATTTTCAAAGGTTCATTTGGCAAATCGCGCCCGGCTAAAGCGGTTAAAAAAGCAGCTCCGAAAGAAGCTCCGACGGAAGAGAAATAGAATCTTTTCAAAAACCGGGAAACAAAAAGAAGCTGAAGAAGTGGTTTGCATTATCTCTTGTTCAGTTTCTTTTTTATTTCAATTATTTAAATTGTCAGCCGGTTTTATGGAGCTAAACGTACTGTTTTCCAGCTTCCGTTATTCTGGTTTATATATTGGATTCTGTCGTGAAGCCGATTGCTTCTGCCTTGCCAAAACTCAATAGCGACGGGCTTTACACGATATCCTCCCCAGTGTGGCGGGCGCGCAATGCCATCCTTCATTTCGCTTGTGTACATCTCTACATTGTCTTCTAAAATATGCCGGCTTTCTATCACCTCACTTTGCGGCGATGACCACGCGCCGATGCGGCTGCCAACAGGGCGACTGTTGAAATACTCGTCGCTTTCTTCATCGCTCACTTTTTCTACGCTTCCCTGAATGCCACTTGCCGTTCCAGTTCTTTCCAGAAAAAGACCAGCGCTGCTTTTGGGTGCGCAGCCAGCGCTTTTCCTTTTGCGCTATTGTAATTGGTAAAAAACACAAAGCCGCGCTCATCATAGCTTTTCAACAAAACAATGCGCGCAGATGGCATCTCATCAGGTGTGATGGTGGCAAGTGTCATTGCATTCACTTCATCTATATCGCTGGCAACGGCTTCATTCCACCATCGCGCAAATTGCTCAATGGCATCGGTGGCAACATCTTCTTCGTTTAGCGTTTGCAAGCGATAATCTTTTCGCAGGTCTGCAATTTCCTTTTTCATAAAACAAAAGTAATAAGCGCTCCAAATTGATAAGGCAAGATTCGTGTTTCGATTTTTATTTTTTTAATTTGGTAGTGGTTCATTTTTAAGTGAAATACAAGTTATGTAACCATCGTTTGTTTCTTTTGTGATCGACAGTTGTTGCCATTCCTTCTGCTTCTACAAGCAGGAATGCTCCCATCAGAGCTGCGGCAATGTTTGAGCTTTATAAAAGAAAATCTGAAATATCTGTTTCAACATAAACTATTACCAAACGTTCATTAAAAGCAAAAGATTTTTGTGAACCTTTGGTTTTATTACTTCTTCTCGAATCTTCTCTTCTTTCTGTCTTCGTGGTTGCACAGAACCTGTATTTTTAGCACTTTTTTCTATATGGCATTTAACGTACAAACATTTAAAACGCGATCATTAACGGCTGTCGTTTTTGTGGTAGTCATGCTCGCGGGGCTGCTCGTTAATTACGATACTTTTTTTGCTCTTTTTTCAATTGTTCATTTCGGTTGCTGGTTCGAGTATTATAAGTTGATTGATAAAATTGATAGTAATTATGGACAGGTTCCTTTTCTTCCGAGGCTGGCGACTGCCTTGCTTGGCTGGAGTTTTTTGTTCTTGTTTTCAAAAGAACTTTGGATGGTGCAAACAGGCGAGTGGTTGTTTTATATAACGCTTGGATTTGTAGCTGCATCTTTACTTATTTATCGCAAAACACTAAGTCCAAAAAACATTGGGTACATGTTCCTTGGTTTGTTATACATATCATTAGCCTGGACTGCCATGATAAGCTTGCGAAGCGCACTGCTTTTGCCTGCCACAGATGGCAGAACGATACCATTGGTTCTCATCGCTTCCATCTGGATTAACGATACGATGGCATACATTGTTGGTTCGCTGATTGGTAAAACGCCGTTCAGTTCTATCTCGCCAAAAAAAACTTGGGAAGGCACAGCCGGCGGGGCTTTGCTGGCAGTTGTGGTGATGACGGCAGTATGTTATTTTGGGTTTGATCTTCCTGCGATACCCGTCTTTATCATTTCAGCTATCGCTGCTGTTATGGGCACGCTTGGCGATTTGCTGGAAAGCAAACTGAAACGCATGGCTGATGTAAAAGACAGCGGCAGCATTATGCCGGGACATGGTGGTTTTTTAGACCGTTTTGATTCGCTGCTGCTGGCAACGCCTTTTGTGTGGCTGTATGTAGCTTTTGCTGTATAAACTTGCTTCTGCCTAAGCCTTATCTTTGCCACCTTATCATTGTCTTTACTTAATGAAAGTTCACAAAGAAGGGTATCCGTCTATTGCCATTGCTACCATAACATTTGGTATTGTTAACCTGGTTGCGTTTCATTACCTGGGGCAGAAATATGAGTGGCTGGCAATCGCCATTTTTGTTATTACCTTGTTTCTTGTTTTGTTTATCATTTCTTTTTTCCGTTTGCCAAACAGAATGTTGTCTGTTCACGACAGCCAGATCATTTGCCCGGCAGATGGAAAAGTGGTGGTGATTGAAGAAATTACTGATGTAGAATATTTTAAAGACAGGCGCATACAGGTAAGCATTTTTATGAGTCCGGCGAATGTGCATGTGAACCGCAACCCCATTAGCGGCGATGTGCTGTACAGTCAATATCACAAAGGAAAATACCTGGTTGCGTGGCATCCGAAATCATCTACCGAAAATGAACGCCACAGCGTGGTGCTGGAAAATGAAAACGGACAGTTGCTGGTGAAGCAGATTGCCGGTGCACTTGCGAAGCGCATTGTAAACTACCTGACGCCAAACATGGAAGTGAACCAGGGCGCTGAAATGGGGTTCATCAAGTTTGGCAGCCGTGTGGATGTGTTGTTGCCACTGGATGCTGAAATTAAAGTGCAGATGAATCAAAAGGTGAAAGGTGGTGTGACGGTGTTGGCAACATGGTGATTTTGGTTGCAGTATATATTAAGTATCATGGTTTACACTGGCGATTTTGTTTTGTTTGCGGCTTGAAGGCACATTTTTAGCAAAGCGTTGAAAAGTCCGCCTGAGGCGTAACGATGTTTAATAGAAAGATGAACGACGGCTACATAAAAATCATCCAAAAAAACTAACCAGTGATGTGTTGTGAGTGTGTGCAAAAATGAAGCTCATAATACTTACTATATTATACATCGTACAACACTTATTACATGATACTTTGTGCAACAGAAAAATTATAACGTTCCAATATCTGCAAACGAGTATTTTTGTTCTGATATAAGCATTTGTCATCTGAAATTTTTTTTGCAAGCGCAGAGATGAATAATACGTATACCGACCTTGTACAACAAACCTTTCACTTTCCGCAAGAGGGCTTTGAACTTGGAGATAATGGCTACCTTGAGTTTAATGGAGTGAACCTGAAACCAATCATTGATAAGTATGGTACGCCGATGAAACTGACCTATCTTCCAAAGATTGGTCAGCAGATTAATAAGGCGAAAAAGATGTTTGAGAATGCTTTCAGAAAGCATAAATATGAAGGCAAATATTTCTATTGCTATTGTACCAAAAGCTCTCATTTTTCTTTCATTGTAGAAGAGGCGTTGAAACATGAAATTCATTTGGAAACTTCGTATGCCTACGATATTGAAATTATTAACCGGCTGCATGAGCGCCGAAAGATTACGAAGGATATCTTTATTATTTGCAACGGCTTTAAACAAAAGCCGTACACGCAACGCATCGCGAAGCTGATTAATTCGGGCTTTAAAAATGTGGTGCCGATACTTGATAATAAGGAAGAACTTCAGGCGTATAAACGCAGTGTGAAGCAGCCGTTCAAACTGGGCATCCGCGTGGCTTCGGAAGAAGAACCAAGCTTTCCGTTTTATACATCAAGGCTTGGCATCAGGCAGAAAGATATTCTTGAATTTTATGTGGATGAGATAGAAGGGAATGAGCATAAGTTTCAGCTCAAAATGCTTCATATCTTCCTCAATAAAGGTATTAAGGATGATATTTATTACTGGAGCGAACTGAATAAAATCATTAACCTGTACTGCCAGTTAAAAAAGATTTGCCCGGAGCTGGATTCTATAAACATTGGTGGTGGCTTCCCTATCAAACACTCGCTGGGCTTCGATTATGATTATCAGTTTATGATAACTGAAATTGTTGGAAACATTAAAAAAGCTTGTAAACGAACCGGCGTGCCGATGCCTAATATTTATACCGAATTTGGTAGCTACACCGTGGGTGAAAGCATGGCGCATATTTACAGTGTGATCGGGCAGAAGGCGCAGAACGACCGCGAGAACTGGTACATGATCGATTCTTCTTTCATCACTACGCTGCCGGATACCTGGGGCATTGGCGAGAAGTTTTTACTGCTGCCGATTAACAAATGGGAGAACGATTATCAGCGCGTGGTTTTAGGAGGATTGACCTGCGATAGCCACGATTACTATGATTCGGAAGAGCACATCAACGAAGTGTTTTTGCCGAAAGTGCAAAGCGCCAGCCCGAAGAATGAAAAAGAGAATGGCGAGCCTTTATATGTTGGCTTTTTTCATACAGGCGCTTACCAGGACCAGATCAGCGGCTATGGTGGAATTAAGCACTGTTTAATACCATCGCCGAAGCACGTGATACTGGAATATGATAAGAATGGAAAGTTGATCGACTGGCTCTATGCAAAAGAACAATCAGCGCAAAGTATGTTGAAAATACTTGGATATTTATAAAAAGAAAGCCACTACGCAGTGGCTTTCTTTTTTACAGATGGTTGTGTTGTAAATGAGCGAAACCTATTTTTAAAAACTTCTGTTTATGAAATATATGCTCTTTACCTGCTTATTGCTGACAAGCTATATCGTTCATGCACAAACAGCAGAAGACAGCGTAAAACCGTTGTAAATAAGTTGTTTGCTGCTATGAAAAGCGCCGATGCAAACACTTTGCAAGCCTGCTTTGCTGACAGCGCAATACTGCAAACGATTCTCATCAAAGAGGGTAAGTCCGTTGTTGAAACTGAAGCTGTGAAAGGGTTTGCTTCCTCCATTGGTAAAGTTTCGAAAGGCGATGCTGACGAACAAATTGTATTTGACGTTGTAAAAGTAGATGGTGATTTGGCTATCGTTTGGACGCCATATAAATTTTACTGGAAAGGAACTTTCAGCCATTGCGGCGTTAATTCGTTTCAACTGGTGCGCATTAATGGCGTATGGAAAATTCAATACCTGATTGATACCCGAAGAAAAGAAGATTGTAAGTAGACTTATGATTTAAAACAGGCTCACCTTTTCTTTTCCCGAATATGAGAATGGCACGTTTACAAAAATGCCGGCCTTGCCCACCCGCGTTACTCCTTTTACATCAATCTGCAGCTCATTGTTAAATAAAACGTTCAGCGAGTTTTTGTAGATATTTCTCATATCTACCTGCATTTTAGATGGCAATGCAAATTCGGAACGCCTGGCGATGTGCATGCTGGTATCAAGTATGTATTTGCCTAAAAAATTTTTGTTTACAAATACATCGCAGTCTACGTGTTTTAAATCAACACCAAAATTATTTGGGTTAAAATAGACGAGTTTCATCGAAAGAGTCGACCGGTCGAAACCAAGGCTATCCAGTTTAAAATCGGTCATGGTTCTGTATTCAAAACCCTGCGGTTTCTTGCAGGAAAACAGAAGCATTACGGTAAGAATGCAAAAGAGGAAACGCATAGTTTTTATTTGTTGCAAAATAAGAGTGTTGACGGCACGATTTAGTAAAGGCTTAATTTATAAAAAGCCAAAAATTAAGTTGGCAAGATTGTCTAAATACATGGCATTGTGTCAATTTAAAATGGACGTTAAATTCGCTTTGGTAAAAGCGCAATCATTGCCCTAAACCTTGATGTGTGATTCTTATTTTTCTTTACGTAAAAGAGAGATTAAAACAAATCTTCCATTGCAACAATCGATCAGGAAAGAGACGGGCGATAGTTATCAAAACTGTATTTGATTTAAACTAACGTAACACTAAACAGTAAAGCATATCCAGTCTTCATGTCCGCTTATTGATTTCTATTTCATCATCGCCATTAATCAATCTTATAAACCGTTCTTCTGCTATCATGATTTAAATCATTCAACAACAATTAAGAACAAGCAACCGTGAAACTGTTTACAACTGTTATTACCCTTGCCTTTTCTATTGTTATCGTTAGTAGCTTTGCGCAGTTTGAAAGCGCGAAAGAAGTGTATAAATCGCCTAAAATAAAATCGGAAATTCCCAAGCACAAAGCGGTTGCAATTCTTCTGTTTGGCACAACTATTCCTTAATATCATTCAACCCTTGCTGCAAAGGCACGTTATCGTCATAAAATATAAAAGCTGCCTTACTGAATGTCAGTTGAAGGCAGCTTTTATTTATACAATCAATAGCTTTTACTTCTGTCTGTCGGCATTCATTCTATTTAGCATCCAGCCAGGATATTCCGGCGGTAGTTTGCTTACGTCATCCAGTTTCTTTAATTCGTCTTCAGTAAACATTACGTCAATAGATTTCAGGTTGTCATCTAACTGCTCCATCTTACTCGCGCCAATAATTACCGAGGTTACAACCGGTTGATGCAGCAACCACGCAAGGGCAAGTTGTGCCACACTGGTGCCTTTACTTTCAGCCATTGGTTTTAATACATCAATAATATTATAAGCTCTTTCTCTATCCACCGGTGGAAAGTCAAAACTGGCTCTTCTGCCATCACCGCTTTTTTCATCATCGCGGCTGTATTTACCACTTAATAAACCGCCTGCCAATGGACTCCACACCATTAAACCTACTTTTTGATCTTGTAATAATGGAATCATTTCGCGCTCCAAATCTCTGCCGGCAATGGTATAATAAGCCTGTAGCGACACATAAGGCGCAATACGTGTATAATTGGCAAAATCGAGCGCCTTCATCATTTGCCATGCGGCTACATTGCTGGCGCCTATGTAGCGCACTTTACCAACTTTAATTAAATCGTCGAGCGCCCACAATGTTTCCTGCCAGGGAGTTAACGGGTCGAAGGCATGCGTTTGATAAAGATCGATGTAATCAATCTGCAATCGCTTCAGGCTGGCATCCACTTGTTGCATAATGTGTTTACGCGTAAGCCCGATATTGTTCGGACCCTCTCCCATTTTGCCACGCACTTTAGTGGCGATGATAAGGTCATCGCGATTCAGGCCTAAGTTCCGTATGGCTTTGCCTGTCATCTCTTCCGACAAGCCTTCGGAGTAAACATTTGCTGTGTCTATAAAATTGATGCCTGCTTCTACGGCTCGTTTTACCAACGCATCTACGGCATTCTGTGGCAATGTGCCAATGGCTGTCCACATGCCTTTGCCGCCAAACGTCATGGTGCCGAGGCACAACTCGGATACTTTCAATCCGGTATTGCCTAATAAATTGTATTTCATGTGTTGTATTTTGAAAGTTTGGGTTACTGCAAAAACAGCACCGCAACCTTAAACGCCTTTGTAGTGAAATGGTTACCTCATGATGTTGGTAAAGCGTTTTTAGCGCCAGAAAAAGCCAATGCTTTTCGCACCGCAGGCGCTACCACATTGCCATACAATTCTATCGAGCGCATCATTTTATCGTGCGGTATGGAGCCGATGCTCATTTGCATTAAAAAGCGGGTATGACCAAACAGTTCATGTTCATGCAATATTTTATCAATGACTTGTTGCGGACTGCCAACCATTAAATATCCCTGCTCGCTGCGGTAATGATCAAACTGCAGGCGCGTGGCAGGCGGCCAGCCACGTTCTTTACCAATCTGCGTCATCATCTTAGCGTAAGGCGGAAAATAAATATTGGAGGCTTCCTGCGAATCATCTGCAAGAAAACCTTGTGAGTTGATGCCCAATTGAAAAGCTGACATATCATGTCCTCCTCTTTGCCACGCATCTTTATAAAAATTTGCATGAGGTACAAACCTGTCGGGCGTGCCGCCAATGATGGCAAGTGCCATGGGTAAGCCCAGTTTTCCGGCGCGGGCAATGCTTTCGGGCGTACCGCCAACCGCAATCCAGATGGGCATTTTATGGTAAGGCTGCGGGTAAATACCGAGGTTGGAAAATGAGAAACGTTTCTTTCCCTGCCAGCTTACTATTTCGCTTTCGTTCAGCTTTAAAAGCAATTCCAGCTTTTCGGTGAAGAGTGTATCGTAGTCTTTCAGATCGTAACCAAATAAAGGAAACGATTCGATAAAGGAACCTCTGCCTGCCATGATTTCGGCTCTGCCTTTTGATAGTAAATCCACCGTTGCAAATTCCTGGAATACGCGCACCGGGTCATCGGAGCTTAACACCGTTACGCTGCTGGTAAGTTTGATTTGTTTTGTTTTTACTGCCGCCGCTGCCAACAACGTAGCCGGAGATGAAGCTACAAACTCGCGTCGGTGATGCTCGCCAATGCCAAACACATCAAGCCCTAACTGGTCGGCAAGTTCTATTTCTTCCATTAAATCCTTCAATCGCTGGTAACCGCTGATGGTGTTGTTCTGCGCATCAGGCATTGCCTCAACGAACGTATAAATCCCTAATTCCATGTCTGTTTAATTTGAAGGCAAAGGTAATTCTATGTATGATGTTAGGTATACGATGTGCGATGTGAAACGATTTGCCGGCTGGCAATTATACAAAAAAGGAAATACGAAATACAAGTTTATGTTACCATCGTCTGTCACTTTTCTGAACTGCCCCATGCAATGGAAGATTTGTTCTTATATCTCTTTTAAGTAAAGAGATATAAAAATCGCACATCAAGGTTTCGTACAATAATTGAGCTTTTGCAACAGCTAATTTTAAGACCCAATCTTCCTCTTTAAAAATGATGTGCGCTTAAAAATGCCTCTTCTAATCAATCCTGGTTTCCACTATAAGTTATTAAACCCGAAATGAAATTCTTATTCATTCTTTCTAAAATCGATGTAGTTTAATGAATCAAGTCATTATAAAGTAATCAAAACAACGTTTATTTAGGTAAGTAAAAGTCTATATATAATACTATTGCCTTTCAGTATTATTCACAGCCTTTGCACAGCAAAATGAATGTTTGTGGAAAAAGAAAGTGTGTTTGCTAATGCTTTTAGTAAATGAAGCCGTCGTAATATTGGTTTCTGAAAAACTAAAAGCGAAAAGGAATTACTATGCCAACAGAAATGAAATGTCCGGGCTGTGGTCATCAGTTTGAAGCCAGCGATGCCATACGCCAGGAGGTGGAACGAGAAGCCAAGGCAAAAGTGATGCAGTGGCAAAGCCGCAAGGAAGAAGAATATAAGCAGAAGCAGGCCGACCTTCAGAAGCAGATTCAGCAAGTGGAAGAAGAGGCCACGCGCCGGGTAGAAAAAGAAAAGCGGGAGCTGAGCGGGAAAATGGAAATTTCTCTTCGTAAAAGCATCGCCGGCGATTTTGAAAATCAGCTTCGCATTCTGCAGGAAGCTTGCAACGATACCGAAGAGAAACTGAAATCATCCCGCAAAAAAGAGCTGGATTATTTGCAAAAAGAGCAGGCTTTAAAAGCCAAGGAAGCTGAGCTGGAAATAGAAATGCAGCAACGCCTTTTAAATGAGCGCGACCGTCTTTCCATCGAAATCCGCCAGGCAGAAGACCGTCGCTTCCAGCAGATGGAAATCGACTTTAAGCTGAAGCTTGCCGAAAAGGAAAAGCAACTGGAAGATCAGAAGCGCCTTGCCGAAGAAATGCGCCGCAAAGCTGAACAGGGAAGTATGCAACTGCAGGGCGAAGTGCAGGAATTATTGCTGGAAGAAATACTACGCAGTTCGTTTGTGTTTGATAAAATTGACCCCGTTGGTAAAGGTGTTCGTGGTGCCGATTGTGTTCAAACTGTTTGCAACAATTTTGGCCAGGAATGCGGGAAGATTATTTATGAAAGTAAGCGCACGCTCAGCTTCGGTACCGATTGGATAGAAAAGCTGAAAGCCGATATGCGTGCGCATGGCGCTGATGTTGCCATTATTGTTACGCAGGTGATGCCGAAAGATATGGAACGGTTTGGTGAGCGCGAAGGTGTTTATATCTGTTCTTTTCTTGAAGTGAGAAGCCTGGCTGCTATCCTTCGTTCCGGCATTATGAAAGTGCACACCGCAGCCAAAAGCCAGGAGAATAAAGGCGAGAAAATGACGATGATGTATGACTACCTCACGAGCAGTGAATTTAGCGAGCAATGGAGCGCTATGCGTGAAGGTTTTATGCAATTAAAAATGAGCATTCAGAAAGAGCGGGATACAATGGAGAAGCTTTGGAAAATGCGGGAAAAGCAACTGGAGAAAATTATGCTGAACGCTGCACACATCAAAGGTTCGGTAGAAGGCATTGCTGGCAGCGATGCTGTGAACATGAACCTGATAGAAGATGAACTTATGATAGCCGTTGACTAATTAAATCTGTTTTTTATAGTCCTTTAAATTGTAATCCTCCTGCGTCTGCAGGAGGATTTTTTTTTATTCAGTTATAGTATGTCTGCGTATTTTTGATACTATCATCGTGATGCCGCCATATCAGATAACGAGTCTTATTCTTCAAAGAATTGCTTCTGTTTCAAAAAAACCGGCGAGTTGAATGCATGTTATCTTGTAAAGCAGCCGCCACATTTGAGAAAGCAGAATAAAATCAAAACAATTCATTCATCTATTAAGATAGAAGGCAACAAATTAAGCGAAGCACAGGTGACAGCTATCCTTGAAAATAAGCGAATTCCGGGTTCGCAAAAAGATATACAGGAAGTTATAAATGCGGCGGCTGTATATGACAGCCTAACTCTGTTTACAGCTTCTTCAGAAAAAAGTTTTCTAAAAGCGCATAAGCTTCTAATGGAAAACTTATTGCCTGATGCAGGGAAGTACAGAAGAAGTGGCGTTGGTATCGTAAAAGGTAAGCAAGTAAAGCACATAGCGCCGCCATATATGAATGTTCCCGGCCAGATGAAAGATTTATTTCGTTATATAGCTCTGATAAAGCTGAAATGGCTTTAATCAGAAATTGTGTTTTTCATTATGAAATGGAATTTATTCATCCGTTTATGGACGGCAATGGAAGAATAGGCAGACTCTGGCAGACTATTATACTGATGGAAGAATATCCTGTATTCGGGTTTTTGCCTTTTGAGAGTTTTATCAGCAGGGATAGCAGCGCTTATTATAAAGCGCTGACACAAATTGATAACGTAGGTTATTCCACTCCTTTTATTGAATATATGCTTGGAATACTGGATGAATCTTTAGCAGGTTTGTTATCTTATAAAAGCCGGGTACTGACGGACAATGATAGAATTCAGTATTTCGCACAGATAAACAAATTAGCTTTTACACGAAAAAATTATATGGATGTCTTTAAGGAACTATCTTCCGCTATAGCCAGCCGTGATTTAAGGAAAGGAATTGAGCTTGGCATTTGGGAGAAAGAAGGAGATAAGAAAAATACAATCTATAAAATTGTAAGTAAGTAATGCAAGATTTTGTATTTCTCTTTAAAAAAGAAAGCTGTGATTTATAAAACTTACATGCCCAATATCACGCTGCGTTTTTAATACTTTACATCCATGTTTGAAGCTCACGACGATACCAAAGCCGCCATCCGCCCCTCGTGCAGGAAGCCAATGTTTCCCATCAAAAATAACCTGCGCGAATACCTGGAAACCTACGGGCGCGAAACAAAGCTTCCTATTTCTTACCAGGATTTGCTTCGCTTCACTTATTCCATCCCGCTGAAAGACAAATATGGAAATGACACCTTTTGGGAAACCGTTACCTACGATATGCGCGAATGGGATTGGCTGCGCGATACTTTGGTGCAAACGTATGCAATATTGAAAACAGAAGGCGACCTCAGCTTTACCGAGCACCTCGATGTGCAGCGAATTGATTTTTGCAGCTTTGGAAATAGTCAGCCATTTCGCATCCGCATTGTTAATAAATTCAACGACAATTACGATCATTATTACATCAAATTTGCCGATGCCAGCCGTATTTACGGGCTTGAGTTAGAGCACCTGCTTTCGCCCGACCGTATTACTTTTTTTACCAACCAGAATACGTTGGTGGAAGAACACATTGCCGGCGTGCCCGGCGATATTTTTCTGGAACAATATCTTACCAATCCTACTACCAACCTGGTCCGTTTGGCTAAAGAGTTTGTGAAGTTTAACGAGCGGTGTTTTGTGCGGCTGCTTGGCGATATGCGCAGCTATAATTTTATTGTCAACATTACGCCGGATGTTGAAGATGTACAGTATCGCATCCGCGCTATTGACTTTGACCAACAGAGTTATGAAGGCAAAAAGAATTTGTACCTGCCACAGTTTTTTAAAGAGAATAATAAATTTGTTCAGCTTGCGCAAAACCATCTCGACACCAAATCTATCAAGCAATACCAGGCTGAAGAGCGCACCATGATGACGTTTCGTTTGGTGTCATCACGCTACCGCGTAAAAGAGTTGCTCGATATTATGACGGAAGATGATATTTCGAAGAGCGAAAAGATAAGTCAACTGAAAAATGAACTGGCACAACATTTCAATCAATTGCTTTTTTTTAAAGCAAGAACCATGGGACAACTGGTGAAAATACACCTGAAGCAAATGCTCCGCAAAAGCCTGCTGCTAGTGCCGAAAACGAAGAGCAAGTTTAGTGATTAACCGGGTATTGGGTTATTTAGAAAAAGAAAAATTTGGAGTTTGAGATTCGCTATTGTAAAAGTCACATATTGCTTTGAACGTTGATGGGAGCATTCCTGCGTGTAGAAGCAGCAGAAATGGCAATAACCGCAGCTTAATATTTACATAGACGATGGCTGCCAAAAATGTATTTTGTATTTCATTAATCGGTGCTTATGCTATCCAGCTCTTCAGTAAGCTCATCATCCGTTACTTCAATTTTATAATAAGTGATGTGCAGGTTGATGATTTGTGTGTAAGGAATAATAAAGAATTGCCCCGGCAGGTAATAATATCGTTCATCGAGGTCATTATTTTCCTGCGGCTGATTGGCTTTATCATCGCGCAGATAGCGCCGCTTTACGTTGGTCAGATAAATACGGTCAATGCCGCCATCTTTACTCAGCACATAGTCAGCCAGTATGCCGGTATAAATAATAGTTCCCTGGTCGCTTTTCACCAATGCATCAATGTAGCGAATGGAAATATTAGACGCATCGCCGGGCACCCGCGGAAAATCGAGTATCTCGCCACTGAAGATGTAATGCCATTCGTTCTGAAAACGGAACAATTTAAACCTGCGGTCCAGCTTTGCTTTTCGCACAATATATTTTGCCAGCAAACCACTTAAAGCAGCTAATATACTTACCGCTATAAAATAAGCTACAATGCCCGGAGCATGCGCATAAATACTCTGAAAAGCGGCTGTTACTTTTGTGCCATCGCTGGTGCCGCTAAGCAAGGTGCCAATGGTAGAAATGTCAATGGTGTAATGATGCCTTACAAATAGATAATAGCCCACAATGTGCAGCAAGGTGCTGGGTAAAATAGCAGCCACCAACAGGTCGGTTATCGTTTGCTTGAAATATTCTCTTGAAAATTCTTCGGTATAATAAAACCGCCTGAATATAAAACCGGGATATAGAAGGATAAGAAGAAAAAGGGTGGCTAATGCAATGTTCATCGCATCAAAAAAGGATTATTTTTTATAAGCGCCAACGCGCATAACGGCAATTTTTCCATCAGGCGAAGTTCCGGTGTTGGCTGCGTGGTTGTGACGTTCCGCTTCAATAGCCTGCAATACACCTTGCAGCTTGCCGGCTTTGGCAAGCTTTAAAACGGTATCGCTGATGATAACAGGTGCTGTACTCCACTTCATATTTTTTGAATTGCACGTGCAAGGTAGCGAATAAATTTTATTGGTATTTGTATAGTCGAAAGTGGAAGTGATGTTAAAAGCTTTACGGATGAGACCTGGAAAATGTATTTATCAGAGCAGGCTTATATTTTATGATGATAATTGCATTTTTTACGCCATCACTTACAATTAAACGATCTCTTATGTTTCTTATATCCATCTTTCCAAAAGAAAATTAATTCCATCTTTCCATCTCCCCGAATCTCCGTTTATTTTTACAGCCTAACAGCATTGCTTATATGAACAAGCGCATTCTTCTTCTCGTGCATTTTACATTCTGCATTTTCACTTTTACCTTTTCCCAAGATGTATGGACAATAAAAGCCGACACCATCAATCCATCCAATTATTTTGGCGAAACCGTCGCCAATGGCATGGTTGGTATCGTATCATCGCCTGAACCATTTACCGTAAAAGATGTGGTGCTGAATGGCGCGTTTGATTTGTATGGTCGTGGTCGCGTGAGCAACATACTCAAGACCTTCAACTTCGTAAATATGTACCTCGATGTAGATGGCAGGCGCATTGAAAGTTTCAAACAGGTGCAGCACGTAAAGCAAGTGCTGAACATGAAGCACGCCAGCCTTACCACTACATTCGATTATGACGATAAAGCTTCTGTTTCCTATACATATTATTCACTTCGCCAGTTGCCTTATTGTGCGTTGGTAGATGTTAGTATTACGGCAAAAAAAGACATCGAAATTATTCCGGCTTCTGTAATGCAGGCGCCTGATATGCTGAAAGATGTAGAGAATTATTTTAACCAGATTGATCGCCCGCATGTTACCATTTCTTTACTGACTTCAACCGCCAAAAGCCCGACTGGCAAGCTGTTGATGGCAGCCAGCAACAGCTTTTTGTTTGATGAACCGCATGGCGGCGAACCAGCCGTAATACATGAAATGTGGGACAATAGCATGCATCTTTTAAAATTTAAAAAGAAGCTTACCGCCGGGCAAACGTATCACTTTGCTGTTGTGGGTTCTGCCATTACATCTGCGCACGATGATGATCCATTGAACGAAGCGGAACGTCTTACCATTTTCGCTACGCTTGAAGGCACAAAGCGATTGTTGCAATTTCATAACCAGGCATGGGACAACTTATGGAAAAGCGATATTGTGATTGAAGGTGATGACGAAACACAACGTGAAGTGCATAGCATGATTTATCACCTGTATTCTTTCGCGCGAAGCGGAACAGCATATAGTTTATCGCCAATGGGATTAAGCGGTTTAGGATATAACGGACATGCTTTTTGGGATACAGAATTGTGGATGTATCCATCGTTGTTATTGCTGCAGCCGGATATTGCAAAATCATTACTTGAGTATCGTTATCAACGATTATCGGCCGCACGAAACAATGCTTTTTCGCATGGTTATAAAGGCGCTATGTTTCCCTGGGAAAGCGCTGCCAGCGGCAACGAAGAAACACCGGTATGGGCATTGAGCGGTCCGTTCGAGCATCATATTACTGCAGACATTGGCATTGCGGCGTGGAACTATTATTGTGTAACGCAAGATAAAAACTGGCTTCGCGAAAGAGGTTATCCTTTATTAAAAGAAACGGCAGATTTCTGGTCAAGCCGCGTAGAAAGAAACGGTGCCGGTCATTACGATATTAAGAACGTAGTAGCCGCTGATGAATGGGCTGAAAACATTGACAACAATGCCTTTACCAATGCCGCAGCCAGAGCCAATTTAAAAATGGCAACCGATGCTGCAAAATTGCTTGGACTCACACCAGATGCCGACTGGATGAACGTGTACAATAACATTCCCATTCTTAAATTTCCTGATGGCGTTACAAAAGAACACGCAAGCTATAATGGTGAAAAAATAAAGCAGGCAGATGTAAACTTACTGGCTTACCCGCTGCATGAAGTAACAGGCGCGAATATCAAAAAAGACCTTGATTATTATCAGCCGCGCATAGGCGAAGGTCCGGCAATGACGCAAGCCATTTTCTCTATTTTATATTCGCGGTTAGGAAGTCCTGACAGTGCATATCATGTTTTTAAAACCGGCTTCGAACCCAACCAGCGCCCGCCTTTCGGCGTGATTGCAGAAACGGCAACCGGCAATAATCCTTATTTCTCAACCGGTGCAGGCGGTATGATTCAGGCAATGTTGAATGGCTTTGGCGGTTTGGAAATTACACCAGCCGGTATTACGCAGTTGAAAAACAAGTTGCCATCGAAATGGAAGTTGCTGACACTAACTGGAATTGGAGTTGACAAGAAAACGTTTACGGTAAAGTAGATTGGTTATACTTTATTTAGCTGTATACCATAATACACTCTTTGCATGTCGAGCATACAATCAACGGACTGCAAACACACAGAGCCATCAGGTGTGTTTGCTTCTGTATCTTTCCACATGCGGTCGGCAACTTTACATGACGCAATCACCCATGGTTTCGACTGGTATACCAGCACGTATTCTTTGAAAGAAGGCAACGTTTTATATTCCTGGAACTTTATTCCTCTGTCATATTTTTTGGAAGAAGGAGAAGTAACTTCAACAATCAAAATAGGGTTCGTAATAATATCCTTTCTTCCCTCGTAAAACTCTGGCTTCTCAAATACCACGGACAGCATCAGGATAAACAAAGGAATCAAGTTGCGGTATATGAATTTTTGTATCGCTGGTTGTTACAATAAACTCTTTATTATAAAGAACAGTAATTAGAGCAGCGATTATATTAGCCGCTATTTGGTTGTGAATGTAGCTTGCTGCCGGCATCTTTATAATTTTTCCGTTATAGTATTCATGTTTGTTTTTTGCCCGGTCTTCAAATGCCAGATACTCCTTAATACTGTATAATTTTTCAGCCACTTCTGCTTGCATAATATCAGTTCTTCTCTTTCAAAGATAATACAATGAAGCTTCATTCATTCACAGTGTCCAAGTATCTTCAGGCCTGTAAAGTAATTTCGATAACTGCCACTTCCATTACGAAAAATAAACGATTATCTTTCCCGCTAAATACAGGGTATGCAATTCCCGGTTCATATCACAATTGGTCACACGCGAATCTTGCTGCACAGTATCCTCGAGCCGCTGGCTTTCTTTATTGGCTTCCGGTATTTTTTGTTTTTGCGAAGAAGAGAAGGCGATGTGATTGACTCGCCAAACCGGATATGGATTTTTGTGGGTGCTGTGCTTGGTGCATTTATCGGCAGCCGGCTCATTGGTGGATTAGAAAACCTGCCGCAACTGAAAGCCGCAGGTAGTGTTGGGTGGCATTTTTACCAGAATAAAACGGTGCTGGGTGGCTTTCTCGGCGGCTTGCTGGGTGTGGAATTGTTTAAGAAAATCATTGGTGAAACAAAAGCCTCCGGCGACCTGTTTGTGTATCCAATGATCCTCGCTTTAATCATTGGTCGCATTGGTTGCTTTAGTATGGGAGTATATGAGGAAACCTATGGATTGCCAACTGCCATGCCCTGGGGAATGTATCTTGGCGACAGTAAGTTACGACAACCGGTGAGCTTATATGAAATCGGTTTCTTAGTATTGCTTTGGATAAGTTTTGTTGTGCTTGAAAAAAGAGTTGTGCTGAAAAATGGCGCTTTATTTAAACTGTTTATGATGGGCTATTGCTTGTTTAGATTTCTACTCGATTTTATCAAGCCACATTATACTTTTCCTATCGGTTTATCAACCATACAAATTACAGCTTTGCTTGGCTGGCTATATTATTATCGCTACGTCATTTCTCCTGAAAAACTATTGGCAGAAAAAAATGAAAGCAGCAAAGAAATAAGATTGATGAGCGGGGCGAAGGTTATCATAAACGAAAGATAAATATCATTTCATCATACAGAATTTCTAAGTACAAATTAAACTACGATTATGCCGGAACGTCCTTATACCTACTACGATTTTACACTTAGCCTTTGCCCGGTTTGCCTGCGGCGGATTGATGCCAAGATTGTGTTTGAAAACAACCATGTTTTCATGCTGAAAACCTGCGCGGAACATGGTTTCAGTAAAGTATTAATAGCTACAGATGTGGAATATTATAAGAACATCCGCAACTACAATAAGCCAAGCGAGATGCCGCTGAAATTTAATACAGCTACGCATTATGGCTGTCCGTATGATTGTGGTTTGTGTGCTGATCATGAACAGCATAGTTGTTTAACCGTAGTGGAAATAACGGACCGGTGCAACCTGACATGCCCGACCTGTTATGCCATGAGTTCGCCGCATTATGGACGACACAGAACATTGGAAGAAATTGAGCGCATGCTCGACATTGTGGTTGCCAATGAAGGCACGCCCGATGTGGTGCAATTAAGCGGTGGCGAGCCAACTGTGCATCCGCAGTTTTTCGAGATATTAGACCTTGCCAAAACGAAGCCTATTCGCCACCTGATGGTGAACACAAACGGCATCCGCATTGCCAAAGACAGGGCGTTCGCGGAGCGGCTCGCTTCTTATCAGCCCGACTTTGAAATTTATCTGCAGTTTGATTCTTTTAAGCCGGAAGCTTTGCAAATAATGCGCGGGCAAGACCTTACAGAAGTGCGCCGCAAAGCGCTCGAAAATTTGAATGAATTCAATGTATCAACTACATTGGTAATGACATTGCAGAAAGGCGTAAACGATGATGAAATAGGCAGCGTAATTGATTTTGCCCTGCAACAAAAGTGTGTGCGCGGCGTTACATTGCAACCAACACAGATTGCCGGACGCTTAACCGAATTTAACCCCGCAACAGACCGCATCACGATGACAGATGTGCGGCAAAAAATATTGGATCAAACAAATGTTTTTCAACCAAACGATTTAATCCCTGTGCCTTGCAATCCCGATGCATTGGTGATGGGTTATGCGTTGAAACTTGGCGGACAAGTGTTTCCCATGACGCGCTATGTAGACCCGGCTGATTTGCTCAACAACAGTAAAAACACCATTGTGTATGAACAGGACGAACGGCTTCATGCGCAGATGATTAAAATATTCAGCACCGGCATTTCGGTAGATAGGGTAGAGGAAGATTTTAAAGAACTGATGTGCTGCCTGCCGCAGATTCATGCACCGGGATTAGGTTATAATAATTTGTTTCGCATCATCATTATGCGCTTTATTGATGCGTGGGATTTTGATGTGCGCACCATCAAAAAAAGCTGTGTGCACATTGTCCATAAAGATGGTCGCATTATACCCTTTGAAACCATGAATTTATTTTACCGCGATGATAAGGAAGCCATTGTAAAAGGGTTGCAGAAAGAAAGAGAAACGGCTTTACAATCTTAGTTTCGGGTTCAATTTGGATAATACAAAATACAGTTTTAGTAACCATCGTTCGTCTCTTTTGTAATCGGCAGTTGTCCGCCGCCGTGGCGGATCAAGGTTCAGGGCAATGATGGGGCTTCTGTAAAAGCTAAAATTAAAACGCATTTCAAATATATTTTCTGCCCAATCCTCATATAAAATGATTCTATGAAGCTGGTTTATAAAATGCTATTGATAAACATAGGTGCTGCTATCGTGTTCACGATTTTAGCTATGGCAATGTCGGGTAGCGTGCAGGCGTCTGATGTTGGAATTGCTTTTGGTCTCGTCTGCCTGGGATTGGGCGGACTGAATCTTTTCGTAGGTTTCATTTTAGCCCTGATACCGGAGCAAAGACAGCTTGGCAAATCGCTTTTATTAAGTGGCGCTGTATTGCTTTTGCTTAGCGGCATTTCCTGCGGAAGTGCAATATCGGGTATGCGGTTTTAAAAGTTTATATAAATTGCCTTTAAAATGGAATATGGGTACGCAGGAAATAAAGGAGAAAATTCATAAACTTATCGATGATAGTTCTGAAGACAAATTGGAACATGTGTATTCCATTCTCCAGGCAACAGAATATTCTAATGAATTTAAAGCGGTGCTGGATAAAGAATTTGATGACTATCAACAAAATGGGGAAGGCGGCACAAGGGAAGAACTAGACGTGCTGATAAAAGACAGACTGAATAGGAAATGAGCGCCTATAAAATTATCTTTCGTAAACGAGCCACGAAAGAATACCTTGAAGCGATTGACTGATATGAGAAAAGCAGCAAAAAAGCAGCGCTCAACTTTATAAGCGAAATCAACCGGAAGACCCAACACAATTCAGATTCATCCATAAGCAATTCAGAGAAACACTTACCAATCGTTACCCTTTTTACATTGTTTATTTTATTGATGAACCATTAACACGAGTGGTTGTTACCAGCCTGGTTCATGTAAAAAGAAATTCCGATAAAAAAATATAAGGTCTACATTTTCTTTTCCTAATATTGCAGCACCAAGTGAGAAAAGCCGCTGCCATATTATTTTTCCTCATTTTCCTGTTCAACCTTGTTGGCTACAGGTTTCTTTTCAATTATGCACAGCAAAAAGCAGATGTTCAGTTAACGGCTTCTCTCGATAACAATCAATACAACGATGCAGATTTAATTACCATCAAAGTTCCGCTTTCCATGCCTTACCAGACGTTGCAGTCTGATTTTGAGCGCGTAGATGGCGAAATCAATGTACAGGGTAAAATTTATAAATACGTGAAGCGCCGCATCGTTGACGGCGAAATGGTGATAATGTGTTTGCCCGATGCCAACAAGATGCGCATCCAGGGAGCCAAAGAAGATTTCTTTAAAAACACGAACGACATTGCTCAAAATAATACAACTAAAAAGTCCGGCTCTGAAGCTGAGTTTTTTAAGAACCTGGCAAGTGAATACGATAGTCAGGTATATTCTTATTCTATGGCATCGTTAGATGCTGCAATTTCTATACAGGCTTCGTTGCAAAGCGAAGCGCTTTCTTCTACACCACGCGCACCATTGGTGCCGCCACCTAATGCGATTTAAGTAACACTTTTTCGAGTGCATGTGCATACAGGCATACTTGTAACTGCATTATTAAAATTTCGCTTTTCATCAAATCAACAACGCTGTATTCAATTGGCAGAAGAGGTAAGTAACGAAGCATAAGGGCTTTTTAAAGCCTGGAGTTTAAACAAGCAGATTATCCGTGCTCACTTGCTTACTTTAACCGAAAATAGAACAACAGCAATAAAATCGTCAGCCATAATTATTGCAGTAAAATCGCATCAGGACCTTTCCAGGTCTGAAGTTTTAGACAAGCAGATTTCCCTTCGTGCGTACTTTGAATTGCAATTGTTAAAGCTGTATCAAATGATGTTCGTGGTGGATGATACATATAAAAATGTACTTAACGAAGCCGCGGCAAAAGCTTAATAGTAATAATGCAGTTAACTGCCTGTATCTTCTTGGCTGATTGGTTTTTCTTTACAAAATTTTCACACGCCATAATTATTAAATCGCGTTGAAAAGTCTTTTTAATATGAAAAATGCTCTTCTCTTTCTTTTAATTGTTTTGTTGTTTTCTGCCTGTAAGAATAGTGGTGAGTATAAAAAGCTGATGCACGATCCGCTGCTGTACTCGCAAACCGTTCATGAGCTCAACAACATTGTGATGGGTAACAATTTTACACCGGTTGTGGCCTCGCGTAATTACACGTATGCCAACATTGCTGCGTACGAAGTGATTGTTGCCGGCGAGCCAAAAAACTACGCATCGCTCGCCGGGCAATTACATGGTTTAAAGGAGATTCCAAAGCCTGCGGATAAGGATAAAATAGATTATCCGTTTGCAGCCTTGCTGGCTTATTGCAAAGTGGGCAATGCCGTTACCTTTCCCGAAGGCAGCATGGATGATTACATAGCCGGTTTAAAACAAAAAGCCGAAGATGCCGACATGCCTTCCGATGTATTTGATGCCAGCGCAGCATTTGCCGATACCATCGGCAGCGCTGTTTTGCAGTGGGCAAAAGACGATAATTATTTGCAGACAAGAAGCGCTTCCAAATTTACCGTTACGGAAGAAGATGGTCGCTGGGTGCCCACGCCACCTATGTATGCACAAGCTGTAGAGCCACACTGGAAAGAAATAAGGCCAATGCTGATGGATAGCGCAGGCCAGTTTCTGGTTCCGCCACCCATAGCATTTAATGTAAAAGATAAAAACAGCGATTACTATAAGCAGGTGATGCTGATAAAGAACGCAATTGATAGCCTGACACCGGAACAGGAACAGATTGCCAACTTCTGGGACGATAATCCGTTCAAATTAAACGTGAATGGTCATGTGATGTTTGGTACCAAGAAGTTTTCGCCCACCGGGCATTGGATGAGCATTGTAGGCATTGCTTCTGAA
Organism: Ilyomonas sp.; assembly: GCA_965199905.1. GTDB lineage: Bacteria > Bacteroidota > Bacteroidia > Chitinophagales > Chitinophagaceae > Ilyomonas. Next base: position 1,909,380 of record OZ241366.1, on the reverse strand, counting down.
AAAGCAAACGCTGATTTTGATGAAACCGTGTATGCATATACCAAAACATCCATTGCCATGTTTGAAGCGTTTATCGAGTGCTGGGATGCTAAGTACACTTATAATACCATTCGCCCAGAAAGCGTCATCAATAAATACTTCGATCCTAACTGGCGCCCGCTATTACAAACACCCGCTTTCCCGGAATATACCTGCGGACATTCTACCATTTCTTCCGCCGCGGCAGAAGCACTGACAAGCGTGTACGGAGATGATTTTAAATACACAGACACTACAGAGCTTGAGTTCGGTATCGACAGCCGCTCGTTTCCTTCGTTTCGCGCAGCGGCGATAGAGAATAACTGGGCGCGCTTTTATGGCGGTATTCATTATCACAGTTCCTGTATTACAGCTACCAAATATGGCCGTAAACTTGGCGATTATGTAGCTAACACGCTGCATATGAAAAAGGGCGAAAAAGAACTGGAGCCTGCCGTTGACACAACAAAATATTACTAACTAACAGAAGCGAAAGCTTCACCAAATCATTACTACTTTATGAGAACGATTATTAGCCTTTTGTCGATTGTTACACTGTTCATAAGCTATTCAAACAGAGCGGCAGCGCAGGGCTGCGTTGCCATTCGCAGTACCGGCAATGTATGCATGATGTCGCATCCTGATAGCAGCCATAGTGCTCAGCATGCAAAACAATGGGTGCTGGCTACCAACTTTCGCTACTTCAAATCGTTTCGCCATTTTTCAGGAACCGAAGAAAACAAAGCGCGCCTGGAGCAACATTCAAACGTGATTAATCATACCGGGAGCATGGATATCAATCTTACACGCATCCTAAATGATCGTTGGTCCTGGATGGTTGATCTGCCTATTATTTCCAATTCCCGTTCTTCTTTATATGAGCATGGATTGATTAATGGCGTCAACAATTTCAATGAGCGTCATACCATGCATTCCTTTGGTATTGGTGATGCCCGCTTAGCTGCCTATTACTGGTTGTTAGATCCTCTCAAACACAGGAAGGCGAACATACAGGTTGGTTTGGGAATTAAGTTGCCTACCGGCGATTATAATTATGAAGATTATTGGTACAATGTGGGACCCAATGGCTCAAAAGAATTGCGTCCCGTTGATCAAAGCATACAGCTTGGCGATGGCGGTACAGGGTTTACATTAGAAACAAATATGTTTTACAACTTTATACGCAATGTAGGTGTGTATGCAAACTTCTACTACCTAAGCAATCCGCGCGAACAAAACGGTACGCGCACTTACCGCGAAACGCTCGTGCCTACACTCGCGAATGAAGCCATTATGAGCGTTCCGGATCAGTACATGCTGCGCGGTGGTGCCAGTTATGCTTTTACAGGTAAAGCGTTGCGTGGTTTATCTATGTCTGGCGGCGCTCGTTTAGAATGTGTGCCGGTGCATGATCTGATTGGTGGCAGCGGTAATTTTCGCCGTCCGGGATATGTGTGGAGTGTTGAGCCAAACATTACTTATTCTATCAAAAAATTCAGCGCTTTTGCCAGCGTTCCCGTTGCCTTTGTGCGCAACAGAACACAGAGTGTTACCGATAAAGAAAATTCTGTTCTGCAAGGCAAACATGTGCAGGGCGATGCTGCTTTTGCAAACTACGCTGTTAGTGCAGGTGTTGCTTTTAAGTTCTGAAACTATTCTTTATTGTTTTTAAAAACTGGGATAAGAGTTAACCAATACAAATGAAATCAATTAAGCTTATGAAATTTCGAATTTTTGTTTTGTTAACATTAACGTTACTGCTTACCAAAGCAACAGTTGCGCAAACCGATCATGATGCCATCATGATGAACAAAAAGCAATGGTGTAACGGTATTTTATACGAGCATACGCAATGGAAAAACTATTGGGAAGGCACATTAAAAAGAGACAATGAAAATATCGGCACCTTCACTTCGCAGATGGCAATGGTTATGAGTAATTATGGCATCAGCGACAGGCTTAATATAATGATGGGGTTACCGTATATATGGAACCATGTATCGGGCGGTACTTTACATAAAATGGGCGGTTTACAGGATGGCAGCCTGGCGCTTAAATACAAAGCTTTATCTATCAAACAGGGTAAGTCAAAAATTTCCCTTTTTGGTGTGGTAGGTGGCAGTGCGCCGCTTAGTAATTATGTGGTTGATTTTCTGCCGCTGGCTATTGGCTTCCATTCTTCTTCATTGACAGGAAGAGCTTTAGCTGATTATCAAAACGGTAAATTTTTCGCCACCGCATCGGCTGCTTATATGTTGCGCAGCAATACAAAAATTGACCGCACGGCTTATTACACCGACCATATGATTTATTCAAATAAAGTAGACATGCCTGATGCGTTCAACGCTATGTTCAGTGCGGGTTTGCGCAGCAAATATTTGATAGCCGAAGCGATGGTAAGCAATACGGTAACGCAGAAAGCCGGCTTTGATATTCGCAGGAACGATATGCCGTTTGCCAGCAATACCATGAACATGACTGCTGTGGGCGCGCATGTAAAATATACGTTGCCATTTTACACTCACGTTGAAATAACGGCTGACGGCAGTTACGTGGCGAGAGGCAGGAACGTTGGACAGGCAACAACCTTCGGAGCCGGCGTTTACTACCTGTTTACATTCGGAAAGCAAACCACTACCCCTGCTACGCGCAATTAATCAATCACCACTAACAATCTGACTATGAAGAAGTACATCCCGCTTTCACTGACGGCAATCGTCATCATATCTGTCGTTGTCGTTATTTCCTGTTCGAAAGAAGTAACAGGAAGAACGGATGATTTAGCGGCTCTAACACCAGTTAATAATGATACGGCTGCAGGCACCTGGAAAATGGTATTGCTCAGGCGCCCGGACACTTTCGCGGTGGCGGCTCCTGCGGCTACCAATGCGCCCGGTTATATTGGCGAACTGAACGAAGTAAAAGGCCTGCAGCAAAACCTGACTTCCGAACAAAGAAATATTGTAAAATACTGGAGCGCCGGTGCTGTGTTTCGCTGGAATGAAATACTGCGCGAGTTGGTGGCAAAACATAACCTGCCGCCTTATCAAAATGAGGACGGTACGTACCCAATACCGAATGCAGCCAACCCGTTCAATTACCCGATGTTCCCGTTTTCAAATCCACCTTATGCGGCACGTGCGTATGCTTACATCAGTGCGGCGCAATACGATGCTTTGGTAAGTGCGTGGTACTATAAGATGCTGTACAAACGTGCGGCGCCTTACAAAACAGATTCTACCATCAACGTACATAAAATGATTCCGGGCAGCGATCTGCCTTCTTATCCATCCGAAGATGCAGTGGTAGCAGGCGTTACGGCGGAAATGATGAAACTATTTTTCCCGACGGAAATCGCTTACATAGAACAAAAAGCTAAGGAAGCCGAACAGGCAAGATTGATGGCTGGCGCCAATGTTCGCAGCGATTTAGTGGCTGGTGAAGCGTTAGGCAGAGCGGTGGCACAAGCTTTCTCAGCGCGCGGCAGAACCGACAATGCCGGCAAAGCAGTAGGCACGCAGACTGATTGGGACAACCTAATAAGCACTACCGAAGCCCAGGGTGAAGAAGCCTGGATAAGCTTAGACGCACCTAAGCGCCCGCCGATGCTTCCCTTGTTTGGTGATGTAAAAGCTTTCCTGTTCGATTCGGCTACAACTGTATCGCTTATTCCCGGTGCGCCGCCTTCTACAAGCAGCGAGCAGATGAAAGAAGAAACCCGGGAAGTTTACAACTTTGTACAAAATCCTTCTCGTGATAATATTCGCATTGTGCAGTTTTGGGCAGACGGTGTGGGCACATATACGCCGCCCGGCCATTGGAATGCCATTGCAGCGGAAGACTTTATTAAGCAAGACTGGAGCGAAGTGCGCTGGGCGCGCAATATGGCGCTGCTGAACATGAGCCTGATGGATGCAGGTATTGTATGCTGGAAAACAAAGTTCAAATACTACAATCCCCGCCCATGCCAGATGAACCCGGATATAAAAACGCTGACCGGCGTTCCAAATTTTCCATCATATATCTCTGGCCATTCTACGTTTAGTGGGGCTGCTTCAGAGATATTGAGTCACATTATTCCAAGCCGTGCTGATGCTTATGCAGCTATGGCACAGGAAGCTTCTAACTCACGCATGTATGGCGGTATTCATTTCCGCAGCGATTGCCAGGCTGGATTGGATGCAGGCAAAAATGTTGGGAATTATGCCGTGCAAAGAGCAATGAATGATGGTGCAGAATAAGAGTCTTAACTGGTCATGTCGTGTAGAAATTGGTGGTTGGTAGTTGACGGATGACAGAAAAAAGCCGCTGCGGCGTATTGCTTGTCATGAGATACTTGTTGAGTAACAAAAATGATATAATTTTATCAGCTTAAGCTATTTTATAAAAATCAGAAACCGCTTTCCGCTGTTTTCTCTTTTCTTTTTGCAATGCAAATTGAGGTGTATCGTTTTTGACGGAGAAGCTGTTTAGCAAATCAATTGTTAACAAGAAAAGATAATGAAATTCAGCAGATTAGATAAAGTAAAGAACCATCTAAGGTATTTCACCCCTCAATAAAAGCATTTGTAAACAAATGCTTTTTAGACTGTTATCTCCGTTAACATTTATTTCTCTAAACAGGTTCGGACAGTGTAGTTACTCAGGTTTTGTAAAAACAATAGTTCTTTTCAAAATCATCGGGACATTGATAATTCAGGGACGAATGCCTTCTTTTAGTGTTGTACTACATTTCTATATACTTAAAAATTTCCGTTTGTGCATCCTGGAGGTTATCAAAAGCGCCATCCTGCATCAGTTCTGCTTTAAAGCGGCTGAAACAGGATTCTATAAATGCATTGTAATTCGTTATTAATTATTTTTTATTGGTCTCATTGAGGCTTCGCGTTCATACGGGTTATCAGCCCGGCTCATGCTTTGCAGCACCTGCGGTTTTTAATGCAGGCGTTTTCTGAACTCCTTACCTGCATATTGACCACCACGATCGGAATGAACGATCAGTGCTGCTGTAATAGTGCGGTTCATCAGTGCTTTTTTGAATGCTGTCACAATGAGTGCTTCTTTCATATTATCATCAAGGTGCCAGCCGACTATCTTTCTGACGTAAAGGTCCATCCATACTGCCAGGTAACCATAGGTGCCTGCTGATAGCGGAATGTAGGTGATATCAGCTACCCACACTTCATCAGGTCTTATTGGTAAAGAGCGCTCCAACAGCAGGTTGGGGCTAATCGGATCAGGATAACGGCTGTCAGTAGTTTTTGAAATGAAGCTGCGGGGCTTTATACCCGTGGTTTTCTCTTGCATTTTCTGTTGCTAATGTAAGCAACTCCTCTGTCCGTATTTATTAGAGCATCTTAAATGACTACTTCGCAATCGGCTTTATCAACGCCACTTGCCTATAACAACGGTTAGGATATGCCACGCAAAGGAAATGGTACTGTTGGCATTTGGTGTTACGAGGCCAACAGCGTTATGATTCAGCATTGTCTTTCATTTCAAAACAAAACCTCGCAAGGCGGGGAAGATGGCGGTGGATACGACTTTGATGGCGGCACTACCAATTCCATCATCCAATATTGTTTATCGTACGAAAACCAGGGAAGCGCGTTTGGTATTTTTCAGTACGATGGTGCATCAGCGGGAACGATGGCAGTGTGTCGGCTGCGCATTCTGCCGCTTATGTTTGGAACCGTTCGTACGATTCATTACAACTCAAAAATCTTTTGTTTTACAGCAACACACTTTACAATGAAACAGGGAATGCAGTTGCTTATTCACCTGAAAGTAAGCACAGCGGAATTCATTTTTGCAATCACATCTTTGTTGCTAAAGTAGACTTACTAAGAGGAGATTACGAAAGATGTATTTCGAAGTAATGATTGGCGGAGTATAGAACATGGTTTTAAAATTGACAGCACTACGCGTTTTACTGATTGGTTGCAGCTACAAAATAAAAAGCAACTAAACAGCACCGTAGTGGGGGGAAATATAGAACCCGTTTTTTAAAACGGAGGTAAAACGCCTCCTTTTAAAAGCTCCCGCTTATCTTTATATACCGGCTACCAGTTAACAACAACATCACGCGAAAGCCTGGCTGGTATTAACATCAGGCAATTGTTTGGCATTACCGATAACGGGGTTGATTTTAATGAATGCCCGGTAAAGAAAGACATGATTGGCGCCTGCGCTAAATAAAACGCTTCTTCACTTTGCAAGCAACATACTATGAAAAAAACATCTTTATTTTTTCTGTCGTTATTCGTGTATTCTCTTTCTGTTTTTTCACAAAAAACCCAAAAACCGCCACTTCATGGAAGGCACTGGATGGCAATCACCGGTAAGCCGCTTGCAGCTACGGCGGGCGCAAAAATTTTTGAGCGTGGCGGCAATGCCGTGGATGCCGCCTGTGGTATGCTGGCTGCTGTTTGCACTATGTGGGATGTGCTGAGCTGGGGCGGCGAAACGCAGGCACTGATCTATAATCCGAAAACCAAACAAGTGATTGCCATTAATGCATTGGGTGTGGCGCCCACGGGTGCAACGGTTGATTTTTTCAAAAGCAAAGGCTACAGTTTTCCACCCGAATATGGCCCGCTGGCAGCCGTAACGCCGGGTACGGTTGGCGGTTTATGCCTTATGCTTGCCAACTATGGAACCCTTAGTTTAAAGCAAGTATTGCAACCCGCCATGGAAATGGCAGCCGGTTATCCTATAGAAGCTGAAACGGCTAACAGCTTTGAGCGTAATAAAGGGATGATAAAAAGCTGGCCCTATAGCAAAGCCGTTTTCTTGCCTCACGCCGGCGAAAAGCGGGAAGCGCCGGAAGCAGGTGAATTATTTGTACAAAAAGATTTACTAAGTACACTTACTAAACTGATACAAGCAGAGCAGGATGCATTGAAAAAAGGTAAAACGCGTAAACAAGCCATCATGGCGGCCTGCGACCGTTTTTATAAAGGTGATATTGCTGGTGAATTTGTGCGCGGCTGTAAAGAGCAAGGTGGTTTGATTACCAAAGATGACCTGGCAAAATGGAAACCGGTTGAAGAAGAACCTCTGCACGTAAACTATAAAGGCACAGACGTATATAAACTGCAAACCTGGACGCAGGGACCTGCCATGCTGCAGAGCCTCAATATCCTCGAAAATTTTAACCTGAAAAAGATGGGCTATAACTCGCCGCAATACATCAACACTGTTTATCAAAGCATGAGCCTTGCCTTTGCTGACAGGGATTTTTATTATGGCGATCCTCTTTTTACCAAACCGCCTGTTGACGGCTTGCTTAGTAAAAACTATGCAAAAGAAAGAGCGCGGTTGATTGATACCAGTAAAAACAATACAGACATTTATCCCGGCAACCCATATACGTATGAAGGAAAGAACAATCCTTATGTATCACTATTGGAAAACCGGAAAAAGATAACAGATACGGCTGCACAAAAGAAAGATCAGTTTTTACCAAAACATGATCAGAAAACTTCTTTACTTACTAATGTTAATGAAGATTTATATGCCATCAATACATCTTTAACTGATAGCTTATACAATGACCGTCTCTGGCGCGGCACCACAAGTATTGAAGCGGCAGACAGCAGTGGTTGGGTGGTGTCCATTACGCCCAGCGGCGGATGGACGCCTGCCTGTATTGCAGGTCATACAGGTGTTGGCATGAGTCAGCGTATGCAGAGCTTTGTGCTTGATTCTATCGTTGATCCATTCAACATAGTAGAGCCGGGCAAGCGCCCCCGCGTGACTCTCACACCGTCTCTCGCTATGAAAGATGGCAAGCCTTATTTGGCTTTTGCTGTACAAGGTGGTGATACGCAGGATCAGAACTTGTTGCAGTTCTTCCTAAACATGGTTGAGTTCAATATGACTGTACAGGAAGCTACAGAAGCGGCGAATATCAATAGCAATCAATTGTGGTTATCGCTTGGTGGTACGCAAATAAAGGATAGGATACCACATCCCGGAAGTATTTTGGTTGACATCAATACGCCGGACGCTACTAAAACGACATTAGAGAAAATGGGTTATAAATTAAGCTTTGGCAGGCGCACCAGCGGTCCTATTAATGCCATTTACTTTGATACAAAACATGGTACTTTATGGGGAGGCAGCAGTAATAACGGAGAAGATTATGGGATAGGATGGTAAGCATTGAAAAACGTTGATTTATGAATGGTTCTTTTTCTGTCAGTATACATTTTTTTGTTTGATTCATGAGTTAAATTTTGCCCGGATGGTTGCAGCAGAAAGTTTATAGCGATTGAAAGCATCTGTTCTTTACTGCAAAATGAAAAGATCATTAGCTGGCTTGGTCATACTACGAATGCGTAATCGTATCTTTCGTTTTTAAGCAAAAGTCACCCAGACCGGTGCGTCCGGATATATGTTGAAGAATGCCAGCCGTGAAGAAATCTGCAAAGCCATTGAAACGGTCATCAATGGCAAAACTTACCTGCATTTTGATGTTGCCCAAACGTTGAGAAAAAGCAACGCAGATGGCATGCCCGCGCTAACCCGCCACGAAAAGAAGTGCCGAAACTAATAGCCGAAGGCATGACCAATAGTAAGATGACAAGAAAGCTTTTTATAAGCACGGCAACCATCAACACCCACCGTAAAAATTTGCCGGCGAAATTCAGCGCAAAGAAAACAGCCACACTCATAAAGATGGCAGTGCAGATGAAGATGGTGTAAAGGCAATCGCCATTAATAAATAGCGGGTTAACAGTATTTTTATCCTGTGTTTTTGCCCCTCGCTGTATCTGCAACAAGACATAAACCTGCCTGAAAAACAATCAATGCTAACGTACCATACAAAAACCATTTACCGCCTTTTGCTCGCACGGTTCCAGCATCAACAGCCATAGATAATCCTGTACCGGTAAGAAGTAATCCGCCAACAGCCTGACAATTTTTATTCATGCTAATCTTTTTTGAGAGAAGGATAAAATTGATGCCGGTTTTAGGAACCAACTTTAGCAGGGGTTTATGCTGACATTAAATTGAAGTTTGAGATTCGTTTCTGTAAAAGCCCGATCATTGCCCGGAACGTTGATCCGCTGCGGCGTACAACTGTCGATCACCATAGCCGCGGGAGATAATTATATAGAACTGTATTTTTTATTTCGAACCCATCTTTACTAAAAAAGAATACAAGAAGTATCGCCAGAAGATGGCACTAAATTAGTTCTGATAACCGGCCTCTAATTGGTTAATCAGTAACTTGTTATGAATACAGAAACGGAACTGCCCGAGCCGGCGCCGCCAAAGAAAAAATATGTTGTAGGAAAGGGTGCCGACGCTTTCTTTCAGAATGTATATAATGTTTATTCTTTTATCGCCCGCTTTTTCAGGGAAGCTTTTAAGCCACCCTTGGATGGAAAAGAGATTGTTCGGCAATGCTACGAAATCGGGTATCGCTCGGTGGGATTAATTACTTTAACGGGATTTATTACAGGCATTGTATTCACAAAACAATCACGTCCGTCACTGGCGCAGTTTGGAGCGAGTTCATGGCTGCCATCACTCATTTCAATTGCCATTATCCGCGCGCTGGCGCCATTGGTAACGGCTTTGATTACGGCGGGAAAAGTCGGTTCCAATATTGGAGCAGAACTTGGCTCTATGAAGGTAACGGAGCAGATAGATGCGATGGAAGTTTCGGCAACAAACCCGTTTAAGTATCTTGTAGTTACGCGCATACTGGCTTCCATGATGATGCAGCCGGTGCTGATGTTATACTCCGCTTTTGTTGGCATGATGGGTTCCTATATTAACATTTACGCTAATGAGCAAACAAGCTTTACCGCGTTCTTCGAAAGCGCATTCAGCACCATTTCTTTCTTAGACATTTTTGCATCGGTATTTAAATCTGTCCTGTTTGGTTTTACCATTGGCGTTACCGGTTGCTACCAGGGATATCATGCGCAAAATGGTACGCAGGGTGTGGGAAAGGCTGCGAACACGGCTGTGGTGGTATCGATGTTTTTTGTGTTTATAGAAGAGCTGGTGGTGGTGCAGTTTGTGAATGCGATACGATAGTGGATAGTTACGAATGTAAATCCTGATTATTGTCAGGAGAAAATCTGAATTAAAAAATAAATCTGAAGGCTTATAGCCGACAGCTCATAAGTAAATAAAAAATGGCAGTCATTGACTTTAATAATACAGTGATACACATCCGCGATTTACATAAATCTTTCGGTACTCTCAATGTATTAAATGGAGTTGACCTGGATTTATACCAGGGAGAAAACGTGGTGATATTAGGAAGGTCGGGAACCGGAAAATCAGTGATGATAAAAATTATTTCCGGACTGCTGACACCTGATAGCGGAATGGTGCAGGTGCTGGGTGAAGATGTAAGCACATTAACGCCAAAGCAATGGGATGTATTGCGGTTGCGCATCGGGTTTTCATTTCAAAACAGTGCGTTGTACGATAGTATGACGGTAAGAGAAAACCTTGAATTTCCTTTAGTAAGAAACAAGCGCAACCTTACAAGAGGTGAGATAAATAGTGCGGTAGAAGAAGTGCTGACGGGTGTAGGTTTATCGCAAGCCATCAACCAGTTGCCATCGGAGTTATCGGGCGGTCAAAGAAAGCGAATTGGCATTGCCCGCACACTGATATTAAAGCCAGATATTATGATGTATGATGAGCCTACAGCCGGGCTTGACCCGATTACGAGTATCGAAATTAATAACCTGATAAATAAAGTGCAGGAGCAGTACAATACAAGTTCTATCATCATTACACACGACCTTACCTGTGCCCGCACTGTGGGCGACCGCGTGGCAATTTTGCTGGATGGAAAGTTTCTTGCCACGGGCACTTTTGAAGAAGTATTTACAAAAGAAGAACCGAGAATACAGAGCTTTTATAACTACAATTTTACGGGCGACGAAGCTTTGTATAAGTGAGTAATAAATGGTGAGTGGTTAATAAGAATAAACAGGCATTAATTGTTTTAAAAAATTAAGAACTAAACTATATGGCATCTGCAAAAAAAAACCGTCCTGTTGTTGTTGGGTTGTTCATCATTATTGGCTTAGCCATTTTGGTAACAGCTGTGTTCACCCTGGGCGGACAAAAGAAATCGTTTGTAAAAGGCTTTACTGTCAATACCATTTTTAATGATGTAAACGGGTTGCTAACGGGCAGCAACGTGTGGCTGTCGGGAGTAAAAGTAGGCACGGTAAAAAAGATCACATTCCTGCCCGATTCGCGCGTGCTGGTAACAATGGTGATACAACGCTCACTGCAGCCAAATATTCATAACAATGCACAGGCAAAGATTGGCTCCGATGGATTGATAGGTAATAAAATTGTGGTAATAACAAGCGGCACAGCTACAGCGCCTTTGGTAAAGGAAGGCGCTTATTTAAACATACAAAATGTAATAAGCACAGATGATATGCTGAACACTTTGCAGTCGAATAACAAAAACCTGCTCGCCATTACATCGTCTTTCGCACGTGTAAGCCGGAATATAGACAGCGGCAATGGTATCATCGCTACATTGGTAAACAACGAAGAAACCGCGCGTAAAGTGAATGCTTCGCTGAACAGCCTGCAGGCAACAATGAGCAATTTTCAATCAGCCTCGTTGCGCAGTAAAGAAGTGCTGGCAAACCTGAGTGAATTTACAGCGAAGCTGAATACAAAAGGTTCTTCTATTAACGAGTTGACAATGGATACTTCTATTTATCCAATGCTGAAGGGAACCATTACACAACTGCGTGACATCAGCATTACCGCCGGCCAAATGACGGATAATCTGAAAGGTGCTACAGATAGATTAAGCGATACTAACAATATTCCGGGCGTGATTCTGAACGATCCGCAGGCAGCCGCTTCTATGAAACAAACTTTAATAAACCTGCAAAATAGTAGTGCCAAACTGGATGAAGATTTAGCGGCTGCCCAACATAATTTTTTGTTGCGCGGATACTTTAGAAAGAAAGAAAAAGGGAAGCTGAAATAAATATTTATTGCACATAAAAGGGTTGGTTTTTACTTATAAAGCCAGCCCTTTTTTATGGCATTATAACTCTGTATTCTTATCATCGCATTCAATATAAAAGCGAAACTTATCTTAGCGATTCATTTGTCTTTCACTATCAATTAAATATCTGCCATGAAAAAAATATTTCTTTTTATTACCTTATTTCTAATGATGATTGTGCCTTCATTTGCGCAACAAAAACGCGTTGGTATTTTTGAGAATCATGGTGATATAGGTACCAATGTAAAGCCTGGCTCTGCCACGTATATTCCATCCACGCAACAATACATTATTTCCGGTGCCGGCTACAATGTATGGGGCGATCATGATGAGTTTCAATATGCCTGGAAAAAGATAAAGGGTGATTTTATTCTGTACACCAAAGCAGAATTTACCGGCAGTTGGGTAAACTATCACCGGAAGGTTGGCTGGATGGTTCGTAAAACTTTAGACGGTAATTCGCCGCATGTAAATGCAGTTGAGCATGGCGATGGCTTGACTTCGTTACAATATAGAAAAACGGCTGGTGCAGAAACGGAAGAACAGAAACTAAAGCTGACCAAAGCCAACATTTTGCAACTGGAGAGAAAAGGCAACACATACATTATGCGTGCGGCAGTGTATGGTCAGCCTTTTGAAGTAGATTCAATTAGCAATCTTGATTTGGGCGATGAAGTGTATGTAGGATTGTTTGTTGGCTCGCATAACAGCGATGTATTGGAAACCGGCGTATTCAGCAATGTCAGCATCACGGTTCCTTTTGCCGGCATTTCAAACAATTCTACCCAAATGACCTTAGGCAGCCGTCTTGAAATATTAGAAGTAGCATCAGGCAAAAGAGATGTGATTTATAATGCGCCTTATTCTATACAGGCGCCAAACTGGACAACAGATGGCAAAAGTCTCATCTTCAATGATGCAAAAGGCGCTATGTACAATTACAACCTGGCTACCAATAAACCAACGGCTATTAACACCGGAACAGTTACAAAAAACAACAACGATCATGTTATTTCTTTCGATGGAAAAATGCTTGGGCTAAGCAGTTGGGTTGATGCTGATGGCGGTTCTATCATTTACACCGTGCCTATTACCGGAGGTACGCCAAATCGCGTAACACCTAAAGGACCTTCTTACCTGCATGGCTGGTCGCCGGATGGAAAATCGCTTCTTTTTTGCGGTGAACGAAATGGGAATTACGACGTGTATAAAGTACCGGTAACCGGTGGTAAAGAAGAACGTTTGACAACCACGGAAGGCCTGGATGACGGACCTGAATATACACCTGATGGCAAGTGGATTTATTTCAATTCAGTACGTAGCGGTTCTATGCAAATCTGGCGTATGAAACCGGATGGCAGCGGGCAGGAACAGGTGACGAATGATGAATTCAACAACTGGTTTGCACATATATCTCCTGATGGAAAATGGATTGCTTTTATTTCTTTCTTAAAAGAAGAAGTGGATGCGGGAAGTCATCCGCCTTATAAGCATGTTTACATTCGCCTGATGCCTTTTGAAGGTGGCAAACCAATAGTGCTGGCTTACGTTTATGGCGGGCAGGGCAGCATGAATACGCCTTCCTGGTCGCCGGACAGCAAGAAGCTGGCATTTATAAGTAACAATGATTTTACAACCGATACAAAACATTAGTATCCCTGATCCTTTATAATAGAAATAACGGGCTTATTTGTTCTTTTAAGTCTGTAGTGTATTGCAAAAAAAACAGTATTGGCAGCAGTATCTGCCTGCTGCAAAACTGTATCGGCGAAGAAAAAGTAGATGCAGCTTTTCAGCATTATTTCGTTGTGTGGAAAAACAAGCATCCGCAACCGGATGATCTTAAAGCCGCTTTTGAAAAATCGATACACGGTAGTTTTAATCAATTTTTTACGCTGCTTTCAAAAACCGGTAAGCTTACGAAATAGCAAATAAGTAGTGCAAATTTTGAAATACAGTTTTTGGTAACCATCGTCAGTCGCTTTTATGATCGACAGTTGTGATTCTTGCGTGTCGAAGCAGCAAGAATCCTCCCATCAGCGTTCAGGGCAATGATGTAACTTTTACCAAAGCGAATAGAAAACAGCTACTTTCAAAGCAACTTACAACAAAAATGTATTTCAAATCGCTGCTGATATCCGGTATAAAAAAAGTCTCTCTAAACTCAGACATAAAGAAAACGTCTCGATCTGTTCCTGTTTTTACCCCACAGTTACTTTTATTAAAGGAAAAATTGAAGGCATTATTTATCCGGGAATTAAAACAGAAAAGATTTGCTCATAAAAAATCTTTGCCCTTATATTTGCACCCCCGAAAGGGAAGAAAGGATTGGTAGTTCAGTTGGTTAGAATGCTGCCCTGTCACGGCAGAGGTCGCGGGTTCGAGTCCCGTCCAGTCCGCCTCAGAAAGCCTTGCAACCGCGAGGCTTTTTTTTATTTCCGTTATTCGTGCCTTATTTTTACCATTAGTTCAACTATTGTAAAACACGATATGCCACAATATCCCAACAGACAGTTTCTTGATTTTGAGCAGCCGATTAAAGATTTATATGAGCAGATAGACCAGACGAAAAAGCTGGCTGCCAAAAATCCAAAGATCAATTACGAGACTACCATTCGCCAACTGGAAGATTCAATACAGGAAAAGCGCAGCGATATTACCAAGCGTCTTTCTCCCTGGCAGCGTGTGCAGTTAAGCCGTCATCCGGACCGCCCGTACACATTGAAATACGTGGAGAAAATGATGACCAATTTTATAGAGCTTCACGGCGACAGGAATGTAAAAGACGACAAAGCATTAGTGGGTGGTTTTGCTCAATTGGATGGTGAAACGGTGATGATAATCGGTCATCAGAAAGGAGCCAATACCAAGCTGCGCCAGATGCGCAATTTCGGTATGGCAAATCCCGAAGGCTATAGAAAAGCTTTACGCCTGATGAAGCTGGCAGAAAAATTTGGCAAGCCAGTTATTACTCTTATTGATACGCCCGGCGCGTTTCCCGGCGCCGAAGCCGAAGAGCGCGGACAAGGTGAAGCCATTGCCCGCAATATTTATGAAATGATACGCCTGAAAGTGCCGGTCATTTGCATCATCATTGGCGAAGGCGCCAGCGGCGGTGCACTTGGCATTGGTGTGGGTGATAAGGTGCTGATGATGGAAAATACATGGTACACCGTTATCTCACCTGAAAACTGCAGTTCTATTTTATGGCGAAGCTGGGAAAAGAAAGAAGTGGCTGCCGAGCAATTGCACCTAACATCTAAAGACATGCACGGCTTTGGGTTGGTAGACGAGATTGTGCCTGAACCGATTGGTGGCGCGCATTGGGATTATGACGAAGCGGCACAACTGCTGAAACAATCGATTATTAAAGCTATAAACGAGGTAAAAAATATTGCACCCGAAGAAAGGGTAACCCGCCGCATTGACAAATTTAGCCGGATGGGTTTTTGGGAAGAAGAAGCGCAACAGGCATAAGTCATAAAAAACACCGGTCAAAAGCCGGTGTTTTCGTTTAAAAGTATTTTCTGCTGATTAATTATTAATGCGCAGTGTAATGATGTCAGCATTATTGCCATCGCTTTTTACCATTACGGTAATGTTGTAGCTGCCAGTGCCGTTAAGTTTACCCGCCACATACATAGTACCTCCATTTTCACGCTGCGAGGTAATGGTGCAGGAAATGATTTTATTCTCAGTGAAAAAACTTTTTACGGTGGCTGTTGCCTGCGCTTTAGGCACGCTTTTCATTTCGTTGCTGCCGGGCAGTTTTACATCCACATTGTTATCTAAATATTTTACAAACTGATCTGCGTTTCCGCTTTTTAAAGCGGTAATCATGTCATCTTTGCCACCTTGCGCAAAAGCAAATGAAAAGACAGAAAGACTAAAGAGGAATAAAAGTAAAATCTTGTTCATAATGATAAGCTTGTATCGGATAATAATATAAATGTACGATAACAAACTAAAGATTAGATGTTTGCTGCGCAGGATAGTTTACGTTATTTGCAAACCATTATTTATTTAACAAATGGAAAAGAAAGTTATTCTCATTATCATGGATGGCTGGGGATTGGGCAAAATAAAAACGTCTGATGCCATACAGAACGCTAACGTGCCTTTTGTGTCATCGCTGTATAATAAGTACCCGAATACGACGCTGATAACCTGCGGTGAAGATGTGGGCTTGCCGGAAGGACAAATGGGAAATAGCGAAGTAGGACATCTGAACCTTGGCGCCGGCCGTATTGTGTACCAGGAATTGCAGCGCATTAACGTTGCCGTTCGTGATGGTGAATTTTACCAGAACCCAACTTTACTGGCTTCTATACATACCGCAAAAAACAGTGGAAAGCCCCTGCATTTATTGGGATTGGTAAGTGATGGCGGCGTGCATTCGCACACATTGCATTTGAAAGCCATTACATCGTTATGTGCTACAGAAGGATTGACGAATGTATTTATCCATGCCTTTACAGATGGACGCGACACCGATCCTAAAAGCGGATTAAGCTATGTGTCAGATTTGCAGGAACATTTAGATAAAACAGCAGGAAAAATTGCTACCGTAAGCGGGCGCTATTATGCCATGGACCGTGATA
Organism: Ilyomonas sp.; assembly: GCA_965199905.1. Lineage (GTDB taxonomy): Bacteria > Bacteroidota > Bacteroidia > Chitinophagales > Chitinophagaceae > Ilyomonas. The sequence goes on along the minus strand of OZ241366.1, from coordinate 1,892,739 downwards.
AGCGCTGGGACAGAGTAAAGCTGGCGTATGATGCCCTGGTAAATGCAAAGGGCGAAACGGCGACTGATGCGGTTACAGCCATCAGGCAATCGTACGGAAAGGAAGTAACGGATGAGTTTATTTTACCTACCGTTATTATGGAAAACGGGCAGCCGGTAGCCGCCATCCAGGATGAAGATGTGGCAATCTGTTTTAACTTCCGTACAGACCGCTGCCGCGAGATAACACAGGTGCTGACGCAGCAGGATATGCATGAGCTGAACATGCACAAACTGAAGCTGCATTATACCACGATGACGGAGTACGATAAGACCTTTAAAGGCGTGCATGTAATGTTTGAAAATGATAACCTGATCAACACGCTTGGCGAGGTATTGATGCACAATAACAAGAAGCAAATCCGCATTGCTGAAACGGAAAAATATCCGCATGTATCGTTCTTTTTTAGTGGCGGAAGAGAAGTGCCGTTTGAAGGTGAGACACGCCTGATGGTGCCTTCGCCAAAGGTGGCGACTTATGATTTGCAGCCCGAAATGAGCGCGGTTGAAATTACGGATAAGCTGGTGCCCGAAATAGAAAATGAGACGGCTGATTTTATCTGTCTCAACTTTGCGAATGCAGATATGGTGGGGCATACGGGCGTTTTTGAAGCGGTAATAAAAGCAGTAGAAACTGTGGATAAATGCGTGCAGCGTGTAGTAACTACAGGCTTGAATCATGGCTTTGCAACATTGCTTACAGCCGATCATGGCAACGCCGATTATATGAAGAATGAAGACAACTCGCCGAACACACAGCACTCGCTGAACCTGGTTCCGTTGTTTATTATCAGTAACCAATTTAAGGGAACGATACACCCAGGTAAGCTGGGTGATATTGCACCAACAGTATTGACCATTATGGGTTTACCGATACCGGAAGAAATGAAGGGGAATGTGTTGGTGAGCGAGGTGTAGTGAGTGGTGAGTTATAAAATTGATTTATAAAAAATAGCGTGGCAGCAATCAGCCACGCTATTTTTTTATAGGAGAACGCGCGATAGAAAATTTATCATACACTGTTTTCCTTTCTCAAAACATTCTTAAAAACATGAGCTTTCGACCTGTAATAACGGAACAAACGCCTAACATTGCGACCCTTATTATTGTGATGTATGAATGAATTTTCTGCGCCGGTAGCTGCTAAACTAAAAATCAGGCAGCAGCAGGCAAATGCTGTGTTGGCGTTGTTGAGTGAAGGCGCCACCATTCCTTTTATTGCGCGTTATCGAAAGGATAGAACCGGCAACCTGGATGAGGTACAAATACAATCTATACAGGATGAAGCAAAAGCCCTGAAAGAATTTACGGAGAGAAAAGCCGTGATTGAGAAAACAATTACCGAAAACGGTAAGATGACGGAAGAACTTCAACTGCAACTGAATGCGGCTACTACGTTAACCGAACTGGAAGATATCTATTTACCCTACAAACCAAAACGCAAAACTAAAGCGCAGGCGGCAAGAGAGAATGGATTGGAACCCTTAGCTAATTTGCTGTTGCAACAAACAGAAACCAACCTGTCAACAGAAGCTGCAAAGTATATAACTGAAGCTGTAGAAACAGTTGATGAGGCTTTGCAGGGTGCGCGCGACATTATTGCCGAAGGCATCAATGAAAACGCAGAAGTAAGAGCCAAGCTGCGCAAATTGTTTGAAGACGCTGCACTATTTGAAAGTAAAGTATTGGCAGATAAAGAAGAGGAAGGCGTTAAATACAAAGACTATTTCGATTTTAAACAACCTGTACACAGTATCCCTTCGCACCGCACTCTTGCTATACTGCGTGGCTTTATGGAAGGTTACCTGCGTATGAGTATTGCGCCGCCAGAAGAAGATGCTTTGTATAGGATAGAGCAGTTGTACATAACGGGTAGCCTGAACAGCAGTGTAGAGCAGGTAAAGAGAGCGATACGTGAAAGCTATCGCCGCCTGCTGCAGCCAAGTCTGGAAACAGAATTTCGTTCCTCGCTGAAGCTGAAAGCGGATGAAGATGCGATTAATGTGTTTGCTGAAAACCTGCGGCAACTGTTGCTTAGCTCGCCGCTTGGCAGTAAGAAGCTGATTGCCATTGACCCGGGATACCGTACAGGTTGCAAGGTGGTATGCCTTGATGAAAAAGGTGAGTTGCTGCAAACTGATGTGATCTATCCGCATGAGACAAACCGGAGAGATGATGCGAGATGTAAGATTGAACATTTTGTAAAGACATACGGTACGCAAGCCTTTGCCATTGGTGATGGAACGGCGGGTCGTGAGACAGAACAGTTTATTAAAAGCCTTAATCTTGGCTTGCCCCTGTTTATGGTGAATGAAGATGGCGCGTCTGTGTATTCGGCTTCGGAAACAGCAAGAGAAGAATTTCCGAAGGAAGATGTAACGGTGCGGGGTGCAGTAAGCATTGGAAGAAGATTAATTGACCCGCTGGCGGAGCTGGTAAAAATTGACCCGAAGAGTATTGGGGTTGGGCAATACCAGCACGATGTGAACCAATTTCGATTGAAAGAGCGACTGGACCAAACAGTGATTAGTTGCGTAAATGCAGTGGGCGTAAACCTGAATACAGCGAGCAAACACTTGTTGGCTTATGTAAGCGGCATCAATACTTCTACGGCAGAAAATATTGTGAAGTACCGCAACGAAACGGGCGCGTTTACCAATCGTAAACAGTTGCTGAAAGTGCCGCGCTTAGGTGCAAAAGCCTTTGAGCAATGTGCAGGTTTTTTGCGCATTTTGAAAGCTGAAAATCCGCTGGATGATAGTTCAGTACACCCGGAAGCATATGCCATTGTAGAGCGTATGGCGACTGATCTTTCAACCGATGTAAAACATTTGGTAGGAAATGAATCGCTGCTGAAAACCATTCAACCTAAAAACTATGCGACAGCAGAGATTGGAGAGCTTACCATTCGTGATGTACTGACTGAACTGAAGAAGCCGGGACTTGACCCGCGCAGCGAAATACAAGCTTTCCAGTTTGCAGACATTTATAAGATAGAAGACGTAAGCGTTGGGATGGTGGTGCCGGGTATGGTGACGAACCTGACACGCTTTGGTGCGTTTATAGATATCGGTGTAAAACAGGATGCGCTGGTACACATCAGCGAGATGGCGCACCGCTTTATACAAGACCCCGCGGAAGCCGTGAAGCTGGGCGATAAAGTGCAGGTAAAAGTGCTGGAAGTGGATGTGGCGAGAAAGCGAATAGCGGTTTCTATTAAGCAGGCAATAGAAGCGCCGGCGAGAGAGGGAAGGAAAGATGGCGGGAAGATGCCTTTTGTGGCGTTGAAGAAGCCTTTGCATAAAACTGATATGAAAAAGAATGATGAGCCGACTACGATGAATGATGCGCTGAGTTTGTTGAAGAAAAAATTCGGGAAATAAAGATAATTAACTCATGAGAAGAGGCAATGTTTATGGTGAGACGCTGTGCGTTATATTACTTAAACATTATAAATGAAACCGATTCTATTTTAAGAGGCTGTCTAAAAACGTTTGAGCATTATTCTTATAGCTGATAAATGCACCATTGCAACGCTTGTATTATTGAGTCGTTCATAGTTTTTTGAGTTTCTTCTATTTGTATCAATCCAGGCGAAAGTTCTTTCTACAATCCATCGTTTCGGTAATATTTAAAAGTATGCTGTTCATTTCTTTTATTATTTCAAGTTCTGTTTTGAACTTTGTTTTTATTGTGTTTATCAATTGACCTCTGTACCCGCCATCTGCAAATATTTTTACTGCTTTTTTCCAGCTCTCACATAGCCTGTTCACTACGTCAACGGCTCCCTCTCTGTTTTGTACCGATGCGCTTTGTATAACTACAGCCAATACCAATCCAAGGCTATCTACAATTATATGGCGCTTGATACCTTTTATTTTCTTGCCGGCATCAAAGCCTTTGTCCTCACTGCTTACAAGGGTATTTTTTACAGACTGAGCATCGGTAATACCTACCGCAGGCTCTTCTTTTCTGCCTTCCTTCACCCTTACCTTCTCTGCGAATGCCTCATGTATGACTTCAAAAATTTCTCCTTTCTTCCAAACCGGAAAATAATAGTAAACGGTTTTCCACGGTGCAAAATCTCCTGGTAACATTCGCCATTGACAACCTGACTTTACTAAATAAAAAATTGCATTTACGGTTTCTCTTAAATCGTATTTCCGGTTTCGTTCTGCAACCAGATATTTTAATATAATTTGCTACCGGCTATCACTTACGCTTGTTGGATAACTGGTCATACTAACTTGAGTTTGTGATGATTCACAATTAGTACAACTTCTTTCTCAGTAAGTAATAGCCTTTTTATAAATATAAATTTCTCTCACTCTTATCCACATCAAATAACTATTTCAACTAATTGTAGACAGCTTCTAAGTTCGTACCTATCGTATACCCAGTAATTTGATTACAGCAAAAGGCAAGGGCATTGTAAAGGATGAAAGAATTTTAAAAAACAACCGAAGGGTGGAAATAACGATTTACAGGTAATACTTCCACTAATAAATATGACTGCCTTATCAATTAACATCCGCCATTCAGCAGTTCTCTTTTCATCCCATACCATTACATTTAACACACCATGAATTTTGATTTCTATACCCCAATATAAAGTTTGCTGATTATTGCAAAGCGACCGGGTAATATCAACCGGCGGCTGTTGATGCGGCGACGCAGATATTTAAAGACAGGCAGGTTTCATAGCCAGTGCTGCTTTAATATTTGGAATACAGGCTTTTGCGTAGCGAATTAAAAGCATAGTTACAGCGTTTTTATTTTCCGCCCCGGCAATATTTTATTCGGTACAAGCCTTTCACGTCTCACACATTCGTCTTCCTGATTCTCGCCTCCGAAAAGTCGAGTTCGTTCTCTTTGTTGCGCAGCAATTCGTCGGAATATTTATCTTCTTTTTCATAAGTCTCCAATTGCTGGCGCTGCACCTTAATCATCTCCAGCATTAAGATGCGCATACGCTTGCTGCTTTGCTTTGGCATTTTTTTATCGGCTGTATTTTGCATTTGCTGGTCGTATTCTTCCTGCTGCCGTTGATATACGCTTCGCAGGCGCTTGTACATATCCTGATCTTTTGTTTCCCGGCCATAATTTTCATCTATGTGGTGCAATACGGTTTGGGCAAGATCTTTATTGAGCATAATAAAATTCGAATCATTTGTACTGCTGTTGTCTTCCAGGTTCAGCTTCCTGATAAGAAAAGGAAGCGTGATGCCTTGCAGTACAAGCGTAAACAGGATAACAGCAAACGTGATGAACAAAATCAGGTTGCGGTGCGGAAACATTTCCTGGTTTTTTAAGTATAATGGAATGGTAAGCGCAGATGCCAGCGACACCACACCACGCATGCCGCTCCAGGCTACAATGAAAACAGTTTTGAGTGGCGGGTAAGGCTCACGCTCTCGAATTTTTCTGCTTAGCAGTCGCGGTAAATAGGTAGCCGGATACACCCACGAAATACGGATGAGAATGGAAGCTAAGCTAATAACGACAGCAATACCGATAGCGTCACCCGCAGAATAGTTTTCCATGCCCTGCATAATAAAAGGAATCTGCATCCCGATTAAAATAAATACCGTTCCGTTCAGCAGGAACACAACCGTATTCCACACACTTTGCAGTTGCAGCCGCGAATCGTAATTAAGGTATTTATGAGAAAAATTACTCAAAAACAAACCACCGCTTACCACCGCCAGCACGCCGGAATAACCAAAGTGTTCAGCCGTTAAATACATGATGTACGGCGAGATAAGCGAGATGGCTGTATCAATAACGGAATCGGTAGGCAAAAAGCGGTGAATGAGGTAAATAACATACGCAATCAGCAGCCCGATAAAAACGCCAACAGCAGCAACCATAACAAATTCAAAGCTCGCCTTCCAAAACATAAACTGACCGGTAAAAACAGCCGCCAGCGCAAACTTGAATACGATAATACTGGAAGCATCATTCACAAGGCTTTCCCCTTCCAAAATAGTAACTACGCGCTTTGGCACTTTCAGCTTGCTGATAATGCTGGTAGCGGCAACTGCATCGGGCGGAGAAATAATGCCACCCAATAAAAAGCCCAGCGCGATAGGAAAATCGGGTATGATGGCATGTGCTAACAGAGCAATAATACAGGACGTAAAAATAACAAGACCGATAGCCAGTAAACTGATGGGGCGAATGTTGGCTCTGAAATCGCGCCATGATGTACCAAGCGCAGCCGAGTAAAGCAATGGTGGCAGAAAGATGATAAAAACAATATCAGGCTTGAGCGTAACATTGGGAATGCCGGGAATAACACCGATGATAAGCCCGGCTATCACAAGAAATATAGGATATGCAATACCGAGCCTGTTGCTGAGCATTGACAGCAACGAAACGGTTAGCAGCAGCGATAGTATAATGAGTAGATTTTCTTCCAGCATAGTGATTCTTTCGTTTGCAAAGACCAGATTAGGATTAGCAATATTAAACCATTCGATGTATGATGAGTTAGAAAGCCGGGAATACAGAAAGACCGGAAGCGGGTATCTTACAGAGGTATGAAGTAAGATTTATGTATAACTTATACCTTACAGTTTAGCATTTGAAAAGGCGGCAAAGAAAGTAGCTATGAAAAATGAAAAGCCGCTTGGTGTTTCCGTTTTATTTTTGGTGCTTACTTACACGGTTTTCATGCGCTGGCTTATACTATTTGCCAAAACGGCTTTCATCTGCAACATCGCTTTCCTGCTCTGTATCGTAATTGCGTTTACCAAAAACTTTATTACCAACGAGATGGTAAAAGGTGCGGTGATTATTTTAGGTTTGGTACTATCGCTGTTGCTGAATACAGCGGTTAACATTACCGAAATGATTCTGGCTGCCAGGCGTCGGCCATCGCCCGTAAAGCTTTGGCTGCGGGCTTTCAACTTTGTTGTGTTCGCTGTGCAAATCGCTTACTTTTTTATTTATACCAATGCTCAGTATTTATAAAGACAAATCTGCCAAACTGTTTATTGCCATCTCTGCTTTCTTCGTATCGAACGCATTGATAGCAGAGTGCATTGGCAGCAAAATATTTTCGCTTGAAAAGCTCTTTGGGCTAACGCCTGCGAGCCTGACTTTATTCGGGCAAAGTGGCTTGTCATTCAATCTTACCTGCGGCGTGTTGCTGTGGCCGCTGGAGTTTATAATTACCGATATTGTAAATGAATACTATGGCGTAAAAGCCGTGAAGCGCATTAGTTATACAGCCATTATACTTATCGGTTATGCGTTCATAATGTTCTATATCGGTATTCATTTGCCGGCGGCCGACTTCTGGATACCTTCTAAAAAAGATAGCGGTATCCCCAATATGCAAACGGCTTATAATGTCATTTTCGGTCAGGGATTATGGATCATTCTGGGCAGCCTTACTGCTTTTTTAGTAAGCCAGCTTATTGACGTTACCGTTTTTCACCGCATAAAGCGCATTACAGGGCATAAGCACGTATGGCTGCGCGCTACAGGCTCTACATTAATCTCGCAACTGATAGATAGTTTTATTGTTCTCATCATTGCTTTTAAACTGGGCAGTACGTGGACATGGGCGCAAGTGATTGCGGTGGGCATTCTTAACTACAGCTACAAATCGCTGGTGGCGATTGTGCTGACGCCGGTTATTTATTTTGCCGAAGGCAGGATAGACAAGTATTTGGGTAAAGAAGTGGCTGAGCAAATGAAGCGCGATGCCATGACAAAGAGCAACGATAATGCAGTGGAGAATATACCAGCCGCAGGGTGATTTTGATGTACAATGTTAGATTTGTGATGTGCAATGTTAAACAAGCAGGCAGCATCTTTTCAAAAATTACTTATCTTTAGTGACGGTTAACCGCACTACTAATGAATTATAAAGCATCGTTTGATAAAACTGCAAAGGTAATTACCATAGTTACTTCACTTTTGTTTCTGGGTATCGTGGTAATGCAAATTGTTCTTTACATTCAGCATCATACCTGGGCTACTTTGGCATCCGCTATTTTATTGCCTCTCATTTACATCGTTACGTACCTGTACTGCCCTATCAGCTACCGTGTTGAAGCTGATGACATCGTAGTTCATCGTCCGGGTTCGGATATTCATTTTTTGCGCAGCGATATCAAGTGCATTCAATTGGTACAAAAGGAAAAGCTGAAAGGCACCATTCGCTTGTTTGGTGTTGGCGGGCTGTTTGGTTATTATGGTCAATTTTCAAATTCAGAATTGGGATATATGACCTGGTATGCTACCAAACGTCGTGATAAAATGGTATTGATAGAGCTTACCAACAATAAGAAAATAATAGTTACTCCTGATGAACCGGAACAATTTGTTGAGCAGTTGGAAAGAGCCTGATGAAGTGTAAAGAATGGCAGTTCTCAAGATAATTATGAAATGATGCTTTTTCTTTGGATGTAAGTTTCAGGCGTTTGACCCAACATTTCTTCCTCTCTTTAAAGATTAACAAAAATCTCTTTTGCAACCTCTGCCCGCCAAAATGCTATTTACTATTTTTGTTAGTAAACAATTATGCGTTCGCATGTATCACAAATATCTTTTGATTGTTGCCTGTTGCCTTATTTCACTTTTTTCGCATAGCCAGTCTATTGTTTACTCTGCGCCGGACCGCAATGATGTGCGCAATCTTGACTTTGATATTGTTGGAAAGCTAAACAACAATTATCTCATTTTCAAAAACAATCACAACAACTATACGGTAGCTGTGTATGATGATGAGATGAAGCAGTTAGCAACAGAGAAGCTTGACTTTCTGCCCGACCGCACTTTTAATACAGATATACTTTCGTACCGCAATTTCTTTTACGTGTTTTACCAATACCAGAAACGCAGTATTGTGTACTGCATGGCAGCAAAAATTGATGGTGATGGCAAATTGGTTGGCGAACCCATGGAGCTTGACACAACGCAGATCAGCATGTTCATGAGTAATAAGATATACTCGTTGCTGTATAGTGAAGACAAACAAAAGATTGCTTTTGTAAAAATCAATACCAAAGAGCAGGTGTCTAACCAGGTTACCTGCGTGTTGTTTGATAATGATCTTCGCCGCATAAAAAAATCGGTGGCAAATATTGACATGCCCGACCGCAGTAATTTTCTTACCGAGTTTAATATTGATAATAAAGGCGACCTCGTGTTTGTGCGGGCAGCCGGCAGTTCGAAAAAAGATAATATTTCAGATATTACTTTAATTACGCAAAAGAAAGATGCGAGCGACCTCACATTGCATCCATTGTCTTCTTCACGCGTATATCTTGATGACATCAGGTTGAAAGTAGACAACGAAAACAATAACTTTCTGCTGGCATCTTTTTACAGTAAAAGCAAACGCGGCAATGTAGATGGCTTGTATGCTTCCCTGTTTAGTAAAGAAGCAGACAGCGTAATATCGACTACCTATACAGCTTTTGATGATGACCTGCGCGCAGAAGCTAAAAATGAAGGCAACGCAAAATACGCTTTCAACGATTTCTTTCTTCAAAACATAGTGATGCGCCGCGATGGTGGCTACGTGGTAGCAGCCGAATCAGTGTATTCAAGCTCGCGCGGCAACCAATATAACCGGTGGGATTATCTTGGCAATTATTATGGTGGTTATGGCTCGTCTCTTTACTATAGCCCGTTTAGTTATGGCGGTTATGGTTACGGCTATTATCCCTGGTATCGCGGCGGTTTTGGGTACAATAACACGCGCTATTTTGCAGATAATATCGCTTTGCTTTCTTTTGATTCGTCAGCTAAACTTTCATGGTCAAATGTGATACACAAAGCGCAGTACGATGATAACACAGATGATTTTATTGGCTATACAACCATGAATACCGGCACAGAAGTTCACTTCCTTTATAATCAAACAGAACGGAAGAACGTACTGCTTTCTGACCAAACGGTAACGCCTGCCGGCAAACTGAACCAGACACCCACTTTAAAAAACCTCGGCCGTGGCTACGAATTTATGCCTCGTCTCGGCAAGCAGGTGGCTGCGAAACAAATGATTATACCCTGTACCTACAGGAACTATATTTGCTTCGCAAAAGTTGACTTTCAATAACCACCTGTGATTTCTGTTTTTCGTGAAAAATCATCGTTCAGCGTATTCTGGCTACTTCTTTTAAGCGTTGTTCTCCACAGTCATTTCTTTATTTTTCCGCCGCATGTTGTAGTGCCGGATGCAGATTCATGGATGAAGGAATTACTGACGCCGCTCAGTAGTTTGCCATCGGTGTTTTTGGTTTTGCTTTATCACGCTATCATTATTGTGCAGTCGTTGCGGCTTAGTGCTGTGCTCAACAATCTGCGCATGTTTCCCAGGCTGTATTTTATACCAGCCTTGAGTTATTTGCTGCTTACTGCGCTGTTGCCGGAGTGGAGCAATATCACGCCTGCCTTGCTGTTCAACTTTGTAATTATCTGGCTGTTTGCTTTATTAGCAAGACTATATAGTTCGCCACGCAGCCGTCCTATGATATACAATGCGGGCTTTCTCACCGGCGTTTGCGTGATTGTTTATCCTCCGTGTTTATTCCTTATTCCAACCGCTTTTATAGCGCTGGCATTGCTGCGCGCCTTTCGTTTCAATGAATGGATTATTCTCCTGTTTGGCATTCTTACACCGCCTTACCTGCTGGCTTCGCTGTTATTTCTCAACGATAGCCTGGCAAGCTTTCTTTCCATATTGCCACAGTTTGCACCGCACCTGCTTACCGGCAATCAAATACCGTTGCTTATTACAACCATTGCGGGCGGCTCTTTACTTGTGGCAGGCATTTTTTCGTGGCAGGCAAATACAGGTCGTATGATTATTCATACGCGGCGTTGCTGGAGCGTTTTGTTCCTTATGTTCCTTCTAAGTATACCGCTTCTTTTTGTACTGAAAGGTGAAACCGTATCAATGCTGATGCTTGGCATGATACCCGCTGCTGCTTTAGCCAGCAATACCTTTGTTTATTCAAAAAATGAGCTGCTGCAGAATATTCTCTTTTGGGTATTTGTGGTGGTAATTATGTTTAATAACTGGTATTGGCTGTAGGAAAACTGATAGCAAAGTTTGCAGATGTACATCCGCAATTGTTATTGTTCAATAATCAACAATCAGATATTCCCGTCTTCCTGGCTTGCGAACTATTCAATAAAACTTTAAACTCCGTATTAACTCGCTGCCGTTTAATTTTGCGGTTCAATTTTCATCTATGAAGTTTGGTGTAGTTGTTTTTCCCGGCTCCAACTGCGACCGCGATATGCAGGATGCACTTTCCAACGACCTGAATAAAGAGGTTATCATGTTGTGGCATAAAGACAAAGACATCAGCGCTTTTTCTACCGATGATTGCATTGTACTTCCCGGCGGCTTTTCGTATGGTGATTATCTGCGTTGCGGTGCCATTGCGCGTTTCAGCCCGATGATGCAAAGCGTAATTGAGTTTGCCAACCGCGGCGGAAAAGTACTTGGCGTGTGTAATGGCTTCCAGATTTTATGCGAAGCCGGCTTATTGCCGGGCGTGTTGCTTAACAACGGTCACCGCCAGTTTGTTTGTAAAAATGTATTCATCAAAAATGAAAACAGCGGCGCCTTACAGATACCGGTAGCTCATGGCGATGGTCGTTATTATGCCGATGACAGAACACTGAATGAGCTGGAAAATAACGGGCAGATTATTTTCCGCTATTGCGATGAAAACGGCAACGTTGGCGATGTGAATGATATTGATTTGACCTACAATCCCAATGGTGCCATCCGCAATATTGCCGGTATAAAAAATAAAGCGGGCAATGTGTTTGGTATGATGCCGCACCCGGAACGGGCTACGTCAACATTGCTGAACAATACTGATGGCATCAAAGTATTTTCTCTTCTTCAACTGAATTAACTAAGTGTGAACATGAAATATTCGCTTTTAATAATTGCTTTTGCGCTGACCTCTTTTTTCGCAAATGCACAGTCGCCGGAAAGCCTTGTAAAATGGTCTTTTGCTGCCAAAAAGAAAGATGCAAAAACATACGAACTGGTAGCCACTGCTGCGCTGCCAAAAACATGGCATATCTATTCGCAAACAACGCCGAAAGGTGGACCGGTAGCTACTAAGGTTACCTTCAAAACGAACCCGCTGGTAACGCTTGATGGTGCTACTAAAGAAACCGGCGCATTAAAAACAATGCACGACAACGTGTTTGATGTGGATGTAAAATATTACAACGATAAAGTAGATTTTGTTCAGCCTGTAAAGCTGAAAGCTGCGGCTACCACAAACCTCAGCGGAACCGTTGAATACATGATTTGCAATGATGAAAAATGCCTGCCGCCAACAAAGCAGCCATTCGATGTAAAACTCCAATAATACCTTTGAATGAAGTGTTTCTACTTTTTGTTCCTTTTGCTCCTGCCTTTTCTTTCTTATTGTCAGCCTGACATAAAATGGGAGTTCCATTTTCATAAAAAAAGCGACAGCGTTTACAATTTACAAGCGACCGCAAAGGCAGCAGGCGGCTGGTATATTTATGGTGTTAATAAAGTGTTGCCGGATATTGCGCCTGCCTCTTTTTCATTCACTTATGAAAATGCCGAAGCCATTGGAAATGTAATGTACAATGGCAATGCAACTGTAGTTGCAGACAGCATCTGGAGTAAACAAGCGTCTGTTTATAATGCCAATCTTGTTCTCTCGCAGGATGTTGTAATTCATGGAACCAAACCACAGCAATTAAAAGGAAATATTTCTGTAAGCGCAGCCAGGGGCACTGAGTTTTATCCTGTTGAACAACCTTTCTCTGTTGCTGTAGAAGGAGCCGATGCAACGACTGACCAAACCTCATCTATCAAGCTATCTTCTGTTGATATTAATAAACCAATTGCTGATTGCGGACAAAAAGCAGACGTATCTGAAAGCGGGCTTACCGTATTTTTCCTGGGCTTTATCGGTGGTTTAATTGCTTTGCTAACGCCCTGCGTATTCCCGATGATTCCGGTAACGGTTTCTTTCTTTACCAAGCGCTCGCCTAATCGCAGAATCGCCATCCGAAACGGCTCTTTGTATGGCTTATTTATCTTCCTGATTTATGTTGCCATCAGCATTCCGTTTCATATTGTTGGCAATGTAAACGCGCAGATATTTAATACCATTGCTACCAATGCGTGGCTCAATGTTATTTTCTTTATTGTCTTTATTATTTTCGCCATTTCCTTTTTTGGTTTTTTTGAAATTTCACTGCCTGGCAATATTGCCAGCCGCACCGACGAAAAGAGTAACCTGACCAGCGTTGGCGGCATTTTCTTCATGGCGCTCACACTTACAATTGTTTCATTTTCCTGCACAGGCGTCATTCTCGGTTCTTTACTTGTGGGCGAGGTAAGCAATGGCGCCTGGCCGTTGACTTACGGGCTTGCCGGCTTCGGCGTTGCGCTTGGTCTGCCCTTTGCGTTGTTCGCCATTTTTCCTTCCTTATTAGCATCACTACCAAAGTCGGGCGGATGGTTAGATACTGTGAAGAAAACACTCGCTTTTGCTGAAATCGCACTTGCCTTTAAGTTCTTATCCAGCGCCGATCTCGTAATGCATTGGGGCTTATTAAAGCGCGAAGTATTCATTGCCATCTGGATTGTTACAGGCTTATGTTTATCTCTTTATCTTTTCGGTATTCTTCGTTTACCACACGATTATAAAGGGCAAAAAATTAGCACCGGCAGAAAAGTGATCGGCGTGGTTGCCTTGCTGTTTACTCTTTATTTAGTTCCCGGCATTACGCAAAGCAAAAACGCGAATCTAAATTTGGTAAGCGGCATTTTACCACCTTTATCATATAGTATTTATGGTAAAGAAAATATACAGGGCAAAACCGTAGAAGCCAACGTGATGAACGATTTTGATAAAGCCGTTGCCTTAGCCAAACAACAAAACAAACCGTTGCTGATTGACTTTACCGGCTGGGCTTGCACCAACTGCCGCCGTATGGAAGAAAATGTGTGGAGCAAACCCGAAGTAACGAAGTATATACAGGACAATTTTATCCTGGTTTCTCTCTATGTTGATGACAGGGAAAAGCTGCCGGTAGCGCAACGTACAACATACAAAAAAGCGGCTGGCAGCGAGATTGATATTATAACCAACGGCGACAAATGGGCGACCTTTGAAGCCGAAAATTTTGCGCAATCATCACAGCCTTTGTATGTGATATTGAACAATGACAATAAGCTAATAAATCATCCCGTAGGCTACACGCCGGATGCGAAGGAATATCTTTCGTGGCTTACGTGTGGAAAGGAAACGTTTGGCAAGAAATAAGGAACATGAGTGTAATTCTTATCAGTTATATCATGGCTGTTTACAATGGAAGTGTTTTTTCTTTTGATAACCATCGTCCGTCGCTTTTGTGATCGGCTATTGCAATCGAAGATTTGTTCTTATATCTCTTTTAAGTAAAGAGATATAAGAATCACACATCAAGGTTCCCGGCAATGATGAGCAACATAAACAACCTTCTTACCTAATACTTGCAGCTTAAAGCTCATAGCTTGTAACTCGCAGCTAATAGCTCACGGTTTAAATCTCGCAGCTTATATCTTGCCGCTTGCTTCCCAACGTTTATTTTTACAAACTTAAAAACAGATTGGCAATGAATGTTCCGAGCATGGCAGATATGATGATGAGTGGCGAAACACCCGATATTTTATTTTGGGTGGGTTGTGCCGGAAGTTTTGACCAGCGCGCGCAAAAAATAACCCGCGCCTTTGCCACCATACTTAATAAAGTCAACATTAAATACGCCATCCTTGGTAAAGAAGAAGCCTGCACCGGCGACCCTGCGCGCCGCGCCGGGAATGAATTTCTCTTTCAAATGATGGCATATAATAACATCCAGATTCTGAACGGTTATGACATCAAAAAAATAGTAACCGCATGCCCGCATTGCTTCAATATTTTCAAGAATGAGTATCCTGAACTGGGCGGCAATTATGAAGTGATTCATCACACTACATTTCTTCAGCAACTGATAGATGAAGGCAAGATACGGTTGAAGGAAGGTGGTGCTTTTAAAGGCAAACGCATCACTTTTCATGATAGCTGCTATTTGGGAAGAGCCAACAATATTTACGAAGCACCACGCAAAGTGCTGGAAGCGTTAGACGCAGACCTTGTTGAGATGAAACGCTGCCGCAGCAAGGGTTTGTGCTGTGGTGCCGGCGGTGCACAATATTTTAAGGAAGACGAGCCGGGCAGCAAGCGCATCAATATTGAACGCACCGAAGAAGCATTGAAAACAGGTGCTGCAATAATAGCAGCGGCATGTCCATTCTGCAATACGATGATGACAGACGGCATCAAGAATAAAGAGAAAGAAGCTGATGTAAAAGTGCTGGATGTAGCAGAACTGATAGCTATGAGTTTGGAAGATTGAGAATGGTGAGTAATGAGTTTGAAATACATAAATCGAAAACAATGAATTTAGAATACGAACAATTTATACCGGAAGATTTTAATGCTTTATCAAGAGTATGGGTGTACCAAAGCAGCCGTCGTTTTTTTATGACGGAAGCTTTATCGATAGAACCTTTACTGGAGGAATTTGTGAGCGGATGGAACAGTCATGGTGTGCCGGTTAAAGGCTTTGCCAATATGCTGTTTGGTCAATTCATTATCATTATGGCAGACGAAACAGCAACCGGCGTCAGTGGCTGCAGCACCGACAGTTCAGTGCGCCTGATTAAGAAAATAGAAGAGCTTTATAAAGTCAATATGTTCGACCGGCAATCGCTGGCTTTCTATGTAAAAGATAACATCCAGTTGTTGCCTTTATCACAGGCAAAATATGCAGTTGAAAATAACTTCATTACACCCGACACTTTATACTTCAACAACCTGGTTTCTACTAAAGAAGAGCTGTTAAGCAAATGGATTATTCCTGTAAAAGAAAGCTGGCTGGCAAAGAAATTTACCATGGCGAAACAAGCTGATTAATTAGCATCATCGTAATTGCTTTGCGATAAAAATTTCTCTTCGCGGAGAAGCTTAGATGGATGTCTGCTTTTATAGAAGAATCTGTACCACAGAATTTACAGTGAAGGCATGAATTAAGGTACTGTCTGGCAATTAATTTTCTAAACCGCTGTTTAAAAAAACGATGAATTTGAAATTAAAAAACGAAAAATTTGTTCAGACTGAATAAGAATTTTATTTTGCAATCCGGTTAATTATCCCTGCATATACATAAAGCTGATTGCACCAGTAATAAACCTACAAATGGCCGCCAATAAAGTTATTATCGTGATTCCCGTTCACATGCCTGAACCAACGGAACCTGAAAAAGTCTCACTGTTGCAAACCTTATCTGTTTTGCACAGGTATCCTATCGTATTTCAGGCACCCCTTTCGCTGGATACATCATGGTACCTGAATTTTTGTGCTGGCAAAAGTGATATAAGCGTAGAGCGTTTCGACTGGCGTGGGCACGAGGCATACAGCATGCTGCAAACAAACCCGCTTTTTTATAAACGCTTTCTTGCTTATGATTATATGCTCACCTGCCATCTCGATGCATTCGTTTTTCGTGACGAGCTTACCAAATGGTGCGATATGGGTTATGATTATATCGGCTCTGTTATTTATAACACCCGGTTTATAATGAAAGATACATTCTTCAAAATCATTACCACTTATACCAATCCGGATTACTTTGGAAACGGTGGTTTTGCTTTAAAAAAAACAAAGACATTCTACAATATCACATGGCGCTATAAAGCTTATATCGACTTCTATCACTGGCAGCGGAAATTAAGAAAACGCGGCTTTTACGACGACTTGTTTCACTCTCTTCACTACCCTAAAATTTACCCCCGGTTTGCAACTGCACCAAAGCATCTTGCCGAGCAATTTGGTGCAGATTTCGTTATTTATAACGAAGCAGAACTGCCTTTCTCCAATAAAGATTTCAGCAGCGTTCCTTTCGGTATTCATGGCTGGATAAAGAACCAGCAGGAATACTGGAAGCCTTGCATTCGCAGCTTTGGACATGATATATAAGCATGTGAGCTCCTGGTGCGCTGCCGCTTATCTTTCCCCATGTTTTCAACAAAGATTTTTGCGTTTGATTTTGGGTACAATGGTTGCCATTTTTTTGTAAAATAAAATGTATGGCAACAGCAAAAAAAGCAGCTACAAAAAAGGCTGCCACCAAGAAAGCCGAAACGAAAAAAGCGGCACCAAAAAAAGCAGCTTCGGCAAAAGCTTCACCTAAAAAAGCAGCAACAACGACAGCCAAAAAGGCTGCACCTAAGAAAGCAGTTGCTAAAAAGGCTGCACCCAAAAAGGCAGCTAAGAAAGCAGCTACAAAAACAAATAAATTAGGTGTAAAAAATTCGCTGGTAAATAATATCAACGCGAAGAAAAAACAGGGTACCGCAAAACCAAAGAGCAAAAGCTCAGTTTCGAAAGAAAATTATAAAGACATGGAGAATGACTGGGGTAAAAAATAATGCGATTACGTACTTTACATCTTCATAAGCTTGCTTCAATTACTGGCTTGCCGTTTGTCAGTTTATATCAAACAATAAATTATGAAACGATACTATTTTCCTGACGATAAAGAGGCTAAGCAAGGCGCTTCGGAAGACCCGCCAAACAATGTGACAAAGCAGAATGATACAGGCGATAATAAAGAGAAAAAAGAAGATATAGATGTGCCGGATAAAGCATTGGAGCACTATAAAGAAAGCGCTTCGGATACAGAGGAATAGAAGGCTGAATTGTAATTACAAAGCCTGTTGATGTTCATCAACAGGCTTTGTAATTTGCTCTGTATTTCTGTTATTAACAGTAAATGATAAATGGAGTTGATTACTCACAACTCATCATTCACGGCACACAATTAACCAACCAGTTTTTGATAAGCTTCTGCACTCAGCAATTTATCAATATCAGATGCATCAACCAGTTTCACGCGTACCATCCAGCCTTTGCCATACGGATCGCTGTTTACCAGTTCCGGTTCATCAGCCAACGCCGGGTTTACTTCTTCAACGCTGGCAGCCACGGGAATGTATAAATCGCTTACTGTTTTTACAGCTTCTACAGTACCGAATACGGTATCGGCTTCAAACGACTGACCAACCGAACTAATGTCTACATACACAATATCGCCCAACTCGCCCTGCGCAAAATCTGTAATGCCGATATATGCATGCTCATCATCAATCATCTTGATCCATTCGTGGTCTTTTGTATAGCGGATGTCGTCAGGAATTGTCATATTTTTTGTATTAAGTATTATGTAGTATGTATTAGGTATTGTGTAGTGTGATTAAGTAAGACAAAAAAAGAAGTCGTCATTATACTTAATACATACTACATGATACAATCAATTCAGCATCTTCATTTTCATGTACACGTTCTGCAGCGGACGGTCGTTGCTGTCGCGTTGCGCTTTCGCAATTTTATCTACAACATCCAGCCCTTTTATCACTTCACCAAATACGGTATAGTTCTGATCGAGAAATGGCGTTCCGCCAATATTATTATACACTTTGCGTTGTGCGTCTGTATAACTGAAAGCGGGATTTTCGCCCCTGATCTGGCATTCAATGGAGTTCAGATCAGTATCATTCACAGGCTTGCCCTGCACAATATAAAACTGGCAGTTGCTGCTTGCCTTTTCAGGATTATTGTCGCGTGCCGCAGCCAGCGCGCCTTTCTTATGCATATAATTGATATTGAACTCAGCCGGTATGCGTTCGCCTGGCGCTTCGCCGCTGCCAAGCTGTATAGAATCCGGCGCATTTTTACTGGTTGGGTCGCCACCTTGAACCATAAAACCATCGATCACGCGGTGAAACAATAAGCTATCATAAAATCCTTCTTTTACAAGCTTGATAAAGTTGTCGCGGTGTTGCGGTGTGCTATCATACAATTTTACTACAATATCGCCGTAAGAAGTTGTAATACCCACCAGTCTTGCTTTTGATATTGGCTTTACGGCTGTGGTTATGGCAGGTTTGGTAACCGGCTTTTTTACCTGGGAAAAACCTGAAAAAACAAATAATAAAGTGGCAAGAAGAACGACAGTTTGTTTCATGTGATAATTAAAATTCCTGACCTTCAAAGTAAAGCAGTATATGGTCTTTTAAAAAATTTTCCTGGTCGTGTAAATTAAAGTTCGGCAAATCTTTCAATTGCGTAAAATGCGGCCAGCCTTCATCGTCATTTCCCTGCAGCTCGTAATAGCCACTTGAGCTTAACACGGTACAAATAGCAACGTGCATCAGGTCTTGCTTTTGCTCTTTGGTAATCTTTTCCCTGATAAACCCCGTTTCCTGCATGCCGATTAAAAACAAGGTCGTTTCCATGTCAGGCTTTTTACCAAAACGCTCTACCAGCCTGGCTTCGAGCGTCCACCACCGCTGCTGCAAATCATCACCCACATTCGTCATGCGGGCAAAGATAAGGTTTGGTGGCAAAGGTTATATTTGCCGCCAAAATTGAACAGATATGCTTCAGGTGCACGCCATAAAAGCAAACCCGGACAAGGCAAAAGAAAGGCTGGCGATCAGGAATTTTAAACAGCCGGAACTGGTAGACGAAATTATTGCTTTGGATGATGAACGCCGCTCATTGCAAGCAGCTTACGACAATGCACAATCAAAAATAAATGCCGCTTCCAAAGAGATTGGAAAGCTGATGGCTGGCGGTAAAAAGGAAGAAGCTGAAGCTGCAAAAACTGAGGTCTCGAATAACAAAACCGAGGTTGCCAAACTGAACGAGCAACTAATAGAAAAGGAAAAAGAACTGCAGGAAAAATTGGTTCAGCTTCCCAATCTTCCTTCCGAACAAGTGCCTGCCGGTAAAACACCGGAAGACAATGTGGTGATAAGGGAAAGCGGCAACAAGCCATCTTTATATGAAGGCGCAGTTCCGCACTGGGATTTAATCAAGCAATACAACCTCGTTGATTTTGAAACCGGCGCCAAAATTACCGGAAGCGGTTTTCCTTTATACAAAGGCAATGGCGCAAAGCTGCAGCGTACTTTGGTGCAGTATTTTTTAGATTACAATACCGAGCGCGGCTATACCGAATACCTGCCGCCTTTTATGGTGAATGAAGCGTCGGCTTATGGCACCGGGCAGTTGCCCGATAAAGAAGGACAGATGTATCATGTAACGGAAGACAATTTGTTCCTCATTCCAACTGCGGAAGTGCCGGTTACAAATATTTATCGTGATACCATTTTAAAAGAAAGCGATCTGCCAATAAAGATGACCGCTTACTCACCTTGCTTTCGCCGTGAAGCGGGCAGTTTTGGCAAAGAAGTAAGAGGCTTGAACCGTGTGCACCAGTTTGAAAAAGTAGAGGTGATTCAACTTGTACATCCTGAAAAAAGCTATGAGGTTTTAGAAGAAATGGCAGCGCATGTAGAAGGCTTATTACAGAGCCTGCAACTTCCCTATCGCATCCTTCGTTTATGCGGCGGCGATATGAGCTTTACGAGTGCGCTGACTTATGATTTTGAAGTGTGGAGCGCTGCGCAGGAAAGATGGCTGGAAGTAAGCAGCGTGAGCAATTTTGAAAGCTACCAAACCAACCGCATGAAGTGTCGTTTTAAAGATAGTAATGGCAAAACGGTGTTGGCGCATAGCCTGAATGGAAGTTCGCTTGCATTGCCACGCATTGTTGCCGCTTTGCTTGAAAACAATCAAACGAGTGATGGCATTGCATTACCGCAGATATTGCATTCTTATTTTGGAAAAGGAATGATACAATAAACACAATGCTGTTCTTTATAAACATTATCCTTTTTTCAAAGCTCTATCTTTACCTCTTTTGAAAATGTAGCTATAAGCTGCTTCGCAATATTTCGCATCTTGGCTGACAAAAGAAAACTGTTTCTCATCATCAACCGGCTGGTCATCGGCGGACCTTCGGTTGATGCCGTTTCGCTGGCATATCATCTTAGCAGCAAATATGATGTTACCATCATTTACGGAGAGAAAGAAACAGAGGAAATAGAAGTGCCTTTTTCTACCCAAAATTACACTCATCTTTCTTTTTTGAAAATACCTTCCCTTCACCGTTCTATCCTGCCTGTAACAGATATTATTACCTACCGAAAACTATTATTACTGTTTAAAAACCAGCAGCCGGATATTGTACATACGCATGGGTTTAAAACAGGGTTTCTCGGTCGGCTGGCTGCTAAAAAAGCAAAAGTGCCGGTGATCATTCATACCTATCACGGTCATTTGTTTCATTCCTACTACAATCGGTTTCTTTCATCTTTTGTTATTCGCGTGGAGCGGTGGCTCACAAGGCTTTCCACACGCATTATTGCCATTAGTCCACAGCAGGCTTACGAGTTGAGCAGCGTGTATCGCATTGCATCTCCACAAAAAATCAGCACCATTTTTTTAGGTATTGATAAAGAGAATTACCAATCATTTTCTCCGGCTTTATCATCTCTCAGGCAGACATATTCTATTCCTGATAATGCTACTGTTGTAGCTATTATAGGCAGGCTTGTAATGATAAAAAACCATTTGCTTTTTATAAACATTGCTGAAACCATTTTGAAAGAAGAGCAGAACATTTATTTCTTGCTTATCGGTGATGGGAATGAGAAAAAATTCATTCAAAAAGAAATGAATAAATATGGTTTGGTGTGGCAGGAAGGCGAAACAAAAAGTAAACCCGCACACATTATTTTCACTTCGTGGATAACGGATATTGGCGCCGTATTGCCGCATATAGATATCGTGGTATTAACATCATTGAATGAAGGAACACCTGTGTCTCTGATTGAGGCACAACTGTTTGCGAAACCAGTTGTAGCTACAAATGTAGGTGGTGTAAAAGACACGTTGATAAATAACAAAACCGGCTTTTTGATTGATGATTTCAGCGTGGAAGAATTTGTAAAAAAAATACGGTTGCTGGCTAACGATAAAAGTCTTCGCGAGAGGATGGGAAAAGCAGGAATGGCATTTGCCGCAGATCGTTTTTCAAAGGAAAAGGAAGTGGCTGCCATTGATGATTTATACACAGCCTGCCTGCAACAGCAAAAAGTTAAAGAATGAAAATATTGGTGACTGGTACAGCCGGCTTTATCGGCTTTCATGTAGCTAACCGCCTGATAAAGGATGGACACGAGGTGGTGGGTACAGACAGTATAAATGCTTATTACGATGCGCGCCTGAAATATGACAGGCTAACGTATGCCGGCATAGCATCGCACGAGATACAATATAATCATCCGATACAAAGCGGAAAGCATGAAAATTATATTTTCTACCAGTTGCGGTTAGAAGATAAGCATCGTGTGGAAGCTTTATTTAACAAACATCAGTTTGATATTGTCATCCATCTTGCAGCGCAGGCTGGTGTGAGATATAGCATTACCAACCCTGATGCTTATGTTGACAGCAATATTGTGGCGTTTGTAAATATATTAGAGTGCTGCCGTCATCATCATATTTCGCATTTGGTGTTTGCGAGCAGCAGCAGCGTATATGGCTTGAATGATGAAGTTCCTTTCTCAGTAAATCAAAATACAGATCACCCGATTTCATTGTACGCGGCCAGTAAAAAAAGCAATGAGCTGATGGCGCATGTGTATAGTCATTTGTTTAAAATGCCTTGCACGGGACTGCGTTTTTTTACGGTGTACGGTCCGTGGGGACGACCTGATATGGCGCTGTATATTTTTACCAAAGCGATACTGGAAGGAAAGCCAATACAGGTGTTTAATAATGGGGAGATGATGCGTGATTTTACTTATATCGATGATATTGTAGAAGGCATTGTGAGTGTAATGAATTTGCCACCAAAAGAAAATCCTGACTGGCAGGTTGGTGATGGAAATATTTCGTCATCAAGTGCACCTTATAAAATTTATAATATCGGAAATAATGCGCCGGTGAAGCTGACTGATTTTATCACGGCAATAGAAAAAGAAACAGGAAAAAAAGCCATTATAAACAAGATGCCGATGCAGCCCGGCGATGTGCCTTCCACGTATGCCGATGTGAGCGACCTGATAGAAGATACCGGCTTCAAACCCGCTACCAGCTTAGCTTTTGGCGTGAAGCAGTTTGTGGAGTGGTATGAGGGTTATTATAAGTGAAGCTGCTAAAAGCTTGGTAGTGATTGAAGGATAATGTGATAAAACGTATTAGAAAAACAGGGAAACAATGAGTTTTTTAGGAAACGTGCAGAAGAAATAGGGTAAACAACCAAAAAGCAGGGAAAAAATGAGGAAAATAGAGGAAATGGAATATTCAGGTAAAAAAACCAATTGAAAAAGTAAAATTTTCCAATATTTGTTGTTTAGAAAAGCCCGATCATTGCCCGGAACCTTGATGGGAGCATTCCTGCGTGTCGAAGCAACAGGAATGGCAACAACTGTTGATCACAATAGCGGCGGACGATGGTTACCAAAAGAAAAAAACAATCAACATTGTAATGGCGCAAAAGTGAATGCCCGTTTTACCTACGATACCGTTGTTTTCGCACTAAGCTTATAACCGTCCCGGCTATCCTTAACCGCATTTTACCTACGATACCGTTGTTTTTGCACCCGCTTCTTCTGCATCGAAACGCTCGACAGACTGAATGCCGTTCAGCTTTTTTAAACGCTCTACCAGTTCGTCGAATTCCTCTTTATCATGCACAAAAACCTTTACGGTACCTTCAAACAAACCTTCGCCGGATTCGATGGTGAGTGCGGCAATGTTGATGCGCATATCGCCACTGATAACGTTGGTGATTTTATTGATAACACCTACATCGTCCATACCAATAATCTTTAGTTTGGTAAGGAATGAAACTTCATTGTTTTTAGCCCATTTCGTTTTTACAATGCGGTGTCCGTAATGAGACATTAACTGCGTGGCGTTAGGGCAACTGGTGCGATGAATCATGAGCCCTTTGCCGGTGCTAACAAAGCCAAACACATCGTCGCCGGGAATGGGATTGCAACATCGTGCGATGGTGTACATGATGCGGTCGCTGCTTTCGCCGAAGATGATAAGTTCGGAATCTTTTTTTGGAATGCTGCTTTTTTGTTCGCCTTCTTTTATTTCGAAAACAGGCTTTGCCGGCTTTGGCATTTCGAGCCTGTCGCCAAGCACCTGGAACTGTTTGAGTTCTTTTAAATCAATCTGCTTAACCGCGATGGCATAGAAAAGATCGAGCTGCGAAGGCAGCTTATAAAAGGCAACTAATTCTTCAATATTTCCTTGCGTAAAAGCAGCGCCCACGCCTTCTACCTTGCGCTGGGCAAAGGCTTTTCCATCTTCGGCAATGGTGCGCTTTTCTTCTTTTAAAGCGTCTTTGATTTTTGTTTTTGCTTTTGCGGTTACCACGAAATTCAGCCAGTCTTCTGTAGGCTTTTGCTTACTGCTGGTGATGATTTCTATCTGGTCGCCACTGTGCAGTTTATGGCTGATGGAAACTAATTTATGATTGACTTTCGCACCAATACATTTGGAACCAACGGCAGAGTGAACAGAGAACGCAAAATCGAGTGCGGTGCTGCCAACCGGCAACATCTTTACATCGCCTTTCGGTGTGTATACATAGATTTCTTCGGTTAAAAAAGACACTTTAAAATCCTGCAAAAAATCAACGCCATCGGTATCCTGCGCACTGATGACTTCGCGTATCTGACTAAACCATTTATCGAAGCGGTCTTCGTTTGTGCTTCCTTCTTTATACTTGTAATGCGCAGCCAATCCCTTCTCCGCAATCTCGTTCATGCGGCGCGTGCGTATCTGCACTTCTACCCATTTTCCCTGCGGCCCCATTACGGTTGTGTGCAAGGCTTCGTAGCCATTACTTTTGGGATTGCTTAACCAGTCGCGTAAACGTTCAGGCGATGGCGTGTATTCATCCGTAATCATAGAATACACTTTCCAGCAGTCGCCTTTCTCTTTTTCGGGCGGAGAATTTAAAATGATGCGAATAGCAAACAGGTCATACACTTCTTCAAACGCTACGCCTTTCTTCTTGATTTTATTCCAGATGGAATGAATGCTCTTCGGGCGACCATAAATTTCAAAATCGAGCCTGCTGGGCTCTAATTTTTCTTTAATCGGGCGAATGAATTCGTTGATGTAGCGTGTACGTTCACGCTTGGTTTCAGCAAGCTTTACAGCAATGTTTTTATACTCTTGCGGCTCGAGGTATTTCATACTTAAATCCTCAAGTTCTGTTTTCACATTGTACAAACCCATGCGATGCGCGAGAGGCGCATATACATACACCGTTTCGCTGGCAATCTTCAATTGCTTTTCACGCTTCATGTAGTCGAGCGTGCGCATGTTGTGCAGGCGATCAGCCAGCTTGATTAAGATGACGCGCGGATCATCGGTTAGCGTTAGTAATATCTTTTTAAAATTCTCTGCCTGCTGGCTGGTGCTGGCATCTATAACGCCGGATATTTTGGTCAATCCATTTACGATGCGGGCAATCTCGCTGCCAAATTCGCGCTCTACATCTTCCAGTGTTACATCTGTATCTTCAACCGTATCATGAAGCAAGGCACAGATAGAACTTCGCACACCAAGACCGATCTCTTCCACGCATATCATTGCCACAGCCAAAGGATGCAGGATATAAGGCTCGCCGCTTTTACGGCGCATCGTTTTATGCCCTTCTGCTGCCATTTCAAACGCATGGCGCACCAGTTCTTTATCGCCACGTTTGAGCTTGTTGCGAAGACTCCGTAACAAAGCGCGGTAATGCCGCAGTATCTCCTTCTTTTCCTGCTCTTCTGTTAATGTATATTTAGGTAAAACAACTTCGTTTACCGTTGCCTGCTCGTTGCTCATGAGATAACGAATTTACAAAAAATAATTCGTAATAGAAAGGACTGACGGAAGAAGGAATAGGCTGCGTTTGCATGTAGATTTTTATTCCCGCTTTGCCAAAGAAAGTAAAATGAATTTTAGAACGTCTTATAACTCAATAATGTCAGGATGCTCAATTTGCAGATGGAAAAACGGGTTATGTATTTAAAAACATAAACTTAACCGTCGTTAACATTACCTTACCGGAAGCTGCCTCTATTTTTGAGCTCCCGGTAAAGAATTAAACCAATAACATGTGAAGCAATTTGACACTTACTTACTTTAAAAGCTCTGTATATGTCAACACCGATTATCATCAGCCTTTTCTGCAACGGACGGCAGAAAGATTATGAAGCTGTTTTTACAGAAAGTCCGAAAGCACTTCAGTTCAAAGTGACGATTGATAACAATGTTGTTTATTTTGAAGGCAATCTTAATGAATCTTTTCATGTATCGAAAAACAGTGATACAGGGTTTAAACAAGTTGATGAGCTGACGCTTGATGCGGTAAGTAAACAGCTAAACCAGATTTTTTTCTGATTATCCATTCATTTGTTTTATTGAATCACTATTTGCCTGCGTTAGCAGGAATGCTTGTTTATTTCTTAAACGATTGGAATATTGAGTGAAGGTGCTGAATAGTTTATTATTTTGAAATAAGAAGATTGGAATGTAAGATTCACGTCTGTAAAAGCCTCATCATTGCCCGGAACGTTGATGTGTGATTCTCATATCTCTTTACTTAAAGAAATACAAGAACAAATCTTCGATTGCAAGTGACGATTGAGAAAAGAGGCAAACGGTGGTTACCAAAAAACCGTATTTCGCATTTTATTTAAAACTAAACCACTACTATGCTTATTATTCGTGAATACACTATCAAAAACACATACTGCGGGCATTTTCTATTGTAACAGAAACGTAAAATTTATCCCGAAGAATAACAAACAATAAAAATACATGTACCAACATGTATTTTTGCGGTTCAATAAAAAAGGGTTTTGTTTTATGAAGAAAATTGTAATCGTTTATGTAGCTGCTATATACCTTGTATCGGCGTGTAATAATGGCTCTGCCGATAAAGCAGCCACCGACACAGCACAACAGGCAGCGTCTCAAACAGGAAAAAGCTACGAAGCCGACACAATGGCTACCGTCGTTCATTGGAGGGCAACACATAAGGGAGGTTTTGCACCGAGGTATGGTACAATCAATGTTTCTCAAGGCAGTTTATCTGCTGAAAATGGTAGGGTAACCGGCGGGGAGTTTACCATAAATATGAACTCGCTTTTAGTGGATACAACCTCTGTTACTGAAAAAGATAAAAAGGCATCCGACCTGCAGGGACATTTAAAAAGTCCGGATTTTTTTAACGCAGAGCAATATCCGAATGCAAAGTTTGTGATCACCAAAGTTGCGCCTTATGATTCTTCTTCTGTAAAGAGCGAATTGCCTGATGCAAACAGCCTGGTAAGCGGCAATTTAACTTTAAAAGATAGTACAGTGAATATCACTTTCCCGGCAAAAATTTCAGTAACAGATAACAATGTAGCTGTGGCTGCTAAATTTATGGTTGACAGAACTGCATGGGGACTGAACTGGAAAACGGAAGGCGATCCCGGCAACTGGATGGTAAGTAAAGATTTTGAGCTTGATCTGAATCTGAAAGCAGCTTCAAAATAAATTATTTTTATAGTGGTAAAAAAAGCCTGAAAGTTCATTTCAGGCTTTTTGTTTTAAGACCAATCTGTTCATTACTCAATCCTTCATTTTGCTGATAATTTCACTTGCAGTTCCCAGCTCGCCAATGCGTGGAAAAATATACTGCAGGCTGTTGCTGTGTGCAGCAGCAAACCTATCGGTCATAGCATCGGTGGCAAACGCAATGTTGTAGCCAAACTCACTGGCAGCGCGCGCTGTACCTTCCACACCTATACTTGTTGAAATACCTGCCAGCACAATTTGCCTGATTCCTTTTGCTGTTAATTGTGTGTGCAGCGTGGTTTCGAAAAAAGCATTCCATGTATGTTTGGTGATATAAATATCTGATGGCAATACTTGTAGCTCATCAGTTATATCAGCCGAACCTTCTATCGACATAGCAGCGCCAGCTATCGCCTGTGTAACGGCTCCCTTCGGAATCATTGGTTGCTCTACGCGCGCTTTTGTCCACGCGGCTCCCATTGGTTTTACGTTTACCGCTACAACAGGTAATTTTTTTGCGTGAAACGCTGCGATCAGTGCATTGGCATTTGCCAGTATATCCTGAACCGGGTGCGCCAGGTCAACTTTCACATTGCTCTTTTGAAAATCAATTAACACAAGAGCTGTCTCTTTATCTATTTCTGTAATCATCGGTTATGCTTTGATTTTACAAAGAAAGAACCCGGCCAACCTGCTTAATTTTTTCAAAATTTTCGCTAACAATCTGCACCAGCATTTCTTTTGTTAATGGCTTGCCGACAAATGTTTTTATCTGTTTCCGGTTTTCTTTTATCGCCCGGGTTTACAGAAGCCGTTAGCATTACCACCACTATCCTGGCTTTATGGTTTTCAACCGGCTTTTCATTATCTTCATAAGTTTCCATCCGTTCATGCCCTGCCTATTAATACCAGGAAAAATAACTCCCGGTTGCGGAAAGCATGTCTCGTGCGGGTAATGTCCGGTGCAGGTAAGATAGTTAAAAGCCAGTTGGGCGCTCTCAGCAATCAGCACATGCGTATCGATGCAAAAAATCTTTACTTTACTTGTTCTTTACCTGAAAAGCAAAGAAGATAATTGAATGAGCAACAACACCGCAAGAATGGATTTTGGAGAAGCATCATCCTTGTATGCAGAGATTATTGTACCCTTATTCTTACCGAAGAATTATACCTGGGAAGTGCCTGCGCATCTGGTGAATGCAGTTGCTGTTGGCAAGCGCATCGAGGTATCGCTTCGCAATAAAAAATACACCGGTTTAATCAAGCGCCTCATTACCCAAAAGCCGGAAGGCTTTGAGCCAAAACCACTATCGAATGTGCTGGATAACGAACCTTTAATTCATGCAACACAATTGCAGTTGTGGCAATGGATTTCGGATTATTATATGTGCACCGAAGGCGAGGTGATGCACGCGGCGGTGCCATCAAACCTGAAGCTGTCGAGCGAAACAACTTTGTTATGGAATGAAGAAGAAACCGTTGACTGGGAATCATTGACTGATGAAGAATACATTGTAGCGGAAGCTTTACAGATAAAGAAAGAACTGAAGCTGACCGAAGTGCAGCAACTGCTCGACATCAATCATGTGTACCCGGTTATCAAGAAATTGATTGAGAAAAACGCGTGTTATGTGTGGGAAGAATTGCAGGAAAAATACAAGGAAAAAAAAGAAACCTACATTCATCTTCATCCTGATTATTTCGTTGAAGAAAAGTTGCAGGAACTTTTGAACAATTGGGGCAAAGGCGCACCAAAGCAAATGGAATTGCTGCTTTCTTTTCTTCATTTACAAAAGACGGAAGGCGATGTAATTCAGTCTGCCTTACTAAAGAAATCCGGCGCTTCTTCATCACAACTCAATGGACTGATTGAGAAAAATATTCTCCGTTTTGAAAAGCGCAGCACAAGCCGTTTGCCTTCGCTGCCAAAAGACATCACTGTAAATTTTGCATTGTCGCCCGCACAGCAAACGGCATTGCACCAGGTGCAAAAATGTTTTACTGATAAATCTGTTTGCTTGCTGCATGGCGTTACCTCGAGTGGTAAAACGCAGATTTATATCAAGCTGATTGAACAATACATTCAGCAGGGAAAGCAAGTGCTGTATATGCTTCCTGAGATTGCATTGACAGCGCAAACCATACGGAGACTGCAGGTTCATTTTGGCGGGCACATTACAATTTACCATTCCAGATTCAACGCAAATGAGCGTGTGGAAATTTGGAATAAAGTGAAAAGCGGCGAGACAAAAGCCGTGCTGGGCGCACGTTCTGCTTTGCTGTTGCCGTTTAAAGATTTAGGTTTAATTATCGTAGATGAAGAACACGATCCTTCTTATAAACAACAAGATCCGGCACCGCGATATCATGCACGGGATACAGCTATTTATTATGCTTCATTGTTTAATGCCAAAGTGCTGCTGGGCAGCGCCACGCCATCTGTTGAAAGCTATTACAACTGTTCATTGAACCGATACGGACTGGTAAAACTAAATGAGCGATATGGCAATGCATCAATGCCGGAAATAGAAATTATTGATACCAAAAACGTAGTTACCAAACCACATGAAAAAGTCATCTTAACGCCGGAGCTGAAGAGCGAAATTGAGAAATCTCTGAAGGATAAAAAACAGGTGATTTTATTTAAAAACCGGCGTGGTTATTCGCCTTACATGATTTGTTCAGTTTGCGGCTGGATACCGCATTGCCGCAACTGCGATGTTACGCTTACATTTCACAAGGCGAAGAACAAACTGGTTTGTCATTATTGCGGCACCGATTATCCTGTAATGTACACCTGCGTTGCCTGCGGAAGTCATCAATTCAACCAGAAAAACTTTGGTACCGAAAAAATTGAAGAAGCGATTGTATCAGAGTTTACCGATGCACGAACAGCGCGTATGGATTACGACAGTATCCGCGGTAAGCACGACCATGATACTTTGATAAAGCTCTTCGAGCAAAGCCGTATCGACATTCTTGTGGGAACGCAAATGGTGGTAAAAGGTCTTGACTTTGAACACGTGAACCTTGTTGGAATTTTAGATGCCGATGGCATTTTAAACTTTGCCGATTTCCGTGTGAATGAGCGCGCCTTTCAACTGATGGAGCAAGTGAGCGGCCGTGCCGGGCGCAGAGATGTGAAAGGCAAAGTATTGATACAGCTTGCAAACATTCATCATCCCGTTTTACAACTGGTAAAAGATCATGATTATGAAAGCTTATACAAGATGGAAATTGAGAACCGGCGAAACTTTTTTTATCCTCCGTTTTCGCGCATTATTAAAATCACTTTTAAACATAAAGAAAGCGCTACCGCAGAAGAAGCCGCTAATATGATGGTGGAAGGATTGAAAGCGAATTATGGTGCTTTTATTACAGGTCCGGCAGAGCCTTTGGTGAATAAGATCCGCAATGTTTTTCTCTGGGAAATTTTATTAAAGCTGCCACGCGAAGCAGCGGTTTTAACCAATTGTAAGTTGGAAATTATGCAGCAGATTGTGATTATTCAAAGCAATCAAACCCATCGAAGCGTAAAGATTACGCCTGATGTTGACATTGTATGAGTTTTTAAACTTCAGTGATACCGGAGGCAGTGAGATACATGGAGCTTTTTCTTTTCTTTGTGAAGCTCGGTGACTTTGTGTCTCTGTGGTTCAAAAAAAGCGCAATCATTGCCCTGAACCCTGAACGGAGCGTCGCAACTACAGCTTAACCGGAGCGACGGACTATGACAACATAACCTGTATTTCCTGTATTACCGGTTTTAAATGTTCGGATTCAGTTTTCTTTTGCCGCAAAGCTTATATCCCTTACTTTTGCGGCTCTCAAAAAAATATTAACATGTCCCGGCAAAATCCGTGACGTAAAAAAAGATAAAATGAAACAAGGCATTCACCCGGAAAAATACAAGTTCGTTGTGTTTAAAGATATGACCAACGGAACTGAATTTCTTGGCAAATCAACGGCTTCGGGCAGCAGCGAAAAAGTAAAGTGGGAAGATGGCAACGAATATCCCGTGGTAAAACTGGATATTTCCAACACCTCGCATCCTTTTTACACAGGCAAAAACGTGATGGTTGATACTGCCGGACGTATCGACAAATTCAAGAGACGTTACGGAAAAAAATAAGTTCTCAATTTTTTATATCCCTCCGGTCTGCATCGGGGGGATTTTTATTTACACTCATTCTTCTATTGCCAAACATGAGCAAACAAACAAGCTATCCCAAAGAGAAAATCAACATCCTGTTTTTAGAGAATATCAGCGACAAAGCCGTTGAGAAATTTAAAGACAACGGGTACACAAACGTTACTAAATTAAGCAAAGCACTCACCGAAGAAGAACTGATAGAAGCCATTAAAGATGTTCATTTATTGGGCATTCGTTCTAAAACGCAGATCACAGCCAACGTACTCGCCGCGGCTGAAAAGCTGATGGCGATTGGTTGCTTTTGCATTGGCGTAAACCAGGTTAATTTGAAAGAAGCTACGCATAAAGGCATTGTTGTTTTTAATGCGCCTTACAGCAATACCAGAAGTGTGGCAGAACTGGTGATTGGCTTATCGATCATGCTAATCCGCCGTATTCCCGATAAAAATAAAGCTGCCCATGAAGGCACATGGATGAAGGATGCAAAAGGCAGTTTTGAGCTTCGCGGAAAAACGCTTGGCATTATTGGCTACGGCAATATCGGCGCACAGGTAAGCGTGCTGGCAGAAGCCTTCGGTATGCGTGTAAAGCTTTACGACATAGAAACCAAACTGCCACTTGGCAATGCTGCAAGCTGTAAAACTTTGGAAGAATTGCTTTCCGAATCTGACCTTATTACACTGCATGTTCCTGATACACCACAAACGAAAAATTTAATCAACGCAGACAACCTGAAGTATTGTAAAAAGAACGCATTGCTTATTAACTATGCACGCGGTGAAGTCGTTGATCTTGATGCGCTTGCCGGGGCTTTAAAAGAAGGCAATATGGGTGGCGCTGCCATTGATGTATTTCCTGTAGAACCGGAAAAAAACGGGCAGAAATTTTCATCGCCCTTACAGGGATTATCCAATGTAATTCTGACTCCGCATATTGGTGGTTCAACAGAAGAAGCGCAGGAGAATATTGGTGATGATGTCAGCATCAAGCTCTTTAATTATTTAGAGAGCGGTATCACGAATGGTTCGCATACTGTGCCTTCCATCAGCCTGCCGTTGATAGGGGGCGCGCATCGCATTCTGCATATACATAACAACGTTCCCGGCGTGTTAAGCGCCATCAATAAAACATTAGCCGATAACCATATTAATATCGTTGGCCAGTACTTAAAAACGAACGAAGAGATTGGTTATGTCGTGCTGGATGTCAATAAAGAATTATCAAGCCAGGCGGTTGATTTGCTGCGGGATGTGAAGGAGACGATTAAAGTAAGAATGCTGTACTAATAGTGTTTGTTATGATTGTAAAACAGGAAGCCAAATCGTTGGCTTCCTGTTTTTTTATTCCAAATATTTATTGCTGTAATAAGTGACCGAAATAGAAATCATGTCTGCCAGTACTTTAGTATCAATATCAGCAAGACGTTTGATATAACACAACTTTTACCTGACTTGTTTTTTCCTAACTTCCGAAGCCATTCCTCTCTTTCTTCGGAGGGAAGATTAAGATACAGTACAATGGCATTCTTACGCGCCGAAAATGCAGCCAATGGAGCATCGCCTTCATGCCCGCTTTCATATTTATAATGGCAGCTTCCGAAGCCAACAATTGCTGTGCCCCACATTTTTGCCGGAAAACCGGATTGTTCACTAAATATTGTGACCAGATCAACACAATCGCTTTGTTTCTTTTCGTCAAAAAATGTGTTGATATATGCCGCAACACTATTGTTGTTTTCTGTTGTTTTATTAGCAGGCATGGCCGGCTGTTTTTATTAGTAAATCCATGTAAGAAATCAATCAATAAAAGAAAAACTATCACCATCAAACAAGCCTTTATCACTAAGCTTTACGTGCGGAATTACAAGCAACGCCATAAAGCTTAACGTCATAAAAGGCGCATGCAGGTTACTTCCAAAAGCTTTCGCTTTATTGCTGATGCTGGTATATTGCTTAGCTACTTCATAACCATCATTTGCGCTCATCAAACCTGCAACTGGTAATGAAAGTACATCTACCTCATTGTCATTTGCGCAACTAATACCGCCTTTTGTTTTGATAATAGCATTGATGGCATCTAACATACTTTTATCATCTGCCCCAACGCAAATAATGTTATGACTATCATGCGCTACAGAGGATGCAATAGCGCCTTTTTTCAATCCAAAATTTTTAATGAAGCATTTGGCAACCGGCGCATTTTGATACCGGTTTACCACCACCATTTTTAAAATATCTTTCTCCGTATCGCTTACCCAATAACCATTTTCCCTTTTGCCATGCAGGTATAATTTATTGGTGATGAGCTCGCCATCCAGCGCTTCTATCACGGGTATAATGGCTTCATCATGTTCATACTCATTCACGGCAATCAATACATCTTCTTCGTTGATGGGATGACAACCAAAATGATTGATGCTTTCCTCTTCAACACTTTGTATTATTGAGCTTCCGCCTTCAGCCACCAACTCACCTTTAATATAAGTTTTAATAACCTTGAAATCAGTAAGATCATTCACTAAAATAAAATCCGCAGCGTCACTAACACGAAGCAATCCATTGTCTAACTGATAATGTAAAACAGGATTCACGCAAGCTGCCAGCAGCACTTTAAACACATCATTCCCCCTGGCAACAGCGCGTTTGCAAAGCACATTGATATGACCTTCCGCAAGACTATCCGGGTGCTTATCATCGCTGCCAAACATCATGTTCTGGTAGTGCTCATCAAGCAAAGGAATAAGAGCTTCAAAGTTGCGCGCGGCACTGCCTTCGCGTATAATGATCTTCATACCATAGCTTAACTTTTCCAAAGCTTCTTCAGCAGTAAAACATTCATGGTCGGTACTGATACCGGCTTCAATGTATTGCTTCGCAGCTTCGCCACGCAAGCCAGGTGCATGACCATCTACAGGCTTGTTCAATTCATATGCAGCAGCTATTTTTTTCATCACTTCTTCTTCCTTATTCAGCACGCCGGGAAAGTTCATCATTTCACTCAGATACTTAATATCAGGCTGCTGCAGAAGTTGCTTTACATCATTGCTATCGAGGGCTGCACCGGCAGTTTCAAACGTGGTAGCTGGCACACAGCTTGGCGCACCAAAATAAAAACGGAATGGTATTTTTTTACCATTGTCAATCATGTACTGAACACCAGCCATGCCGCATACATTGGCAATTTCATGCGGATCGCTTACCGTAGCAATGGTGCCGTGCACAACAGCAAGCCTTGCAAACTCGGAAGGTATCAGCATGCTGCTTTCTATGTGAACATGTGCATCGGTAAAGCCAGGCATAATAAAGGGTAAACTTTTGTTTTCTTCTACCCGGCTAATGCTTTGTATGATGCCATTGACCACTTCTATTTCAGATGTGTAGATGTCTTTGTTTTGGATGTCAACCAAATTGCCTTGTATAGTGAATGTTGCCTGCATATTTCTTTTGTTAGCGTATGCAAAGTAATAGATTGGCTGTTGTAAAAGTTCAATGCATAGAAAGGCCTTGAACGGAGCGTCGCAACGATGCTTAACCGGAGTTATGGACGCCGGCTACGTAAATATTTCTTTACAGCACCAGCGTGTGATGCATTGTGATGAATACTTTTTGGAATGACTTATTTCCCTAAAAGCTTTGCTGCAACTGCATTTGCCACGCGCTCACCATCTATAGCGGCGCTTACAATACCGCCTGCATAGCCTGCGCCTTCACCGCAGGGATAAAAATTTTTGATCTGCACATGTTGCAAGGTTTCACCATCACGGGGAATGCGAACCGGCGACGACGTGCGACTTTCGGTAGCTACCACAACAGCTTCGTTTGTGTAATAACCGCGCATTTTTTTGCCAAAAGCTACAAAGCCCTGCTGTAATCTTTTATGAATAAAAGAAGGCAGCACATTTTGCAACATTGTGCTTTTCAAACCCGGCACATAACTGCAAACGGGCAATGAAGAAGATAGTTTATTGCTGCAGAAATCTGTGATGCGTTGCGCAGGCGCTACAAAGTTGCCGCCGCCTTTTTCATAAGCCGCTTCTTCTACCATTTGCTGAAAGTGCATCAGTAATAACGGGTCATTTGCCTGCCAGTTATTTTGCTTCATTCGTTTCATAAAACCTGTATCAGCTATCGCATCTGCTACCTCCGTGGTTACCACCATACCGCTGTTGGCAAATGGATTGTTGCGCTTGCTTGGGCTCCAACCGTTTACCACCAATTCATTGACGCTGGTAGCCGCCGGAGCGATAATACCACCGGGACACATACAGAAGGAAAACACGCCTTTATCATCGACTTGTTGCACAAGATTATACGAAGCCGGCGGCAGGTTTTCATCGCGAACGGGATAATGATATTGCGCAGCATCAATCAGGCTTTGCGGATGCTCAACACGAACGCCTAACGCAAACGGTTTGCCTTCGATGAGTATGTTTTTTTTATGCAAAAGCTCAAAAATATCGCGGGCAGAATGACCTGTAGCGAGAACAATATCATCGCCTTCATAAGAGCTGCCGTCAGTGGTGACAACACTTTTGATAATATCATCCTGAACAATAAAATCGGTTACCTTTTTTTCAAATAAAATACGCCCGCCGCTGTCTTCAATTCCTTTGCGCATGGCGGTAATAATGTGCGGCAATTTGTTGGTACCAATGTGTGGATGCGATTCGAAAAGAATATTTTCTTCGGCGCCAAACTGCACAAACGTTTGCAGGATGCTATTAATATTTCCGCGCTTGGTGCTTCGTGTATAGAGCTTGCCGTCGCTGTAAGTACCGGCGCCGCCTTCGCCGAAGCAATAGTTGCTATCCGGATTAATGATGCCTTCTTTATTCAGCGAAGCTAAATCGCGGCGACGCGCCCGAACATCTTTACCACGTTCTAAAATAACAGGCTGAATATTTTGTTTGATGAATTGCAGCGCAGCAAACAATCCTGCCGGCCCGGCACCAATTATAATCACTTTCTGTTTTGCCTTCGATACATCAGGATAAACAACAGGAACAAAAGGGCGTTGATGAAACAGCTCGTTGATAAATGCCGTTACCGTGAGGTTGACAAAAGCTTGCCTGCCTCTTGCATCAATGGATCTTTTCTGTATAAAGTAACCGGTAATTTGATCAGCAGATTTGCCGGCAGAAAGAGCGATACAGTCCTTTATAATATCGCTGCTGGCAGCTTCGTGAGGAAGCAGTTTCAGTGTAATGATTTGTTGCATAATGTCAGGTGTTTATCCTAAAAATTATGGCGCAAAAATATACAATCTGTAGCTGGTTGTAAAGTGTGTTTTATTTTTATAACGACTAAATCACATCTTATAAAGAATGGTAACATCAATAAAAAAGTGTGTTTTCTGTTCGCTTTTGCGCACCATTGTTAGTAATCGCGCAAAGGAAACGGCGGACACAGATCTGAACAAAAAAACTTCTTTTGCAACGAAGCAAAAGAAGTTTTTTCTAAAAGAAAATGAGTTAAAATGAATGATTAGATGTCAAACGATACCCGATACGAACGCCAAAAAAATGGATACTTTCGTCATTTGCTGTGGTTTCGTAGCGCACGCTGAAATCAAATGTTTTTGCCTTGTTGGCATAAAAGCCAGCCTGACCAGCCAGCGTTAATCCATCGCCGCCAATATCTTTGAGATTTCCGCTGCTGAATTTGGAAAAACCAAAACCTGGCTGCAGGTAAAAACCGTTATCAAAAATATAGCGACCGCTGAGTTTAAAAAAGCCATCGCCAATGGTACCAATGTTTTGGCTGTTCAGTTTTTCAGTAGTAAAAAAAGCCATGTAGCCGGCCGTTATCACTGCACCCCAGTTCTTTGTAAAGTTGTAACCCACATGCGCATCGCCGCCGAAACCGGGATTGGTTTTTAAACCGAAATTACCAACCGGTACGCCAAAGTCAAGACCGAAACCCAGCTCGGCGCTGCCAGTATATTGCGAGAAAGCTGCTTTGGCCGAGAAGAGAAGAATAACTACGCAGAATGCGATTTTTTTCATAACAGTATGTCGTGTTTGGTTTACTATTTTTAATTAAAACGGAAGATCATCTTCATCGCTGTCAGGCGCTCCATCCGGCGCAGACGGGTCGGTATATGAAGGCGGTTGCTGCCCCATGGCAGAAGCATGTTCTATGCGCCATGCATCAAGGTTTGTAATGTAATTATCCACGCCGTTTTTATTCCACCTGGTGCCGCGTATGTTGAACGACACTTTTACATTGTCGCCCATTTTAAATTTATCTGGAATAGAAGTGCGATCCTGCACACATTGAAACTTGACATAGCTGGTAAACACGCGCCCGCCATTTTCTTCATTATTCTCAATTACAAACTCGCGGGTTTTAAAAGTTTCGGAACGCTGAACAATATTGTAAACGGCAATCAGTTTTCCCGTAATCTCAAATGCCATAGCCTGGTTTTGCAGCAAATGTACTTCTTACAACATGATGGAAAGAAAGCGAAGAAATAAAAAGGCCTTAAAAAGCGGAAGATATTAACTGTTAGCTATCAGCCGTCAGCTATTAACGATAAGCCTGAGAAAAAAATGGAAGATTTTCTTCATAAAAAAGGTATTAAAAAAACAGAACCGTTCTTTTTAATACCATAGCTGATGGCTAATAGCTCACAGCTATTTACAACTTAACCGCAAACGACAAATACCACGTTCTGCCATCAGCCGGCAAAATACCCGGACTGGAAAGCCAGCGATGTTTTTTTTGGTAAAATGATAATTCAGGTCGGCATAATAAGCATGGTAATTAAAGTGCGCATTATTGCGCCAGCCATCCCCGCTGCGGTTATTATAATCCCCGTAATACTGTAGTTTGCCTGCCGTGCCGCCAACCGAATTAAAAGAACTAAACAAAGCATTCGATCCCACCGTTTGCTCGCTTTCTACTGCCAGCGCTTTTGTGGTATCGCCCTGCTTCATTACATAATTCATCATGCCGCCAAACTGCGGACCGAACTGCAACGCCGCTGCACCTCTTACATACTGCACTTGCTGCACACCCTGCAGCGGAATGGTGTAATGATTTTCCGGGTAACCAAACCCATCACTATTCGTCATGTATCCATTCTGGCGCATGTTCATCTCTATCTCGCTGTGCGAATACGTGCCGCGCGTACCAATATTTATTTGCGTTCACGCACCGTCCATGTCCCACGTAGTAAGCCCCGCAATCTGCGCAAACTGCGGCCTGGCTGCGTTCTGCGCTATATTTCCTTTAGAAGCATCCGGGCTTACCAGGTCGGTTTTTTTACCCGCATATATAAACGTCTCATACACATCAGGCAGCTTTTGTTTCAGTTGGTTTTTCAGGTAGCTGTTTACCGTTATGCTGTCCAGCGTCCCCGCCGAAGTATCTTTCTGAGCACACAGATTATTTTTCAACCCCAAAATTATAAAAGCAAAAACAAAATCTTTTTCATCATATTTCAATTCATCTTGTTTCTTATTTTTTTACAATCCACCTATTTTCAAACGAAGTGCTTTCTATTGCCATTATTTTTACCAATCTGATTATTGCATTTCTATTGGTTGCTTTACTTCAATAATTCTATATGGAAAGAAGAAATTTTTTAAAGATGACAGGCTTGAGCGGAGCCTCTCTTGCCGTTGCCAATTCTTTACAGGCTTCGGTTACCAAGCCTTCTGTTGCAACGCTTGACATTGATGGGACGCCCTTGTTTGAATTAAGTCCCTACTTATACATGCAGTTCATGGAGCCGCTTGGCGTAACAGATAGTTCTGTGGAAGCCGCGTGGGATCATACAAAAGCCGACTGGAAGCCAACGGTGATCGACGTTACAAAGGAGTTATCGCCCGGCATGATGCGCTGGGGCGGCAATATGAGTGCCTATTATAAATGGCGCGAAGGCGTGGGACCGAGAAACAAACGCGTACCGTTTTACAACACCGATTGGGGCGGCATGGAAACGAGCCAGATTGGCACCGCAGAGTTCGTTGACTTTGCAAAACGCGTAGGAGGCGCCGAGCCTTTGGTATGTGTGAATTTTGAATCGGACGGTGTGCCACGCTATGCCACGAATGGCATGGGGCAGGATAGGAGAGGCTTTGCAAAAGAAGCCGCTGAATGGGTTGATTACTGCAACAATCCATCAAATAAAGAACGCATTGCGCATGGCTTCAAAGAACCATTGACCATAAAGCATTGGCAGTTGGGCAACGAGACTTCTTATCGTCCCGGGAAGGGTTTTGATAACCTGACAGCAGCGAAGAAAACGGTTGAGTTTGCAAAGGCAATGCGGGCTGTTGATCCCAGTTTAAAATTCATTGGCTGGGGCGATAGCGGCTGGACAAAAATATTGATGGAAGAAGCCGGCAAGCACATTGACTATATTGCTTTCCATCACATGTTCGATCCGGGTGAGGGGATGACAAATTCACCGGTGCGGAATAACGAATACCGCAAAGACCCCGCAGCCACCTGGGATGTATTGATGAATGCTTATGCCATTCATGAAAAGAAGATCAACCGGATGCGCGATGAAGTAGCTCCTTACAAGATGCCACTTGCGCTCACCGAATGTCATTATAGTATTGAGGGAAGAAACCGTTGCGAAGTGATGTCGTCGTGGGCAACCGGCGTATCGTATGGCAGAATGATGAACCTTCATGAGCGCAATGGCGATGTATTGAAGATTGGTACCATGGCTGATTTCTGTGGTACGCGCTGGCAGGTAAATGCATTGATGATACCCGTACCAAACGGCGATGCTTACTTAATGCCTTCGGCGAAGATTATGCAGCTCTATCGACATCATACCGGCAAGAATTTTATTAAAACATCCGGCGCACCTTCCGACCTTGATATCACTGCCAGCCGCACCGGGAACACGGTTTATCTGCATGTTGTAAATACAAACCGCACCAAAAGTGCTGACCTGAATTTCAAAGGAGGTAACCTTTCGTTTACCTCCGGTAAAGCCTTCGAAATTTCGGCTGACCCAACTTACGAAATCATGTCCGCTGCCGGCGATATCTTACAGCCAAACGAAAGGGTTGTGAATGTAAATGAACCTGTCCGTTTTGCTCCGGCTTCTGTTACCGCAATTGAATTAACGATAGCATAGCGCCCGCAGCAGACCTATAAGGTTTTAGAAACCTTATAGGTCTTTCCTCCACAAGCATCCTCCTCACAGGTATTCCCCATCTTCAAACCTGGTTTCTAAAACCTGATAGGTCTTTCCACCATTGTGAGCTAAGATATTACCAGTAACGAGTTTAAAAAATTAAAAGGTAGAATGTGGAAATAAGATGTGGAAAAAGGGAAACTTAGGCTTAGGTGTGGTATTCATAGTTGAGATAAAGTATAGTTGAAAACGACTTCCGAAGTCCGGCGTAGGCAAAGCCGTACGCCGGGTGCAAGCTGCTTGATTGTTGTGATAAGCTACGGTGAGTGAGGGGATTATCTTTCGTTTGCCGCAGGCGCTCATGATGGTTTCATAGGTTATTTGAATATGATGTTCATGCAGGTAGGCAGGCAGTTTATTCTTGTCCGTAATC
This sequence comes from Ilyomonas sp., assembly GCA_965199905.1. GTDB lineage: Bacteria > Bacteroidota > Bacteroidia > Chitinophagales > Chitinophagaceae > Ilyomonas. The sequence goes on along the minus strand of OZ241366.1, from coordinate 1,851,459 downwards.
CTGTAAACATGAAAAGAACAAATTCTTTAAATTTCCCCCAACCCCAACTCCCTCAAAAATCCATTATGTTTATCCCTCGCCTCAGCAATACTTTCCTCTGAATTTTTCAGCTTTCGATTTATATCTTCCAGATCAATTACTTCCTCATCAATAGAAGTACTCACATACCTCGAGATATTGAGGTTATATCCATTGCACTCTATCTCTTCCATTGAAACGCGGCGGGCATATCGCTCTATCTTGTCCGGCCGGTATTGGTAAGTGTTTACAATCTTATCAATATTCTTATCCAGCAACATGTTTTGCCGCTTCCCTTTCTCATAATGTTCACTCGCACTGGCATTAATAAACAGCACATCATCAAACTTCTTACATTTCTTCAATACCAAAATGCAAACGGGAATTCCTGTTGAGAAAAATAAATTAGACGGCAATCCAATCACCGTATCAATGTTGCCATCCTGTAAGAGCCTGGTGCGGATTCGTTCTTCGGCACCGCCGCGAAACAATACACCATGCGGAAGTATAATTGCCATGGTTCCTTCCTTTCCTAAAAAATGAAAACCATGTAATAAGAATGCAAAGTCGGCTGCTGATTTGGGGGCAAGCCCATAACTTTTAAATCGAAAATCTTCAGCCATTACTTCCGATGGCTCCCAACGTAAACTAAATGGAGGATTGGCTACAACAGCATCAAACTCTATTTTCTTTGCCGGGTTTCTTTCATTCAATAGATCCCAATCATTCACCAATGTATTACCGTGATGTATTTCAAACTCGGTATCCTTCACACCATGCAGCAGCATATTCATGCGCGCAAGGTTGTAGGTGGTTATGTTTTTCTCTTGTCCGTAGATTTTTCCAATTGTTCCCTCATTATCTTTTATCTGCCTTCTTACATTGAGAAGAAGTGAACCAGAGCCACAGGCAAAATCCAACACGTTATCCAGTTTGGTTTTTTTGCCTAAAGATGGATCCTGGCTATCCAGCGTTACAATTTCAGAAAGTATGGTAGAGATTTGTTGTGGCGTATAAAACTCCCCGGCTTTTTTACCGGAGCCTGCTGCAAACTGACCAATCAGGTATTCATAAGCATCACCTAATATGTCTGAATTGGTTGAAAACTTCGCAATGCCTTCTGCAATTTTTTGAATGATGATGCAAAGCCTCCTATTTCGTTCGGTATAGTTTTTTCCCAGCTTTTCTGAATCAAGATTGATCTCTGAGAACAAGCCCCCAAAACTGCTGTCAAAAGATTCATTTTCGATGTATTTAAAACCGTTCTGTAACGTGTGCAGCAACTCTCCATCCTGTTTGCGTGCCAGTTCGGCAATATGGCTCCATAAATGATTTGGCTCTATTACATAATGCACTTTGCGACGCATTTGCTTTTCAAACTCCAAAACATCTGCTTCATTGGCTGCATACCAAACCGCTAAAGGTGAATGCTTATCACTTTTCTCTAACTCAGGGTAATCGGAGCCCAATTCTTTTTTAGATGCCGCTTCGTAGTTATCGCTTAAATAACGTAAGAATAAAAACGACAGCATGTAATCTCTGAAATCATCGGCATTCATAGAGCCGCGCAAATCGTCTGCGATTGCCCAAAGTGTTTTGCCTAACTGTGTTTGTTCTATAGCTGTCATATTTAACTATTAATGAGACCTGTTCTGTAATACCTATTTTCTGTAAGTATCTGTAAGACCTATAAGGTTTTAAAAACCTTATAGGTCTGTTTCCCATAGGTCTGTTTCCCATAGGTCTGTTTCCCATAGGTCTGTTTCCCATAGGTCTGTTTCCCATAGGTCTGTTTCCCTTCATAAACCTTCTATATCAGGCACTTTAAGATAAACGGGCTGGCTGTGAAATTTTACGAATTCATTACGGCTGCCAAACCATTCGATCACTTCGTTTCTCAGAAGGTCAGTTGGTGCTTCACTTATTATTGATTTATAGCTGTCGAACTGCCATTCACCAATGGTTTTGGTTAATTGATGATGTACAGCATTTTTATGAATATACCACACGTATGCGGTAAAATCGCTGTCTTCCGTTACTCCACTTCGTTTAATATAATCCATAAACAACGCTCCTTTGCGTTTATATGTTTTGTTGAATGCTTTGGTGTAACTATTTAGAAAATTACTGAAGCGTTCCATGATGAAATCAGGCAAATCATGCTGCTGTGCCTGGTAGGTTTTCTTCTTTACTTCTTCAAAATGTTGAACGATGTTTTCTTCATCCTTTATTCTTACTAACAAATGGAAATGATTGGGCAATAATGCGTAGCAATAAACATGGCAAACGGAGGCTGTATGCTGCTTTAGTTTTTGTAGAAAAAACAAGTAATTTTCATTTCCTGAAAACAACAGCTCACTGCCAACTGCCCTTGAAAACAGATGGTAGCTTTGTGCGGGTAATAGTGGTTGGTGATAGTCGGTCATTTTCGTTTGTTTGTTATTATATACTTTTTATTTTTAAACTCTTAAAACCTGTTCCTGTTCCAAACCTGTTCCTGTTCCAAACCTATAAGGTTTTAAAAACCTTATAGGTTTTCGATGTTTAAAACCTTATAGGTTTTCGATGTTCGGAAACAACCCCTGCATCAATCCTTTTTTATGTTGTGTAAGGACTTCTGTTTTTTCTGTTTGTGCTGTAATGAATTTATCTAAAGAAGAAAGGCAATCGGCGATTTTTTGTTGTTCTTCTTCCGAGTCTGGAATTTTAATATCAACCTTTTCTAAATTATCTACAGACAGACCAGGTTGGGCTTGACCAGTTGCATACTGATTTAAATTTAAATATTTTAGTAAATAATACAGCCAAACTATATCAACGCCTTCTTTTGGTGTACATACTACTGCATGTTCTGTTGCATGAAAATTTCCGTGTGTTAACATGACATTCCCACACAAAGCTCCTTGACGACCAACAAGTGGATACATACCAGAATGGGTGTATGTTTTTGTGTAACCTCGCAATCCGTTTCCTCCATAGCAAGGAAATAAATCATTACTCTTGTTTTTACTTATATTAGAGGCACTTACAAACTTCCCAGCTTGCATTTTACAAGCACTTTTAAGTGTCTTCTCCGCCCACTCCCCATTATCCCTAAACTCCGCAAACCTTCTCTTCGGCACCGTCTCACCTTCCGCAGGAAATAGCTGTTGCATCAGCCCTTTTTTATGGGCTTTGAGTGCTTCGAGTTTTCCATTTTCTGCAGTTAGTAAATCATCTAAAGAAGAAAGGCAATCGGCAATTTTTTGTTGTTCGTTAAAAGTAGGAACTGCGATCGATGCCTTAGAATAATCTGAATAATAAATGTGTGGAATTCCAGAACCCTTGATGTAGCTTGTTAGACTAATGGTTTGTAATAAATAGAAAAGATAAATCAGGTAATAGGTTGAATTATCTTGAGATTTCAGATAATTAAGTGTACCTAAGATAGATGATTTCTTTTCATATAAAAATAATTTACCAACACCAGAGCCATCTTTTATGATTGCAATATAATCTTCGTCTTGTATAAAAGATGAAGTAAAACCAATAAACCCACTTGCACCGTAAACAGGGAAACCATTTTCTATAAGTAACAAATTATTTTGTGCAAGTATTGAGTTTTCGGATTTTAGCGCGTTGCTTAATATAATAATATTCCAATCTCCACAGTCTTCAAACTCTTTAAACCTCAACTTCGGCACAACCTTATATTCTTTCTTACTCATAAGCATTCAATCCTGATATCTCGCGACCTTGCGCAAGCTTTTATAATTTTGTAAACCTATAAGGTTTTAAAAACCTTATAGGTTTCTTTTCTTTCATCTTTACCCATTTATTCATAAGCATTCAATCCGGATATGTTGCGCCCCTGCGCAAGTTTTTGTAAAATGGGTATCAACGCTTTCATTAAAGCCTGTTCTCTTTTCGCCCGGTCTTTCCAGCCTAAGTTCAAGGGCGCTAATAAGTCATTCAGTTTTTCGCCGTCAAATATCATCCGGCTTATTATGCTGTCAACAAAGCTTTTTAAGGCTTTTGTTTCCAAACCATGATGCGCTGCAATGTCAAAGAGTTCTTTATCCGATTTTTCTTCCTTAAAGTGTTCATAGCCTTTTTCTATTTCGGTAGTAGAAAGGCTTTTGCCCATTTCCAGGCTGTTGATGTAAGCAATCAATTCGTCCTTTTCATTCATAAACTTAGCGTCGGAACTTAATACATTAATTAAATGTTCCTTCGTCATTTTTTCCTTTGCCGGTTTGCCTCCGGTGAGGTTGGCTATGAGTTGTATAATATAATCATAATCCACCACTGCAGAAGCAAACAGCACAAACTCGAAATCCAGTTGTTGTACATCTTTGTCTGCTTTATCACCTTCATTATCCTGCTTCTTTTGTAACCGTCTGGCAGTTTCTATATAAGCGCTTTTAAAAGAACGAAGGTCATCTTCCGGTAACAGGTTTTCAATGGTTTTAATGTTATCACTGCTTAAATCAGTGTATTGGTGGATCTGCGTTTTCAGTCGCTGCACCTCTTTAAAATGGTTTACAAATTCGGCACGGGCAGCATCGCCTTTCAGGTTATACACTTCTTCAGGTTGGCAGAGGAGCCCGCGGTTTTGCATAAAAGTTTGTAAACCGGCAACGGCTTTTTCATATTGACCAATAACAACAAGCGCCGGTTCTACCAGCCATATTTCTTTTGCCTTCTCCGCATTTTCACCGGAGAATAAAGCGATGGCTTCATCAACGGCTAATTTCTGCTGCCGAAAGTCAAGAATATTGCCCTGCGGTTTGGTTTTATTTAAGATACGGTTAGTGCGGCTAAACGCCTGTATCAAGCCGTGATACTTCAGGTTTTTATCTACATATAACGTGTTCAAATACTTGGAATCAAAACCAGTAAGCAGCATATCCACTACAATCACCAGGTCTATTTTATTATGGTGCGCGTAATCTGCATTGGTGTATTTGTGGTCTTTAATGCGCTGCTGTACATCCTGGTAATAAGCATCAAATTCACTGATCTTATGGGCCGTTTTATATTGTTCGTTATAATCGGTAATAATGGCTTTTAACGCCAGTTTCTTTTCTTCCGGCTTCTCCTCATTGTCTTTTTTTTCCTGTTGCAGGTCTTCCTGCAGTTGCTGCACATCCTTATCGCCTTCTGCCGGCGGAGAAAAAACACAGGCAATATTCAGCGGCGTAAACGTGTCATCTGTCGCCAGCCGCTGTGCCTGTATATCTGTAAACAGGTTGTAAAAGGCAATCGCATCGTTTATGGAAGCGGTTGCCAGTACGGCATTAAAGTGCCGGAAGTTGGTAGCGGCATCATGCTTATCCAATATGGCTTTTACAATGGCTGTTTTATTGATTGCATCGCCCGGTTTGGTTTTTCTCCCCTCTCCTTCAGGAGAGGGGTCGGGGGTGAGGTCGGGCTTGAAATAATCGATGTGAAACTGCAACACATTTTTATCTTCAATAGCATGCGTAATGGTATAAGCATGAAGTTGCTTTTGAAAAACGTCTTTTGTGGTTACATAGGAAGCCGTTAGTTTATTATCTGCAGATTTTTCATCTACCCGTGTATAACTTGCATTGGCTTCAAATATCGGAGTACCGGTAAAGCCAAACAATTGTGCATTTGGGAAAAATTCTTTAATGGCTTTGTGGTTGTCGCCAAACTGTGAACGATGACATTCATCAAAGATGAAAACAATGCGCTTATTGCTTAGCGGTTGCAATCTTTCTTTATAATTCTTTTTATTCGTTCCATCCAACGCCAGACCTAACTTTTGAATGGTGGTGACGATTACTTTATCAGCATAATCTTCACTCAGCATACGCCGCACCAAGGTTTCTGTGTTTGTATTTTCCTCTACACAACCTTCCTGGAATTTGTTGAACTCTTCACGGGTTTGCCTGTCAAGGTCTTTACGGTCTACAACAAACAAACATTTCTCAATATCAGGATTGTCTTTTAATAATGTGGAAGCTTTAAACGAGGTAAGCGTTTTCCCGCTTCCTGTTGTATGCCATATATAACCATTACCGCGGTTTTGATGGATACAATCAACAATAGCTTTAACTGCATAAATTTGATAAGGGCGCATAACCATTAACTTCTGTTCACTCTCCACTAAAACCATGTAGCGGCTTATCATTTCGCCAAGCAAACACTTGGAAAGAAACTTCTCCGAAAAATCGTAGAGGTTGGTAATTTTCTTATTGTCATCGCTTGCCCATTGATAAATGGGTAAAAATTGCTCATCAGCATTAAAGCTGAAATGCTGGTTACGGTTGTTGGCAAAATAGTAGGTATTGGCACGGTTACTTACAATAAAAAGCTGCATAAAGCAAAGCAGCGAATTTGTATAACCATTGCCGGAATCGTTCTTGTACTCAACAATTTGCTGCATGGCGCGGCGCGGACTTATTTCCAAAGTCTTCAGCTCAATCTGTACTACAGGAATACCGTTAATGAGTAAGATAACATCATAGCGGTGATTACTGTTTGCGGTATTCATCAGCAACTGGTTAATCACTTCAAATTCATTCTTACACCAGTCTTTGATGTTTACAAGTGTATACTGTAAGGGCGTATCATCCTCCCGTTTAAAAGTGTTTCGCTGCCGTAATATTTTGGAAGCCTGGAATACATCGGGGTTAATAATCTCATCCTGCAGCCGCGCAAATTCAGCATCGGTTAAACGCACGCAGTTCAGCGCTTCAAACTTTTCTTTGAAGTTTTTTTCTAAGGCTTTGCGGTCGCGTATGTCCGGGCGGCTCACATACTTCAGGTCAGTCAGCTTCCCGACAAAACCATATTCTATCTGCGATTCGTTAACAAAAGAGTTCATTCTGCGGGAAAAATACAGATGTTTTGCTGTTTACAAAAACACCTGAATAAAGACAATTTTACAGGCTCAGGATTTACTTAATTTATTTCTAACATCGGGCAACGTTTGTTCGTCGAAGTCTTAGCCCGGCGCAGTTCGAAGCTTGCATAAAGTGATTCTCTGAATCACCTGCTTACAACCCATTCAATTCTTTCAGCTTCGGAGCCAGCCGCTCACTTTGCCTGTCTATTTTATATTCCAATCAAATAAAGTATTCTGTAATCACCAACGTTTACAGTGCAAACAATACACACACAGGCAATCTGTAGAAGAAGTCATTGGCAATCCCGCATATCGTTACAATGAAAAACAAATCAGTGATTCATTTAAAGAAACAGGCGGATATGCAAAAGCGGTTGAAGAATTTTTTAAACCAGCGAAAAAGAGTGAGCTTGTTTAGTGATGGAGATGTGTTTTATCTTAGTTTGATAAATCACTTTATCAATGCAATCTTCCTGCACACAAACTTATCTTTGATGATAAACATGGGCTGTTTATTTGCAAAGTACATCTATGAAAAAAGAACAAAAAGGACCTGGTATATTTTCACTTCTCAAATCATATTGGGGATTAATAGCAATGCTGTTGCTGTTCACTTTGGCAGGCAATGCATTCAACCTTTGGATACCGAAACTCATTTCACAAAATATAGATGCTTTTAGCCGTCAGCAGTTTTCTTACAGCAACGTCATCAGAGATTTTCTGATTGCAACGGTTTGCATTTTTGTGTTCAGCTATTTGCAAAGCATTATACAAACTTATGTATCTGAACGCGTGGCAAAAGAGCTGCGCAGCCGCTTGTCAGATAAGCTTTCAAAGCAGAGTTACTCATTTATTGAAACATCAAACCCATCGCGGCTGCTAACCAATATGACAGCCGATGTGGACTCCATCAAGATGTTCATTTCACAGGCAATTGTTTCTATTGTTTCTTCCTTATTTATCATTGTTGGCGCAAGTGTTTTGCTTATTAGCATCGACTGGAAACTGGCACTCTGTGTCATTGCTATCGTTCCTGTTATCGGTATTACTTTCTTTTTAGTGCTGCGCAAAGTGCGCGCCTTGTTCAAGCAAAGTCGTGAGGTAATAGACTGGCTGAACAAAGTGATTAATGAAAGCATATTGGGTGCAGCCATAATACGTGTTGTCAACTCGCAGCAACTTGAATACAACAAGTTTCTGGATGCCAATACGAAGGCAAAAAACCTTGGACTGTCTATTCTGCGCTTGTTTGCTACACTCATCCCGGTCATCACGTTTGCATCCAACATGGCCGCACTAAGCATACTCGCTTTTGGTGGTCGTTTTGTGATTAACGGCGATATGACGCTGGGTAATTTTGCTGCCTTCAACAGCTATCTCGCCATGCTTATTTTTCCAATTCTCATTATTGGGTTTATGAGCAACGTGATTGCGCAGGCAACCGCTTCTTATGATCGCATCAGTAATATCCTGGCAACGCCCGAGCCTAAAGAAATTGGAAGTATTAAAAATGCATTGCAAGGAAATATTGAAGTGCAAAATGTATCGTTGTATTACGGTCAATCGCCGGTACTAAAAGATGTCTCTTTTCAAATAAATCCCAATACACGAACAGCGATCATCGGGCCAACGGCAGCCGGAAAAACGCAGTTATTATATCTTCTCACAGGCCTTGCCAAGCCTTCTTCCGGGAGTATTGAATATGACAATCATACAATAGAAGACTATAACAGCGAAGCCTTTTACAACAGCATAGGTTTTGTGTTCCAGGATAGTGTGTTATTCAATACAACGATAAGGGAAAATATAGCTTTCAGCGATACAGTTACGGATGAAGCTTTAGGAAAAGCGATCGATACGGCGGAACTCTCCGAATTCGTTCAAACATTGCCTGAAGGGCTTGATACCATTGTATCTGAGCGCGGTACTTCATTATCCGGCGGGCAGAAGCAACGTATCATGCTTGCCCGCGCGTTGGCTACAAATCCATCTGTTTTATTGCTTGATGATTTTACAGCGCGTGTCGATAATAATACAGAGGAAAAGATACTGGAAAACATACAACGCAATTACCCGAAGCTTACTTCCATTGCGGTTACGCAGAAGATCGCATCTGTTGAGCATTACGATGAAATTCTATTGCTCACCGAAGGCGAATTGGTTGCGCGCGGAACGCACGAACAACTGATGCAGACAAGCCCCGATTATATCCAGTTATATCAATCACAACAAAGCACCAACCGCTATGAACTACAATCTTAATCAACTATCGGCTGCACAAGAAAAAACATCCACATATGCGGCGGTGAAAAAGTTGCTGCAACTCATCAGCGGTGAAAGGAAAAACCTGTGGCTTGCGTTAGGCGCTATTCTTCTCAATTCTGCTCTAAACCTTACCGGTCCTTTATTAATAGGATATACGATTGACAAATTCGTTCAGCATAAAGACTATAATGGCGTACTCACGTCTGCCGGTATTTTGCTGGCAATGTATCTCGTTGCTTTATTCACTTCTTATTTTCAAACAAGGCTGATGGGCGGCGTAGGGCAACGTATGTTATTCACCCTTCGCAACTCAGTGTTTGGCAAACTGCAGCAACTTCCTGTGGCTTTCTTTAATGCCAACAAAGCCGGCGATTTAATATCGCGCGTGAACAATGATACCGATAAGCTCAACCAGTTTTTCTCACAGTCGCTGATGCAGTTTATAGGCAGTCTGGTAAGTATGATTGGGGCTGGAATTTTTCTACTGTTCATCAATATCAGGTTAGGTGCAGCCACTTTGTTGCCGGCTATTTGCATCCTCATTTTTACCTGGTTGTTTTCTCCTTTTGTAAAAAAGAAAAATGCGCAAAACCTGAAAAGCACGGGCTTGCTAAGCGCGGAGATACAAGAGAGCCTGAACAACTTTAAAGTCACCATTGCTTTCAATCGCCGCGATTATTTCCGCAAGCGTTTTGAAGATGTAAATCATAGGAATTACACTACGGCTATTGGTGCAGGACTTGCCAATAATTTCCTGCTGCCGGTATATGGTCTCTTTTCCGGTTTGGCGCAACTTGTGGTGCTGGCTTATGGCATTTATCTCATTTCGCAGGGCGGGTTTTCTATTGGTTTACTGGTGAGTTATCTATCGTATGCCACGTATTTTTACAATCCCTTGCGGCAAATGGCAGCGTTGTGGACGAGCTTCCAAACAGCCATTGCCGGCTGGGATCGGATTTCGCAGATACTATCGCTGGAAACAAATCTTACTGTAGTTAATGCAACGCAAACCAAGGCATCTGAAGCCGTGATAGAGTTTGGCGATGTATCGTTTTCTTATGATGAAAGCAAAGAGATTTTGCACAATGTCAGTCTTCAGTTAGAAGCCGGAAAAACCTATGCGTTTGTAGGGCCAACGGGTGGTGGTAAAACAACAACAGCATCGCTGATTGCACGTTTGTACGATCCAACGAAAGGCACTGTGTTATTGCATGGAAAAGACCTTCGTAGTTATGTGGCAGAAGAACGGACAAAGCAGATTGGCTTTATTCTGCAGGAACCTTTTTTGTTCTCGGGAACCATAAAAGAAAACCTGTTGTATGGCAATGAAGAGTATCAGAATTATAGCGATGCAGAATTGGAAAGATTGATTGCCGAAGCCGGCTTAACGGAACTTCTGAACATGTTTGAAGGCGGCTTGTCTGCGAAAGTAACATCATCAGGAGATGTGATTAGCCTTGGACAAAAACAACTCATTGCATTTATGCGTGCCGTTTTGCGCAAGCCTGCTGTATTGATTTTAGATGAAGCCACGGCAAACATCGATACAATAACTGAACAATTGCTTCAGAGCATTTTAAATCGTTTGCCATCATCTACCACGCGTATTATAATTGCGCACCGGTTAAATACAATTGAAAATGCAGATGAAATATTTTTTGTGAATGGCGGAGAAGTGATTCGGGCAGGATCATTTGATAATGCGCTGGAAATGCTGATGACAGGAAGGAGAGCGAGTTAATTTATGTACGATGTTAGATGTGTGCTGTACGATGTTTCCGTCATTGCAAGGCACGAAACAATCTGTGGATTGTGTAATGAGGTTATTCGTGAGTGGTGAGGAACTAATAAATCCGGTGTTTCGAATGGTCATAAATGCAAACTGCGCTAAGCCTTAGATAATAGACTTAGCGCAGTTGCCATAGGGAATGAATTTTCCGCCATTGCATGGCTCTGAATAACTTCAGCCAAAGCTTTTATATCTTTTCAAACACAAGCCGGTAATGATCCATTACTTCTTTTTCGAAGCATACTTTGTTAGGACTGATGCGGAAGACAGCGACCTGGTGCCTGAACTCTTTATCAAACAAATATTTTGGAATGAGTGAAGCATATAGCATGTACTTTTTCAGGTTAAACTTCCTGAATTTCTTACGCCAGCATGCAATGGTTTGTATATAATCAAGCCGCCCGCTGCTTTTAGAAATGAGCTTCATATACGGCGCTGCATTCTGTATCACCTGGTCATCGCTGTAAGGCAGCCACGAGCCGGGAAATTGTTTTACCATGAGAGCTAACACATACTCGCCGGAATTCTTATCAGCATCAACGCTAATATCCCTGAAATGAGGCATGTTCTTGCTGAATACCATCGTTTGCATATAGAACCTTCCGCCAACGGGCAAAAGATCGCTGACGGTTTTAAAAAAATGCCTGTATATCATGTCCTGCTTACCCGACTGGTATTCTTCTACCGAACAAAAATGTTCCAATCCGCCAATGCAGGTAACCGCATCAAAGGTTCCGAATTGCTCAGGTGTGATGGTGCGGCAATCCATAATTTTTACATCCAGCCCGTTCTTTACATCCGCTTCTGCCTGCCCGGTAGATAAAGTAACGCCCATGCCTTTCGCGCCTAATCCTTTTATATAGTTCAAAAAAGGCCCCCAGCCGCAAGCCATGTCCAGCACTTTAGAATCTTTACCAATACCCAGGCTTTCCGCTATAAACTTGTGTTTGTTTTTCTGTCCTTCTTCCAGCGTCATTGTAAAATCACCATCAAATCGGGCGCCGCTATAGTCTGCCATTTCACCAATGCTGAGGCGAAATATTTCATCAATAGTCGTGTACGTAAAGTCTAAATCCTGCTTGTTTGCCATAGTTTTGCGAAGTGAGAATTGAATGGTGAATTATGAGAAAAAGTAATTACTCCGGGCCGCTCATTACAATAAAATCCTTATTAAATATTTTTGATGAAGTAATTCAAAAAAGTTAGGATGCAATAGCAGGAACCGGTGTTCTGCCCAATGTTTTCAGCAGCCTGATATGCGAAGAAATGGCATTTCCAAAAGTGATGTGCTCATTGTAACGAAGCTGATGTTCATTGGCTGTTTCCTTTACAATTTCGGATATCTTACCGTAGTGCACATGGCATATTCGGGGATAAAGATGATGTTCAACCTGGAAGTTAAGCCCGCCGCAAAAAAAGCTTAGCAGCTTATTCTTTCTTCCAAAGTTGGAGGTGGTATATAACTGGTGTACTGCCCAAGTGTTTTCCATTGTACCTAAGTTGCAGGGCAATGGAAAATCGGTGCCTTCTACCACATGCGCCAGCATAAAAATGATTGCCATCGTTAATCCCTGCACAAGGTGCATAACCAAAAAGCCAATCAGTATCTGCCACCAAAGCGCTTTGATAAGAAGGAAAGGAACCACTATAAATAAGATGTAATAAACTGCTTTTGAAAGAAAGAGAATGACATACTCCGAACGCGGATGGTTTTTGTTGTCGTAGTTGCCAATTTCCTTTTTAAAAAATTTGACATAGTCTTTAATGAACACCCACATTAGCGAAGCCAGGCTATAAAAGAAGAATGCATACCAATGCTGATAGCGATGCGCTTTGCGCAACTTTTGGTTGGGCGACATGCGCAGCAGCGAAATCAGTGCAATGTCTTCATCATGACCGTCAATGTTAGTATAAGTGTGATGTACAATGTTGTGCGTAATATTCCATACATAACTATTAGCGCCAATAACATTAAAGCTATAACCAAGAATGGTGTTCACCATTTTGTTGTTGGATAAAGAACCATGCACAGCATCGTGAGAAATATTCAACCCTATAAAAGCTGTAAAAAAGCCAAGTATCACCCACAGCATATACTGTACTGGAAGTGGCACATCTGAAAAAAGTAACACGAGGTAAGAAGCAATAAAAACCGTTGGATAAAAGATGACTTTAAACAGCATAATGCCATTTGCTTTCTTCGAAAGATTCTGCGATGAAAAGTAATGCTCTACCTTTTTGTTTAACGCTACATAAAAGTCAGACTGACCCGACTTTGAAAACTTTACTTTGACTGACATGAATTGGTTGCTTTAATGATGTAAAAGAAAAGTGCTTTAAACATAGAAACAGAAAATTACAACCAGCCCTTTTTAAAATTTTACCGTAGTTCTAAATTAAATATGGCTGGCGCTGGAAAGGAAATCAAAAAACTAACCGTGATGATCTGTAAAATTAATAACGCTTATTGTAAGCAGTAAAGTATAAGCGGCAAGCATCTGCTTTATTTTCACATTCTGTAAGCAAACACACATCTGCGAAAGAGAAACTCAATTCGCTTTTTTATCCGAAAGAGAATAGATGTATTTATCTTTTAGCCAGTTAAATACTGTCATTTCGCTTTTTGCTTCCAGAGGTAATTGATTGGCAAGCAATGTTTCCAGATATTGCCCGTCCTGAACGGTTAGTGTTGTCACCAACTTGTCAAACAGGTTCAGCATATGCAGAACGCAGTTTCCGTTAAAGCGGTCAAAGCGATTGCGCGTGGGCGCCATCTCCTTCATCCTTTGAACCTGATTGCCCAAATCCCATTCGTAGTTGTCGCCGGATAAGTGCTCTTTTGTAAAATTCATACGTGTTAAATCAATCGTGCACAAAATATAAGTTGTCTATATACTTCTTACCGATAAGTTGACGACTGCCGTTTCTGTACAAACAGGCGCTTGCTGTTGTTTACTTTTTCTTTGGAAAGACTAACAGAGATTGACCTGCCTTCCACTACTTTTCCATGCAGTGCCTGTATTGCTTTCTGAACACAAATTTCATCGGGCATATCTACAAAACCATAACGCAGGCTTTTGCCTGTTTCTTTGTCTGTAGTAACTGTAGCTGATGCTACATGACCAAAAGGAGCAAAAAAATGATAGAGTTCGGCGCCATCTACATGGCAGCCTAAATTGGAAACAAAAATGTTCATCGAACAATGCAATTGATAAATGATATCTGAGAAAGGAACGAGGTAAAGAAAGTAATCCGCAACAGGCCGGACGCCTGGAGAAAGAAATGTTTAATTACATGGTACGGACCTCAAATGAAAGGGGTGAAGGTAGAGAAACAGATTGGTAAAGGCATATTAATTTTACTGCCTTTTATTTAGGAATTAATGACTTCAAAAGCTCCTTGAAAACTGATTATGGGGTAATAGCCTGGATTGTTAATGAAGGAGGTTTACAGGTAAAAATTAACTGGCTTTTTTTACATTTACAGCATTAAGCCCTTTGTGCCCCCGTTCTGTTTCGTATTCAACTTTGTCGTTTTCTTTTATTTGCTGCGAAAGTTGATTGACATGAACAAAGGCGCTTTCACCTGTTTGATTATCCTTTACGAAACCATATCCTTTAGAAAGGCTGAAGTAAGTAACAACGCCTGTTTTTACGGCAGCCACTTCTTCCGGGCGGTCCTCTTCTCTCGGTGTTTGAATCTGTATGTCTTCTGCGGCAAAAACCTTCTTCATTTTCGGGTCGGGCGGCGTGGCAGATAAGTTGCCGTTTTCGTCTAAATAGGCAATCATATCCGACAGTGATTTGCCTTTTTGTGCGTTTGCTTTACGCTCCTGCATCTTTTCGGCTTTATCCTGGCGTTGTCTTACCTTTTGCTTTTCCAGTTCCTTTTTTCTAAATGTTTCTGTTGATCGTCCCATATATTTTTCTGTTTGATTATCTCTAAAGGTAATAATTTATCGCCACATTTGGCAGAGAAGGGCATGATGATAACAAAGCCTTCACCTGTGAAGGCAAAGGCAACTAACTGCCGGAAAATTTACAATAGAAATTCTGTGGCAGCGATCCCGTAATTCAGTTACACTTTCAGTTTTGTAAACTCTGAACCATTGTAAATGCGTGCCAGGCTCATATTCCTCGTTTTATTCCATTCTTCCAGGCGGGCTTCCGGTATAATGCGCCACAGGTTTTTTGTTTTCAGGTCTTCAAAATCACCCGTGGTAAGAAACATTCCTTTTACATTGTTTCTTACTTTAAAGCTGATGTTGATTACTTTAGAGAGTATTTCAGGCGTTAAGAAGTCTTCTATTTGCTGGTTTGTCATGTCTGTATTTTCTGATTCAAGTTTAATTAAAAATTCTGATTTATTATAATATTTGTCTGAATGTTATATTCAACAATTGAAATGGTAAAGGAACAAAACGTCACCTGTAAAAGCATGCTTCGGCTGGTCTTTAATTTCCAGTTGAATAAAAAGCGTAGCTTTTGTAATGCCCCGTAAGTTGATGATCGATTTTAGCCACACACGGCAGCGGATTTCGCTATCCACCG
Organism: Ilyomonas sp.; assembly: GCA_965199905.1. Lineage (GTDB taxonomy): Bacteria > Bacteroidota > Bacteroidia > Chitinophagales > Chitinophagaceae > Ilyomonas. Next base: position 1,835,981 of record OZ241366.1, on the reverse strand, counting down.
TTACAGCCTGACCAAACTTCAACTGTTCAAGTCCGTAATTTACCTCCATTTTCAGGTTCTGTACATCTACAATTTGCCGCCAAAAGTAAGGCAAGAGGGAAACAGTTAAATAGCCATGCGCTATCGTGGTTTTAAACGGACTTTCCTTCCCGGCTCTTTCGGCATCACAATGTATCCACTGGTGATCTATCGTGGCAGACGCAAAGCGGTCTATTTGTTCCTGCGATACTTTATGCCAGGCAGAAACGCCCAGCTCTTTGCCAAGGTGGTTTGCAAATTCTTCATGACTTTTAATGGTAACCATAACCGAGGTATTATATGTATTCTTCACGGAGGGCAATGGTTGCCAGCGGCGAGCCGCGCTTGTAAAGAAAGTTTTGTGATTATAATGTATATGCCCGTTATTTCTAATATCTTATGCAGTCGAAGAAAAAGAAATTGTGTAGGACAAATGAATATAACAAAACGAAGATAAGTTATTATATGATAAGGGTTTGTAAAAGAGTAAATGGATAACCTAAACTTAAATAAAAGCGGGCAAATGCCATTCTAAATGAACGTCTGGGTTATAAAATCTAGTCAGGCTTAATGCCTTGCTGGAGAAGCTATTTGCCTGATGGAAATATTATTAAAAAGAGAGAACCAGAATCCTCTCTTTTTAATAATATTTCTTCTTAAAATCAATCTTAAATTAAAACCTAATGTATTGTATCAATTTGAAATAAGCAGTTGCTTATTGATTTACCAATGGACCTCTTCTTTTAGTAAAAGCAACCTTTTTAGGTTGATTGTACGAATTCTGAGGACGATTGTTACCGTTATTTTTCGGCCTATTGTTTTCAAAAGACTGAGGCAGTTTATACGGATGTTCCTCTACAACCGGAATTGGTTGTGCAATGAGGCGAACAATATCTTTCAGACAGGCTTTTTCTTCCCTGTCACAAAAAGAAAGCGCTATGCCACTTTTACCCGCGCGCCCTGTGCGACCAATGCGATGCACATAAGTTTCCGGTACGTTTGGTAAATCATAATTGATAACGTGCGTAAGGTCGTCCACATCAATACCGCGGGCGGCAATATCGGTAGCTACCAATACTTTCAGCTTACCACTTTTAAAATTAACCAACGCACGCTGTCTTGCATTCTGCGCTTTATCACCATGGATGGCATCGGCTTTTATGTTGGCTTTGTTTAAAGCTTTTGCTATACGGTCCGCACCATATTTTGTACGGGCAAACACAAGTGTTCGGGCAATAGCTTTTTCCTGTATAAGGTGCATTAACAATGATGGCTTATCTCTTTTATCAACCATATATACTGATTGATCTACCGTTTCAACAGTCGATGAAACCGGTGTGACTTCTATCTGTACAGGCTGATATAAAAGCGCGTTTGCCAGGCTTTGTATCTGCGGCGGCATAGTGGCGGAGAAAAACAAAGTTTGTCTCTGGTCAGGCAGTAGCCTGATTACTTTCTTAATGTCGTTTATAAAACCCATGTCGAGCATGCGGTCTGCTTCGTCCAGTACAAACATTTCGAGGTAATCCAAATGCACATATCCCTGGCTGATCAGGTCAAGCAGGCGGCCTGGCGTAGCGATCAGTATATCAACACCACTTCTTATGGAAATAACCTGTTGTGCCTGCGGCACACCGCCATAAATCACTTCATGCTTAAGACCGGTATGCCTGCCATAAGCAGTGAAGCTTTCGTCTATCTGCACGGCAAGCTCGCGCGTGGGGGTTAGCACCAATCCGCGAGTGTAGCGGTAGCCTTTGCTTTTTTCTTTAGATAAATTCTGAAGCATCGGGATGGCAAATGCTGCCGTTTTTCCGGTGCCGGTTTGAGCACAACCCAAAATGTCCTTTCCCTCCAGCGCTACTGGTATCGCTTGCTGCTGTATGGGCGTTGGTGTTGTATATCCTTCTGTCTTAAGCGCCTTTGCAATAGGCTCAATAAGATCTAATTGCTGAAATGTCAAAATGATTAAAAATTAAAAGTCATGAATATCATCGGCTGTCTTTTGCGAGACGGAATTGTATAAAGAGAGCGTTGTGATTATTGTATTTGTGCCGTTATTCCTGGTAACCTAACGAAGCCGGAGAAGAAGATGATCGAGTAGGAGTCAATGAGTAATGACAATGCGAATATACGTCAATATATGGTAATGGCTTGTGAAAGAGTGAGCGGCAATATTTGTGAGTAGCGGTACAAGCTGATAATAAAAAGGCAAAAACTGCCAGGTTATGGTATATGTTGAATACAGGAAGCTGCTGAACCTGACAGCTTATCTTCAAACTATGCCACTACCGAATTGTGTGATGAGATTTTTTGTAACAAAAAGCCGTGCGGATGTAATGAAAAGCGAACATCAAAAGATGCTCGTTTTTCAAAAAAATCAATAGCAAAATCTATTTCTTCAATAAGCCCGCGGGCACTTTTCCTTCCGATGAAGGAAACGAAATGTTCAGCAGTGAAGCTACCACCGAGCAGATATCGCGCTCGTTCATCACCTCTATCACTTTGCCTTTGGCAACACCTGCGCCAGCCGCAATAAATCCCGTCTGAATCTCTTTAAATCCCGGCAGGTATCCATGCGTACCACCATGGCCTGGTTTTACATCTTCGCCGGTAGTATTGTTGCCAAACGAAGTGCCGTTCAAGCCCGTCAGAGCAAATGGGGTTAATGGATTTCCGCCAATCGAATCCAGTGTTTTTCGGTTCACAATTGCAAACAATTTTTTCTTCTCTTCCGGCAAAGTATCCAATAGGTTCATTACCTGTTTCGTAATAGCCACATCATTGTTCCGCACATATAAAAATGATGAGCCGCCCACGCTGTTAAACTGTGCTTTCCAGTCGCCTGTTTCCGGGTTGTTGCACAAGCCTGCATCGTGCAGCCACACATTCGGATTCACATTTGTTTTTACATCAACAAAACCATGATCTCCGGTTACAATCAGTGCAGTTGTGTTTAGGATGCCAGCCTTTTTCAAGGCTTCTTTTATAATTGCTACAGCACTATCTGAGTCTTTTACTACCTTATGTACAGTGGGTCCGCTTCTGCCTTCTTCATGCTCATAATGATCCACAGCAAACAGATGAATAGTTAACAAAGCAGGCTTGCTTTTTTCAATCACATACGCTGCAATACGCGCAGCGGCTATATTTGAGCCATAGTTTATCTTACCTGTGTCATGAAACAGCTCTGTCTTTAAGGTATCTATAAATCCTTTCGGTGTAGAATACCCGGCTCTTATTGTTTCGCCTAAACTACCAACATCAGGAATGTTATACTGCACCGGTGCACCAGCCGATACCGGCCAAAAAACAGATGATACCGGGCGCCCTGTTTTTTGCACGGCTTCCCACAAAGTAGGAGAGTGGATGGAGGTATCATACCAATAAATAAGTCCTTTCTTTTTGCCGGGTTCGAACATGTTGTTGAAGTACACACCATGCTTTGCCGGTTGCACGCCGGTTACCATCGTAGTATGCGACGGGTACGTCATCGAGGGCAGCACTGAGTTTACACCTTTTGCATACGAGCCTTCCTTCATCAACTGGTGCATGTGTGTGGTTTGCCACTCGCTATCCAAATAAAAATCAGGACGAAAGCCATCCACACTTACCAATATTACATGCTCTGCTTTTTGCGAAAAGCTATAATAACTTACGAATAGTAAAGTCATCAACAAACTATTCTTCCATATCGTTTTCATTTTGTTTTTTTTTATTTATGATAGTCTGCTTCTATCATAACCGGAAAATGATCAGACGGCTCGCGCGCTGTAAATTTTGAAAGAGAAATTTCTTTCGGTGCATCTGTTGTGGCTGTGGTGTCAGCGTTTTTATTTGCTGAGCGATAGCTGTCTGTTAATACGCCGTAGCGCTTTACTGTAAAGTCTTTGGTTAAAAAGATATGGTCAATACGGCTTGTGGTTTTGCTATCGCTTTTGAAGTTGTTGAACGTACCGTTTGTTTCATATACAACCGGCGATGTTTCGTGTGCATCTTTCAGTAAGCCGGATGTATTGATCAGCGTATAACTCTCGCTGGTTTGGTCTACGTTAAAATCGCCGGTTAATATGGTTGGTTTGCCACCTGTCATCTCTTTGATTTTTGCCAGCACCAGCTTTGCACTTTCTGCTCTCGCCTTTACACCAATATGATCCATGTGGAGGTTAAAGAAGTAAAATATAAAGCCCGTTTTTTTATCGGTAAATTCTCCCCACGAGCAAATGCGTGGCAGCACCGCATCCCAGCCTTTATTGGGTTTATCGGTGACGGTTGACATCCAGAAATCTCCTTTCTTAAGCAACTGAAATTTATCTGTTTTGTAAAAGATTGCTGAATATTCGCCTGCTTCTTTTCCATCATCTCTGCCAATACCGATATAGTCGTAATGAGGCAAGCTGTCTTTCAAATCAACCAATTGATTGTGCTTGCATTCCTGTGTTCCAAAGATGTCCCAGTCATGAAACAAAACCATCTTGGCAATTACCGGGTAGCGTTGTCCCCAGCCATTGCCATTAACAGAATCGCCACCGTTTGCATTGCGCATATTGTAAGTAGCAATGTGTAAAGATTGAGCCTGTGACAAACAGGTAAGGAAAAGAAATAAACTCAGTAAACATCCTGCTCTTTTCATAATATATTATATTGTTGTTATTCAAAAATGGAAAAGTAAAGTTTGTTGCTTCCTCTCAATTTTCGATTCGGTTGATGCGCTGTTTATAACTGTAAAGAGAAAGGACATAACCTTTGTTTGTTACGCCCTTTCTGCCTCATTTTTTTATTGCCAGCCCGGGTTTTGCTCCAGGGCTGGATTCAATGTCAGATCATTAAACGGAATTGGGTAGAGGTATTTAAAATCGGCCCATGTACGCGTTACGTTATCCAGCCAATGCACCTCTCCATACGTGTCGTTCGACAAGCGTTGCGGATTTACACCACTGCTTATAGTTGCCGCTACATTGATGTAAGTAACACCTGGGACAGGACTGGCCGGTGTTTCTTTAACAAAGCAAACATCAAGCTTTCCATCACTGTTCAGGTCCATCGGAATATTGAGTCCCGGCACATAAATACCATTCCATTTTTTGGTTAGCAGTTCACCGTGCTTCCATCTTACCAGATCCCAATAACGGAAGCCTTCAAGCACCAGCTCAATGCCGCGCTCACGGCGGATTTCCATAAGCGATGGATCCGTTACATCAGAGAAATAGGTGTCGTGCATATAATTATCTAAAGCTACAGGACGTATTGTATTCATAATGCCGGCGCGTGTACGCAAAGCACCAATGGTTTTGCTCCAGTCATCATCAGTTAATTGTCTCAGTTCTGCTTTCGCTTCTGCATAGTTCAACAAGATTTCTGCATAACGCATGATGGAGACAGAATTGGTGTTGTTTGCGCCATTGTCTAAGTTCGGATCGTCCTGCGACCATTTGATTGGTTGGTAGCCCGTATAAGTATAAGAAAATACCGGCGGCGCGGGTGTGGATGCTCCATTGGCTATACGAACAAAGCCCGGTGTGCGTATGGTTTGCTGCAGGCGATAATCGCGGTTTTGAGTTTCATGAGCGAATGTCATGGTATCGTGCCCCGGCACATTGGTAAATGGCGTACCGTCAGTGCTTAAATAAGTGTTTATAAAGTCGCGGGTAAAGCTATAACGCACGCCATACGTTGAACTGGTAAAGTACCAGTTTGCATCGTTGTACACACTCAGGCTTGTGCTGGCTAAACTTGATAACATCACCTCGCTTGTAACCGGCGTGGCGCTGATAAACAACTGGCGATACGAAGATGAGTTTCCTCCTGCTGTACTCAGTGAATATCCGCTGCTGTCTATTACCACTTTTGCCGCATTGGCAGCTTGCTCCAACAGTGCATCAGATGTTGACTGCAAGCCATAGCTGGCCTGGTATTTTCTGAATGTGCCTTCAAATAAACATACGCGCGATTTCAATCCATATGCTATCCATTTCGTGATTTGCGAGCTGGTGGCATCTTTTTTCAGCGAGATGTTCTGGCAGGCAAAATCAAGGTCAGCTATCATAGAGTCAATCACCAATGTGCGGTCGTCTCTGCCCGAGTAAAGGTTCGCGTCATCGGTTGCCATCGGCGTGCTTACCCAAGGCACATTGCCAAAGCGTTTTAGTTTATCGAAGTAAAACCAGGCACGAAAGAAACGGGCAATGCCGATATAGTTATTGCGCACTGTTTCCGATACCGCCGGGTTATTGCAATTGGCAATAAAGTAGTTCACATTGCGAAGCGCTGTCCAGCTCCAGCCGTTGCTCTGGCGTGATGAGTAAGTGGTGTTCGTGGTATCGCGCAGGTAATCAGGCGCCTGGCTGCGTGCACCGTAATCGGCTATTTCATCACCTCGAAATACATCGCCTGCTGCGGGCAAAATCTGGTAGTTGCCGGACGTGTTGTAAAAAGAATTTACATACAGTTTCAAACCGTCTTCATTGCTGAAAACGGCATCTTGTGTAGCTGAAGAAACTGGTGTCTGGTTCAGCTCTTTTTTGCAACTTGCTATACCTGCAAGCAGGCTGAGTAAGAGCAACCAATTATTGATATTACTTGTTATTTTCTGTTTCATACAATGCTTGTTTTATTGGTGATTACAGGGTTACGTTTAAGCCAAATGTTACACTCTTTAAAATCGGGTAGTTATTACCATTGCCATTGTTCGATGAGCCGGTAAGTGTAACGTCCGATTTGCCGATGCTCTCCACATCGAGGTTTCTCGTTACTTTATACAAAGGCGACCATGACCACAGGTTTTCGCCCGAAACATATACGCGTATGGCAGAGAGCTTCCAGCGGCTCACCAATGTTTTGGGTATAGAATAACCAAGCTGCAGGTTCTTTAAACGGATATAAGCCACGTTCTGCAAATACTTTGTTTGCGCATTATACAATTCGCCTTGTCCGTTTTGTGCCACATAACCGCGCAATCTTGGCCAATAAGCAGTCGGGTTTTCTTCACTCCACATATTGCCCACCTGCGATTGAAACAGGTAATTGTAAGGACGGTTATATTGTCCCCAGAACACGTCAGATTCCGAACCCGGCCACCAGTCTTGTTTGCCCACACCCTGGAAGAAAGCAGAGAGCGAAAAGTTTGCATAATCTCCACCTAAGCTGATGCCGTAAGTATAGCGTGGCGTAGAGTTTCCAATCACAGATAAGTCGCCATGATTGCTCAATGTATTGGCTCCGTTATTAACGACTTTATCGTTATTGATATCTTTGAACCTGATATCGCCCGGCAACCATTGACCACTGGTAGAAGCTTTGAAGATGGCTTGCGTAGAAGCCGCATTGCCAACGGTCTCATCTGTCCAGTAACCATCGTTGGTATAGCCCCATATTTCGCCAATTGTTTTGCCTGCGTAATAATCAGCGAGAGTTCCTGTTGTGTTATTGTACTTGGTTACTTTGGCTGAATAGTCAGACATCCACACACCTGCATTGTAATGGAATGGTTTGTTGCCGATATTGAACTGATCGTTCCAGGTAAGCGAAGCTTCCCAGCCTTTGGTTTTTAAATCAGCATAATTTCCTTTCGGAACATCGGCACCAAACACGGCTGGTAATGTTTGACCTACGGTAAACATGTCTGTTGTTTTGCGGATGTAAGCATCGCCGTTAAACACCAAACGATTATTTAAAAAGCCGGCATCCAAACCAAGGTCTTGCGTGGTTGAGGTTTCCCATGTTAAGCCATTGGGCAATACCCCCGGCTGGTTGGTTTGCTGCGGGCGCGTGCCATTGATAATGCGCCCTGACTGGCTAAGCGGCAAGGTTTGCTGAAATTGGTAAGAAGCAATGCTGCCATTACCCAGCGAGCCATAAGAAGCTCTGATTTTTAAATCGGAAATGGCTTTGGGCGATACATTCCAAAACGCTTCTTTTGATACGCGCCAGCCGGCAGATACAGATGGGAAAAAGCCGTAACGCTGATCGGCCGGGAACTTGGATGAACCATCATAACGACCATTCACTTCTACTAAATAACGGTCTTTAAAAGAATAGTTGAGACGGAAGAAGCCACCTAAGATTGCCCACTTCTCGTAATTGCCCGAAAGGGTAGCGCTTTGTCCTGCCGTAAGGTTGATATTGGTAGCATCCGGGAACAAAATACCATTGCGTTGTGACGCATAATAATCTGTTGTTGACTGCTCATAATTGTAACCCAACAGGAATTTAAAATAATGCCCGCCACGAAAATGATTTTCATAATCACCATAAATGTTGGTGGCTATGTAATCGTTGCGGTTGGTGGTGTTCTGTATATCATTGGTAGCATTGCCCACATAACCAATCACACCTGGCGTAACGCTATATGGCACCTGCACACGAATTTGCTTCCGGTAGTTGTTGGTTTGCTGGTATGTAAAATTACCACGAATATGTACTTTGTTATTGAACAAAGCTGCAGATGCTTCCACTGTATTACGCAGCAGTTGATCAGTAAAGTCAATACCATTTTTACCATACACAAAATCACCCACTGTGTAAGCGGCAGATTGTGTCAATGAGCCATCAGGATTGAACAACATAGATGATGGATGACCTTCATCGGCAAGGTTGCGCCAGATGCTTCCGCCCTCACCTGTATTCAGCGGGTTGTGATAACCGCGGTTGGTGTATTGCGTAGTATTCGTTACCTGCAGCCAGGGCAACAATTGTATCGAACCTTTGCCGGCTACATTGTACATTTTGTAGTCGTCGGAGTTGTAACGGAAAATGCCACTCTGGCCATAATAGCGACCTGTGAGATAGTAACTCGCTTTACCACTGCTGCCCGATAAGGAAATGTTCTGATCGGTGGCACCGTTGTGATCTTTATACAACAGATCGTACCAGTCAGTATTGCCATAATATACATAGTTGCCATTAGCTCCTACTTCTGTTTTTGGCAGGCTCGGGTCTGCATTTCTTTTTGCATATTCTTCTAAATAAGCTGCAGAAAAAGGCTGTGTTTTATTAATGTTCTGCGGCGTTTGCGAGTAGTCATTCCAGGCGCTCCAGGCATCGTTAAAGCCGCTTGCATATTCGTAGCCATTCGATACTATATCAGGCACTGTAGTAGGCGCTTTAATAGAGTAGTTGGATGAATAAGTCAGCGTTGATTTTTCTTTTGAAGGATTTTTTGTTGTGATCAATACAACGCCAAACGCCGCTCTCGCGCCATAGATGGCAGCCGATGCTGCATCTTTCAACACCGTAACGCTGGCAATATCTGCGGGGTTTAATAAACTCGGGTCGCTTTGCACGCCATCTACCAATACCAATGCATTACCACCCTGACCAATAGATGTGGTACCACGAATATTATACACTGGCGACTGTGTTGGCTTGCCATCACCCATTACAAGGTTAAGGTTAGGAATCATGCCCTGTAAGCCTTGTGTAATGTTTGGCAGCGAGCGGTTCTCCAGCACTTCTCCGCTTACCTGTGCCACGGCGCCGGTAAGGTTGGCTTTCTTTTGCGTACCATAACCCACCACAACCACTTCATTTAATGCAGAGCTATCGGCTGATAAGGCAAGACTGAGATTGACAGCCGCATTATCGCCGCTTTTGATGTCGTATGCACCGGTAACAAGCGTTTTATAACCGATGAATGAAACAACAAAAGTATAGCCATTGCCGGGCGGCACATTGCTAAAGCGGAATGCCCCTGCACTATCGGCTTGCAGGCCTTTATTGTAGCCAAGTTTTTTGTTCTGCAATTGCACACTCGCATTGCCAAGTCCTTGTCCCCTATCGTTGGCAATAATCCCCGAAATGCTACCACTGCTTTGCCCGAAAGCTGTGGTTAAAAAAAGAAAAAAGCAGAAGACGAAAGAGAATCTGAAAAGATAAGAAAACGTTCTTACACTCATAATGAAAGTTTTATAGGTTATGCGAGGTGGCAAAATTAGTAAGACCCATATCCGGCTTGGCTTTGGCATCACTAACTTACCATTAACAAATTGTGTTGTTATTGTTATATTTGAGTAAAAAGCTTATTTGTTAAGAAGAATTTAAACATAGAGAAAAAGAGATTTCAGAAAGAAATTATTAGGTTAAACAAAGGATTCTTTTTGTGAATAAAACAATGATGAAAAAACGTTCGGTGAGATGAGTGTGTGGGAAGGGTAAAATGGGTTTTGCTTTGGCGTGTCTGATCATTCTTCCAATGATTGACTGGTCACAAAACGATGGCTCAAGCTATGCATTTTAGTGCAAGACTTTAATTTCTGCGAATCTAAATGAGTTTGTAGATGGAAAACTTAAGAAAAAGTAGTCATAGTGTTCATCAATTGCATGTTCATATTGTTTGGAGTACTAAGTAGAAATATTCGGTATTAAGAGGGAAAGGTTCAAATAAGTTGCAGGGATTTGATACGCCAGGTATGCAACAATATGGATGTGCGGGTTTTATAAGGGGTTGTAAGTAAAGATCATATTGATCTTCATGTAAGTTATCCGCAAAAAGTATCTGTAAGTGATTTGGTAAAGCGCTTAAAAGGCAAAAGTGCGAGTTTGATGTTAGATGAATTTGCAGAGCTGAAGAAACGGTATTGGGTCAGCGTTTATGGGGAAAACGTTATGGAGCATGGTGTTCAGGCAATACACGGATGAAATGATAGCGCATTCTCTGGAGCATCACAAGGAAGGTTCGAACAGCAATCAGAATTTTATTCTTGAGTAGTTTCACTAAACTTTCAGTTTAGAGTTTTCAATGCTGTTCACAGCAAGCTCAAATGACTTTCAGTCAACGGTATTTTAAACCTATGGATTTTTAATCCATAGTATATTTAGCTTACTTCATGTTGTCATAAATTGGATAAAAGTTGCTTCGCAAGCTGCAACGCTATAAATATGCTAACAAATTTTCTCTTGTAGCTTATGAGTAAATAAAGGAAAAAAATAAGCCCCTGTAGAAACAGAGGCCGCAACCAAAACTAACTGCTTATGAGAAAACTTATAAAAACAAACATGAGACCAAAATCTATTTTTGGTTTTATAAGTTTTCTTTTTTTCTTAAAACCAATTTGTTCTTAACAAAACGATGATGATAAAACCGGAATACTACGGCTGGCTACAAGCAGATAAATAAGCACGATAGCGACAGTAAGAGATATCTTATACAATGCTTTTAAAAAGTCTTTGTTGCGAAGTCAATTATTTTAAAAAAGTAAGACGGTAATAAAGGAAAAATGATGAGAGAAGGAAGAATAAATTTGAATTGATAATTTGTCGCCGGTTTCTTTGTATGATAAACTCTCCAGGTTTGTTTCCTTTTTCCTTTTCGCATGGCATCCAAGGTTATTTGTATGCAATCCCTCCAAGGTCTTTTATGGGTTAACGTAAACGAGCCGGAGACAATGCGAAGAATAAAGATAGAAGCAGCGAAGTTGCAAATTATTAGTGTTCGAAATGTTGGAAAGCGCATTATTTACTATACAGTCACCTTCTCCATTTTTCCCTTGATAGAAAAAAGGAGCAAAAAAAGATCAAGGCAAACCCGATCGCTCCGCGCGTTTTGCCGGGCCTGCACACCTTCCTGTGTTACCTGTTACTGCTTTTTGCTTAGTATTTCCTATGTAAAATCATATTTCGAACAATAGTGGATGCAATCTACGCTGAGGGCTGGGCGACGTAGTCGGGAGACTACGCCGAGCGGGGGCGGGGGAACATTTCGAAGAACCGGGGGATTGTTATAAAATGAGCGGACGCTCAGGAAAGGTAGGCACAAGCGAGACGCTTGCGCCAGAAAAGGAATTTAAATAATAGAAAGGTTTGCAAAATCTGTTTCCTCTTCTTTAATACCTCTCCAAATAATCTTGTTATCAATTAATTCACCAACGCGACCTGTCCCAATTTTAAAATTATCATTGTTTATATCTAAAATTTTAAATCGAATAACTTTTATAAAGGATAAGCAACTATCAATTGTATTTGGATGAAACGCTAGATTACATGTAAATGCTTTGTTAGCGAAACTTGGATAAATAATTAAATCTCGCCAATCACTACTATGATATAACAATTCGTGGGAAATAAAAGAAGTAAGATGATAAGGCTCCTTTTCTGTAAGATAAAGATCGCAAATAAAGCGAAGTAGTTCATGAACAAAGCTTTCTTTATTCATTTCAATCTTTTCAAAATGCTGTTCCATAAATTGATGCGCATTTTGAGCCATCAAATACCATTCATTGTTTGAAGTTAAATTCCTAGGTAAAAGCAATGCTGCTTTTATTTTTCTTGAAGTATTTCCTTTCCAAATACCCAAGTAACCCAAATCATTAATTTTTGGTTTACATTCAATGATTGCGGTCAATGCTGAATTTGATGCATAAAAAACACTTTTTTGCGAAATATTAGCTCTGCCGTTAGTATTACAAAAGATTCCGTTAGGATAACTGTAGGTGCTTAATAGACCTAAGTCTTCTGCTTCACCTATATTCATTCTTACTCTATATGCAAGAAAATCATTAAACCTGTCTGTATCAAAATTGTATATAAGCGTTGGTATAACCGACACATAAGAATAGAAAACATCTCCAATTTCTTCGAATGATTTGTTTGCAAAATCAATTTGCTTAAGTTCATTCAATTTCTCTCTAAACTCTTCAATTGTATTGTACTTGAAAAAGTCTTTATCACTAATAGGTTCTTTGCTGGAATTCATAATCCAAGTTAAATAAAGAATGAGTCACTGACCGAGAAGAAAAGCCTTAACTCACTTCATAAACAAGCCTAGTTGTGTATCGGGTTTCGATGTATCTATAAGGTCAATGAACTTAATCTTCGGTTTCTTTTCTGTAACCTCTCCATTATCATCCGTACGGTCAACATAGCCTTTAACTGTGCAGTTTGTAAAGAGCAGATTTTTGTAGCTGATTATGTTTCCGTTTGCCGGTATACAAATCAGAATGTGCCGTTTGTAATCCAGCCCTATTGTGTTTGCTTTTTCATTTCCTTTCGTGATGTGACCTTCCAGTTCAACATACTGCTCATGCACCAGTTCGGGCAGTATAATATCTTCTTCGTCTTCCTTCTGGGTGAATACATATTTATCAGCAGTAGTTATTATTGCGGATCCTTCCGTATCATCAGCATCTTTAGGCAGAGATGGGTTGATATCTATTTCCAGTTCCCTACCTTCTTTGATGAGCCTAGTTAAACTGGAGAAAAGTTTTTCGGGGCATTTAGCATAGATGTTTAAATAAGATTGCGGAACAAATATGATCATCCCATTGTCGTTTTTTATGCTCACTATGTCTTCTCTTTTACCTTCTACATTGAACTCTACTTTGGTAAACTGTTTTACTGCCATTGACTTCATGTGAACGGCTATTTTTATTACCCATTTGATGGCTTTAAAAGCTTCTTTAATAATGTCTTTAAGTCCTTTTTCTTTGAAGTCGTTTTCAGCTGCTTTTTTCAGGGCGGTGGTGAGATAAGTAGTTGCACCAGCACCTAAAGCTGCCATGAGCCATTCGCCGAGCGTATCTGGAATGAGAGCTTCCCAACTGCCTTCTTGTACTTTGACCGGAATTTCGAATTTTACTTGCTGTAAGGCGGGATTTTCCTGATAGAGAAAGTAGCGGAGCACTTCATCTATACCGATAAGAGCTTCGGCGGAGGTGCGGGCATCGAGATAGCCGTTGGCAACGGCTTCGCCGGTGTATTTGAAATAGCCGAGGAAAGAGGTGGTTGGCATTTTGTTATTGATTTTCAATGATTTTTATTTCTTCTTCAGTGAGTTCATATAACTCATACACAAGCTTGTTGATTTGATTGTCTGTGTAATTAATGCGATGTTGAAGCTGCTCAATTTTTTCAGATAAAGTTGTTTGTTGTTTTTCTTTTATCAATCGTAGTATTTGTTCAACAAGTCGAACTATCTGATGTTGAAGGTTCTTATCATTATTTGGTATTGGCAGGTTTCTTAGATCTTGTAACAATACTTTCGGGAACGTTCCTTTAAATGCATTTGGTGAAGAATAGCTATGATAGAAAGAAATTGCTTTTGAATTCAATAGTCCCAATAGATATTTTATGTCAATACTTCTGTTCTTAATTTTAATTCCATCAACTGAATTAGAAAAGACATAATCTTCATCAATATAAGTTGCTTGTATTACTCCCTTGGCAGTAATCTCGCGCACAACAATTCTTTCTCCTTCGAACCAATGTGGAGATCGCGGTGCAGCAAGCCATTTGCCGTAATCTACATATCCTCCTTTCCATTCCAAGGAATACCTAAAAATTTCACCGCCGCCAATTAAAGGTCTATAAGAATCTGTCTTTTTAAATGAGGAATGAAACTTTTTATTGATTGACTCCTCGCCGGTTTGTGCAGGAATACCTTTTCCGTTTTCATAAACTTTCACTCCCCATACCACATCTGCAAATGTGTCTAACAATTCTCCTTTGGATTTTATTTTATCTATTGTTCTCTTCGCTGAAGTGTTTGAATAGACCGGAAATATAAAAGTCTTATCATCGCGAATAGCTGATGCTTCTATAAAATATTTTGTTCGGTCTGGTAAATCCCACCTTTCAACTTCAAAATTTTCTTTTCGGTTTTTACTCGACGATATAAGAATGCAAGTTTCAACGGTTGCATCTTTAAATGTTTGTTTAGGTGCAACTATGAAATGCTCAACCTGCATCTTCTCAATAATGTATCGTCTCAACTTATAATCATATGTAGATGCTGTCCAAGATGTCGGAATTATATAACCTAAATAGCCTTTTTCTTTTAATAATTTCTTTCCTTTTTCAACGAATAAACTATAAGTATCTAACTGATAATTGGCTACCTCATATTTACTTCTCAGATATTTATCTTCCGGTTGAATAATCATTGCTCCATACGGCGGATTCCCAACAACCACATCAAACCCACCATCTTTAAACACAGCCGGAAATGCCTGCTGCCAACTGAAGGGTTTTATTTTCTTTTCCGCTTCCGGTTCAAAGTCGAACTCGCCATCATAGAAATCGAGATCGATTAAGCTGTTGCCGCTTTTGATGTTGCCATCCAGCGTAGGCAGCACCCGCTGCCCGAAGGACATTTCCGCCGTCATGCTGCTGCCAGTTTCGCCTTCCATACATTTCAGCAGCAGGCTAAGCTTAGTTACTTCCACCGCCCGTGTATCTATATCTACCCCAAAGATGTTGTTGATGAGGATGCTTTTTTTGAGTGCCGTGGTGAGGTTGCCATCGGGTGTGAGCGGCAGTTTGGCGCGCTGCTTTACCGCCGCTTCGCGCTGCTTAGTGGGCAGGGTGGTATCGGCAATGGCTTCGCTCCATTTGGTGAAGTCGGGCTTGTAGTAAGCCAGATGCCAGGAGAGCAGGCGCCCATAGGCACCGATGAGAAAAGAGCCGCTGCCACAGGCGGGGTCGGCAATCTTTAATTTGGCTACAGCTTCCGGTGTTTTGCCTTCGATTAATTTGCCTACGGTTTGCTCTACAATATAATCGACAATGTATTGCGGCGTATAGTACACGCCGCCTGCCTTGCGCACTTCGGGCTTCTCCTCGATGACGGCTTTGTGGCGGTCGCTTAGCCTGATCTGCTTGCCAAGGAACTGCTCGTAGGCGCTGCCGAGTATCTCCACGCTGAGTACGCTGAACTCGTAGGGCGAAGCGGGATAGTAGAGGTTGGTGATGATGCTTTTGAGCACTTTGTTATCGATGACGAGGTTGCGGCTGAGCTTGTCGCGTTTGAAATCGAAAAGACCGGAGTTGTACTTGTCGTCGGCTTCCTTGAAGTATGTGAAGAGGGAGGCATAGAAGTGATCGCCTTTGAGGGAGGCTTTCATTTTGCCGTATTCCTCCACGCCCCTGTCTTCGGCAATGCGGAGAAAGATGATGCGGTCGAGGGTTTGCTGCACGGTAAAGTTAAGCTCGTCTTCATTGAGGTTGTCGTTGCGTAGCGCAATGTTTTGGGCGAGCTGGATGCGCCATTCGTCGAGCGACTGGAGGAAGTCTTTATCAACAGTGGTAGTGCCGCGTTTGGCGCTGTCGCCGGTGATGTATTTATCGAAGCTGCCGCGGAGGACGCGCTCTTTGGAAAAAGTATCCCAGAGGAAGTCGAACTCGGCGAGGTATTTATCGTAGGTAATGTATTTGATGCGACCGATGGCGGCTTTGTCATCGGGCTTTGGCTTCTTGTTGCAATCGTACACGGCAAACTCTTCGAAGTCGGTAAGGAGCGATATGGGAAGCCTGGCACTCCATGCATAGCGGCGCACCTGGTAAGCAGGCACGATGTCAGTTTTGACAGCGACGCTTGGCTTTTTGGCTTCAACGAAAAATAGGCGCTTGCCGCCGGGGAGGCGGAAGGAATAATCGGGGGCTTTGGTGGCGCTGCCTACTTTGATTTTGTCTTCGTGGATAACTTCGCGGTAGGCTTCGGCATAGCCCTGCGAGTTGTCAACATCCCAGCCGAGGGCTTTGAAGAAGGGGTCGATGAAATCGCGGCGGACGAGGGTTTCGTTGTAGTCGGATTTCTTGTAGGATTGAATTTGTTCGCCAAAGCGGATGGTGAGTTCTTCTATCTTTTGGTAAGCTTCGTGTTTTGTATACATGCGCGGTTAGATGGATAGAGTGGTAAATATAAAGAGGGAAACTTCAATAATAAACTCCGTGTATAACATTTATTCAATCTAACGAAGCTTGTTAATAAAACAACAATATCCTCTCTACTTATTCAAATCCTTTTGCCCGAACAAAAACCACTTCTATATTTGCAACCCCAATCAAAAAAGGGAAGTTCTTCGAAAGGTCGCAAAGAAAAAAACAAAAAGAAATTTTGTTTGGTAATTTCAAAACAGTTTCTATTTTTGCCGTCCCGCTGAAGTGCAGGTTTTGAAGCTGAAAGGCTGAAAAAATTCTTCAAAAAAAAAGTTTGGCTGGAAAGTGTAACAACACTACTTTTGCACCCCGCTTCGAAAAGCGGATAGCACAGAAAGTTCTTTAAAAAAGGTAAGTTAAAGAGAAAAAATCTTGAAAAAAGATTTTGAAAATTGGGTCGCATAACACTACTTTTGCACCCCGCTTCTGAAAAGGAAGTGATTGATAATCTGCTCTTTACAAGTCTTTAACGAATAAAAAATCTTGAAAAAAGATTTGGTAGTTTGGAAAAAGATTTTACCTTTGCAACCCCAAACGAAACGGCAGCGTTTCAAAAAAAGAAAAAGTTCTTACACAAAACATCAAATGAGACGCACGGTCTAAAGGTTCAAAACCTTATCATTTGCAGATATCAAAGTTAAGCAGTTAACATTGATTAAGTTCTTTGAAAGATTGGAAACAACAGTACGTATTTTAATGATTATATCATTCTAATTACGGTAAGTTTTAAACGTAACAAACAATTAATATCCGACGTTAATTTCAACAAAAATTGAGACTAATAGTCAGATCAAACAACATTTACAATGGAGAGTTTGATCCTGGCTCAGGATGAACGCTAGCGGCAGGCTTAATACATGCAAGTCGAGGGGTAAATAGGTAGCAATACTTATGAGACCGGCAAACGGGTGCGGAACACGTACGCAACCTTCCTTAGAGCGGGGAATAGCCCAGAGAAATTTGGATTAATACCCCATAGCATTTAGAGAAAGCATTTTCTCTTTATTAAAGATTTATCACTCTAAGATGGGCGTGCGGCTGATTAGGTAGTTGGCGGGGTAACGGCCCACCAAGCCTACGATCAGTAGCTGATGTGAGAGCATGATCAGCCACACGGGCACTGAGACACGGGCCCGACTCCTACGGGAGGCAGCAGTAAGGAATATTGGTCAATGGACGCAAGTCTGAACCAGCCATGCCGCGTGGAGGATGAAGGTCCTCTGGATTGTAAACTTCTTTTATTTGGGAAGAAATGTAGACATTCTTGTTTACTTGACGGTACCAGATGAATAAGCACCGGCTAACTCCGTGCCAGCAGCCGCGGTAATACGGAGGGTGCAAGCGTTATCCGGATTCACTGGGTTTAAAGGGTGCGTAGGCGGGCAGGTAAGTCAGTGGTGAAATCTTCAAGCTTAACTTGGAAACTGCCATTGATACTATCTATCTTGAATATTGTGGAGGTAAGCGGAATATGTCATGTAGCGGTGAAATGCTTAGATATGACATAGAACACCTATTGCGAAGGCAGCTTACTACGCATATATTGACGCTGAGGCACGAAAGCGTGGGGATCAAACAGGATTAGATACCCTGGTAGTCCACGCCCTAAACGATGATTACTCGACATACGCGATACACTGTGTGTGTCTGAGCGAAAGCATTAAGTAATCCACCTGGGAAGTACGTTCGCAAGAATGAAACTCAAAGGAATTGGCGGGGGTCCGCACAAGCGGTGGAGCATGTGGTTTAATTCGATGATACGCGAGGAACCTTACCTGGGCTAGAATGCGGTTTGACCGCTGGTGAAAGCTGGCTTTATAGCAATATACAGATCGTAAGGTGCTGCATGGCCGTCGTCAGCTCGTGCCGTGAGGTGTTGGGTTAAGTCCCGCAACGAGCGCAACCCCTATCATTAGTTGCCATCAGGTAATGCTGGGAACTCTAATGAAACTGCCGTCGTAAGACGCGAGGAAGGAGGGGATGATGTCAGGTCATCATGGCCTTTATGCCCAGGGCTACACACGTGCTACAATGGGGAGGACAAAGGGCTGCTACCTGGCAACAGGATGCGAATCTCAAAAACCTCTTCTCAGTTCAGATTGCAGGCTGCAACTCGCCTGCATGAAGCTGGAATCGCTAGTAATCGTAGATCAGCAACGCTACGGTGAATACGTTCCCGGACCTTGCACACACCGCCCGTCAAGCCATGGAAGCTGGGTGTACCTAAAGTCGGTAACCGAAAGGATCTGCCTAAGGTAAAACTAGTGACTGGGGCTAAGTCGTAACAAGGTAGCCGTACCGGAAGGTGCGGCTGGAATACCTCCTTTTTAGAGTACTGTTTTTACTTACACTGTTGTTTCCAACTCTTTTAAATTATTAAGTTCTTTGGTTCTCTTTTTAGTTTGACCCGTTCAGACCCGTAGCTCAGTTGGTTAGAGCGCTACACTGATAATGTAGAGGTCACCAGTTCAACTCTGGTCGGGTCTACTAATCAATGCAGTTGATGGTTGATAGTTGTCGGTTGATAGTTTTTCTGCCAACTGCCAACTAATAGCTAACAACTCCCAATTTTTACGGGGGATTAGCTCAGCTGATAGAGCACCTGCTTTGCACGCAGGGGGTCAACGGTTTGAATCCGTTATCCTCCACTAATTCAGTTCTTTATTTTATTGATGTTGACTCGGGGTCTATTGATTCATAATCTAAACATCAACAGAATCGCTGGCAGCAATGCCTTTGATTTAGTTCTTTGACATATTGGAAAAGCAAATTACAATCTACTAGCAATAGTAAGTGGTAGTGGTAACATTACTACAATTTCAAATTTTTTAAAGCAACATAAGGGCGCATGGTGGATGCCTTGGGTCTGAGAGGCGATGAAGGACGTGGTAAGCTGCGATAAGCTTGGGAAAGCTGCACACGAGCATTATATCCCAGGATTTCCGAATGAGACAACTCACTATATTGAAGATATAGTATCACGCCACAAGCGTGAAGCCAACGCGGAGAACTGAAACATCTAAGTAACCGCAGGAAAAGAAAATAATAATGATTCCCCGAGTAGTGGCGAGCGAAACGGGAAGAGCCTAAACTTAGGCGGCGTGCCGCTTAAGGGTTGTAGGGCTGCATTTAGAAGCTGTTATCAAGTTGAACCTTCTGGAAAGTTGGACCATAGCGGGTGATAGTCCCGTAAGCACAAATTAACAGTAACGAGCAGTACCCTGAGTAACGCGGGACCGGAGAAATCTTGCGTGAATCTGCCAGCACCATCTGGTAAGGCTAAATACTCCTCAGACACCGATAGTGAACCAGTACCGTAAGGGAAAGGTGAAAAGCACCCCGAACAGGGGAGTGAAATAGTACCTGAAACCGTGCGCCTACAAGCGGTCGGAGCCTCTGCAGCAATGCATGCAGGTGACGGCGTGCCTTTTGCATAATGAGCCTACGAGTTACTCCTCACTGGCAAGGTTAAGTTCTTATTTAACGGAGCCGTAGCGAAAGCAAGTCCAAATAGGGCGATTAGTCAGTGGGGGTAGACGCGAAACTTTGTGATCTATCCATGAGCAGGTTGAAGGTGTGGTAACACATACTGGAGGACCGAACCCATTGACGTTGAAAAGTCTTGGGATGACTTGTGGATAGGGGTGAAAGGCCAATCAAACTGAGAGATAGCTCGTTCTCCCCGAAATGTTTTTAGGAACAGCCTCGTATTTTGAAGTGTGTTAGAGGTAGAGCTACTGATTGGGCTAGGGGGCTTCACCGCCTACCAAACCCTGACAAACTCCGAATGCTAACACATATCTACGGGAGTGAGGCTGCGGGCGCTAAGGTCCGTGGCCGAGAGGGAAATAACCCAGATTAGCAACTAAGGTCCCTAATAAGTAGTTAAGTTGATCAAACGCGGTGAGATTTCTATAACAGCCAGGATGTTTGCTTGGAAGCAGCCATTCATTTAAAGAGTGCGTAACAGCTCACTGGTCGAGAAATCTTGCACGGAAAATAATCGGGCATCAAACTACTAACCGAAGTTCTAAACTCAAGCTTAAGTGCACGAGTGGTAGGGGAGCATTGAAACCTGCGTCGAAGCTGTTGGGCGACCAATGGTGCAGCGGTTTCAAAAGAAAATGTAGGCATAAGTAACGATAATTAAAGTGAAAAACTTTAACGCCGAAAGTCTAAGGGTTCCTGATCAACGTTAATCGGATCAGGGTTAGTCTGGTCCTTAGGAAAACCCGAAAGGGGCATCTGATGGAAAGAAGGTTAATATTCCTTCACCTGCTATACATTAAAAGTGACGCAGGACCGTGGTTGTTGCGTACTGACGGAATAGTACGCTGAGCTGAACCTTCGGGAGAGGCGAAACAATAAAAGTCCTGCCGAGAAAAGCGAGTATAGCAGCCAGTACCGCAAACCGACACAGGTAGACGGGATGAGTATTCTAAGGCGCTCGGGTGAGCCGTGGAGAAGGAACTAGGCAAATTGACGCTGTAACTTCGGGATAAAGCGTACCGCAGCGATGCGGTCTCAGTAAAATGGTTCAACCAACTGTTTAACAAAAACACAGGGCCCTGCAAAATCGTAAGATGACGTATAGAGCCTGATACCTGCCCGGTGCTGGAAGGTTAAGGAAGGATGTTCGGCGCAAGCCAAAGCTTCTGACTGAAGCCCCAGTAAACGGCGGCCGTAACTATAACGGTCCTAAGGTAGCGAAATTCCTTGTCGGGTAAGTTCCGACCTGCACGAATGGTCTAATGAGTTGAACGCTGTCTCCTCCACGAGCCCGGTGAAATTGTAGTATCGGTGAAGATGCCGGTTACCCGCCACGGGACGGAAAGACCCCGTGAACCTTCACTACAACTTTGCATTGATTTTGAACAACAAATGTGTAGGATAGTTGGGAGACTTTGAAGCAGTGTCGCCAGGCATTGTGGAGTCAACGTTGAAATACCAACCTTTTGTTGTTTAGAACCTAATCCCTAACGGGAAACATTGCATGGTGGGTAGTTTGACTGGGGTGGTCGCCTCCTAAAAAGTAACGGAGGCTCGCAAAGGTACCCTCAATACGGTTGGTAATCGTATATAGAGCGCATTAGTATAAGGGTGCTTGACTGTGAGGCAGACAAGCCGAGCAGGTGCGAAAGCAGGCTAAAGTGATCCGGTGGTTTCCGTATGGAAGGGCCATCGCTCAAAGGATAAAAGGTACTCCGGGGATAACAGGCTGATCTTACCCAAGAGCTCATATCGACGGTAAGGTTTGGCACCTCGATGTCGGTTCGTCACATCCTGGGGCTGGAGAAGGTCCCAAGGGTTCGGCTGTTCGCCGATTAAAGTGGCACGTGAACTGGGTTCAGAACGTCGCAAGACAGTTCGGTCCCTATCTGTGGTGGGCGCTAGTAAATTGAGAGGACATGACCTTAGTACGAGAGGACCGGGTCGTATGTACCGCTGGTGAATCGGTTGTGGTGCCAACTGCAGTGCCGAGTAGCTACGTACAGCAAGGATAAACGCTGAAAGCATCTAAGCGTGAAACCTTCCTCAAGATGAGTTTACTTTTAAGGGTCGTCAAAGACGATGACGTTGATAGGCTATAGGTATACAGCTGGTAACAGCAAAGCCAAGTAGTACTAATTACCCGTAAGCTTTAATTTTATTATTTATTATTCAGTAATTGTAATTCTGCTTTTTCAATATGATCTTATTTATGTTGACTATCGTCAACTACCTTTTTATGGTGGTTTTGCCGAGGGTGTTCACCTCTTCCCATTCCGAACAGAGAAGTTAAGCCCCTCATGGCCAATGGTACTTGGGTTTTCCTGGGAGAGTAGGTAGCTGCCATATTTATTTAAAAAGCCTCAGTGATTTGTTTCACTGAGGCTTTTTTGTTTGGTAAAATAGAATTACTTTAATCTTTTATTTTAGCTTACAGATATACAATACTACAGTATAGCCATTCTTCTCAAAAACTCATCTTTTCTTCTGGTGGATACTTCAATGTCAGAACCATCTTCCATTGTTATAAAACCGCCTTTTCCTTTGTTGTAGCTTTTGATGCTGTTTAAATTTATTAGGTGTGACTGATGCACTCTGAAAAAGCCGTACTCACTTAACAACTCTTCAAATTCCTTCAAGGTTTTTGAGACAAGGAGTTTCTTTTTATCATTGGTAAAAATGGTCGTATAGTTAATGCTGCTTTCGCAACGGGTGATGTCACTTGTATCCAAAAAGATTAATCCTGTCTGTATAGGAATACAAATTTTTTTTCCTGTTCCTTTTATGGTTTTCAGATTATGGAAAAGAGTGTCCATTTTTTCAGATATATATTCCTTCGAAATCTTATTTTTTAATTTATTGATGGCACTCATCAGATCATCTGCTCTTAACGGTTTCAGTAAGTAATGAATCGCACTGAATTTAAAGGCTTGTACTGCATATTTATCATGTGCAGTTGTAAAAATGACTTCAAAGTTGATTTCGGGTATCTGAATCAAAAAATCGAACCCGGTTTGCGCCCCTATTTCAACATCCAGAAAAACAAGGTCGGGCTGTAATTGTCTAACTTCGCTAATGGCTTCGTCAACGGATTGAAAAGCGCCTTTTAGTTCTATTGTATGGCTGCAATGCTCTGCCAATAAACTTTCAAGGCTATTAATACAATGTTGTTCATCATCTATAATGATTGCTTTGATCATGCTCTTATTTTTTAAAAACTTAACTCCAGCGGAAGTATGACTTCAGCCCTTACTCCTTGTTTTTTATTCGATACATTCATTGAAGCGCCGGCATTTTTTAATTTATTAATGATTTCAATCCTGGCTCTGGTGATTTTCATACCCATTGATTTTCTTTCTGCCGTATCAGTTGTCTCTTTTATGCCTTCGCCATCATCTTCCACAATACAATTCAGCATATTGCCTGCCTGCTGAATGCGGATGGTAAGATGTCCTTTACCTTTTTTCCCCGCAAGCCCATGCTTGATGCTGTTTTCAATTAAGGGTTGCAGTATGAGTGGCGGCACCAATGTGTTCTCCGGATCAATGGTTTCATCAACCTCTACATGGTAGTCAAATTTATTCTGGTAGCGAAAACTTTCAAGCTGCATGTACAATTCCAAGGCTTGTAAATCATCGGCTAACGGAATTTCTTTATGCTCGGAATTTTCCAGAACCATACGCATGAGCATTGCAAATCTGGCTGTAAAATCGGAAGCCATTTTTGTTTGGTTGTTATTGATATAATCTGCAATCGAGCTTAATGAATTGAAAATAAAGTGAGGGTTCATTTGCGCGCGCAGGGCTTTCATCTCCGTATCGGTGATTTGCAATTTTAATTCAGCTTCATTTTTTTGTGTTTTGATATTGCGGTTGCGCCTGTAAAATAAAAAGCTGCCTATCCCCGCCAAGATTAAAAAACCTGTGCCTGCCATCGTCGCATTTTCAATAAAGCGCTGCTTTTGTATTTCGGCTTTGGCAATTGCTTGCTGTTTATCGTTTATAACTTTTGCGACCGCTGCTTTTTTATCAAATTCAAACTGTATCTCCATACGTGTTATCTCTCCTTTCTTTTTATCATTCATCATGCTATCGTAAAGGGTCATGTAATTTTTATAAGCGGTGAGCGCTTTACCACTTTTATTTTCTTTTTCATAAGCACTACTCAGCGTTTTATAAGCATCCCGTTGCCATTCCACATCGCTTATTTCTTTTGCGAGTGTTAAAGACTGAAGTAAATATTCTTCTGCTTTGTTATAATCATTTAGACTCATAGATACTTCTGCAAGCTGTGTAAGTGCCGATGCCTCTGTATTCTTACTGTTCAACCTCTTCGACATATCTATAGCTTCTTCAAGATAAGTTTGGGCGCTATCAAATTGTTTTTCTTTTTTAAAAAGGATTCCCATGTTTAAAAAACATGCAGCCACTGCATTTAAGTTGTTTACATTCTGTGCTGCTATTAATCCTTTTCTAAAATATGTAAATCCTTTTTGGTAATCATTTTCGTCCATATAAATATCCCCGATGTTAACAAGGGCGACTGTTTCAAATTTTTTATCTTTTATTTCTCTGGATATGTCTAACTGCTTATTGTAAAAACCCAACGCTTTTTCACTTTGTCCGAGATCAGCGTATATATTGGCGATGTTACCATAAACATTTGCCTCGAATAATTGATTATGTAAACTTTCTCCCGCCTGTAACGCCTGTTGAAAATAATTCATGGCAGACACTAAGTCTGACTTATAATAATACACAAAACCTTTTTGGTTCAGCGCTGATGCAATTCCCCTTTGCCATTTTAGCATCTGCGACAGTTGTAAAGCATCATCTGTGTACTTCATTGCCGAGTCTGTATTTTCAAAACTGATACTCTGTGCATAATTTAAAAAAGTTCTTACCAGGGAACTATCTTTTATCGCATGGGTTCTAATTTCCTTTTGCAGCGAATCAACGGCCCGGGGGTTTTGAGCATAGCACTTTATAACTGGTACAAAAAACAATAAAGTACAGGATACGAAATAAAGGCAGGCAGCTTTCTTCATTCGAAGTAGAGTGTTTGTTTACAGGCATTTTTCAGTGAAAAGGTAAAACACTTTGCAGTTACCACAAATTTTCCGGCAAAAAATAAATCAACACAGGCAAATAATCAATGGTGCTTGACTTAGCCTGCGCTGCACGCTAAGTTTACATCATTATTAAAGCCACGGTTATGAGAACGCTGTTTACGCGGTACGCAACTGACATAATGTATAAAATAACTCTTATCCTTTCTTTTTGCAGAAAAAAACTTTTATGCGCTTTTTTATTACTTGTTTCAGCAGGTAGTATCATGGCTCAAAAAACAAAAATAGTTCAGGCAACGCAAGTATGCAGCGGGTTAGAGGCTTCGCAAAAACCCCTGGTGGCTGTCATGCCATTTAAAATAACGGCATCAAGCACCCCGCGGGAAGTAGGTACGGGAATGACGGATGTAATGATGGATGCCATGCTTAATTCAGGCTGCTTCCAGGTAGTGGAAAGAGACAGGCTGGATGATATTATGAAAGAGCAGGGGTTAGGTATGTCTGGCGCGGGCGACGACAACTCTTTTGCGCAGGTAGGTAAACTGGCGGGTGCACAAATTCTGGTGTTTGGCACCATTACCGAATTTACAGAAAAAGAGTCGGGCGGCAGGGCCGGAGGTTTAGGCAGGATAGGAAATAAAATAGGAATTGGCGGATTGTCAACCACTACTTCCGAGGTTGGCTATACGTTACGGTTTGTAAACCCGTCAACCGGCTTATTGCTGGGGTCGCAATCATTTACAAAAAACAAAACGGCTGTGGGTGCTGCAGGTGGCATATGGGGGAGAAGCGGCATAGGCGGAGGCAGCTTTTACAAAAGCAAATCTATGCAGCAGGCCATTGACGAATCGTTAAGAGATGCCGTTGCTTACATGAGCCAGAACAAAAGCGCTTATGTGAGTGCAGCAGCCACTACCAGTACAAATAACAATACCAATATCTCAAATAACATAAGTAGCAACTCAAGTGCTGGCAGCAATATGAATAAAAGCAACTGCCCTTTGCTGGCAGCAGCCCAAAAACCAAAGATTATGGTGATTATACCGGAAGAGCATGTTTCGGGTGCAGGCAGCCATTACGACCCAGCCCGGTACAACAGGATTGCGATTGATATAAACAGGTACAAACCGAATGACTTCAGCCAGTATGAAGCTATGTCGCCCACGCAGGCAGGCGAAACGGAAATCTCGAAAAAATTGCTGGAAACGGGCTTCCGGCTGGTAGATGAAAACCAGTTTTTAAAACTAAAGGATGACGCAACCCTGCAGGATGCTTTCAACAACCCGGCTGATGCTTCTAAAATAGCTGCCCGCTACGGCGCTGATATTTTAATTATAGGAGAAGCCTTCAGCGAATACTCGCATAAGCAAAACAATATGTCGTCATGCCGGGCAAGGGTTGATGTAAAAGCGGTTATGGCCGGCAGCGCCGAAATTATAGCCACCAATTCGTTTAATGCATCTGGTTTAGATGCTACGGAAGTTATTGCCGGTAAAGATGCCATTGCCAAAGCCAGTACACAAATCGCGAACTATGTTATTACTCAATTCTGTAGCAAAAGCGATGACATTATAAGTGGTATGAGTTCTCAAAAAAGCACGGGTAATAACACTAATACTGTTGAAACCGAAGTCCGGTTTAATAATGTTGATTATACAACATCCGCTACGCTGACAGATATAATGAAATCGGTAAACGGCGTGGAAAGCGTAGAGAAATTATCCTTTCAAAATAAAGTTGCCAAATTCAGAGTGGTGCATTCCGGCGATACCGATTCGTTCATTCAAAGCCTCGTAAAAAACAGCAGTAACATAAAGCTGGATGTGCAAACGGTAGAAGATAACGCTGCTACTATTAATGTGCAGTGAGCAACAGACATAATCATTCATGCTTTACCGAAGGAGTGAATCGCCGCTTTACAAACAACATTCTCTCATTTTTTTATCAATAAAAACAATCATTATGAAACAGACACATTTACTTTTTGCTGCAGCTTTGGTTGCTGCTCTTTTATTTACCCAACAAGCCAGCGCGAAAATCTGGCGGGTGAACAACAAATCAAATTACAATGGCTCTACCTTATGGGGAGATAATTTTGGAGGAACACCAAGCTATCCTGTATTTCCACAAATTAATGATGCTTTGAAGGCGGGCAGCGGAACATTAGTGGCTGCGGGTGATACTTTGTATGTGGAATCTTCACCAACGGTTTACACTGATGTAACCATTGACCGAAAATTAGCCATAATCGGATCCGGCTATTTTTTGAGTCAAAATCCAGATGTTTCTACAAGCACTGATAGTAGTAGCATTGGGTCAATTACTTTTAAATCAGGCTCTGAAGGTTCTCAGCTAATTGGGATAAGTATTATTCATGTGTATCCGTATAATCTTTATCTAAATACAAATAATCTCACTGTTAAGAGATGTTGGCTGGCTGATGAAGTTCAAATTGGATCAGGAGTGACAGATATTTTCATCTTAGAAAATTTTTTTACAAATACTAATGGTGCAAATGCTATCAATCTTGAATATCCTTATGCTTACCCTACCGACCTTGTTTTTAATAATAACATTTGCAAAAAAACTCTGGTTTGGGGAGGTGCTATTCTTCAATGTAACAACAATATATTTGATGGTCCTGCAAACAAATTAAACCTTCAATTTACAACCAGTGAGTGTAAGAACAATATTCTAAAGTCTTTAAATGCAACTACTAATATTAACAACGGCACCAATTTAAATGTGTCTTACAATATCGGCACATCAAGTTCACAATTTGGCACAGCCAATAATAACCTCATTGTACCTAATATAACTTCATTATTTGTTTCTTCAACCTCACCCGATGGCATGTACCAAGTTGCACCTAACTCTGCTGCAGCTAACAGTGGTTCCGATGGCACCGACCGCGGCGCATTTGGCGGCGTAGCGGTTACTGACCGTTATACACTTTCAGGCTTAGCAGCCATACCGGTTATTTATTCAATCACTACACCCGGTGCTACGGCAACTAATCTTCCGGTAACCATTGGAGCAAGAGCCATAAAATAAACCACCATGAAAACAATTTTAATACTCCTGTTTACAGCACTCAGTATGGCTGCGCTTGCGCAGGATACATCTGTTGTGCAGGTAGAATATTTTTATGATGCTGACAATGGCGTTGGCAACAATACATTGGTAACCGTTACACCCGCAGCCGATGGAACCTTTCCATTTACCGCAAGTATTTCCGGTCTTGCAATTGGCTATCACAAACTTTATATCCGCACAAAGGACAGTAATGGCAAATGGAGCCACACGACAAGAAGAAATGTGGAAGTATTTGCTTCCGATATGAAAACCACCCTTGTAAGCGGCGAATATTTTATTGATGCCGATCCCGGTTTTGGGGCTGCAATGCCTATTGTCATTACATCTCCTGATTCTTCTATCAACCTGCTAAATTTTCCAGCCGCAACTTCAGGCTTATCTGTCGGCTATCATAAATTGTATGGCAGGCTTAAAGATGACCTTGGCAGATGGAGCCAAACATTCCGCAGAAACATAGAAGTGTATAAAAACGATACAAACTACATCACAAAAGCGGAATATTTCTTTACAGAAGACAAAGGCTTCGGTAACTGCGATTCTGTTGTTTTTGCAAGTCCTTCCGCTGACGGAACCTTCTCTTTTAATATTCCATTGAATAAGATTCCTGCCGGCGCCGATACACTGTTTATCAGAGTGCAGGATAGCAGTGAAAACAAATGGTCTATAACCACTTGGGAAAAAATACCTGTTGTGTTGCCGCTTACGCTTCTCGATTTCAACGTCGTAAAACAAGGCACAACTGCACAGTTGAACTGGCAAACGACAAACGAAGTCAATACATCTTATTTCGATGTACAGCGCAGCACAAACGGCATTCATTTTACATCCATAGGAAAAGTAACTGCCAAAGGAAACAGCAGCATAAATAACAATTATTCATTTGCGGATGACATCAGCCCATTGCCCGGAGGTAAAATATACTATCGGCTGCAAATAACAGATGCAGATGGAAAAATAAGTTATAGCAGCATAAAAGTGATTGATGTAAATGGCGTATTCAAGGTTACAATAATGCCTAATCCTGTAATAAATAGCAATGCAACTTTTACTATCTTTTCACCGGTAAATGCAAGGCTGCAACTGGTAGTTTATAATGAGCTTGGCACAGCCATCTACAGTGAACAATTAACTGTACCGGCAGGCAGTATCAATAAAATAGTGAATCTTTCAAGCTTTGTAGCCGGTAATTATTGGGTCAGAGTTACAAATGGTAGTTCAACACAGATAATCAGGTTTATAAAGCAATAGATTATCGGTAACTCCATAAAATTATATTAAGTATGGGTTCAAAATTAAGTTAGACTAATTTTAGGTCATTTATAGCTTAGAAGGCTAAAAATAAACCTAATCTAATTCCGTCTTCATACTTATCTAAAAAAATCTCAGTGATTTGTATCACTGAGATTTTTTAGTTTTTGGATAGTGCTCATTTTACTGTCCTCTATTCGTATTAATTATTGTAATGTTCAAGTACTTTTGTTGTTATCGCTGCATTTTATTCCGGTAAATAGTTTTAAACGCATTAGATTAAATAATCATTGCCTCGCCGGAATTTTAAAAAAAAGCGGTTTGATATCCCTATTTTCGCAACAGAACTTACACCAAACTAATTGAATGAGAAACCTATTGCTGGTCATCCTGTGTTCAGGAATGATGGTTGCTAACGCTCAAAAATATTTCCCTCCTAACCCTGTAGATACCACTATCTATAAAGACTCCGCGAATGTTGAAGAACTGAAAGATGTTATTCAGGATAATGTTCCTACCGTTTCTTTAGATGAAAATGATTTCAATAATCCTGGCAGCCAGGCGGTGTCTTCGCAATTAACGGCTGGTCGTGATCCTTTTTTCAACGCAGCTTCTTTCAACTGGAGTTCTGCGCGTTTCCGGCTTCGTGGATACGACAATGATTTGTCAAGCGTTTTTATCAATGGTATTCAAATGGATAACCTTGATAATGGCTTTACACCGTGGGGATTATGGGGCGGCTTAAATGATGTATTTCGTAACCGCGACGTCAATTTTGGTGTTCGCTATAATACTTTTGGTTTTGGTGATTTAAGTACCACTACAAATATCGATGTTCGTGCAAGTAAACAACGCCAGCAAACAAGTGTTGGCTATGCGTTTTCCAACCGCAATTACGATCACCGGGTTTCTTTCACTCATAGTACCGGCATATCTGAAAAAGGATGGGCATTCACAGTATCCGGCTCTTTTCGCGGCGCCAGTGAAGGATACGTGCCGGGAACTTATTATAATGGCGCAAGCTGGTTTGCAGCCATCGATAAAAAGTTAGGTCAAAAACAATTGCTTTCTATTATTGCTTTTGGATCGCCAACAGAGAACGGAAGACAATCGGCTGCCACTCAGGAAATCATGCAGCTTGCCGGTTCTCATTATTACAATCCTTCCTGGGGTTACCAGAATGGCAAAAAGAGAAATGCAAACGTTGCAAAAACCAACCAGCCTGTATTTATTATATCGCACGAGTATCGCATCACTAATAAAACCAACCTGGTTACTTCGGTTTCTTACATAACCGGCGACCGTTCTACTTCTGCGCTTGATTGGTATAATGCAGCCGATCCACGTCCGGATTATTACAGGTATCTACCAAGTTATTACGAAGCAAATGATAATTCAGCTCAAGCTGCGCAAGTTAGAACCTTGCTTGGTACCAACAAAGCGGCAAGACAAATCAATTGGGATAACTTATATGCGGTAAACCGCGATAACACATCCTCTATTGAAGATGCAAATGGTGTTGCGGGCAATACAGTAACCGGGCATCGCTCTTTTTACATTTTAAGTGAGCGGGTAACAAATGTAAAGCGCTTTGGGGCTAACATCGTTTTAAATACACGTATCACTGATCATATCGATTTTACCGGCGGTGTTTCATTTCAATCAACCCGCAACAATTATTATCAGCGTGTAAAAGATTTGCTTGGTGGTGATTTCTGGGTAAACTTAAACCAGTTTGCGCAGCGCGATTTTCCGGATAATCCGGCTGCCTATCAAAATGATGCAGACCATCCAAACCGTATTGTAGGTGTTGGTGGCAGGTATGGTTATGATTATAACATTAATATTAATCGTCCGCAGGGTTGGGCGCAATTTGTTGGGCGCTTAAATAAGTGGGATTTCTATTTAGCAGGCGAAGCTTCACAAACCGCTTTCTGGCGTGTCGGCAATGTGCGCAATGGTTTGTTTCCAGATGCTTCCTATGGTAAATCAGACACGCATACTTTCAATAACTTTTCAGGAAAGGGTGGCATCACTTATAAGTTAAACGGTCGTAATTATTTTTATGTAAATGGAGCCGCTATTACAAGAGCGCCTTATTACGACAATTCTTATATATCCGTTCGCACACGTGATTTTGTACAAAACAATTTGCGCAGCGAAGCTACCCAAACGGTTGAAGGCGGTTATGTGCTGAATGCACCAAAAATTAAATTCAGAGCTTCCGGCTTCTACACTTCATCTCAACATGGTTTCAATGTAATGACGTTCTACTATGATGAATACCAGGACTTCGTAAACTACGCCCTAAGCAATATCAATAAAATTTATTTTGGCGGAGAGTTCGGTGCTGAAGTACGACCTGTTAAAAACATAACGGTAAAATGCAGCCGCCTCAGTTGGGCGTTATTATTACAACAGTCGTCAGCATGCTGTAGTTACAGTTGATAATACAGCCGAAACCATTGCTGAAGCCACTATTTATTCAAAAAACTTCAGAGTATCAGGTACACCTCAGGAAGCATACAGCCTTGGAGTTACTTATCGTTCTCCTAAGTTTTGGTTCGTAAGTCTTACCGGAAATTATTTCAGGCAGATGTGGCTTGACTTCAATCCGCTTCGCCGCACGTACGCTGCAACGGATGGCGTAATTGATCCAAACAGCGATAAAGGTCATGATATACTTGACCAGACTCGTTTGAAAGATCAATATACAGTTGACCTGTTTAGCGGTTATTCCTGGAAAATTCCAAACACATTTATCGGTGTTAAAAAGCGCCCGGTGTATCTGGCTTTCTATGCCGGTGTAAATAATCTTACCAATAATAAGAACATCACTACCGGAGGCTACGAACAATTACGTTACGATTTCTCAGCTTCCGCACAGCAAAACCTGCAGAAATTTCCGCCGAAATATTTTTATGCTTATGGTCTGAATTATTTCTTCAGCGCACAACTTCGCTTCTAATCATACCAGAACAAACTATTAATATAGCCTCACCATCAAAATTATTATGAACAACAAGCCATCAAGACTTCTGCTTTGCACTGCATGTGCAATAGCTGCTTTGGTTATCGCCGTGGTATCGTGTAATAAAAAGTTCGATGCACCTCCCGGATACGTTCCACCAAACATAACGGCTAACACAACTATTGCTCAGTTGAAAGCAGAGCACGTGTCCGGACAAGTTGATTCTCTGGCAACAGATATGATTATTGCCGGTACTGTAATCGCCAACGACTCCAGCGGAAATTTTTACAAACAAATTGTATTGCAGGATTCTACGGGCGGTATTTCAATAAGTATAGACGATTATAACCTGTACGCTACGTTTCCCATCGGGCGCAAAGTATATGTGAAGCTGAAAGGATTATTTATGTCTGAAGATGCCGGTCTTATATATATTGGTGGAACGCCTGATAACGGTGGTACGGTAGGTGGTATTGCCAGCCGCTTAAAAGATCAGTACATTGTGAAAGGGGAAATCAATGTTCCGGTTACGCCGACAACCGTTACTATAAACGACCTTAAGAACAACCCGGCGAAGTACATGTACACATTGGTACAGTTCAGCAATTTTGAGGTAAAAGATAGCGATACGTCGAAAACGTATGCAAACTCAACGCCGACTTCTAAAACGGATGCAAACATCATTGTAAAAGGATGCGGATCATCGGACACCATGATTATCCGCAGCAGCGGTTATTCTAATTTCGCCAATGTATTTGTGCCAAAAGGAAATGGTACGCTTACGGCTGTTTATGCTTATTATAAAAGTCCTTATAACGGAAGAATAACACCGCAGGTAATTATCCGCGATACGTCGGATTTGCAGTTCAAAGGTTCGCGTTGCGATGGCACTGAACCTCCGCCAACATCGGATGCAACTTTGATTTCCATTAAAAGCCTGCGTGCGATGTATAAGAACGGCGGTATCATTTTAGGCAGTTATAAGGTTGGTGGTGTGGTAATTTCCGATGTAGCTAATAAAAATATATCCTCCGGTAGTTTTGTTTTACAGGATGGCGACCGTGGGATATCTGTTTATTATGGCGGCACCATTACTTATGCCGTTGGTGATTCTGTAGTTGTAGATGTAACCGGCGATTCACTTCTTAGCTACCGTGGCTCTCTCGAAGCGAAAGTAAACAGCCGCGGTATAACGCCACCTTCACCTGTAGCCAGCAATAAAACGGTAACACCACTTGATCTAACAGTTTCGCAACTGAATGGTTCTTTATCTGACATCGAATTTACACTGGTGAAAATTCACGGTGCTACTGCATCAGGCTCTCCGGCTTCATTCAGTGGTAACAAAACATTGACTGATGCATCAGGAAATATCGCTTTGTACACATCAACAACCGCTTCGTTTGCGGCTACATCTTTGCCTTCCGGCGCTAAAGACTGGGTTGGTTACGGCAGCTTCTTCAACACTACAAAACAATTCCAGATTCGCAGCACAAGCGATATCAGCGACCCTACAACGGGTGGCACAGACACAACCGGAACGACGCCTCCAACAGATACTACAACCGCACCACCAACTAGTGGAAGTGATATTACTCTTGCTACATCACCTTATACTATTGATTTTAATAGCATCGGTAATGGATTACCTACAGGTGTGTATGTGCAAACAGGTGCTAAAGCAACAGCTGCAGGCGCTAATGCAACTTTTACTTCTTCAAAGGCTTTGTGGAAAACAACAACAGGCGGTTTCAAGAATTTTGCTTCTGCCACAGGCTTGGCCGAAGGTTCAGATTCTTCTGCCCAAATTGCCTCGTCTAACCGCGCGTTAGGGATAAGACAAACGGGCTCTACAGATCCAGGACTTGCTTTTGCATTTGCTTTAAATAATATAACAGGAAAGTCTTCCTTATCAATGAGTTTTCAGTTACAATCATTAGATACATCTTCTCCAAGATTAACTACTTGGATAGTTGATTATGGAATTGGTAATAATCCAACAGCCTTTACACAAGTTTCTACTGGAACAATGCAGACAGGTAACCATACGTTTTCGAATAATGCATTTACTGTGAATTTTGGTAACGCATTGGATAATCAAACAGGTAAAGTTTGGATTCGTATTACTACTTTAAGTGCAAGTACAGGATCAGGTAACAGAGCTAGTACTGCTGTTGATGATGTGAATATTTCCTTCCAATAGCAAATCATCATTTCTATAATTTCAAAAGTCCCCGCTTTATCATAAAGACGGGGACTTTTTAATTAGCTATTTTTCAAAGGCATTATTCTTGATTTACGAATGCTATGAACCAGAATAGAAAAGGATTTCTGCTGATTGCGCTGTTTGTTATATTGTCAACCATGTTATTTGCCCAAAAAAGATTGATTAAAGGATATGTAAAAGACAGTATTACCGGCGTGCCAATTACAAATGCTATCATCTCTAACGAAGCAACTAAAAAGCTGGTAACACCCGATGTCGATGGATTTTTCAGCATTACGGCTTCGCGTGGCGACCAGATTCTGATCAATGCTTTCAACTATAATTTTGATACGGTACAAACGAGCAATCGTACTCCTGACACGCTTTTTATCAGCCTCATCCGCACCAGCGAAACATTGCAAAACGTTACGGTAACAACAACTACGAAAGGTTATAACCGTTACCAGTTTGACAGCTTGCGCAGGCGCGAAGCTTTCATAAATGACATGGGTGGCATTGGTAAAATGCCTGCTGTAAGTAAGGCTGATAATATGGGAGCGGGCATCGGAATAAATTTAGATGCATTTGCGCGCAAAAAAACAAAGGATCGCAACAAAGCCTATAACACATTCGATTATTTGGAAAAACAGACTTATATAGATTACCGGTTTTCGCCGCAAACCATTTCACAGATCACGGGTTTAAAGGGAGATTCGCTGGTAAGTTTTATGAGGCAAAACACACCAGGTTATGATTGGCTTAGGCAGCATCCGGCAAATGAAGATGTACTGTATTATGTAAATGATAAGATGAAAACTTTTGCGAAGAAGCCGTAACCATTTTTTATAAATTATTGTCTTCTTTTATTTCGCCGGCAGGAAGTATTTGAATCTCTTCCGTTATTCCATCATGCGTAACAAGAACTGTTTTTATAGATTCGCGTTTGAAAAAAACAAACAGTGCAAATACAGCTAAAAGTGCAAGCAGTCCAACGTACACAGGGTAATTATCATCCTGTAAGTTCTTTTCCGTTAGCTCACCCTTCATACTCATAACATACAAACTCGTTACAACGATACCGTTGTTTATGAAGTGCATCATTATGTTGAGCCAGATGTTTTTTCCATAATAAAAAATATAACCCAACACCATACCCAGAAATACGCGCGGAAGAAATCCGTAGAACGAAAAATGCGCGGCGCTAAAGAAAATACTTGTTATTAAAATGCCCCAGAATGCATTGCGAAACAAACCGATAAACGTTTGTTGCAAAGCACCGCGAAAAAACATTTCTTCAAAAACAGCGGGCAGCAAAGCAATCAGGAATAACGCATACAGATAATCGCTGAAGTTCTTCATCTGCGCCATCGCCAATACTTCCTTCGCATACTCATCTTCCATTTGCTTGAATTTTATTTCGAGACTTTTGGAAATAGGTATCAGCTCATTAATTTGCGTCATCAGGCTTTGGGTAAACAAAGCGGCTATCACGATAAGAAGTACAATATAAAACTGCCGGAAATTTGCGCTGCCTGCAAAACCTAAATAGTTTATGGGTTTACGGTTTACAATCACCGCAAATAAAAATGCCGGTACAGCAAACAATACAAGCGTGCTCAGGATCTGAACAACCCTCATGGCTTGTATATTTTTTGGGTCGAGAATAGCGGCTGCCATCTGGGTTAATGGCACATGAAGCATACTCATAACAACCACCAGCGACACCACGCCCGCCAATATAAAGCCCACACCCAAAAGCCCGATTAAAATACCCAGCTTACCAAACGGACTGATGTTGCGCGAATCGCCTTCGTACATTGTATTCATAATACTGTATCTATCTTTGCGAAGATAAGTTCGTTGTATTATGTAGTAAGTATTAAGTATGTTGTAGTAAGTAATAAGTATTATGTAGTAAGTCCTGATACCAATGAATAAACATAGCAGGCATTCGGCTTTATACAGACAAAAAAATAGAAT
The DNA here is from genome assembly GCA_965199905.1 of Ilyomonas sp. Classification (GTDB taxonomy): domain Bacteria; phylum Bacteroidota; class Bacteroidia; order Chitinophagales; family Chitinophagaceae; genus Ilyomonas. The sequence continues at coordinate 1,799,258 of OZ241366.1, read as the reverse complement.
AATGTACAAATTTCATATCCTGATACCTACTACATAATACAACCATACAACAAGAAAAATGAACATAGGAAATATAAAGCTGCCCGATTTTTCTTTGCTGCTGGCGCCGATGGAAGACGTAAGCGATCCGCCGTTTCGCGCCGTTTGCAAAGCGGCCGGCGCTGATTTGATGTACACCGAATTTATCAGCAGCGAAGGCTTGATACGCGATGCCATTAAAAGCCGGCAGAAGCTGGATATTTATGAAGAAGAGCGACCAATCGGTATCCAGATATTTGGTGGCGATGAAGAAGCTATGGCGATGAGTGCGCGCATTGTAGATGCCGTGAATCCTGATTTGGTTGATATTAATTTCGGGTGCCCTGTAAAAAAAGTAGTGTGCAAAGGCGCAGGTGCTGCCGTACTGAAAGATATTGACCTGATGGTGCGCCTAACCAAAGCGGTGGTAGATGGCACAACGAAACCGGTTACTGTAAAAACAAGATTAGGCTGGGATGATAACAGCAAGAACATAGAAGAGGTTGCCGAGCGCCTGCAGGATGTAGGCATACAAGCCCTTGCCATTCATGGCCGCACACGCGCGCAGATGTATAAAGGCGAGGCCGACTGGCGCCTGATTGCTGCTGTAAAAAATAATCCGCGCATACAGATTCCCATCTTCGGCAATGGTGATATCGATAACCCGCAAAAGGCTTTGGAATATAAAAATAAATACGGCGTAGATGGCATTATGATAGGTCGCGCTGCCATTGGTTATCCCTGGATTTTTAATGAAGTAAAACATTATTTAGCCACCGGCGAAACTCTTCCATCGCCAGCCATAGAACAGCGTGTACAAGTGATTCGCCAGCATTTGCATAAGTCGGTTGAATGGAAAGGAGAAGTGTTGGGTGTGTTGGAAATGCGAAGACATTATGCGAACTATTTGAAAGGATATGCCGGCATAAAAGAATACCGGCAAAAGCTGGTGCACCTGAACAGCGTTGCCGAAATTAACGAAGTGCTGGAAGAAGTTGAACAATTTTATCGTAGCTACGAACTTGCAGAAGCGGAATAGTTATTGCCTTTTGCGCTTCTGTAAAATCACTTTACTTTATGAAATATATTTTGCTGTTGCTGCTTCCTGTTTTGTTGTTTAGTTGCCAGTCTGACGAAAATAAAAGCGAAGAAATTCCATCAGCTGATTCCAACGTTGCACAAACACCAGCAAATAAAAAAGATAACTATTTTATATTGCTGAAAGGAACAATAGGAACGTATCCTGTTACGATGTACTTGTATGCCCAAAAGCAGGAATATTCCGGCTATTATTATTACGATTCGAAAGAACAACCCATTTATTTCAGTGGCGGCGATAATACAACCTCGAAAGGGAAAATAACACTCTTTGCTTATCAACAGGATTCATCAGAAACATTCACACTACATTTTGATGGAGCCAACGCAGATGGCTCATGGTTATTTAACAGCAAAACATTGCCTGTAAAGCTTTCCGAAGCAGATATGTCTGTAAAATTTTCGTATCAGTTTTGGCAGGATTCAATAAAGCTGGTAGATACTTTGAACTCATCACCACAAGCCTTAGCCGAGATATCAACCGTCTGGCCGACAGGCTCATCAGCCACTGATGAGTTTATTAAAAAACAAATAGCAGAACAGCTTCTTCCTAAAGCAAAAACAATCAATATCGATTCTGTTTTTCATCAGTCAGGCAAAGCTTTTTTCAATGATTATAAAAGTGATAATAAACTTACAAAAGATGATATAGAAGAGATGAAAGAAAGTCCGTCAAGCTTTTCTTATGAGATGCAGGATAATATTGCTTTGTGTTATCAAAACAGCAAGATGATCGTCTTTGCTTACTCAACTTATTCGTATACAGGTGGCGCCCATGGCAATTATGGAACAGCTTATATTCCTCTAAATCTTGTCAATAAGCAAGTGATTACTTTATCCCGGATTCTTACACCACAGGGCTTGCAACAGATAAGTTCTTTGTTAGAAAGCAGTTACCGGAAAAGCAATAACTTAAAGCCATCTCAGCCACTCACAGATGGCGGACTTTTCGACAATAAAATTGAACCCAACAAAAACTTTTATGCAACAAGTAAGCAGCTTGTGTTTTCTTATGTGCCTTACGAAATCAGTTCTTATGCTGCAGGGCAAATAGATATAGCAATCAATATCAGCGACCTGCAAAACTATCTTCAGCCTTCATTTAAAAGCTTGCTGCAATAAGTTTTCAGCTTATTAATTTTCGTATCTCAATGGCTGTTTCTTGCGGCGATTCAACTGGCACCAAATGGCCGGTATTTTGTATTTCAGTTAAGGGAAATGTTTTGAAATACTGGCTGTATTCTTTGTCTAAATATTTCTTTGTAAACCGCTTATCATTTTCTCCATAAAGGATGGCAACAGACACATGCACATGCTGCATTTGCGAAGAAATATCTTCTTTACTTCCAATCTCCGTCCATGATTTCCAGGCTCCTTCCGAAACAGAAAGATTGTTGTTTATTTCCCGTTCAAATACATCATTAGAGATGGCTGAACCCAACGCATTTTTTAGCATATTTTCAATATTTTCTCTCTTACCAAAGGCATCATACATATTCTTTCTGTCTGCTTCTTCCATTGGCTCCGGCGAAGGTGGCGAGGGCGCAATCAATATTAATGATTGTAAGCCTTTGAGAGGTTTAGCTGCTATATTCACAGCTATTTTTGCACCCATTGAATGAGCAATCAAAACATAATTCCCGGGCAATAATTTTTCTATCAGTTCAAGCACCTTTTCACTGCTTTCTTCAACCGTAATCTGTGATTGTGTTGTTGATGATTTTCCAAATCCAAATAAGTCAATCGCAATACAACGAAACTCATTTTGTAAATGGACAATCACATCATTCCATGAACCGGATGAACCACCAAAATAATGTAGGAAAACCAATGCCGGATTGCCTTTGCCGCTATCTGTGTAATGTAATGACATGTTTATATTTTAGTTCACCGGGTGTATATACTTTCAGGTAGTGGTTTATTTTAAAATAAGAAGTTTCGAGTTTGAAATTCGCTGTTGTAAACGTTCCATCATTACCCGGAATGTTGATGGGAGGATTCCTGCTGCTTTAATACGCAAGAATCACAACTGTCGATAACAAAAGAGACGAACGATGGCAACATAACCTGCATTTCAGATCAAACCAAACGATTGCCAAAAAATATTCGGTCACACCTTAGTAGGCATCATTGTAATAAGCTTTATCAAACCTTATTACTTATCAAGCTTTATTCATCATAAAGTAATAAGGTGTTGCGGGGTTTGCTTTGCATAGCTACCAAGGTTTAAATATTTTGTTAGTCAACATGGCATTATCTCAAATCACTTAAATATCAACCTTCAAAGTAGCGGGGCGCTCAGTAATTTCAAACAATTCTCCATGCGGAACAATGGTGATTTGACCAAACTCTTTTAATAGCTTTTGGTAAGCATCGCACACTTCTCTCGGCTTGCGATCCAAATCATACAAGCCACATTCATTTACCCTGTGATTTAATTCCGCCAAGCCACAATCCCAGTCAATCTGGTCAGTAAGACTATACCACGTAAAACCTAGTACCGGCACACCATCCGCCCGCATTTTCATAATGTTCACCCACTGTTTCCAAAGCCATGCGGGCGCCTGTTTGGCATCGAATGTATTGGTCTCCGTATGCATAACGGGCTTGCGATATCGCTGGTAATAATCGTGCGTAATCTGGTACCAGCCCATCACATCTTCTGCTGTAAGTTTTGTGCCATCGGGCAACAGCATTTGTTCATTCCTGCCATAATAATCATTGCCCATAATTTGATAGCCAGGCGGTTCGCCGGCCATAAACCATTCATACTCTTCACGGGTAAGCCCGTTGTCCATCATCCAGATACAAATATCTGCATCGGGTGCTACGGCATACAACAGGTCGAGCGCAAGCAAGCGTTGCTTATTCTGCAACCTGACTTCCTGCGTTTGCTCTGCTTTTAGTTCATGTAAATATTCTGCCGATTCGCTTTGTATAATGATGGCATCCGGGCGGCTTTGCACAATGCGATGGCAAGCTAATATACCAGCCGCCACGCAATGCTTTAAAGCTGTTACAAACGATTTGTCATCCTTTTTTTGCTCATTCCACAAGCCTTCCTTTCCACTTTTTCTTGCTGTTACATACACCTCATTCACCGGCGTATAATATCGCACCCAGGGGTACCGTTTTGCAACTGCTTCTGCATATTCTGCAAAGTGTACAGGCAGTTCGGGATTCTGAAAATTGCCTAACCAGTCAGGCACTCCAAAATGCAGCAAATCCAGTATGGGCGTGATTTTTTGCTTCTTCAGTTCGTTCATCACATCATCGGCAAAACTCCAGTCATACTTGCCCGCCGCCGTGTTGATACTATAGTAAGGCAAGCCATAACGAAGCACTTTTAAACCCGTGTCTTTTACGAGTTCGAAGTCTTTTTTCCAGTTGTCGTAATGGCCGCATTCCAGCATCTGATCGCGCCGTGTTTTGCCATAATCGATAGTTGGGTAGGAACATTCAATACCCGTTGCAAACAAAAAGTTCCCTGCATAGGAAGTTGGCAAACCACTGCCTGTTGTTCCTTTTGCTCCGCCATATTGATCACCGGCATAATCGCCATCGCCCAATTCCTTTTTAATGATCTCTAAAAATCCTTTTGCCGCTCTTTGCTTTGCCATTTTGTTTTGTTGAAATGCTATGTTTAAAACGCCGGTTGAAACGGGCAGCTAATGCTTATTTTTTTGTAGAAAATGATTTGCCGTGTGTAATGAAATTGCCATAATGGTTAATGCAGGATTTACACTGAGCGCGCTTGCAAAAACAGAATTATCGGCGATGTATAAATTAGGTATGTCAAAACTCTGACACTCTTTATTTACCACAGCGTTGTTTGCCTCATTGCCCATTTTACAGGTGCCGATGATATGCGCATTTCTGTCGAATGACCATACATCGTAGGCACCCGCTTCTTGCCAGATAGCACGCATCACTTCTTCGGCATGTTTCGTCAGGCGCTTTTCATTTTCCATACTGGTAAAATGAATGCGCGGCTTGGGCACACCACGTTCATCTTTCTCATCAGATAACTCCAGATAATTTTCTTTACAAGGTAAGCAGTCACCCAAAATATTGATGCCGGCTGTATGATTATAACCACGCATCGCCTGCATAAATTCTTTACCCCACAAGCCGCGCCCGCGCGCCATTTGCGAGGCATACGTTACCGGCATCACGCCGATAGACTGTAATAAATAACCGCCTGCAAAATCAACATCTTTCGGGCGGTGATAATCTTCAGAAATCAACGCACCGGGAATGCCTTTATAGGGACGAATATCTTCATCAAATTGTCCCCAAACCTGCATGCCGGTATGCGCCATAAAGTTTTTGCCAACCTGCCCGCTGCTGTTTGCTATGCCATTCAGCAGCAATAATCTGGGTGTTTCAATACCACCGGCGCATAGAAATAAGTACCTGCATTTCTGCTTGTACTCAACGCCGTGTTTTGTATAAATAATAGCCTGAACTTTATTATCTTTTACTTCAATCTGTGTTACATAACAGTTGTCTCTTACTTCAGCACCATAATGAATGGCAAGCGGAATAAATGTTACATCCATACTGCTCTTGCCACCCGTAGTACAACCGGCCTGGCAATAGCCACGATTTGTGCAGGGATTGCGCCAGCCATATCCTTCCACATAATATTTTGCTGATAACGCTGCGTTTGGCGCAGATGATGTTTTGATGCCTAATGTTTTGCATCCCTTTTCCATCAGTTGCGCAGCACCATTCAACGGCAAGGCAGCCAATGGATATTTCGTCTTTCGTTTTGTTCCCCAGGGATATTCTTCAGGACCTGACACACCAATAAATTGTTCAGCTTCTTCCAGATAAGATTCTAAATCATCATAGCCAATCGGCCAATCTTCGCCAACGCCAAACTGCGAATACAATTTAAAATCATCATCCTGTGGCCGGGGTGTATAAGCCGTAAAATGAAGCGTAGAACCGCCCACGCCAATGCCCGAATTATTGTTGCCAAATGCCAGCGGATTTTCTCCGGCGCTCAATCTTTCATCATTCCAGAAAAGCTTGCTCTGTGCCACCTCATCTGTCTCGAAATCAGTAGCCGGGTTCCAGAAGTTTCCCGCTTCAAGTGCTACCACTTTCAACCCTGCTTTTGCCAGTCGCGACAGGAGCGGAGCACCACCCGCACCAGTGCCAATCACCACGGCATCTACTTCCTCCTCTACAGGATATGTTTTCATATTATTACCTGCCATTCTGTTCGTTATTGCTACTTGTTTCATCCAGTGCAACAGGTTCTCTTTCTTCTTTTTCGTGTAATTGAATCTGATGCCATCCTTTGGTATCTGCATACGATACATCACCAATCTCATCCCTGCCAAAAGGATGACTATAATAGATTTCAACGAGTGATGAAAACAGTTCTTCAAAAAATCTATCTGAAGGCAAATTGTGCCATTCGGCATTTTTCATTTTTCCCTCATAAACTGCCTGCAACAGTTCATCCTGATCGCTTTCTTTTAGTTTATCAAACGCTTTACCATAGCGGCTTTGCGAGGAAGCTTCTATCGCTTTTAAACCTTCTTTGATTGCGACTTCATCCGGCGGCATATCATTGTACCGCCAGCCATTGCCGGGTTTCTTTTTCGCATAATTGGTATCAAAAACTCCTGCCAGGTCAATCTTTTGTTTCCTGTGTTTTGGTTGCGGCAGCATGCGCTTACTCACCGCTTGCAGCGTTATAAATTCGGGTTTTGTAAAAAAAGCCGGCTCGCTTACAACCGGCGTGTGCAAACGCTCTACAAACACCTTTTTTGTTTGTGGCGAAAGAAAGCCGGTCTGCAATAGTTTTTCTGCTGTTCCTTCCGGATAAAAATCGTTTCTCATTTTATTTATTCTGCTGCTAAACGCCCGCCGGTTACTTCAACCAAACTGCCGGTCATAAAGCTACCATCGTCCGATGCCAGCAACACATAAGCCGGCGCCAATTCTTCCGGCTGACCGGGGCGTTTTAATATCACTTCATGACCAAAATTCTTCACTTCATCTTTCGGCATTGTACCCGGAATATTTGGCGTCCAAACAGGTCCGGGAATTACACAATTTACACGAATACCTCTTTCGCCTAAACACAAAGCCAGCGACTTTGTAAACGTATGAATAGCGCCTTTACTTGATGAATAATCAATTAAAATAGGCAGCCCGGTTTTACCCACAATACTACCGGTATTCACGATGGCATCGCCCTCGCCAAGATGTGGCAACGCTGCCTGCGCCATAAAGAAATAGCCAAAAATATTTGTCTCGAAAGTGCGCCGGAATTGCTCTTCTGTTATGTCTTCAAACTTCTCCTGCGCCATTTGGAATGCTGCATTGTTTACAAGGATATTCAGCTTGCCAAATTGCTTCACAGCAAGCGATACAATGTCTTTACAATCCTGGCTGCTACGCACATCAGCTTTTATCAAAAGGCATTGCCTGCCGTTCTTTTCGCAGCGTTCTTTCGTCTCTTTGGCATCCTCATCATTTTCATTATACACAATGGCAACATCGGCGCCTTCCAGCGTAAAAGCAATGGCAACCGCTTTGCCGATTCCCGAATCGCCACCCGTAATAATCGCCGTTTTGCCCTCCAGTTTCCCGGCAGCTTTATAGTTGCTAAAGCTGGTATCCGGCTCGGGTTTCATCTCGCTTTCTTTTGCCGGGTAAGATTGCTTCTGTCCCTTAAAATCCGTTGATTGTGGATAGTCTTTCATACTGGTTATTTAAAAATCGCTGATATAAAAAGAAAGATATATAAACAAATAAGAAGCCAAGCAAAACGGCAGGAAGATGCACAACCAGGAAAGATAAATGCTTCAAAGTGCAAACGGTTTTATATCACATCAAACGCGGTTGTTATGAGGAAATGATTATGTAACCATCGTCAGCCGCTTTGGTGATCGATAGTTGCGTCCGCCGCGGCGGATCAGGGGTTCCGGGCAATGGTTGGGCTTTTTTTAGCCGCGAAGAATGTAAAGACACAAAGTTGCACAAACTCAGGATTACGTTTCGGGAAGTGTGCTGCGCCCGTCAGTGCGAGGCACGAAACAATCAATAATAAGAGTAATGATTTTTTTTGTAAATTAAGCGCTGCTATCCTTCATCACTTATAAGAAGCATCTATTATGTAGCACAGCTTCGCTCCCCGCAATGGCACGCAGGTCATATTATAAATGGAACAGGCTGTACCTTGGAATGCTCAATAGAATTACAAAAGCTCAAAGGCTGCCGGATAGAAGTGGAAAGCCCGCAAAGCGGCAGTATATGTAAGAAGTTAGATGTGTGATGTACGATGTAAAATAAACAGCCGCCGCTGCGGACCTGGAGCGGATAGCCGGAACTAAAGTTAAAGAAAGCGATGAACGGTGACAGCCCCAAAATCAATAAAAAAATCCAAACCATCCGTGCACATAGTCGGTGCAATCCGTGTTCTATATTATCGCTTCTTATAAATTGGCACCGTACTGCAAGGCTCACCGTACATAATGGTTTTGGCAACGGGACGAAGCTTATTTGTAATTTCAAGATACGCAGTTTCAGGAATTTGAATATCGCCGCAACCCTTTACCACCACGCGTTTATCTTCATAATCCGAAATATTCAGGCCGTAAATATTTTTAATAAAAAGAGTATTGATTAAATTCTTTTCGTCGCCAAATACAATATCTTTTGCAATGCCTTGCAGCGCGCTGGCAATAAGCATATAAGCCCACATAGGAATAATGGCATCAGCCGAACAAAACACGGCTACAAATTTATGGCGGTAGTTTTCAACGTCAAGGTTTTGCAGGGCAAGGCGAAAATCTTTTTCCTTTAAAATCAAACCCATGAACAGGTAATCTTTGATATCGAACACAACGATATCGCCTTTGGGATAATAGTCTTCCAGGTCAAGGGTTACAATTCCGCTCTCCGCCACTTTATTCTTGATAACTGCTTCCATGATAGAATAATTATTTTGCCCTGCAAAGCTAATCCACATTCGTCGGATGAATGTCAGGCGAATGTATGTTTGTCGTTAAAGAAGCTTTTTGCATGTCGCATTCCACGCTGTACAATATCACGGATTTTTTAGAGCCGGTAAACCGTTACGAGATTTCAGACGATGAATCTTATCATCAGACACAATTGGGCAATCATATTGATTTATACGACGAATCATTTCCTGATATAGAAAGTGCTGATGTAATATTGATCGGCTGCGGCGAAATGCGCGGTGCCGGTAAAGGCTCGAACAATTACAATGCGCCTGATGCTGTGCGCAAAGCGTTTTACAGCCTGTATCACTGGCATAAGGAAGTGAGCTTAGCTGATGTAGGCAACATTAAATCCGGCGCCACTTTGCAGGATACTTACGCCGCCATACAAGCCGTAACTTCAGAACTCATACAGCAGGGAAAGCGCGTGTTTATTCTCGGCGGTTCGCACGATGTAATGATGGCGCAATACAATGCATTTGCCAGCAGCGAAACCATCGTTGAAGCCACTTGTGTTGATGCGCGCATTGACCTGAACATGGACAGCGTAATGCCCGCAGATAACTTCCTGATGAAAATGCTGACGTCTACGCCTAATTATATCAAACATTATAACCACATTGGTTTTCAAAGCTATCTCGTCCATCCTACGATGCTGGAAACAATAGATAAACTCCGGTTTGATTGTTATCGCGTAGGTCGTGTGAAAGAGAATATTGATGATATGGAGCCTGCCATCCGCAACAGCAATATGCTGGGCTTTGATATAGCTGCGTTGCAACATTCTGCCGCGCCCGCCAATACATTATCACCAAACGGTTTTAATGGTGAGGAAGCCTGTACGCTGATGCAATATGCAGGCTTAAGCAGCAACATGAAATCGGTGGGTATTTATGGATACATTCCTTCGCTTGATGTGCACGATTTAACGGCAAAGCAAATCAGCCACATGCTTTGGTATTATATGGATGGCGTGTACAAAGCGAAAGGGGAAGCAGATTTCGGCGACGCGCATAACTTCAATGAGTTTACCATGGCATTTGCCGAAACAGATACCACGTTTGTACAAAGCAAAAAAACGCATCGCTGGTGGATGAAGATTGCTGATGACAATTATGTTGCCTGCACCTACCACGATTATTTAACCGCGCGCAATAATGAGTTGCCGGAAAGATGGCTGAGATTGATGGAAAGATTGTAGGAATTGTAGTAAGAAAATTGTATTAAGTAGTATGTATTAGGTATTATGACAAACAGCCGGCGATTGAATAACACCGGCTGTTTATCTTATTACATACTACTTAATACATACTACCTAATACATCCTACAACCAAAATCATTTCATCATTTTACCGCCAATAGAAGCTATCCAGGAACGTGGAAAAAAGCGAACGGACGTAGCGAGCAATATATTTTTCAATCCCAGTATGGCTGTCATCCGGTTTTTTTGTAAAGCATTATAAGCTCCTTTCGCCACGTGTTTGCTCGACATTACGCCCGCTTTAAACATAGTGGAATGTTCCATGTTTGCGCCTTTGGCAAAACCGGTTTCTGTAGGTCCTGGGCAAACCGTTACTACAGTTACGCCATACTTCTTCAGCTCGATATGCAAGGCTTCGCCGAACTGCAAAACGTACGCTTTGCTGGCGCCATAAGCTGCTAAGTAAGGCGTGGGCTGAAACGCAGCCGTAGAGCTGATGTTGAGGATTTTTCCCCTGCGCGCTTCCTTCATATCGTGGGCAAACAGAAGTGAAAGTTCTGTAACGCTGGCAATGTTCAGCATAAGCATGTGGCTTACCTTTTCAACTTCCATATCAACGGCATCACCATACATGCCAACGCCTGCATTGTTTATCAAAATATCAATGTTGGTTTTGATGTCTTTTATACCATTATATAACTGAACGGCACTTCCCGGCTGCGATAAATCGATATCGAAAACATTCACCCTGATTCCATATCTCTGCTCAAAATCGACAGCCATGTTATGAAGCGTTTCTTTGCTTCGCGCTACAAGAATCAAATCGTTTTTCTTCGATGCAAATATTTGCGCGAGGTCTTTGCCAATGCCACTGCTTGCGCCGGTAATCAGAACTGTCGCCATGAACAAATGTTTTATAATAGCTGCACAAGCGAATTTAAAGCCATGTTATGGGCGATGTAAGATGCGGATATTAGATGTGTAACAGAAACAACTTCATGCAAAACCTCATTAACAGGGAATTAATTTGGGAGATGTTTGTATCCCTCTATTTTTGCGGCATGAAACAAATGCATTCTATCCATCAGCACCATTGCGCATTCTGTGTGTAAGTGGAGTGGTTGTGTGCATCATCATATCATTCGGGCTTACTACAACAGTAAGCCTTTTTTATTTTTATAAAAATGAACAAGCAAAACACCGCCGTGCTGAAGCTCGCCATACAGAAATCGGGACGGCTTAATGATGACTCGGTTAAGCTGCTGAAAGAATGCGGCATCGACGTTGGCAACGGCATGAACAAACTTAAAAGTGAAGTGGCAAATTTCCCGATGGAAATCTTTTTTCTGCGCGATGACGACATTCCGCAATATGTGGAGGATGCTGTGGCAGACATTGGTTTTGTGGGCGAGAATGTAGTGTATGAAAAAGAGAAAGACATAGATGTAGTGGAGGCGCTTGGCTTTGGCAAATGCAGGCTGTCCATTGCCGTTGATAAAAATGATGTGTATGAAGGCGCGCATTTTTTGCAGGGCAAACGCATAGCCACAAGCTACCCGGTTTTAGTAAAGAAATTTTTACAGCAAAAAGGAATTGAAGCCGATACGCACGAGATCAGCGGAAGCGTGGAAATAGCGCCTGGTATTGGTTTGGCGCATGCCATCTGCGACCTGGTAAGCAGTGGCTCCACGCTGTTTATGAATGGACTGAAAGAAACCGAAGTGATACTAAAATCACAAGCGGTGCTTATAAAAAACAAAGCTCTTTCTGCAGAGAAGGAAGCGATACTAAACCGCCTGCTGTTTCGCATACAGGCAGTAAAAAAGGCGCGCAACAATAAATATATTTTATTGAACGCGCCCGATGATAAGCTGGAAGAAATCATTGCCTTATTGCCCGGCATGAAAAGCCCTACAGTGCTGCCGCTGGCAGAGAAAGGCTGGCACAGTGTTCACAGCGTATTGAGCGAAGACCAGTTCTGGGATATCATTGAACAACTAAAAGAAAGAGGTGCACAGGGAATATTGGTGATACCCATAGAAAAGATGGTGATTTGATATTAGATGTCAGATGTACGATGTGGGTAAGCTCAATAGGATGATGTAAAGCATTACTTATTTTGCACATGAATTATTATCGAAACGACACATGCTTCTTGTGAATTTAAAAAAGAAAACTATGCAACTGATAGATGCCAGAGACCTTGCAATACTACCGCCGGGCGGATGGGAAGTCTTACTCAAGCGCCCTTCTTTCGATACGGCATCATTATCCGGAAAAGTAAGCGCAATACTGGCTGAAGTAAAAGCCAAAGGCGATGAAGCCATCCGGCGTTTCACACAACAATTCGATGGTGTATTGTTGACTGATTTCAGAGTAAGCGAAGAGGAAATGACAAACGCAGAATCGGCGGTTAGCCCTGAGTTAAAAACAGCCATTCAAGCCGCCGCTGCCAACATCACCACGTTTCACCAAACACAAATAACACCACCGGAAATAATTGAAACGATATCCGGCATGACTTGCTGGCGCAAGTCGGTGGGCATCGAAAAAGTCGGGCTCTACATTCCCGGTGGCACGGCGCCCCTGTTTTCCACCATCCTCATGCTTGGCATCCCGGCAAGGCTGGCAGGCTGCCGTCAGGTTGTGCTTTGTTCACCGCCCGGCAAAGACGGCAATTTGCACCCCGCTATCCTCTATGCAGCCGGCGTGGCAGGCATTACACAAGTGTATAAAATGGGCGGCGTGCAGGCCATTGGCGCCATGGCGTATGGCACGGAAACGGTACCTGCCGTGTATAAAATTTTTGGTCCCGGCAATCAATATGTTACCTGCGCAAAAAGTCTGGTGCAGGGCGAAGGCATTGCCATCGATATGCCTGCTGGTCCCAGCGAAGTGTGTGTGCTGGCAGATGAAACCGCCAATGCTTCCTTTGTGGCGGCCGACCTTCTTTCGCAGGCAGAGCATGGTGCCGACAGCCAGGTAGTATTGGTAACAACAAGCGAAGAACTTATTCAAAACGTCATCAAGGAAACAGGCAAACAGTTAGAAACATTAGAGCGTAAAACCATCGCTGCCCTCGCTTTGGAAAACAGCCGCCTCGTGTTGGTAAAAAACATGAGCGATGCTGCCGATATCGTAAATGCCTACGCACCCGAGCATCTTATTATTAGCTGCAATAATGAAGATGAAATGGCAGATGGAATCATCAATGCCGGTTCTGTTTTTATCGGGAAATATTCACCGGAAAGCGCCGGCGATTATGCCAGCGGCACCAACCATACATTGCCAACCAATGGCTTTGCCAAAACATACAGCGGCGTAAGCGTAGATAGTTTTGTAAAGAAGATCACCTACCAGAAAGCCACAAGGGAAGGATTGCAAAATATAGCCGCTACCGTAATCAACATGGCAATGGCAGAAGGGTTAGACGCGCATGCAAAAGCAGTCAGTATCAGGCTGGATGTGTAAAGAACGGGAATCGTTTTCTTTCCCGCCACATTGCCGCACCGGTTTTAATAAACCTACAACATCCCGCAGGGATTGAACATAATAACCCCGGATGCAATCCGGGGAAACAGGCACATTACACCATATTCCGCAACCACAAAGTAGGGTTGAACGTTTTTCCTTCGGCTTCTGTTTTGTCAGTGCTGCAATCCCAATACAGCCAAAATATACAGTACAGCAAAATGAAACAAACGTTGCAGCTTTTTTAATTTTCATACTGTATGTTATATTTACTTTTGCCTTCAATTGCGAATTTTAATACTCATATTATCACTGTATATTTTATTCTGTTCCCTTGTGCCTTGCAGTCTCTTTGATAAGTGCGGGGAACAAGAGCAAATGGGCCAGGATTCGAAACAGAAGCCCATCAAAGAATGTAATGGCTGTACCCCTTTTTCAATATGTGCTGCCTCACATGGCTTTACCGTTAACGAGGAAACTATTTGCACTCAACCCTTGCCAACTCACCAAAAACCTACGTATAACACATATTCCATTCCTGCCAAATCAGGGTATTCCTTTTCTTTTCTTCAGCCTCCCCGAACAACTTAGTTAATCTTACCGGTTCACCTGTTTATTTCCTGATTTAATTTCTTACCACAAGTATGAAGGCTATACTATCATTATGCATAGTGTTGCTCGCCTGTACACAAATTTGGGCGCAGCACATCATCCGGTTATCTATAAAAAGCAGTGAAGACAAGCAGCCGCTTAACGGTGCTACGGCTGCCATTCAATCTCTACACAAAACAACGGTTGCCGACAGCACAGGCTTAGCCATATTCACCGGTATTCCCAACGGCAGTTATACCATTCAAGTTTCATTCGTCGGTTTACTGCAACAATCCGTAACAATTCAAACGGGGCATTCAATTGACACCACTGTTATCGTTTTATTAGAATCAGATAAAGAAGACGAAAACGAAGTGGTGGTAACCAGCACAAGAACCAGCCGGACAATCAGCGATATTCCTACACGGGTAGAAACCATATCCGGCGAAGAGCTGACAGAGAAAGGAAACATGAAGCCGGGCGACATCCGTACGTTATTAAACGAAAGTACCGGCATACAAACACAGCAAACATCAGCCACTTCATACAATTCCAGTATCAGGATACAAGGATTAGATGGCAGGTACACACAGATATTGAGAGATGGTTTTCCCTTGTATTCCGGCTTTTCCGGAGGATTGAGTTTAATGCAGGTTGCGCCTTTAGATTTAAAGCAGATTGAAGTGATTAAAGGTTCGTCTTCTACCTTATACGGCGGTGGCGCCATTGCCGGTTTGGTAAATCTGATTTCGAAAACGCCAACCAGCAAAAGAGAAATCAACTTCCTGGCAAATGCTACCACAGCCGGTGGTCTCGACCTCAGCGGTTTTTACAGTCAGAAGTTTAAAAAAATCGGGGTCACTGTATTCGGTTCACGAAATACCGGCAATCCTTACGATCCTGCGGGCATTGGCTTAACTGCCATTCCCAAATTTGACCGCTACACCATCAATCCAAAGCTTTTTGTTTATGGTAATAAAATAACAGCCAACGTTGGGTTCAGCTATATTACAGAAGACCGCATTGGTGGTAGTGTCGACTATATTAAAAAAGGAAAGCCAGGCTACTTTGAAAAGAATAATACAGACAGGTTTACCACGCAGGCAGAGTTAGTATATCAGGTCAACGCTAACTCTCAATTGCATTTTAAAAACAGCTATAGCCGCTTTAACCGCTTCATTCAGATACCGGCTTATATCTTTAAAGGCTTGCAGCAATCCACCTTTTCAGAAGCCACTTTTAATTATAATAAAGAGAAGACAAATTGGGTGTTGGGCGCAAATCTCTTAACAGATGACTTTGCGGAGGACAGGCAAAGCAATAACCTTGTACGAGATTATCATTATACTACGATTGGTACATTCGCTCAAAACACCTGGACGCCTAACAAGCTGTTCACTTTAGAAACCGGGCTCCGGGGCGATTACGTTAGGCAACACGGGTTTCAGCTATTGCCAAGAATCTCAGCTATGTTGAAGCCAACACCTAAACTCACGGCAAGATTAGGCGGTGGATTAGGCTACAAAACACCAACTATATTTAATGAAGAAGCCGAAAGAATACAGTTTCAAAACATTCTGCCTATCAATAAAAAAACAGCCACTTACGAACGGTCAGCCGGTGGAAGTTTTGACATAAACTACCGGGTTAGGATAGGTAATGTAAGCATCGCCATCAACCAGTTATTCTTTTACACAAAACTGAATAAGCCATTAACATTAGATACTACAAATGCGTCACTGTTAGCCTTCGTAAATGCGAATGGTCATGTAGATACAAGAGGAATGGAAACAAATCTTCGGTTTACTTATCATGATTTTAAATTGTTTTTAGGCTATACGTACACAGATGTAAACACGCATTTTAATGGCATCAAAAGTTGGTTTCCATTAACAGCTAAACATAGGCTGAACAATGTGTTGATGTATGAAATAGAAGGCAAACTAAAGATAGGTGCAGAAGCCTATTATTACAGTCCTCAAAAGCTTAATGACGGAGCTATCGGTAAATCATACTGGACGTTTGGGCTTATGGGAGAAAAGACATGGAAGCATTTTTCAGTGTTCATAAACTTTGAAAACTATACAGACACCAGGCAAACAAGATTTGATACCATTTATACCGGTTCTATTACCAATCCTGTTTTCAGAGACATTTATGCACCGGTCGATGGGTTTGTAGTAAATGGTGGTATCAAGATAAGACTCTGATATTGTTACATCTTTTTCTTCGCCGCAATGTTCCGCCCCGGGACATTGCGGTTTCATATCATCAGCCACACTGCAAACGCTCATCGTACCATCCGCCAAACTTATGTGTACAAAGCATCATACCCATTAAAGATGAAACAACGGTATCCAGTTGGTACAGGTAAACGTGATGAAGTAAACTCCATCTTTCTCAGCAGTCTATTTACGAACGGGCATGGAAGCAAGATAATTATTTATGTAACAGGTTTAAAGTGCAACACCGCAATGTGCTAGGGCGAAGGCATTGCCGGGAAGAAAATTAGTTGTATAGAAGTATGCTATTAAATAAGTCTTTTGGATGATTTTTTACTTTATCAACAATCCTTTTTTCTTGATTCTTATAAAATATAATCGGTAAAACATAAAATATTAATCCCGGTATTGGCTTCTGGCTTGTATCGTGATTATGTGCAAATACTCTTTGAATATTTCTTTCAATTCTAAATTTCGAGTGTTCGTTATATTTTCTAAAAGTTCTATAATCTTTAAATTAATTTCTTGATTTTGATTCTTTTGAATTGATAACCATAGAACTAAATTCTCCTCATTTTCAAGAAGTTTAGACGTTTTCTCAAACAGGAGTTTGCTCGTTTTATAAACGGTAGGTGAAATCGTAGATTTTTCCCCCAAATTGAATAGTCGTTTCTTTAACTGAAGAAGATAATCTTTGTTGGATAATGTCATCGTTGGTATTAGAACATTTTGTATAAAAAGTGTATGCAGCTAAATATTATCAGTAAAAACAGTAGTGTAGCCATTTCATTTTGAATTCTTAATGCTAGCATTTGCTTTAAACAATTTTATCTCACTTTCTAAAACATTTTTCTCTCTTTCTTTTAAATCAATTTCATCCTTATACTTTTTATTTGACGATTTTGATAAACTTTTGAACTTGTGAGAAATATCGCTGAAAAAAAGTTACAACAAAAAACAAAAACCATCCTAAGCCACTCCAACTTTTAAATAGAGAGAACAAGTTTTGGATTAGCTGAAAATCGTATTTAGCTGGCATCTTATAATTACTATTAAAAAGACCAGACCAACGATAGCCCACAAAATTTGCCCTTTTTGCAAAGCGGCAATCAAAACATCCCTAATAACGGATTGTATGTTAGCATTGTATTTATTTGCTTTACTTTTTTCGGGTTGAAAAAAAGAAATGCATTGCACAACTAAAAGCCCTGATAGCAGTATGCTAATAATAATAAGCCATATATTGTTTGAAATATTCAAGTTATAGATTTTAAAATAATTAATAAATATAATTAAGGAGTTCAAATGGTTCACCTAACTCTGCAGAGAGTTCCGCAGGGCTATCTGGATGTTTGATAAAAACCAATCTTCCACTGGCTACTTTCTTACTTATTATATTCATAAATCATCTCAAAACCCACCCCACCTTAAAGTTTTTTAAGGCAAACTTTTACATGATTAAAAATCGCTTAAGGTTGTCCAAGAAATTAGGAATTTGCTTTTCCCACGCCTTATCTTCGATTTATCCTTTACAGCAAGAGATAATTTCAAACGCAACCACACCTGCCAAACCGGTATCTGAAATAAAAAGGAAGCACAACCAGCTTCCGCAGGCAGAAGGAGAAAGGGCGCAACCACGTCCGGCTAATCTACACAAAGCAAAATATCAAAAACAAACAAAGCCGTTTCCCCGGTGAAGCAAACAGCATCATTACCAAACGAAAGATGAAGTTCGGGAATCAATAGATGAAGTTCCCAAACCTAAAGGCTCTTAGGATAGTTTCATCCCGGGCTTTCTGTACGCTCAATAAAAGCCAGTTTTAACTGGCTCAGTATTCAACCAAATCTATTACAACCGGTTCTTCAAACGAAAGAGCACAGCTTACTTCAGCGTTATCTACAAGCATCTTTACTCTGTGGCGCAGTGAATAAACACAAGGGGTTCTTCCAATGATCTACAGTTTTCTAATATCCTCAGCTCACCATAGCTACAAATAACAAAGCAGCATTACCAAACATAACATTCGTTAACTTCTAAAGTTAGTTGTCAACTACACACACACGCCGTCAGCCATTTCCCAACAAAATGTTATAGCCTCCTAAAATCACTTTAATAAAGCAACGCTTTCCTTTCGCACTTCCTCATATATGCATACGTACATCTGGATCCAGCTCTGTCCCAATAACAATTAATAAAAAAACTAAGTAATGAAAGCATTTCGTGTTTCAGCGATGGTTATCGCTGTGTTGGTAGCTGCCGCAAGTTGTGATAAAGATGACAACAATTCTACACCCACCACCTTATCAAGAATACAGGCAAAGTGGGGCGTCGCATCAAAAGTAATAGACAGTACAGGCACCGCCGGCGACAGCACCTACACCGGTGTAGCTGCGGACTATATGGACTTTAAAACCGACAACAAAGTGTATAGCCAGTTAAACAATGTAAAGGATACGGCTGCCTACAGCCTTACCAACGATTCTACGTTGGTGCTCGATGGTGTAATATCTAAAATAACGGCTTTGTCTTCAAGTCAGTTCGTTGTTAAGCAAATGGTTATAGCAACTACCGGTACTACAAAAGATACAACATATGTAACGTTCAATCTTAAAAAATAACGGTAGCCGGTTGGTTGAATGATAAGTTCCTGTTCTCTCTTCCGGTATGGGTTTTAGTAAATAAAAAATGTGCGCCTTTTGGCGCACATTTTTTATGGTAACTATACTTCAGTCTCTCAGGAAAGCTCCGCACGAATATCCGGACGTTCAGTAAACGCCGGTCTCTCCGAATAAACCTGACAGGTTATTTTCAAAAACAATTTTTAAGTGAATCACTACCACAAAATCCGGTAACCGGGTTACCTGCAAACAATGTAATCCAACTGTTTGCATATTCTCCTCACAACCGTACAAAAGGTGTCCGTTATCGAACACCTTTTTTTATTGCAATCATTCAACCCCAATCCAGCAAAGGCTTTCCGCCATGGCACAACCGTTGAAACGCTGACGGGCAAGAAATGAGTTGCTGCGCAATAAGCTGCAATTACAACTTTAAAAGGAAGGTTATGTTTCGTAATTATTTCAAAATCACCATTCGTAGCTTATATAAAAATAAGGGCTATAGTTTTCTCAACATCTTCGGGTTGGCTATCGGCATTGCCTGCGCCGCACTCATTTTTTTATGGGTAGAAGATGAGGCGCACTGGGATGATTTTAATGTAAAAAAAGACCACTTATACTTCATCCGCGAGAACCAGAAATACGATGCCTACACGGCCACGTTCGGCTCTACGCCGGGTGTGCTCGCGCCAGCCATGCAGGCAGAGATACCGGGCATTGCCGCCACCTGCCGCACGTATGATATGGACGATGTGCTGTTCACCATCGGCGATAAAAAAATGTATGCCAATGGATTGTTTACAGATGCGTCACTCTTCAGCATGTTCACGCTGCCTTTTGTGCAGGGCAATGCAGCTACCGCCATGGCACAGCGCTACTCGCTGGTGATAACCGAAAAAACAGCAAAGAAGTTTTTCGGAACGGTAAAAGATGTGGTTGGCAAAACGGTGCAGATGGATAATAAACAGGACTACATCATTACCGGCGTGGTAAAAGATATTCCTTCCAATTCATCACTGCATTTTGAGTTTGTCGGTTCGTTCCAGATTGTCTTCGATCAAAACTCATATTTGCATCGCTGGGGCAACAATTCTCTCAATACCTATGTAGAGCTGAAACCCGGTGCCAGTGCGGCTTCGGTAAATAAGATACTGTACAATTTTATACAGCAAAGAGAGCCTTCATCCAATGCACGTCCCTTTCTGTGGAGCATGAGCCGCTGGCACCTGTACGACCAGTTTGACAATGGTGTGGAAACCGGCGGCGGGCAGATAGAATATGTGCATCTCTTCGCCATCATTGCATGGATCATCCTCTTTATTGCCTGCATCAACTTTATGAACCTTGCCACGGCGCGCAGCGAAAAAAGGGCAAGAGAAGTTGGCGTGCGTAAAGTGCTCGGTGCCGGTAAAGAAAATTTGGTAATGCAGTTTATTGGCGAAGCGGTGTTGATGGCAGCCGTGTCGGCAGTGCTGGCAGTTGTCATTATGGTTATCGCGCTGCCTTTTTTTAATACGCTGGTGCAGAAAGATATTTCACCTGGTTTCGATCAGCCTTTGCACATTATTGCACTTGTATCACTCACGTTGATTTGTGGTTTGCTCGCAGGTAGTTATCCATCGTTTTACCTGTCGTCTTTCAATCCTGTATTTGTCTTAAAAGGAATAAAGACGAAGGGTGGCAGCGCCGCCATCATACGCAAAGTACTGGTGGTAGTGCAGTTCTCCGTATCGGTGATTTTGATTGTAAGCACACTTATCATTTACCAGCAGATACAGCATGTAAAAAGCCGCAACCTGGGCTTTAATAAAAACAACCTGCTGCAAATAAGTGCGCAGGGCGACGTGCCTAAATATTACAATAGTCTGAAGCAGGATTTGCTGGCTACCAATGTGGTGGAAAATGTGGCAATGAGCGATCATGGCACTTTGTGGGGCGGCAACAATACAGGCAGCCTTACCTGGCCGGGAAAAGCACAGGATGCGCAGATACTCATTTCAAATCGTTATGTAACGGAAGGGTTCTTCAAAACATCAGGCATCAGTTTGCTGGAAGGGCGCGATTTGACTTCAACGGATTCTGTGCAGAGCAAGCACCTGAATGCAGTGATTACACAATCGTTTGAAAAGCTGATGGGGAAAGGCAGTGCGCTTGGCAACGTGATACGCTGGCAGAACGATACAAGTGGTACCACGATGACTGTTGTAGGTGTTGTAAATGATTATGTGTACGGCAACATGTATGGCAAGCCCGACCCGATGATATTTTATTCTTCGCCGCTGGAACATGTAAACCTGATGTATGTGCGATTGAAGCCGGAAGCCTCTACAGAAGCCGCTTTGGCAAAGATTGAAATGACGATGAAGAAAAACAATCCTGCCTACCCGTTCATCTACAAGTTTGTAGATGAACAGTTCAACAATATGTTTTACAGTGAAGCTTTAATTGGTAAATTATCGCAGGTATTTGCCGCGCTGGCTATCATCATTTCCTGCCTGGGATTGTTTGGGTTAGCCGCTTACACAGCAGAGCGGAGAACGAAAGAAATTGGTGTGCGAAAAGTGCTTGGTGCAAGTGTATCAGGTATTGCGGCATTGTTATCAAAAGACTTTTTACAACTGGTTGTACTGTCTTGCCTGGTTGCGTTTCCGTTGGCGTGGTGGATGATGCATAGCTGGCTGCAGGGGTTTGAATACCGCATTGCCATCAGCGGCTGGATATTCTTTGCGGCAGGTCTCGTTGCGGTTTTGATAGCTTTTATAACCGTCAGTTTTCAGGCAATTAAAGCCGCCTTGGCTAACCCGGTAAAGAGCTTGCGGACGGAATAGTAAACAGAAGTAATAAACGCTATATAAAACTGAGATTATGTTTAAAAATTATTTCAAAACGGCGTTGCGTAGCTTGTCAAAAAATAAGTTCTATACCTCTATAAATATTATCGGTTTGGCAATTGGTATTGCTACCTGTTTGCTAATCTTCTTATATGTAACTGATGAGTTGAATTACGATACCTATAACGTAAAGGCAGACAGAATTTACCGGGTAAACAATGAGATAAAATTTAACGGAAATTATCTAGATCTCGCACAGGCGCCCGCCTTGTTAGGCTCAACCATGGCACGCGAAATACCACAGGTTCAGCAGTATACCAGGCTCTCCTGGTATGGAAGTTTTCTTGTAAAAAAAGGAAACCAAAACATACAGGAAGGAAGGGTTGGCTATGCCGATTCCAGTTTGTTTGACGTGTTTACTTTCCCCATTATTTCAGGAAATGCAAAGACGGCTTTACAGGACTATCACTCACTTGTGATCTCCGAAACCATTGCCAAAAAATACTTCAACAGTACGGATGTGGTTGGCAAAACCATGCTCATCAACGATACCGGCAATTATAAAATTAAGGCAGTTATTAAAGACATCCCGAAGCAGTCGCACTTCCGCTTCGATTTTTTTGTACCGATGATGGAAAACCGTGGCAGCAACGAAGATAACTGGCTGAGTGAAAACTATACGACATAC
This sequence comes from Ilyomonas sp., assembly GCA_965199905.1. Classification (GTDB taxonomy): domain Bacteria; phylum Bacteroidota; class Bacteroidia; order Chitinophagales; family Chitinophagaceae; genus Ilyomonas. Next base: position 1,776,527 of record OZ241366.1, on the reverse strand, counting down.
GTGGTATTGAACAATCAGGCAGATGTAAAACAGGTAGAAACACAAACAAACAGGCTGATGGATGAGCACGTTGGGCCACAGTTGCAGAGCATGATTAATACAAGCCTTACCGATTTTAAAAAATCAGGTGCTTATATCCGTGCAAGTCTCACGCCTTTGGCTGATATTCATCTGCACTCAAACAAAACGGCAGAACTGGATGCAAACGGCAGCGCTGAATACGTCTATATTTTCTCCGGTATTGCACTGCTCATTTTATTGATAGCCTGCGTAAATTTCATGAACCTTTCCACGGCGCGCTCCGCCAACCGGGCAAAGGAAGTGGGCGTACGGAAAGTACTGGGCTCGCTGAGAAAAAACCTCATTCAGCAATTTCTGACCGAATCATTTTTAATCAGTTTTATCGCTCTCGGCACTGCTGTTCTCATCGCTTATTTATCACTTCCTTTTTTTAACCAGCTTTCCGGGAAAGACATCGAAGCAGGCACTTTATTCCAGCCATCCGTTTTGTTGTCACTCATTGCACTCATGCTTGTCGTCGGGCTGTTGGCAGGCAGTTACCCGGCTTTTTTCTTATCGTCGTTTCAGCCCGTTGATGTGCTGAAAGGCAAGCTGGCTGGTGGTTTTAAAAGGTCGTGGCTGCGCAGCTCACTTGTCGTATTTCAGTTTGTCATCTCGATTGTTCTTATTTTCGGAACCATCGTTATCTATAACCAGCTTAGCTATATTCGTAGCAAAGACATCGGTTTTAACCGCAATCAAATTGTCACCATCAACAACACGAACGCATTAAAATACCAGGAAGTCAGCTTTAAAAATGAACTGCTGCAAATCAGCGGAATTACGCATGCAACCATGACCGGTTATTTACCGGTGAATAACTATCGCAATTCCGAAACCTATTTTACCTCGTCTACCTTAAACCCGGCTACCTCAATCAACGTGCAGGCATGGACGGTAGATGAAAATTATATTCCTGCACTTGGTTTACAACTGCTGCAGGGCAGAAATTTTTCGGAACGGTTCCCAACCGATTCTATGGGTATGATTATCAATGAAGCCGCTGCAAAATTTTTGGCAACCGGCAACCTGTTGAATAAAAAAATGTACACGGCCGATAATATGCAAAGTAAAACGCAGGTTACTTATCACATCGTCGGCATAATCAAAAACTTCAACTTCACTTCGTTGCGCGATGAAGTAACACCATTGGTTTTATTGCTTGGTAAAAGTAAGGGTGGCATCTCCGTGCGCATGCGTTCGGCTGATATACCCAACATAATGACACAGATAAAAAGCAAATGGAAAGCAATGGCACCCTCGCAGCCATTCGATTATTCTTTTATGGATGATGAGTTCAACAAATTATACACTACCGAGCAGCGAACCGGGCAGATATTCATCACGTTTGCTGCTCTTGCCATTCTCATTGCTTGTTTGGGATTGTTTGGTTTGGTTACCTATGCAGCCGAACAACGCGTGAGAGAAATTGGTGTGCGAAAAGTGTTAGGCGCTTCCGTGAGCAATATCGCCGGCATGTTATCAGCCGATTTTTTAAAGCTGGTATTCATTTCCGCCTTGATTGCTTTCCCGCTTGCATGGTTTGCGATGAATAAATGGCTGCAAAGCTTTGCATATCGCGTTTCCATCAGCGGATGGGTATTTGTTATTGCCGGTTTTGCTGCTATCATCATTGCCTTACTCACCGTCAGTTTCCAGGCAATCAAAGCAGCGTTGGCAAATCCGGTAAAGAGCCTGCGAACAGAATAAATCAAAATTTTTGTAGAGCACTTTATATAAAATATATAACGGGCAAGAGTTTGTAAAAAACATATCATGCTAAAGAACTACTTCACCATTGCGTGGCGAAACTTATACAGGAAGAAAGCGTATTCGCTGATTAATACAGCCGGGCTTGCTGTTGGTATTGCCTGCGCTTTACTTATCTTTCTCATTGTTCATTATGAGTTGAGCTATGATGATTTTCAAACGAAAAAAGACAACATTTACCGTGTTGTAACAACATACACCAATTACAGCAATGGCGAGGTAACCGGTCACCAGAGTGCATCGCCCATACCACTTGCCAATGCATTGCGGTCCGACTTTCCTCAGCTACAACAAGTGGCAGAAGTATGGAATATCGGCGGCGCACAAATACACATTCCCATCCCGGGCAAAGACCTCGCAGACGAACGAAGAGTAAAAGTGAGCGAAGGCATTTTCTTTGTTGAGCCTTCCCTGTTCAGCATTTTCGATTATCATTGGATGGCTGGAAATGCAAAGCGGCTTACCGAACCCAATACTGTAGTTATCAATCAAACACTGGCAGGCAAGTTCTTTGGCAACTGGAAAGAAGCCCTGGGGCAAACCATACAAATGTGGTCATATCGCATTCCATTGCAAGTGGTTGGTGTGTATCGGGACCTGCCGCAGAACACCGACCTGGAAGTGAGCATGGGCGCATCTTACGCCACTTTCAGAAATATTAACGGCGCCTGGGGCATGGAGAATAACTGGCAGAGAATGTCGTGGAGCTCACAGTGTTTTGTTCTTCTTCCTAAAAAAGAAAATGCGGCTCGTTTTCAGCCGCTTCTATCCTCTTTTGTAAAAAAATATTATCCGCTTAGCAATGAAACCGATGGACAAAAATTGAAAACCACGCTTTCATTTCAGCCGCTCAATAGCATGCATCTGAGTGAAGATTTTAGCACCTACAAAGGCGATGCATTATCCCATAAAGAGCTTTGGTCGCTTGCGTGTATCGGCTTCTTTTTACTGCTGGTTGCCTGCGTCAATTTTATCAATCTTGCCACCGCTCAATCCATCACCCGGGCAAAAGAAATCGGCGTGCGGAAAGTGCTTGGCGGCAGTCGGTTACATCTCTTCAGTCAGTTTCTGCAGGAGACGGCTGTCATCACATTTATATCGTTACTGTTAGGCTGCCTGCTAGCTCAATTGGCACTTCCGTTTATTAATGATCTTGTACATAAGCCGCTTTCGTTAAGCGTTATACAATCACCTTCCATCTTGTTTTTTCTATTGCTGTTATGCGTGGTGGTAACGCTGTTGTCAGGCTTTTATCCCGGCATTATTTTGTCCGGCTTTCGTCCTATACAGGCATTAAAAAGTAAAATTACAACCACCGGTAAGAGCGGCATTTCTGTGCGCCGCGGATTGGTGGTTTTTCAGTTTGTGATTGCCCAGTTCCTTCTCATCGGCACCATCGTGATTGTGCAGCAGATGCAGTTTTTCAGAAAACAACCACTGGGCTTTAATCAGAATGCAGTGGCTATGGTTGATATGCCAAGCGACAGTACCGACAAGCTGAAATATAATTATCTCAAAACCAAAATGCTTTCTATTCCCGGCGTGTCGGCAGCTTCGTTTTGTATGACTGCCCCTGTGGCTTACGGCATGTACTACCAGCCTTTTTATTTTAACGATGAGGCGGTAAAAAAAGACTTCAACATCAACCTCGTTGAAGCCGACACAGATTACATCAAAACGTTCGAAATCGGTATGCTTGCCGGTCGTTTGCCTTATGCAACAGATTCAGTGCGAGAACTGTTGGTAAATGAAACGCTGGTAAAAAAACTTGGTTTTACTTCCCTCACAAAAATCATTGGTAAAACCATTTTGTTTGATAGTGTAAAGCTGCCCATTGTAGGTGTGATGCACGACTTCAGTAATAAGTCGTTGAAAGAAGCTGCCGAACCATTAGCCATTTCTACTTACTTCGAGGCGCCTGCCACATTAGCGGTGCGAATTAATCCTTCATCAATAAAAACAACGATGGATGAGATGCAGAAAACATTTTCGGCTACTTATCCTACCTATATCTACAATGTGCACTTTGTAGATGAAGAAGTGAACCAGTTTTATACCAGTGAAGTATTGGCTTCGCAACTGTTCACAATGGCGGCAGCTTTAGCCATTTTTATTTCGTGTTTAGGCTTGTATGGTTTGGTGTCTTTTATGGCTGCGCAAAAAACAAAAGAGGTTGGCATCCGCAAGGTGCTGGGCGCATCGGTACAGAGTATTGTGTACTTGTTTTCCAAAGAATTTACAATTCTAATCTGCGTTGCTTTTCTCATTGCCGCGCCTGTGGGTTATTATTTTATGCACCAGTGGCTGTCGGGCTTTTATAATCATATAAATATCAGTTGGATGGTCTTTGCAATCGTTATTTTTTGTTCCGTACTGGTAGCCTGGATTACAGTTGGGTACAAGGCCATTAAAGCAGCCGTAGCCAATCCTGTAAAGAGTTTGCGAACGGAATAAGAAAAGTGAATAGTGAATTGTGAGTAGTGCATAATTAAGAATAAGAGATACAAAAGGTATAAGAGTAAACATCAATTTAATACTGTCATCATGTTTAAAAATTATCTGATTATCGCGTGGCGAAACCTGGCGAAAAACAAAGTGTTCTCACTCATTAATATCCTTGGCTTAACCATCGGTATTACCGTATGTCTCATGATATTCCTGTTCATCATGAATGAATTCAGCGTAGATAATTTTCATAAGAACGGGAAGAACATTTACCGGGTGATGCGTGAGTTTGACAACGAAGGAAAAGCCGCAAGTGTAGCCTATTTGTCGGGTCCTTATGCACCAGCTTTGCTCAACGATTTTAAAGGACAAATACAGAAAGCCGTTCGTGTAAATCCCACGGATGATCTGGTAACAATTGGTAACAAGTCTTTTCATGAAAAGAAAGTGTATGATGTGGATGCAAATTTCTTCGACATCTTCACCTTTCCTTTGTTGAAGGGCGATGCAGCAACCGTTTTGAAGAATCCAAACAGCGTGGTGCTTACAGAACGCACAGCAAAAAAGTATTTTGGAAGTGCAGATAAAGCGATAGGTAAAACAATTGAACTAGATAAAAAACTGCCCTTGCTGGTAACAGGTATTGCGAAGGATGTGCCTTCAAACTCTCATCTTGATTTTGATCTGATCGTGCCATTGGAGAATTATAAAAACAGCGGCAACATGACCACATGGATCAATAATGCTATGTACACTTACGTTACGCTGAATCCAGGTACGAAGAAGGAAGATATAGAAAAACAATTGCCTCAGTTCATGACTAAATACATGGGCGAAGACATGAAGAAGTATGGCTATAAATTTTCATTATCGCTTGTGGCTATGAATGATGTTTATTTCGAGGAAGCGGCTTTTGATAGTGTAAAGCATGGCGATAAAAAAGTGGTTTATATCTTTCTTTCCATTGCAATTTTGATATTGCTGATTGCCTGCATCAACTTTATGAACTTATCTACCATTCGTGCCGTTGAGCGCAGTAAAGAAGTAGGCTTGCGCAAAGTATTGGGCGCCATGCGCAATAACCTTGTATGGCAGTTTATTGGCGAGTCTGTGTTGTTGTCAGCTATTTCCTGCCTGCTTTCTGTCGGGTTATTGCTTTTATTAATGCCCTGGTATAATGACCTGTTAGGATATACGCTGACCGTTTCGTGGAATACCGCTTACCTGTATCTTTTTCTCATTGGTGTTATTGTCATTGTTGGTTTCTTAGCCGGCAGTTATCCTGCGTTTTTTCTTTCGTCCTTTTCACCGGTGCAGGCGCTCAAGGGTAAGCTGCGCCTGGGCAAAGGTGGCTCTGCTTTCCGGCAGGCTCTTGTTGTTATACAGTTCAGCATTTCGGTGTTTTTAATAGTAGGCGTTATCGTGATTTATAACCAGATGAGTTTTGTAAAAAACAAACAACTCGGTTATGATAAAGAGCAAACGATGGTGATACCGATAGACAATGAAGACTTCTATAACAACCGGCAATCTTTTAAAACAAACCTGCAAAACAACAGCGCCATTGCATCAGTGTCGCTCATGTCGGGCGAGCCGGGTGGCTTCTTCGATAAACAGATGTTCGATGTGGAAGGACATCCCGAAAAATGGCTGTCGGGAAGCGAGTTTGCTGATGTTGATTTTGTAAAAACATTGGGCTTAAAAGTCATTGCCGGCAGAGACTTCTCGCTGCAGTTTGCAACCGATAGTGCGGATGCTGTTTTAATTAACAGAACTGCGGCAAACAAGCTTGGCTGGACACCCGAACAAGCCATTGGCAAATGGATGCAAAACACAGTGCGCGACGATCATAAGCGGCGTGTAACAGGTGTGCTGGAAGACTTTAATTTTCGTTCTTTAAAAGAAAATATAGAACCACTTGTGGTGTCAGGAGGTGAGGACTGGCGGTCGATGCTGATAAAAATCAGGTCTGGTAATCTGGAAGCGGGTATGGCAACCATAAAAAATGAATACGCCAAAGCCGCGCCTTCTTATCCGCTGGAATATACTTTTCTCGATCAGAAGTTTGATGAGCTTTACAGGAGCGATCTGCGCCAGCAAACGATACTCAGCGTGTTTGCCGGGCTTGCCATTTTTGTGGCATGTTTAGGATTGTTTGGGTTAGCTTCTTTCACAGCTACAAAACGCATTAAGGAAATCGGAGTCAGAAAAGTGCTCGGCTCATCCGTGCAGAACATTGTTGTGCTGCTGTCGAAAGACTTGCTGAAACCAGTGCTGATAGCCACTTGTATTGCCTTGCCGCTTGGTTATTACGTGATGCATAGCTGGCTTCAAAACTTTGCGTATCAAACTTCATTGAGCGTTTGGATATTCTTATCAGCGGCTGCCATCACGTTTGGAATTGCATTTATTACCGTAAGTGTAAAAGCCATAAAAGCTGCATTGATGAACCCGGTGAAAAGTTTGCGGACAGAATGAGGAAAGTGAGTAATGAGTGAAGAAATTAATAAATCATAAGTAACAGCCATGTTCAAAAACTATTTCAAAACTGCATTCAGAAGTTTGATCCGTAACCGGAATTACACCATTATCAATATTGCCGGGCTGGCGGTTGGCATTGCAGTTTGTATGATGATCTTTATAATCATTCAATATCAAACAAGCTTTGATGCCTTTCATGCAAAGAAAGATCGCATCTATCGTGTATTGACTGAATCTCATCATGCAGGTGCAGAAACTGTTTCTTATGGAAAAAATGTTCCTTTTCCAATGCCCGAAGGTTTGAAAACGGCTTTTCCCCAGCTTGAACAGGTAGCTCCTGTTTATGCAAGCCACAACGATGAGTTACAGGTACTTAATGGTAACGGAACTCCCGTAAAAAAATTTAAAGAGCAAAGCGGTGTATTTTATACCTCGCCTTCATTCTTTAGCATGTTTAATTTTCCGCTGCTTGCAGGATCGTATGAATCATTAAAAGATCCAAACAATGTATTGCTTACAAAAGAGATTGCAGAAACATATTTTGGTGACTGGAAAGCAGCAATGGGCAAAACCATTAAGCTAACAGGGTTTTATAGCATAGACGCAGGATTATTTCAGTTTCCGCCAGTAACGCTGAAAGTGTCAGGTATTCTCGCAACTATACCGGCAAATACTGACTTTCAGCTAAAACTTGTAGTTGCTTATGGAACAGATTTTACCGGTGATAAGCAATACGGATTTCAACAACCCGGCTGGAAGGGAACATCACCTGATTTTGGTTGCTATGTTTTGTTGCCGCCGAATATTTCTGTTGACAATTTCAATCAACAATTAAGCGCATACGCGCGAAAAGTACAACCTGCCGATAACAAGGAGAGCTATATTATTCAACCTTTAAGCGCTGTACATTACAATGCAGCAGCAGGCAATTACAGTAACAAAACAATAAGCCACGAACTGCTCAATGTATTGTGGCTTATTGCAGCATTTATCCTGTTAATTGCCTGCGTAAACTTTATCAACCTCTCCACTGCACAAGCTGTGAATCGTGCAAAGGAAGTAGGTATAAGAAAAGTTTTGGGAAGTAATAAATCTCAATTGCGGATCCAGTTTATCGTTGAAACATTTTTGATCGTTATCATTGCTGTCGTGCTTTCAATAGTTATTACATTGCTTGCACTGCCTTATATAAATCAGTTGTTAGAGCTTTCGCTTTCATTCAGGATATTCATTAATCCCTTAATTATTTTATTTCTTTTAGCTGTAATAATTGTTGTAACGGCACTTGCCGGTTTTTATCCTTCCATTGTGTTGTCACGCTTCAATCCTGTTACTGCTTTAAAGAGTAAGCTCGCCGCAAATACATCAAAAGGAATTTCATTAAGAAGGGGATTGGTCGTGTTTCAATTCATTATTGCACAGGCGCTCATTATCGGCACACTCATCATTGTTCAGCAAATGAATTATTTTATGAATCAACCGCCGGGTTTTGATAGAGATGCCATCGTAAATATTCCTTATCGCCCGGATAGTACCGGCGATAAGCAGACTGATTATTTAAAGCAGCAGTTGTTGCAAAACGGGGCACGGTCAGTAAGCTTCAATTCCAACTCCCCGATGGAAGATGATAATAATATGTTTACGACATTCAAATTTGACCATGCATTAAAGGATGCGGATTTCAAGGCTATCAGCAAATTCGTGGATAATGATTATGTGCCCACTTATAAATTACAACTGGTAGCCGGGAGAAATTTGAAACCTTCCGGTTACACACAGGAATTTTTAGTGAATGAATCATTCATGAAAAGTTTAGGGTTTAAAAAGCCGGAAGATGTAATTGGCAAAGAAATAAGTATGTTGAGTGGGTTAATAAAATGCCCTGTGGTTGGCGTAGTGAGAGATTTTAATGACAGGTCTTTGCGCCAAAGCCTTGCGCCGTTGCTTATCTCCACAAACGGTACTATGTACCGCCAGGTTTCTATAAAACTTTCCACCACCAACATGGCGGCAACCATGCAAGCCATCAAAAAAATATGGCAGCAAGCACTTCCAAATTCTGTGTATGAATACAGGTTTTTGGATGATAAAATAGTAAGCTTTTACAAACAGGAAAATCAATTAGCGCAATTGTATAAAATTTTCGCAGCCATCGCTATCTTCCTAAGCTGTCTTGGATTATATGGGCTCTCATCTTTCATGTCAGTGCAGCGAATAAAAGAAGTCGGCATTCGCAAAGTGCTTGGGGCTTCTGCAGGCAATATCGTGTATTTATTTTCAAAAGAGTTTGTATTGCTTATCACGATTGCTTTTGCAATCGCTACACCGCTTGCCTGGTATTTTATGCACCAATGGCTACAGGATTATGCATACCGCATCAGCATCAGTTGGTGGTTGTTTGCTGTAGGTGGATTGTCTGCAATAATAATTGCATTGCTAACAATAAGTTTCCAGGCAATTAAAGCTGCCATAGCAAACCCGGTGAAGAGCTTGCGAACAGAATAAGATAAGTGAATGATGAGTAAGACCTTTTCGAATATAAAAATTGCATAATCATGTTTGCGAATTATCTCAAAATAGCCTGGCGGAACATTGTTAAGAACCGTATTTATTCTTTTATAAATATCGTTGGCTTGTCTATCGGTATAGCTTTCACATTGCTGATTGCAGCTTATGTATGGAGTGAGTTGCAGGTGAATACCAATTTGAAAAATGCAGACAGGCAATATATTATTCAAAGCAACTGGAAAAACCCGAACGAAGGTTTTTTTCTGTCAAGTTTAGGTCCGCTTGCTAAAGCGTTACAACAAAACTATCCCAATCTGGTTGCTGATTTTTACAGGTATGATGGCATTACGTCCAATATCTCAAAAGGTGATAAGAGCTTCCGGGAAAATGTACAGATCGGCGACAGCACATTACTTGGTATGTATGGGTTCCCGCTGCTGTATGGCAATGCAGCAACAGCTTTGCAGTATCCGTTTTCTGTTGTCATAACAATGGATAAAGCAGTGAAGTATTTTGGCAAAACAGATGTGGTTGGACAAACCATTACCATCGAAAATTTTTCAGGTTCAAAACATGATTTTTTGATTACCGGTGTGCTGAATAAATTTTCAAATAATTCTGTTACAAACCTGGTTGATGGTTATGCCGGAGATTTTTATGTGGCAACTTCTAATCTTGCTTTTTTTGGAAGGAACATGGATTGGCAAAATCCTCATATTGCCAGTTATATTGAATTACAGAAAGGCGTTTCACCTAAACAGCTTGCGCAACCACTTGCTCATCTTATCAAGCAAAATGCACTGCCACAGGTAGCTGCTGATTTAAAGCCGGAGCTTGTTCAGCTAAAAGATTTTTATTTAAAAGCAAACAACGGCTTGATAAAAAACATGCTGTATGCCTTATCGGCAATCGCTTTGTTTGTCTTGCTGATGGCGGTTATTAATTTCATCAACATGTCTGTAAGCCGCTCTGCTGCAAGAATGCGTGAAATGGGCGTGAGAAAAGTATTAGGTGGCTTGAAAAGAAACCTGATAATGCAGTTCCTGATTGAATCCATTATCATTGTTTTTATAGCAATGCTGTTTGCGTGCGTTATTTATTTGATTACACAAAATCTGTTCAGCAACATATTAATTCATCCGCTTCCTGCGCTCACAGATTTTCCTTCTTACTTTATTATACTTCCTTTCCTGTTTGTTCTTCTGATTGGCTTTGCGGCTGGTATTTACCCCGCTTTTGTGTTGTCATCTGTAAAGTCTGTTGATTCATTAAAAGGGAAGCTTTCCTCTGTAAAAGATAATGTGCTATTACGAAAGTCGCTTACCACATTCCAGTTTATCACAGCAACGGTTGCCTTCATTGGTGCCATTGTCATTTCACAACAAATCAGTTTATTTCTGAAAAGTGATCTTGGTTATAATAAAGATTTCATTCTTTCAGCACAACTGCCAAGAGACTGGTCGCAAAAAGGCGTGGACAAAATGAAAGTGATACGAAACGAATTTGCTGCCATGCCTCATGTTAGCCAGGCGTCGCTTTCTTTCGAAATACCGGATGGTAATAACAGCAATAATGTGCCGCTGTTTAGGATGGGCAGCGATTCGACTCACGCCATTGCAGCCGCTATCTTAGAGAACGATGAAAACTTTTTATCGCTGTATCAAATACCAATTATAGCGGGCAATGCATTCCAGGGTCACAGGCTTGATTCTTTAAAAGTGATTCTCAATGAAGCTGCCGTTAAAGCTTTAGGATTTAGCAATGCAAAAGAAGCCATCGGGCAACAGGTAAAAATTCCCGGCAATCCGGAAGTGTTTGTAGTAAATGGCGTTACCAATAATTTTCATTTTGGCTCTATGCAAACATCGGTACCACCGATTATTATGTTTAACCTGGATTTTGACTTTGTATATCGTTTTTTTTCTTTCAAACTGAAGCCTGGAAACATTGCCGCAAGTGTTGATGCTATACAAAAGAAATGGAACGCTTTACTGCCGGGTGCACCGTTCGAATATAAATTTATGGATGACACGTTGCTGAAGATGTACCAATCTGAAATACAGTTAAAAAAAGCTTCATACACAGCGACCATTCTGGCACTCGTTATTGTTCTGCTTGGTGTTGTTGGGTTGGTATCATCAAGCATTCAAAAGCGCACCAGAGAAATCGGTATCCGCAAGGTGTTAGGGTCATCCGTTCCGGCTATCGTTTCTTTATTTATCAAGGAGTTTTTATGGGTAATCATCATTGCTGTTTTAGTTGCCTGCCCGTTAGCTTACTGGATGATGAATAAGTGGCTGCAGGAATATGCATACCGGATAGATATTACCACAACGCCGTTTATTATTTCTATTGTTTGCCTGGGATTGCTAACGACAGTGCTCATTTGTTTGCAGACTATCAAAGCAGCTATTGCCAACCCGGTAAAAAGCTTACGAACAGAATAGCGAAGGTTGATTCAACTTTCGAAACCAATACATAAAAACTAGTTTACCATGAAGAAATACATCACGCCTGCCTTGCGGTACTTATGGCGTCACCGTTTGTTTACAGCGCTGAATATATTTGGCTTGGCCATCAGCATCAGTGCATGCTGGATTATCTATCGCATTGTAGATTATGAGTTCAGCTATGATAAGAACCTTGCAAACCGGGATCAGATTTATCGTGTTATAACAGGTTTTGTTTTTGATGAAAAAGAATCTTACAATGGTGGTGTCTCAGCGCCTTTATACCAGGGTGTGAGAGAACAGATTGCCGGGCTTGACAGGGTAGCGCCCCTGCTTGGCAAATGGGTAACCAGTATACAGGTAAATACAACTGCCGGAAAGCCGCTGACCATGGATGGCCCGGAAGGAATCGCCGCCACCGATTCCTCTTATTTTAGTATGGTGCCATATAAATGGCTGGCAGGTAACAAAGCCACCGCTTTGCTGGCACCGGAAAGCGTGGTGCTAACGGCAAGCCGGGCAAAAAAATATTTTCCAAATTTATCTCCCGAAAAAATACTCAATCACACCATCACTTATTATTCTTCGCGCGACACTATACAGAGAACAGTAACCGGCATTGTAGCCAACTTGTCAACGCCCACCGAATTCACGACGCAGGAGTTCTGTGCGCTTCCGGTAAAAGCTTATGAACTGAATGCCTGGACGAACACCAATGGTTCCGATAAGTTGTATTTGCAATTGAAAAAGGGAATCAATCCTGCCATCGTTACCAAACAGATAGAGGGCATCGTAGCAGGCAAACAAAAGGAATGGGCGCAGAAGAATAATGACAATTTTAAGTTCAAACGCTGGTATCAACTGCTGCCTTTGCGCGAATCTCATTTCTCGACTTATATCAATGAAGGAGATGTGCGCAAAGCCAGCAAGCCTGTGATGTACGGCTTACTGGGAATTGCTTTGTTCCTGCTGTTATTGGCTTGCATCAACTACATCAATATGAGCATTGCCAGCATACCGCAACGGGCAAAAGAAATTGGTGTGCGGAAAACATTAGGCAGCAGCAGGGCTGAACTGATTGGCCAATTTGTAAGCGAAACCGTAATCACAACATTAGTTGCCGGTGTACTGGCTTATTTGTTTAGTGTTCTTGGCTTTTGGTTATTGAAAGAAATTATTCCGCCGGATGTAAAGCCGTTAAGCAACGTCATTGAATTGCTGGCTTTCATCATCGTACTGGCAGTGATTGTTACCCTGCTGGCAGGTCTGTATCCGGGCTGGCTCATTACCAAAGTAAAAGCCATCAGCATCTTCCGCAACACATCCTTCAACTACAAAAAAAGAGGCGGCTTCAGCCTGCAGAAAGCGCTCATTGTGTTTCAGTTTGTGATTGCTTTGGTGTTTATAACAAGCGCTCTTATTGTCGGCAATCAGCTGCATTACATGCTTACCACTGACATGGGATTTAACAAAGATGCTGTGGTGCTGGCAGATGTGCCCTGGAAGTATGTAAGCGATAAAAAGTACAGTAACAAACAATTTGCACTGCTTACAGAATTGAAGAGGATGCCCGGCATACAAAGCATTGCGCTCGGCGATCAGCCAATGGAAAACGGCTATTCCAGCAGTGAGTATGATTATGTGCCAAACGGTAAAGAACCAATTACAAGAGAAGTGTTCAGGAAAACGGTAGATACGGATTACCTGCGCTTATACCAGGTTCCTTTGCTGGCTGGCAGAAACCTGCGTGCCTCCGATACCACCAACGAATTTGTCATTAACGAAACGGCACTTCATGCGTTTGGTTTTGCTTCGCCGCAGCAAGCTTTGGGTAAAATGATAGGACAGGAGAATGAAAAGTTTCCCATCGTTGGTGTGGTGAGTGATTTTCACCAGCAGAACTTTTACAAAACCATTGACCCAATGGCATTTGAAAGCGATAAGGACAATCTGTATTCCTTCAATATCAAACTATCCGGTGATGCTTCACAATGGCAGAACACTTTAAAGGCCGTCGAAAAAAAGTGGTACCAGTTTTATCCGCCGGAATCGTTTACTTATAAGTTTTACGATGAAACCATCGCTGCCATGTACGAGCAGGAAGAGCACTTGGCAAGACTTATCAATGTAGCGACTGCTATTTCTATTTTCATCAGTTGTCTTGGCTTGTTCGGGCTTTCTGTGCTCACTGCTTTTCAACGCACCAAAGAAATCGGCATCCGCAAAGTGCTGGGCGCTTCCGTTGCCGGTATTGTCCAGATGTTGTCCAAAGATTATGTGATTCTCATCATCATCGCCATCACGACTGCGGTACCGATAACGTGGTATGCAATGAATAAATGGCTGCTCAACTTTGCTTACCGCATACAGATAGAATGGTGGATGTTCGCACTGGCAGGAATAGCCGCCATTTTATTTGCGTTACTAACCGTTTCCTTTCAGGCAATTAAAGCTGCAATGATGAACCCGGTAAAGAGTTTACGGACGGAGTAGAAGACCATCCGCCCTTAAAGGGGAACTTGTAGCAGCGTAAACAATTGTTGCTTTGGTTTATTGCAATAGAACCTGCTGCACAAATAATAAACAGGCTACAAGTTCCCCTTTAAGGGCAGAAGGGGTTTATTACCGTACAAAAGGTGTTCATTATCGAACACCTTTTGTTATTTGCTTCGCGGAAAGGTAATGCTATGAAGGGTTTCAGCGTTGGCATACACGTTGAACTTTCTTTGATTGTTTAGTCTTTTGTTCTCAAACTTCTTTTATGCTAAGGAACTATTTTATAATTGCATGGCGAAACCTGTTGCGAAACAAAGTGTTTTCCATTATCAACATTACCGGTTTGGCTATCGGTATGTCAGCCGTGTTGCTTATTGGTGTCTGGGTACAAAATGAGTTTAGCTACGATCAGTTTCACGCCAATAAAAATAGCCTGTATAAAGTATATAACCGCAGCGAAAATGAAGGATACATTTCTGTTTGGGATGTTACGTCAGGCCCGGTAGGAAAGGCAGTGCAGAAAGACTTTTCCGAAGTAAAAAATACAGCCCGTATTTACTGGAGCATTGAGCGGTTGTTTAATTACGGCGATAAAAGCATCAAGGCAAAAGGTAACGATGTGGATAAGCCGTTTTTAAGCATGTTCAGCTTTCCATTACTAAAAGGTGATGCGGCGCATGCGCTTGACGATGTAAGCAGCATAGTAATAACAGAAGACCTCGCCAGGAAGCTGTTTGGCAATGAAGATGCCATGGGAAAAGTGGTAAAGGTGAACAACCAGAACAGCTATAAAGTAACCGGTGTTCTTAAAAATCTTCCTTCGAATACTGAGTTCGATTTCACTTACCTTATATCCCTGGCGGCAAATGAAAATGCCTACGGGACTAACTGGAGTAACAACACGTATTACACCTATGTGCAGCTACAGCCCGGCGTGGCGATTGATCAGTTCAATAAAAAGATTGAAAAGGAAGTAATCAAATACGCACCCGATACGAAGACGGACATTTTTCTGTACCCGGTTACAAAGCAACATCTGTATTCCGGTTTTGAAAATGGAGTTCCTTCCGGCGGGCGCATCGACACCGTGCGGTTGCTGCTTATCATTGCCGCGCTCATCCTGCTGATTGCCTGTATCAACTTCATGAACCTGAGCACTGCGCAAAGTGAAAAACGGGCGAAGGAAGTAGGCGTACGAAAAGTGATTGGCGCAGGAAAGGCAAGGCTGATCGGCCAGTTTTTATGCGAGTCTGTTTTGATTGCATTTGTGGCTGGTCTTTTTTCTTTATTAGTTTTCCGGTTGTCATTGCCTGCCTTCAATCATTTGATAAACGAGTCGCTTACCATTAATTATACCAGTCCGCTGCTATGGCTCAGTTTGTCCGGTTTCATTATACTTACCGGGTTGCTGGCGGGTAGTTACCCGGCATTTTTTCTGTCGGCTTTTAAACCGGTAACCGTTTTAAAAGGAGCCAGGTTTTCCGCCGGGCGCACGTTCAATCCGCGCAAGATATTGGTGGTTATACAATTTTCGGTAGCCATCATTCTTACCATTTCTACGCTGATTGTGTACCGCCAGGTAAAGTTTGTGGAAACCAGGGATTCCGGCTACCAGGTTGCTGATTTGGCAGAAGTGCCTGTTGAAGGCGATATAAAAAAGAACTACGACATAATCAAAGCCGACCTGATGAGCAAAGGCATCGTTACTGCCATGTGTAAAAACAGTTTGGGCGTAACGGTTGATGGCGCTACTTCAAGTGGTTATTCTTGGCAGGGTTCTGCCAAAGGCGATGAAAATATAAATTTCTCAAGAGTAGGCACCGATGGCGATTTTGTAAAAACCACCGGCATTACATTGCTTGGCGGACGCGATATTGATTTGAAAAAATACCCTTACGATACGGCTTCCGTGGTAATAAATGAAGCTGCGGTAGCTGCTATGAGATTAAAAAATCCAATCGGCATGGTCATCAATATGAACGGCACTAACCGCACCATTGTGGGCGTAATCAAAAACTTTATTATTGGTTCGCCTTACGAAACCGTAAATCCCATGGTTTTGTTTGGAACGGATTACTGGACCTACAATATCATTATGCGGTTTAGCCATCAAAATAGTACCGCCGGTAATTTGCAAATGGCGGAACAAGTGTTTAAGAAATACAACCCCGCATATCCGTTTGCATATCATTTTGTGGATGATGAGTATAGTCAAAAGTTCAAAAGCGAAAGGCAAACCGGAACCATGGCAGCTTTATTTGCCGGTCTCACTATTTTTATTTCCTGCCTTGGTTTGTTTGGTTTGGCCGCATATATGGCAGAAAGCCGGTCGAAAGAAATCGGTATCCGCAAAGTGCTCGGTGCCAGCATTGCCGGCATTGCCGGTATGTTGTCGAAAGAATTTATGTGGCTGGTCATTATCGCTATTCTCATTGCTACACCGGCAGGCTGGTATGTAATGAATCAATGGCTGCAGAACTATACCTACCGAACCGAAATAGGCTGGTCTGTTTTTGTTGTAGCCGGCCTGTCAGCTATTACGATTGCTTTGCTTACGGTAAGCCTGCAGGCAATTAAAGCTGCCGTTGCCAACCCGGTAAAAAGCCTTCGGGCAGAATAACAAATCAGAAGTATAACCTGTAAACAATAAAGAGATTCAGTTAATAATTCAGGAACAGAACATTACATTATAAAATGTCTTCTATGCTTAAGAACTATTTCCTCATTGCCTGGCGCAACCTTGTAAAGAGCAAGGTGTATTCCATCATCAATATTGTAGGGTTGGCCACGGGCATGGCTGTGGCTATGCTGATAGCATTATGGATATGGGATGAGGTAACGTATAATGATTACCATACCAACCATCGCCAGCTTGCGCAATTGATGACAACCGAGTTTGAAGGCTCCAGCGTTCAAACTGACAATGCCGTTGCCATGCCGGTAGGGCAGGAGTTGCGAACTAAGTATGCATCCGACTTCAAAAACATCTCTATGGCTTCCTGGAACTTCGGGCATATACTGGCAGTAGGCGATAAAAAAATACTCGGTTCCGGCATGTGGGTAGAGCCAAACTTTCCTTCTATGTTTTCTATAAGGATGATAAAGGGAAACAGGAATAGCTTACAAGATCCTTCTTCTGTTTTAATCAATTCATCATTGGCAAAGTCTTT
The DNA here is from genome assembly GCA_965199905.1 of Ilyomonas sp. GTDB lineage: Bacteria > Bacteroidota > Bacteroidia > Chitinophagales > Chitinophagaceae > Ilyomonas. Next base: position 1,759,147 of record OZ241366.1, on the reverse strand, counting down.
ATTCGGCGATGCCGACCCGGTGAATAAAACGGTAAAGTTTGACAATAAAGAAAGCTATAAAATAGCGGGTGTATTTGAAGATTTTCCACGTAATACAACACTATACGATACGAAGCTGCTGATGCCCTGGAACAAATACATCACTACAGAAAACTGGCTTAAAGAAGCCGCAGAGCAATGGAACAATCATTCCTGGCAGGCATATGTGCAGGTTGCTGAAGGCGTTGATATAAATAAAGTATCTCAGAAGATAAAGAACGCTTCTATGATACATAAAAACGCAGCTACCGAAGGCAAAGAAGAACTGGTGCTGCAGCCTATGGACAAATGGCGTTTATACAGTGAATTTAAAAACGGGAAAGCCACGGGTGGCCGTATTCAGTTTGTTTGGTTGTTTGGTATCATTGGTGTATTCGTGCTGCTGCTTGCCTGCATCAATTTTATGAACCTGAGCACCGCCCGTAGCGAGAAGCGCGCAAAAGAAGTCGGCATTCGCAAAACGGTGGGTTCGGTAAGAAGCCAACTGATTAAGCAGTTTTTAAGCGAATCAGTGCTGGTGGCATTTGTGTCGTTTTTGTTTTCTCTTTTGTTTGCCGCGCTGCTTATTCCGCTGTTTAACAAGCTGGCTGATAAAGACATTTCATTACCCGTAACCAACCCTGTATTTTGGTTCTTAGCCATATTGTTTACCCTCATTACCGGCTTTATTGCCGGCAGTTATCCTGCGTTCTACCTATCTAAGTTCGAACCCATTAAAGTATTAAAGGGAACGTTCCGCGTTGGCAGGTTTGCATCGCTGCCACGCAAAGTGTTGGTGGTTGTCCAGTTCACATTTTCCATCGCCTTAATCATCGGAACCGTCATTGTGTTTAAGCAAATACAGTTTGCCAAGAACCGGCCGGTTGGTTACAGCCGCGATGGTTTAATAACTTTACCTATGACCACGCCTGATTTATACGGGCATTACGATGTTTTGCGCAGCGATTTAATAGCCACCGGGATGGTAGCAAACATGGCAGAATCGTCAAGCCCTACCACGGCTGTGTATTCTAACCAGATCGGTTATAACTGGGAAGGAAAAGATCCCAATACGCTACCCAATTTTGGTACGATAGGCGTAACGCGGGACTTCGGTAATACCATTGGCTGGCAGGTAAAAGAAGGACGCGATTTTTCCAGGGATTTTGCCACCGACAGCTTGTCTATGATACTGAACGAATCGGCGGTAAAGCAGGTAGGAATGAAAGCGGACATTTTGGGTAAAACAATACAGTGGAATGATAAAAATTATACAGTTGTCGGCGTGGTAAAAGACATGATTATGGAGTCGCCATACAGCCCTGTAAAACCTACTATTTTTACGTATGATCCCGATTGGGCAAATGTGGTTACCGTGCGTATAAAGCCCGGCGTACCCCTGCAGGATGCACTGGCAAAAATTGAAGGTGTTTTTAAAAAATACAATCCCGGTTCTCCGTTCGATTATAAGTTTAATGATGATGACTATGCGGCCAAGTTTAATGATGAACAGCGTGTGGGAAATCTTGCTATGTTCTTTACTATCCTTGCCATATTCATTTCGTGTTTAGGCTTGCTGGGATTGGCTTCCTTCGTAGCCGAGCAGCGCAAAAAAGAAATTGGTGTGCGCAAAGTGCTGGGCGCTTCTACTTTCAATCTCTGGCAGATGTTATCGAAAGAATTTGCGTTGCTGGTTGCTATTTCCTGCCTTATTTCCATACCGCTTGCGTGGTATTATTTAAATAGCTGGCTGAACAATTATCAGTACAGAACCGATATATCCTGGTGGGTGTTTATCCTCTCTTGTTTCGGTGCTTTGTTTATCACATTACTTACCGTAAGTTTCCAGGCAATCAGGGCTGCGCTGGCCAATCCTGTAAAAAGCCTGCGAACTGAGTAGAAGATGTTTTTTGAAAACGTACAAAAGGTGTTCGATAATGAACGCCTTTTGTTTTTAATGAAATTCTGAAAGATAGTCTGGCAAAGGGTTTCAGCCAATGGCACGCCTGTTGAAATTTTATTGACGTACAAAAATAACTATTGTAACATTTTAGAAACATCATCGTTCAATAATCACTAACACAAACATTTTTATGAAAAAGTATCTCTTCTTATTATTCGCAACAGCCCAGGTAACCGTTTTGTTTGCCCAGAAAGGCGATGAGACGCCTTACATGACCAGGTCATTTTCTGATGTATCAGTAAAAAAGATAGAAGCCAGAACGGCAGGCGGTAATATCTCGGTAGAAAGTGTAAGCAGCAATCCTCATATCGACGTGTACGTAAGAGACAACCAGGGCAGAACATTATCGAAAGATGAGCTTGCCGGGCGTTTGAAAAATTATGACTTAATTATTGATGCAAGCAATGGAAAGCTGACTGCCAGAGCGGAAAGTAAGGAAAGAAATATGAACTGGAAAAAAGCACTTAGCATATCGTTCAAAATCTATTCTTCCAAAGCTGTATCAACCGATCTTGCTACCTCAGGCGGCAATATCATGTTGAATGATCTGGAAGGCGATCAGAAATTTGCAACCAGCGGCGGCAACCTTGTTCTTGATAAACTGAGCGGCGATATTGATGGCTCTACCAGTGGCGGCAACATCAGCATTGCTCACTCAAGCGATGATATCAATTTATCTACCAGCGGTGGCAATGTAGAAGCTTCTGATTGCAACGGTAAACTTAACATCGCAACGTCTGGCGGCAATCTTCATCTAGATAATTTAAAAGGAAATATTAAAGCCGGCACAAGCGGTGGCAACATTCATGGCGATAATATTGAAGGTGCATTGTCTGCTCACACCAGCGGTGGTAATATTAACCTTGATCACATAGCGGCTACACTGGAAACCGGTACCAGCGGCGGAAGTATAAGCATCAGCATCGCAAAGCTTGGCGATTATGTACGTGTCAGTAATTCAGGTGGAAACATTGACCTGCAATTACCAAAAGGACAAGGACTTGATTTGCACCTCGAAGGCGGTAAAGTAAAAACAACATCGCTTGCCAATTTTAGCGGCAGTGTGGAAGATGATAAAGTAGATGGCAAAATAAATGGCGGCGGTACATCTGTAATAGTGAAAACGAGTGGTCGCGTAAACGTGTCTTTGCAATAATTCTCTCACTTACTATATAGTAAAGCCTGCGGAACGATTTCGTTTTCGCAGGCTTTTTGCTTTCATTTATTCATTGAAATATGTTGATGAAACGAGGCTACGATCTTATTGTTCCTTTCTACGATAAACTTGTCAAGCTTATTTATGGAAATGCATTGCGTAAGGCGCAAACGCTTTATCTGCCGCTCATTCCGGCTTCTTCCCGCATCCTCATTGCTGGCGGCGGTACGGGTTGGATATTGGAAGAAATCACGAAAGTTCATCAGCAGGGTTTGCAGATCGATTACATAGATATCTCCCTAAAAATGATTGCCGAAGCAAAAAAGAAATTCATCGGTAACAATGATGTTCGTTTTATCAATCAATCAATTTTTAACTGGCAAGCAGGTACAGATTACGACGTTATTATTACACCTTTTTTCTTCGATAATTTTTCAGAACAGAATGCACATAAAGTATTTTCTCTTCTGCATTCCAAACTAAAAACAAACGGGCTTTGGCTATACACCGATTTCCAGGTTGCGCACAGCAAGGCTTACTGGCAAAAGCTTCTTTTATTCAGCATGTACACATTCTTCCGCGCAACGGCTAACATAGAAGCGACTAAACTTCCCAACATGATATCAAAGTTTCAATCACATAATTACGAGCTGGTAAAGACAGCCACTTTCTTCCATCGCTTTATCACCACATCCGTTTACAAAAAGCTAATTCCTGATGGCTAAAGGCTCATAGCTGGCAGCCTGTATTTAGTTTCGCAGCGCTAAATAAATAACCTATGCAAAGAGTCACTGTTGCTTCCGGCACCCTCATGTCTGTCGGTTACGAAGCTGCCACATCCACACTCGAGCTTGAATTCTCTACAGGCGAAGTCATGCAGTTTTATAATGTTCCACTCTCAGTATATATTGCGCTTACAAAAGCCGCTTCCAAAAGCGACTACTATCACCACAATATTAAACCGCTGTACGAAAGCAAACAGGTAGCAGACGAGGAAGAGCCGAATGATAAAAAGGCATCATTCCATTCAATTAATAATTAACCGTAAAGTTGCCGTCCATATAAAACAAACGCAGCCCGTGCAGCCAACTGGTAATTTGCCTTAAGTTTACATTATGATTCGCATCATCGGCATAGTCTGGAACAGTTTCAAAATGTCGGCGCAGGAGCTTGCCAATAACAAGTTGCGCAGTGCCCTGTCTTTGCTGGGCGTGGCTTTCGGCATCTTTTGTATCATCGGTGTGCTGGCAGCCGTTGATAGCATGGAGCGCAAGCTGCAAAGCGATGTGCAATCGCTGGGTTCCAACACCATTTATGTTGACAAATGGGAATATGCCAACAATTCTGATTACCCATGGTGGAAGTTTATGAGTCGCCCCATCATGAAGTATAACGAAATGCAGTTCATCAAGCAGCGAAGCACACTTGCTGCCAATGCGGCTTACTTCAATTCATCCAGTACCGTTACGTTATCTTACAACAACAGCCAGCTTAGCAATGTAAACGTGTATGCGGTTTCAGAGGACTTCAACAAAATACAATCTTTCAAAGTCGGTTATGGCAGGTACATCACCGATAATGAATTTCAACGCGGCAATCCTGTAGTTGTGATCGGCTATAAAAACGCAGAACTGCTCTTTGGCGAAGCTCAAAAAGCCGAAGGCAAATTCATCTCCATGGATGGAAGGCATGTGCAGGTTGTTGGCATCATCGAAAAGCAAGGCTCATCCATGATTGGCGGCTACGATTACGACCAATGCCTGATTATGTCATTCAAGTATTTTGCGGGCATCTGGGATGTCAACAATCCTGACGTTATGCAGCCGTCAATCCTTGTCAATAGCAAGCCAGGCATATCCACCGCGGCACTTACCGATGAGTTGCGCGGCATTATGCGCCAGGTGCGCAAGCTCAGCCCCACCAGCGAAGACAATTTTTCTCTAAACGATGTCAGTGCGTTTAGCCAGCAAATCAGTTCTGTTTTTGGTTCGGTCGATATTGGCGGCTGGCTCATTGCAGGCTTATCACTTATTGTAGGAGCTTTTGGCGTAGCCAATATTATGTTTGTCACCGTGCGCGAACGCACCAGCCAGATTGGTCTTAAAAAAGCCATAGGCGCGCGCAGCATCACCATCCTCACCGAGTTTCTTTTAGAGAGCGCCTTCCTTTGTGTAATGGGTGGCGTATTTGGTCTTTTGCTTGTGTATGTTTTATCACTTGCACTAAGTGCCGTTCTGCCATTTCCCATTATCATCGCACCACACATCGTCGTTCTCGCCTTCAGCATTTGCGTAGTAATTGGCGTGGTGTCCGGCATCATTCCCGCGCGTATTGCTGCTAAAATGAATCCCGTAGAAGCCATACGGAGTAAGTAGTTGATAAGGCTTTTTCAGCTACGAGCTGATAGCCATTAGCTATTAGCTTTTATTGCGGAGCATACCAGTTATTTCAAAGCTTTTATAAAGCAGTTGTTTTTTTCTTTTGGCAACTATCGTCCGCCACTTTTATGATCGGCAGTTGTGATTCTTCCGTGTCGAAGCAGCAAGAATCCTACCATCAACGTTCCGTGCAATGATGTGAGTTTTAAAAAAAAAACAAAAATTCCATCAGCAAATGTTTTCCGCTTGTAGCGTAAAGCTTGTGGCTCGCCGCTCATAGCTTACAACTCATAGCTCACCGTATTCTCAACAATTCATCCTACGTTTGCCTTGTCATTCAATTACACATCTGACGATAAAGCGTTCACATGCAGCAAACGGATTTTCTAATCATTGGTTCCGGCATTGCCGGGCTTACATACGCCTTAAAAGTTGCCTCTCAGTTTCCCGATAAAACCGTAACTGTCATCACAAAAACCAGCGCCGACGAAACAAATACCAAGTATGCGCAGGGCGGCGTTGCCGGTGTAATGGACATTACTAAAGACAGCTACGAAAAGCACATAGAAGACACTCTCATTGCCGGTGATGGTTTGTGCGACAGGCATATTGTTGAAATTGTGGTAACGGAAGGTCCGCAACGCATCAACGAAATCATCGGCTACGGAGCTAAGTTTGATAAAGATGAAAGTGGCGGGTATTCACTGGGTCGCGAAGGTGGTCACAGCGAGTTTCGCATCCTGCATCATAAGGACGTTACCGGTAAAGAAATGGAGCGTGCGCTGCTTTCACAAATTAGCCGGCACACCAATATCAGCTTCATCAATCATTGTTTTGTATTGGATTTAATCACGCAGCATCATCTCGGTTATCTCGTTACCAAATCAACCACCGATATCTGTTGCTATGGCGTGTATGTGTTGAACGAGCAAACAAAATCCATCGAAACTATTTTAGCTAAAATAACCGTGCTGGCCACCGGCGGCTGCGGACAAGCATACCGCACCACCACCAACCCGAAGATTGCTACCGGCGATGGCATTGCGATGGCATACCGCGCCAAGGGACGCATCGAGAATATGGAGTTCATCCAGTTTCATCCCACCGCTTTATACGAGCCGGGCATGTCGCCATCCTTCCTTATTACAGAAGCCGTTCGCGGCGATGGCGGTATACTGCGTAATAAAGACGGCGACGCTTTTATGGAGCGATACGATGAGCGTAAAGATCTTGCTCCGCGCGACATTGTTGCCCGCGCCATTGACAACGAAATGAAGCGCACCGGCAACGAGAATGTTTACCTCGATTGCCGCCACATGGATAAAGAAAAGTTCATTCATCACTTCCCGAATATTTATGAAAAATGCCTGAGCATTGGTATTGATGTGATGCAACAAATGATACCTGTGGCGCCGGCGGCTCACTATAGTTGCGGCGGCATCAAGGCAGATGAATGGGCACGCACTTCCATCCAACATCTGTATGCCTGCGGCGAATGTGCCAGCACCGGCTTGCACGGCGCCAACCGCCTTGCCAGCAACAGTTTGCTGGAAGCTATGGTATTTAGCCACAGAGCCTTTCTCGATAGCGTGAAAATCATTGACAATATCAATTTTGAAAATGAAATTCCTGACTGGGACCAGGAAGGAACCACTGAGCCAAAAGAAATGATTCTTATAACACAAAGCGTAAAAGAACTGCAGCAAATCATGAGTGATTATGTAGGCATTGTTCGCACCGATGTGCGTTTAGAACGTGCCTCAAAACGTCTTGATCTTTTGTTTGATGAAACAGAAGCTTTGTACAAAGACACGCGTGTATCGCCACAGTTGTTTGAGCTGCGCAATATTATAACCGTTGGTTACCTGATTGTAAAAGGCGCTTCATTACGGAAAGAAAGCCGCGGCTTGCATTACAATACCGATCATCCTGAAAATAGCGCTTTATTGCAGAATATCATTCTATAGAAATAGAACAGTAATGACGCGGACTTATCACGGATAAAGAGGATTTAAGATTGAATATTATGTAAGCAAGCCCATGTGGTGAAACTTATATGAAATATTATTTTTCAACTACAAAATCCCAAACATCCGTGCACGCCAGCTCGTGTCATTCGTGTTCTATCAATCAGCCAATATCTTTGCCGCCATGTATTATGTGGTTTATGCTTTCTTTTACCTGTTCTCACTCTTGCCATTCTGGTTTTTATACCTGCTGAGCAATGGTGTTTCCTTTTTATTATATCATGTGATCAGATACAGGCGAAAAGTGGTACAAAACAATCTTCTGATTGCGTTTCCCGAAAAAACAGAAACGGAAAGAAATAAGATAGAGCGTGATTTTTATACTCATTTCTCCGATAACTGGTTTGAATTTATCAAGCTGCTATCGATATCAAAAAAAGAATTGAACAAGCGCTTCACCGCCAATTACGAAGTGCTGAATAACTTGTATAAAACAGGTCAGAATGCACAGGTTCACCTTGGGCATTATTTTAACTGGGAATATGCGAACGCGGCATATGGAATGAACGTGAATTATCCTTTTTTGGTGGTGTATAAACCCATTGCCAACAAAGTCATTAACCGCATCTTTTATAAAGCCCGTTCGCGGTTCGGCTCGCATATGATTTCGGCTTATAATTACCGGCAGGAGTTTGCGCCTTTTACCAGGCTTCCGTTTGTATTGGTATTGGTTGCGGACCAGCGCGAATCGGGCGACCGGGCATATTGGGCTCCTTTTTTTGGTAAAATGACAACCTTTGTAAAAGGGCCGGAGAGAACGGCTAAATCAAATAAATCAGCCGTTACCATGGCAAGGTTCAAAAAGATAAAGCGCGGCTATTATCAATCGGAAATCGTGTTGCTGACAACTGACCCGAACAGCTTACCCAAAGGTGAAATTACAAAGAAGATGATTGCTTTTGTGGAAAGCTGCATACGCGAGCAACCCACTAATTATTTATGGAGCCACAAACGCTGGCGGCAAACATTTGATGAAAGCCGGCATGAAGCGTTGTGAGCTGTTAGCTACTATAACACGCAAGGATAACAACTGCCGATCATAAAAGCGGCGAACGATGGTTGCCAAAAAAAAGAATGCAATAAAAGCTTTGTGATATAACTGGTTATTTTTGCAATAAGAACTTTCAGCTTGAGGCCAACGGCTAATAGCTCAAACTCTCAACTCACTCTTCCTCTGTGGATTTTACACCACGTATTAGTTTTAAAATTGAAAGCATCTGTTCACATAATTTGTTGTGGTACAATGCTTGCATTAGGGCAATACATCAAAAACAAATAAGATGAGCAATACAAAATTTGTTGCAGGGTTAATATTAGGTGCGGCTGCAGGCACATTCATAGCTTTGTTTGCCAACAGCGATAAAGGACAGGATTTGTGGGATGACGTAAGCAGTAAAGGTCAGGACCTATGGGATGATACAAAAGATAAAGCTTCTGACTGGAGTGATTCTGCAAAGGATAAATACGGCGACCTGAGCAAAAAAGCTAAACGCAAATACAGCGATTACAGCGAAGAAATAGGTGACCTGATAGACCAGGGAAAAAAATACATTGCCAGCCTCGAGAAAAAAGCTAAAGACATTAAAGATGCAACCATCTCTTAATGATACTATGCAAACTGAAGAGCCAAAAGAAGCACCAAATTTCTTTACAGATACCAGGAACCTGTTCCAGTCTTATCTGGGCGACAGGTTTACACTGGTAAAACTGCAGGCGGTTGAAAAAGTTTCTGTTATCACTGCTGCAGTTGTATCAGGTGTTATTCTGTTTATTCTTGGGTTGTTTTTTCTGATAGCTCTCACCATGATGTTAGGCTTTTTGTTTGGCGATCTGGTAAACAGCACCTGGCTTGGATTTGCCATTGTGACTGGCATTTACCTGTTGCTGATACTGATTGTTGCATTCTTTGGTAAAAAACTGTTTGGCAGCGCCATTACACACAAACTCATTCAAAGTTTCCTTAAGAAAAAATAATGGCAACAAGAGATTTATCTCATATAAAAACACTTGCAGAATTACAGAATGAAATAGCTGCCACTAAGCTGCGGATTTCTGCTAAGGAAATGGATTTGAAGCAGCGGGTAAAGCAGGCTCCGGGCGAAGCTAAAAGATTTGCTATTATCAGAACGGTTCCGGCAGCCCTGATGCGGATTATTCCGTTTGTACTTACCAAAGGCGCAGTTTTAAGCTCATTTGGTTTTGTAAAAAATGCGGCCGGTTTGCTTTCTGTATTCAAAAAGCAAAAAGGAAATACAGTAAAAGACAGAATTATGAATACTGTGAAAAAAGCTGGCGCTGCTGCCGCTGTGCGAAGTCTTTTTAGTTTCATTAATAAGAAGAAACAAGCTAAAGAAAACCAACAAATCGAAATATTATGAGAAGCATTTTGTATTTGGTCGCCGTTGTTTGTATTATAATTTGGGCGTATGAGTTTTTCTTTGCCGGCGGGGCGTCTACTAGTTGGCTTATTCACGTTTTGCTTGTAATTGCTATCATCTCTGTTTTGATTGCGATTATACAGAAAGCGTAATAAAAGAAATGCCCTTGCTGCCATTGATAAGCCTGTGTTGCTGTACCGGGTATTTTTTAAATGGAAACTAAAGCTGCTTTCTTTTGAATCATGTTGTAAAAAAATCTCTTAAAGTTGTTGCCTGGATAGTGGGAAGCATCATTTTCCTGCTATTGGTTATTGTTATTGCTGTGCAGATACCTGCTGTGCAAAACTTTTTGAAAGATAAAGCCGTTGCCTACCTCGAAAAGAAAATCAAGACCAAAGTTAAGATTGACAGATTAAGCATTGCGTTTCCTAAACGCATTGTATTATCTGGAATTTATTTCGAAGATCAGAAGCACGATACTTTGCTTGCCGGTAAAGAAATTCGTGTTGATATCGGAATGTTTGCTTTACTGAAAAGCGAAGTGAATGTTGACTATCTTTCGCTTAATGGCATCCGCGCGAATATTTATCGTGTGAAGCCGGATACCAGCTATAACTTTCAATACATAATTGATGCCTTCAACAGCGGTCCGGAAAAAGAAAAAACGCCGAAGGATACCAGCAGCTCCATGCAGTTTCACTTAAATAAAATTATCGTCAACAACTTCCTGGCTACTTTTAAAGATGATGAAACAGGCAATGATGTTTATTTTAAACTTGGCAATTTTACTACCCGCATTACCAAATTCGATTTAGATAAAAGTGCTTACACCGTTCCTAATATCCAGATAAAGGATATTGTTGCTAATGTGTATCAATACAAGCCGCTGGTTCAGGAAGATACTTCTTATGTAGATACGGCAACCGTTGGTAAATCGACCAGCCCGGTTATTAGTGTACAAGAGCTTGGATTGCATAATATCAACTTCAATTATAAAAATGATGTGTCTGCTTTACTGGCAGATTTGCATTTGGGAGAATTGGTTACACATCCCGGCGATATGAACCTGCAAACGCTTCATATCCGTTTAAACGATTTGGCGTTACATAATACGCAGGCGAAAATTGAATTGGGAAAATCTGAAGAAGCCACTTATACAAAAGAAGTGGTTACACAAAAGGCTGATGAAGGCTTACAGAATCCATGGAAGTTTGAATTGGGCAATGTTGACTTTCATGATATTAAATTTGAGTATGACGATAACAATAAGCCGAAAGCGCCGGCTGGTATGGACTTTAGCCATTTGCTGATTGATTCCTTTACATTAAAAGGCGATAGTCTTGCCTTTACGCCGGGCATATACAATGGTAACATTCAGCAAATATCGTTTACAGAAAAAGGTGGCCTGAACCTTCGCCGGTTCAAGACAAATTTTGTGTATACCGATACCGGAGCAAGCCTGCAAAATTTAGTGTTACAAACAGACAAAACATTGATTCAAAATAAGCTTGTTGTCAGCTATCCATCATTAGATGCTTTGAGCAAACAACCGGGCGATATGTATATTGATGCTGACCTTTTGCAAACACAAATTGGCGCTAAGGACATTCTCACTTTCATGCCTGCGTTTAAGAGAAATCTTCGTGGTAAAGAGAATGCTGCAATCAAATTGAATACACGTATTAAAGGCTATGTAAAAGATTTGGATATTCCCCAGTTTGAAGTAAGTGGATATGGAAATGTGGTGGTAAAAATGTCGGGCAGAATTAAAGGTTTGCCAGATGCTAATAAAGTATACGCCGACTTAAATATTGCGCAGCTAAGCGCAAGCAAAAATGATATTCTTCCTTTTATTCCTGCCAAGGAATTAGCCAATTTCCGCCTGCCGGATAACTTTTCTGTAAAGGGTTATTTTAAAGGCGGTATAAAGGATTTCAACACTGACCTCGCACTCAATACCGATAAGGGTAATGTAACAGTAACGGGCGGTATGCATCCAAGAGCGCCTTATAGTGTAAAGGCGGTTGTTGATAAATTGAATCTCGGATATTTATTAAAACAAGAACAGAATGTTGGCACCGTTTCTTTAAACGCGAATGTGAGCGGAACGGGTACAGATTTGAAAACGGCAAACCTCAGATATGCCGTTCGCGTGTTGGCTGCACAGGTAAAAGGGTATACTTACCGCGACCTGGATTTGACTGGCACACTTCGCAACCAGGTAGCAGTTATCAATAGTGTAATATCTGACCCGAATATCGCTTTAAACTTAGATGCAACGGCGGATTTAAAACCTAAGTATCCGGCTGTTCAGGTGAACCTGTTACTGGATACCATTAACCTGAATGCCCTGCATCTGGTAACAGATACGTTGGCATTGCACGGTCATATTATAGCTGACGTTCCGGTTACGAATGTGGATTCGCTGAATGGCAATATTGCTATCACTGATTTGAATATTACAACCGGAAGTAAATCTTACACAGCAGACAGTATAGGACTAATTGCTTCTGCCACACCACAGCAAAAAGATATTGATCTGAATGTTGCCAATGTTATCAAAGCCAGCATGACCGGTCAGTATAAGCTGACCGAGATTGCGCCTGCTTTGCAGGCGACCATCAATCGTTATTACAACTTGCCCGGCTATAAAGCACAGCCATTTGCTGCGCAGAACTGGCAACTGAATGCCACAGTGATTCCGCAAGGTTTGTTGCTTGATTTTATGCCTTCATTAAAAGGCAGCGATTCATTAACATTAGCTACTTCATTCAACAGTGCACAAAACAATTTGAACCTTGCGCTAAAAGGCAGGCAGATCATGATGGATTCTTTACAGATTGATAGTTTAAATGTATTAGCAAAAACCAATGCTGAGAAGCTTAATCTGGGAGTATCGTTCGAAAACTTTAATACCGGTTCTTTTAAGTTATATAAAACTAACCTCGACGCTTCGCTTGCAAACAATACACTTGACTTCAATCTCGGTTCCAACGATGAAAAAAACAAGCTTCAATATGCATTGGGCGGTGTGTTAAACCAGATCAGCAATGGGTTTAAAGTTGGCTTGAAAGACAGCCTGGTACTGGATTATAACCGCTGGGATGTAGCGCAGGGAAATTTCATTCAGTATGATTCTGTTGCCGGTATTCTGGTAAATAATTTTTCCATCAGCCAGGATGGTCAGTCTATCGTTATTAACAGCACTGAGCAAGTTCCGAATGCGCCGGTCAAAGTTGAATTCAATAATTTCCAGATTGCTACCATTACAAAGATTGCCCACCAGGATTCAATTGCGGTGGAAGGATCGATCAATGGGAATGCGGTAGTAAAAGATGTGATGAAGACGCCCGTTTTTACTTCTGACCTTCAGATTAATAATGTCATTTATAAACGCGATACTATTGGAAATGTTCTTGTAAAAGTGAACAATGAAGAAGCCAATGCTTACGCTGCCAATATTGCGATACAAGGCGAGAAAACAGATGTGCAATTAAACGGAAAATACTACACCGGCGAAGGTCGCATGGATATGCAGCTTGCCTTAAATCGCCTTGACCTTTCCATTGTAAAACCGTTTGCAGCAGATCAGCTAACGGATATTGGTGGTGGATTAAAAGGTAACGCAACGATACAAGGCACAGTCAGCAGTCCTAATGTAAATGGCTCGCTTACTTTCGACAGCGCTTTTGTGATTCCTGCTATTACCGGTGAGCGCTTGACTTTACCAAATGAAAAAATCGACATAGATAACCAGGGAGTTCACTTCAATGAATTCACCATGCATGATGCCAATAACGACCGGGCAATTATTGATGGTGATATCATGACTACGGACTTTAAAAACTATGGCTTTGCGATGAACCTTAGTACCGACAATTTTGAACTGGTGAACAAGAAGCAAGGCACAAATGATTTGTTTTATGGTAAAATGAATGTAGATGCCGATGTGGATGTAACCGGTACCATGGAGTCGCCAACCATCAATGCAAACCTGCGTATAAATAAGCCCACAGATTTTTCGCTTGTGTTGCCAAGCAGCGACCCCGAAGTAGAGAGCCGCGAAGGTGTTGTGGTGTTTTATGATAAAGACCATCCTGAAAGAAGTCGTCCAACGCCCGATATTACAGATACCATCACCGGCAAAACGGATATGAAAGGCCTGGATTTAACGGCAAATATCGAAACGGATAGCGCTGCAAAATTCACGGTTGTCATTAATGAAAGAACCGGTGATGCGCTGGAGATTCAAGGGGCTGCCGACCTTGCCGGCGGTATTGATAAAAGTGGAAAAATTAGCCTGACGGGTAACTACAAAGTATCAAGTGGTTCCTACAATTTATCATTATCATTTCTGAAACGCAAGTTTGATATCAGGCAGGGAAGCACTATCACATGGACGGGCGATCCAACATCGGCACAGGTTGATTTAACAGCCTCCTATGTGGCTACTACGGCACCAATAGACCTCATGATAAGTGACCTTTCTCAGGATGAACAAACCACGTATAAAGAGAAGCTGCCTTTTAATGTAGACATTCACATGACGGGTGAATTATTGAAGCCTGCTGTTTCTTTTGATGTTACGCTTCCTGCAAACCTGCAGTCACGCTGGTCTGAAGTGGAAACGAAACTGGAACAAGTGCGCACAGACGAGTCGGAAATTAATAAGCAGGCATTTGCGCTGTTACTTCTTGGGCGCTTTGTACAGGAAGATCCGCTGGCGAGCTCGGGCGGTGGTTTTTCTGCTGAATCAGCCGTTCGCAGCAGTGCAGCAGGACTTATCAGCGATCAGTTAAATAAATTGGTAGGCAATTCGATAAAAGGGGTAGATGTAAATTTTGATCTGCAATCGCAGCAGGATTATTCAACAGGTTCGGCACAAAATAGCACTGACCTGAAAGTGGGCTTGAGCAAGCGTTTGCTGAACGACAGGATTAAAGTGAACGTCGGAAGTTCATTTGCAGTAGAAAACCCGCAGGGTAGCAATAAAGCCGCTTCGAATATTGCGGGTGATTTGTCGGTAGATTACCAGGTTACAAAAGATGGACGGTATTTAATACGCGCTTATCGCCAGAACAACTATGAAGGTGTGGCTGAAGGTCAGGTAGTAGAAACAGGCTTGAGCTTTATTTTGAACTACGATTATAACCGGCTGACCGAGCTTTTTAAAAAAAATAAAAAGAAGAAAGAAATACGCGAGAAGAATAAAGAAGCTGACAAGAAGGTGGAAAACCAGAAAGACCAGAAAGAAAAAAAGGATCAGCAGCATCAGAAGGATGTGGAAGAGAGAAAGCAGTGATTTGGCGCGTTATGTCAGATATGTAAGGTACGATGTATTCGTCTTGCAAGGTACGAAGTAATCTGTGGCTGATTGGCTGAAAGATGATAGCCCCGGATAAAAAATTGAATCATATAAGTAGTGCTGGGAACAAGAACTACTTTTTACTGAAATACTTGATGAAAGAACGGGTTTTATATTTTTTATGTATTGCAACCATGTTATGCCTGGCTGCCTGTGATAATACCAAATACCTGGCGCCGGGACAGAACCTATACTTAGGTTCGGAATTAAAAGTAAAGTCAGATGCCAAAATGTCGAAGAAGGAAAAGACAGCGCTTGAAAGTGATATGAAATCGCTCATTCGCCCGCAACCCAATTCAAAAATTTTAGGTGTACGGTTTAAGCTGACGATGTACAACCTGGTGGATACGCCGAAAGGAAAAGGACTGCGTTACTTTATTAAGAACAAATTGGGCGAGCCGCCTGTAATAGCTTCATATAGCGTGCTGGATAAAGACCGCGCAGTGATACAAAACCGCCTGGAAAACCGCGGCTATTTTAAAGATACAGTTACGCTCGATACTATTGTGAAGCATCGCAAGTTTACGGGTGTGTTCACAGCAAATGTGCATGACCAATATACAATGCGCAATATTGCATTTCCAAGAGATAGCTCGGTGCTGAGCCGCAACATACGCGGACGCGATTCTACACAGCGGAGAGCCCTTAGCCGATCGTTATTAAAGAGTGGCGATCCATATGATCTGGATGTTATAAAAGCAGAACGTACGCGCATTGATGCCAAACTTAAAAACCGTGGCTTTTATTATTTTGGTCCTGACTATTTGTATGCACATGTCGATTCTACCGTTGGTGATCACAAGGTGGATGTGGACATGCAGGTAAAAAAAGAAACGCCTGCGCCTGCAAAGCGTCAATACCGCATTGGTAATATCATTGTTTATGCTGATTATGATATTAATTCGGATACAAGTCTTGCCAATGCCCGTAACTATAGCGGCTATACGATTGTGGATCCGAATCATCGCTTTAACCCGAAAATGTTTGTTCGCACACTTGTTTTCGATTCGGGCGATTTATATAAACGCGATGACCACAATCTTTCATTGAACCGCCTGACAACATTGGGCGTGTACAGGTTTGTAAAAGCAAGGTTTCTCCCAAATCCGAATGTTGATAGTTTGCTGGATGCTTATTATTACCTGACACCAACTCAAAAAAAATCACTGCGTTTACAGATATCAGGATTAACAAAAGACAATAACTCCAATGGTGGAGAATTGGCGCTTAGCTGGCGGCATCGCAGCTTGTTTAAGGGAGCTGAATTATTAACCGTAACCGCTTATGGCGGCATAGAAAAGCAAGTATCAGGCGGTACTTCTAAAACACAGGTTGATACGCGCCGCGCAGGTGTGGAAGCCAACCTGTATTTGCCAAGAATTATCCCGCCCTTCTTCAATACAAACGGTGGTTTCGTTCCACATTCAAAAATTACGCTGGCTTATGAATTGTTTAATCGCAGCAGCCAGTATTTGCTCACAACTTATCGGGGAAGCTATGGCTGGGTGTGGAAAGGAAATGTGCTGAACGAGCACCAGTTGAATATTATCAACATAAGCTCGGTTCAGCCAACAAATATTACACAAGAGTTTCAGGACAGCTTAAATGAAGGAACGGCGCAAAGTATCGTTCTCAGGCGTCGCCTCGAAAAACAATTTATCATTGGACCAAGCTATAACTACAATTATAGCTCATTAAACAAACCCAAAGCAAGCCGCAAAAGTGAGTTTTATTTTAATGGAAACGTTGACTGGTCGGCGCCCTTTATATTTGGTGGTGATACCATAACCGGTAAACAAACTACTTTGTTTAATACGCCTTTGTCTCAATATATAAGGGGCGAAGTAGAATTCAGATATACTTACAAATTGGGTACCTTCAGTTCCGTCAATACACGAGTGCTTGGCGGATATGGTTATGCGTATGGTAATAATACCTTCCTGCCATATATCAAATCATTCTTTGCGGGTGGAACCAGTGATATACGCGCATTCCGTTCACGTTTATTAGGTCCTGGTACTTTTTATAGTGGTAATCCGCGGGAGCAATTTATAGCCGACCAGCCTGGCGATATTAAGTTTGAGGTGAATGCAGAATACCGGGCTAAATTATTCTCTATTGTTCGCGGCGCCTTGTTTGCAGATGCGGGAAATGTATGGACAAGAAATGAAGACCCATCCCGGCCGGGCGCTAAAATCAGCAGCCGGTTTTTAAACCAGATGGCAGTGGGCGTGGGTGCCGGTCTTCGTTTTGATGTTTCTATTCTTGTGCTCAGGCTCGACCTTGCTTTTCCGGTTCGTATTCCTTATGCAACGGGTGGTCCTAAATGGGTATTTGATCAGATTGATTTTACCAATAAAGAATGGCGCCGCGATAATCTTGTTTTCAATTTAGCGATTGGTTATCCTTTTTAGTGGTAACATGGCTTGCAGCTAACAGAATCTTCTATACTTTTGCTTTTCGGATGATGTCTGACACTTCTGTACAAAAGCAAAGCAATTAATATAATAACCTATAAGGTTGATAAAACTTTATAGGTTTTGTTTTTGGAGATAGACAAGCGTAATCCTTACAGAGTTATAACACATGAAAGCAGTCATTCCTGTAGCGGGCGCTGGTGCCAAGCTTCGCCCACATACTTATACGCAGCCAAAGGCATTAATACCCATAGCGGGCAAAAGAATATTAAGCTTTATTATAGATCCGTTATATAAAGCCGGCGTTTACGAATTTATATTTATTGTAGGATACTTAGGCGATAAAATAGAAGAGTATGTAAAGCAAACATATCCTCATTTATACTGTCATTTCGTTTACCAGAATGAGCGGCAGGGAACCGGGCATGCCGTAGAACTTGCCAGCAAAATTATTGATGGTGATGAAGTGATTGTAACACTTGGTGATACTATTTGCGAATATGATGTCGATGCTGTATTACGCAGTCCGTATAATATGCTCGGTGTAAAAAAGGTAGATGATCCGCGCCGCTTTGGGGTAGCTGAAATCAGTGGCGAAGATTTTATTGAGCACGTGGTAGAGAAGCCTTCCATCCCGAAGAGCAATATGGCTTTGGTGGGTGTTTACAAAATTAAAGACTCACGTGTGATGTTTGATTGCCTGCAGTATTTGTTTGCGCAGGATATTAAAACGCAAGGCGAATACAACCTGACTGATGGACTTGAATGCATGATAAAAAGGGGTGTGCAGTTTAAGCCTTTTAAAGTAAAAAGCTGGTACGATTGCGGCCGCAAAGAGACGTTGCTTGATACCAATGCCATCCTATTAAAAAAAGTTGGCAGCACCATTCACGAATCGGTACAGAACGAAAATTCTATCATCATTCCACCGGTAACCATTGATGCCGGCTGTGTGCTTAAAAATTCCATTATCGGTCCGCATGTATCTATTGCCAACAATACCACGATACAATATTCTACCGTGCGCGACAGCATCATTGGTTCTTACACTACGCTGTATGAAGTGGTGATTGATAATTCATTAATCGGCAGCGATGCGGCTGTAAAAGGATTGAGCCGCAGCTTGAATATTGGTGATAATACAGAGATTGATTTCGGATAAATTGAACTAATCTTTATTTCGTTTGCTCCATTATTTTTTATCAGAACGACTTAGATGCAGGCAAAGGATATAGAAAATCGTGAAGTTGTATTCTTCTCACACGTTTCGGCAAATTAAATTAGGCTTCCGGATTACAATGAATATTTCGATAAGCATCGTTAAACGACATTTCAAATTTATCTGCTGCATTAACTGAAACGGTTTCATAAAAATTTCTTGCTTCAGCTACATCAATCCGCAATAGTTTATGAACGCTTATTGCGAAGCTCCTTGTTTAGTGCAACTTCCACCCATTGTTCTTTCAATTCTTCCGCGCTATTTTATTCATTCAGCTTATCCTGTAATGCATAATATAATTCCAGCTTTTCTTCCTTTGGCAATTGTAAAATTTGTTCTATAATCGTGTTCATAACACACAATGTTTCAATCTTAAAAAATAAGAATTTTTCAAAAAAAAAATACAGTACTGAGATATAATATTACTTCTGTGCCGCCTTCTCTTCCCTGTACTTATCTAAAAACTTTTTCGCAGATTCACTTACAACCAATCTTCCGCTGATGGCTGCCCGTTCGGCTAATAATTGCTCCCAATGATCGGTATCATGCCAGATCATTTTTTTAGTTTCTAATGTTGCTTCCGCGCTATAATGCGCTAATGAATCTAACAACCTCGAAATCGATTCTTCCATGCTTTCAGCAGTCGGGTGCAACTCTGCATAAATACCTTTGCGCCTTGCCCAGTCAGCATTTCGCCAGTTGCCTGCATCAATGGAGATTTGGCTGAAAGCTGATAAGCCAGTCTTTCTTTCAATAACAGGAGCTACCACAAACGGACCAATGCCAATAGATAATTCGCTCAGTTTTATATCAGCACCTTCCTGCGCAATCGCATAGTCGGCCGCTGCCACAATTCCTACACCGCCACCCACACATTTTCCATGCACGCAGGCAACAATAAATTTTGAACAGCGGCGCATAGCAAGAATTAAGTTGGCAACGCCGTTAAAAAAACGCGCGCCTTCTGCTTCGGTTTCAATCTGCAGCAATTCGCTAAAAGAAGCGCCGCCGCAAAAAGCAGAACCTGATGAGCGAAGCAGGATGACATGCGCATCAAAACTGTGCGAAGCATGAGAGATTTCATGCGTTAAATCAGTCAGCATGGAAGATGTCAGCGCATTTCCCTGCGGGTGATGAAACTCGATTGTATAAATGTGTGCATGTAGTTCTGATTTTACATAGCTGCCATCTGCATTAACTGTATTTGATGCCATAGGTTTTCTGTTTATCGATTTTTGATTTTGGTTCTGTTTTTACAAATATAAACGTGTATAAAAAATGCCGCGTTGAAAATCAGTAAAGCTTCCTGCGGTTAATAATTTGTAAAATAGATAACCGGCTCACGGTTATTGTGTTGATATATTGTTGCAACGTTTTTTCTTTTATCAAAAAAACATACTTTTGAGTATGTGCAACGCTGCATCTCGTATGTGGCGTTGTATTTTTTTTGTATCGTTTAAAACAGAAATTTTTATGAGCGACGTAATGTATGTGTCGAAAGACAGCTTTGAAAAAATGCGCGCTGAACTTCAGGAAATGAAAGCCGTTCAGCGTCCTGCGGCATCGCGTGCTATTGCTGAAGCCCGTGAAAAAGGTGATTTGAAAGAGAATGCCGAATATGATGCTGCTAAAGAAGCGCAAGGAATTTTAGAAGCTAAAATGGCGCAACTGGAAGGGTTTATAGCCACCGCAAGAATTATTGATGCCAGTGAAATAGATACCAGTAAAGTATCCATCCTTACTAAAGTATCCATTACCAATATGGCAACAAAAAAAACGGTTACTTACCAGATTGTAGGAGAGAAAGAAGCCGACCTGAAATCAGGGAAGATATCTGTAACATCGCCTATCGGCAGAGGATTATTAGGTAAACAAAAAGGCGAAGTGGCGGAAGTAGCCGTGCCGAACGGAATTATGAAGTTTAAAGTAATGGACATTAGTATTTAAGAGGCAATATGTAAGGTTGAATATTGATAAAGAGCTTTACCTATTAAATCTTAAATATTCAATTTTACATCCTCTGGTATGGGTATTGCCTGATGAAACAAAACGTATCATTATGAAAAAGTTAGTTATCGCTTCTGTTATCGCCGGTGCAGCCGTAGCGGGTTTGCTGTTTTATCTGCGTGATCAGTACAGCGAAAAAAAAACGGCTGATGATATAACTGATGCCGCTGATGACGCTTACAAAACAGCGGATAAATTCATCAGGAAAGAAGAAGAAACTTTTGATCCTGCTTTGAATTAGCCTGTTATCATCATCAATAATTATTTTAAAAGCGATCTTTTACAGGATCGCTTTTTTATTTTATTCTTGTCTTCATCAATTCATAATACTATGACTATTTTTTCAAAAATTATTAGTGGAGAACTGCCTTCTTACAAGATAAAAGAGAACGAAAAATTTCTTGCCTTTTTAGATGTTTCTCCTTTGGTAAAAGGACATGTACTCGTGGTGCCGAAAATAGAAACCGATAAGTTGTTTGATCTTACGGATGAGTACCTTTCGGAAATATTGGTATTTGCAAAACCCATTGCAAAAGCCATCGAGAAATCGTTCGATTGCAATCGTTGTGGTGTATCGGTTATTGGTATTGAAGTGCCTCATGCACATGTGCATTTGATGCCAATAAATAATGCCAGCGATATCAATTTTACAAGAGGAAAATTATCGGTTGATAAAGAAGAAATGAAAGAAATTCAGGAGAAGATTATACAGGCACTGTAAAGTTATGATGCTAATAATGTAATGATGAGTAAACACATAGACTCATAGAAACATAAGTAAAGCACATAGAAATCTATAACTTAATCTACCTGTGTGTTGCAATAAAAAAAGTCAGGGTCTTCAAAATATGAAGAACCCTGACTAAGAAGCGTCTCTCTTTGCAGAGCACCTCTTTCTTTTGTATGCGGATATAATTTCTATCTGCTGATGGCACCCATTTTTTTCAACAACTTCCGGTTTTCTCTTTTGTGCAAAAGCCGGTAAACGGATGCATAAATGATAGGCAATATCAATAGCGTAAGAATGGTAGAAGTAACCAACCCGCCGATTACAACAATTGCCAGCGGCTTCTGTGTTTCGCTGCCAATGCCTGTACTAAGCGCCGCTGGTAACAAACCAATCGCACCCATTAAAGCTGTCATAATCACAGGACGAACACGCGAAACAACGCCTTGCGTAAGCGCCTCTTTCAACGGCATTTTTGCTTCTAAATTTTTACGAAAAACAGATATAAGGATCACGCCATTTTGAATACAAACCCCAAACAAAGCAATGAACCCAATGCCGGCAGAAATGCTGAAGTTCATTCGCGTTATATGCAAGGCGAGAATGCCACCGATTAAAGCAAACGGCACGTTCATAATGACCAGCAAAGCATCTTTTACATTGCCAAACATTACGAACAAAATGAGGAAGATAGCCAGCAGGCAAACCGGTACTACGCGCGTTAATGTTTTAGAAGCGCGCTGCTGATTTTCAAACTCACCATTCCATGTGGTTGTGTATCCATGCGGAAACTTAACATGCGCATTTACCTTCTGCTGCGCTTCGGCAATTGTGCTGCCAAGGTCGCGTTCACGAATAGAAAACTTGACACCAATGTAGCGGCTGTTGTTATCTCGGTATATGAAAGCCGGTCCTGTTAACGTACGAATATTGGCAATTTGCTTTAGCGGAATTTTTGCGCTGTCTTTGGTAGGAATCATCAGGTTTTCAATTTTATCCTGCGAGTCGCGAAACTCTTTTTGGTATCGGATACGGATATCGAATTTGCGTTCATCCTGGTATAATTCCGTTGCTGCTTTGCCGCCAATTGCCATTTCAATAATGGCGTTTGCATCAGCCACATTTACACCATACAAAGCCATCTTTTGGTTGTCCAGTTCTATGCGGAATTCCGGTTGACCCAAATTGCGCAGCACACCCAAATCTTCAACACCTCTTACGGTTGCCAACTGGGCTTTTACCTGGTCAGCAAGTTTATCTAACGTCTGAAAATCCGGACCGTAAATCTTTACCGCTAAAGCAGCATTCATGCCGGCTACCGCTTCTTCTACGTTGTCGCGAATAGGTTGCGAATAGTTAAACACAACGCCCGGAATTTTAGTAAGCTGCCGGTTCATGCTGTCTATTAATGCTTCCTCATTCACGCCATTCGGCCATTTCATTTTAGGCTTTAAATCAACCTGTATCTGTACATCGAAAAATCCTTTCGGGTCGGTGCCGTCATTCGTTCTGCCCACTTGCGAAAGTGTTTGTTGTACTTCGGGAAAGTGGTGAAGAATACTCACCATTTTGGTGGAAATACTTTCTGCTTCCGACAAGCTTACGCTCATTGGCAATTCGCTTTCTACCCAAAGCGCGCCTTCATTTAATTCCGGTAAAAATTCGGTGCCCAACAACTTCACTGAAAAGAAGGTAACAACCATAAATGCCAGCGCAATCAGCAGGCTTAGTTTCGGAACTTTATAAATTTTTTCAAACGATTTCCGGATGCCGTTTTCAAGCCCGGAAACAACCATATTGTGCTTTTCTTTTACATTCTTTCTTAGTAAAATACTAGAAAGCGCAGGTACAAGAGTTAAGGTAAAAAGAAGTGCGCCAAGCAAGGCAAAGCTTAACGTATAAGCCAGCGGCGAAAAGATTTTACCTTCTACTTTTTGAAAGGCGAAAATGGGAATAAGGCAGGTAATAATGATGAGCTTGGAAAAGAAAATTGCCTTGCCCATTTCGGTGCCTACATTTTTAAACAAGCCCAGCTTGGCAAGCTTATTAAACCGTTCCATACCTACTTCTTTTGCGCGATGATCAAGCGCCACATACAAGCCTTCCACCATTACCACTGCACCATCTATGATGATACCGAAATCGACAGCGCCCATCGACAATAAGTTTGCACTCATTCCCTTAATGCGCATACAAATAAAGGCGAAAAGCAGCGACAGCGGAATGATGATAGCAACCGTAATGGTTGCACGCAGGTCGAGCATGAAAAGGAACACGATACAGGTAACCAACACGATGCCTTCAACCAGGTTATGAATCACCGTTTCGGTAGCAATGTCCATCAGTTTTGTACGGTCGTAAAAGGGAACGATTTTTACATCTTTAGGCAAAACATTTTCGTTCAGGTCTTTTACCTTATCGTGAATCAGGTTCAGTACTTCAGCCGGGTTTTCTCCCTTGCGCATCACTACGATGCCTTCAATTACATCTGGTTCATTATCGCGCGAAACCTGCCCTAAACGCGGCGCGCCGGCTTCCTGCACAGTGGCTACATTTCTAACAAGAATAGGAACGCCGTTGACTTTTGTAATGATGACATTCTCAATCTCGCCAATGTTATTTAGCAAGCCAATGCCGCGCACTATATATGCCTGCCCGTTACGTTCAATTACATCGCCGCCAACGTTTACATTGCTTTTCGAAACAGCATCGTACACATCCAAAGGCGTAAGTCCATACTTGGTGATATAATTCGGATTGACGCTGACTTCATAGATTTTTTCTTCGCCGCCAAAGCTGTTTACATCGGCAACGCCGGGAATGCTTTTGAACTGCCGGTCGAGCGTCCAGTCCTGTATTGCCATCAGGTCGTGGATGCTGGTGGTAGCGCTGCGTAATGTGTAGCGATAAATTTCACCTGTAGGTCCGTAAGGCGGCTCTACTTCAGGCTTTACTTCTTCGGGCAGGTCGGCATTTGTGATACGGCTTAGCACTTGTTGCCGCGCAAAAGCATCGTCTACATCATCATCGAAAATGATGCGGACATACGACAAGCCAAAGGCCGACGTGGTGCGGAGGTTCACTTTCTTCTGCACCGAATTAAGAACCGTTTCCAGCGGAATAGTGACGAACTTTTCAACTTCTTCCGCGCTGCGTCCCGGCCACTGCGTTACGATGATAATTTGCGTGTTGGTAACGTCGGGAAATGTTTCTATCGGCGTAAGGCGATAGCAAATAAAACCCAGTATGGCAAGCACCAGCGTGAGAAAGAACACGAAGTAACGGTGCCGCAGGGAAAAGTAAATGATATTATTAATGAACTTGTTCATTGCTTGTAGTTATAAGTTGTGAGATAAGGATTGTGAGTGGTGAGTGAATGGCTGTTCGTCATTCCGCAATTGCAGCCAACGGTGGATTATGTTGTAATCAAGTTTACTGGCTGCTTTGTGCGTAACCTGATGTTTGTGATTTGAATTTCTTGTAATAATGAAAGCCTTTCCATGAACGATATTTTGATGGAAGTTCAAGAGCAGATTCTGCACAAAGCCCTCGTGAAAGTGATCCATAATAAACATTGTTGAGGGCAATTGCGGAATGAACTGCTGCATCTTTATTATGTTCGATTCATATTTATGATGAACCAAATTCGCTTCAGTAAAAGCTCAATCATTGCCCGGAACCCTGATGGGAGAATTCCTGCTGCTTCTACACGCAAGAATCACAACTGCCGGTCACAAAAGCGGTGGACGATGGTTACCAAAACTGTATTTTTATATCCCAAACATCTTCTCAATTCTTCGTCATTAATCGCCCGACAACTGCTGGAAGATGAGTAACTCGTTTTCTGTAATAACCTGCTGACCCGGCGTTACACCTGTGTTGATGAACGTGCGTGTGCCGGCGGTTTTCATAACATTTACTTCGGCAATTTTCATGTCGCTGCGGTTGTTATACACCACAACAAACGTCTTCCCGTTTTGTTCAATCAAGGCCGACGTAGGCACGCAAACGGCTTGCTCGCCGGACACATTATCCACCGTTACTTTGGCAAACATTTGCGGCTTTAAAGCGAGGTCGGGATTGTCGAGTTTCACACGCACTTTAAGCGCTTTGTTTGTCGGGTCAAGCACCTGGCTGAGTTTATCAACTTTTCCGCTGTACACCTTTTCAGGATCAGCCAATGTGCTGACCTGCACGCTGGTTCCTTCCTTTACTTTGTTGATGTCGGCTTCGTACACATTCGCCCATATCCACACATCTTTCAGGTCGGAAATGGTGAAGAGATTACTGCCCATATCCTGGCGAATGAAGTCGCCCTGGTTTACATTTTTTTCTACAAGGTAGCCACTGGTGGGAGCGGTTAATATGTAAGTACCGCTGGCTGTAGCGCCTCTGCCGCCGTTGATTTCAATTTGCGATGTGATCTTGCGTTTTTCAGCCATTGCTTTTTCATAATCCTGCTTGGCTTCGTCATAATCACGCTCGCTGGCAATACCGCTTTTGAACAATGATTCCTGGTTGTCCACCGCTCTTTTGGCAATGGCGATATCCGCATCTGCAGAAGATACATCGGCATAGTTGCCGGCTACATCAGCACTCTTAATAACTGCCAGTGTTTGCCCGGCGCTTACTTTATCGCCAAGCGTTAAGTTGCACTGAATTACTTGCCCGCTGCTGCGTGGATATACTTTGAACACTTTGTTTTCATCGAAGCTAACCTCGCCGCTTAGCTGCAGCTCATCTGCCACGCCGCACATTTTTACCGAATCGGTTTTTATCATGTGCATCATTGTGTCGCTTAAGGTGAATGTCTTTGCATCGTCCGTGTTATCGGCGGCGGCATCGTTGCTGCAAGAGCTGAACAAAAAGGTGGCAGCTATAAAAACTGTTATTGCAATTATATACTTCATGTGAGTTATGATTTAAATTATTTGACTACATCGGATCCAACCTGGTAGTTAAGTTCTTCTTTGGCTAACTGCAAGCTGTTCTGCTGTTGCAGCAAACGAGCTTGTGATTCCTGGTAACTGTCTGCGAAATCAAGAAATTCCAACAGGCTGATTTGCCTTTGCTGATAGCTTTGCAGCATGTTATTGAACAGCGTTTGATAACTGTTGTAGAAGTCGCGCTGCGTATCATTATTCAGGTTGTAAATAATCATAAGCTGCTGATAAGCGCGGCTGATATTGTTCTTCAATTGCACATCTGCAGCCTGCACTACTGTTTGCTGTTGCTTCACATTAATTTGTGCGGCTTTTATGTTTCCCTGGTTGCGATTCCACAAAGGCAAAGGCAGACTTACAGACAGACCCACATAATTTGGCGTATAATTAGAGTTTTTGTCAAATTCAGGCCCGAGCGTAACATCCGGCGATCGCAGAGATTTTTGATAAGCTAAGTTTTGCGTGCTGTACAATTGCTGCGCTTGCTGCAGAAGATAATTGGCATTGTTCTGCCGTGCGGTTTGCACCAATGCATCTATACTATCAGTTAGTAACAGCGCTTTATCGCTTGATAAATCTGCAGGTTTAATGAAAGTGGCGCCTTGCATCTGCAGAAGCATTTTCAAATCTTCTTCCGAGGCTATAATGTCCCTGTCGGTTTCGGCTACATCCTGCTGTAAGCCAATAACGGTGGATTGTATACGCAGGTAATCTTTCTGCGCAATGTTGCCTGCCTGCCATTGGGCTTTCATGGCTTTTTCAAGATTGTACAAGCGCGCTGCCTGGTTTGCCAGCAAGGTTTTATTCTTTAGTAACTGCGATACGTTGTAATAATCTGTGTGCAATTGATAGCGCAGATTGCGTAGCAAATCCTGTAGCTGCAATTCGCTGATATGAGCATTTGTTGTAGCTAAGTTTACTTGCTTGCCACGTTTGCCGGCTGTTTGTATCAGTTGCTGAAGCTGTATGAAATATTGCCCTGTGGGATTGCCTTGTGCATCTTTACCATGCTCAAAAAACCTGTTATTAGAATAGATATTCTGGTCGGTGCTTAACACCGGGTTTGGCCACAGCTTTGCCTGCTCAATAAAGGCTTTGTTTGCATCTACATTGTAGTGCGAAGCCAGTAAAGAGAGGTTGCTGTCGAGGAAGCGTTTATCAGCTTCCTGTATGGAAAGAGAAATCGTATCGGTTTGTGCAAAAAGCGAAGAAGAAAGCAGCGCAAGTATAATTAGCAGCGCACCTTCGCAAGCTCTTTTGCGTACTGAATGATCCATAAAAAATCTGAGTTAAGAAATCGCTGTTGCTTGGCTTTTATCAGGGCTGCTTTTGAAAATGATTGCAAGGAGCTATCATTTTACTGACATGTATTTGTATAAAGCTGTGCAGTGATTTAAGTTTCAAAATCTTACACCCGCTTATGCAGATACATTGTGGCAGCAGACTTCTTCAGCCGAAACAAAGCGTTTGGAAAAAAAATAAAAATCAGGATGCTTTGCAACAGGGAAGCTGTTGCAAAGCTCAACCCTGTTGTTCATAAGAATCTGGTTAAGAAAACTTATAATCAGCAGGTAAGCACAGATAAAAACTTGGGTGGCGGAGATGTGATATCGGACGTGTGATTGATATAAGACTTTACAATAAAGCCGCTGTAGCATTGCTTTTCAGCAATAACAACAGGCGTAGTATATTGTTGCGGGGAAGTATAAATTTTAAAAGGCTGAAATTTATACATGGCTTCATGCTCGCTCTGGTTAGAGCTTTCCTTACGCTCAGGAAACGCATTGCGTTTCTCCATCACAATTTCGGCTATGTACTCGGTAACAGAGTTGATGATGTTTGACTTATACCCATATGCATCTCTTTCAAGCGGGCTGAAATCCTGGGCATATAAACCCAGGTTAAGCACCTGTAATGCCACGAGCATCACGATGAAAAAAGAAAGATATTTTTTAAGTACCAGCACAGAATAATGTTCTTTGGTTCAACAAAGTAATGAATCATTATCTATTGAAACGTTTCACTAAGGATGGTTTAAGAGTTATTTAATAATAAGTAAGCCTTCACATTTTATGATGTTTTTCATTGCGCTTCGCAAAGCAATTAGTGTTATCAGCAAAAGCTGTTTATAATTGTATGAAGTAAAATAAATAAGACAGTTATAAGTCTCGTCTCTTACGCAACTTCATTATGTAATCCACAGATTGCTTCAGGTTTTACAATAACGGAACATTATTATACAAAGAAAAAAGACAGCCGTTAAGAGGCTGTCTTTTTTCTATAACTAAGATTTTCGTTTTACACTTTTATTCTCGCAGTTTCTTTTGCAGTTACTGTGGGTTTACCTAACGGTTTGCTGCGGGCGAAATCAACCAGTATCGGTGCCGCTACAAAGATGGATGAATACGTACCGGTAATTACACCAATCAGCATCGCAAAGGCAAAACCACGCGTTACTTCGCCGCCAAAGATGAAGAGAATCAGGATGGTTAAGAATACGGTTAATGAGGTCATAATCGTGCGGCTCAACGTTTGGTTGATAGCGCGGTTGATAATTTCTTCCTTGCTGGCACCTGTCATTAAACGGGAGTCTTCGCGGATACGGTCATATACAATCACGGTATCGTTCATAGAGAAACCAATAACCGTAAGTATCGCTGCGATAAAGTGTTGGTCAATTTCCAATGGAAATGGCACCACTTTGCGCAGGAAGCTGAATACAGCTAATGTTACAAACACATCATGCAGCAAGGCAACAATAGTTCCTAAAGAATAGCGCCAGTCGCGGAAACGGATAAAGATGTATAAACAAATCACGATGATTGCAATGATGGTAGCCTTAGTAGCACCAGATTTCAAATCATCCGAAATAGAAGGCAATACCGTTTGCGAACTTTGCTTGTAGCGGCTATTGAATTCTGTGTAAGACGTTCCTGCAGGTAATGTATTTTTCAAACCAGTGTACAATGCCTGCTCTACAATTGAATCTATATTATTACCGGCTTCATGAATTTTATAAGATGTAGTGATATTGAGCTGATTGTCTTTATCCACGGTTTTAATAATCGGATATTCGCCGAACTCAGCTTTCAGATCATCACGAACTTTGTCAACATTAGGCTTATTCTGGAAGCGGATGGTATAACTTCTGCCACCGGCAAATTCAACGCCCTGGTCAAAACCATTGAAGAAGGAACCAACGCCTAACAACAGCACTACGACACTGATACCGTAAGCTACTTTTCTGTATTCAATAAACTTATAGGCAGCATGCTTAAATACCTTTTGTGAGAAAGAAGTAAAGTATTCAAAGTGACGATTGCGGTTGGTATATAAATCAGTAACCAAACGCGAAACGAGGATACCGCAAAATAACGACAGCGTGATACCCAGCATTTGCGTGGTAGCAAAACCAAGCACCGGACCCAATCCAAATATGAACAGGATAGCTGCCGACAAGAACGTTGTAACGTGCGCATCAAGAACAGGCGCATAAGAACGACGATAGCCATCATTCACTGCATTCACATAACCTTTACCGCGGGTCAGTTCTTCTTTAATTCTCTCAAAAATAATTACGTTGGTATCTACTGCCAAACCCACCGTAAGCACAAGGGCTGCAATGCCCGGAGCAGTTAGTGTAGCGCCTAAGGCAGCTAATATACCAATGGTAAACAGCAGGTTTAAAATTAAGGCAATGTTAGCCACCCAGCCGGCTGTGTTATAATACACCAGCATCAGCACGAAGATGATAACGAAGGAAATGGCAAACGCAAGCCCGCCACCGTTTACAGCTTCCTGACCCAGGGTTGGCCCTACAATTTGTTCCTGAACAATCTTAGCCGGCGCAGGCAGTTTACCTGACTGTAATATCTGTGCTAAATCCTGTGCTTCAACCGTCGTAAAGTTGCCTGAGATTTGTGAATTACCGCCGGTGATTTCATTCTCAACATTTGGCGCACTGTATACCACATTATCAAGCACGATAGCAACCGGTTTTCCAACGTTCGCTTTCGTCATCTGCGCCCAAATCTTCGAGCCGATATCATCCATCTTCATGTTGATAGAAGGACGGTTTCTTTCGTCATAACTCTGGCTCGATTCGCTCACACGTTCGCCTTCTAATTTGGCAGCGCCGTTATCCAGCGTCTTTAAGGCATAAAAAGGAAGAATGTTGCGTGGAAGTCCTGTTTTATCGCCGCTTGTATTTGGGCGACCGTACACAAACAAGATGTTGGAAGGAAACTTACTGGCTACAAAATCCTGGCGCAGGTAATTACCCAAAATAGCCGTGTCTTTTACCTGCACATAACCTAACTCAGCCGGAAAGCGTTGCTGCCCGGTTGTTTTGTCTTGCTGCGGTTGTGTAAACTGGATGATGCTCTGGCTAAGAAGCGGATGCTCTCTCTTTATAATTTCTGCGCTGTCGGCTGTGCTCTTTGCAGAAGCGAGGCTGTTCGTTGTATCGGCAATCAACTTCTTTGAAGAATCTGTAGAATATAAAGATGTATCGGCACCGCGGGCAGCACCAATGTTACTGGTGTCTTTATTTATCGTGGTTAAAGTATCTATTCCTTTACCACTTAAGAAAGCGCCCAACGCTTTATCAGCCGCTTGTATTGGATCAATCAGTTCACCTGTATTATACACTTCAAAAAACTGAAGGTTGGCTGTCGACTGTAAATAATGTCTTACCCTTTCCGGATCGTTGATGCCGGCCAGCTCGATGTTAATAATTCCTTTTGTTGGGTCGGGATTAATGTTTGGCGAAGCCACACCAAAACGGTCAATACGCGTGCGCAGGATGTTGGTAGTGTTATTGAAAGCAATGGTAGCCTGGTCCTGCAGATAAGTGAGAACGGCATCATTGCTGGTGCTAACTTTTATTTTGCCATTGCTGCGCGCGGTGAAGAAAGGAGCCAAAGGCGCATCGCTGCCGGCTACTTTTTGATATTCCTGATCGAAAAGCTGAATTAAGCTTTCGCCTTTGTTTGCTTTTAAAGCCACAGCGCTGTTTAGCGCCTTATTGAAATTGGCGTCTTTGGAATAGTTAGCCAATGAGCGGATTAAACCATCGAGACCTACTTCCATACTTACACTGATACCGCCCTGAAGATCAAGACCGAGCATCAGTTCTTTATCCTTTGCACTCTGATAGGTCGTCAAACCAAACGGCCCGATATTGCTGGTTTTGGTACTATCAAGCAAATAAGCAAGACGCTGTTTTTTCAGCGTCGTCAGGCTATCTGCGTAGCTGTCCCGGGCGGTTTTATTATTCGGGTATTTTTGAGCAGGCGTACCAAAGTTTGCTTTTACCCACGATTCGGCACGATCAGACATGGCGTCTTCGTGATTACGCACAATCCAGGTAAAAGATAACTGGTATAAACAGATGAGAACAAGGGCAATCGTAAAGAACCGCACCAAACCTTTCAGTTGCATATTTCAGTATTGGTTAACTTAATTTTTTTTAGCGAGGCGCAAAGATAGGGGTTTGGGTATAATAACAAATTATGAAATGAGAGTGAAAGAATTGCACCTGAAATTCTTCTAAAACTCAATACACACAAGCGTTTTAGGCTCTTTTTGATTTTCCCTTTGCTTCATAATTTTTTGGTAAAAACCCGGAATATAACAAAGCGTCTTGTTCTGTAAATTGGCGGGTCAAAAGCTGGTAAAAGCCTGATTTACAGATTTCCAATACACAAGTATTTAATGCTGAGATATTCATCTGTTCCATATCGGCTGCCTTCTCTTCCAAAGCCGCTTTGTTTTACGCCACCAAAAGGTGCTTCCGCATACGAAATCAGTCCTTCATTAATGCCAACCATTCCATACTCCAACTGCCCGGCAACCCGCAAGGCCTTGCTAATGTTTTGGGTGAAAAAATAAGCAGCCAGTCCAAACTCTGTATCGTTAGCAAGAGCAATCGCTTCTTCTTCTGTATTGAAAAGATAAATGACAGACACAGGTCCGAAAATTTCTTCCCGGCTGATGTCCATATCCATTGTACAGTTTGTAATGATTGATGGCTGGTAGAACAAATTTCCTTCTGCCGGTTGTTCTCCGCCGCAAATAATTTTTGCACCTTTATCAAGTGCATCCTTCACCAGCCGGTTTACTTTTTCTACAGCAGCTTCATTAATTAACGGACCAATCTGCACGCCGTCTTCCAACCCGTTTCCCACACGCAATTCTTTTACGGCTGTTTTATATTTTTCTATAAAAGAAGAATAAATGTTTCTTTGAATCATGAGCCGGTTTGCGCAAACACATGTCTGTCCGGCGTTGCGATACTTAGTAGCCAAAGCGCCTTTCACAGCTACGTCAATATCTGCATCTTCAAACACAATAACAGGCGCATTACCGCCCAATTCCAGCGACATCTTTTTTACAGTAGAGGCAGATTGCTGCATCAATATTCTGCCTACTTCCGTTGAGCCGGTAAACGATACTTTGGCAACAGAAGGATGCGTGGTTAAAACCTTCCCTGCTTCCGCAGCCTGCATAGTTGGAATCACATTTAGCACGCCGCCTGGAAAGCCGGCTTCTTTAGCCAGTTGCGCCAAGGCAAGCGCGCATAAAGGTGTGTCTTCCGCAGGTTTTAGAACAACGGTGCAGCCAGCCGCAAGCGCGGGTGCAATCTTTCGCGTAATCATAGCGATGGGGAAATTCCACGGCGTAATAGCTGCTACCACACCAATTGCCTGCTTAATCGTAATGATTTGTTTACTGTTGTCGGGAGATGGGATCGTATCTCCATAAGTGCGCCGCGCTTCTTCGGAAAACCATTCTATAAAAGATGCGCCATACTGCACTTCGCCTTTGGCTTCGGCAAATGGCTTTCCTTGTTCCGAGGTAAGTAAAACGGCTAAATCATCGCCATTCTTTATAATTAGATCGAACCATTTGCGCAGCAAAACAGACCTTGTTTTTGCTGGTTCGCGGCTCCAGTTTGTAAAAGCATTGGCAGCCGCTTCTATAGCGTTATTGACATCTTCAATGCCGCCGTTTGCTACGTTTGTGATGATAGACTGATCAGCCGGGTTGCTCACTTCAAAAGTATTTCCTGAAGCGGCAGGTTGCCATTGGTTATTTATAAAAATTCCGGTTTGTAATAATGATGTATTGATGAGATGCATGGCAATCTTTTTACAAAGTAAAGGGGAATAAAAGAGCCGGATTTTTATTGTTTTGGAGGCAAAAGGCCGTTGCAGCTTCAGTATTAATTCACACTAAAATCAAACCGTAAAGCTCCGTAGGCGTTTTTTAAAACCCCAAAAAAGAAGATACCGGAGAGCGGTGGTTTTTATAGCCCATCATATCTACTTTTACGCTGCCTACTTTGATAGGACTTTCGATACGCACAGGTATATGGTTGGCGTCGTCACTTACCCATACGGTCATCTTTTCGCCGCCTTCAAAAATGGTTCCTTTCACCAGCAAAGGCTTGAACTTTATACTGCGAAACTTACCATACTTGGTTTTAATGGTTTCCTTACCCAGGTATCGGATATATAAATGAAATATTTCATCGCCGAGGAACATATCGAACGGGATCCGATCGTTCACCTGGTAAGCATCGAAGTTGATATTGCGCGCATAATAAACAGCACTAATTACATCCTGAATGCAATTGGGAACCGTATAACTGCCTGTTGTAGAAACAGCGGTATTGGTTTGCTGGTTGAAGGTTACATTCTGATACTTTTTGTGTCCGCCTTCCTCTACCCGGCGAATAAATTTGTATGGCTGCAGGGTAGCGGTGTCAATAAACGATTCATACCGGTCGCGCACCTTAAAAATCCAGTCGTAGCTCGAATTGCTGTTGCCGGCTCCCACCACATGATAGACCGGTTTGTTATTCAGTTGTTCAAGCGTGGTGGTAAACGAAGCATTGCCAGCATTTACATAGATGCCCGCTACTGAATAAAAAATGGTATAAGTAAGAATTTCACCGGCTTTAAAAGCGTGGTTTCTTACACTGCAGAAATCATCGCCGGCAGTAAGCCGCACACACAATAAGGTTAATAGCAAAAGGAATATAATTTTTCTCACTCTATTTATTTCTGAAAATTTTTATACCTGTCAAAAATAAGCTTCCGAGTATTGCAGGCAGAATCAAATTTACAATCCATATCAATGCTGCCGAAAATACGATACCTGCAGTATTTGCGCTCAATACCCCGAACAATTGCCGGCTCACTTCGCCCCGCACGCCGAGTTCGGCAATGTTGGGAACCGAAGGAATAGCAGACAAAATTAAGAGAAGCACCGACGTGGCAAATGCTGCCTGAAGCCAAAAAACAGTCACATCAAACAATTGCAATACAATGATATATTGAACTATAAATACGCTATATCGTAAAAGCGACAGCAACAAAATTTGTGTTAATTGTGGCAACTTAAAAGCTTCCAGGCTTTGTACAAAAACGATATGCTTCTGTATAAACGGAATTTTCATGAACCATCGTGTGAAGAAGCCAAGCCCGAAATAAATTAAGCCAAATACAAGCGCTGCTGCTATTACCGCGTACAACAAACCATCAAACCAAATAATATTTAATGATGAGCCTGAAGTACCGGTTTTTATCAGATCGTCTTTTAAATACAACAAACCAATACTGCCTGCCATAAGTGTAATTAATAATTGACTGATGCTGCCAACTACATTCAGAGATAAAGAACGCAGGCGGTTGCCTTCATTCATGTATAAAGTTCGCCCGGCATACTCGCCCGCCGCCGTCGGGATAAACATAGAAAATGACAAGCCGGATAAAATGGCTTTGCAGGCGGTAAGCAGTGAAACGGATTGCACAGGCTTCATCAGCAGGCGCCACTTGGCAGCTTCGAGCGTCCAGTTTACAATCATTAATAAAAACAGGGAAATGAGCAGCCCGCGGTTACCACGGCTGAAGGCATTTAGGAAAATGGTTTTGATGTCTGCCCATTTGTATTGCTGTTTTATTTTATTATAAATCAGCAGCGACAGCACAATAAACAAAGCCGGACCGATGACATAGTTCGCCCATTTTTTTAAATCTTTTTTCTCCGCCATGCGGTTTCAAACGTAGGTAAAAATTAGTTTGGCTCTTATCTTTCTTCGTTCCTATTTTCGATGACAGGAATGAAAAAAGAGGAGATTATATTAGGCATCGACCCCGGTACACTGATGATGGGTTATGCTGTGATTGTAGTGTCTGCCAATAAACCAACGCTTGCAACAATGGATGTGCTGAAGCTGAGCGGACAAAAAGATATTTACCAGCGCCTGCAGATGATACACCAGAAAGTTGTGCAACTGATTGCCGAATATAAGCCAACCACATTTGCTATTGAAGCTCCTTTTTTTGGTAAAAATGTACAGAGCATGTTGAAGCTTGGTCGTGCGCAAGGCGTTGCCATTGCGGCTGCCATGCAAGGCTCGCTCAGCGTTACCGAATACTCGCCGCGCAAGGTAAAACAATCTGTAGCCGGGAACGGCAACGCCGGTAAAGAACAGGTGTGGAAGATGCTGCAGCAAACATTGCGCATTGCTGACAAGCCAGCTTACTTCGATGCAACGGATGCACTTGCCGTTGCGCTTTGTCATCATTATCAAACATCTTCCGTATTGACTAAAAGCGGCAGCAAGCCGTTTACCGGCTGGGCAGATTTTGTGATGAAGAATGAAGATAAGCTGGTAAAAAAATAATTCTCTCATTTACAACCAGCCATACCAAAACGCAATTGTTATTATGACTAAAAGCCCGTTGCGATATCCCGGAGGAAAAAGCAGAGCCATTCCTTTGTTATCACAACTCATTCCGCACTTCTCCGAATATCGCGAGCCTTTTGTGGGCGGCGGCTCCGTGTTTTTATATTGTAAACAAATGTTTCCCGGCAGAAAGTTTTGGATAAACGACTTGCATCCTACTTTATTTGCTTTCTGGAAGGAGAGCCAGTGCAACGCTGATGCGGTAATTGAGAAAGTGCGATATTGGCGCGAAGAATATAAAGATGGCAAGACCTTGCATCGCTTCCTCATTTCCAATTTGCTTTCGTTTAATAAATTAGAAACAGCGGCTGCCTTTTTTATCATCAACCGCATTACGTTTTCGGGTACTACGGAAAGTGGCGGTTTTAGTCAGCAGGCTTTTAACGGACGTTTCACCGAAAGCAGTATTCAACGACTGGTTCCGTTTGGAAAGGTGATTCAAAATACGCGCATTACCAATCTCGATTTTGCAGACGTGATTGAGGAAGATAGCGATGATGTTTTTATTTTTTTAGATCCGCCTTATCATTCTGCCACCAAATCGGCTTTGTATGGAAAGAATGGCAATTTGCACAAAGGCTTCGATCATGTACGCTTTGCCGCTACTATGAAAAATTGTCCGCATAAATGGCTGATTACTTATGATGACAGCCCTTACATAAGAGAACTCTTTTCGTTTGCCAATATTATTGCCTGGGATTTAATGTACGGTATGAGAAACGTAACTACAACATCAAACCAGAGAGGAAAAGAATTGTTTATCTCAAATTATGAAATGAAACTGGCAGGAAATGCGATTTAATAACCAACGGTAAAATATCTTTCAAAAAAAGAAATAACAATTCTCCATCACACTTCTTTCTTTTACTCGATAAGTTTGCCCAAAGATATTTTCATGAAAAGAAAACAAAGCTTCTCTCTTTTTTTACTCGCAATATGTTTCAGCGCTTCCCTTTTTTCTGATGCAAAAGCAATAGGTCCGGCTCCGGATCCGGCAGATGCCAAAGCTGTAATCACCGATTATATTAACGCGGTTGGTGGCATGGATGCGATAAAGAAAATAAACAGCCGCAAGGATAGCGGAACTTTCTCTGTTCAGGGTATGTCGTTGCCGATGACGCAGAAATATATGGCGCCAAACAAATTCCTTCAATCTGTAACCATGAATGGAACAACGGTTGCCAAAACGGTATTCGATGGCGAGAAAGGTTACCAGGAACAGATGGGCAATCATGTGGATATCGGAAGCAATGAAATGACCGATATGAAAATGCGGGCTTTCGCAATTTTACAAGCTACGTATCTTACTAATGATGCCTATAAGCTATCGCTTTTGGGCACCGAAAAAGTGGATGATAAAGACACATATAAAATATTGGTGACCATGCCATCCGGCGATGCGGATACCGAATATTATGATAAAGCCACGAAGTTTTTGGTTAAGCAGGTGCTTACCAAAACAGTATCCGGTCAAACTGTACTTCTCACTTACAATTACAGCGATTACCGAAAGGCAGGTAGTATAACAACTTCGTTTAAACAATCATTAAGCATTTCCAGTGGCGCTCTCAATCAGTCCATTGATATTAATTTATCTGACGTAAAGGTGAATGAAGATGTAGCGGCGACTGACTTTATGTAAAAGCAAATCAAAAAATAAAAAGGAAGGATGGTTGTAAAGCCATCCTTTTTTATTGCCATATCATTAAATTTGGCTTATACTTTCTTCTTTCTCGGCCTGACTTGCCATCGCTTGCCTCTTTTTTAGTAATATTGCCGCATTACACCAAAGCCACTGCCTAATGCTTTTTAACTCACTGCATTTTGTAGCGTTTTTCATTATTGTTACTACACTTTATTTTGCGTTACCGCACAAGTATCGCTGGCTGTTGCTATTGCTGAGCAGCTTTTACTTTTACATGGCGTTTCTGCCTGTGTATGTGCTCATTTTACTCGTCACTATTGTGGTTGATTATTATGCCGGCATTTATATAGCGAAATCGGAGGGAAGCAGGCGAAAGATGTTTCTCGTTGCCAGCCTCATTGCCAACATCGGTTTTCTTTCTTTTTTCAAATACTACGATTTCCTGATTGATACCATCAACACGGTATTCCACGTTAGTGCGCCTTTCATGAAGGATTTGTGGCTGTCGTCGCGCATCATTGTCTGGAATAATTGGGTGAACAGCCACCTGAACCTGTTAGGTGCCGATTTACCAATACTGAGAAATGTAATTCTTCCTATTGGCTTATCATTTCACACGTTCCAGGCCATGAGTTACACTATAGAAGTGTATCGCGGAAACCAGAAGCCCGAAACCAAATTTGGGATTTACGCGCTGTATGTGATGTTCTATCCGCAACTGGTGGCGGGTCCTATCGAGCGACCTCAAAATGTAATTCACCAGTTTTACGAAAAACACGAGTTCAATTATGACCGGGTGGTTAGCGGTTTGCGGATGGTGCTGTGGGGACTGGTAAAAAAAGTAGTAATTGCCGACAGGCTTGCCATTTATGTAAATGCGGTGTTTGGCAATATACAGCATCACAGCGCAATGACGCTGGTGCTGGCAACATTTTTTGCGGCTGCGCAGATATATTGTGATTTTTCCGGTTATTCAGAAATCGCTTTAGGAACTGCACGCGTGATGGGTTTCGACCTGATGGTAAATTTCAGGCGACCTTACTTTGCCCGCAGCTTCAGCGAGCTTTGGCAGCGCTGGCATATCTCGCTCACAACCTGGTTTCGCGATTATTTGTTCTTCCCGATGGGCGGCACACGCAAAGGCGCTTTGCGGGGAATGTTCAATCTTATCTTCGTTTTCTTCATTAGCGGCTTATGGCATGGCGCAAGCTGGACATTCGTTCTCTGGGGCACAGCGCAAGGTGTTATATTGGTATTAGAACGGTTAATAAAACCGGTAACAAGTAAAATTGTAAGAGCATTAGGCCGTGCTTCTACATTGGTTTGTACGCTCACTACGTTTGGTATCTTCTGCCTTGCCAATCCGGTGTTTATCTGTAAGGATATGACGGCGGCAATGCATTATTATCAGCGTGTATTTACCTGGAAAGGCGGACACCTGTATAAAGGCGAACCGCCGACTGCTATTCAATACTGCTTCCTGGTGTTTGCATTATTATTTTTGGTTGAATTTATACAGGAATATTATCCTAATGTCAAATTTATTTCGAGCAAAAATGTGGTGATGAGATATAGTGCATATACCGGTTTGCTAACACTGCTGCTTACGATAGGCGTATTCAACGGCAGCCAGTTTGTTTATTTTCAATTCTGATTTCGATGACAAATCAATATATCAAATTCGCTTATAAACTGCTCATCCTGCTGGTTATCATGTTTGTGATAGACCGTGTGGGTGGTGCATTAATGGCTTATTATTTTGAAAAAGAACCGCTCGGCGATGCGGCTGCTTTTTCTCATGCCATTGAAAACCCTAAAGAAGATATTTTGATTTATGGCAGCTCACGCGCGTTGCATACTTACGACCCGCGTGTGTTCCGGCAAAGCACAGGTATGAGTTGTTTTAATTGCGGTCGAAATGCATCCACTATTATCTATCATTCAGCCATTATTTCTTCCGCATTAAATCAGCCCGGTCATAAACCAAAAGCTATTATTCTCGACCTTACACCGAAGGAATTATCGTGGCGCAGCGGCGAAGACGGCAATGATATTTTAGCCGGAATGATATTGCCTTATGTGGCTAAAAACAAACAGTTTGAAGCCATGGCGGAAGACTTATTTCCGAAGGAATTAATAAAGGCAAAAGTATCAAAACTGTATCCATACAATTCCATGATTCTTTCCATCATCCGCAACTATAGCAAAAAGGGCAACGATAACATACAAGGCTTTCAGCCATTAAAAGGTAGCAAGGTAGATGCGACGCCACCATCTATTGCTATGAATGCCGAGATAGATAAGTATGCAAAAGACAAGCTTGAATATTTTGTAAAATCGGTCACCGATCAGCACATACCATTATTCGTGATTGTATCTCCAATCTATTTGCAGCCTTATCCCGAAACAGAATCTTTAAAAGAATCAAAAAAGATTTTAGCCAAATACAATGTGCCCCTTTGGGATTACCAGTTCGATTCTGTGTATGTAAAAAAGGCTTTGTTTTACGACAATGTGCACATGAACACCAAAGGCTCCGAAATGTTTAGCCAAATGATTGCAAAAAGGGTAGAAGATGTGTTGAAAGGAAATACGTTTGCGGCGCCATTCAGCCAGCAAACGGGAACGAGCGATACCACTGCCACGGTCCGTTCAGGTAGCGCCACAAAGTAAATCCTTCAGCCTGCGCGATAAAAGAAGCGAAGCCTGTTTTTTCTTTCTCCAATGTTCGCTTTGCTTCTTCAATGGTTACTTTATTCTGTATCGTTATATGCGGCCACAAGCCTTGCCTGTCCTGAATTGTAAGATGTGGCAGCCATTCTTTCTGAAGTCTTTTGTGTAAGCTGATTAGCTCTTTGCTTTCTATTTTATACACAACACCTTTTCCAATATTTTTAACTTCTGTTACTGGTAACGATACTATTTTTTGCTGCGCACAAATGGTTTCCATCCGTTCGATAATAATGTCTTCGTCGTCCGGTAAATGATGAAATAAAGTTAAATGCGCCTCGAGAAAGTTTCGCTCCGGCGGGAAGTACTCTTTTCTTTTTTCGTTGAAAAAATACTGTGATGATTTATCAAGCTGAACCGTAAGAATCAGTGGTGTTTGCATCGTCGAAAAAATTGCATTAAAAGTCTTTCATAATTGTTGACAACAACCACAAAACACTGCCGGTTGAGTGTGTCCATATCTCTTTGTACGTTGCGTTTACCTGCATTGGCATATAAGACTCATCTTCATTTTCGAAAGTCTCAATATCAACAGGAACGGCGCCCGCCACATCGCCTGCATAAGCACCATACAAAGGTGGCTAATCATAACCATAACCATAAATCGTACTCATGGTAAATTTACGAATGGCAGTTCAGGCAGTGTTGCGATAAAAAAGGCGATTGCTTTATAAGAGCCTGTTTAGATTGTGAAAAGGTTTGATACGTCACTTCGACGA
Organism: Ilyomonas sp.; assembly: GCA_965199905.1. Taxonomy (GTDB): domain Bacteria; phylum Bacteroidota; class Bacteroidia; order Chitinophagales; family Chitinophagaceae; genus Ilyomonas. The sequence continues at coordinate 1,717,698 of OZ241366.1, read as the reverse complement.
CAGGCGAAGTATCCCGAAATAGATGCTGTTTTACTATGTAGAGATGCCTCCTATCGTCGGCAAGACGGTGCTGTCTTATCAGGATACTCATTTTCGGTTGCCATTTTTAAACAGGCTCTAAGAGTGTGAACTGTAAGAAAAATATTGAGGAGTAGAATGGCTGCAATCTTTTTCCCTGATAATTCTTTCCCCTTCTTACTTTTAGTCCGCATGAAACTACCCACGCTGTGTTACCTCATTATATTCATCCTGTCATCATCAATATTATCTGCACAGGACTTTAGCGGCACGCCTTCCGGTATTCGCTGGAAGCAAATTAAAACCGACACAGCGCGTATCATTTATCCGGCGGGCGAAGATTCATTGGCGCAGCGTGTAGCCTCTTTGGTGCATTACCAGCAGCGAACATTCAGCAGCACACTGGGTAATGATTTGCAACGCATCAACATTGTGCTTCGCAATGAACTGACATATTTCAATGGCTACGTGCAACTCGGTCCTTTTCGCAGTGAATACTATCTCACTCCACAACAAAATGCATTCGAGCTTGGTGCGCAAAGCCCGGCAGATATGCTGGCGATTCATGAATACCGGCATGTGGAGCAATACAACAATTTCAGGAAGGGTTTATCTAAAGTGGCTTATACAATATTTGGGCAAAATGGTCAGGCGCTGGCAAACGATGCAGCTATACCTAACTGGTTTTTTGAAGGTGATGCAGTGTATAATGAAACCTTATTATCAGAACAGGGCAGAGGCAGATTGCCCGGTTTTTTTAATGGCTATAAGTCGCTCTGTTTCGATAATCGCCATTATAGCTATATGAAGCTGCGCAACGGATCTTTAAAAAATTATGTACCCAATCATTACCCGCTTGGTTATTTGCTGGTGGCTTATGGAAGAGAAAAATACGGAGCAGATTTCTGGAAAAAAGTAACCAATGATGCAGCCCGCTTCAAGCCATTGATTTATCCCTGGCAGGGAAGCGTAAAAGCTGCATCCGGCAAGCCTTTCGGGCAATTTGTCGATGATGCGTTTTCTTTTTACCAACAGCAATGGAAGAAAGAAGAAGTGGATTCTGTAACGTGGATAACAAGCACAGAAAAGAACAACGTTGTCAATTATCAATATCCTTATCACGATGAAAGTGGCAACCTCATCGTTCTGAAAAACTCTTACAAAACATTACCCCGGTTTTACAAAATAAATAAAGATGGCAGCGAAGATGAAATCGCGTTGCAAAGCATCACCAACGATGATTACTTCTCTTATAACAACGGCAAAATTGTATATGCCGCTTACCAGCCAGATACACGCTGGGCTTATCGTGAATACAGCGTCATACGGGTGCTGGATATCAATACAAAACATGAGTATAGAATCACCACCAAAAGCCGATATTATTCGCCTGATATTTCGCACAACAGTAAAATGATAACAGCCGTTTTGGTTACGCCACAACAGCATTCTGCTATTCATATTGTAAACACAAACGGGCTTATTATTGACTCGCTTACCAACAATGAAAGTCTCATTTATTCTTATCCCAAATTTTCAACGGATGATAAATCTATCATCTTCATGGTGAGAAAAACGAGCGGCGAAATGAGCTTGCAGCAATGGAATATTTCTTCTAAGCATACAACCGTCCTCTTACCTTTTGCCAATCGCATTCTTGGCTTTCCGCAGGTGCAGGGCGATACACTTTTGTATAGCTGTTCCAATAATGGCAAAGATGAAATCCGGGCTTGCGTAGTATCTCAAAACAAACATTACAGGCTCGCAAACTACCAGACAGGTTTATACGGAGCAACCATTACCGGTAAAGGTTTAACCGCTTCTGCTTTCACTTCCTCCGGGTATCGCCTGGCGCGCTTTTCCCCGCGGTGGCAACCGGTGAATTTAAGTGCTGATACTTTAGTTGGATTGTATGTAAAAAAGCCATTTCAAAACGATGCAAACGATGTGTTGGGTAAAGTGCCGCAAACGGAAAATTATACAACAGCGGGATATTCAAAACTTAGCCAGCCGTTTAATTTTCACAGTCTGCAACCCGATTATTCAAACCCGATTTTCTCGCTCACTTTATATGGAGAAAACGTGTTAAGCACCATTGCCAACGAAGTGTATTATCAATACAATCAGAATGAAGGATACAGCCGCGTCGGCTACGATATTACTTATGGCGTATCGTATGTGCAGCCTTTTCTCGATATATCTGAAACCTTCGGGCGCAACAGGTTTAACGATCTGAATCGGCGATTTACTTACAACGAATTAAATGGCATCGCAGGTTTTCGCTTACCTCTCAATTTATCAGGCGGAAAAGAATATCGCAGTCTCACAATCAGCACGGCTTATGGCTTCAACAACACGCAGTTTACAGGCGCTTCGAAAGACGCGGCAAACAATTTTACCAACGGCTATGCCGAAGCGCAGGTATCATTTGCAAGCCAACGCCAGCAAGGCTTACAGCATATCTATCCACATTGGGCACAAAGTATTTCATTGCAATACCGCCGGCTTACGGCGAGCAACGCAGCGCAGCAATTTCTTCTTCGCGGAGCCCTGTATTTGCCCGGTATTTCAGCTTCGCACAGCCTTGTTTTTGAAGGCGCTTATCAGCGCCAGACCTACCAGCAATCCGGCAATGTTTTTAACTACGCCTTAAGTGATGATTTTCCATATTCGCGCGGGTATTCTTCCCTCAATTTTCCCACTATGTATAAGGCTGGCGTCAACTATCACCTGCCGCTTTCTTATCCCGATTTCGGCGTGGGAAACATCGTGTATATCCGTCGAATCCGCGCAAATTTTTTCTTCGATTACACCCGTGTGCAAGGCACTTTCAGCCTCAGGTTTTTTCAACTTAATTTGAAGTCAACCGGTGCAGAACTATACCTCGATACCAAGTGGTGGAATCAACAAAACATCACGGTGGGCTTGCGTTACAGCCGGTTGCTGGATTATAAGTTGGTTGGTGAACAGGCAAATCAATGGACGCTTATTTTGCCTGGCAGCATTTTCCGGTAGAAGAATATAAAATACATTTTTTTGGTAACCATCGTCTGTCACTTTTGTGATCGGCAGTTGCGTCGCACACATCAGCGTTCAGGACAATGATCGGGCTTCTTTTAGCCACAAATACACTAAGAATACTACAATTTGCAGAGTATTTATCTCTTAATAGTTTATACATAAAAAAAACGCTGGCAGAGTTGTAATACCTGTCAGCGTTTTTATGTAAAATAATTATTTACTTATCGTTCCAGCGAAAACAAACTATCTACAAACTCATGCTTATCAAAAATAAGAAGATCAGTCATTTTTTCGCCCACGCCGATAAACTTAACCGGGATCTGCAACTGGTTGGCAATCGCCAGCACAACGCCACCTTTTGCAGTACCATCGAGCTTCGTTACTGCAAGAGAAGATACTTCTGTTGCCTGCATAAATTGCTTTGCCTGCTCCACTGCATTCTGACCTGTTGACCCATCCAGCACAAGCAATACTTCGTGCGGCGCACCGGGAATTACTTTGCTGATAACGCGCTTGATTTTACTCAATTCCTCCATCAGGTGCAGCTTGTTGTGCAGGCGACCTGCGGTATCAATAATAGCAATATCAGCATTGCGCGCCACAGCGCTTTGTACCGTATCAAAAGCCACACTGGCCGGGTCGCTGCCCATAGCTTGCTTAACAATGGGAACATCCACGCGCTCGCTCCAAATGGTTAGCTGGTCAACCGCTGCAGCGCGAAACGTATCAGCAGCGCCAAGTACCACTTCATTGCCGGCTTTTTTATAATTGTAAGCTAACTTGCCAATTGTTGTTGTTTTGCCAACACCATTTACGCCCACAACCAGCATGATGTATGGCTTTGCAGGAACTGTAAAATTTTTATGCGCCTGGTCGGGCGAATCCACCAGCATAGCTTCTATTTCGTCCTGAAGAAGACGGTTCAGGTCAGATGTGCCAACGTATTTATCGCGGGCAACGCGCTGCTCAATGCGGTTAATGATTTCGATGGAAGTTTCCACGCCAACATCTGATGTCATCAGGGCTTCTTCCAGGTTGTCGAGCACTTCTTCATCCACCGTGCTTTTGCCGGCAACGGCTTTGGTTATTTTCTCAAAAAAATTGGTCTTTGTTTTTTGCAGGCCTTCATCCAGCGATTCCTTTTCCTTCTTTCCAAACAATTTTCCAAAAAAGCTCATGCTTATATTTTGCCAGCGAAGATAATTGATTCATAAAGGTTATAATCTGCTTTGCTGTGAGCGGGTTTTAAGTGATTATAAAAGGATAAAATTGTTGCTTAGAAAAGGTGCTTTAAAAAGGCTGTTTCGTATTCGCTTTTGTAAAAGTCGCGTCATTGCCCGGAACGCTGATGTGTGCGACGCAACAGGCGATCACCATAGCGATGGACGATGGTTACCAAATCTGTATTTTGTATTTTATTACAACGATTATATTTGTTGCCGTTTGGAAATGCCAAACGGCTGTTTTGTTTTATGGAAAAACCATCACGACTTTTCGACGCAGTGGATCTGCAATTGCAAAAATTTTCCGACATAGAAATGCTGTCTGCCAAAGAGAACGGCAACTGGAAAACGTATCATACCAAGGAAGTAAAAGATATTGTGAACCGGTTTAGCGCAGGGCTTTTGCAGCTCGGCATCGGCACAAAGGAATTTACGCCCGAAAGCGCTGATAAGGTTGCTATTATTAGTAACAACCGCCCGGAATGGGTGTTTACTGATCTTGCTGTGCAACAAACAGGAGCCATTCTGGTTCCGTTATATCCTACTACCAATCCGCTTGAGATTGAGTTTATACTGAACGATGCGGCGGTTCAATACATATTTGTCAGCAGCCAGGATTTGTATGATAAAATTGCGGCGATACAATCAAAAATTCCTTTGCTGAAAGCTATCTATTCTTTTGCACAAATTGATGGTGTTAAGCACTGGTCGGAAATTGTTGCGCTGAGCAATGATGATTTGCTTAACCGCGTGGAAGCCTCAAAACAGAGCATACCGGAAGAGCATGTGGCAACGCTTATTTATACATCGGGCACAACTGGTACGCCAAAGGGAGTGATGCTGACGCATAAGAATATTGTGAGCAATGCGCTGTATTCAAAAGCCAGCTTTCCTTTTAAGGATGCGCCGGGCGATAAAGTGCTAAGCTTTTTGCCGCTTAACCACATTTTCGAAAAATGCGTTACTTATATTTATTTGTTCAGCGGCATCACCATTTATTATGCTGAAAGCCTTGATACCATTGGTGATAATTTGAAAGAAATAAAACCCGATGGCTTTACTACCGTGCCGCGCCTGCTGGAAAAAGTATTTGAGAGAATTATGGCAACCGGCGCGCAGTTAACAGGCGTTAAGCGCAGGCTGTTCTTCTGGGCAGTGCGCACGGCAAAAGAATATGATAACCGCACCAATAAAGGCGCGTGGTATAACTTTCAACTGAAGCTTGCCAATAAGCTCATCTTTAGCAAATGGCGCGAAGCTTTGGGCGGAAATATTACGTTTATTATTACCGGCGGCGCTGCCTGCAGCGAAATGCTGCTGCGCATTTTTAATGGTGGCGGTATTCCGGTTTATGAAGGATACGGACCTACAGAAAACAGCCCGGTGATAGCCGTGAACCGCGCTACAAAAGGCGATACGAAATTTGGAACAGTTGGTCCTTTGATTGAAGGTGTAGAATTGAAGCTGCTGGAGGAAGATGGCGAGATTTGCGTTCGCGGTACCAGCGTGATGAAGGGTTATTATAAACGCCCTGACCTGACGGCTGAAACCATCATTGACGGCTGGCTGCATACCGGAGATATTGGTATTTTGGATGAAGGAAAATTCTTAAAGATAACTGACCGCAAAAAAGAATTGTTTAAAACCAGCGGTGGCAAGTATGTAGCGCCGCAACCCATTGAAAATAAGCTGAAGGAAAGCCAGTATGTAGAGCAGGTTATGGTGGTGGGCGCAGGCAAAAAGTTTGTGGGTGCGTTGATTGTTCCTTCGTTTGCTGCCTTGCGTACCTGGGCAAAGCAAAACGGCGTGACATATACAAGTAATGAGCAAATTATTAAAGAGCCGAAAGTGCTGGAATTGTTCAGGGAGACACGCGATAAATACAACCAGTTTTTTAACCAGGTTGAACAAATTAAACGCTTTGAATTATTGCCACGTGAATGGGGAATTGATACCGGCGAAATGACGCCAAAGATGAGCCTGAAACGGAAGGTGATAATGGAAAAATATAAGGAGTTGATTGAAGGGATTTATAATTGATTGTTTCTTTGATCTTCTTTTTCCTGCATGAGTTTTTTAATTTTTTCTAGTTGCTCAACATCAAGCTGATCTTTCAAACGATTCACCGCTTTTTTATTTTCCAATAAATGATTAATGTGAAGAAAAGGAACCGGAATTTCTTTAATAATGGCTATAGTAGCGGCTTCCAGGCAATCATCGAAAGTATATTGCTCTAAGCCTTTCATGTTAACCATCAAATCTAACCTTGTTCCATTATTCAAATTGAAATAAGTCCAGCCGGGAACAATTTGCATATCCTCTATCATGAAATAATCAATAGCGGAATAATCTTTCATTGCCTGCCGGAAACGGCTTCTGTTTTCCAGCGTATCTTTTAGCCAAATATCTATATCATCAGTTCGCCGGCTATAGCCGTGGATATTTGTTGCAAATCCACCTACCATAATATAGTCAACCTGCCGAGTATGCATAGCTGACCAGAAATGGATAAATTCTTCATCATAAATATCCATCTACAAACTCTTTTTGTTTGAAGCTGATAACGGTTTATGAACAACATTCGCATTCTTTAGCATAATGCCTTGTTTCATTAATTTGGTTAGCGTAAAAAAACGTTCTTCATGCGTTTTTTTCAAAGCATCGCGCAGCAAATCAAGCTCAGCCTTTTCATAATCCGGCTCTCTATGTTCTTCCGGCAATTTCATCATGAATGCAATTTATCCAAATAAAAAGATATGATTTTGTAAAACGTTATTTCATCATTTAAAACTCTTTCAACAATCACTTTCCTCTATCTTTCCTCCATGATTTTACAATCTGTAACGCTGGAAACCAGGTTGCAACAAAACCAGAGCCTGTTTCACAATGTGGTGCCTTTTGAGCCGCAGCATGACAAGTTGTTGCCATTGGACTTCACCGCTAACAACAGTGAATTATCAAACGAAATAGTAAGCAGCACCACTCTTTTTACTCAATATATAAACAAGAAGTTAACAGCGAATCAGGCTTTGTATGGCATCGGCGGTTATAAGGAACATCGAATTATTTATACACGCAGCGATGTATTTAATTCAACAATCAACAATGAAGAGCCCAGGCGGTTGCATCTTGGAACCGATATTTGGGGCAAAGCCGGAACGCCGGTGTTTACGCCACTTGGCGGTGTTGTGCACAGCTTTGCATTCAACGATAGATTTGGAGATTATGGTGCAACCATTATTTTATTACACCAGTTAAATGGCGCTGCTTTTTATACCTTATATGGTCATCTCAGCGTGAGTAATCTTCCAAATCTGGAAGAAGGAAAATATATGAGTCTTGGCGAGCCGATTGGCAGCTTCGGCGAACCCTTTGAGAACGGTAATTGGCCGCCGCATCTGCATTTCCAGGTTATAAAAGATATCGAAGGAAAATGGGGCGATTATCCCGGCGTTTGCGCTTACGGCGAGAGAGAAAAATATCTCCACAATTGTCCCGACCCGGATTTGATCCTGGATATGATGCGCTTTGCAGCACCCGGAAAGTAAGGTTAGTGACTATTCAAGCAGAAGGCTTATTCAGCTTCTAAAAGCTCACTCACCAAAGCTTTCCATTCTTCCTGCAAAGTAGAATTGGGCATTGTGCGTCCGGCGCGGTTGTACCAATAACTGGCATTCCGGTTATCGCCTTCCGCACGGTGCAAATAAGCATGAACTGCCGCTGCTGTTTTGCCGCTTACGCTATCAACAAGGGAGTGCGCTTTCTGCCAGTCGCCCTTTGCATCATACCACAAGGCAGCCAGGTAAACCGAAGTATCAGGCGGTGTTGTTTTTTTTGTACTTTCTTCAAATTCATCAACAGTCATAGCTAATTTTTATAGAGTATTTTATCAAATGTAAACGATAACAGACTCATACCATATTGCACACAAGCAAGCATTTATTAACTTGTCAAAACAATGTGCCTAACTTTCTTTTCCCGATACATTCCGATACCTATCTTTATCTTGTTATGACAATCGCTGGTCTTTCCGTATTTCTCGCTATCATGTTGCTGTTTCTTATCTTTTTTGTAGGTATTGAAACGGCCTTCATCAATGCTAACCGCCTGGGTGTAGAACTTAAGAAAAAGCAGGGCAGGCGCAGTGGCATCATCCTTTCCGAATTTTTTGATAAGCCAAGCGATTTCCTCGGTGCCTTCCTGGTGGGAAATGTGTTGTTTTTTGTTCTGTTTGTTTTGATTGGTATTCAACTGCTTGCCACTTCTTTATGGCGAATTGCTTTTTTTGTCAATATTAAGAACGAGTATTTGTTTCTGGTTGCCGATGCTTTAGCAGCGATTGTGATCATTACCTTTTTTGTTGGTTACCTTACCAAAGCTTTGTTTGGCGCAAAGAGTGATCTGTTATTATCCTTCTTCTCTTCATTCGCTAAGTTGTTTTACGGCATTCTGCATCCTGTTATCAGCGTATTTACGTCTATCGCATCAGGCATTCTTCGCTTCTTGTTTAATGTACGTCTGCGCGAAGACAGCGAACCATACGCCAAGATCGATATTGAAAATTTCTACCAGCAAAATAATGAGCAGGACGAAGACAATCCCGAGCTTAACAAAGAGCTGTTTGAAAATGCACTCTCATTGCCGAATATCAAAATCCGCAGTTGCCTGGTGCCGCGCACCGAAATAGAATCGGTTGATATCAATGTGTCCATCGAAACGGTAAAAGAAAAGTTCCTTGATACCAAGCTTAGCAAAATGGTGGTTTACGAAGAAAATATTGACAACATCAGCGGCTACATTCACCAGCTCGATTTATTTAAAAAGCCAGCCAGCATTAAAGACATTCTTCTCCGCATTCCCGCCGTGCCCGAAAGCATGAGCGCCACCGACCTCATCACCAAATTTTCCAAAGAGCGCAAAAGTATTGCCTGGGTGGTAGATGAATTTGGCGGCACTGCCGGCATTGTAACCATGGAAGATGTACTTGAAGAAATTTTCGGCGACATTAAAGACGAATACGACACCGAAGAATTTGTCGAAAAGCAGCTCAGCGAAAACGAATATATTTTTTCCGGCAGGCTCGAGCTTGATTATCTAAATGAAAAATACGGCTTCGATTTTCCTGATGATGAATCGGAAACTGTCTCCGGCTATATCATCGACGAGCACAAAAGCATTCCGAAGTTTAAAGACCGCATCATCATCGACGATTATGAGTTTGACATACTTAACGTGACCAACACGCGTATAGAAATGATAAAAATGAAAGTGCTGAGATAACATACTATCTGCACCCATACCTTTGCCCGCACAAATTTCGTATCTGGTATAGAATGGCTACATCACTTTTCAATCGCAGCCGGGGTGGAGACACCGAGATTGCTGAAATGTCTTTCATCGATCATCTTGAAGCGCTTCGCTGGCATATTATCCGTTCCGTACTTGCCATTCTTGTTTTGGCCGGCGTTATTTTCGTCTACCGCGATTGGATTTTCGACAACATCATCGCGGGTCCCATAAACCCCGATTTTGTTTCATATTCTGCGCTTTGCAATTTCAGCCATTTCATTCATGCCGGCGATGCTCTTTGCCTGCAAGCCTTTCATGTCGAAATGCAAACCACTACTTATGGCGGTCAGTTTTTAAGCAGTATCACCATTGCACTTACCGGCGGATTACTTGCTGCCTTTCCGTATATTTTCTGGGAGTTCTGGCTGTTTGTAAAACCAGCTTTAAAACCAAAAGAATTAAAAAGCACCCGCTTCATCATCTTTTGGGTATCGTTCTTCTTTTTCTTGGGCGCTGCGTTCGGCTATTTCATTTTAGGTCCGTTCACTTTCAATTTCCTGGGCACCTTCACGCTTGGCAATAAAGGTATGCTCACCACGCGCCCCACGCTAACTGATTACCTCGATAACCTTACCAACATCATACTTGGTTGCGGGCTGGCATTCGAGCTTCCCGTGCTGGCTTCCGTGCTTACGCGCATCGGTCTTGTTACGCCACAGATGCTCAAGGCATCCCGCAAATATGCCATTGTGGTTATCCTGTTTGTTGCGGCTATTATCACACCCAGCCCCGACTGGATCAGCCAGATGATTGTCTTCACTCCCCTGTTCCTGCTGTACCAGCTAAGTGTCGTTGTATCAAAACGCGATTATAAACGCATGCAGGCTGAAGATGCAGCAGATACCGAAACAAAGGAGTGGGATTAAAACTTTGATTTCAGGTTTGGTTCTTTTTATCATACATCACACGCGCCGATGTTGTAAGGGATTTTTATGTAACCATCGTTCGCCGCTTTTATGACCGGCAGTTGTGATTCTTGCGTGTTGAAACAGCAGGAATTTTCCCAATCAATATTCGGGGCGATGATTGGGTTTCTTTGAGCTGCGAACTTTGAGAAGGCTTTCCTTTCACACACCGTTACTAAGAAAATCTTCCCAAAAGCGTCCGTTATAGTTTTAGTATCTGTTGCCTTTCTGGAAGTGTCAGTTATTTTGGGAAGTAATTTTGTCGGGTGTTGCGGTTATAGGAAGGCGAACAAAAATTTCAAAATATCACCACTAAAAAGAAAAAGGCTGTCAAAGCATAAATCTTGACAGCCTTTGGTATAAAAATTATCTTTATCTGGAAAACTCAATACGCATTTTCTTCCCCTTTAAAAATATTGATAACCGTCATGAAGAGGATTTTTATATCCAGCATCAGGCTCCAGTTTTCCATGTACCAGATATCACATTCCACGCGCTTCTCCATCAGCGACGGGTCAGCCGTTTCGCCGCGGTAGCCATTCACCTGTGCCCAGCCGGTAATACCGGGTTTCAAAAACTGGCGAACCATATATTTTTTAATAATGGCGCTATACATTTCGGTATGCAGCAGCATGTGCGGACGCGGACCCGTAATGCTCATATCGCCACTCAGTACATTGAAAAATTGCGGCAGCTCATCAATACTCGTCTTGCGCATAAACGCGCCGATGCCCGTAATACGGCTGTCCTTTTTCGTTGCCTGCGCCGATTGGTCTGCATTATTTACCGTCATGCTTCTAAACTTATAGCACCAGAACGGCTTATTGTCTTTTCCGGAACGCTCCTGCTTAAAAAACACCGGGCCTCTCGACGACATTTTAATAATGATAGCCAAAATGGGCGTGAGCCACGAAAGAACGCAAATGATAGCCAGCGAGCTAATGATGATATCGAACATGCGTTTGCGCAGGCTGTTCCGTGTTTTCTGCAGCGGCTCGGAACGCAGGCTGATAACCGGCATCTGGCTGAATACATCAACATTGTAATACGTGGAATTGTCCACACTCTTTGTAGTTACAAACCGCACACGTACACATTTATCTTCAGCGATATCGGTAATGTCCTGCACCAGTTCATTTTCCGTAGGCAGTATGGTAGAATAGATTTCTGAAATATCATTTTCAACGGCATAGTCCAAACAGTCTTTGATATTGCCGATCAGTTTTCCATCGGTATCCACCGTTAGCTGCCGACTCGTGCCGAAGATGCCCGCAAGCTCATAAAAGCTTTTGTTGTTGTTGAAATACTCCGCCAGTTCCTTCGCCTGCTCATTATAGCCGATGATGGCAATTTTCTTTTGCTTGATTACCGTTTTAAACACAAACTCCATTATGTAGGTAAGCAGAAAACGGCTTAGCGTAAAGAAAACGAGCATCAGTCCGAATGTACCAAAGAGGAACTTACCATTAAAATTTGACCGGCTCACAAGGAAATAGGCAACACCAAAACAAAGAAAGTGTGTAAATAAAGTGCGCCAGGTAATGCGGAAAATGTATTCCGTTGCAGCAAGAATGTGATACGTGTATAACCTGAAAAACTGCGACAATATCAGCCACAGAACGTTGAAAATAATAAGCGTGAAAAAGGTAATTATCTTATCAGAGGTATGAAGTTGAAGCGGCGTAAAAAGGTTGATAAGAAGAAACGGAAAATTGATAATAGCGAAATCGCTAACCAACAATACCAACCGCAGCAAGTAAAATTTTTTATTTCCCATAGCAGTATCCGGATAAAGAAGTCTGTCTGTTTTAGCTGTGCAAATGTAAATTAATTCTACCAGCCTGTGGGCTTTGCGTGCCAGGTGCACCTTATAATTTGCTTAAACTATTAGATAGTGATAAGTGTAGAGGTGATAATATTTAGGGTTGATTTACCAACATGAAAATTGTAAAATTACTCTACGAGCTTATTTACAATGTCAGCAATCAGCAGCGCTTTGCTTTCCGGAATCTTGATCTCGTGGTACAGCGTTGAGGTTTCAAAGCGGATGAGTTTAATTTTCGCCGATTGCATCCTGCCGATTGAGTTTGTGACATCTATAAAAAAGCCGGCATTGTCTTTTGCCGTGTAGTTGCCCGCCCGCCCCGAATATGGGAAACGCAGATATTCGTTATTGTTTAATACGAAATAAGCAAAGTTCTTCTTGCTTATGCTCACACTCTTTTGTGTAATATCCGAAGTAGAAAAATAAAAGAACAGCCAGTACTTGCTTTCACCTTTATGAATATTTTTCACACCCACCACCCGGTCGGCAACTCCGTTTTTACCAGTCGTTATGGCGTTCAATGTGTCGAAGCCGGTACTCAGCGTAGTATCGCCGGTATAGCTGTCAACGGTTGTGGTAAGTTTTTGCGCATAAACGCCATTACAGGCAGATAATAAAAAGATAATAATGGCAAGTATTTTCATCAGTCAGATTTATGAAGCAAAGTATATAGTCAGCAACAAGTACGTATTTATATATCTAAAGCAGCAAAATAAGTTTTTATTTTAACAGGTTGCCACATGCAACAACTCAAAAGTCAATGGAATATTTCAGTTTTTTGAGCCGTTCCGCTGCTTCGGTCAGCGTTTCTTGTTTTTTAGCAAAGCAAAACCGGACGGTTTTATTATCAGTTGCATTATGATAAAAGGCAGACAGCGGAATGGCTGCCACGCCGGATTCTTTCACAAGATTGACAACAAATTCAGTATCGGGCAAACGGCTGAAATTCTCATAACTAAAACACTGGAAATAACTGCCCCAACTTGGCAATGCTTTAAAAGGCGTATCCTCCAAAGCTTTTGCAAAGAAGTCGCGTTTCGCCTGCATTTGTTTGCCTGATAACAAATACAATTCTTCCCTTTCCAACACTTCCGCAATGCCAGCCTGCATCGGTGCATTTGTGCTGAATGCATTAAACTGGTGCGCCTTTCTAAACTCTTTCATTAATTGTTCGCCTGCTACGCAATAACCCATTTTCCAACCCGTACAATGATAAGTTTTGCCAAACGAAAAGCAGGCAAAACTGCGGTTTGCTAATGAAGGATATGTAAGAATGCTCTGGTGTTGTTTTCCATCGAAAACAAGATGCTCGTACACTTCATCGCTCAACACAAAAATATTTGTATCCTCAACAATCGCCGATAAAGCCTGCATGTCATCTTCAGTAAGCACACTGCCTGTTGGGTTGTGCGGTGAGTTAATAATGATAGCTTTCGTTCTGGCAGTGATTTTCTTTTTCACCACGTTCCAATCAATGCTGTAACCGGGATATTGTAAAGGAATAAAAACAGGCTTGGCGCCATTGATAACAATATTCGGGACATAACTATCATAAGCAGGTTCAAACACGATCACTTCATCACCAGAATTCAATATTGAAGTGAGTGCTGTATAAATAGCATACGTGGCGCCGGGCGTAATGGTGATGTCTGTTTCCGCATTTACAGCAACGCCATATAGCTTGCTTATCTTATCGCGCAGCCTTTCTCGCAACAGCAGTAAGCCATTTGTGTGTGCATACTGGTTATAGCCACTATTCATGGCTTTGCTCACAGCATCAATCAATGGCTGCGGCATCGGGAAATCGGGAAAGCCTTGTCCTAAATTGATAGCATTGTATTGCTGGGCAAGGCTGCTCATCACCGTAAAAATTGTAGTGCCTACATCCGGCAACTTGCTGCGTATGGAGATCATAGTTATACAAAAGTGCAGAGATAATAATTAAGCGGTTGCTACATCAAGCTCTTTGATTTGTGCTTTGTATTCTGCGGGTAAAATCAGGCTTTTTAAAAACCAATCCAGCTTTATTTTCCGCGATAGTTTATAAACAAAAACAACTGGTGTAAGCCAGGTAAGAGAATGAAACTGTAAAAGCTCTTTCACCCTTTTTGGCGCTACTAATTTTTGCGCTTCAATCAATATTACATATCTCAGCCAGCCTAAATGCTTCTTGTATTGTTTTAATAAATCTTTTGTGTAAATGCTTCGCGCCATATTCTCATTCAAATGTTTGTCACGTGATATCAACCATTCACTATACGAAGAAGGCAAACCAACCAAACCCATACGCAGCCCGACTTTATTAAACACATGAAACACTTCTTCTTTTTCAGACAGAGATAATTTTCTATGCAATACTTCAAACGAACGAATGGAATAATCGATTAGCATGAACAACACATCGCGGTAAGCCCAGTCAGGGATTTTAGCACCCCGGTTTTGCTCTACTGCCGAATGGATATACGCCATCTTATCTATGGTCGCATTGGCTTTGTCTTCTTCCGAAAAAATGATAAGCCGCGAGTAGGTAACGGTCGAAAATAATCGGCCTAACGGATCAGTCGGCAACCTGCCGGTATAATAAAGCCAGTCAACCGCTTTGTTCAGCGCAAACTCAGCCGCAGCGCCGGCAAAAATGAAAAGGACACTATCGCCATTGCCCCAGATTTGCCTGACAATGGATGTTTTTTCGGTAAAGAATTTCATACCCGAAGTTATTGGTAATTGATTATTGTTAATCGGCAATTGTAAAGAAGTTGATGACTGTATTTTTCAATTAACAATTGACAATTAAAAATCAACAATAAGTTAAGATGATTCTTTCTTTCTAACATTGCTGTGTAATCAAAATCTATTCGTCATCTTCTTTTTATAAACGAAAAATTAAAGGGTATGAAAAAAGTAAACACAGTAAAACAAACGATGAGCAAAATGATGGCCTTGTTGATGATTACAACATCAACACTTAGCATGGCAAACGCGCAAACAAACACACAAATGCAAAAAACTATTTCCGCCAACGGAAGCGCTAAAATTGAAGTGGTGCCTGATGAAATTTATATCGCCGTCAACCTGCGCGAATATGATAAAAAAGGTGACGGTAAAATTGATATTGAAAGCATCAAAAATAATTTCCTGAAAGCCGCCAAAAGCATTGGCCTGAATGATACTGATGTAGTGGTGCAAAGCTATTCGGGCTACGATGGCACCATCTATCAATACAAAAAGAACAAGAAGCAGAATCCCGATTTAAAAGCTGGAATTAACTATTGGGTAAAAGTAAGCAGCCTGAAAAAAATGGATGAGCTGGTAAGCAAACTTGATGATGAAGCCACACAGAGTTTTGGCATCGCTAAAACGGATTACAGCAAGCGTGAAGAACTGGAACTAAAGATGAAGCAGGAAGCCATTCGCGCTGCACGCGACAAAGCCATTGCACTTGCTTCTGCCATCAATGAAAAAGTGGGCAGTGCCGTTACCATTAACGAGCCTAATGAAGTAAGCGACAGTCCACGTCCTATGTACAAAATGATGACGTTAGCCAGTGACGCCGCCGGAGAAGAACCAGCCCTCAATGTCGACTTTAAAAAAATGAAGATTGAATACGAAGCCAACGTTGTGTTCGCTTTATTATAATATCACTTTGCAAAAATTGAGAAGCAGCTAATAAGTAATTTATTGGCTGCTTTTCTTACAAAAACGATTTACATAAATCAATCATCATTGCCACCTGTAACTCTCAACTTATAACTCATAACTCAGCCTCTTATCTTTGCCCGCCTCAATAATAATAAATGAAACTCGATACGGTAATTTTTGATATGGATGGTTTGCTTGTCGACAGTGAACCTTTGTGGGGTGTAGCTGCCAACGATGTGTTCGAACAATATGGGTTTCGCCTTTCGCCTGAGCAGCACATTACAACAACCGGTTTGCGCACACGCGAGTTTGTGCATTGGTGGTTTCAGCAATTCAGCATCGATATAAACGAAGAGCCTGTAGCCGAAGACAAGATTTTACAACGAATGCTGGAATTAATAAATGCCGATTGCACTATGATGCCTGGCGTAGAGCATGTGTTCAATCTATTTCATTCCATGCGGTTTAAAATCGGCATTGCATCATCCTCACCTGATGCGCTTATTCAATTGGTGATGGAAAAAAGCGGCATTCATAAATATGTACAAGGCACCGCTTCGGGGCAGCTTTTGCCTTATGGAAAACCACATCCGCAAGTGTATCTCAATTGCGCCGGAACCCTTGGCTCCATTCCATCAAACTGCCTCGCTTTCGAAGACTCTTTTTATGGCATGATCGCCGCCAAAGCCGCCCGCATGAAATGCGTTGTCGTGCCCGATTACGGGCAATACAAACAGGAACGCTGGGGCGCATCCGATTTAAAATTATCGTCGCTTCAAAACTTCAGTGCGCTGCATTTGCAAATGCTCGAAGGCTAAGATTACCTGACAACAATCCGCACATAAAGCAGTGATATTTCTCAGTTATATTATGGCTGTTCAAAAAGTAAGTATTTTTTTCTTTTGGTAACCATCGTCCGTTGCTTTTGTGATCGGCTGTTGTGATTCTTGCGTGTCGAAACAGCAGGAATCCTCCCATCAAGGTTTCAGGCAATGAGGATCAAAAAAAGCGAAGAAAAATCAAACAAATTTGAATGAAATTCGAAAAACACCGACAGAATTTACAGCAAAACAGAAAGAACTTCAACCACATTCTTTATTAATCATACATAAAGGGCTCTTCCTGCATGTATCACAACCGCCCACAAACACATAGCATTCAAAAATCCCTATTTTCGCCGCACTTTTTTAACATCGAACAAAACAAATAATCATGGCAAAATATCGCGCCGGTGTTCTATTTGGCGAAGAGCTTCACGCTTTATATGAAGATGCAAAGCAAAATAAGTGGGCAATGCCTGCTGTCAATGTTACCAACAGCAATACCGTAAACGCCGTGCTGGAAACAGCCATGAAAGTAAACTCTCCGGTTATCATTCAATTTAGCAATGGCGGCGCGCAGTTTTTTGCCGGTAAAGGCATGCCGAACGATAAGTTGCAGGCAAACATTTCCGGTGCTGTCAGCGGTGCTTTACACATACACAACGTAGCACAATATTATGGTGTTCCTGTTGTACTTCACACCGATCACGCTGCTAAGAAATGGCTTCCGTGGATTGATGGTTTGTTAACTGCGGGTGAAGACTATATGAAGAAAAATGGTCAGCCACTTTTCTCATCGCACATGCTTGATTTAAGCGAAGAAGAACTGCATGAAAACATCGAAACATCTTCACAATTTTTCAAACGTATGAATAAGCTGCAGATGAGCATTGAGATAGAACTCGGTGTAACCGGCGGCGAAGAAGATGGTGTAGACAACAGCGGCGTTGAAAATTCCAAGCTATACACACAACCTGAAGATGTGTACCAGGCTTATGAAGAATTAATTAAAACAGGCAACCTGTTTACTGTAGCTGCCGCTTTCGGTAATGTGCACGGCGTGTACAGTCCCGGCAATGTGGAGTTGCGTCCCGATATTTTAAAGAACAGCCAGACTTATGTTGCTGAAAAGCTCGGCAGACCTGCTGGTGACAAGCCTGTTTATTTTGTGTTTCACGGTGGCAGCGGCTCGCCTAAAGAGCAGATTGAAGAAACACTCAACTATGGTGTTATCAAAATGAATCTTGATACCGATATGCAATGGGCGTTCTGGGATGGCATCAAGCATTATTATCAAAAGAACGAAGGTTACCTGCAGGCGCAACTTGGCAATGCGGAAGGACCTACCAAGCCGAATAAAAAGTATTATGATCCGCGTGTTTGGCTTCGCAAAGCAGAAGAAAGTTTTGTAACCCGTTTGGAAGAAGCTTTCAAAGATTTGAACTGTGTAAACAAAAACGCATAAACAGAAACTCTGTCATTAAAAAGAAGCTGTCTCAAAAGTAAAATAAAGGCTTTGAGAATCGCTTAAACGAGAACTTTCTCTATCAGGTATCCGAATAAAAAAGAGGCTGTCTCTACTTTTGAGACAGCCTCTTTTGCCTTTTATATCTTTATTTTATTATTAAAATGAATTGAAAAAGACAGAATGATTATAACTTAGAAACAGATTAAAAAAGTATCCCTTTTATAAAAATGTATTGTCCTAAATGAAATACATGTAGCTTGCTATAGCTATTAATTGAAACCTATGCAAACACTACTTATCCTTTCCGGGTATGTCGTGTACTTCATATTTATCATGGTGTATGTGAGCCAGACGTGTGATGTAAACGAATACCTGTCTAATGAAACGTACAGAAAATCAGTATTGAATAGCATAGATACCCCGCTGCTATTGGGTTTGGCAGCTGCCGTTGTTTTGTGTATTGTGTTGTAAGATGCGCTTTATGCTATGCGTATTCCTTGATTTTTTTGTGAATAATAAAGATTGAAGTTGTGATGATAAATGTTTTTTTGCGGGGATATTTATGACAGTGAAGATGCATTAACTGTTTGTCTCTTTTTAGCGGCGCAACACCTTTAATGGTATCCTTATTTTCATTAAATTATATTTGCTGCAAACAGATTTATGTGGCTCAATAATATACTGGAAACCATTGGTGATACACCGCTTATAAAGCTTAATAACATTACGAAAGAGCTGCCATGCACAGTGCTGGCGAAAGTGGAATATTTCAATCCCGGCAATTCGGTAAAAGACCGCATGGCTTTGCGTATGATAGAAGCAGCCGAGAAAGAAGGGAAATTAAAACCCGGCGGCACTATCATCGAAGGCACCAGCGGAAACACCGGGATGGGTTTAGCTTTAGCAGCGATAATAAAAGGTTATAAATGCATCTTCACCACTACAGATAAGCAAAGTAAAGAGAAAGTTGACATCCTGAAAGCTGTAGGTGCTGAAGTGATTGTTTGCCCGACCAACGTTGAACCAGATGACCCAAAAAGTTATTACTCGGTATCGAAGCGTTTGGCTACCGAAATACCGGATTCATTTTATGTAAATCAATACGACAACCTCGCTAACCAGCTGGCGCATTACGAGCAAACCGGACCGGAAATCTGGGAACAAACCGAAGGAAAAATCACACATTTTGTAGTTGCCACGGGAACAGGAGGAACCATCACCGGCGCAGGTAAATTTCTTAAAGAAAAAAATCCTGACATTAAGGTCTGGGCAATCGATAGCTACGGCTCTTTGCTCACAAAATATTTTGATACCGGCGAGATAGATATGAAAGAAGTGCATCCTTATATCACTGAAGGAATCGGTGAAGATTTCGTACCGCAGAATTACGATATGAGCGTGATAGACAAGTTTGTAAAAGTATCTGATAAAGACGGCGCCGTGATGGCTCGGCGTATTGCAAAAGAAGAAGGCATTTTTGCCGGATACAGCGCCGGTAGTGCATTACAGGGTTTATTACAACTCAAAAAAGAACTAAAAAAAGATGACGTTGTGGTTGTTATTTTCTGCGATCACGGCAGTCGGTATGTTGGCAAAGTGTATAACGATCAATGGATGCTCGAACGTGGTTTTCTCGATGTAAAAACATGCCGCGATATCATTAGCGGTCGTGGTGCCAAACGCTTAATCACCATCGGCTCAAACAGCACAGTAGCCGATGCTGTGGATCTCATGAAGAAATACGATATTGAGCACATACCTGTGATGGATGGCGCCGGGCCGGTTGGCTCCATCAGCGAAAGTGGGTTGTTCAAACAAGTCTTTCATAACCCAAACATGCGCAATGAAAGAGTAACAAGTGTAATGGAAAAACTATATCCCATTGTAGCCCTCGATGCGCAAATAGAAAAAATAAGTAGCCTCATTAACAAAGAAAATGGTGCAGTGCTTGCAAAGGACGACCAGGGCGATTATCACATTATCACAAAGTATGATGTGCTGCAAAGCCTTGCGAAATAAACAGAAAGATAATCAATATAAATGCTAACCTAACAGATAACCTATGCAATCACTAAAAGGAAAAAAAGCGATTATTACCGGTGCAGGCAGAGGCGTGGGAAAAGCCATCGCGATGGCATTAGCAAAAGAAGGTGTAGAGCTTGGTTTAATAGCCCGTACGACGGCAAATTTGCCCGAAACGGTAAAAGAAATTAGTAAATATGGCGTTGTTCATTCAGCCGTTGCCGATGTTTCCGATTGTGATGCGATAATGAGCGCGATTCAGTATTTGCAGCAGCAATTAGGTACGGTTAATATCCTGATAAACAATGCCGGCATCGCGTCCCTGGGCAGCACTCTCGAAATGGATACTGCCGAATGGGAAAATATATTTCGTGTCAATGTATTTGGTGTGTATTATGTTACCAAAACTTTGTTGCCGCACATGATAAAGAATAATGCCGGCGATATTATAACTGTTGCTTCTTCTGCCGGCTTGCGCGCCAATGCCAATGCCGGCGCTTACAGTTCTTCCAAGTTTGCCGTCATTGGTTTTATGGAAGCTTTAATGGGAGAAGTGAGAAAACACAATATCCGTGTGAGCACTTTAATGCCCAGCACCATGGCAACCGATATGACTGATGATTTAGGTATCTCAAAAAGCGGCGAAAACATTATGCAACCCGAAGACCTTGCCGAATTCGTAGTTCACGAATTGAAATTAGACAGTCGCGTGTTTGTAAAATCAGCCAGCCTGTGGGGAACAAATCCGTAGAAGAAAAGGTTTCGGGCTGAGAATTGTGAGCTTTGAGCTTCGGGTTATTAGCTGTAAGCTACAAGTCACCAGGTGTTTACTGGTTATATCATGGTTGTTGGAAGCGTTTTTTTGTTTTCTCATAGCCATCGTCATCACTTTTGTAATCGGCAGTTGTGATTCTTACACGTCGAAGCAGCAACAATTTCCTATCAAGGTTCCAGGCAATGCTTAAGCAACGTAACCATCGTTCCGTTTAGCTTATTTTAGAACAACAACAAATCACCAATTACCAATACAGCGAACACGACACTTGCTATTCCGTTAGCGGTCATAAATGCGATGTTTACACGATTTAAATTGTGCGGCGCCACAATAGAATGCTGATAGATAAGCATACCGACAAACACAGCAATTCCAATCCAGTATACCCAGTGAAAGTGTCCGTAAACACCGGCAGTAATCACGCATATTGCACTTAGCACATGCAGCAATGACGACACTTTCAGTCCTTTGTTTTTTCCAAGTATAGCAGGTATCGAATACAAGTGTTGTGACTGATCAAATTCAACATCCTGCAGCGCATAAATAACATCGAAACCACTTACCCAAAAAATAACGGCAAACGAAAAGAGAATTGGCAATACATCAAACTTGCCTGTTACAGCGAGATAAGCTCCGATTGGCGCTAAGCTCAAGCCCAAGCCCAACACCAAATGACACAGCGGTGTAAAGCGTTTGGTATAACTATAAAACAGCACCACAAATAATGCAACAGGCGACAAAAAAAAACAGATTGTATTGATGAAATAAGTAGCTATAAGAAACAGGATACAACATCCGATTGTAAAGCGCAGTGCACTATCAGCAGAAATAATTCCTTTCGGAATTTCTCTTATCGCCGTGCGCGGATTTTTTGCATCAAAGCTTCTGTCAAGATAACGGTTGAAAGCCATGGCAGCACTACGCGCGGTTATCATGCAGATGATAACGAGAAGAAACTTAAGAAGTATCTTAGGTGAGAAAAAATCACTTGTGAAATTATCATCCCAGCCAATTGTTCTATTCAAGTTCCGCTGCGTATTGAAAGAATAAAAACCGAATGGTGTTCTCAACCCTAAAAAAAATCCAATCAATGCAAACGGCATTGCGAAAATGGTATGCGAGAATTTCACTAAGGATAAATAGTTCTTTATTGTGCTCATCTGTTTATTTTATGTTCTGATGATATCCGTATCTACCGGTGTATATCCCAACAATCTTGTCATTGTCAATACCTGTCCTTTATGATGAAATTCATGCGTGATGGTATGCGTAAAAAGCTGTAACACCGATAAGGATAACATCACATTCTGCCTGGCTTTCAAGCCTGTTATTATTGTGTTTTCATCATCGAAAGAAGATAAAAAATTATATGATGCATCGTCCGCTTCAAGAAAGAATGCTTTTACATCATCCATCGTTTGCCAGGCAGTTTCATCTGTCATCAGCAATGGGTTTTTTAAGGCAAACTCATTCAGCCAGCTTACATAAGTGAGCGCAATATGATTGAGTACATAACAAACAGATTTATTATTAAATGCCTCAACCGGCTGATGCAGTTTTTGAAATGGAATCGTGCTCAAATAAGCAAACAAAGCTTCCCTTGCATTGAGCACTAATTTATATTGTTGCCTGAGCGTTTCCATCTTACTTAATTAGCGTGGTTATCTGTTGTTTTACACATTCCCACAACACAATGCCCGCCGCTGTTGCAATGTTGATCGAATGCTTCATGCCCATTTGGGGAATCTCAATACAATCATCGCATAAGAGTATAGTTTCCTGCTCAACGCCGGTTACTTCGTTGCCGAATAGAAACGCAATTTTATCATCTTCACTCACTTCAAAATCCTGCAACAAAATGCTATCCTTTACCTGCTCAATAGCATATACCGAATAGCCATTCTGCTTAAGTTCTTCAATGGCTTCTTTTGCACAAGCAAAGTGTTTTGAACTTACTGTTTCATCGGCACCTAACGCCGTTTTAGAAATCTGTTTATGTGGCGGATAAGGCGTATAACCGGTTGTATAAACGGCTTGCAGCAGGAAGGCATCTGCCGTGCGCAATACGCTGCCTACATTGTAAGCGCTGCGCACATTTTCCAGCACGGCAATGACCGGAAATTTTTGCGACTGCCGGAACTCTTCCACAGACTTGCGCTCCATCTCGTCCATGCTTCTTTTTTGCATAGCACAAAGATACATGGCAATGAAAGATGATGCTAATAAGCAAACGCTAAAGAGAAGGCATTACACTAATAGCTGAGATAATGGGAACGTATCTTTTACGCGGATGCCTTTTTCTGTTTGTTGTAATGTGCAACATTCATTCACAGCATCGTGTTCGAAGAACAGAATATAATTGTGACTAAGAGCTTCGTTTACGTAAAATTCTTTTTCTTCTAAAGTCGTAAGCGGGAACATATCGTAACCCATCACATAAGGCAATGGAATGTGAGCCACAGAAGGCAGTAAATCTGCCGTATAAAGAATGGTAGTATCGTTGTAATGAATCTGCGGCAGCATCATACTTTTTGTATGACCATTGGCAAAACGGATGGTAATATTTTCAGAGAAAAATGGATTGTTTTCATCAATCATTTTCAGTTGCCCGCTTTCATATATTGGCGAAATATTTTCTGGTAAAAATGAAGCTTTCTCGCGGGCGTTTGGCTTTGTTGCCCATTGCCAGTGCGCTTTATTGCTCCAGTAAGTTGCATTGGGAAATGTGAGTTGCAATTTATTTCCTGCCCTTTCTACCGCACCGCCAACATGATCAAAATGTAAGTGTGTAAGGATGACATCAGTGATGTCATTTTTATCAAAGCCATGCTTCGCTAATGATGATTGCAACGTATCATTTCCATGCAAATGATAGTGACTTAAAAATTTATCGCTTTGCTTATTACCGATACCTGTGTCAATTAGAATCAACCTGTTGTCTTCTTCAATTAATAAACATCGCATTGCCCACGTGCACAGGTTGTTTTCATCAGCAGGCACCAATGTGTTCCAGATACTTTTTGGCACCACGCCAAACATGGCACCACCGTCGAGTTTGAAAAAGCCGGTATCAATTGGGTATAAATTCATGATCGAAATGAGGTTTTGTTTTCATGCGCACAAACATGAGCAGCACAAAGCCAATGATGAAGTAAGTAGCCAGCGCCAGCACCGAGTTCCTCATACCATGAGATATCTCGGCAACGAAGCCAAACGACAGCGTTCCGATAACCGTTCCTAACTTGTCGCATACATCGTAAAAGCTGAAGTAAGAAGCGGTATCTTTTGTTTCGGGCAATAGTTTGGAATACGTTGAGCGCGACATAGATTGAATGCCGCCCATAATCATTCCAACACAAAAAGCGAGGATATAAAAATCCGTTGGTGTCAACGTAAAAAAGGCATAAATACAGATGCCTATCCAGCAAAAAATAATAACTGCAAGCGTAAAAATGTTGTTTGTTTTTTTTGATAATAATGAAAAAAGATAGGCACCAAATATGGCCACAACCTGGATGATGAGAATGGTAATGATGAGCTGCGTAGATTCCATTTTTATTTCATCGGCGGCAAAATAAGTTGCCATGTACATTACCGTTTGCACGCCCATATTATAAAAGAAAAAGCTGCGCAGAAATCGTTTTAATGTTGGATAATTTGTAAGCTGTTTCCACACTTTCTTTAACTCATAAAATCCATTGACGACAATGTTATGTTCCGGTCGCCCGGCAGAAGGAAGTGATGTAGGTAAAACGCGGAAGGTGATCTGCGCAAAACCTGCCCACCAAAATCCGACACATAGAAATGAAAGCCGCACCGGCCATGAGCCCCAGCCCAGTTTCAGATTATCGTTGGCAATGATAACGGCAAGACTGAGCACCATAAGAATGACGCTGCCGACATAACCCATGGCGAAGCCTTTTGCACTCACCCTGTCCTGGTCATTTTCCTCAGCAATTTCCGGCAGGTAAGCATTATAAAAAACAAGGCTTCCGCAATAACCGATGGATGCCATGATGGAAAGAAAAAGCCCAAAAAGAATATTGTTTTCTGTAAAGAAAACAAGCGAGCAGCACGACAACGAGCCGAGGTAGCAAAAGAACTTCATAAAGCTTTTCTTGTTGCCTTTATAATCGGCTATCGAAGATAGTACAGGCGACAAAAACGCAATGACAAGAAAGGACAATGAAATGGTGTAGGACGCTAAAGCATCACGGTTAAATGTGCGACCGAATACCTCGACATGCCTGGGTGCAATGGCAGTATAATAAGATGGGAAAATGGTAGAAGTGATGACCAAGCTATACGTACTGTTTGCCCAGTCGTACATTGCCCAGCCATTGATTATTTTTTTAGAAGCGGTTTGCATTAAGCCTGCCTTTTTGAAGCAAAGTATCTTATGTTTTGCATTTGGGCAAATGCTTCTACTTCACGTAACCTTCAAAAATGAGAAACAGCATTGTCGCACCTAATAAAATACGATACACGCCAAAGGCTTTAAAGCCATGCTTTTGCAGATAAGAGATAAAAAACTTAACAGCAATTAAGGCTACAATAAAGGAAACCACGAAGCCGGCTGCGAGTTCTGAATAATTACCGGAATTCAACACTGACGGGCTTTCTTTATAAACATCAAGAAAGCTTTTTGCACTGGCAGCCGCCATTGTTGGCACCGCGAGAAAGAAAGAAAACTCTGCGGCAAGACGACGTGTCAGCTTCTGGCTCATGCCACCGATGATAGTGGCAGCGCTGCGGCTTAAGCCCGGGAAAATGATTGCCAGAACCTGGAAACAACCTATAACAAAAGCGCGTGGAAATGTGATTTTCCTATCGTCGTCAATAATGTTTTTGGTGAAGAGTTTATCAATGAATAAAAGGATAATACCGCCGCCGATCATGACGCAGGCAATGAAGGTTAAATTGTCTAAAACCGTATCAATATATTTTTTGAAAATAGCACCGAAAATGAGTGCCGGTATTACCGCAATGATGAGCTTGATATAGAAAATGGATTTTGAAAAATCGAAGAACTTTTTATAATACAAAACCACTACTGAAAGGATGGCTCCAAGCTGAATCACCACATCGAACATTTGTATAAACGGATCGCTATCATCAATGTGCATCAAGCCGTTTGCGTACTTAAGATGCGCGGTGCTGGAGACGGGTAAAAATTCGGTAATGCCTTCAACGATGCCTTTGATGATGGTTTGTAAATAATCCATTTGTAATGTAATTGTTTTGGTTTTGTTTACTGATGGTTTGCAGTTTGGATTGCTCAATCATTGCCCGGAACCTTGAATGGAGCGTCGCAAGGGACGATCAATCGGAGCGACAGACGATGGCTACCAAAAAAATGTATTTATCTTCTGCAAACCAAAACCGGCCGCAAATAAAAATGAAAATTCCGCAGATAGCACGTTCAATAAAGCGGAAACCTGTTACTTTATTGTTATTGCTGTCTCTGCGGAACTTTGCGGTGGCTTAGCCTTTAAATAACTGGTCAACCGCGCCAGCCATCATGGGAAATTTTTCTTTTACATAAGCGGCAACGGTTTCTACAGCTTTCTTAGCCTGCTCCGGTGTAATGCCGGCAGCGGATGTAATGCGTTCAACAAGTTCGTTCATAGTATTGTTTTTAGTGACAAGTGAAAGGTGAGAAGAGAAGTAAGTAACTAAATTCACTTTTTACCATTCATCTTTTATTTAATAATTACGTATCAATTATGCAACCTTAAGAAGATTCATTTTGCTCTTCTCGAATTGCTTTTTTGCATAATCGAGTGTTACACGAAAATCTTTTGCGGCTGTGCCTGGCAACTCAAACATGGCATCCGTAAGTATTTGCTCGCAAATACTGCGCAAACCACGTGCACCCAGTTTGAAATCCAATGCTTTTTGCACAATGAAATCAAGCACTTCTGTATCAAAAATGAGATTGATATTTTCCAGCTCGAACAGGCGATTGTACTGACGTAACAAACTGTTTTTTGGTTCAGTTAAAATCAGTCGCAATGTTTCTGCATCAAGCGGCTCGAGATGCGTGATAACAGGAAGGCGACCTAATAATTCCGGTATCAAACCAAAGCTTTTTAAGTCGGTTGCATTCACAAACTGAAGAATGTTTTTTTTCTTCATTTCCTGGTGCTCTGCATTAACGCCGAAGCCAATGGAATTTGTGTTGATACGGCGGGAAATAATTCTGTCAACACCATCGAACGCACCGCCTGCAATGAAGAGAATATTCGAAGTATTCATCTTCACCATTTTTTGCTCAGGATGCTTGCGACCGCCTTGCGGAGGAACAAGTACATCGGTGCCTTCCAATATTTTCAACAAGCCTTGCTGAACGCCTTCGCCACTTACATCACGCGTGATGGAAGGGTTATCGTTCTTGCGGGCAATTTTATCTATTTCATCAATGTAAACCACGCCTTTTTCTGCGGCTGCAACATCGTAATTACTTGCCTGTAATAAACGTGTGAGCATGCTTTCCACATCTTCACCAACATAACCGGCTTCTGTAAACACGGTAGCATCTACAATAGCAAATGGAACGTTAAGAAGCCTGGCGACTGTTTTCGCCAGCAAGGTTTTGCCGGTGCCGGTTTCGCCCACCATAATGAGATTGCTTTTTTCAATCTCGACTTCATCATTGGTCTTCTTTTGCGTGATGCGTTTGTAATGGTTATAAACGGCTACGCTGATGATCTTTTTAGCCTCTGTTTGACCAACAATATATTTATCTAAAAACGTTTTTATCTCTCCCGGCTTCCTGATAGAAAACTCGTAGTTCTTTGCTTTCGCCTGCCCACGGTTCGCCAGTTCCTGGCTAATCAATCCCTGAGCTCTTTCCACGCACTCGTCACAGATGTGCTCGCCACGCTGACCAGCGATTAATACATTAATCTCATCACGAGATTTTCCGCAGAACGAACAGGTCAGTTTGTTTGTACTTTTTGCCATAATAATCCTTTTTGCTAAACTGAAATGAATCATTCAGTGATTCAGAATATTGAATTTAGTTCTGAATCTGCAAAGTAAAAAAGAAACCGCCTGAAGGAAGCGGTTTCTCTATTAAAAAAATATTGAAAATTATAACTGCTCAGTCAGCACATGATCCACAATGCCATAAGATACTGCACCTTCCGCGTCCATCCAGTAATCACGATCAAAATCTTTCATAATCTGGTCAACGGTTTTGCCGCAGTTTTCTGCCAGTACCTGTGCGCCTGTCAGCTTTGCTTTTTCTATCTGCTGCGCCTGAATTTCTATATCAGCGCTCGTAGCCTGGAAATAGCCGCCAATACTTGGCTGGTGAATCATCACTTCGCCACGCGGATAAATGAAACGACGACCTTTAGTACCAACGCTTAACAGGATAGAACCCATGCTGGCAGCCAATCCCATGCAAATGGTGCTTACCGGCGATTTCATTAGCTTGATGGTATCATAGATAACAAAACCACTGGTAACAATGCCACCGGGACTGTTGATATAAAACTTAATTTCCTTGCCGGGAGCGTCAGCATCAAGAAGCAACAGCTTGCTTACTATATCTTTTGCGCTTTTATCATCTACCATTCCCCAGAGATACACAGCTCTTTTTTCGAGAAAGAGCTTTTCCATTTTCTTTAAAATGAATGGAGATTCGTTTTCCTTATCCGGCCTTACAATTTCTTCTTTTTCTTCGCCACCTTCCTCATCATCCATTAAGAAGGGGTTTTTATATGTCAGATCTATCATTGTTTACTGTTAATTGGTAATTTTTAATTGTAAATTGTTGTTGGCTTTTCAATTACCCGTTAACAATTTACCATTATCAATAATTATTTCGCTACGCCGTTTGTCTTATTTTCCTTTCGTGGATTGGTCAATAATACTTCATCAACCAAACCATATTCTTTTGCTTCGGCAGCGGTCATCCAGAAATCGCGATCGCGATCTTTAGCGATGGTTTCAGTGTCTTTACCGGTATGGTTAGAAAGCACTTCATCAAGCTCGTGGCGAATTTTGCGGATCTCTCTCGCTGTAATGGCAATATCAGAAGCCTGTCCGCCAATAGCGCCGCTTGGCTGGTGAATCATAATGCGGCAATGCTTTAGTGCGCTGCGCTTGCCTTTAACGCCGGCAGCCATTAGCACAGCAGCCATGCTGGCAGCTATACCTGTACAAATGGTAGCCACATCAGGACTGATAAACTGCATGGTATCGTAAATGCCAAGACCTGCATACACACTGCCTCCCGGGCTGTTGATGTACATTTGCACATCGCGCGTTCTGTCGGTGCTGTCGAGGAACAATAACTGCGCAGTAACGATGTTAGCCACATAATCATTGATGCCTTCGCCGAGGAAGATAATACGGTCCATCATTAAACGGCTGAACACGTCCATGCTGGCTACATTCAGCGGGCGTTCTTCTATGATGTATGGCGTCAGATTTGTAAACTGGTTAGCATAACTGTGCATGGTAGCGCTGCTGATACCGCGATGCTGCACGGCATATTTTTCAAACTCCTTTCCTATATTCATTGCTCTACTTTTTTATGGGGCGAAAGGTAAGGGTTGGACAAATATCATGCAAGCGCAGCACATCGGACAAAAGGGCAGAAACGGCTTAAAGCCGGCTTAAAAAACGGAAAAATTTATGCCTTCCCGTTTCGAAATATCATATGATTATATCCTTTTATGTATTTATGGTAAAATCAATTGTCGAATAGAACTATGAGTTGTGTCAGCTTATCCTTCAATTTCTTTCTGTCGATAATGAAATCAAGAAAGCCGTGCTCTAATAAAAATTCGCTGCGCTGAAAGCCTTCGGGCAAATCTTTTTTGATGGTTTCCTTAATTACACGCGGACCTGCAAAGCCAATGAGAGCGCCGGGTTCCGCAATATTCAAATCGCCGAGCATACCGAACGAGGCAGAAATACCGCCAAATGTTGGATCGGTAAGCAAAGATATAAATGGCAGTTTGGCATCACTTAGCTGCGAAAGCTTGGCACTTGTTTTCGCCAGTTGCATCAGGCTGAATGCGCTTTCCATCATACGCGCACCACCACTTTTACTGATAACGAGGTAAGGCAGCTTTTGCGCAATACAATAATCGACCGCACGGCTAAACTTTTCTCCCATCACGCTTCCCAAAGAGCCGCCTATGAATTCAAAATCCATGCAGGCAACGAGCAGCTTTTCACCATTCACATTGCCAACAGCCACGCGCATGCTGTCTTTTAAATCTGTTTTTGCATAGATGTCGTCAAGGCGCTGCTGATAAGGTTTTAAGTCGGTAAAATGAAGAAAGTCTTTGCTGCGGATATTGTCAAACAGCTCTTCATAGTCATCATTATCAAACAGAACTGCAAAATATTCTTCGCTGCCAATGCGGTGATGATAGTTGCATTTTGGACAAACCCAAAGGTTTTCGGCAAGCTCGGTTGTTGTTGTAATAAAATTACACTCCGGGCATTTGTTCCATAGCCCTTCCGGTGTTTCCTTTTTATCTGCAGTTGAAGTGGTAATGCCTTTCCTGAATCTCCTGAACCACCCGCCACGCTGCTCCCCCTCTGCGGACCCCTGACCGGTTGTATTTCCGGTTACTTGAGTTTGCTTGTCGGCGTTATCTTCCATACTCGGTTGTTGCATATATAAATTGAAGATAACAAAAGTAAGGTTCTGTAATTAAATAGTGTGTTTGCCCTTTGCGGTTTTTACTGTCTTATATTAACTAAGTCATTCCTGATTTACTTATTTTTATCCCTGCCATTTATTTTATTGAAACCGGGCTCTTTATGACAGATGATTTATTGTACCAGATTGCCTTAACATTAATTCCAGGTATTGGTTCCGTTCAGGCAAAGACACTTGTAGAAGCGGCAGGCGATGCAAAAAGTGTTTTTAATACTTCTTTGAAACAATTAAGTGCCATTGAATACATTGGCGAAATAAGAGCCAGAAGTATCAAAACGTTTTCTGATTTTTCGAAAGCGGAAGAAGAAATGAAGCTGATTGAAAAACATGAGATCATTCCACTTTTTATTACCGATAAAGAATATCCCCAGCGGCTTTTAAACTGTTATGATACTCCAACATTGCTTTATTTTAAAGGAAACACAAACCTTAATAGCGCAAGGATTATTAGTATAATCGGAACCAGAAGCAATACAGAATATAGCCGGCAGGTGATTGAAAAATTATTGTCTGATATTAAAGAATATTCTCCGCTTGTGGCGAGTGGGCTTGCCTTTGGAGTAGATGGACTCGCACATAAAACTTCGCTGCAAAATGGTTTGTCAACTGTTGGCGTGCTTGGAAACGGACTGCATACTGTTTACCCGGCGCAACATAAAAGCCTTGCAAAAGATATGATGGAAAAGGGCGGATTGCTCACAGAATTTTTATTTACAACAAAGCCGGATAAGCACAATTTCCCGCGCCGCAACCGTATTGTTGCAGGCATGGCAGATGCTACGATTGTGGTAGAAACAGCATTGCGCGGCGGCAGCATGATAACGGCAGAATTAGCCAACAATTATAATCGCGATGTTTTTGCTTTTCCGGGAAAAACAACCGATATAAAAAGTGCAGGTTGTAACTATTTAATCAAAAGTAATAAGGCGATTTTATTAACTGATGGTTCGCAACTGGCGGAGGAATTGGGTTGGGAAAAGGCGGTTTCTAAAAAGAAAGTACAGCGGGAATTGTTTATCCAGTTATCAGATGACGAGCAAAAGATTGTAGATAAACTGAGAGAAAAGGAAACGGTTCATATCGATGAATTGTATTTGCAAAGCGGCTTAAGCAGCAGTGCCGTGGCGGCTGCTGTTTTGGGTTTAGAATTACAAAACATTGTGATGAGCCTGCCCGGAAAAATGTATAAGCTGGCGTGAGGAAGCTATGAGTTTTAAGCCACAAGCTGCAAGTCTTTGATAGGATTTTCTCAACAAAATCCGGAATTTTTATGGAGGATTGTTGCTGCTTAAACACGCAAGAATCGTAACTGTCGGTCATAAAAGATACAAACGATGGTAACATAATTATCTGAATGCAACATGAGTGTGTAATATGATGTTATTACTTCACTAATAAAAACAACCTGCTTTGTCTCATGCAAAAGAACGAAAGGAAAAGAACTGCCTGAACTGCAATGCTGTAAATGTGTTTTTGAAAGATTTTTATCATCATTTCTCACAGATTTTATTTGTTTCGCTGCCTTTGGTTGCGATAATATTACAGTTGTTGATGTACGTCTGAAGCATTGGTTTTACGTGAACCATCTCATTTTTGTTGTGCATGTGTACTGCGCTATTTTTATTTTTATTTCCTGATGCTGCTGGCAGATAAAACAGGCTTGACTACGCATATAATTGGGCGCCCTGTATTAACGGTATCCTGTTTATATACCTGATGTATTATTCTTACAAAGCCATGCGTGTTTTATCAGCGGGGAAAAGGAAAGACGATCACGAAATGGATACTTTTTAACATCACATCATTTGCTGTTATACTTATTTTGTTTACCCTTTTATTTTTTGTTACCTTTTTTTATGTAAATATCTGGCTTGAAAAAAGAACCATTTCTTATGATAGAAGAACAGGACAAAACCGAAGCCGGGAAAGCGTTTGAGCAATTGGTGACCATCATGGATGAGCTTCGTGAAAAGTGTCCATGGGATAAAAAGCAAACCATCGAAAGCCTTCGCCCGCAAACCATTGAAGAGACTTATGAATTGGGCGATGCCATTCTTAACAAAGATTGGAACAATATAAAAGAAGAGCTTGGCGATCTATTGCTGCACATTGTTTTTTATGCAAAAATTGCGTCAGAAGATAAGAAGTTCGAACTTAGAGAAGTGATAGATGCAATCTGTAATAAGTTGATTACAAGGCATCCGCATATTTATGGTGATGTTTTGGTAAAAGATGAAGAAGAAGTAAAGCGAAACTGGGAGCAACTTAAGTTGAAAGAAGGCAAGAAATCGGTGCTGTCCGGCGTTCCCGTTTCGTTGCCATCAGTAGTAAAAGCACAACGCATACAAGAGAAAGCAAAACAGGTTGGCTTTGAATGGGACAATAAGGAAGATGTATTTAAAAAGATAGAAGAAGAACTGGGCGAACTAAAAGAAGCGATTGAAGAAAACGATGCTTTGCATATGGAAGACGAATTTGGTGATGTGATGTTCAGCCTGGTAAACTATTCGCGATTTATTGCTGTGGATGCTGAAGCCGCTCTGGAGCGCACCAACAAAAAATTTATCAGCCGCTTTCAGCAGATGGAAAAGAGGGCGGGAGAGATGGGAAAAAAGTTGCCTGACATGACGCTTGCCGAAATGGATACGCTCTGGAACGAAATTAAAAAGAACAAATAATAAGTGCTCAAAACGATCCTCAGGAAAAGCATCAAAAGGTATCGCGCATTGCTGATTGTAATTGCAGCTTTGTGTGTTCTGTCTGTGCTTTATTATGCCGGTAATACTTACCGTCTTTCGCCAAACGGCGTAAAGAAAAGCTTAGAATCTTACGTATCGCGCGAAGAGGAGTTTTTCAACCGTACAGCTTCTGATAAAAAGACGATACTGGCACTCACCATCCGGCGCGATTCCATTATTAATAATACGCTGCATCAATCGCAGACAGGCATTTTTGCTTATGAAGTCAATGACCGCGGCAACCCGATTTCGATATACTGGAGCACCACGCAAATGTCTGCCTCGCCCGCAGATATTAAAGCTCCGGATAGCGTAATGGTGGTGAAGTACTCGAATGGGTTATTTGAGTTGCTGAAGAAAAAAGTAATCGTTAATAATAAACTCTACGTGATAGCCGGAATGGTGCCTTTGCACTGGCATTATTTTATACAGAACAAATATTTGCCTTCCCGGTTTGCAGGTCCCATGCATATCGACAGGCTTTACCGGTTGTCAAACAATGCATACACTTCCATAGCCATCAGGAACCCGGCAGGAAAAACGCTTTTTTACCTGGAACGATTTGTTGATTCACGATTATCTCAACCGGATACGTTCAATACATTTTTGCATATTGCCATCATCCTTTTGATTGTTGTGTTTTTGGTTTACATGGCGCGCAGCCTTATTGTTCCTTACACGTTTAAAACCGCTTTTGGTTTCCTCGTTGCTTCTTTGTTTTTGTTGCGGCTCTTTGTTTATTACGGCAACTTTATTGTATTTACCAACTTCAGCATTTCGTCTGAATTACTACTCGGTGCTTCTGTTTCTTCATCCGATTTCCTGATCTCCACCATCTTCATTTTTGTCATCATTGCATTCCTGTTTTTCTTCCAGCAACGCATCATTTATCCGCAGCAATACAATACATTTATAGCTGTATCATCATTGTGCCTGCTGGCAGTTTCTACCATACTCATTTGCGATATTGTAGAGTCCATGTTATTCACTTTGCAGGGATCGTTCGATATTACCAATTTCTTTAAGCTTAGTGTATATACGGGTATTGGTTTCGTTATTCTTGTCTTCATTGTTCTCACTTATTATTACCTGTCGTGGCTTGTAATAACAGCGGCGTATAAAGCGCGTTTTTCAATATTGGTAAGTATCGCTATTGTAGTGGCTGCCGGCTTGCTGCTGATGTCATTTCAATGGCAGTCACCAATTGCTATTATCAAGCTGGCAGCTTTGCTATGGCTCATTGGTTATATGCTCCTGCTGCATGCCAGGGAAGAAGACCGAATGGTTAGCCTGTTTCAATCTTCTTTCTTTTTAATTTGGGTGATTGTATTTGCCGTATCGGTTTCGCTGCTGGTGGTGCAACTGAAAAAGAATGTTGACTTCGAACAAAGAAAAGATCTCGCAGAAAAATTTTCACGGCAACCCGATCCGTACAGCGAAAATGTACTGCACGAAGCAGTAAATAGTTTTACAGATACTTTCCTGCTGCACAATTACATGCGCCTGCATAACGAGTCTGAGAATCGGTATGTAAAAGACAGTTTGATCAACGCCAATTTCTCTGGTTATCTCAACAAGTTTGATACGCGTATCTATACATTCGATGACCGCGGGCAAGGGCTTTTTAATGATGATGAAACTACCTATTCGGTGATGGACAATATCATTCGGAATTCTATCATCCGCTATCGCACAATAAACTCGGAAGGATTATATTTTTTAAAGAATAGCTCGAATGCATATAGCTATTTGTACCGCAAAGATGTGGTGTCAAAAGATACAGGTTTGGTAGGGCACATTGTAGTAGTTGCCAAGCCAAAGCGCTATAAATCGGATGCCATTTATCCCGAGTTATTTCGCCAGGCAGGCGACATACAAACAGAACTCGATAATTATCTGTTTGCTGTGTATGAAGAGAATTATCTGGTCAATTATTCTCCCGGTTATTCATTCGCTGATACGCTGGCTGCAAGCCAGATTCCAAAACGGCAGTTTGAAGAACATACGCACGATGTGTACAGTGAACTTTGGTATAAATCAATCAATAATAAAATTGTTGTGCTGGTAAAAAAGAACCTGTCGCTGGCAGAGTTTCTGACACTGTTTGCACTCTTGTTTTTAAACCTGATTCTTTTTTCCTGCATTGCTGAAGTGGTTTCGTTCCTGATGCGCGGACGGGCGAAAACGCATTCCATCAGCCAATTGTTTTCTTTAAATATTCGCACGAAAGTGCAGGCGACTATTATTTTATTGTCCTTCTTTTCTTTCATCATCATCGGCTTTATTACGGTGCGGTTTTTTATCAGCCGTTTTAATACCACCACACAGGAAAAATTGGTAAAAACCATACAGGTAATTACAAACGAAATACAGGATGCTACACGCAGCCAGCTCATTTTTTCCGATTGGGACCAAATAGGAACCAACTCGGATATCGACCGTAAAATTGTTGAAATTGCCAGCCTGAACAATACTGATATTAACCTGTATGATGTAAGCGGCGAACTCAAATTGTCTACGCAACCTTACATCTACAACCGCCAGATATTAAGCAGCAAAATGCAGCCGGAGGCTTTCGATATGCTGAAGAATAATCATCGGGTGCTGTATGCACAGGATGAGTACATTAAAGATTTTACGTTCCTCAGCATGTATGCGCCCGTTAAGAACGACAACGATGAAACCATCGCTTACCTGAACATTCCTTATCTCAATTCGGCCGTAGAGGTAAAACAGGAAATATCAAATTTGCTGGTAACACTTATCAACCTGAATGCAGTCATATTCGTGCTGGCAAGCGTGGTGGCTATCTTCTTAACGCGCAGCATTACATCTTCACTTGTGCAGATAGCTGATAAAATGCGCGAGTTCCAGTTCGGTGGTAAAATAGAGCGTATTGAATGGAAGCGGAAAGACGAAGTTAGTGCCTTGGTAAACACTTTTAACCAGATGGTTCACCGGCTTGAAGAAAGCGCAGAAGCTCTTGCCCGCAGTGAGCGCGATGGCGCATGGCAGGAGATGGCAAGGCAGGTAGCGCATGAGATTAAAAACCCGCTGACGCCAATGAAGCTGAGTGCGCAATACCTGCAGCGGGCGATAGAAAACAATGCTTCCAATGTAAAGGAACTTGCGCTTAGTATGAGTGCCACACTGATAGAACAAACTGACCAGCTTGCTAAGATTGCAGGCGATTTTTCGCACTTTGCAAACATCAACCAGGCAACGCCGGAAGTGATGAATATAACGCAGTTGCTGGAGTCGCTTTGCAGCCTGCACACAACGGGCAGCGAGGCGCAGATTGATTATTTTGTACCCGCCGAAAACTTTTTTGTGTACGCAGATAAATCGCAGATAAACCGCTTGTTTACCAACCTGCTCAAGAACGCTGAAGAAGCCGTGAATGAAGACTCGGAAGATTCGCTTAACATTAAAATCAAGCAACAGCGACGGCGTAAAAACGTGCTCATTTGCATCAGCGATAATGGCACCGGTATTTCTGAAGATAAATGCGAGCACATTTTTGAGCCCAACTTCACCACCAAGTCATCAGGAACGGGTTTAGGTCTGGCTATTTGTAAGCGGATTGTAGAGAATGTTCATGGTAAAATATGGTTTGAAACCGAAGTGGGACAAGGCACTATGTTCTTTGTTGAGGTTCCTTTGGTTGATGAATAGCTTATAACGCAATCATCAAAAAAAAGATAAGTTTTTCCATCCTTCCCAAAAGCCTTTTCCAAAAAGTACCTTTGCGGAAATTTCAGAACCTATGAGCAAAGTAAATGTGGGTCTTGTACAAATGAGCTGTCTGGCTAATAAAGAAGCAAACCTCCAGAAAGCGGTTACCAAAGTGCGTGAAGCCGCCGCCAAAGGCGCACAGATTATCTGCCTGCAGGAACTCTTTACCTCGCTTTATTTCTGCGATGTGGAAGATTATGAAAACTTCAAACTCGCCGAGCCAATTCCCGGTCCTTCTACGGATGTGCTGAGCAAAGTAGCGGCAGAACTGAATGTTGTTATCATTGCTTCCCTGTTTGAAAAAAGAGCGCAGGGACTTTATCATAACACAACAGCCGTGCTTGATGCGGACGGTTCTTACTTAGGTAAGTATCGTAAAATGCACATCCCGGACGATCCATCTTACTACGAAAAATTTTACTTTACGCCGGGCGATCTCGGATATAAAATATTTGAGACCAAATATGCAAAAATTGGTGTGCTCATCTGCTGGGATCAATGGTATCCGGAAGCTGCCCGCATTACCTCTTTAATGGGTGCTGAAATTTTGTTTTATCCAACGGCTATTGGCTGGCATCATTTGCAGGATGACATTACCAACAGTGAGCAATACAATGCCTGGCAAACCATACAACGCAGCCATGCCGTAGCAAATGGTGTGCACGTGGTAAGCGTGAACCGTGTGGGTTTGGAACAGGAAGGACAGATGAAATTCTGGGGCGGTTCTTTTGTTTCTAATCCATTCGGCAGCTTGCTTTATAAAGCTTCACACGACGAAGAAGAAGCAACTGTGGTGGAAATTGATACCGACAAAACTGATAGTTACCGCACGCATTGGCCGTTCATGCGCGATAGGAGAATAGACAGCTATGGTCAAATCACCAAGAGGTATATTGATTCAGAATCGTAACTATTATCTTATTAAGTAAAGCTGATCAATACTTGTTGATGAACACAAACGAAAAGACGCCAAAAGAGCTTGGTTATTTTTTTCCGGCAGAGTTTGAAAAACATGAAGCAACCTGGCTTTCTTGGCCACATAAAGAAGAAAGCTGGCCGGGAAAAATTGACAAGGTGTATCCTTCTTATTCTTTGTTTGTAAAGTACCTCGCGCAAAGCGAAATCGTTCGCATCAATGTAGCTGATGGAGCGTTGAAAGAAAGCGCCATGACGCATTTGAACAAAGCCGGTGTAGACATGGATAAAGTGGAGTTTTACTTTAACCCGACCAACGATGCCTGGTGTCGCGATCATGGCCCGGCGTTTCTCATCAACCCCAATGGTGAACACAAAAAAGCCGTTGTAGATTGGGATTATAATGCTTGGGGAAATAAATATCCGCCCTTTGATAAAGACGATGTAATACCCACAAGAATTGCAACTGAATTTCATCTGCCTGTTTTCAATCCGGGGATTGTTATGGAAGGCGGCTCGGTTGAGTTCAATGGAAAAGGTACTTTGCTGACATCAAAAAGTTGCTTACTGAACAAAAACCGCAACGCACATTTATCACAGGTGCAGATTGAAAGTTACCTCATCAACTATTATGGCGTTGAGCAAATTCTTTGGGTAGATGATGGCATTGTTGGCGATGATACCGACGGGCATATTGATGATACGGTTCGCTTTACAAATGCGGATACCGTGATAACGGTGATAGAAGAGAACAAGAACGATGAAAACTATCAGCCATTGCAAAACAACCTGAAGCAGCTTCAGCAGATGCGACTCGAAAGTGGAAAGCAGTTAAACATCATTGAGCTTCCCATGCCTGATGTGGTTATTTACCAGGACCAATTGCTGCCTGCTTCTTACGCAAACTTCTATATCTGCAATAAGTATGTAGTTGTGCCAACCTTCCGTTGCAGTAAAGATGACAAGGCCTTGCAGATTATCTCGGAGGCTTTTCCAAACCATGAAACGGTGGGTATCGATTCTACAGATATCATCTGGGGGTTGGGCAGCTTTCACTGTTTAAGCCAGCAGGAACCGGCTGTGTAAATGTTTGCCATCATTATAAAAAATCTCTCGCTTCATCAATTGACGAAGCGAGGGATTTTTGTTTACGGCTTGTTGCGTTGTTTCAAAGTTGAAAACTTATATTAAGCAGATGCAGACTCTGAAAAAAGGTGTAGTAAAAGAGAACGGTGCAGCTTGTTATCTATAAAACTATTTTTATTCATCAGCCGGTAGGCACCGTTTTCAGGTATTGGATATTTATCGCTTAATATGTCTTTATAGCGCATCACTTTTGCGAACTCCCCACCAAATACTGACTTGTAAAAATGTAAAAGCTTCTTCGGCGTTACCGTTAAAGTGAATGTAAGGATGAAAATGCGCCATCGTTTTAATTTTTCGTTTGTTTACTTATTTAATTTCTTATTTTTTTCGACAGATGTTTTGAAAATGAAATCGGTTTTTCTATCGGTTTGTGTACTCACAAACCTAAACAATTAGTTATTGTTCAAGTCGGCGAGAATACTAATTTACAGTATAAACTTATTTCATCTGCCAGTTTGCTTTTACATTCTTATACTGGTTTGGAAGATGTTCTATTGCTTCCTCAACAGCGTTATAAGGGCTATCTTGAACTGTCTCCCAGTTCCTGTCACAACTGAAACAGTACACCTCGTCATTATCCTCATATTTGCAAATGGCAAGTCCATAAATCGTTTCTCTTTCCGTGTTATCTTCATTAACTACATAACCAAATGGTTCTTGTCCTGACCATGCCCACATAATTACTCTTGCGCCATCTAACAAATCCGGAGGTTCTATAATTTTATTCTTCTAAATCATTATTACGTTTGTTTTCTATCTGTTTTTGTTCTCATAAATCGAAACGCTTAATCATTATTCAGGTCAGTAGAATACCAGTCTGCAGCGTTTTGTTAAACGCAGATTATTAGCTTAATTTATTACTGTCTGCGTTTTTCGTTGTCTATGAGTATAAATTCACCAACGGCAAACTTTTCCTCTTTCCTCAATGAATCTTGTCAATCAATAAAATCAAAATCAAGTCTTTTCATTTTCCTCTGTTTCAGCCTGTTTTCCTTTGCCGATGATGCCCGCCCCGGCAGCATTAAAGGCACTGTGAAACTGAACGATGGCAAGCCAGCAGCTTATGTAAGTGTGATGTTGAAGGGAAGTGGCAAAGGCACGCTAACCGGCGATGATGGCTCTTTTACCATCCGCAATGTGGCAGCGGGTGTGTATGACATTGAAGTGGCGTTAGCCGGTTATCAAAATACGACACAGTCGGTAACGGTAAGCGATGATGTTGCGGCCAGCGTAACGTTTACCCTAAACATATCGGAGCGGCAACTGGAAGAGGTGGTGGTAAAAACGGGGCGCAACGGCTATAAGAGCAACACGCCTTCCAATACCTTGCGCCTGAACGAGCCTTTGAACGAAGTGCCACAGAATATTCAGATCATTACCAACAAAGCTTTAGCTGATCAGCAGATCACCAGCCTGAGCGATGGCATTACGCGCAATGTAAGCGGCTTAACCAGGCTTGAGCATTGGGGCGATATGTATACCCGCATCAACATGCGCGGCGGCCGTGCGGCGGCATTTCGCAATGGTATGAACATCACCTCAACCTGGGGACCGCTTACCGAAGATATGAGCTTTGTAGACCATGTTGAATTTGTAAAAGGTCCGGCCGGCTTTATGATGAGCAACGGCGACCCGAGTGGCATTTATAACGTAGTAACTAAAAAGCCTACCGGCGAAACCAAAGGCGAAGCCAGCATCCTGCTTGGCAGCTACGATTTTTATCGCGCCGCAGTTGATCTTGATGGTGAGCTAAGCAAAGACGGACGTGTATTGTATCGCTTAAACATGATGGGACAAACCAAAAATTCGTTCCGCGATTATGAGTACAACAACCGCTACAGCATTGCGCCGGTAATTTCTTATAAAATTGATGACAACACAACGCTTACGGCAGAATACATTTTCCAGCACGCAAACATGTCGAACGTAGGAAGCTATTATGTATTTTCCACAAAAGGCTTCGAGAAACTGCCGCGCAACACCACGCTTGCCGAAAACGGACTGGAGCCAACTGTTATAGACGATCATAACATAACGCTTAATCTGCAGCATTCTTTTAATGCCGGCTGGAAGATGACGGCTCAGGTTTCTTACTTCAACTATAAGCAAACCGGCAGCTCTTTGTGGGTAGGTGTAAAGTATGATTCTTTAGGTAACGCAGACAATCTCATCAGACCCAATGGTGATGTCGTTCGCAGTGTAAGCATCTGGGATGCTACCAACGAAATGAAGTTCGGGCAGTTTTTTGTAAACGGCAATGTGCAAACCGGTAGTGTTCGTCATCGCATTCTTGGCGGCCTCGACATGGGCGATAAAGAATATATGGCTGACTTTAACCAGGGATATAGCCTGGATACTCTGGGAAGCTTTAATATTTACAATCCTACGCACGGTACGCCTGTAAATGGTTATCCGCAATTCGACCGCAGTAAAAGTTTACGCGAGCGGGCAGGCGCTGGTATTTATTCTGAAAAATATACCGGCTTCTACCTTCAGGATGAACTGGGCTTCTTTAATAATAAAGCCCGCTTAACTGTAGCTGCCCGCTACACCGCTTCTAAAACAGTTAGCTACGGAACACCGGCAAATGCTAACCGCTTCACCCCGCGCTTTGGGTTAAGTATCGATATCGACAAACAAACATCTGCTTATGCTCTATTTGATCAGAGTTTTCTGCCACAATCAGGCATTCGTCGTGACAGCGCGGCCATCTTGCCGGTAACCGGAAACAACATAGAAATAGGAATCAAAAAAGATTGGTTTGGCGGCAAATGGAATACCTCGGTTTCTGCGTACCGCATTCTGCAAAATAACCAATCCCTGAACGACCCGGCAAATACAGGCAGGGAAAGTTATATTGTGCAGTTGGGGCAAACACAAACGGAAGGCATTGAGCTGGATATTCACGGTCAGTTACTGCCAGGCTTAAACCTCATTGCCAACTATGCACTGAACGATTCTAAAATTACAAAAGCAGATACCAGCGAGGCATCAAAAGCAACCGTTGGGAACAAAGTGCCGGGCTATGCAAAGCATACCGCCAACGGATGGATTACATACCGTGTACAGAGTGGTGCATTTGCAGGCTTTGGCATCAGTGGCGGCTTCACTTATCTTGTTGATCGCACCACCTGGAGTTGGGGTACAACTACGCAACAACCGCTGCCTGATTATTTCAAACTTGAAGGCGGCTTGTCTTATGAAAAAGATAAAATCACTATCACCGCTAACGTATTTAATGTATTAGATAAATACCTGTATACCGGTGATTATTATGGGTACGGCGGCTATTACGATTACCAGATAGAAGCAGGTCGCAACTACAGAGTCGGTGTTACTTACCGGTTTTAATAACTGAAAACAGTTGTTAAGTCACATATATTAGGCAGGTATTAGGCAGGCAGAAACCAAAGTTTAGGGAAGCATTGGTTTCTGCTTTTATAAAGCATTATGACATTTAAAAAAATCACTGGTAAAGTTCATCTCTGGCTCGGGCTTGCGTCTGGTATTATAGTCTGCTTCCTGGGTATTACGGGTTGCATTCTTGTGTTTGAACGCGAGATTGAAATGCTGACGATACCGGAACAGTTTGTAACCGCAGAAGCAAAAGCTTATGCAGCGCCATCGCTTTTAAAAACGAATGCAGAAAAGGCGTTGGGTAAAAACCGAAAGCTGATAAGTGTCGAATATGAAGGCAGAGACAAAGCCGCCTTGGGATACTACTATAATTCGGAAGAATATTTCCAGGTGTTGCTCAATCCTTATACGGGCAAAGTATTGCGCGTAAAAGATATGAGCCACGATTTTTTTCGCATCGTTATCAATGGTCATTATTATTTATGGCTGCCACCAAAAGTAGGTCAGCCAATTACGGCAAGTGCTACACTTGTGTTTGTAATAATGCTGGTAACGGGAATCTTTCTCTGGTGGCCAAGAAACAAAGCTGCCCGCAAGCAACGCTTCTCTGTAAAATGGGATGCATCGCCCAAGCGAAAGAACTATGACCTGCATAATGTGGGTGGTTTTTATGCGAGCTTTATTGTTCTGTTTGTTGCGTTAAGTGGTTTGGTAATGGGCTTTCAATGGTTCGCCAGTTCTGTTTATTTTGTTTCCTCGGGCGGCAAAAGCATGCCGCCTTATCCGTCCGTCACATCCGATACTACGAAGTTTATAAATGCGGATTCGCCGCTTGCCTCAACAGATTTTTTATTTCAAAAAATGGTAGTTACTATACAGCCTTTTGAAGCAATCGGCGTTGAATTTCCAACCGAAAAATCTTCTTCCATCGAGCTTGAAATCAATCATCGTGAGGGTACATTTTACAACCGCGATATTTACTATTTTGACCAGCATACGCTGAAAGAATTGCCCGTAAAAGGCGTGTATGCCGGTAAATACAAGAACGCAAGTGTAGCTGATAAAATCCAGCGCATGAACTATGATATTCACGTGGGTTCAATCGGTGGTTTGCCTACAAAAATTCTTGCTTTTTGCGGAAGTTTTATTGCTGCCAGTTTGCCTGTAACCGGCTTCCTGATATGGAAGGGCAGAAAGAAGAAAAACAAACCGGCACAACCAGTTCGAAAGGTAATGGTGAATGCCTGATACACTTTCGAAGCCTCGTTTTTATAAAAGATATTACATCATCGCTTGCAACAATCTTTATTATGAAAACGTTCTTACCAGCGGGCTGTGTGCTTCTGCTTGTAAGAACGTTTTTTCTTTTATCATCCGAACCACAATTTTATCTATCGGCAGCGAAACAGAATTTTCAGCCAGTTCACTCCAATCTATCCAGCGGTTCACTTCGCAACTTGCTGTTTTATCAGCTACCTGTTCGGGTGTAAAGTCGAATAATTTTGTTTTTGTTTCCAGTCCGGTCGTGTCTTCCGCATGTGCCCAATAATAAACAGAGATAATCTGGTGATCTTTATTGAAGGCAGATACCTGGTAATAATCGGTTGTATAAATGTGGTCACCAATCGTTACATTAAGCTTGGTTTCTTCTTTAAATTCACGCTTCAGGCAATCACGCGTGCCTTCACCAACTTCCAAACCGCCACCGGGAAATTTGGTAAAATAATCGCCGCGTATAAATTCATCGCTTAACAAAACGCGGTTATTATTGTCTTTTAAAATTCCGTAAACCCGAAGCGATACAGTCATCATATTTTTCTATTAAAAGAGTCTGTAAATCCTATTCAAATCTCTACTCACCACTGACTATTCACTACCCGCCGTTATGCCGCTTTTACTTCTTTCAGCGCTGCCGCAAACACTTCCATTTCATCCATTCTGCCAACGCTTACGCGGCACCATTCTTTGTTGTTAAACTTCCAGAAACGCACGCCGGCGCCGTGTTTCAGCATTTCGTCTGTAAACTGCCTGCCTTCCATTTTTATCGGGAACATAACGAAGTTGGTGGAAGAAGGAATGTAATCGTAGCCTTCTTTTTTCAGCGCATCGTATAAATATTGCTTGGAAGCCATCGTTTTATCAAACGACATTTTCATAAATTCTTTATCCTGGTACGAAGCGATTGCCGCTTTCAA
The DNA here is from genome assembly GCA_965199905.1 of Ilyomonas sp. Classification (GTDB taxonomy): domain Bacteria; phylum Bacteroidota; class Bacteroidia; order Chitinophagales; family Chitinophagaceae; genus Ilyomonas. Next base: position 1,672,855 of record OZ241366.1, on the reverse strand, counting down.
AGTGAGTGTTCCCGCAAGATCGCCGGTATCATATTTTGCCAGCGTTTTTATCATTTCAGGCTGCGCTACTATGTAACCAATGCGCATACCCGCAAGCCCGTAAATTTTTGAGAACGTGCGTGCTACGATAATGTTATCGCCATTTTTAATATTCGCGATTGTTGTTGTCTCCTGCGGATTTGGTAAGTAATCTATGTAAGCTTCATCAACAAACACCGGAACTTTTTTAGAAACAGTTGAACAAAAAGATTTCAGCTTCGCCGCATCCACAACGGTTGCTGTGGGGTTATTCGGGTTTACGATATAGATCAATGAAGTATTGCCGTCAATGCGCTGGCTGATGCCGTCAAGATCAAATTTAAACTCATTTGTCAATGGCACTTTTATCCATTTTCCATTTACATCTGCTGCTGCTTTTGGCAATGAATCAAATGTAGGATCGCAGGTAATAACGCTGCCGCCATTTGTGGTAAAATGAACGGCTGCGGCTGCCAGCAAAGGAGAGGAGCCGGCGCCAATGAGAATGTGTTGTGGTGTTAATCCTTCATAATCAGCAATCATCTTTTTCAACGTCTCGCTATCGTTAAATGCATACTGGTGGCTGATTGACATTGCTTCAACCATTGCCTGCTTTGCTTTCTCGGATGGACCAAACGGATTTTCATTAAAGATGAGCCGGGCTTTCATTGGCTGGGCAGCATCCGGTAGTTCTGTTATTGCTGCTAACGTATTATCTGTGCGCAATGGCGATGCATGTAATGATTGCAGGAAAGATGGAATCAAGGCGGTTCCGCCGGTTAGCAGTGCACTTTTGCGAAGCCAGTCGCGGCGATTGATAGTAATTGACATAAAGTAGATTTTACAGAAGAAATAATGGTTGTTGCTTTATTGGTGTATAAAGTAAAGAATTTATCGGGATGTAGCAAAATGAAAAATGAACCTGCGTTTACTTTAAAATAATAGCAAATCAAAGTGTATTAGAAAAAGCTTAATCGGTGCCCTGACCCTTGATCCGCCGCGGTGTACGCAACTGTCGGTCAATCGGAGTGACAGACGATGGCTGCCAAAGTGTATTCTGTATTTTATTTTAAAATAACTTATTGGCAGAATATACCCGGGCAGTGCGCACATTGATTGTTATTTCAAATACGTTTGACAGGCGCTTCTGAATAATGATCATTGTTTGACAATTCTTACCAATCTATTAGTCCACTCTTTTTGTAGGGAATTCATATCTTCGCATTTCAAATCTGGTTATCAACTATTAAAAGCAAGCATTATTATGAGTTTACGTCTTGGAGATACCGCACCCAATTTTACAGCTCAGTCATCCATTGGTGAGATTAATTTTTACGATTATCTTGGCGATAGCTGGGGTGTTTTGTTTTCACATCCTGCCGATTATACGCCGGTTTGCACCACCGAACTTGGCAGAACCGCAGCCTTGAAAGATGAGTTTGCAAAGCGCAATGTAAAAGTGCTGGCAGTGAGCGTAGATTCGCTTGGCAAGCATGAAGGCTGGATAAAAGATATTAACGAAACGCAAAATGTATCGGTTGAGTTCCCCATAATTGCTGATGAAGACCGCACAGTAGCCAATCTTTATGGCATGATTCATCCCAATGCTTCTGAAAACTTCACTGTTCGTTCGCTGTTTATTATTGGTCCAGATAAAAAAATAAAACTGACGATCACTTACCCGGCTTCAACAGGAAGAAATTTTGTGGAAGTGCTACGCGTGATTGATTCTTTGCAATTAACTGCCAACTATAGTGTAGCCACGCCGGCCGACTGGAAAACTGGTGAGGATGTAATTATTACACCGGCTGTAAAAACAGAAGATGCGTATGCAAAATTCCCGAAAGGCGTAAAGATTGTAAAACCTTATTTGCGCTATACGCCACAACCGGACGTTGATTAAGATTAAAATCAGCCTTACGTTCTTGGCAAGGTTTTTAAACTCCAACAAATTCGTTAAGAAGGTTGGTTATAAATGAGCAACATGGAGCATTTGAATATACTGGAAGAGTTTGCCGCCGAGCATAGCATCGAAGATACTTTGCGTTATCTCTCGCACCTGTTTCCCGGTGCCGTTAAGTTTTCTTCTTCGCTTGGCCAGGAAGATCAGGTACTAACAGATATTATCGGCAGGAATAAAATTGATGCTGAGATTTTTACTATAGATACAGGGCGTTTGTTTCCTGAAACGTATGATTTGCTGGAGCGCACCGGCTATCGTTACAACGTCAACATCAAAACCTATTTTCCACAGGCAGAAGCGGTTCAGGAATTTGTAAATACACAAGGCATTAACGGCTTTTATCATGCCATTGAAAACCGTATATCTTGTTGTGGTATTCGCAAGGTTGAGCCGTTAAACCGTGCCTTGCAAGGCGCAAAAGTTTGGGTAACCGGTATTCGTGGCGATCAAAGCGAGAACCGCAGTCATATGCCTTTATTTGAATGGAACGAAGCGAAACAATTATACAAATACAACCCGCTTTTGCATTGGTCGTACGATGAAGTGCTGGATTATATAAAGCAAAATTATGTGCCTTACAATAAACTTCACGACAAGGGATTTGTTTCTATCGGTTGCGCACCTTGCACGCGCGCTATAGAGCCGGGCGAGGACCCGCGCGCTGGTCGGTGGTGGTGGGAAGCTTCACAGAAAGAATGTGGTTTGCATGTGGAGTAATTAAGAATTTTTTGTAAAAAAGCCGGATGTATAACGAATGCGTCCGGCTTTTTTGTTGCGGGTGTTTTGTTTAGATTTGTAGGAAATAAAAATGATGGAAACGCAAATTGTGAGTGTTGAAAAGAGTTGCAGGATCGTATAGCGAAGCTTGATGTATTGCAAAAGAAATCACTGCTTGAGTTGATAAAATCTTTTGTTAGAAAAGATAATGAAGAGATGAAACCACAAACAATTGAGGAATATAATAAAGAGTTAGAAGAAGCAGAATCAGAATATCAAAAAGGAGAATTTATCTCTCATGCAGAAATGCTAAATGAGATAAAGAAATGGTAGACAAAACTTACTCATTAAATTGAACCAACAGATCTAAAAAGCAAATGAAAAAGGCTTATGAATACATAAGCGAAGATTCGGTTGTTGCTGCCCAAAAAGTTATCGCTGAAATTATTGTTGCAGTCGAAAAATCAATCGCCAATTCTGAAATATATCGTCCGGATAAATATAAGATCTATAATGATGGAACATATCGAGCATTTGAATTACATCATTATCGTATTGCCTACAGGTTCAGGAATAAGGTGATTCGGCTACTCCAAGTCAGGCATACCAAGCAAAGCCCGCAATCATATTAACCCTTTCCTTTCCACTTGCGCAACTGTTGCAGCAATGCGCGCAAATCCTTTGGTAGTGAAGCTTCCAGCGAATAAGCTTCATCTTTAAATTGAAAAGAAAGCAATGCAGAATGCAAAGCCAGGCGTTTTAAAATCGGCTGTTCTTCATCTTCTTTTTTAGACAAATGATAATGTCGTTTCAGTTTTGAAATATATACGGGCTGACCATCACCATACAAATCATCACTCACAATCGAGTTTCCCAAATCCTGCATGTGCACACGGATCTGGTGTGTTCGTCCCGTATGAATCTGAAACTTCATCCACGAGTAAATACCAAAGTTTTCCAGCGTTTCATAATCAGTAGCAGAAGGTTTGCCTTTGGCGTGTGTCATCATCTTTCCGTTCTTAGAAAAATGCTCGGCAATCGGTGTATCAATCGTGCCATTTTCAGGGTAAGGAATACCATGAACAAAGCCGTTATAAAACTTGCTCACTTCTCTTCCCTCAAACAATTTCGATAGTTCTCTATGCGCGTCTTCATTCTTCGCAAACACAATGACACCACTGGTTCCCCTATCAAGCCGATGAACGGTATAAATGGTTCCAAACTCACTTATCAGTATATCTTTCAGCGAAGCTTCAGATTGTTTGCGGTCGGGAATGCTAAGCATTCCTGCTGGTTTGTTGATGGCAATAAAGTCATCATTCTGATATATAATCTGCTCTTTTGATAATGATGCTGTAATCATAATGCATGATGTTTTAATAAGAAAAATATCTCTTATCAATCCATAAAACGGTGATAGTAAAACAGGAATTTAAAATGAAAATATTAATCCTTTGAGCCTCGTACAAAACTTTGGTTGAGATACTTTAAAAGCCGCACTTCTTTTTCATTTAAAAAGCGCCATTTGCCGCGGTCAACATTCTTCTTGGTGAGGTTGGCAAACATCACGCGGTCAAGGTTTCTTACATCATATCCCAAATGTTCAAACAAGCGACGTACAATACGGTTTCTGCCACTATGAATCTCAATGCCGATCACGCTTTTGTCTTTGGAATCTGCATAGCCAACAGAGTCAGCCTGTATCATTCCATCTTCCAGCATCACACCGGAAAGAATGGCATCAAAATCCTTTTTTACAAGTGGCTTATCAAGCTTGACTTCATAAATCTTTTTGATTTCGAACGAAGGATGCGTAAGCTTTTGCGCCAGCTCGCCATCATTGGTCATCAGCAGAACACCCGTAGTATTTCTATCCAATCTTCCCACCGGGTAAATGCGCTCTTTGGTGGCATGCGCAACAATTTCAAAAACCGTTTTTCTGCCTTCAGGATCTTTAGCCGTAGTGATATAATCTTTGGGTTTATTGATTAAGATATACACTAAGTTTTTCTGCAGATGAACAGGCTTTCCTTTTACGGTGATCTTATCAGTTTCTGTTACTTTAAAACCGGGTTCATACACAATATCTCCATTCACCGTTACATGCCCGGCTTTCACCAGTTCAGCGGCTTCTCTTCTGCCCGAAATGCCTGCATGAGCCACATATTTATTCAGCGGCATCTGGTCTTTGGCAGATTGTAACTGCAGCGATTTAGGCTCACGCGTTACTCTTCCGGATTGCGCACCTTCCGTTGGCTCCTGCTTTCGGTATTTTGTTTGCGGAGTATCTGATTTTGTAAGTGCCCGTTTGCCAACAGCCTTATCACTTCTTTTAACTGTATAAGTTTTCCTGGTAAAATTTTCTTCGCGGTTTATGCGCTCAGGCTGAGGCGTTATTTGCGATTTACTTTCCTTCGTTACCACGCCATACTTCGATTCGTTGCGTTTACGTTCGTCAGCGGCCTGAGTACGCAGTTCCGCTTTTACTTTTTTCTTTTCCTGGCGTATCTCTTCTTTCTTTTTAGCACCTGTGGTTTTTGGGTTGATAAACTTGTCAAAAGCGGCTTTGCTCATAGTATTTAATTTGCTGTTTTACAACAGGAATGGATAATTGTATCAGGTATTTTTTAGTAAGTAAGATTTTATAAATATAATTTTTAAGCCTCATCGCTGATAGCGGAAGGCTTACTGCTAACAGCTACAGACTTATTCGCCAGTTGACCGCACGCTGCATCAATGTCTTTACCACGGCTGCGACGCATTCTCACATTCACTCTGTTCTTTTCAAGATGATTCATGAACGCTTCCACCGTTTCTTCATCCGGCTTTGCAAAACGGGCGTTATCTATCGGGTTATATTCAATCAAATTCACCAGATCGGCAGGCACTTGTCTATACACTTTAATCAGTTCATCCGCATCTGCGAGTGAATCGTTGAAGTTGCGAAAGAGAATATATTCCAGTGTGATTTCGTTGCCGGTTTGTTTATAGAAATAATTCAACGCTTCAATCAATGCCTTGATGTTATTGCTTTCATTGATGGGCATAATTTCGTTGCGCTTCGTATCATTGGCAGCATGAAGAGATAACGCCAGCTTAAAGCGAACTTTATCGTCACCCAATTTCTTTATCATTTTCGCCACGCCCGCAGTCGACACCGTAACACGCCGCGGGCTCATTGCCAAACCATCCGGCGCACTTATTTTTTCAATCGCTTTCAGCACATGCGCATAGTTCAGCAAAGGTTCGCCCATGCCCATGAAAACGATGTTGCTCAGCTTCTTGCCATACACTTTTTCTGATTGCTGATTTAGCAAAACCACTTCATCATAAATCTCATCAAACAACAAATTGCGCTTACGGTCCATATAACCTGTGGCGCAAAACTTACAGCTCAGGCTGCAACCAATCTGCGACGAAACGCAGGCTGTTTTCCGTTCTTCGGCAGGAATTAAAACACCTTCTACGGCATGGTTATCAAATGTTTTAAAACGGCTTTTTACGGTGCCATCCGCACTATACTGAATCGCATCAACCGTAAGCGCCGGCAGGCTGAAATCTACAGCCAGCCTGGCTCGCAGGTCTTTGCTGATATTGCTCATGGCATCAAAGCTTTGCGCCCCTTTTTGCCACAGCCATTCATAAACCTGTTTTGCCCTGAATTTTTTATCACCAATAGAAAGGAAGTATTCTTCGAGATCAGGAAGAGAGAGATTCCTGATGTTCTGACCTGATTGCATAGCCTGCAAAGATAGGCAGCTCAAAACCTTTTGTTTTCATTTTAACGGCTTCTTACTTTTATGGGGTAATTAACGATTATGAATATTGACCCGCGCATTGATGCCTATATAGAAAAAGCACAGCCTTTCGCCCGTCCCATTCCTGCGTGTCGAAGCAGCAAAAATTCTCCCATCAAGGTTCCGGGCAATGATTGGGCTTTTGTGTAAGCGGGTAGAAAATATAAATTTCTGTAGTGTCGTGCTATAAATTTATAAATTGCCATTTCTCTTTTTTTAACCGAAACTTCACCACAATCATCCATCCATTTTCTCAAATCCATTTATCTGCTATCTTCATCACTTATATACTTATTACTATGAAAAGAAGAGCTTTCCTCAGGAATACTTCGCTGGCAACTGCGGCTTTTGCCATTGGAACGAATAACAGTTTTGCAAAAGCCGCTGATGCCAAAGTGCGTCTTGGTTATATTGGCGTTGGCGCGCGCGGCATGAGCCATGTGGGCGAAGGCGTACTTCGCGATGATGTAGAAATAAAAGCCGTTTGCGATATTCAGGAAAGCTCTCTCAAAATATGCCGCGGGTTCCTTGCGAAGCACAATATAAAAGACGTAACAGAATACACCGGCGGGCTTGATGCCTACAAGAAATTATTAGACCGAAAAGATATCGATGCCGTTATCATTGCCACGCCCTGGCAATTTCACCATCCGCAAAGCATTGCTGCCATGAAAGCCGGCAAATACGTGGGTTGCGAAGTGATCGCCGGGTTAACTGTTGATGAACATTGGGACATCGTAAACACATCTGAAACGACAGGCATTCCTTACATGACGTTGGAAAACGTCTGTTATCGCCGTGATGTAATGGCGATATTGAACATGGTGCGCCAGGATTTGTTTGGAGAGTTGATTCACCTCGAAGGCGGTTATCAGCATAATCTTCGCGATGTGCTGTTCAACGACGGCAAGCAATACTATGGCGGCGGCGTAGAGTTTGGACCAAAAGCATTGAGCGAAGCACAATGGCGAACGCAGTTTAATATAGACCAGGATGGCGATTTGTATCCTACGCACGGCGCTGGTCCGATTATGCATTATGCCAATATTAACCACGGCAATCGTTTTACGGGTTTATGTTCTTTCAGCTCCAAAGCGCGCGGTTTGGCGGCTTATGTGGAAGAACAGGCGCCCGGCAATCCGAATGCGAAAATCAAGTATAAGAACGGCGATGTTACCACCACGATGATTAACTGCGCCAATGGAGAAACGGTGTTGCTGTCGCACGATACTCATCTGCCGCGCCCTTATTCATTAGGCTTCCGCGTGCAGGGCACAAACGGTATTTGGATGGACGTGAACAAATCCATTTATATTAACCACAAATCGAAGGAAGATGATGTGTGGGATAATGCAAAGGAATGGCTTGATAAATACGACCATCCGCTCTGGAAAAAATATGAAAAAGAAGCCGGGGGCGCCGGCCATGGCGGTATGGATTTCTTTGTGTTTAACGCGTTTATTCAATCTGTAAAGCAAAAGAAACAAACACCGATTGATGTATATGATTCCGTAACGATGAGCGTAATTGCGCCGCTTTCCACGCAATCATTAAAAGAAGGCAATAAGACCCTGTCTTTCCCCGATTTTACGCGCGGTAAATGGCAAACGCGCAAAACTGATTTTGCTTTGGATGATAGCGGGTTTTAGACATTTGAACACGGATTAACACAGACTTCAGGCACGGATGGTAATAATTTTGTGTTATTGTGGTTGTTCGTCTAAGTGTTTTGCTACGTTGTAGGCTGTCTGCATTGCGCTTATCGCATCTTAGCGCCATCTGTTACGGCGGCTGTTTGTATTCCCACGTAAGCCACACATAAGCCACACATCGTACATGCGCTTGCCGCTTTACGGGCCTTCAAATTCTTTTCTGGTTTTGAAACTGTGCTTACCCGTTTAAAACGGGTAAGCCAACATTACTAACTCAAAATTCCCGTTTCAAACTCCGGTTTACTAAAAATTGTGAGCAGCTCTACCTGGACATTTTTAGCCAATCATAACGATTTCGCTTACAGCCAGATCATTGCCCGGAACCTTGATGGGAGGATTCTTGCTGCTTCGACACGCAAGTATTACAACTGCCGATCACAACAGTGACGGACGATGGTTACCAAAAAATGTATGTTATTTTCAAATGACCTGATACTCTTTTAAGGAAGTGCCATCTGAAATTTCAGATTCCGCATGACGCTAAAGGCGCCAAAGGGCTAAAGCTCTTACAAGATTGATTTGTTATAAATTTTGCCGAAGGCAATTGCAGAATAACGAATTGAATTTTTAAACTGATGCATTACCGAAAGCTTCATCAAATGCTTGTAAAACAAGGGTTTTGCCTTAAAAAAACCTTAAGCCGGTGCTCAAAAAAGGCTGCTAACCTTAAAGAAAGATAAAAGAGTTTATATCTGGATTAAAATTCCCGGAAGTAAAGCTATCTGACTGTTTTCTACACAATTTTGTTATGCGATTTAGTTCGCACATAGGGCGTAAACCATATTTTTTGACACTCCAATGTCTACGTTTTGAAATCCATTTTATACATCTCCAGGATCAGTCTTGCAGCTTTCTTTTTTTTACTTGCCAGTCAGGCGCAGGCGCAGTTGAAAGCTAATTTTACAAGTGATATTACCAGCGGCTGCTCTCCTCAGCTCGTTAATTTTACGAACCTGTCAACAGGTGTTGACGACAATACAGCATACTACTGGGATTTGGGAAATGGCGGCAGCCCGTCGCGTGAAAAGAACCCGTCTGCTTTATTTCTCAATTCAGGCTCGGGCAGTATGACTTACACCATTAAACTGGTGATTAAGGGCAGCACAGGCGCCGATTCTATTACGAAGAAGAGCTACATTACGGTATATGCAAGCCCGAAAGTGACGTTTACGTCGGATGTAAACAGTGGCTGTCCTCCGCTGAACGTGAAGTTTAAGGATGGTTCTAAACCGGGCTCCGGCACTATTAAAACCTGGCTTTGGGATTTTGGTGAAGGACAGATATCGGATAAGCAAAACCCGGCTACCACTTATCATTTTTCAAACACATTCGGCGTTTCGCTTACGGTTGTCAACAGCTTTGGTTGTAAGCAAACGAGTGATGCACTTAGCACCATTCATGTTCTCGATACGGTGCATGCCGCGTTCGATTATCAGTATACAAACATTTGCCAATCGCCTGCGCCAATTGATTTTACCAGCACTTCTACCAGCGCCACTGACATTACTACTTATAACTGGAACTTTGGTGACGGTCAAACCGCAACAACGCCAGCCGCTACGCACACTTTTAACCAAGGAACTTATAGCGTAAAGTTGATTGCAAAAAACAGCGTGGGTTGCGCCGACACAGTGTTGCGGAATATCAGTATTGGTAAAGCCGGTGCTGATTTTGTTTACTCGAATGCCTGTACCAACAGTGCCGTTCAATTTACAGATTCATCATCTGCCAAGCCAGTTTCATCATCGTGGGATTTTGGTGATGGCGCTTCTTCAAAAATGCTTTCCCCAACACATGTGTATGCCGCGCCGGGCACTTACACAGTTACCTTACAGGCAGATTTTGGAAGCTGCGTAGGCAGCGTTACCAAAAAGATCGTGGTTGTTAATCGCCCGGTCGCTTCATTTACAACATCAGCTTCAAGCGTATGTCGCTTACCGTTCCCCGTTACGTTTACAAACAATACGCAAGGCGCAACTTCGTATCAATGGGTGTTTGGTGATGGTAAAACGGAAGCAGGAACGAATGTAACACACACTTACACAACCGCTGGTTTTTTTGATGTAGAATTGATTGCAACAGCCGGCTCAGGCTGCTCTGATACAAACGTTGTGAAGAGTGCTGTAAAGCTGGGGCCGCCGCAGATTGATTCGATAAAAGGTCTCCCGGTAAAAGGATGCGTACCACAGGCAATAATGCCGGTTGCCTATATGAACACAGCAGAGCCTGTTGTAAAATATAGCTGGGATTTCGGCGATGGCGGTACGTCATCAGATGAAAAACCACAGCACACATATACAAAAACAGGTTCCTATACCATAACGTTGATTGCAATAACCGCCAGCGGATGCAGCGATACGTTAAAGATGGTGGATGCAGTAAAAGTGGGCATTGCACCGAAGCCTGCTTTCAACGCTACGCCGCTGAATACCTGCGCCCGTATTTCAGTAGCCTTTACCGATTCATCGCAAGGAATAGTAACCAACTGGCTTTGGAAGTTCGGCGATGGCGGCGAATCGAATATTAAGAATCCATCACATCACTACATGGACACCGGCTTGTTTAGTGTAAAGCTTATTGTGAGCAATGCTGAGTGTAAGGATTCTATCACCATAAATGATTACATACATATTAAAGCGCCTGTTGCCAATTACATGTCTGCTTTCAATTGCAGCCAGCCTTACAACAGAACGTTTACCGATCAGTCTATTGGTGCCAAAACGTGGGCATGGGATTTTGGTGATGGCATCACCGCTTTAGAGCAAAACCCGGAACATACATTTGCAAAGCCAGGCACTTACTTAGTAAAATTGAAAGTAACCAATGATGAATGTTTCGATACTCTGCAGGTAAAAATGCAGGTGGTAGATGAGCATCCTGATTTTACGTATGATTACTTGTCGAAAGCTGCCTGCCGCAATTCACTGGTAACATTCAATGCTTCGAATGTGAACGCCGCTAACATCAATTCTTATAACTGGTTTTATGGCGACAATACAACGACTGGTTTTAACACCAAAGGTGCTGTATCTACACATGCTTATGCTATAACGGGCACTTTTATTCCGCAGTTAATTACAAAGGATATTTTGGGTTGTTTGGATACAGTAGTTTCTAAAGTGCCGATTACGATCTACGGACCTAAAGCAGGTTTTGGTAATGACACCGGAGCTTGTATCAACAGCATGGTTTCGTTCCGCGATTCTACGAAAACTGATGGTATCCATAACATACAGAAATGGCAGTGGACGTATGAACCGGCTATTATGCAAGCCTATACCAGTACTGCTTCTTACACACATCAGTACACGAAAGCAGGATATTATGATATTAAACTCGCAGTGTATGATTCGTATGGTTGCGTAGATTCTGTTACAAAGAAAAAAGCGTTGCAGGTTACGAACCCGTTAGCTGGTTTTTCAATCAGCGATTCCCTGAAATGTTCTAAGAATAATGTGAGCTTCACGAACAACTCAACAGGAGAAAAACTAAAGTACATATGGAACTTTGGTGACAACACAACATCAGCAGATACAGCGCATACCATTAAACATTCTTACGCGGCTGAAGGTGTGTATTCGGTATTGCTTTCCATCACTGATAAGTTTAACTGCAAGTCAGATTCAAGCTTCAAAAATGCGATCACTATTTCGAATCCGAAAGCGGTAATGGTTATCAACGGACCTACGTCTACTACCTGTCCGCCATTGCTGGTAAAGCCAACAAGTAGCTCACTGCGTGCAACCTCGCTTTCGTGGGATTTTGGTGATGGCAGTTTGTCAAGAATTGATACGCCTTCGCATAATTATATCATGGGTGGCAATTTCGACCTGATGCTGGTTGCCAAAGGCTTTGGTGAATGTTATGATACCGCTCACCAGATGATAAATCTGAAAGGTCCTTCGGGAAAATTCTCTTACAATCCGCTGGTGCATTGCAACCCGTCGTCTGTTTCTTTTAATTGCGAAACCAAAGATGCAGTAAAAGTAACCTGGGACTTTAATGATGGCATTGTAGAACCGGATAACAGCACCCACACAACCAAGCACGTTTATAAAAACAACGGCAGGTATTTGCCTAAATTATTAATGACTGATAAAGATGGCTGCTTTGTTGGATTGGAAAACCTCGATACGGTGTACGTAAGCGGCGCAAAAGCTGATTACATTGCTACAGCGCAGGCTGCGTGCGATTCTTCGCTGGCGGCCTTCCTGCAGACATCAACATCTTATTATGATACCGTTCAGGCTTACAACTGGAATTTTGGTGATGGCACTACATCAACAAAACAAAATCCGGAGCATTATTATAGCAAATCTGGCACTTACAATACAAAGCTTTCACTAACCACAAAAGGTGGCTGTAAAGATTCAGTTGAATACCCGGTAAATGTGACTGTGCATTCGACCCCGAAGGTTACCATTGTAGCTGTTGATTCGGTTTGTGTACAATCTTCTGTGGTTATGTATGGAACGGACAACCTGAACGAAGCCGGAAGCGCCTGGAACTGGAATTTTGATGACGGCACTTTTGATACAACAGGCAGCCGCACACATCATACATTTACGAAAGGAGGGCTTCGTAACATTAATACTATCATTACCACGCCGTTTGGTTGTGCAGATACCACATCTCATCTTCTTACCGTTGTTGATTTACCGAAGGTATCTGTGGGACAAGATTCGTTTGTATGTAGCGGCAGTACGATTCTGTTGCAGGCAACGGGCGCCAATACTTATCAATGGCAAAGCAGCAATACATTAAGCTGTACCTCCTGCGCAACGCCAATTGCAGCACCGGAAGGCAATATGTCTTATGTTGTAACGGGTGCCAATGCATTCGGTTGTAAAGCATCTGACAGCCTCTCTTTGGAAGTAATAAAGCCGCAAACACTGCATGTGCAAAACGACACGCTGTGTATGGGTGAGAACGCTATGCTTGAAGCTTCCGGCACAGATTTATATTCGTGGTCACCGGCTTTATATCTTGACAATAGCACATCGGCTACTCCGCAGTTTCATGGAGCGAAAGACACAACCATTACGTACACCGTGGAAGGTATGGACCGGAAAAAATGCTTTACTGACAGCCGGAAAATGACTGTAAAAGTGTACCCGGTTCCGCATATTGAAATCACTGATAAAGATGTCAATCTAAATGTTGGCTTTAGTGCAAAGCTTGAGATGAAAAGCTCGCCGGACGTAACGCAATGGCGCTGGCAGCCGCAGGCATTTTTAAGTGATGCGCGTATTGAAAGCCCGGTGGCATCTCCAAAGCATGACATTACCTATAGCTGCGTGGCCGCTAATGATGGTTCCTGCTTTGCGCGCGACCAGGTAACCATTCATGTAATGTGTAACAATGCCAACATGTTTGTGCCCAATACATTCTCGCCTAATAAAGATGGTGTGAATGATAAGTTCTTTCCGCGTGGCACAGGTGTGTTTAACGTTAAGTTGCTGCGTGTATTTAACCGTTGGGGCGAAGTGGTGTTTGAAAAAGTAAATTTCCTTCCCAACTCAGAATCTGATGGGTGGGATGGCACCTTTAAAGGTCAGATATTGCCTTCTGATGTGTATGTTTATATGCTCGATATCATTTGCGAAAACAATTCGGTAATACCGTTTAAAGGGAATGTGACTTTAGTTAGATAAGAGGCGTACTATTTTCTTTTAACAATGAAGTGCAGCGGCTAATGTCGCTGCACTTTTTTAATACCTTTTGTAAATAAACTCAGATTCGTTTTTGGTAAGATAAATTTATACACGGCATCAGAATTTATCTTTATAATCTCAATTTAATCTCTGTTTAATAATGCAATTGCTGCGCTCAATATAGCAGTTCTGTTTTACATTAAAAATCCTTAATTCCAGGCCATTTTTCTTAATGCTTTTATAATTGGGTACGCCTGTAGGTGGTACTATTTTTACATTATAAAATCAATATCAGCGCTTCGCCGGAAAGTGAAGCATCATTCGGAATCCAATATCATTTTATCCGGTATTTAATTATCCAAAAATCTCCAGTATCATGAAACAGAATTTACTTTTTGTTGTTCTCCTGTCTTTCGTATTTGCAGGTTCTGCCTCTGCTCAGGATGTTCATTTTTCACAGTTTTTTGAAGCGCCTTTGCTTCGCAATCCGGCGCTGGCGGGCATCTTCGCCGGCGATGTAAGAGTGCAGGGCGTTTATCGCTCACAGTGGGGAAGTGTAACCACACCTTATGTTACCCAATCAATAAATGGCGAGTATAAATTGCCTATGGGAAGCAGCAATGATTTTTTAACCATCGGCGGACAAATATTACATGATAAAGCCGGCAGCACTGCACTTACAACAACCAATGTTTATCCCGCAATCAATTACCATAAAGCGTTAAGCGCAGATAAATCAACATACTTATCATTAGGCTTTATGGGCGGTTATGTACAGCGCAGTATTGACCGTTCTAAAATAACAACCAACTCTACTTATGAGCATGGCGGTGATGGTGAAACTTTCGCTTCCACAAAATACGGTTACCTGGATGGCAGCGCAGGAATTTCGCTTAACTCAACGTTAGGTATCGACGGGCGAACAACATATTTTGTAGGACTTGCTTATCACCATTTCAATAAGCCACGTCCTTCTTTCTTTGATGATAAAAGTGTACAGATTCAGCCCAAAATCGTAGCATCAGGCGGTATTAAATTTCCTATCGATGAAACATCTTATTTAACCATGGAAGCAGATTACAGCCAACAGTCTGCCAACACTGAAATCGTTGGCGGTATTATGTATTCACGGAAGATCGGAACTGATTACGACAATCCTTTGTACACCATTAATTTCGGCGGTTATGTACGCTATAAAGATGCTTTTATACCGGTTGTAAAACTTGACTATAATCCTTTCGCTATTTCGTTCAGCTACGATGTCAATACATCGGCTTTAAAGACAGCCAGCCAGATGAGCGGTGGGTTTGAACTATCTGTGTCTTATATTGGTTTCTTAGACAGGGAAAATTCGACAAAGAACGCTGTGCTTTGTCCTCGTTTTTAGTTGCGGTACATTAACAGGTCACGAGAGTTTGACGGCAGTTTTATAAATTTAATTTTTTTTAAATGTCGCAAATTTGGCAGGCAATTAGTTTCATGTTAATTTAGCCGCAACGATGAAAAAATATTTACATACTGGTTTTACTTCTTTCAAAAAGCTTTGCATTCTTTTCCTGATTGCAGGTGCGTGCGCACTGGCTTTCAGCTTTGATATGCCAGACCAGACTACGCCATCGGCACAGGTTATTAAGTGTTATCCAAACCCGGCTACATCATTTGTGAATTTTGAATTTCCGAAGAATATAGACAAATCGAATACGTTACTGGTGTTTTCATTCGTAGGTAAAAAGATGACAGAAGTACCTGTAAGCAACAATAAACTTACCGTTACATTGAACGATTATTATCGCGGCGTGTATGTTTACCAGCTTCGCGATAAAGGCGGCAACGTTGTTGAGTCTGGTAAGTTTTCAGTTATAAAATAAACCGACATTATTTATTGATATAGCAGCGTAAGAATCTTACGCTGCTTTTTTATTTTATAAAATATTTCTAAACAAAATAAATTTCAATACATCCTGTATTTCCCAAGCTATAAAATAAGCCTTCGCAATGCGAAAATCAAGAACATCGAGAATGATTTTACCGCAACAAATCCAATTACAAATTCTTCTTTGATTTATACCTGTTGATTCAACTTTATACTCGCTTCTGCTTTCTTACCTTCGCCACTTACTTTTATTGTCAAACACATTTTATTATAAATGGAAATAACAGCGCAAACCGCGGAACAGCTTCGCCTTACGGCCGACGAATTTGAACTGATAAAACAAAAGCTTGGGCGCACGCCTAATTTCACCGAGCTATGCACTTTTAGTGCGATGTGGAGCGAGCATTGCAGTTATAAAAATTCAATTAAATGGCTGAAGACATTGCCGCGCGAAGGTGGCAGAATGTTAGTGGCTGCCGGTGAAGAAAATGCAGGCTTGATGGATATAGGAAATGGCTTTGGCGTGGTATTTAAAATTGAAAGCCATAACCATCCCAGTGCGCTGGAACCCTTCCAGGGCGCGGCTACCGGCGTTGGTGGCATACATAGAGATATCTTCACAATGGGCGCTCGTCCTATTGCTTCCTTAAACAGTTTGCGCTTTGGAAATTTAAAAGATAAGAAAACAAAACGACTGCTTGCCGGCGTTGTGCATGGCATTGGTCATTACGGCAACTGCTTTGGTGTGCCAACGGTTGGCGGCGAAGTGTATTTTGAAGATTGCTATCATACCAACCCACTTGTAAATGCCATGAGTGTTGGCATTGTAAAAGTTGGTAAAACGGTGAGTGCTACGGCAGAAGGTATTGGCAATCCTATATTTTTTGTTGGCAGCGCTACGGGTAAAGATGGCATTGGCGGCGCTTCGTTTGCCAGCGCAAACATTACAGAAGAAAGCGCGGAAGAGTTGCCGGCGGTACAGGTTGGAGATCCGTTTCAGGAAAAAAAATTACTGGAAGCCTGCCTGGAAGTAATTGAAACCGGTGCCGTGGTTGGTATGCAGGATATGGGCGCAGCCGGCATCATTTGCAGCACGGCAGAAATGAGTGCCAAAGGTGGCGTAGGTATGCGCATTGATTTAGACAAAGTGCCAACACGCCAGCAAAACATGAAAGCCTGGGAATTGCTGCTGAGCGAAAGCCAGGAGCGCATGTTGATATGCGTAGAAAAAGGTAAAGAAGAGGCTGTGTTGAAAGTATTTGAAAAATGGGATTTGCCATGTAGTAATATTGGTGAAGTAACCGGTGATGGTTTGTTGAAATTTTATATGAATGGCGAACTTGAAGCTGAAGTGCCCGCGGAAGAACTGGTGCTTGGCGGCGGTGCTCCTCAATACACGAGAGAATATACAGAACCCTCTTACCTAAAAGATATTGCGGCTTTTGATATCAATACAATTGAAGACATTAAAAGCAATGACGAACTGCGAAGCATTGCGCAGCAAATTATTCAGATACCCAACATCGCGAACAAGCGTTGGATAAGCGTGCAATACGACAGCATGGTTGGTGCTGCCAATGCCAGCACAAACGCGCCAAGCGATGCAGCAGTTGTTGTGGCAAAAGGAACTGACAAAGCCATTGCGATGAGCGTGGATTGCAACAGTAAATATGTATATGCCGACCCGCAGAAAGGCGCTGCTATTGCGGTAGCAGAAGCCGCCAGAAATATTGTTTGCAGTGGTGGTGAACCTATCGGTGTTACCAATTGTCTCAACTTTGGCAACCCTTATATTCCTGAAGTATATTACCAGTTTGTAAAAGCGGTTACGGGTATGGGCGAAGCCTGCCGTGTATTCAATACGCCGGTTACGGGTGGCAATGTGTCGTTCTATAATCAAAACCCGGAAGGTCCTGTTTACCCAACGCCAACCATTGGTATGGTAGGCATTATTGATGATATGAATAAAAGGATGACGCTCGATTTTAAGAAAGAAGGCGATACCATTTTATTGCTTGGCAAAGCCAGGAGTTGTATTCATTCATCTGAGTATTTGCACAAGATAAAAGGCGTGGAATATTCTCCGGCTCCTTATTTTGACCTGCATGAAGAAAAGCAATTGCACGATTTAATTGCGGCATTGATTGATAAGGGTTGTATACAAAGTGCGCACGACATCAGCGAAGGTGGATTAATGGTTACTTTGCTTGAAAGCAGCTTCCCGCGCGGGCTTGGCTTCGAGGTTTCTTTTAATGCAGCTTACCTGGATGAAAGTAACATGCGCACTGATGCATTTTGGTTTGGCGAAGCGCAGGGCAGGGTCGTGGTTTCGGTGAGCGATAAGCAGATGGAAAGCTTTTTGAAGGTGACAGAAGCTATGGACGCCGAAGTAGATGAACTTGGTAAAGTAACGGCTGGTGGGGTTATTGTAAATAATGATAACTGGGAACCTGTTTCTGAATGGAAGCATTTGTATGATACAGCCATCGAAAAGCTGATAGAAGCATAAACTCATTTGTTTAATAACGAATTGTCATGGATAATCAAACAGAGAATAATAGCAATAAAGGCAGACTGATAGTAGTAACCGGCGCAGCGGGTTTTATCGGTAGCTGCATGGTGCAATTTCTGAACGAACAGGGATATGAAAACCTGGTGCTTGTCGATTCTTTTGGCGTGGAAAAAAAGAGAAGAAACTGGGAAGGAAAAAAGTATAAGGAAACGGTTGAGCGCGAAGGTTTGATTCAATGGTTACAGGGCAATCAGCCTAAGCCTGATGTTATCGTTCACTTAGGTGCGCGTACCGATACTACAGAGTTTGATACGGATGTGTTTAACGAACTAAATCGTACTTACTCCAAAGAAGTCTGGAACTGGTGCGTGGCTAATAATGTTCCCCTGATTTATGCAACGTCTGCCACAACATACGGCGCCGGTGAACATGGATATTACGATAACAATGAAGTCAGCTTTACACTGCATCCGCTGAATCCATATGGCACCAGTAAAAATGATTTCGACAAATGGGCATTGGGGCAAGATACACAACCACCTGCCTGGGCTGGCCTGAAGTTGTTTAACGTGTTTGGACCTAATGAATATCATAAAGGAATCATGGCAAGCGTGGTAATGCTGTCTTATAACCAGGTGAAAAAATGTAATTACGTTAAGCTGTTCCGCAGCTATAAAGATGCTTACAAGGATGGTGAGCAACTACGCGATTTTATTTATGTAAAGGACGTGGTGAAAGTGTTTCTATGGTTTATGGAGCAGTTAAAAAGCAGCGACTGGAAGAAGGAAAAAAATGGTATTTATAATGTAGGTACCGGCAAGGCAAGATCATTCAATGATGTAGCAAAAAGTGTATTTCGCGGCTTAAACTTACCACAGCATATTAAGTATGTAGACATGCCCGAAGACATACGCGACAAGTATCAATATTTTGCAGAAGCCGATATGGAAAAATTGCGCAACGCCGGCTACACCGAGCCATTTTTTAATTTAAGCGATGGTGTGAAGGATTACGTGCAGAATTATCTTTCGCAGGATAAAGTTTGGTAATTTAAAGAACTTATGTTATGAGTATTGCGGAGTTGAAGGAGAAAATCGTAGAAGAAGTGAATCATCTTGATGATGCCAGGAAGCTACAGCAGGTATTGCATATTTTAAATAATGGCAATGATGAATCGCAGCCAATCGACGTAATGAAATATAAAGATCAGCTTTTTAAAAAGCATAATGGACTTTTAGAAAAGTTATCATAGTGTTCAATTATTTAGTTGTACTCAAGCTGCATGACGAAGTATTGAGGCATTATGGCGGTGCTTTAGGGATCAGAGATAATAACTTGTTGGATTCGGCTCTTCATCGACCCTTTCAAACATTTGCCAGCGAAGATTTATATACTTCTATTCACGAAAAAGCAGCAGCCATTTGCAAAACATTATTATTCATCATCCTTTTGTTGATGGGAATAAAAGAACTGGTTTCTTTTGTGTGAGATATTGTTATTGGAAAACTCTTTAGAAATTGTATCGGCAGAAGATGAAGTATACAACTTTGTCATTAATGTTTCAACTGGAGTTATATCCTTTGAAGATATTATCACCTGGCTTCAACAGCATACACAATCATTATAATTTATGAGCAACACCATAGCCATCATTGGCGGCGGAAATTTAGGATCTGCCATAGCTGAAGGTCTTATCAGCAGTGGTTTTAAGAGCGCTGAAGATATCATTATTACCAAAAGAAACATTGCTGCTCTTGAACCGTTACAGCAAAAAGGAGTTAGCGTTACCAGCAATAATATCGAAGCTATACAACAGGCTGACTGGATTATTCTTGCTGTAAAACCATTCCAGATAAAAGATATTTTACAGCAGCTTAAGCCTTATTTGAAGGCTGATAAACATAAGCTGGTAAGCGTAATAACCGGTGTATGGATAAAGGACTTGCAGGAAATTTTGGGAGTAGATTTTACTCTGTTTCGCGCCATGCCGAATACTGCGATTGCTATCCGCGAAAGCATTACATGCATCTGTCGCTACAATGCAAGTGCGGATGATGAGCAATATATTTTTAACCTTTTTAGTCAACTTGGTAAAACGGTTTTTATTGAAGAAAAACTAATGGATGCCGCTACTGTGTTAGGTGCCTGCGGAACAGCATATGCTATGCGTTATATACGTGCCAACATACAAGGCGGAATCGAGATTGGTTTTGATGCGGCAACTGCTTCTCTTATTGCAGCGCAAACCGTAAAAGGCGCAGCCGAATTATTGCTTACCCGGCACACACATCCAGAACAGGAAATAGATAAAGTAACAACGCCAAAAGGCTGCACCATCGCGGGTTTGAACGAAATGGAACACCAGGGATTCAGTTCCTCCTTAATTAAAGGTGTAGTAACAAGTTATAAGAAGATTATTACCGACATGTAGCGTATGTATTGATGCAAATCAACTAAGGCACATTTATGTATTTATGTATTTGCAAGCTAAGCTGCCATTGCGGATTGTCTTTGATATAATCAACTAATAAAGGCGTTACTTCTGCAGCTTTCGACCATTCGGGCTGTAAATACAGCTTGCAATTTTGCGAGGTTTGCAAAGCATGCTGCTCTGCCCATTTAAAATCATGCTTGTTGTAAATCACCACTTTCAGCTCGTTAGCTTTTGCCAGCACTTCGGGCAGGGGAGCTTTAAATTTTTTTGGAGATAGACAAATCCAATCCCAATTGCCGCTTAGCGGACTTGAGCCGGAGGTTTCTATATTCGTTTTAAAACCGCTTTCCTGTAATTCTCGTGTCAGCTCATCAAGATTATGAAGTAACGGTTCACCACCGGTTATCACTGCCAATCTTCCTTCATTAGCCGAAGCTGCTGAAACAATATCTTCTATAGAAATCTGCGGATGAATGCTACTATCCCAGCTTTCCTTTACATCACACCAAAAGCAGCCCACATCACAACCGCCGAGGCGAATAAAATAAGCTGCTTTTCCCTGGTGAAAGCCTTCGCCCTGTAAAGTATAAAACGCTTCCATAACGGGAAGCGTCATTTGTTCGGTAATAACCATCTTGCAAAATTAAGATGGATTCAGGTTGTGCCGCAGTTGATATGCCCGCATGGTATTTTTTAACAAGCCGGCGATCGTCATTAAACCAACTCCGCCGGGCACCGGTGTGATGTATGAAGTTTTTTCAGCCACATTTTTAAAGTCAACATCTCCCTTTAAACGAAACCCGCTTTTTGTAGTTGCATCTTCAACACGAGTGATGCCTACATCTATAACAACCGCTCCTTCTTTCACCATATCAGCCTTTACAAATTCCGGTTTACCAAGGGCGGCTACCAGAATATCTGCCGACCGGCAGATATCTTCCAGGTTTTTTGTGTGCGAGTGGCAGAGTGTAACGGTGCAATTTCCGTATGGATGATTGCTGCTTAACAAAATGCTCATCGGGCGACCTACTATATTGCTTCTGCCAATAACAACAGCGTGTTTTCCTTTCGTCGGAATGTTATAATATTCCAGCATCAGCATGATACCGTAAGGCGTTGCCGATATAAAAGCAGGCAGGCCCTGCACTAATTTGCCGGCATTGATCGGGTGAAAGCCGTCTACATCTTTTTCGGGTGCAACGGCTTCAATAACTTTTTGCTCGCTGATGTGTTTAGGCAAAGGGAGCTGAACTAAAATGCCATCAACATTATCATTATTGTTGAGCTTATAAATTTCATTCAGTAAGTCAGATTCTGATATCGAGTCTTCAAGCCGCACTAACGTAGAATCGAAACCAATCTCCGCGCAGTTCTTCACTTTGCTGGCTACATAGGTTTCGCTTGCGCCATTATTTCCTATCAGGATTGCTGCCAGATGTGGAGGTTGATTCACCGATTTTTTTATACTATCTACTTCTTTCTTTAAGGACTCTTTTATAGAAGAAGAAGCGATTTTTCCGTTGAGTAACTGCATGATCAAGATACTTATATAATTATAAATGTCAACAGGTTATGTATTCAACCGCCCTGTCACTCATCACAAACTAAAAAACTTATAATGAATAGAGCAGCAAAGTTCATTAAGCTATTGTCATACCATTAAGACAAAAGGGTATTTAACGTTTTCTTGTTATTCCCTTATTTTTGCTACTTTCATTAAAACTTTATGCACATGAGAAAAATTCTAACACTGCTAATAGTGTTAATGTTGGGGACCTTTACAGCTCAAGCACAGTTGCGAACCGTTACAGGAACAGTTGTTGACAATGCAGGCAAACCTGTAGAAGGTGCTTCGATTTTAATTAAAGGTACCACAAAGGGCACTACAACTATTGCTGATGGTACTTTTTCTATTTCAGCTAAAACAGGGGATATACTAGTTATTACAACGGTTAATTCCGGCATTGCTCAAACAACAGTTGGAGCCGGCAATGTAGGTACTGTGTCACTTAGTTCATCTACTAATAACCTATCTGAAGTTATTGTAACCACAGCATTAGGTATTCAAAGAAGAGCAAAAGATCTTGGGTATGCCACTACAACCATTAGCAATAAGACTTTAACCCAGGCCAAATCTGTTAACATTCAGCAATCTTTAAATGGTAAAATTTCTGGTGTTAATGTTTCTACCGTAAACAGCGGTGTTTTTGAAAATGCAAAAATTAATATTAGGGGTATTCGCTCTTTGACAGGCAATAACCAACCTTTGCTTGTAGTAGATGGCGCTCCAACACCTTTATCTTACTTATCATCTATTCCGCCAGATGATGTGGCTAGCTTAACAGTATTAAAAAGTGCAGCTTCTGCAGCTATTTATGGACCAGATGCCGTTAATGGTGTAATTGTTATTACAACAAAAAGAGGTGGAAACGCCCAAAATCCAGTAGTAACTTTGACTTCAAGTCTTCAAGCAACTCAAGTTAGTTTTTTCCCAAAACTTCAAAAAGAGTTTGGGCAAGGTGCTGGCGAACTGTTCGATGCTTATGGTAACTATACGCATATTCCTTATGAAAATCAGCAATATGGTCCAAGATTCGACGGCACAACTAAGGATATAGGCGTGCCTTTAGAAGACGGTTCTATACAATCTGGTCCATATACTAATGGTCATTATAAGGATAAAGTAAAGTTTTGGAATACAGGTCTAACATTGCAAAATTCTGCATCAGTTGCCGGCAAAGATTTTTATGTAAGTTTTGAAGATGCAAAAATCCAAGGTTTGGTTCCAGATGACGAAAATCGCCGCACCAGTTTTCGTTTTAATAGCGGAAAAGATTGGGGGAAATTATCGGTAAATTACAGTATCAATTATATTCTTAATAATTATGATGTCGTAAATGAATCGGGATTTCAAAATTCATTTCCGAGTGCTTATGATGGGGGGTTGTTCTTTCTTGTTATGCAAACAGCAAGCAACATTCCTTTGTTAGATTATAAAGACCAAAATAGCAAATTTGGTCAGTTTTCAAATTACTATAATGAATATGCTGTTAACCCTTATTGGTTGATTAAAAACATTAGAAGTAAGGGTAGGACTGATAACATAATTGGTAATGTTCAGGCAGATTACAAGGTTGCACCTTGGTTAAAAGGTACAATCCGTTTATCGTCCAACCTTTCTTTCAGCAATAGTAAAAATACAAATGCGCCAGTTGTTGTGTCAGACTGGGCAGCCGCAAATAGAAATGCTACTCAGTATTCTAACAGACCAGGTTCGGAGTTCGATAACCAGAATTCAAGTGCTTTCATTAACATGGACTATTATCTTAGTGGTGACCATGATTTCAGCAAAGATTTTTCGATTAAATATATTGTTGGTGGAAACCTCCGCCAAAGCCGTTATAAAAATGTAGGGGCCGGTGGTAACAACCTTTTAGTACCTGATTTTTACAATATTGGTGTACGAAGTGGCGATGCTGTTGTAGGGACGAACGGCATTTTAGATTATCGATTTATAGGTGTATACGGTGATTTGGGGCTTAGTTACAAGGGTTGGGCAAGCTTAGAATTTACCGGTAGAAATGACTGGGATAGCCGTCTAAACTCATCAAACCGTTCATTCTTTTATCCAACAGTAAATGCTGCTTTGGTTCTTTCTGACGCGATTCCTTCTTTGAAGAACAACTTCTTATCTTATTTAAAGATATTTGGTAATATATCTAAATCGGGTAACGTAAACTTAAATCCCTATCAGCTACAAGTGACCTATTCTCAGCCTGCTGGTTTTCCCTATGGTAACACAGGAGGTTTTACAACCAACAATACGTATCCAACTGCAGGGTTAAAACCTGAGTTTGTAAATGGAAAAGAAATTGGATTGGAAGCTGCCTTTTTAAATAATAAAATCGGGTTGAATGCTACATATTTCTTTCAGAAAAATACCAACCAAGTTTTGCAGATTTCGCAGTCATGGGCAACAGGTTATTCGGTAGGATTAGCTAACGCCGCTGATTTTAAGAATTATGGCGTAGAAGGGGATATCTCTTTTACTCCTTTAGTGAATTTGGGTAAAAGCCGTATCGATTTTAGAATGAATGCTACGTACAATAACAATAAAGTACTTTCAACTTTAAATAATTCACCTGTTATTATAGGTGGCAGCTCAGGATTCGTCCAAAATTCTGTAAGCTCTCCAACAATCAACAACATAGCAGTTGTAGGTATGCCTGCTTTTGCGTTCCAGATGAGCGACTACCAAAGGGATCCTTCTGGACGTGTAGTAGTAGATGGCACAACAGGCTACCCCACTGTAGCCTCTTCATTAGTAACAAAAGGGCGTTCACTTCCTCTTTGGGTATTAGGTTTTACGCCTTCTTATAGCATTGGTAATTTCTCTCTAAGCATGACCTGGGAATTTAAAGGCGGGCATAACTTTTATTCAGGTCTTGGCTCGGACGAAGATTTCGCTGGAATTTCTGCCAGAAGTGCTGAATATGGACGTCAACGGTTCGTATTTCCTAATTCGTCTATCTACAACGGACCTACAAATGCTGCCGGCATCCCAACTGAGGAAGGCTTAGCCGATATAAAAAACTATTCAGCGAATACGAACATACAGGTGCAAGATGGTAATTCCGGGTTCTGGACAGGGGGTTCATCTAATTCAGGAATTGCAACCAATTACTTTGCTAGTGCAGCTGCATGGCGGCTTAGAGAATTGAATATTTCTTATAACCTTCCTGGTAAGTTGTTTGGTGGAAAAGTAATAAAAGGAATTACAGTAAGTGTAATAGGCAAAAATCTATTCTTATTTGTTCCAAAGTCTAATCAGTGGGGTGATCCTGAATTTAACTATAGTACTACTGGCAACACTTTTGGATTAGGAAGCTCCTTCCAGTCACCGGCATCAAGATTACTGGGTGGATCTATTAGTATTCAATTATAACCTACAAATTCAAAATCATAGTAATGAGACGTTTGTTTTTTAATAAAAATCTTTTAATAATACTTGGCTTGGGGCTGGTACTTACCAGTTGTAAAAAATATCTTGATATAAATGCAAATCCCAATTCACCTACAGATGAAAATATAACTCCTGAGTTGATCTTTCCTCAGGCAGCAGAGTCTGTTGGTGCTATTCAAGGGGTTGGACCGTGGGGCTTTTTAGATAATTGGATGGGATACTTTGCTTCTAACGGAGATTTTGCGAGGGATCAACAACAGACAAGCTATAATATTGATTTCAGCTTTAGCAATGGCGTTTGGTCTACATACTATAATGCACTCTTCGATCTACATCAGGTAGAAACGAAAGCATTAGCAAAAGGTGATACCGCTCTGGCTGGGGCGTCTATGATCTTGTCAGCCAAACTTTGGCAGGAACTGGTAGATGCGTTTGGCAACATTCCTTACAGCAATGCTTTTGATGTTGTCCGCAATCCAAGACCTATATATGATGATGCAAAGGCGATTTACAATTCCTTGCAGCTTCGGTTAGATACAGCTATAGTTTATGTTCAAACTACCCCTCCACCAAGTTTTGGATATGAAGCAGCTGACATCGTCAATCATGGTGATCCTGGAAAATGGATGAAATTTGCCAATATATTGAAGCTAAGAATGCTCATACGTCAGTCAGAAGTGTCAGGTTTCGATCCTGCTGCTGAATTGGCAAAAATAAAAGATCAGGCTAATGGTGGCTTGCCAGGTGCTGGCGACAGTTTTAGTGAAAATCCGGGATATCTCAATGATGTAAATAAGCAAAACCCAACGTTTGCTACATTAGGATACACAAGCGCAGCCAGCCCTGCAAAGCAAAATACTTCCACCGGAGCTAATAATTATATACTCTCTGTACTCTACAGTGGCACAAGTGAAGTCTCCTCATTAGAAGGTATAGATCCGCGTGGTTATCGTTTTTTTCAACCAATTAGCGGTTCTCTTTATGGTAACTATTATGGCGATGATCCAGGCAATAGTGCTCCCGGCGGTTCTACCTCTTATTTTGGTCCGGGCTTGATAGGTGATCCTTCTGGTTCAATTTACACCCAAGGTGCTAAGCAAGACCAATGGATATTACCTGATTTTGAAAGTCTATTTTTAGAGGCCGAAGCTGCTGAACGTGGATGGATTGAAGGTGATGCTCAAGCCTTATTTGAATCTGCGATAAGTCAATCCTTCGTTTTTTTGAAGGTTCCAAATGCCAAAGCCGCAGCCCAAAGTTATATAGAGAACACTTTTTTTGCAAATTGGACGGCTTGGCAAGAGTACAAAGGCTCATCAGTAGCTGATTTAGTCGACTTAATTGTAATTCAAAAATATATTGCAAACACTGGAATCGATCCGCTAGAGTCTTGGTCTGATGAAAGAAGACTACATATGCTTGAACTGCTTTCTGATGAGGATACGCCACTGGGTTTTTCAATTGATGAAGGTGCTTCTTACATATCTGCCAACCCTAGTAAGATATCACCAACTATTCCTATCCGTTTGTTATATCCTCAAACCGAGTATACAACTAATAATGCAAATGTTTCGGCGCAGGGAAACGTCGATCAGTTTGGCTCAAAAATCTTCTGGATTCCATAAACGTAAGTTTAATTAAGTAAAATGAAAATTATGAATATAAGCAAATTAGTAAGCACGGTCTGCATGATATTGGTGCTTGCTGTTTTTCTCACCGGTTGCCTCAAAGACGATAATTTTGATGATGGTACCATCCAATCCAATCATACTACAGGCAATCTGATAAAACCCATCGAGCTTAAAATATCAGCAACCGATAATACTAAATTCGCTACTGTTTCTGTAAACAGTTCGCCGAATGATACAACTAGTGATTTTTTACCAGTAGTATTAGCAACTAGCGAGCCTGCAACAGAGGATATACATGTTACAATTGAACTTGCCGACAGTTTGGTGAGTAATTACAACGATGCAAATGATGCTGGCTATAAAATTCCGGAAGACTCCATATACCAAATCCCAAGTTTAGTTGTTACAATACCTAAAGGTTCAAATACTGGGTATCTGCAGATTAAATACCATATCCCCGATTTTGTAGGAAGAGATTTGGCACTTGGTTTTAAAATAGTTTCTGTACAGGAAGCTGGTTATACAATTAGCGGGAATTTTAATGATGGCGTTGTTGCACTTGCTGTAAAAAACAAATATGATGGTGTTTATAAAGGCAGTGGTACAATGGTTCATCCCTCTTATGGTGGAACATATACGAATAAAGATGAAAATATGATAACATCTGGTGCCAACTCTGTTTCCTTCCAGCTAAATACAACCGTTTCATTTAGTGCAGCTGTAGATTTGGATGTGGATCAAGCTACAAATCTTGTTACGCTTACTAGTAACTCGGTGGATTTAGATCCTTATGATACCGCAAGTAATTACTATGATCCAACTACACAAACATTTCATTTGGATTTTGGTTACAGCGGAGGTACCAGGCACGTAACAATGACTGCTGTTTACAACAGACCTAGATAAAATTATCTCATTGGTAAAATAAAAACCCCGTTCTTAGCTAGAACGGGGTTTTTATACTTCCCGCCTGATAAGAATGTGCAAGTTGGACTAATACCAAATATAAATATTAATTAGTCCAATTTATTTCTGCGAAGATATAAGAGAACCCACAAGTACTTTTTATCCTGTCGGTACATAGTGAATGGGTTGCTTCGGTTATAAATTCACTAACCTCGTCTAAGGTTTCATATAACTGATTTGTAAATTTTCTTTTGAGGATTGCCCACATATTTTCTGCGGGGTTTAGTTCAGGGCTATAAGGTGGCAAAAATAGTAAGCCAATATTATCCGGGACGTTTAACGTTTTTGCTTTATGGAAGGCACCATTATCTAATACCATTATTTTAAATCCGTCTGGATTTTGTGCTGGAAAATGATCCGGGAAAACCTGGAAATCTGCAGCATTGCAGTTTTGCATTTCTAACAGAAATTTATCTCCGTTTATTGGGGAGAAGGCGCCAAATAAAGTGTTTTAAATACCTGGCGGAAAGGGCAAATGGGTTTTATTCCCTTTGCCGTTAATGCTTTGCCATTGCGTGTAAACAATCCAAACCGGCTTTCATCCTGAAAGAATAAGTTTACTTTATTGAATCCGACATTCGATTTAAGTATTATTTTCTGGCATTTTTGCAAGAAGTTTTAAAAGCAGTAACAGCTTCCATGTCCTTTTTTACATGGCTTTTTCCGGCAACTTTTATTTTACTTCCAAAATGACGCTCTGTATATTTTACCAATGTAATGTACTTCATGTCTTTGGAAAGTTCTTCATTCACCCATTTTAAAAGTTCAGTATAACCTCTTATGCCATTGTAGGGATCATTTAATTTTGCCGCTATTTTCTGGTGTTCTTCCTTGCTGATAACGCTTTTCTTAAACCCTCCGGCGCGGCCATGTTTTAACAAGGGTTCAATGCCCGAAAGGGCATACAGTTTACGCCACTTCACAATACTGTTATGATTGATGCCCGTTATACGGGAGAGTTCTGTTTTGGAAATACCCGTTTTTTCGTGTTTTTTAATCTCTATTAACATCAGTAAGCGTTTGGCTATTAAGTTCCCATTTGTGCGTTGAAGCCTGCGAAGCTCCCGGGTAGTTTCTTTTACCGTCATCTGAAAAGGCAGTGCCATAGTATATTTATTATGTAGCCCAAATATATTGCAAAAACAAAAACCAAATATTGGACTACTTATTGGTGTAAAAACCTTTGTAAGATAAAGCACCCAATCTGACAACTTACAATATCAATACATTTATACTTTCGATAGTTGCCGTAGCAATGTTTTATTAAGCAAAAAAGGATGGATACACCTGTTTGAGTCAAACGCAGGTAAACATAGGTTACTACTCTAAATAAGATTATTCATAATGCAGCTCACTCATTATTTTTGCTGTCTTGTTAACAAAATACCAAACTTCTTTTTTCCAGCTTTCTTAACACACACACACACACATGAGAAAAACGTACACATTTTTTGTGCTGTTGCTATTTTCCCTAAGTATGGCACAAGCGCAGACCAAAAAAATTTCGGGTCATGTAACGGACGATAAAAACAATCCTGTTGCTAATGCTTCAGTTACAGTAAAGGGCACCACCCAGGGAACAACAACTAATGAAAATGGAGAATTTACATTGTCAGTTCCTGCAGCAACTTCTGCGTTAGTAGTTAGTTCTGTTAATTATGCAACTATAGAAGTTGACATAACTGATAATTCCAATCCTGTTATAAAGCTCTTGGCAACATCAGGTTCCTTAAGTGAGGTTGTTGTTGTAGCTTATGGTAATCAGCGAAAAACGAATGTTACAGGTTCTATTGCAACAGTTAGTTCCAATTATTTGAAGGATAAACCCTTCAGCTCTGTAGATAAAGCTTTGCAGGGAGCTGTTCCTGGTTTGTTGTCTACTTCAGCTTCAGGTGCGCCGGGTTCCAATACCAATATCCGCATTCGGGGGGTTGGATCTATTAATGCCAGTGCCGCACCGTTATGGGTTATTGACGGTGTGATAGCTACAACCGGTGATCTTACTTCTAATACAACCACTGCAAATGCATTAAGTTCTCTCAATCCTGATGATATAGAGAGTATTTCTGTATTAAAAGACGCAGCTGCAACTTCTGTCTATGGATCACGGGCAGCCAATGGAGTTATCATCGTAACAACAAAAAAAGGCAAAGCAGGTAAAACAGCATTAAGTGCTACTGCCGAAGCCGGAACAATTAACCGGGCTTATACGCCAAATAAAAATCGGCCACTGACAACGGCTGAAACAAGAGCGATATTGATTGAAGCGCTGATAAATGATGAAGATGCCGCGGATACTACAGAAGCAGGTCAAATTATTGATGATCCTTCAAATTTTGGATACAACGGAAATGTAAATACAAAATGGCTGGACGCCGTAACCAGAACCGGTACGCAGCAGCAATACAATATTAGCTTGAGCGGTGGTTCAGAAAAAACACAGTTTTATGCGTCTGGTGGTTATTTTAAGCAGGAAGGTACAACCATAGCCACTTATTACAAGCGCTACAACGGTAGTTTATCCGTTACTCATAAAGCCAATAATAAAATAACTTTTACGGCGGGTATAAATGGCAGTTCAAGTGAACAGAAAACACCTGCCAGTGGTGGTGCTTTTGCTAATCCGGTATTGGGATCTTTTTTCCTTTTGCCTTGGTATCAACCTTATAATAGCGACAAAACGCCCCGTTATGGCGATACAACGGAATTTACAACTACTGGAGGCGTATTTAATCCTGTTGCAACAGCTTTATTAGATCAGTCAACAGCAAAGCAAACTTCATTCAGAGGATATGTATCAGGCGAATATCAAATACTGAACAATCTTACATTTACAAGCCGCTACAGTGGTGAGTTACTAAATGTACAGGAAGATCAGTATCGGAATCCATTTTATGGTGACGGACAAGCCCAAGGTGGTGATGGATTTTCTTCTTTTAGAAGAGTATTTGACTGGACATGGACAAATTTATTAAATTATAAACTTAATCTTAATAGTGTACAGGATATCTATCTGAATTTTCAGGCTGGACAGGAATCGCAAAAATATAATAACTATCTTCTGCAAGCTGGCGGACAGGGTTTCCCTGGCACTCTGGCATTAAAATATTTAGCATCTGCCGCTACACCAACTACTGCACTAGCTTTACCTTCCGATAACTCTACAGCATCTTATTTTGCAAGTGGTAATATCAACATAAAAGATAAGTACATTGTTAGCGGAAGCTTTAGAAGAGATGGATCTTCTGTATTTGGTAGTAATAATAAATGGGGTAATTTTTATTCAGTTGGCGCCTCCTGGAATGTGAACGAAGAGGAATTTCTTAAAGACTCTAAGATTATTGGTCTGCTTAAATTAAGAACTTCTTATGGTGAAAATGGCAATGCATTGGGTTTTGGTAATTACGCCTCAC
The DNA here is from genome assembly GCA_965199905.1 of Ilyomonas sp. Lineage (GTDB taxonomy): Bacteria > Bacteroidota > Bacteroidia > Chitinophagales > Chitinophagaceae > Ilyomonas. The sequence goes on along the minus strand of OZ241366.1, from coordinate 1,641,202 downwards.
TGGCTACTTACTCTTATGATGCGAACTATAATGGAGCACCAGGCAGCCGCCCGAACAACGTAGGAAATGCAAATCTTACTTGGGAAAAAAATAAAGCGTTTAATGTAGGATTGGACATCGGTTTATTTCAAAACAGATTGTCTGCAACGGTAGAATATTACGACAGGAAAACCTCAGGACTTTTGGCGAATATACAGTTGTCGCGTACTTCTGGATTTTCTTCGCAGCTTCAGAATATAGGCGCTCTGTCTAACAAAGGGGTTGAAGTAAGTCTTAATGTAAGACCCATTGATGCAAAATATTTCAAATGGGATGTTGGGTTCAATTTCGCTCACAACACAAACAAAGTTACAGAATTGTATGGCGGGCGCCCCGTGGCTAGTGGTTATTACAATTATACAGTGGGGCATGATCTTCAGTCGTTCTACTTGCGTCAGTGGGCAGGGGTTGATCCGGCGAATGGTGATCCACTATGGTACACAGATTCTACTCATAAAAGCACAAGCAATAATTATACTTTAGCACCAAGACAGCTAAACTATTCCGCAGCGCCAAAATATTATGGAGCGCTTACCACTACCTTCTCATTCAAAGGCATTTCTTTGGAAGCACAGTTCAATTATAATTTTGGTAATTATGTAATTGATGCATGGGGAACTTATACTTCTACAGAAGGCGCTTATTTAGGAAGTTTTAATCAATTTACTAACCAGCTAAATAGCTGGAAAGAGCCGGGCGATATAACCGGTATACCTAAAATTGTGTATGGTGGCAACCACACTTCTTATGCAACCTCTACAAGATACTTATACAAGGGTGATTTTGTCAGGCTTAGAAACTTACAATTAGGATATACATTGCCCAAAAAAGTTACGTCAAAAGCCCATCTTGCAGATGCGGGTTTTTATATACGCGGCACTAATGTATTTACAAGCGTAAAAGATAAAAATCTTCCTTTCGACCCTGAGCAAGGTGTAGATAGTGAAGGCAATCTGGAAGTGTTTATACCCAGAACATTTACTGTCGGCGTGCGTATCGGGCTCTAATTTTTATCTTCAAAATTTAAGTAATGAAATTTCAAAAGAACTATTTATTAAGTTATATAATCTGCATTGTTGCAATCGTATCATTAGCAACATCGTGTTCTAAGGATTTTACCAAAAGAAATCCGTATGATTCTATTAGTGAAGGCGATGCATTGACAGATGAAGCGTCTTTAAGCGCAGCATTGAACGGTGTATATTCTACCTTACGTTCTTCAAATCTATTTGGCCGCGATTTGTTGATTATTGGTGATTTACAGGCAGACAATACATTTATTGAAACAAAAAATTCAGGTAGATATTTGCCTCAGTTTCAATACAATGCTACTATAGCCAGTGCTGTACCCTCTGAAATATGGTCTAATGCTTATACCGCTATTTTACGAGCCAATCGTATCATCGATGCGGATGTATCAGGTGCAGGTGTCGCTGCCATCAAGGCTCAGGCTTATGCATTACGGGCATTGATGTACTTTAAGTTGGTAAACATTTATGCAAGGCCATACACGGATAATCCTTCCGGCTCAGGTGTGCCGTTGATTTTACATTATGACCCCTACAATTTGCCTCAGCGCAATACTGTACAGGAAGTATATACGCAAATTATAAGTGACTATAATACTGCACTAACCAATGCGGGCGACTATACATCTTCCGTGTTTTTAAGTAATTATGCAATAGAAGGCTTACTGGCAAATGCGTATTTTTATATGAATGATATGCAAAAGGCAAAAGATGCAGCCGTAGATGTTATTAACAACAGTGATTTTACATTGGTTAGCTTGAACAGCTATCGTTCCTACTGGAATAATTCTGCACCACGCACCGACGCTGTCGAAACGTTATTTGAAGTGGATGCGGATGTAGTTAATAACAATGGCTTCGATGATATAGGTGCCATTTACGAAAACGGTTATCAGGATATTTATGCATCCATGCAATTGTATAATTTATACAATGCAACGGATGTGCGTACTTCCGTAGTAATTCAGGGAGAAACCAAAAACGGTGCAGATGCAATTTTGGTTGATAAGTATCCTAATTCGCAAAGTGACGATCGCGACAACCTGAAAGTAATGCGTTTATCCGAAGTGTATCTTATCGCGGCTGAAGCCTCGGCAAGGTTAGGCGATCAGGCAGATGCATTACTTTATTTAAACGACTTAATGGCGAAACGCGATCCGTCCTTAACTTATACCGCTTCCGGCGATCAGTTAGTTGACAATATTATTTTGGAAAGAAGAAAAGAGCTGGCTTTTGAAGGCAACCGATTGTATGATCTTAATCGTTTAATGTTGCCGGTTGAAAGAGTAAGCAATGTAGGTTCTCTGCCTCCTGGTATGTTATCTATCCCTTATTCTGATATAAGGCGAATTGCTCCAATCCCGCAAGATGAAATTCAGGCGAATCCTAATTTAGCTACCCAACAGAATCCGGGTTACTAATTATGTAAATAAAATACAGAAGAGGTTGTCTCAAAAGTCGGGACAGCCTCTTTTTATTCGGATACCTGTTGGAGAAAGTTCTTGTTTAAGCGATTCAAAAAGCCTGCATTTTACTTTTGAGTCAGCCTCTTCTGTATTTACAGAAACAAGTTTTGGTAGTATTTGAAACTTTGTGATCAAACAAATAAGAATAGGAAAACAAAGGTTTCATAAAGAAATGGCACCACCAGTTTCAAACACAGACCCTTAAATAGGATGATTGCTCTTCAATAGAATGTTGCGGATACGAGTCGGGAGTTTCTATCCTCGCGCAGCAGGAAACATGCTTCTTAATTCCCGGTATATTCATTCTCACGCTTTGCTCTACTCAAGGTTCATTTTAGCAAAGCTCACTTTTGTTCCCCTTGTACAAGGTATTATTAAGCTGCCATCATCTGTTGGCTCAGCATAAGGTATCAGGTAAACGTATGAATCATTCCATAGAGGTGTATTTATTTTTTCATACTTGCCTGCGTATGTTATAAGAGCATGTTCAATACCGTAATGGTTCTTTTTAACGGGCGCAAACCTAACAACATGCAGTCCCTGTTTACCTGCTACCACTTTATTATTTACAAGGTCTGTAAGTAGCGCCTTATCAGCATTCGGGTTTAGTTCCGTATACCATTTTACCTGGTTATTATTTAAACGCAGAATACCCAATCCGGCTTTATAATGTGAAGAATCCTGAAGGTCTCTATCGTCGCGGCTAGGTATATATGCAAAAAAGCCACCGCCTCCACCAAGACTGCCAGTACTCATGCCGCCGCCGCTGCCGCTCATACCTTGCCATGTATACGTTCCAGCGTTCCAGCCTTCTGGCGGAGCAATAGGTGTACTATCCGTTTGAACGCCAAAAAAGTCATCGGTAGTGTTATTAAGGTTGTTCACTGCATAATGGTTAATTTGAAATATAGTGGCAGAATCACTTGGCAAAATCACGTCACTGCCAGCCTTATCAGCCAGTTCTTCGTCTAGCTTCCAGCTATAAACTCCTGTTTTATAATTCGCATTTTTATACGCTGCTGCATTTTCCCACACACCGGAAACCGTGAATTCATTCTGATGATGATAAAATTCAGGAGTGCCGTTTTTCAAATCGCCCAAGGCCAATTTCTTGCTGGCAGTTAAATAATGGTCAGCCGAAAAATCTTTCTTAACCACCGTAAGAATAAACCCGGTATCCGTATTTGATGTTTTTAAAAGAGAAACATTTTTATGGTCGTCCACTAAAAAATCAATCATCCTCTCGTGCGTTTTGTCAAACGATATAAAAAGAGAATCATGATAAAGGCTGCCTTGGCTTAAAAAGGTAAACTTAAAGTTCAGTGCATTATATTTTGGGCTCAGTATCGTCTTTATGCAGCAAAGCGTTTTCTTGTCGTTCGACTGGCAAAAGTTGTAAAATAATTGATCGTTCATGTCGCCGTCCTGCAGTCTGTCCAGTGTATACGACGAGGAAAGTTTTCCTTTACTGTCAAAGCCGGCCAGCCTGTATTCCCAGTCATTTCCCTTCCGGTATTGATAAGCTATGTAAAACGAATCTCCGCTGCAATAAAATTTTTGCATAGGTGAAGCATCAGAATGCAATACATCCGTAGTTTCTTTTCTTATCAGGTGCATTTGCTTATCATACACAAGAATGGCAGATTTTTTAAAATCTTTTCGCTGCTCGCACCATACAATAATATTATTCTTCACCTGGCCAATTACAGAAACGTCAATCGGGTTTTTTACATGGTTGTCAGAATAAGAAAAAGTTTGGGCTGCACATACGGAAGTTAATAAAGTGGCTAAGGCAATCGCAATATATGTTTTCATAAAGGTTAAAAACTAATTACATACAAACCCCAATCCTTTATAAGCATAAGAAAAAAAGTTTAGCCGTAGGTACTTGTTTATTCGGTAATTGATAATCTTTCCTACACTCACAATCTAAAGCTCTTGCTATATTTGTATACATAACAACATCCCTGTATGATCAATAAAATGATTTCAAAACTCCGTTTGCCACGTTTCGTCGAATTCATTTCAGGCGTATTCCTCATCATCCTTACTGCTCTTAGATACTCATCTCCTCAGGCACAGAATAAGCCTGTATTAGCCTACTTGATACATATTCAGTCTTTACTTTTTCTGGTAACAATATTCATTATTCTGGTAGCCGCCAGGCTGATTGCCGGTAAGCCAAAAGATTATACACCTTTCTTTCGCAGACAATTACAAAAATACAATGGTCAAAAAGAAGGTTTCAACAACAGCCATACATCACGAAATGTGTAAAAGCAACTTATATAAAAGTTAGTACAAATAAAAAAAGCCGTTTCAATATGAAATGGCTTTTATATATTGTTTGATAAAATTCACCTCACAAAGCCACCGCCATCACGTTCACATCCTTACTCTCCAGCTTCGATGCGCCCATCAAAAACTCATCTGCCTTCCTTGCGCATTCGCGTCCCTCGCTAATCGCCCACACCACCAGCGATTGTCCTCTCCGCATATCTCCGCACGCAAATATCTTCGGTATATTGGTTTGATAATGTTTTTCGCTTGCCTTCACATTTCCGCGTTCATCCAGCTCCACATCCAGTTGCTCCAGCATACCCTTTCTCTGCGGATGCAAAAAGCCCATTGCCAGCAGCGCCAGGTCGCAAGGAATTGTGCGCTCACTGCCCGGCACTTCCACCTGTTGCATCGGTCGTCCGTCAGGCGATAACTTCCATTCCAGATCCACAATGGTCAATGCCTTCAAATTTCCATTCTCATCCCCAACAAATTCCTTTGTCGCTATTGCCCAATGTCTCTTTGCACCTTCTTCATGCGATGAAGTATGCTTCAGCAGCATTGGGTACGAAGGCCAAGGCATGTATTCATTTCGTGCCGATGGCGGCTGCGGCATCAGCTCAAATTGTGTCACACTCTGCGCACCGTGCCGGTTCGATGTTCCCACACAGTCGCTGCCCGTATCGCCACCACCTATCACTACCACATGCTTACCTTCTGCCGTCAGTTCATACGGTAGAATATTGCTTTCCACATCCGCGCCATCCAGCGGGTTGCGGTTGGCTACCCGTTTGTTTTGCTGTTTTAAAAATTCCATCGCGTAGTAAACGCCTTTTAGTTCGCGTCCCGCAATGCCCAGGTTGCGAGGCACCGTAGAGCCACCCGCCAGGATGATGGTGTGATACTCACGTAATAGGTCATTCAGCTTCACATTTACGCCCACATTGGCGTTGCAACGGAACACGACGCCTTCTTCCTTCATCAGGTTTATGCGGCGGTCTATTACGTTCTTCTCCAGCTTAAAGTCCGGTATGCCATATCGAAGCAATCCGCCCGGCGCATCGTCACGTTCAAATACCGTCACGCTATGCCCTGCGTAATTTAATTGCGCTGCCGCCGCCAATCCTGAGGGACCTGAGCCAATAACGGCAATCTTTTTCCCGGTCCGCAGGTTTGGCTTTCTGGCCTTCACAATGCCTTTGGTAAATGCAATCTCTATAATATGCTTTTCAATTTCTTCTATCGTTATTGGCGGCTGGTTTATGCCGAGTACGCAGGAACTCTCACAAGGTGCCGGGCATATCCGCCCCGTAAATTCCGGGAAGTTATTGGTTGATATCAGTATCTCGTAAGCCTCTTCCCAACTCTCCCTATACACCGCATCATTAAACTCAGGGATGATGTTCCCCAGCGGGCACCCGTTATGACAAAACGGAACTCCGCAATCCATACAGCGTGCCGACTGTTCATTCAGCTTCTGCGGCGTATACAGGTTCACGAATTCCTTGTAATCATCCAGCCTTTCCGCCACCGGGCGCTTGGTTGGCATTTCCCTGTCAAACTCTAAGAAACCGGTTGGTTTTCCCATGTCAATCTATTTGTAAGCAGTTAAATAATTTAGTTTCCTTAAAAAATGAAAAACCAATAATGTACTTCGGGATCAAGTTTAGTAATCCAGCTACCGTTATTCCACAATTGCATTCAATATTGTTCATCACTAATCAATCTTACGATGGCTTTGTGCGGAATCTGATGAACAAGTAATAGTGTTCTTCTACATCGTACATCACACATTTAACATCATAAATTAGCCTATCCTTCGCTCTCCACTTTCAGTTTCTTTGCCTCCATCGCCTTCTTATAATCCGTCGGATACACTTTCACAAAATGCTGGAGCTGGTTCTCAAAATCACTCAATACAAATTCCGCTACTTTGCTGCCTGTCTGCTGCGCATGCTTTTCAATCATCGAACGCAGAAAATCCAGGTCTTCATCAGCTACTTTTTCTAAGCTCACCATTTCTTTATTACAAAGCTGGTCAAACTGTGCAGCCGTGTCGTAGATATAAGCAATGCCGCCGCTCATGCCTGCGGCAAAGTTTCGTCCTGTAGCGCCCAGCACAATCACACAGCCACCGGTCATGTATTCACAACCATGGTCGCCAACACCTTCTACCACCACGTTCGCGCCCGAGTTTCTTACTCCAAAGCGTTCACCTGCCTTACCGCGTATAAATGCCTCACCAGAAGTAGCGCCATAGAAAGCCACATTCCCAATAATGATGTTCTCCTCCGGAGTAAACCGTACTTTTTTGGAAGGATAAACAACGAGTCTTGCACCACTCAATCCTTTGCCAAAATAATCATTCGCGCCACCTTCCAGTTCCAGCATTACACCCTTCGTATTAAAAGCTGCAAAACTCTGTCCTGCCGTTCCGTTTAGCTTAAAATGAATGGTATCATCCGGCAAACCAGCGGCTTTATGCAGCTTCGTTATTTCGTTGGATAAAATGGTTCCCGACGTGCGATTGGTATTCTTAATATCGAACTCCGCAAATACTTTTTCGCCCTTTTCCAGCGCCGGTTTGGCAGCTTCCAAAAGCTTCCAGTCCAGCACATTTTCTAAACCATGATCCTGCGCTTCCGACTTATACATTGTCATCTCATCCGAAGCCGGGTCTCTATACAACAAAGCCGATAGATTCAGCTTTCCAAACTTCCAGTGCTGAATATTTTCTTTTGCTTTTAAAGAGGAAACCTGTCCCACCATTTCTTCAATTGTGCGGAACCCAAGTTCAGCCATAATCTCACGAAGTTCTTCCGTAATAAACTTAAAGAAGTTCACTACGTGATCAGCATCACCCGTAAAGCGTTTCCGCAGTTCAGGATCTTGTGTAGCTACACCAACCGGGCATGTATTCAGATGGCATTTGCGCATCATGATGCAGCCTTCCACAATCAACGCTGCTGTTGCCACGCCCCATTCTTCAGCTCCTAATAAAGTTGCTATCGCAATGTCGCGACCCGTCTTCATTTGTCCATCTGCCTGCACAGTTATACGGCTGCGCAATTTATTTTTTACCAAAGTCTGGTGCGCTTCCGCAAGTCCCAGTTCCCAAGGCAAACCCGCATGTTTAATAGACGAAATTGGTGAAGCGCCTGTGCCGCCGTCAAAGCCTGAAATCAAGACCACATCTGCCTTTGCTTTTGCAACGCCGGCGGCTATAGTTCCCACACCGGCTTTCGATACCAGCTTTACGTTGATTCGTGCTGCACGGTTGGCATTTTTCAAATCAAATATTAATTGCGCTAAATCTTCAATTGAATAAATATCGTGGTGTGGCGGCGGCGAAATCAAACCAACGCCCGGTGTTGAGTGTCTTGTTTTACCAATCCAATCATCCACTTTATGTCCCGGCAATTGTCCGCCTTCTCCAGGCTTCGCACCTTGCGCCATTTTAATCTGCAGCTCATCGGCTTCAGATAGATAATAACTTGTTACACCAAACCTTGCAGACGCTACCTGCTTAATGGCAGAACGACGGTAATCGCCGTTATCCATTCTTTGGTAACGTGCTTCATCTTCGCCGCCTTCACCAGTATTACTTTTGCCACCAAGACGGTTCATGGCGATGGCAAGCGTGGTATGCGCTTCCCACGAAATGGAGCCAAAACTCATAGCGCCTGTAGCAAAGCGTTTATAAATATTTTGGGCCGGTTCTACTTCATCAATCGAAATGGATGGACGGGTAGGAATCAGGTCCAGCAAGCTTCTCAGCGTTACCGCTTTCTCGCCCTGGTCGTTTACCAGCTTTGAATATTTTTTGAAAATGGAATAATCATTCATCCTTGTTGAATACTGCAACAAGTGAATGGTTTGCGGGTTAAATAGATGGAATTCGCCTTTGCGCTTCCACTGGTAAATGCCGCCTTCCGTCAATAAATGTGTATAGTCTTCTTTCTTGTTAAACGCAAAGAAATGTTTGGCTAACGCTTCTTTTGCCAGCTCATCCAAACCCAATCCTTCTATGCGTGAAGTAGCGCCCGTGAAAAAGCGGTTAACCACTTCTTTGTTAATACCAATGATCTCAAATATCTGCGCGCCCTGGTAAGACTGGAAGGTAGAAATTCCCATCTTCGAGAACACCTTCAACAAACCATCACACACAGATTTTACATAATGCTTTTTTAAGACCTCTACATCCAGATCTGTCTTCAGCTTGCCATTCAGTTTCATATCGCGAATGGTAGACAAAGCGAGATATGGATTGATCGCGGTAACGCCAAACCCAATGAGACAAGCAAAATGATGTACTTCCCAAACGTCGCCCGCTTCCACTACAAGTCCTACCTGTCCGCGAAGTCCTTTGCGTATTAGGTGATGATGAACCGCTGACACTGCAAGCAACGATGGAATGGGAGCGTGGTCGCTGTCAATTGCCCGGTCACTTAATATTAATACTTCAAAACCATCGTGTACTGCATCTTCCGCATACCGGCAAAGCCTGTCAAGACCAGCTTGTAACGAGCCGGGTTTGCCATTCGCCCGGAAATAAGTCTGTAATGTTTTTGCCTGGAAAATGCCGGTATCAATACTGCGCAGTTTTTCCAGTTCATGATTATTTAATATTGGATGCTTAAGCGCTACGCAATGGCAGGAGAGTGGATCTTCATTTAAAAAATCACCGTTATTACCCACAAACGTTGCCAGCGACATGATCATGCGCTCGCGTATCGGGTCGATCGGCGGATTTGTTACCTGCGCAAAAAGTTGTTTGAAATAAGAACTTAAATGCTGCGGCTGATCGCTAAGCACAGCCAGCGGCACATCGGTTCCCATTGAGCCGATAGGTTCTTTGCCATCAATCGCCATTGGCGAAATGATGGTTTCTAAATCTTCCGTGCTGTAGCCGAAAGCTTTTTGATATTTGAATATCTGGTCGCTCTCGAGGTGCGTGAATTGCACACGTGGTTCAGGCAGTTCTTCCAGCCTGATTTTATATTTATTCAGCCATTCGCTGTAAGGCTTTTGCGTGCAGATGTTTTGCTTCAGTTCGTCATCGCTGATGATTCGTCCCGCTTCCATATCTACCACGAACATCTTTCCCGGCTGCAGGCGACCAAATTCTTTTACCATCTCCGGCTTTACCGGCAGTACACCACTTTCCGACGCCATAATAACACGGTCATCATAAGTAACGCAGTAGCGCGATGGGCGTAAGCCATTTCTATCGAGCGTAGCGCCAATTATTTTTCCATTGGTAAAAGAAATTGAGGCGGGTCCGTCCCAGGGTTCTGTCAGGCACGCATGATATTCATAGAACGCTTGTTTGTAAGGTTCCATTTTATCATTGCCATCCCAGGCTTCCGGTATCAGCATCATCATCACGTGTGGCAATGAACGACCGCAAAGCGTAAGCAATTCAATCACATTATCCAGGCAAGCCGAATCAGATTGATTGCCAAATACGATTGGCAGCAACATATCCATTTCTTCCTTAGAGAAATAAGGTGTTGCAAAATTCTTCTCGCTTGTGCGAAGCCAGTTCAGGTTGCCCTGCAGCGTATTGATCTCGCCATTGTGTGCGATGTAGCGGAATGGCTGTGCCAGATTCCATGAAGGAAACGTATTGGTAGCAAAGCGCGAGTGCACCAAGCCAAAGGCAGACACAATGCGCTTGTTAGCCAGATCAGGGAAATAACCGCGAACCTGATCGCTCGTCAATTGCCCTTTGTAAACCACTGTTTTGTAAGATAGCGAGGCGATATAAAAGCTATTGGTGGCAATGCGCACCGTATTATTTATCGTATGCGACGCATAATTGCGAAGCACAAATAACTTTCTTTCAAATGCTTCAGGATCAGAGATATGGTCAGGGCAAGCGATAAACACTTGTTCCATTTCAGGCTCCACGCTTAAAGCCATTTGCCCGATGCCATCGGGGTTCACCGGCACGCTTCGGTATGCGAGCACTTCGAGTCCTAATTTATCAGCTGCGCGATTGAACGTGTCACGGCATTCTTCACGCTGGCGAATGTCTTTCGGGAAAAAAACAACACCCACGCCATACCTGCCGTACGAAGGCAGATGAACGCCAAGCTTGATGCATTCATCGAAAAAAAACTCGTGCGGCATCTGTAGCATAATGCCGGCACCATCGCCCGTATTGCTCTCGCAGCCACACGCGCCACGATGCCCCATATTTTCCAATACTGTAAGCGCATCGGAAATATTCTGGTGCGATTTGTTGCCCTTGATATTAGCAACGAAACCGATGCCGCATGCGTCATGCTCATACGCCGCGTCGTACAGACCCTTGTTGTCTTGCTGGTCAGCAACATTCATAGTAAAGCAATTAAGACAGTGAATAAAAAGGCAGGCAATGGCATAAAAATAAGAAGAAAACTGAAACGTTTCAACATCGGCGAAAAGCTTGTTTCATCTTCATTGTTTTTTGGGGATTACCAATGCCTGCCAGCAGCTTGTTTTTGAATAAAAAGAAATACTTTTTTTGAATACTTTTTAAAATTGACGGAATAAATCATCATCATTTAAAATTCTTCAAAAATGTTAAAGCGAAGTTTGTATGTGCCGGGAAAACAGAGCAAATTCACCTGATGCCAAATCAGTGCCCGCTTGAGTTCTCATTCCAATGCAATGCGTCAGATTGAAACAAACTTATTTCTGGCATAAACTTTTCACGTAGCAGCCTCCGTTTTTAAGGTAATTTCCAACATTTTTTAATCTATATCTTTACCGCCAGTTTTTACAAATGAACAAGAAGAGAATCGCAATATTCGGCTCAACGGGATCTATCGGAAAGCAGGCATTGGAAGTAATCGAATCGCATTTTGACCTGTTCAGTGTCGAAATACTGACGGCACATACCAACCACGAATTGCTGATTCAGCAGGCAAAAAAATATCAACCCAACATTGTTGTTATTGTCGACGACAGAAAATACAATATTGTAAAAGAAGCGTTGGCAAAAGAAGATATTAAAGTGTTTGCGGGCGAGCAAGCCCTGAATGATGTTGCGTCGTTAGATGTTTATGATTTGATGCTCGCAGCCATTGTTGGTTATGCCGGTTTGCAATCCACGCTAAACGCCATTGATGCCGGTAAAATTATCGCGCTGGCAAATAAAGAAACGCTTGTGGTTGCCGGCGATATTGTAATGAATAAAGCCTTTGAAAAAAAGGTGCCGGTGCTACCTGTTGATAGTGAGCATTCCGCCATTTTTCAATGCCTAATTGGCGAAGGCAGAAATAAAATAGAGAAAGTTATTCTTACTGCCAGCGGTGGTCCTTTCCGTGGCAAAAAGCCCAACTACCTGGCAAACGTAAAGCGCGATCATGCCCTGCAGCATCCCAACTGGAGCATGGGCGCAAAGATTTCCATCGATTCTGCCACGCTCATGAATAAAGGGCTGGAAATGATAGAAGCCAAATGGCTGTTCAACCTCGCGCCCGAACAGGTAGAAGTGCTGGTGCATCCGCAAAGTATCATCCACAGCATGGTACAGTTCGAAGATGGCAGCATCAAAGCGCAAATGGGATTGCCCGATATGAAGCTTCCCATCCAGTATGCATTAAGTTTCCCTAAAAGAATAGAAAGCAAATTTCCCCGCTACGATTTTCGCAAGCCTGCCGAGCTAACGTTCGAAGAGCCGGATTTGAAAACATTCCGCAACCTGGGTTTGGCTACCGAAGCTTTGTACAAAGGTGGCAACATGCCCTGCATTTTAAATGCTGCCAACGAAATTGCCGTATATGCATTTCTGCGCAACCGCATTGGTTTTATGGACATCCAGGATGTGGTAGAGCAAAGCATGACCAGGATGAATTTCATTGAACACCCTACGCTCGAGGAATATTATTATACCGATGGCGAAACGCGCAGCTATGCGGCGTCTATGATTCAGATGTAGTTGTGTGGGGGACTAATTGGTTTTTATGTGATCCTGTATACACTCCGTAAATAACCTTTTCCTAAATCTGACCACCGGTTCTTACCACAAAACAGAATACAGTATTATTGCAACTGCATCACGGTACATCACACCTTGGCATTGTAAAGGAATTTTTATGTAGCCATCGTCCGTCGCCCTGATGTATCGCCTGTTGCGTCGCACACATCAGCGTTCCGAACAATGATTGAGCTTTTCAAAAGAGCGAATATTTTTTCAGACCATAAAACAGTGTCAGCACTGCCATAAAGCAGCATTGAATTTTATCCAAGCGAATGACAACATTATTAGCTATCAACTGGAGCTTAGTCGGCGTTAAAGTCCTGCAGTTTATCCTTTCGTTTTCCATCCTGGTTACACTTCATGAGTTAGGGCATTTCCTCACTGCCCGCATGTTCAAGTGTCGTGTCGAAAAGTTTTATCTCTTTTTTAATCCCTGGTTTTCACTTTGGAAAAAGAAGATTGGTGAAACCGAATATGGCATTGGCTGGGTGCCTTTTGGCGGTTATGTCAAAATCAGCGGCATGATAGACGAAAGCATGGACAAAGAGCAGATGAAGCTGCCGCCGCAGCCTTACGAGTTTCGCGCCAAGCCAGCCTGGCAACGGCTCATCATTATGACCGGTGGCGTAATTGTCAATGTCATTCTTGCCATTGTTCTGTTCATATTTATTATCAACAAATGGGGCGAAGAATACCTGCCGCCACAGAACATGACATGGGGCATTCATGCTGATTCTTTAGGCAGAAAGATAGGTTTGATGGACGGTGATAAAATTGTTTCTATTGATAATAAAGTGACTGAAGATTTTGGAACACTGTCTAAAAATATTGTGCTTGATAATGCGAAATCAATACAGGTCGATCGTAACGGGCAGCGCATCAGCATCAACATACCCGGGCATTTTGGAAGCGAGCTGAACGCCAATAAACTCGCGGGCTTTGCTTATATCCGCGTTCCGGTTATTGTGGATTCTGTCGATGACAAGCAGTCTCATTTTCTCAATGGAACAGCATTGCAAAAAGGAGATACTTTAATTGCCATAAACAATATACCTTTCACCTGGTTTCACCAGTTTGATAGCCTGAAGCAAGGATACAAAAACAAGGATATTACACTAACCGCTTTGCGCGGAAAAGATACGGTGCTGGTGAAAGCAAAACTAAGCGAAACGGCTGCCGTTGGCTTCAGGCCAAACCTGGATGTATTCAAAACGGTAAAGCATACTTACACCTTTGCAGAAGCCATTCCTGCGGGCTTTAATAAATGCTGGGAAACGCTTGGAAATTACATTGCCGGCATCCGGCAAATCTTTGCCGGCAAGGTAAAAGCAAGCGATAGCCTGGGCAGCGTAATGAGCATTGGCAATGCCTTTTCCGGCGACCTTGCCGACTGGGAAGGCTTCTGGAAGCTGACCGCGGTTTTCTCCATCATTCTTGCATTTATGAACATACTTCCCATACCTGCTCTGGATGGTGGTCATGCTTTATTTACATTGGTAGAAATGATAACCGGTCGTAAGCCGAGCGATAAGTTTATGGAGTATGCACAGATGGTCGGCATGATACTGTTGCTAACCTTAATGGCGTATGCGTTAGGGCTTGATTTCTGGCGATACTTCTTCAAATAGTTACCTGCATCTGGCATCATTATACAAAGCAGCTATTCTTTTATATTACAATAAAAAGATAGCTGCTTTTCTTTTCGATATCGCACAGCCGGTGTTCGTTATTGAACACTTTCGTTATTGTGTAATTCTTCAAACCATTGCCGGTAAAGAGTTTCAGCCTTGGCATAGCCGTTGAAAAAATAATTGGAAATGTCTAACCTCATCTTATGGTAAATAATTTTTTTAAAATTGCTTTTCGTAACCTGCTGCGCAATAAACGGTTTTCTACCATTAATATCCTGGGTTTAGCCATAGGTATGGCAAGCGCCATTCTCATTTTATTATGGATACAAAATGAAGTTAGCTACGACAGATTTCACCAACAGGGAGACCGCATCTACACACTGAATAACCGTGATAAGTTTAACGGTGAAAACTGGGCCTGGGGTTCAACACCCAAAATACTGGCGCCAACGCTCAAGCTGGAATACCCGAATGATATTGAAGATTTTACACGGGTAAGTGATAACAATTTTCTTTTTACTACAGGCGACAAGCATTTAAATGCAGATGGCATTTTTGTCGATCCCGGCTTTCTGAATATCTTCAGTTTCCCGCTGCTGAAAGGCAATCTTCAGCAGGCGCTTACCAATGCAAGCGGCATCGTTATTACACAAAAATTTGCGAAGAAATTGTTTGGTGGTGAAGATGCGATGGGCAAAATCGTTCGCATAGACAGCTCCGATAATTTTACGGTGACCGGTGTATTAAAAGATCTTCCCAACAATACTAATTTCAGCTTTGAATATTTATTACCCTGGTCGTATATGAAGCGCCTGGATTGGGATGATGAGCATTGGACGAACAACTCCGTTCGAAGCTTTGTTTTACTGAAGCCTGGTATCATGCAAACTGCTTTCGATAACAAGATCAGAAACACAACCATCAATCATACAAAAGACGGCGATAAATCTACCACGCAGGTATTTACATACCCCTTGCGCGACAGGTGGCTATATGGGAAATCGGAAAACGGGAAGTATGTAAGCGGGCGCGCCGAGATGGTAAAATTATTCGGTGTTATTGCTGTTTTTATTCTATTGATTGCCTGCATAAATTTCATGAACCTAAGCACGGCGCGCAGTGAGAAGCGTGCTAAAGAAGTCGGCATCCGCAAAGTGGTAGGCGCACAAAAAAGCGGGCTGGTAGCGCAGTTTATAGGTGAAAGTATTTTGCTGGCTGTTATTGCCGGGCTCATTTCTTTGTTGATTGTTCAGCTTTGCTTATCTGGTTTCAATCAACTGGTAGGAAAAGAGCTTTTTATAAGCTATAGCAATCCTTTTTACTGGCTGTTCTTCATCAGCTTTATTGTGTTTACCGGTTTTATTGCCGGCAGTTATCCTGCCTTTTATCTCTCGGCTTACCAACCGGTAAAAGTGTTGAAAGGTACCTTCAAAGCGGCGCATGCACTGGTTACGCCACGTAAGGTTTTGGTAGTGCTGCAGTTTACGTTTGCCATAGCCCTTATCATCTGTACCATTATTGTGGAGCACCAGATACAGTATGCGCAAAACCGTGATGCAGGTTATAAAAAAGACCAGTTGGTATATACAGCTATCCAGGGCGATATCAGCAAGCATTATGACGCCATCAGGAATGACTTACTGGCGAGCGGTGCTGTAACGGGTGTTACAAAGTCGATGAGCCCGATGACGCAGCGATACAGCGATGGCTGGGGTTTTAGCTGGCAGGGAATGAAGCCAGGCGACGAAAAAGTTGATTTTGTAAGAATGGCAAGTGATGTTGATTTTGTAAACACAATGGGCACCACGCTATTGCAGGGCAGAGACATTGACATAAAAAATTATCCCGGCGATTCTACTGCTATGCTGCTGAACGAAACAGCCGTTAAAATGATGGGTTTTAAAAATCCGCTTGGGCAAATTGTAAAAAATGATGACAGGAGCTGGACAGTAGTTGGTGTGCTGAAAGATTTTATTTACGAATCGCCTTACGAGAAAGTGCAGCAGCTTGTGGTGCTGGGCCCTGCTTCATGGTTCAACGTAATGCATTACAAGCTTTCATCGGCTCATTCTACAGAAGATAATTTAAAGACCATTGAAAAAATATTTAAAAAATACAACCCGCAATATCCCTTTGTGTACACATTTGCCGATGAACAATATGCGCAGAAGTTTGCCGACGAAAAACGAACCGGCACGTTAGCTGGTTTGTTTGCGGGACTTACTATTTTCATCTCTTGCCTGGGCTTGTTTGGCCTGGCTACTTATATGGCAGAAAACCGCATTAAAGAGATTGGCGTGCGCAAAGTGTTAGGTGCCAGTGTAGCCAGTATTACCACGCTGTTGTCAAGAGATTTTCTTGCACTGGTTATGATTTCCTTTTTACTTGCTTCGGTAATTGCGTGGTGGACAATGAGCCAATGGCTGTCAATATACACATACCGCATTTCTATTGAATGGTGGGTGTTTGCATTAGCCGGGTTTCTGTCGATAATCATAGCTCTTTTTACGGTAAGCTATCAAAGTATCAGGGCAGCTATCGCCAACCCTGTGAAGAGTTTGCGATCAGAATAAAGCGGAGGTATTTCTTTAAAAACAACGCGTTATTACATCTCTGTTTTATACGTAAGGAATAATGATAATTTTGTAAAATTTACTGAATTCACCTCTATTCATTTTGATTCTTCCATCATTGATATGTGTTGTTTATTCATGAATGTCTTTTATTGCTATAATATCAAAACAGGCAATCATGAATATGCACTTTATTTTTTCTCTACATAACTTTTGCCACGCATTGCAGAGCAAACACAAAAGAAAGTGAAAGGCAGAGATGATAACAAAGCACACTTTATTTCACCTTACTTTTGGATAAATCAATGAGGTTACTTACAACGATAGTATTACTGGCAATGACGTTATTTTTAGTGCCGCCAACAAGGGCAGTGAATAATACAATAGTCTGTTCATGATTGTTGTCAGCACAAAACAAAAGGTAAAAAAGAGGACGCTGCGAAAGAGTGCAATCCTTTTGTAAACTGCTGCTACCGCACATTCGAGGTCATCACAAATATGACTTTAAAGCAACCTGTTGCAAGAAAAGAAAAGGCTGTTTATACACTGTATGTAGATTCAGAACATTGTGGCTTTATCAATCATTGCTGGCGTCCGCCACGTCAGGCTGTTGTATAAGATCACGTATTAAGATAACATCAGCAATCAGTAAATAATAAATCATGAAAAAAGTATTCGTAGCGGTTACCGCTATCGTTTTGGCCATTAGTTCTTTTGGCTTTACAGATCATAAAGCAGCAGCAAAAAAAGCATCTTGCTGCGATGGCGGCGCTTGTTGCTACGCAGGCAGTGCTTGCTGCAAAAGCAAATAGCAATGCATCTTGTTTAATAATAAAAGCCCCTCATAAATGAGGGGTTTTTTTGTTGCTATAATTTAGCCATTATTTGCATAGACAATGGCGGCTACAAAACCTACACATAACTGCAACAATTCTCGCTATCACGCTTTCTGCATCTTATCGCCCCGATGTAAAGTAAGCACCGTTATTTCCGGCCAAATGCCAATCCTGCCTTTCAAGCCATGAAAGCCAAAGCCACGGTTTACATAAAGATATTTACCAGCCTGTTTATAAAGTCCGGCCCACTGTTTATAAAAGTATTTTATCGGGCTCCATTTAAACCCAAACAACTCGATGCCGAACTGCATACCATGTGTATGTCCTGCCAAAGTAAGGTGTATGTGTTTGTGATGATCCAGCGTTACACCATCCCAATGAGAAGGATCGTGCGACATCAGTATTTTAAACGAATTGTCGGGCACATGGGCGGTTGCGGTTTGTAAATCGCCGTGTTTGTGAAAACCGCCTTTGCCCCAGTTTTCCACGCCTATCAATGCAATGCTTTTGCTGCCTTTCCGCAGGGTTACGGCTTCGTTCAGCAGCAACGTAAAACCCATTTCGCCATGAACCTCTTTTAACCGTTCCAGGTTCGCTTCCTTCGCTGTCGGGCTGTCCCATTTTGTATAATCGCCATAATCGTGATTTCCCAAAATAGAATATTTCCCAAACGGCGCTTTCAATTTTGCAAAGCGCGATATCCACGGGTCCATTTCCGAGGCTGAATGGTTAACAAGATCGCCTGTAAACAACAGCAGATCGCTGTTTTGTGCATTCGCCAGGTCGATGCCTTTTTGTACGCCTTTCGTATCGCTTAAGCTGCCCGAATGAATGTCAGATATCTGCGTAATGGTTAAGCCGTCAAAAGCATCGGGCAGGTCGCGGAAATAAAGAGTTTCGCGCCTGACTTTATAAAAATGCTTGCCACGCGTTAAGCCAAACAGGATGATAAAAAAGAAGACAGTTGCCAGCGCAAATGTCGCCTCGCTAACATACAAGTTGCGTGGCGGAAAGCCGCGAAAAAGGCGGGTAACATCCTCTGCCAATAATATGAGCGATGAGAAGAGTTTCGGGATTATAACCATCACCACGGCAGCCATGAGTACCGTTAGCGAATGCTGTACGTGCCTGCCTTTTCTAAGCAGTGAGATGGTGAAGGTAATAGCCACGATCAGCGCAATATCAACCAGCCAGTAACCGATATGAAAAAGGGAACTTTGTGTTAGTGTAATGACTGCCTGGTAAAAATATAAATCACCTGTCAGCAGCAAAGAAACAATCAGTAAAAGCCGTCTACCCATAGTAATACAAAACCTGTTTGGAAAGGTAGACGTACAGCCGTTAAAAACACTTTATGAGGTAGTGTTCGCTGGCTTACATTAACAGCGGTTTAGTAAATATAAGGTTTTGGGTTAAAAGGGATAGCTGTTTGTTTTATCCTTATATTTTGATTGTTCTTTTTTGGCTACAGCAAAGGCAAATCTCGCAAAAGGTGTTAAGGTTCCGGCAACATTTTTAAAAAGTAACGTGTTTCAACAACCACCATATTCTTTAGTTACAGATCTGCTATAAAAGCATGAAATTGTCTTTGCCGAAGGCATAAGTTGATTGGTATACCGGAAAAAATACAAATGATTATTTTGAAACCTGCAACATACGGAAGGTAAAACTGGTTTCGGTTGCATCGGATGTAACGGTTATTAAGCCGCCATGTGCACGGGCAATTTCGGAGGAAATATAAAGCCCTAAACCCAGCCCTTGTTTACCGGGGTTTGTTTTTTCCCGCTTGAAGGGTTCAAATAAGGTTTGCAGCGTTTCTTCTGACATAGGTTTGCCCGAATTGCTAACCGACATTTCAAAGCTATTGTCATTGGTGGCATGCGCTGCCACACTGATAACACTGTCGGGCAAACCATGTGTGAGGGCGTTGGCAACCAGGTTAGAAAGAAGCTGCGCAATACGGGCGCTGTCGCAATTAATAAAACCGCTGAGTGAAAAATCAGTTTGTATGCTTCGCTTTGGCCAGGCGGAACGAAGCTCATCAACAACATGAAGTAAAACAGGCTCCAGGTCAACGCTTTTTCTTTCGATATTGATTCCATTACCGAGGCGCACCCGCGCAAAGTCCATAATATTCTCAACCAGCTCTGCCATGCGCGATGAACTTCTTTTGATCATCCCGGCTATTATGCGCGTCTGCTCATTTGCAGACATATCCAGAAGTAATTTAGCACCACCGTCTATACCGGATAACGGGTTTCGGAGGTCGTGCCCCAGCACGGCAATGAATTGCTCCCGCAACATCGACATTTGCCGCTCGGCAGAGAGGCTTACTTCTACGGCTGTTTTTGCATTGCGCAGGTTTTCTTCATAATTGTGTCTTTCAGAGGCTTTTATTACTGTCAGGCGTACAAAAAGAGGAGTACCCTGCGCATCTCTGCGCTCGTAGCCGTTTACCAGAAAATGCAGCCTTTCGCCGTAATGGCTGATAAGCTCCAGTTCAATTTCATCAAAAAAGCCCTGCAAATGTATGAGGGGCGCAAGGTGGGTTTGATAATACATGCGCCCGCCCACTGCTAACAGGTTCGCGAAACGTTTGCCTTTCAGTTCTTCCTTGTTATATTGCAGCCAGCCAGCCAAACGGGTATTACAGCGAATAATTTCTCCTTTCAGGTTCATGGTAACATAACCGCACAGCGAGTGTTCGAAAAAATCTTCAAAATCTTCCTGTAATAACTGATCGTTCATTTACACATTATAGTGTTTTCAGGTACTCCTTAATGGCGGCTGTCGTTTCTTTTGGCACGCTTAAGTTAGGACAATGCCCCATGGCATTGAGAAGAACAAATTCGCTGTCGGGCATTTGCTTGTGAATATAAGTTCCTACTTCAACCGGTGCAATAACATCGTCGGAACATTGTATTATCAGTGAAGGTATTGTGTTATTCCGAAGTACATCCCGGCTGTCGCTGAGGAAGGTGGTTCGCGCAAGCTCTTTGGCAATATCAGGATTGGTGCGGCAAAAGCTGTTGGTGAGTTCTTCACCCAGTTCCCGCCTGTCAGGGTTTCCCATAATGATGGGTGCCATCGTCATAGACCAACCCATATGATTACGGTCAAGCGATACCAGCAATTCATCAATTTCTTCTTTTGAAAAACCACCTGTGTAGTCACCGTCATTAATGTATGATGCGGAAGGCGATACCAGTACCAAAGCTTTAAACAGTTCCGGATTTTTGATGGCTGCCATTACACCCATCATGGCGCTTACCGAATGCCCGACGAAAACAATATCTGTTAGCCCGAGCTCCTGTGCAATCTGTAAAATGTCGTCTGTATATCCATCGAGCTTTGCATATTTCTCTTTTATGTAAGCCCCCAAATCGGAATTGCCAGCCCCCACATGGTCAAACAGGACAACTTTATAGTCTTCTTCAAAGGAAGGATATACAAATCGCCACATATTCTGATCGCACCCAAAACCATGAGCAAACAGCATGGGCGTTGTTCCTTTTCCGCGAATGGTTATATGATTTCGCTTAATGATACTCATGACATTAGTTTGAGCAAAAATAACTTTATAAGGTTTATCTATTATTGATAAAGTTATTCGGTAGTGGTATAGTTTGCAAATAACCTGTCAGGTTCAGCAGTTTCTTAATACAACATAATTTGACAGGTTTGCCTTTGTATGTTCAAACTGAGTCACCACTCATTACTTATTATTCATTCTTTCTTTGTTATCATAGATGATTATTTATGGTGACAAAGCGTAACAGTGATTTTCATTATCGCAAGGTACTGCTTGTGCTTAACTTCCCTGGGCATATGCTTTATTCTTGCCGTTGTTGATGTATAGAGATACAATAAAGTGTAAACCGGTAACAGGCTTGTACTTCCGAAAAGAACGTTCAAAACCATATATTTACCTGCATATGACGAAGCTTATGTCATTTGCGAATAAGACCATTTTAATTACCGGCAGCAGTCGTGGTATTGGAAAAGCGATGGCTTTGCGCTTTGCGAAAGAAGGCGCCAACATTATTATTGCAGCCAAAAGTATTGAGGAAGATGATCGCCTTGGCGGCACCATTTACACCACTGCGAAAGAAGTAGAAGAAGCCGGTGGCAAAGCCTTGCCGGTACAGTGCGATATTCGCTTTGAAGAACAGGTAAACAATGTAATTGTGCAGGCTGTACAAGCGTTTGGCGGCATTGATGTGTTGGTTAATAATGCTTCTGCTGTGCAACTTGCCAACACCGAATTAACCGAAATAAAGCGATTTGATCTGATACACGATATCAATGTGCGCGGCACTTTCTTAATGACAAAAGCTTGTTTGCCTTATCTGAAGAAAAGCAGCAGCGCACACATTTTAACGGTATCGCCACCCATTAATCTTCAGCCTGAATGGATATACCCGCAAATGGCTTATACTCTCAGTAAATACAGCATGACGATGATGGTGATGGGCTGGGCGGAAGAGTTTAAAAAGGATGGCATTGGTAGCAATTCTCTTTGGCCAAAAACAACCATCGCCACAGCGCCTGTTCGTAATTTATTAGGTGGTGAAAAGCTGGTAGCGATGAGCCGCAAGCCGGAGATCGTGGCAGATGCAGCTTATGCAATAATAAGCAAAGAGTCATCCTTTACCGGCAATGCCTTGCTTGATGAAGATGTATTGCGAAGCGAAGGCATCACAGATTTTGATGTTTACGCCATCACGCCCGGAGGCAGGCTGTATCCCGACTTGTATGTATAACATTGAACGAAAATGTTGTTTACACCAAATAAAAATAATGGCTGAAAACAAGCAGGTAAACAAAGAATACAGGAAGAAAAGAACCTGGAACGTGAGCGCCTTGTATTCTTTTTGCGATGCCGTGCCGGCCATTGCTATCATGCTTCTCGTGATCGATCTTAAAATGAAAGGGCAAGCCGCAACCCGTTGGAACGTATGTATATGAAGCGCCTGGTATTGATTATTTAAATCATCCTGTCTTAAAAAAAAGGAACGCTGGTATCGATATAATAATGCGCTGAAAAGAACGGTGATTATGGAAGCTTATCTAATGTGGCTTCATCTGTTTTACCACCGAAGAACTTATCCAATACTTTTTTAAAAACATCATCAACGTCAGGCAACGATGCGAATAATGTCATGCTGGATTTAAGCTTTACATCATCCGGGCTTCCAAAGATTGAAGTGGCATTGTTTCCTCCTAATGAAAGCAAGGCGTTACTGATTTGGATCAACCGCTTTCCCAGCACAGGATGTTCCAAATATGCCTTTGCTTCATAGCTGTTTTTAATGGCATAATACTTTGACGTAGAGCTAAAGCCTAAGCCTTGTATTTGCGGGAAAATATACCACATCCAGTGACTGCGCTTTCTTCCGTTTTTTATTTCTGATAAGGCAATGGCATAATCATTTTTCTGCGCATCAACAAAGCGTTGCAGGTTATATTGGTCAGGCATATATCAATATTTATGTAAACAAATGTAGTTTTGAAAACCGGTAATGATGATTCGAATGAACGTTCTTTTACATCAAATTCATTCACTGGTTTTATTATTGTTTCAGATTTTTTATCTCAAAAACTATGTCGTTATTACTTCACCGCAGCTCGTTTGGAAATATTGATAATGCAGGAAACGTTTTATCCCGCGAAGAAGCCGAAGCTTTGTTTTACGATTGGGTAAAGAATCCCAAACTGCAATTGCACATGAGGCAGGTAGCCGCTTTAATGCGCGACTGGGCAAAGGAAAAGGAAGCGCTTGACGAAGCCGGACAGTGGCGTTGGGAAATGGCAGGACTGCTTCACGATGCCGACTGGGATCAATGGCCCGACCAGCATTGTAAAAAGATCATTGAAGAGCTGGAAAGGAGAGACGTTGATCCTGAAATAATTCATGCCATCGCTTCGCACGGACCTATTCATTTTGGCGTAGAGCCGGAAACCAACATGGATAAAATGTTGTATGCGTTTGATGAATTGAGCGGACTGATTCATGCCTATTCATTAATGCGGCCCGGTGGTTATGAAAGTATGGATGTAAAAGGAGTGAAGAAGCGGCTGAAAGAAAAATCATTCGCCGCCAATGTATCGAGAGACGATATCAATGATGCCAGCAGCCGCGCCGGAATTTCGCCGGAAAATTTAATTCAATTCATCATTCCAAGGCAGGCGTTGGTGGAATAGTGAGTGGTGAGTAGTCAATAGTGAGTAGTCAATAGCTGTTCCTGATAGCTCACCCGCTCGTAGCTCACTGCTCACCCACTTCCCTATACTCATGTATTTTATCGACCTCTAAAATGGTGGTTTTGCCATTCTCGCTTTCATGGTACATGGATACAAACTTAGCGTTGTAAGAAATCTCATCATACGTGTATGAAGTTCGCTCCAGCACTGTGTTTGAATATACATCATCGAAGCCGCGCATCAGCACATACACTTCCATATCGCTGTTCTTCATGTCGTCGGAAGATAGCCCGGACAGAGGACTGTTTTCATCAATCGGATGTACTACTGTCCAGTTCATCATCAGGCTGTCTATACGGTCGCGTTCCAGAGGCAGCGTGAAAAACTTATAGGTTGACGTTCCGTTTTCTTCCACCAAAAAACTACAGGTAACACGGATGCTTACATCGGTCATGGTATGACCATCTTTATAAGGCACCATGCGGAACATAAAAGCGGTTATTTCTTTAAATGGAGAAATCAAAGCATGCTCACTAAAAATAACATGCGCCCGCGGGCGCGAAAAGCGGCCATAAATAAGACCGGTAGCTAACGCAAACGATAGAAAACCAATCATCGCTTCGAAGGAAGCAATCGTGTTTGCCAAATCGCCAATCGGGTTAATACGTCCATATCCAACCGTAGTAAATGTTTCGGTGCTGAAGAAATAAAGTTCCCTGATTTTACCCCATTCTGTCGTGGCAATAAATCCCTGAAAATCGTTGGCGCCAATCAACACATATAACGCTGTAAACGCAATATTGATAGAAACAAAAAAGATAACTATCGCCAGCATGAATTTCCATCTCGGCATTTCCAGCATGCTGTGATACATGCTGAACCGATCCCAAATAGTAATGCCATCCTTTCGCACATTATAGCTGCCGTCTTTATTAATAAAACGACCGCCATAACTATTTGGGTTGGTGCCAAAACCCGTATCATTATTGGTTTTTGAAGCCGGGTTCAATTGTTTTATGGAAGTGAGAGCCATATAAGTGAGTGGTGAATAATGAATGGTGAATAATTAATGCTGAATTGTTGAGTTTGAAATTAAGCCGCTTAATAGTTTAAATGCCTGAATGATGTATTCTCCTAAAACAGTAAGTCGTTCTCTGCTTATATAATTTAGTTTCAATGCAATATCAAAAGCTGTATCAACTTCAATGGTTGAACCTCTTGAAATTTCGAAGGATCTGCATCTTTCTACATGCGATTTTCTTGAACATCCTTCTGCAATATTTAAATGAACAGATAAGGCAGCCCGCCCGATCTGAGATACTATTGCAAATCTTTCATCTGATGGAAAAGTGTTAGTCGGTTTGTAACATTTTAGCACGAATTGTTTTGACACAGAAAATACTTCCAGTTTTGTATGCTTCAAATTTAAAAACAAAAAACTCTCATTTTTCAATTGTCAAGTTACACATAAGCACTCACTACTAACTACTCACTATGAAGTTGTCAGCAGCTTTCCCCTCTTCTCAAACTGCATATTATGCAACTTACTATACCAGCCGCCCAACGCCAGCAGTTCTTCATGCGTACCCACTTCCTTAATCTCACCTTTATCCAGCACAATAATCTTATTCGCCTTGCGGATGGTTGATAACCGATGCGCAATTACAATTGATGTGCGACCCACAACCAGTTTGTCTATTGCCTGTTGTATCAGCAGTTCACTTTCAGTGTCAATTGACGAAGTTGCTTCATCTAAAATTAATACCGCCGGGTTGTATAATAAAGCGCGAATGAACGATAATAGTTGCCGCTGCCCGAGGCTTAGCGTGCTGCCGCGCTCCATTACGTTATAATCATAATCGCCGGGCAGTTGCATAATAAAATCGTGCACGCCAATAAGCTTAGCAGCTTCTATCGCTTGCTCGCGCGTGATGTCGGGATTGCGCAGCGTAATGTTTTCCAATATACTTCCCGAGAATAAAAACACATCCTGCAGCACCACGCCAATTTTGCTTCGCAATGCATCTAATGTGTAATCGTTAATGTTCACATCATCAAGCGTAATGCTGCCTTGCTGAATATGATATAAACGGTTGAGCAAACTGATGATAGATGTTTTGCCACTGCCTGTATGACCTACAAGCGCAACCGTTTCGCCGGGCTGAATGGTGAAGTTGATATCCTTTAATACATAGTGCTCATTCACATACGCAAACCATACATGGTCAAACTGCACTTTGCCTCTTATATGAGCCGGCGCAAGATTGCCTGCTTTATGAATATAATCTTCGTTATCCAGCACGGCAAACACACGCTGCGAGGCGATAACGCCCATTTGAATCACGTTGAACTTATCGGCAATCACGCGAAGCGGGCGAAATATCTGGTTCAGGTATAAAATGAATGCCACCAGCAAACCCGAATCAAGTTTCTTATCAGCTATCCACCACACCAGAATACCAATGCTCACGGCAAGAATAATTTCAACAACCGGGAAAAAAACTGAGTAAGCAAAAATGGCTTTAATGTTAGAGTTGCGATGCTCTTTGTTAATGGCATTAAACTTTTTATATTCCCTGTTTTCGGCAGCAAAAGCCTGCACGATTGCCATGCCGGTCAAATGTTCCTGCACAAAAGCATTCAAAGCCGCTACGGCATTACGCACTTTAATGAAGCTCTTATTAACGCTCTCTTTAAAATAATACGTAGCCACAATTAAAATCGGGAACGGAATCAGGCTCACAAGCGTAAGCCGCCAGTCTATCCAAAGCATGGTGGCAAGCGTAATCACAATCGACAACAGATCGGAAATAATAGGTATCAAACCATCCGAAAAAATATCATTAATGCTTTCAATATCATTGATGGTTCGCGTGGTTAAAGTGCCAATCGGCGTGGTATCAAACTGGCGCAGATTCAGGTTCACAATCTTTTGATACACGCTTACGCGCATGTCTCTCACCACTGCCTGCCCAAGCCACGACGTGATAAACGAAAACCAGAACCGCACCGCCGTTTCTATAAAAATAAAAACTACCTGGAAGATAGTGATAGCCACAATAAACTGCTCAACATTATTCAGGTTGGTATTAAATAAACTCAGGCGCAGCCATTCCGGAATCGCTTCTGTTTTGCCTGTGGCTTTATCTATGGTAAGCTGAATTAAAAAAGGACGAACCGGCGCAAATACGGCCAGAACAACCGCCATCAAAATGCTGCCATAAAACTGAGACCGGTAAGGACGAACAAAAGTAAAAACGCGCCGCAGCGCTCCATAGTTGAAATTTTGTTTCTTCGCTTGCTCACTCATGATATAGCACAAAGGTAGGGTTAGTTAGCAGTTGATGGTTGGTCGTTGATGGTTGGTAGTTAATTGATGACAGATGACAGTTGATAAACCGCCCGCCATTAATACTAAAAGCACTTTTTTCTAAAACCTCACACAATAACAGCACACCCTATCTGTTATCAATCCATAACTCATCCCTCCCTATGCACCAGCACATTCCTCGCAAAGCTTTCTTCCAGCGAAATAAAAGTTTCCGTTCGCTCAATGCCCTTTATTTTTTGCAGCTCATCATGCAGCACAAAGCGAAGCTGCTGAATATTTTTACAAACAATCTCGGCAAACATGCTGTAGTTGCCTGTTGTATAGTTAAGCCGGACAATCTCAGGAATCTTCTTCAGCTCTGTAGCCACGCTGTCGTACAGCGAGCTTTTTTCAAGATAAATACCAATAAAGGCAATCACATCATACCCCAGTTCCTTCATATCCACATTCAGCCGCGTACCTTTTGCTATGCCGGCTTCCTCAAGTTTTTTAATACGAACATGGATGGTGCCGCCCGATACGAAAAGCTTTTTCCCAAGGTCGGCATACGAAATGCCTGCGTTGCCCATCATTTCCTGCATAATCTGCAGGTCGAGCTTATCAAGATTGATTTTGGACGTCATGGGTAAATTTTGAGTGAAGAATATTCAGTTAATCTGCAATAATATTGAATGAAATCTAAACTTTTAAAAAATTCATTCGAAAATTACTTTCGTAACCATATTATTTTCTATTCTTGCACCCTCGTTCAGGAAACGAAGTTCTTATATACTGTGGGGTGATGAAATTTGGCAGACATACCCTCTCGTCTCGGGGGTGAGGATAACAGGATAAACATAAACATAGAGCCGACCAAACTCGCGTTAGGCCGACCGGGGTTGACCACCAAGCTTTTGTGTTTACGCTAACTGCCCCGTGTAGGTTCAAGTCCTACCCCTACAGCTTTGTAACGGCTCAATATATTTGGTGAAATATGTTGAGCCGTTTTGTTTTATCTACCTGTTATCGCTTATCGGTTTATGTCTTCCCAAACCAAAAATCAAAATTAATTAAGGTCGGTGAGGACACCGACCTTTAAAGAAAGAAACTTGAGCCATTTTATTTTTTAAAATATTAAAATCAATCTGTATTTATAAACAAAATCCTTATTTTAGCATTATAAATGCTAATGCTTTAATTACAATGAGAACCTATCCTAATTTAATAAAATAATTAAGTTTTAATAATCTTTATCGGAGGTCTTGTAAAAAGTAACTAATGATTAATATGATTGTACTACAAGTATTATAAGTTTCACCATGCTTGTTATTTTACTTATTAATTGATGGGCAATAAGAATGTAACGCTTCTACCAATTTTGAGTCACAGCAAATGATGGTTCTGATAAGTTATTGCCTAATCATGTCTCATAAATCACTTTTCAATACAAAGCAAACCTTTATGTTTTTTCATTCAATTCGTTTTATCTTATCTTCTTGGTTCCCTCATGGTTAACCAAATGATGTTAAGCACAGAGTACTAAATATTATTGCTGCTAAGTAAAAATCTTACAACAAAAAACGTCATAACAAAAATTACAATGAAAAAGATTACCGTTCTATTTATTCTTCTCTCGACCTTACTGTTTAGCTGTTCAAGACAAGAATTCGATGCACGAACTACTGCTGAAATAAATGCAAAAAAAGGTGGATCAATTACAAATTTACTTCCAGGCGTATGTCCTTATGATTGCCATGATACACGATGCAAGGCATATCTAAATGGATATTGTGGACCTGTTACTGAATCAGTTGACACTTTAAAAGTCCTTGCTAATTCTAACAACCCGGAAGAGGCCGCCGGTATTGCCCATAATAACACGTTGTACGCGGTTATGCCTCCATATAATTATACAACAGTTCAACCAAGTGATGCAGAAATTTTTACAAAAACAAAAGCATATTTACTTACACTACATTATGATTCCACAATACTTAATGGCACTTATAATTATATTATGACTACATGGGGTAGCTATAGGAATATACCAGATATTAATACTCAGGCTACTAATTTGTACAACAATCATACGATAACATTGGATGCTAAAAACTATCTTAATACGCTTTATACGAAAGCGAATGCATTTGGTAAATCTGTAGATACATTATTTCCAACGCAAGCTTCTTATAATAGTTTTGCAAATTCATTAATCACAATCGAAAATCAAATAAAGAATAGCACCACTTTGACAACAAATGATAAATACATTTTAGAAGGTGCTTATTCTGTTGCAAGATATAGTGTCATCTATCATATGAATTACATGATCAAAAATGATACTTACAATTCAGGTGTTGTATCTAAGAACTCCTTTCAGAAACCAAAAAGTCCAGGCAGTTGGTTTAGTGACAATGAAGCTTTTAACTGGGATATAGCAGGCTCTGTAGGAGGCGCGGCTGGTGCGCTGATCAGTGGTTTCTTTACCGGAGGATGGTCATGGACGTTAATAGGACAGGCAACGGCAATTGGTGGAACAGGAGCCTCTTTTTCAGATGCTGCTTACCAGATCGCACACCACTATAATCCTTAGTTTTATGAAAGATAAGTTTTGGTATAGTCGAATAATTTCTTGCTGTTTATACTTTTTATGCTTGTTAATTACAGTTATTATACTTAGATTTTTTAATCTGTTTGAAATGGAGCAGGTCAATAATAGCAAGTTATTTTGGATATGTGGATTTGCAGCCATTTTATTCTTTTTTATGATGACATTTCTTGGAAAAAGAAAAACAAATAAAAAGAGCAACAATTAGATGCTCACCTAACATTTAAAAGTATCAGAGTACAAAATAGAAAGCCACCAGTTTCGCCCTGGTGGCTTTCTATTTTATTTTTTATCATCCTCACACCCCCCATCTACTTTTGTGGTCTAAATAAAATTCAATAATCACACAAACAATTGTATTATGAGTACAAACGCTACCGATGTGCAGGCACGCGAATACAACCGCGCTCCCGCACTTGATCTCTGCCTCAATGAAGAGTCAAAAACCATCCAGCTTTACCCGCCTTTCTACAGCGAAGCACAAGCGTTCTTTATCAACAAAATCTGGTAAGCCTAGTGCCCACCAAAAACTCCGATGGCGTTACCATCACGGGGCAACAGAGCTGATCTCAAACAAACCATTGCCATCAATGCAAACATCATCTGCACATTCACCACAGCGTATGCCGTAAAAATTGGCGATACAATTCTGCATGCAGCCTCGTTCTTCGGAGTGTTAGCGCAGCTCACTTCGAAGGTATGATAAAATGATTCTCCGAATCATCATCCTACGTTGCTGTTGGTCGCCGACCAACAACAGCACTAATAGCATCTTGCACAATTTGATTTTCCTATAGTGGTCAGTGTCCTTTAGATTTGTGTCATCAAAAGGACACTAACCACTTCTTTCCTGCGAAAGTTATAAATTGATTACACTATTAAGGCACATTTACTTCCTGTATTTCTTAAAATTCTTTCGCTATTGCAACTACTCACCACCAATACTTACTTTTAGCCCCTCAAGCTATACGGCTCAATGGGCATTATCCGTAAACAAAGTATTTTCTCCTCAATCTTTTCCTATATCGGCTTTGCCATTGGCGCGGTTAATAAGCTACTCATTTTCCCGGCTTTCTTTTCCAGCAGGCAAATCGGTCTCACCACCTTACTGGTCGATTTTGGTCTCGTATTTTCCACCGTCGCTATGCTCGGCACCAACTCCATCACCTACAAGTTCTTCCCGTTTTACAATACCTATTTGCCAAAGCGGAAGAACGATCTGCCAGCCTTCACCCTCTTATTTTGTTTGGGTGGCTGCCTAATGGTCATCTGCGGCTTGTATGTTTCCGAAGATTTTATCGCGCGCAAGTTTGGCGAGCAGTCGCCTCTCTTTGTCAGCCATTATAGCTTATTGTACCCACTTGTGGTGTCCGTTGCCCTGTTCACCTTGTTCGAAGCCTATGCCTGGAGCATACGCAAAACGGTCATTTCAAACTTCCTGCGCGAGGTCGGGTTCCGGCTCTTTGTATTCGTGTTGCTGATATTGTACATCTACAAAGTCATTTCCCTCGAAACCTTCTTTACGCTTTACGCCTTCATCTATGTTCCTTCCGTTCTTATCTTGCTTATCTACCTTATTCGCAGCGGCAATTTTCCCATCAATTTCTCAATCAGCAGTGTTACCAAACGTATACACAAGCGACTCATATCTTTTGGCGCACTCATTTTTTCCAGCTCTTTACTCAATATCATTTCGCGCGCCATCGATGTTATTTTTCTCGCCAGCCAAAGCGCAGGCGGCTTAAGCGATGCCAACGTATTCTCTTACGGCTCTTACATGATCAGTATTATGGAAGTGCCGCAGCGCAGCATCAATGCCATCGCCACACCGGTCATTGCGCAGGCTTGGAAGGATAAAGACAAATCCGCAATCGAAAATTTGTACCATAAAACATCGCTCAACTTACTCATTGTCGGGCTCGCCATCTGGGGATTGATCTATCTCAATATGGATAGCGCTGTTCAGTATTTGGGTAAAGAGTATGCGCCAATGAAAACGGTATTTGCCATCATGGGCATCGCCAAACTGATTGATCTTGGCACTGGCGCAAACGCGCAAATTCTCTTGCTAAGTAAATACTGGCGGTTCGATTTTTTTACCAATATGGCTTACGTGCTCGTCTCGCTGCCGCTCAACTATTTCCTCATCCATAAGTTCAATATTTATGGGCCTGCCTGGGCAAACCTCATCGCGCTTACCATGTTCAATGCCGTGCGCTTTGGCTATATCTGGAAGTTCTTCCGCATCCAGCCATTTACAAAGGCAACACTGTTCGCGGTTATCATCGCAGCCGTGTGTATCGTTTGCATCCATATTGTTCCAACGATGGTGAATATTTATGTCGATGTAATTATACGTTCCGGTGTGTATGCCTGCCTGTTTGCCGGCGCTATTCTGTTACTCAATATTTCGCCCGATATGACAGCCCTCTACCAAACCGGATTGCAGCGGCTAAAAAAAAATTAGTGCTTATCTTCATCGCCTCACAACACACAAAACGCTGCATATTGCATGGAACGCTTTCAGGGACTCGCAGGCATTGTTTTGATTTTAGGAATCGCTTTTTTGTTTTCTAATAATCGCAGCCGCATCAATTACAGGCTTGTATTTAGCGGCATCGCTTTGCAAATCCTCATTGCTGTGCTTGTGTTTAAGGTA
Organism: Ilyomonas sp.; assembly: GCA_965199905.1. Taxonomy (GTDB): domain Bacteria; phylum Bacteroidota; class Bacteroidia; order Chitinophagales; family Chitinophagaceae; genus Ilyomonas. The sequence continues at coordinate 1,608,596 of OZ241366.1, read as the reverse complement.
ACGCCCGTCGCCAATTTCTTTCAATGGCTCGGTCATGGCATGCAGTTGATTGAAGGCTTTGCTTTCAAAGGCTCTTCGTTTGTGTACGGCGGCATTGCCGTACCTAAAGGCGATGGCAGCGCGATGGATTATGCAGCCGGTGGGTTTGTGTTTGCGTTCAATGTTACCGCTACCATTGTTTTGGTGTGCGCGCTCGTGGCTATTTTTTATCACTATGGTATTATGCAGCGCATTGTATCTGTCATTGCAAAAGCCATGAACATCATTATGCGCGTAAGCGGTGCGGAAGCGCTAAGCAACGTGGCAAGCGCTTTTGTGGGACAAGTAGAAGCGCAGGTTATGATTCGTCCATATCTTAAAGGCATGACCAAAAGCGAAATGCTGGCCAGCATGAGCGGAAGTCTTGCCTGTATCGCCGGTGGCATTTTAATAGTATACGCCAATATGGGCGCACAAGCCGGCTTAGACCTTGCGCCAAAATTGATTACCGCCAGCTTAATGGCAGCGCCCGGCGCACTTGTTATTTCTAAAATCGTTTTCCCCGAAACGGAAGAAAGCCAAACCATGGGGAAAGTAAAATTAGAAGTAAACAGCACGTACACCAATGTGATAGATGCCGTATCGCACGGCGCCGGCGATGGCTTTAAAATCGCAATGAATGTAATTGCCATGCTAATCGGGTTTATTGCTGTCATTGCCTGTCTTGATTATGTTCTGATAAAGATTGGTCATATCTTTAATCCGGGTTTCAATCTGTCTCTCAACTTTATTTTCAGTAAATTGTTTTATCCGTTTGCATGGGCAATGGGCGTACCGCAGCAAGATGTAAACAGCGCCGCTACTTTGTTAGGTCAAAAGCTTACTATTAATGAATTTGTGGCTTTCAAAAGCCTCACTACTAAAGCCGTTCCTGTAATGACCGATAAAGGCTTGCTGATTATAAGTATTGCTATCTGTGGGTTTGCAAATTTCAGCAGCGTAGGTATGCAAATTGGCGGGATCGGCGAACTTGCGCCGGAAAGGAGGGCAGACTTAGCAAAGTTGGGTTTAAAAGCGTTGTTGTGTGGTACATTAGCCAGCTATCTCAGCGCAACAATAGCGGGTATTTTAATGTAACTGATTACAAAAAACTATCAGGTTCAGAAGACTTGTGCCGGGTTTTTATTTCTCTTGGGTATAAATCATCGTATTCTTTCTCAAATTTGTTCGAGCGATAAATATGAAAAAGAAAACACACCATAAAAAACATCAGTAAGTACAACATACATCTCCAGTTTTTAATTCACATAACCATTCATGAGATCACATTCATCAATGCCGGTTTAATAAAAACAAGGAAACATTATGCCAACTGATAAACAGTAAAAAAAGAACCGGCAGTTTATTATAAACTGCCGGTTCTTTTTTTAGAAAAATAATTCAAATATTATTTAGTCATCATAGCCATATCACTTGTTTCCTGCAGGTAGCGTTCAATACCGCCTTTTAAATTGTACAGGTTTGTAAAACCGAATTTTTCTTCCAGCTCGCGTATCGCTTTCGCACTTCTTCCACCCATTTTACAATGAATAACTACTTTTTTATCGCGGGAAATTTCGTCTGCATGTTCCGCAACCACACCTAACGGAATAAGCCTGGCGCCGATGTTTTTCTCTTCATATTCATCCGGCTCGCGCACATCAATCACCTGTATGTCTTCCCCATCTTCCAGCCACTGGTAAAGTTGTTCCGGCAAAATTTCTTTTACTGGTTTTTCCACCGCTTTCATGCCGCAGAACTGTTCATAGTCTATCAGCTTTGTAATGGTTGGATTATTTCCGGTAAGCGGATTATCAGGGTTTGCCTTATAATTAAATGTTCTTGACTCGAACGTCAGTGCATCGAATATATAAAACCGACCAACCAGCGGTTCGCCAACGCCTGTAATCACTTTAATCACCTCCAATGCCTGCAAGCTGCCGATGATGCCGGGTAACACGCCAAGCACACCGCCTTCCGCGCAATTGGGAACCAGCCCCGGCGGTGGCGGCGCCGGGTATAAATCTCTGTAATTAGGACCTGTTACGCCATCTTTATTTGTATAATTAAACACCGAAACCTGTCCTTCAAACTGGAAGATAGACGCATATACATTCGGCTTACCACTGAATACGCAGGCATCATTTACAAGGTAACGCGTCGGGAAGTTATCCGTGCCATCAGCTACCACATCATACTCTTTCAGAAGTTCCATTGCATTGTCCGACGTGAACTGTGTGTTGTACACATTAATGGTGATATAAGGATTCAGCGAGCGCAATCTTTCCTTTGCAGCTTCGGCTTTCGATTTGCCAACCTGGTCTATACCAAATAACACCTGGCGGTGAAGATTGCTGTCGTCAACCACATCAAAATCAACAATGCCGATGGTGCCAACGCCCGCGGCTGCCAGATACAGCAACGACGGGCTTCCCAAACCACCCGAGCCAATCACCAATACTTTGGCTGCCTTTAGTTTCTGCTGACCTTCCAGCCCGAAATCGGACATGATAATATGACGATTGTACCGGCTTAACTCTTCCTTGGAAAATTGAATATCTCTCCAGTTCATATTTTATTTTTTAACGAAACAGAACCACCTGCAATGGCGGGCACAATACTGATTATGGATGCTTCGGCAACTTTAGTATCCTGTTGCTGCAGGTTCCGGATGTCATCTTCACCAACGAATATATTGATGAAGGGACGCACTTTTTCTTCCGTATCGAACAAATGCTTTTTTAAGTCGGGAAATTTTATTGTTAAATTCTGTAATGTTTCTCCTACGTTGTTTCCTTCCACGTTTACTTTCGATGAGTTACCGGTAAACCTACGGAGCGGTGTGGGAATAATAATGGTTGCCATGAATTGTATTGCTTTTAGAGGTACTATTTTGATCGGTAATGATTGACTCTTCTTCAAAGAAACGGTTATCATTCAGCCGCCAGCTTCGCGAAGAAGATACTTTATGTTTATAAACAGATATAATAACATAAGAAAGATCAGGCAGTGCATTTTCTAAATCTGTTTTTGATGGAACCGCATCCCAATCAGGATGCGAATGGTAAATGCCTAATAAACTCAGTTTCTTTCTGCCGGCTTCTTTTTCAGCCTTTTTATATTCTTTCGGTGAAATTTTGTATTCTTTGTTTGTACCCGATTCGTTTTTGCAGGTGATTACGTGGCTGATAACCCGTTGCTCGTTATCACTTTCTTTTCCCAGTAAAAAACCACAGCATTCTGCCGGGTATTTTTCTATTGCTTCAATTATCAGGGTATTGTACGATGAGGTAAGCAACAATAGCATAATCTTTTTTATTTACGCAGCTCCAACATTTTCGGGCACTTCCTGCTTTAGCAGCCATGCAATTTCGCTGAACCATTTGGTGCCCTGCAAACTATCTGCCAGCAGCGGCACAGTGATGCCGTAATCCTTGATTTTAGCGTTTTCTGCCGCCAGGTATTTCGGATGCAATCCCCAGGTCAGAATGTTGACTGTATCTTCCTGGTTTACGCCTTGCAAAGATTCACTCACTAATAGTACCATGTGCCTGCTAAGTGATGCCCGAAGCTGGTTGTCATCCGTAATTTTTTTCATTGATTCAATTGCATTCATCAATGTTTTCTTTTCAACGGGGCAAATATGCGAGATAATAATATCGTCTCCTTCATTCATCCGTTTCTTGCGGTATTCATACACATTAATCAGCAGATTCAGATCGCCGGGATGCGACCAGTCTAATTGACCACGAAAAAACTTTTCGATATAGCCGGGAGGATTTCCCTTAAAAATAACAGGAATATTCCTTTTTGAAAGCTGGATATAATACAAAGCCATTTCGAGGCTTTCCACCGGCCATTCCAGGTTTTTTACAATCAGGAAATTAGAATGCTCTTTCTGAGAATAGACAAGTCCGTTCAACATCAAAGCTGCCGCTTCGCCTGCATTTTGTGCCGTCACATATTTACCGGGAGAGTGAATGGCAATATGGTTGCTAAGGCGGCTATCGTTCTCCAGCTCAATATTCATCAAACTGTTATCAACAATATGCGTAAACCTGGCCATAGAATACAACACCCGACCAGTACGTGCATACACATCAAATATGTATTCGCAGAGTTTTTTTGTCTGCGCATATATTTCGTTGGTAAAATACCGGCTGGCTTTACCGGTAGATGAAAACACGCACTGCTGCACGCTTAGCGTTTGCTCGCAGGCGTCTGCAATATGCAAAGCACCAATCACATTGGTTTGAAACGCATCAGATACATTGTATTCGGCATAGCCGGGACTACGTTGCGCAGCCGTATGAAAAACAAAGTTTGGCTGGCAATCGGCAAATGCTTTTTGTATTTCATCTTCCTTCCTGATATCGCAGGCTATACAATGGATACGCTTATTATCTACAGCATCCTGAGACGGACAAGCGATGTCTAAAATAATAACCTGCTTAACGTCAAACTTCAATAATTCATTAACCAGTCCGCTTCCTACACAACCTAAACCACCGGTAACCAGGCAAATGCTGTTAGCGAGTAAAGTGTTGATTTTTTCGAAAGGAAGACTTAAAGTGCGGTTGAAAGAAGATGATAAAGGATTTTGATCAAGACGCCCCTGCTCAGCATACACATCAATAAGACGCCTGGTTAATTCTGCCAGTTCTTCATACGCATTAGCCTCCTGCACCCGATGTGATAATTGCCAGATTTGTTTATAAAACTCTTCGGTCATGCTCATTATAAGCCAATAACTGATTTAAAAGTAAATGTCTTTTGTTCTTATACAGACTTTAATTAACGAGAAAAGTAATCATACAGATTATTTTATACTACTGCCTCTATATCTGCGCCAGAGGTAGGCTGAGCAAAAGATAAGATTGCTTTTCCTGTGTATCTATTGTTTCACAAATTAAAACAAATTATACGGAAATAAAAATGTCTTTAATGGCATTTTAAACCATCCTAAGAAAAATTTAATGTGAGTAAGCGTTTTACAGATAAAATTTATTTCAAATAAAACACTCTTTTATTGATTTTAAAATGCGGTAAAAAGCATTTTATGTATTGATTGCAACGAAATAATGTTGATGAATGTACACATAAAACGACGAAGTCGGATAATCCATTATTTTAGAGTTGAAGTTTATTGCTTCATCTTATAATATAAACCTCCGCAGCATTGCTAAGTATCGACGACCAAATAAAGGCAAAACAAAGTCAGGCTGAACTTCATTCTCTCACTTAAGTTTAAAAAGAAGTTTTCTTCTTTAAAAAAAACCACAATGCATCAACTGAAAATTTCCTTCCTTACTTTGCTTATCTTGTTCCATAGTAAGTGAGAAGCCAATTAAATAACACTCGAAAACACCAGGTACATGAAATTTACCAGTATTCAGACCCTTTACCAGCATGCGCTCGCATTTGCGGCGGCGAAGCATGATGCCTCGGGGCAAAAAGTGAAAGGTACCAACTTGCCTTATATTGTTCATGTATGTAATGTAGCTATGGAAATATTAATTGCCGCTCCGCAATCCGGCGACTTCAATTTGCCGCTTGCTATACAGGCCGCCTTGCTGCACGATACCGTTGAAGATACAGATACAAGGATTGAAGAGATTGAGCAATTGTTTGGTTATGATATAGCAGAAGGCGTACAGGCATTAACCAAAAATGAAAGCCTGCCCAACGAAGAACAAATTGGCGATAGCGTGCAACGGATAAAAAAGCAGCCGAAGGAAATATGGTCTGTAAAACTGGCTGACCGCATCAGCAATCTGATGCCGCCACCGGCTGAATGGAACAATGAAAAGATACAGAATTATATAGATGATTCGCACATGATATTGAATGAGTTAAAAGATGGCAATGTCTATCTCGCCAATCGTCTTTCCGAAAAAATAAAAGAGTATAGCCAGTATAAATGATTTGTTGCCCGATAATTTTTTAATCGTCAAACGATTAATGCTTATTTTTCCGGCATAAGTCAATTGCGGCTTTACACAGAGAAAACTTAACCAATCTTTCCTATGGGTTTATTTACCAAAAAATCGTTGACCACTTTAATGGCAGAATCTGCCGAAAGTGAAAAAGGGTTGAAGCGTACGCTTACAGCCGGCTCACTAATCGCGCTCGGCATTGGTGCTATCATTGGTGCCGGGTTATTTGTAAGAACCGCAGCCGCAGCCGCACAAAATGCAGGTCCGTCTGTAACAATAGGTTTCATTGTAGCTGCCGTCGGCTGTGCGCTTGCCGGTCTTTGCTACGCCGAATTATCCTCATCCATACCCATTGCAGGCAGTGCTTATACATATAGCTACGCTACGATGGGCGAACTGGTTGCCTGGATTATTGGCTGGGATCTGATTCTTGAATATGCTGTAGGTGCAGCCACCGTTGGTATTGCGTGGAGCGAATATCTGAACAATTTATTGGTAAATGTTTTGGGAATGAGTGCCATTCCATATCAATGGTGCCACTCGCCATTCGAAAAATTATACGACCCGGCTACGCACGAAGTAATAGCGCATGGCATGATAAATATTCCTGCTCTTGCTATTGTTTCTTTGCTCACGCTTTTATTGATTCGTGGCACGCAGGAGTCGGCTGTAGTAAACGGGATTATTGTCATTACAAAAGTCGCCATCGTTATCTTGTTTATTATTATCGGCTGGCAGTTTATCAATCCCGTTAATCACAATCCGTACATACCACCCGCCACTACCTATACTGACCATGAAGGCTTGCCTCACAACTTCGGCGGCTTTTGGGGAATCATTGGCGCGGCAGGCGTTGTATTCTTTGCGTTTATCGGTTTTGATGCTGTAAGTACAGCCGCTCAGGAAGCGAAAAATCCGAAGCGCGACATGCCGATTGGTATTCTTGGCTCGCTTGTTATCTGCACGGTTCTTTATATTTTATTTGCCCATGTTCTTACCGGTGTGGCAACAACTGAAGACTTTAGAACATCTGGCAAAGAGGCCTCAGTTGCTTTTGCTATTCAAAAATATATGACAGGCTACGGCTGGCTTGCCAAACTGGTAACCGTTGCCATTCTTGCCGGTTTTTCTTCGGTAATCTTAGTTATGTTGTTAGGGCAATCACGCGTTTTTTATTCAATGAGTAAAGATGGTTTGTTGCCCAAAACATTCAGCAAATTACATCCAAAATACAAGACACCTTATAAAGCCAATTTGTTCATTTTAATTATCGTTGGGTTGTTTGCAGCATTCGTTCCCGGCGATATTGTTGGCGATATGACAAGCATCGGAACCTTGTTTGCTTTCATGCTGGTTTGCGCTGCAGTACTGGTGTTGCGGAAAACAAATCCCGAGATGCCAAGAGAGTTCAAAACACCATTGGTTCCTTTCGTGCCTATCTTAGGAATTCTTGTTTGCGGCTTAATGATTTTAGGCTTGGGTTGGCCAAACTGGCTGCGTCTTATTGCCTGGCTGCTTATCGGTTTTGTTGTCTATTTTAGTTATGGAAAAAAGCACAGCCTTGTACAGAAAGGAATTACAAACCTGCCTGTTGATCCGCCGGGCGATGGCTTACATTAATTTCTATAACGAATAATACTTTAGCAGCCGCGCAAGCGGCTGTTTTGTTTATTGGATACAACCGTTGCTTGTTTTACATTTGTCGCCGTTTTATAGAATTATTTTACGTAAACATATAATATAACGATTACGATATGGGACGCATATTTGAAGTACGAAAAGCCACCATGTTTGCCCGCTGGGATAAGATGGCAAAGCAATTTACCCGCATTGGAAAAGAAATCGCCATTGCTGTAAAAGCGGGAGGTCCTGATCCCAATACCAACTCTGCCTTACGCCGTTGCATGCAAAATGCCAAAGGTGTAAACATGCCGAAAGACAGGGTGGAAGCTGCCATTAAGCGAGCGCAAGGAAAAGAGATGGATAATTTTGAAGAGATTGTATACGAAGGCTATGCGCCGCACGGTGTGGCAGTGCTGGTAGAATCGGCAACCGACAATCCAACACGTACCGTAGCCAACCTTCGGAACATCTTTAAGAAAGGTGATGGTATATTGGGAAACAGTGGTTCCGTAGGCTTTCTATTCAATCGTATGGGCGAATTTAAAGTGAAAAAAGAAGGACTTGATATGGATGAACTGGAGCTCGATTTAATTGATTATGGCTTGGAAGAAATCGGGGAAGATGATGAAGGCAATATCGTTATCCGCACGCCGTACGAAGAATTCGGACACATGAGTAAAGCATTGGAAGATAAAGGCATCACACCTATCAGCGCCGAGCTTACACGCATACCTACAACGAGTACACATCTTGAAGAAGAACAGGCGAAAGAAGTATTGGAACTGGTAGATAAAATAGAGCAGGATGAAGATGTGCAGAAAGTGTATTATAATTTGAGTTAGCTAACAAAGGATTGAATACGTAAGGTTTAATATTGATTATTATTGAAGTGAAACATTCAGATTTTTCTTTCCAGAGATAATATTAAATCTTACTTATTCAATATTAAATTTCAATCATTCCTTACCTTCAATCACAATCACAATTTCTCCCTTTACATCTTTTGCCGAAAAGTGCTCGTACACTTCCTGCAATGTGCCCTGCTTATTTTCTTCAAACATCTTCGACAGCTCACGACTCACGCTGCATTTCCGCTCCGCACCGAAGTATGTGATAAGTTCCTGTAATGTTTTTACCAGCCGCACCGGGCTTTCGTAAAATACAATTGTCCGTTCTTCTTCTGCCAGTTTGGTAAGCAACGTATGCCTGCCTTTTTTGGGTGGTAAAAAACCTTCAAACACAAAGCGGTTAATTGGCAAGCCGCTGTTTACCAGCGCCGGAACAAAAGCCGTTGCCCCGGGAAGACATTCGACTTTAATACTGTTTTTTATACACTCTCGCACCAATAAAAAAGCAGGATCGGAAATGCCCGGCGTGCCGGCATCTGTTATCAATGCCATATTTTTCCCAGCCAATAACTGGTCAACAATATGTTGCAAAATTTTATGCTCGTTGTGCTGATGATAAGAAGATAGTGGTTTATGTATACTGTAATGCTGTAAAAGTTTAGAAGAAGTTCGTGTGTCTTCGCACAGTATCACATCAACAGATTGCAATACTTCGATTGCGCGATAAGTAATGTCTTTCAGATTACCAATGGGTGTGGGAACAAGGTGAAGCATGGACGATTGTTTTACAAGCTTATTAATCTTTAATAAGCTGCTCCAGAAGTTTTATAACCTCAGAAAACTTATTCTGATTCAGCGTGCTGAACTTCTTTATTATTTGCGTCTGCTCAATTGTAAAAAGTTTATGGCATTTTATAATTGATTTCTCTGGTAATAAACCTGATTCTAAATCGCTGTCTTCCCGAACCAGTGAATAATTATCCTCGAACAAATTACTTGTGATTACGCAAACCAAAATATCAGCAAAGGCGATGTTATAATCGTTATTCGATAATACCAAAACAGGTCTTCTTTTTACGGCTGACAAGTCAGAGTAAGGAAAAGGTACAAGAACAATATCTCTTTGATTATACATTATCCCAGGGGCTTGTTTTAGTCAAATCCCAGCTATTCTTAATAGAGGCAGCGGTTAAATCCTGCGTGTCATTCCGCAAATACAAACCATACTTTTCTTCAAAAAGCAAGTGGAGAAGACGATTCATTTTTTGTAGAAATGGATTGTCTTTTAATAAAGCAATCTCTTCTTTCAAAGCTTCATATTCAGTGACGGGTATTTGAATTTGTTTACTCATAAATCATGTATTTAATTCACCAGTTCAATTTCGTAAAACTCCATAACAGGGTTTGCCAATAACTTTTTAGCCGCTTCTTCAGCTAATTTGCGGGCTTCTTCCTCGCTGGCAGCATCTATCTGCATAGTGATGTGTTTACCAATGCGAACATCCTGAACGCCTTGCAGGTTCAGGTTTTGCAAACCGCTCAGCACGGCTTTTCCCTGCGGGTCTAACAAATCTTTTAAAGGCATCACTTTAATCTGAATATTATACATGAGATGAAGTTGTTGTCGGTTTAAAAAGTAAAGATATTATTACATACACAATAAAGCCAGCCGGCACCGCCAGCCAGCCGGCAAATAAGGCGGTAATCAGTGCAATAACCAAAACAATAATAAAAGGAAGAAACGATTTTACAGTTGCATTTTTAAACTTCAACGCCAGCATTGGCAATGTTGAAATCATCAGGTAACTGATGATTAAAATGACTGCATACCAAAACCATTGATTCAGTAACAATGAATACACAGTTGCATTGTTTGTATAAAAATAAATCAACGGAAAGGAAGCCACAAACAAGCCTGCCGCCGGTATAGGAACGCCTTTAAAACCATAGCTCTGCTCTGTATCAATGTTGAATCTTCCAAGCCGGTAAGCGCCGGCACAGGGAATTAAAAATGCGGGTACTAACCATGCTGTGCTGATGTTTAATCCATCGGGCAATTGCGAAAAACTATATCGTAAAAATGTATAAACAATAAAGCCCGGCGCCACACCAAAACTCACCACATCACTCAACGAATCTAACTGTGCGCCCAATGATGATGATGCCTTGAAAAGCCTTGCCACAAAGCCATCCAGGAAATCGATAACGGCAGCGCAGCCAATGAAGACAGAAGCCCATACCATATTCTGCGGCAAAATAACAAGGCTCAATCCTGCATCATCCTGAGAAGTTGTTAAGCCCGGTTGCAACACGGCAACAATAGCCAGGCACCCGAAAACAAGATTCATTAAAGTAAGAATATTGGGTATCTGCTTCATGAATGCGCCATTAAAGATTCTATATCTTCTGCCGTTACCGGCATGTTTTTCATCAGGTCAATATTGCCGTCTTCCGTAATCCAGATATTGTTTTCAATGCGAATACCCATTTGCTCTTCTTCTATATAAATGCCCGGCTCTACAGTAAGCAACATGCCTGCCTGCAGCGGAATGGCTTTACTTCCCAAGTCGTGTACATCGATGCCCAAATGATGCGAAATGCCATGATATAAATATTTGCGATAAGCACGGTTGCTCTTGTCTTCGTTCTTTACATCTTCTTCTTTCAGCAATCCGATTTCTATAAAAACCTGTGAAGCTTCATCGCCAACTTTAGCTTCGTAATCATTTAAAGTAATGCCCGGCTTCAGCAAGCTTTTGCAAAAGTTGTGTAAATGCAGGCACGCATTATACACTTCTTTTTGCCGCTCTGTAAACTTACCATTTACAGGAATCGTTCTTGTTAAATCGGCTGCATAACCACCATACAACGCACCAAAATCCATCAGTATCATTTCGCCATCTTTCACTTCTTCGTTATTTGAAATATAGTGAAGCGTCCTGGCTCTGTCGCCGCCCGCAATAATGCTGCTGTAAGCTTCGCGGGTAGCGCGGTTGCGAAGAAATTCATGTACAATTTCGGCTTCTATTTCATACTCCCTTACGCCGGGCTTTACAAAAGATAATAAGCGGCGGAATGCTTTTTCGGTAATGTCAATTGCCTGTTGTAAAACAGCCACTTCTTCCCCGGATTTTATCTGCCGCAGCTTCTTTAAAATGCGGGCGCTTCGCTCATAATGATGCAGCGGGTATTGCTCTTTAATTTCATCAATGTAGCGGTAATCGCGTGTTTTATAGAAATTACCTTTGCGGTCATTTTCATTCGTGTTCAGGTAAATGGTATCTGCTGTATGCATCCATAGCTGCAATAATGCAGGCAAAGTATCGAGCCATATCACCGTTTCAAAGCCTGACGCCTCTTTGGCTTCAGCCGAACGCAATCGTCTGCCATCCCATTTTTCTTTCAGTTCATTGGGTCGTACCAACACCAATACTTCCCTGTGTTTTGCATCGGGATTATCAGGATATAAAACCACCATCGTATCTTCCTGCTCGATACCGGAAAGCCAATAAAGATCGCTGTTCTGCGTAAATTTATACAGCGCATCACCATTCATCGGCATCTCATCATTACTGTTGAAAATGGCAATGCTGTCAGGCTTCATCTCTGCAATAAACCGTTTGCGGTTTTGCGTAAACAGAGTATTGTTGATGGGCAGATTTTTCATGCCGCAAAGATGTAGTAAAATAGGTTTCCTACCGGTGGTTCGGTTTCTTTTTACAATCCTTCTTTTATTGAATGAATCAGGTGGGTTGTAATTGTATAATTCATGATGTTATGAGTTGATGTTTCGGAATGCGCTCTTATTATTATGTGTAGATACATAGCAGTGATTCGATGTTGGTGAAGAACACCAACATCGGCGGAAGTCCCATGTTGCAGGCAGCCAAAGTCATATTATACAAGTGCTATACATTCTATTGAAATAAGAATTCCAGCAGGAAAAGCCAATACTTGAGGCACACTGCGGGCAGGTGAATTTTCCGGGAAAAATTCAGAATATACTTTATTTACAATGCTAAAATCGTTTCCGGCAACCATAAAAATTGTTGTCTTAATTACCTTTGACATATTGCTTCCGGCTTCCTCTAAAATTGTTTTGATATTTACAAAGCATTGTCTAGTTTGCTCTTCAAAGTCGTCACTTATTATTTTACCAGATTTCAGAGTTATACCTGGTGTTCCGGAAAGGAAAATAAAATCTCCTGCAATTACTGATTGCGGAAAGAATTCGCTCATTCTCGGAGCTCTCGTAGTATTAAAATTTTTTCTGTCAACCATTGTATAGATTTTTTAAAATGTCAAATAAAGATTGCTTATAACAGCTTTTAGCTTTGCCGGTTGAGAATAACATTCTCCGTCTGCATGAACCGATATCCTATTTATTTTTTTATAAGTCATAATATATTTTGTCCTGCTTAAACTTTTTAAATTGTTTGGTGTGTCAATTGGTTGCCTATAACGTTGAACATGTTTATGTAGTACTGGCATTTGAAATACTAATGCTTCATCAACTTGTTGATGATGATTAAAGATAAAAAAGATCAGTTTATGCTCTTCCGCCAGTATTACATAAACATGCATGTTGTGCGCAGACTTAATCAGCAACCTTTTCAATGGCAAATAGTATACCCTCCCGTTCATCACATCTTACAATGTCGCTGTCTTTAAATTCACCTAATATGTCATTTTCATACTTTTCGACTATCCCGTAAGTGTTGTCTGGTTGTACCGCCGCAGATACCGCTTTCCAATTATCAGTTATGTCTTTGACCATTATTGTTGTCATAACGGAGTAGCCCTCTACCCAATAATCTTTATTGAGCTCGTATTCGCTGATCATAAAATCATCAGGTCGATCTTTAAAGCCTGGCTTTGACTTAAGTCTCTGTATAGCTTCTTCTGCTTTATTACTGGATGTGTAAACACCGATTAGTTTAGTCTCCTCCTAGTCGTCGACTTCATAGGAATGATGAAGTATAAAAACTGAATCCATGTTAGATTTTGAAGAGGGTCACAGTTTGCCGCTAACGGTTTGGTATTGCTGCAGGCCGGATAATAGCGCCGTGTCAGCCGATAACCGAAGCTAAATTAATGGACAATTGTTGATGTTTATTACCAATGTTCACCTGCGTTCCGTCACGCTGGAACTAATGCTAAATAGCGAAACTACTGCAGTAGCGGCTGCGTTGTGTCAGCCCTGCTTGCAGCAATACTTTTCCTACGTTTACATTTTCTCAGAATTGATGTATTCTTACTTAACAAAATTTGAAAAAGCAGAAGGCTTAAGTAAGATAGTCAATACTTGTAAGCCTAAGAGCTTCTCCAACATGCTTATCCCTGCCTTCCTCTTACTCACATGCCGGACAGTTCATTGAGCAAAAAGCTCGTATTAGGATAGTGGGCAGTATAGTAAGATTGTTCTTCCTTTTTTTCCTTACCAACAAAACTAAAACAATTGTCTATGAATGAATCAACTTCTCTTTACTGCGGCATTGATGTGTCCTGCGATACGCTCGATGTTTGTTATCAGGATGATGGCAAGGTGCTGCAACATGTTAAAGTGACCAACAACACAAAAGGGTTTACACAGTTGCTGAAATCAACCGGACGGGATTACCGCTTTGTAATGGAAGCCACGGGCGTCTATCACATCAGCCTGATGTTCTTTTTACACCAGCATCAGGCTATATACAGTGTGGTCAATGCCTTACAGATCAAGCGTTACATCCAGATGCATTTAGAGCGCAACAAGAGTGACCGCAAGGATGCCCGGCGCATCTGTGAGTATGGGATTGAACGCAAGCCTGTTGCTTCACAAATGCCCAAGGCGGGCTTTACTTTGAATGCAAAACACTTAATAATGCCATAAAAAAAATAACGACGGAAATCACCGCCTTTACTAACCAGATACATAGCCTGGAGAAGCTGCCTGCCGGCAGTGCAGCCGTCATCAGGGCGTACCGGAAAATTGTTGCTGAGTTAGAAAAAGAACAGAAGCTGCTTGAAAAAGAACTGGATAAAAAACTTGTAGAATGACAGCCTGAACTCGTACAAAAAGTAAACAGTGTCATGTCAATTGGCAAACGGGCAACGGCAGAACTGATTGTTTACACACAAGGGTTTAAAGACATGAATAATTACCGGCAACTCATTAGCTATGCAGGTCTTAGTCCAATAGAGTTCACGAGCGGTACCAGCATCCGCGGACGAAGTAAAATTTGCAAGCAAGGCGGCAAAACGCTGCGCAACATCCTGTATATGTGTTCACTCAGTGCTATAAAAAGCAACCTTGCCTGCAAACAACTTTATGAACGGTTAGTCGCGAAAGGAAAAAATAAAAAACTGGCGTTGATCGCCGTCTGCAACAAGCTTCTCAAACAAGTTTTTACTGTCGTTCACAACCAAACTTTGTTCGATAACAACTACTCGAAAAATATCGCCTGATTTATTTGGTTTTTTACACAGTTCATGTTGGTGGCACGTGCTTCTCTCTGTCACTTAAAGCTTGATTGATAATTGTACTTGTCCACCCAACCCAATTTCAACAATTCTTTGAAGGGTCGATATGCGAACCTCTTTGACGTTGTTTTCAATTTTAGAAATATATGATTTAGTCGTCCCGACTTTCTCTGCGAGTTCTTCCTGTGTCAAGCCTTTTTCAAGTCTTGCCTCATGAAGCAATGCTCCTATTTTAAAGTTCTCATATCCCGCTTCGAGTTCTTCTCTTTTTTCAGTCCCACATTTGCCGTAATGCTTGTCCTTGAATTGGTCAAGTGTCATGGTGTTACTTTTTTTCGCTTTCATACTCTTGTTTGATTTTAAGTGCCTTGTCAATTTCTCCCTTGGGTGTCTTCTGCGTCTTCTTCTGAAAACCATTAGCAAGCACCACAAGTTGTCCCTGGTCAAAAAAGCAAAAGATGCGAAAAATGTCACTGCCTTGCTGAACCCGAATTTCATAAAGTCCATCGGTGTTTTCAAGGTGCTTGAGATACGTTTCTGGAACTTTCTCTATTTCTTCAATAAGGTCAAAAGTCCAAACAATTTTAGCTTGCACTTTGTCACGCTGCTTGACAAAGAACTCCTCAAAATAGCTCTTGTAAAAAATAATTGTCCTGCGCTTTTGCTTTTTGTCCACTAAGCAAAGCTACAGAAAGTTGTCCGAAAGTGAAACAATAAATTAACCTATAAAGGTTTTGAGAATTGCGCCAAAATCGCAACTAACGTTGGACGGCTTGGCGTTGTGGCGGCATTCTGTGTTCCGTCAGCCGACAACTGAAGTCGAATAAAGAACTAAAGTACAAAACATATTTTATTGTTGAGCGATGTTGGTCACGCTGGAACTGCTGCTGAATAATGAATAGATGCTGATGGCCTGTTCGTCGCCCCGCCATAACGCCAAACCGCTTGTTAGCTGTTGTTTTTTATATTATGACTGAATAAATTATCAGTCCCGGTTTTCCTTAATAAGTTTATTCCAATAAAGTAGATCAGAAAAAAAGGTATTGCCGGTATCATGAATGGGTAATATGGAAAACCTGAAAACACGCGCGAACCAGGATATAACGGATAAAGCATGATACATACAATAGCCAATAGACTTATAATGATATAAATGCGTGAAGGCGTTTTGCGAAACCAGTTGGCAGATTGTAATGCGGCTACAAATGCCGCTATGGCAAGGTATGTGAGAGAAACCTCGACCATAGACAATATCCAAACCTGGTTTACAGCCGGAATAAACCATTCAGGTGTTTTTTCTGAAACTGAATTAATCTTGATTTTATATGTTTCTATAGCAAAGCTGTGCCAGAACGACATATTAAAAATTAGAATGGGCAAGGCTATAAGAATGGCGGCAAAGCCAATCTGTGCATAAAAATTTCCTGCTGTCCTTCTTAATTTGTCCCTTAAAAGAATGAAGCCGAAACATATAAGTATCCCACTAATTATTAAAAGGGAAAATCTTGCCTGTTGTTCAGTAGCGGTTGTCACCCATTCTTTTATTGTACCTGGCGGAGTGCCCATCCCTCCGAAAATGGACGTTAATAATGTCGGGGCAAGCATGAGACAGGCTACAATAGCGAGATGCCTTTTTTCAGAGTCATTATTTTTAATAACATGTGCGCCAAGAAACCAGGCAGCCACTACCATCAGGCAAATATTAATAATCCAAATGGGTAAATATATTTTATAACTGATGTGTCCTGTTGTAAAAGCAAGAATGGTTACTACGAAAGGAACGAGGGAAAGATAGATTTGTGCTATATTACGTTTAAATACTGTTGATTGCATAACTTATGAAAGGTTTGGGCATTTAAATAACAGCTAACGGTCAGGCTTTGTGTTCGGCACGACGGATGTAATCCGTCGGCTGGGACAAAAGCCGATG
Source organism: Ilyomonas sp. (assembly GCA_965199905.1). GTDB lineage: Bacteria > Bacteroidota > Bacteroidia > Chitinophagales > Chitinophagaceae > Ilyomonas. The sequence goes on along the minus strand of OZ241366.1, from coordinate 1,591,779 downwards.
AAAGAACCGAAGATACAATGACTTGACTATGCTTAGCAGAGAAATGTCGGGCTGAGAACCGAAGCTGAACAAAGAGGTGAAGCAGCTGACGCGCAGAGTCAGCCGTGCTGACACAAAACCTCATGTTATGTGCAGACCTGATTGTGTCACCCGGAACCTGCCTGCCAAAACCTACCGAAACACAAGCGGCTTGCTATCGCAGTCACCTGCTTAGCCGTGTCAACCTGAACGAACGAACCAATACTAAAACGGAGCAAAGAAATGCTGACCAAATAAAGTCACAGGTTGCGCATAACGTTCGGACTTGGCGAAGAACTGGCATTTGAAATTCGTCAGCCTGAACTGCTGCTAAATTTATAATTAAAAGTTCATGTTTATTCTGCTGCCAAATTTATAATGTCAAGCTGATAACAAAAGCTGAATAGAAAAATAAAAGTTGGTGTTGCGTATTGTCAGCCAGTTTTTTGCCAAACCTTTTGTTGTGCGCTGTTTAGTACAATCCAAATGTCTGTCCCAACGAAACTACTAAAGAAGTAATTGAAGAAAACTCAGAAGTCATTGTCAATAAACTCCTAAACGAAAATTTAGGTTTAACATCTTTTGTTAGTGACAATTTTATTTCTTCTAAGCATTCCTTTATTTCTTCAAATTTATTTGATTCAATTCCTTCCTGCTGAAGTTGCAATAGTATCTTTTGAATAATGTCAACCTGTTGGCGGAGTTAATAAGCGAGTGTGTGTTTGACTTGTCCAACGGGTTTGTTATATATAAATTTGTTTAAGAACTGTAAAACGGTTAAGCCGGTTACCTTCGCCAAAACTCTGGACGTAAAGCCGGCAAAGGATTTGGCATAATTACGTTGTATCATAAACTGGTCACACAACTGGGAAAAAACGGTTTCAATTCTCTTTCTTGTTTTTTTCAAAATCCACATCATTGGCTTTTGTTCTTTCTGATTGCTTCTTACAGGCACTTCCAGTTCAACGCCTGCTGTTTCAAACAGGTTAATCTGGTGTTGCCTGCCGATATACCCTTTATCGCCAATAATCATACAATTACTAAACAATTCCTTCACATCTGTCAGGTAGTGTACGTCATGTACGCTTGCCTTTGTCAAATCCAATGATTGGACGACGCCGGCTGCCGAACAAACGCTGTGTAGTTTATAGCCATAAAAATATTTTTTCTGTGAGGCACAGTACCCTTTGTCAGGTGAATGTTGTTTGGATTCTTTACCCATTTTACTGCTTTGCTCTCTTGATAATTTGCAGATTTCTAATGGCATCGAATCAATTGCAAAAATATCTGCCTGCCGGTTGAGCCGCGCTGCCATTGACTTTCGGACAGCTTCTGTCTTTTCGAACAGCAATTTTCTGCGGTCATTGTATTGCCGCCGGCTAATCAGGTTTGTAAAATCAGCCAGGTACTCTCTATTCAACTTTGAAAACAAATGATTCTCACTGTCAATGCCTAAGCATTCCGCGGTAAGGCTTAGCGCTATCACTTCTATGTCAGAAAACCTGGGCTTTGTACCACGCCTCGGATAATTCCCTTTTTCATTTATGTCATCACCAATAATATCTTTTATCACCTCAAGAATTTTGATGAAATTCGTCCGGATGTTGTGCATGTTATTTTAGAAAGTTTCGTCACTAACTAAGACAGCTGCACTTCATCTTTTGTGGCCTGCCTTCTAAAAATTAACTCCGCCAACGGGTTAATGTCATTAACTTGATTACTGTTTTGTGATATTGAAATATTTGAAGAGTCGTGAACAATATTTGTATTATTACTATCGCTTATAGAATAGTTGTAGTGATTTGTAATTATTGAATGTCCTTTGTTACTGTAAGAATCATTTTCTATGTAATCTATTCCGTCAGTTGTCAAACAAACAGACATTCCACCTTCTTCTGTTCCAAAACCTTCTATTAATCCATCTCGTTCCAACCTTTTTCCAAGTGCAAAGGCTTCATCTAAATTTGAATTGATTCCATTTTCTTCTAAAATTCCAGATAGATTATAGTGATATCCGTCAAATTTTCTGTCGTAAAGAAAACGAAGAATTAAGTCAAGTTTTTCAGATTGTTTCATGGTCTGTCAATTTATAGCGCACAACGTTGAAGGCTTGCCGGCAGTTTGGCATTGGCGGCACTAAAGTTCAATATTTATTCATCAGTTGCCGTTTTATTCGTCAGACCAATAGCGCTACGTCAGCCCAAATTGTGGCAAACCACCTGTTAGGCGGCGTTTTATTGAATTGTCGGAATGCTGTCTATTAAATCGCTTTTAGCATTTACTTCTTCTTCCAAGTCATAGTCGTCCTGAAGACCAAGCCAAAATTTAGCAGAATTGCCCAAATACTTACTCAGTCGTAAAGCTGTGTCCGCCGTAATGCGTCTGTTGCCTTTAAGAATCTCTGAGACTCTAGTCTGCGGAATACCGATGTCTTTGGCAAGCTTATAAGCTGAAATGCCAAAAGGAATTAAAAACTCTTCTGAAAGCACTTCACCCGGATGTATGTTTTTGAGTTTTGTCATGTCTGTATTGTTAATGGTAGTCTATAATTTCTACTTCTGAAGCATTACCAGTGTTCCATTTGAAAATAATGCGCCATTGATCATTAATGCGAATACTATAGAAGCTTTTCAGGTTTCCTGAGAGCTTTTCTAGCCGATTCGCGGGTGGAATACGCAAATCTGCCAGGTCAACAGCATTGTTAATCATTCTGAGCTTTCGTCTACCGACCTCCTGGACAGTCAAAGGAATTTTACTGACCCGCTGTCCCTGCCATATTTTTTCTGTCTCCTTACTGCCAAATGAAACAATCATGCTGTCGGATTGCGTTACTAACGTCAAAGGTAAGTAATTTGGAATAATGTCTTTAAAAAATTGAGGAGAATCAAAAAATGCCGCCTAACGAGCAGGGCTTTATGCAGGTTGGGAAATAGTATTCTGTCTGCCGATAACCGCTGCTGATTGAAAATATATTGTTGAAGTTATGTACAAAAGTTGATAGTTATTCGTTTGCTGACACTGAAGCTGGTATTTACAATTAGTTGATGTTAAAAGGTCAAGCCCAACTTGCATAAAACCCAATGTTGGTGGCAGTTTTTTATTCATTAAGTCTCTTTTTCAAATCCATTCGTTCGTGCAAAATTCTGATTATTTCAATTTCTTGTTCGTTTATAACTTGATAGAAAATAATGTGTTTACCTGTTCTCAGTCCCAGTAAGTTGCTGTTTATTCCCTCATATTCTTTTCCAAGTTCAGGGTTTTGCCCTATTTGTATACAGGCAAATTCCAAAGTTGCATAATATTTGTCAGCCTGTTTTTCCGACCATTCTTCAAAAGTATAAGTCCAAATATCATTTAAGTCGTCAATGGCTTCTTGTCGTAAAATAACTTTAGCCATGTTTTGTTTTTTCTTCTTTTTGTTTTTTCAAATTTGCTTTAAAGTCAAAATTCTCAACTCGTGGGCTGTCCAATCCTTTTTGGATTGCTGCTCTCAAAGCAATTACTTTACTTTCTTCGTCTTCTAAAAGTCGAAGTCCGGCACGAACGACTTCACTTACATTTTTGTAGCGTCCTGCAGATACTTGGCTACTTACAAACTGGTCAAAATAATTTCCGAGCGATATTGATGTATTTTTCATTTTTATAAACTTTTATCGAAGTTACCAAAAATTGGTAAGTAGTTAAATTTTTAAGATTGAACTTTTATTTTGTCGTTGAGTTTATGTCAGCGGTTCGGTTGGGTAAAATTACTGCCAACGTTAAGGCTTGCTGCCGGAGCGGCATTCTGGGGTTCGACAGCCCCGAATATAGCTGAAAAAGCACAACAGTATTCCTGCTGTTCAGCCGGAATTCGTCAACCCGCTATGGCAGCAAACCCGCTGTTGCACGCCGTTTATTGTCTTGTCAAACGATTGCGGAGTCTTATCATGTCCTGCGTATTATAAACATTCCGAAAGCGTTTTGCTTTTAGTCCGTCATAAAGCGGTTTGTCGCCAGTCCATAGACTTGCTTTTAAGTATCTGGTCAATGCCACAAAGTCTGTATCGTCTATGTCAATATCTGCAACCAATACTTCAGCTTTTTCCCAATCGTTTTGCGGTATCAGCTCTTCATTAATGAACGTGAGTTTGGTCAACATTTTGTCGTAAGCAGTTTGCAATTCAAGGTCGGTCAGTTTAGAAATTTTTACAAGCTTATTCCAATGCTTACGAATTTCAAAACGCATGTACTGGTTACTGTAAAAGTCGAATACGTTGTCAGAATTAAAAATCAGGTCACCAATTGTCCCTTGAGAATTGAGCAGGCAAGAGAAAATAATGTTGGTGTCAACAATTATTTTCTTCATTTAATGAATCGTTTACGGTTCTTTTTCCACCAGTCTTTTTTCACATCACTTGCAAGCTTGTCCACCTGTTCTTGTGTCGCCTTGGAATTGGCAGTCGCTTCTTTATACGTAAGATAATCTACAAGTCTTTGCAGTCCTGTCATGTCCACCGAAGCAGGCAGGCGAATAATCACTTCTCTGGACGTTCTCTCGATCAACATATCTCTTTTATTTACTCGTAAAATTAAGCGAATTGTCCGACCTGACCGAATTGAAATACTGTCAAACCGTATGGCGTGCAACGGACAGGGCTTTGTGCAGGTGGGGAATTAGAATTCCGTCTGCCCGTAACCGCTGCTCAATTTATAAATAAAAGTTCATTGTTTATTCTGTTGCTCGGTTTTATTCGTCACGCTGGAACTGAAGCCGAGATATGCAAATAGCTGATGTAACAACGTCCTGCCCCACTTGCACAAAACCCCATGTTGTAGGCAGTCATCGTCTCGCTACTTATTAATCTCAATTTGCCAATCTGTTTCAAATTCCTTGTTCATCAATAAGTTCAAGTCAATATATTTCTTTGAACCTTTCACAATAAAGTGTAAGTCTGCCTGTCCTGCTAAACCTTGAGAATTCGTCGTCATAGACATGCCACCAAAAGGAACAAGAAAGACACTGTTTACTGTCCCGACGTTGTTTTGAATGCTTGGATTTGTCTTGATAAAACTTACAGCACTGTCGTACGCACTTGTCTGTTGGGTTGCAAAAAATAGAACGCATTTGATGATAATTACGAAGATTGAAAATCCAATTCCAATTTTTTCAAAAAGCGTCTTTTTGTTTTGAAGTTTTTTGAGTTTTATTCTGTCTCGCAAAATGAAAATGACTGCAATCCAAAAAAGTATCCAACCTATTGTTTTGCTTTCCCAAAAAAAGTAAAGTCCAAAAAGTCTGCATAAGTAGCCGTACGAAAGAAAAGCAATGGTTGCAATCATTACCTTTTTTGTAATGTCCGATAGTGAATTAAATTGTCTCAATTGTATGTGTCAGTTTTGATGTGTCTGCCGATTGCCTACAACTCTCAAATATACGCACCTTTAGCATTCAAACTGCATGCAGAATGAAAGCAAACAAGAAAGTATTTGTAAACGCCCGCGTTGATAAAGAAACGAAGGAATGGATGGAAAAGCATCCGCTCAGTCATTCGCAACTTATTAATTACGGACTCTACCTGATCCGTATGATAGAAAGCAACCTGAAAGAGGCAAACGCGTTTGTGACCTCTGTGAGTATAGAGCCGAAGGAAGGAGAGAAGCTTCCTTTTTAAAAAACCCGTAAACAAACTTGTTTCCCGCATTGTCTGCGCACCAATACATTGTGGTATTATACTTTCAACACGTCCAATATAATCATTAAGGAAAAATATTTTAAACTGTAAACAGGTTTATCTGAGAAACCGCGTTGGATAGGAGGCTGATTTATTGCAAAAACAAGATAGCAAAACACAAAAACTGATCACCTTTTGCCAAAAGCAGGCTTGCAAAAGGCAAAAGCGAATCACCTTACATGTAAAGCCGGCTTGCAACGGCAAGAGAGCGCATTTTTTCAGTGTTTTTTCTAAAACTCTGTAATCGAAACTTAATTAAGAGTAGCAGGCAGCGGTTTTTTCGCCCATAGTGGTGTTTTTCACTACGGCCGGCAGTAAAAAGGTAGCAAAATGTGTTGTTTCGTTCCCGGATTTGCTTTTTCAAAAAGGAGTTGTTTGCAAAAACAAATTCTTTTCTGTTTCCATTTGCATTTTCTTACTCGAAGCAAGATGAATTATACTTTATGTTTGCAACGTTGTGGCAACCATAAAGCCTTATGTAGTTCAAAAAATCGGGGTCGGCTTTCTGATGGCTCTGTTTGCTTTCAGCATAGCACCTGTTGCTTTACTGCACGATGCCATTACGAAGCACAAGGATGCTTGTTATCACAATCTTGAGCAAAAAGAAAAAAGTATTTCCAAAGCAGATGTCAACTGCCGTTGCATCAGCTTTGTAGCTGACGTGCATTTTATCAGTTCATTTTTTCCAGAACATTTACATCAACCCATACAAGCAACCCAAATCAGGAATCAGTTTTATTTATCTCAATTTTATTCGCAGCATCACTTCTTTGCCGAATTGCGCGGTCCGCCCTTTGCAGCATAATTCATTAACATCATTCTTCTGTTATTATTGATTGCAGATGATTCTTGTAATCAACGAATGATTCTGTTTCGGACATTTGATGTTTAAACGTCCTTCTCGTAACTACATATTGGATGTTTGCTTTTAAATGATTTTCTATCATTAGCGGGCAATGTCTCTTTTCAAACCGGGCTTTATGTTTTCTAAATATTCTTTCTTACTTCTCTCTGCTTTATTCATTTGCCTGCAGGTATCAGCACAACGAACTTTGTCGGGTAAAGTATTATCCGCTTCCACAGGCAAGCCTATCGAAGCTGCCTCTGTTTATATCAATGACCTGCGGCTGGGAGCCATTACCGATACATCTGGCAACTATCATTTTAAAAATTTACCGGCAGGAAATTATGTGGTAGAAGCGCGCTCATTGGGTTATAAATCCGTTACCCAAAACATCAGTTTCACATCCACATCAACGCACGATTTTTCGCTGCCCGAAAACATAGTTGAGGAAAGCGAAGTGGTGGTAACTGGTTTATCGAAAGCAGCGCAAATCAGGCGCAGTTCCATTCCTATTGTTTCCATAAGCCACGCCGCTATTGCTTCCAATATTAACAACAATATCATCGATGCCATTACTAAAGTGCCGGGCATAACGGCGGTTACTACCGGTCCGAATATTTCCAAACCTTATATCCGCGGTTTGGGTTTCAACCGCATTCTTACTTTGTACGATGGTGTGCGGCAGGAAGGTCAGCAATGGGGCGATGAGCATGGCATTGAAGTCGATCAATACAGCATTGATAGGGTAGAAGTGGTGAAAGGTCCGGCCAGTTTGAGTTATGGTTCCGATGCGTTGGCAGGTGTTGTCAATCTCATTCCTACGCAGCCTGCGCCGGAAGGAAAAATGATTGGTGATATTACAACTGAATATCACACAAACAACGGCCAGTTTGGCGGCACCGTTATGCTGGCCGGAACGAAGAATGGCTGGGAATGGATGGGAAGATTGTCGGATAAAGAAGCCGCCAATTATCAGAATAAAACAGATGGTCGCGTATATGGCACCTCTTTTAAAGAACGTGATGCTACGGCTTATCTTGGAAAGCATGGAAACTGGGGATATTCGCACCTGAGTTTTTCTTTGTTTGATGATAAGCAGAAGATACCCGATGGCAGTCGCGACAGCGCTACAGGACGCTTTACAAAACAGGTAACAGAAGATGATGATTTCAGGCCGGTTGTAAGCAACGGCGAATTGAAATCTTACGGCATTAACGGCACATATCAACGTGTGCAGCATTATCGTTTGTACAGCAACAGTAGCTTTATACTTGGTAATAGCCGGCTGGCTGTTAACCTGGCTTACCAAAACAGTCACCGCCGCGAATTTTCGCATCCTGAATATCTTGACATTCCCGGTCTTGATTTGCGGTTGAATACCTACAACTACGATGTAAAATATTATTTCCCTGAAAGCAACGGCTGGAATGTTTCTCTCGGCGTGAATGGTATGTATCAGCACAATGATGTAACGAAGGGAACTGACTTCATCATTCCCTCCTACAACCAGTTCGATATAGGACCGTTTATCTACGCTAAAAAAACACTTGACAAGTGGGATATTTCGGGCGGCATCCGTTACGATATAAGAGACTTCAGCAACAAGTCTTTATACATAACCACTGATCCCGAAACCGGTTTTGACATTGTAAATAAAGGTGCCATTGCACCCGGCGAAACGCCTGCTTTTGCTGCTTACAAACACACGTATTCAGGAGCATCAGGAAGCCTGGGTTTTGCGTATAATGCGAATGAGCATTTTACCATCAAAGCCAATATTGCACGCGGTTTCCGCGCGCCGAATATTTCCGAGATTTCTGCTGATGGCGTTCACCCGGGCACCAACATTTACCAGATTGGCAGCACGGCATTTAAACCAGAATTCAGCCTGCAGGAAGATATTGGGTTTGTATATTCTTCGAAGGTTGTTGTCATCAATCTTAGCTTGTTCAATAACAACATCAGCCACTATATTTTTAACCAGAAACTGTTAGGTGCCAACGGGCAGGATTCTGTTATTGTAGACGGCAACCAAACATTTAAGTTTCAGCAAGGCAAAGCGCAGTTGTATGGTGGCGAAGCCAACATTGATTTTCACATTATACCACAACTTCATTTTGAAAATAGCCTGTCAGCAGTTTGGGGCGAAAACAAAGCGACAGGTGATATTAAAATCAACGATAGCTCACGTTATCTTCCGCTCGTTCCGCCGTTTCATGGCATGTCTGAATTGCGTTACGATTTTGCTTCAAAACAGCATCATATTGTTAACGGATTCATTAAAGCGCAGGTTGTTTATTATGCTTCGCAAAATCGCGTGTATCTCACCGATGATACCGAAACGCCAACAGCCGGTTATGCTTTGTTCAATGCCGGTGTGGGCTGTGGTTTTACCAACAAAAAAGGCAAAACGATGTTCAATTTGTATGTAATGGGAGATAATCTTTTCAACGTTTCTTACTACGATCATCTCAGCCGTCTCAAATATTTTGCGCCTGATTATAATCCTGATTTAGGCATTCATAATATGGGACGAAACATCAGCTTTAAGCTTGATGTGCCGTTATCGTTCAATATAAAATAAAGGGTTTCCATCTTTGCAAGGCACGAAGCAATCTGTACTGTGCAGCAGAGCTGTTTACAGAATAGGTTCATGTTATCAAATTTATTGAAACACATAGAATCATGGAAACATAAGAATAACACACAGAGGCTACTATGTGAAACCTATGTTCCAATGATTTTATGTGTTTAAACTAAACTACTCTTTTTTAATCTTTTGTTGCTTCTTCCACATGACTGCCTTCTCAAATCAATCATCTACCTTCGCAAACCTTTAAACAGGGTTTTTTTCATGATACATATTACGTTGCCTGATGGTTCTGTACGCGAGTACGAATCGGGCGTTACTTCTTTAGATATTGCAAAATCCATCTCCGAAGGGCTGGCGCGAAAAGTATTGGCAGCTAATGTAGACGGGCATGTGATAGATGCTGCAAAACCGGTTAATAAAGATGCAAACCTGACTTTACTTACCTGGAATGATACGGATGGAAAAAGCACTTTCTGGCATTCGAGCGCGCACCTGATGGCGGAAGCAGTGGAAAGCCTGTTTCCGGGAACCAAATTCTGGGTTGGTCCTGCCATTGACAAAGGCTTTTATTACGATATGGATTTGGGTGGAAGACAAATCACGGAAGATGATTTGAGACTGCTGGAAAAGAAAATGACTGACCTTGCAAAGCAAAACAACTCTTACATATGCAAGCCGGTAGCAAAAGCGGATGCGCTAACTTATTTCGAAGAAAAAGGTGATGAGTACAAGTTAGATTTGATAGAAGGATTGAAGGATGGCGAAATTACTTTTTATACACAAGGTAATTTCACTGATCTCTGCCGCGGACCACACATTCCGAATACAGGTTTCATTAAAGCCATCAAGCTTACAAATATTGCCGGTGCTTACTGGAAAGGTGATGAAAAGAACAAGCAGCTAACCCGCATTTATGGTATCACATTTCCATCGCAAAAAGAACTGGATGAGTATCTTTTAATGCTGGAAGAAGCCAGGAAACGCGACCATCGTAAGCTGGGTAAAGAATTAAGTATATACACTATCAACGATGATGTTGGGCCCGGCTTAATTCTTTGGATGCCTAATGGCACTGTCATCATTGAAGAACTGGAAAAATTAGCCAAAGAAACCGAGGAAGATGCCGGCTATAAGCGCGTTGTAACACCGCATATTGCAAAAGAAATTTTGTTTCAGACGAGCGGGCATCTGCCTTACTATCAGGATAGCATGTATCCGCCCATGGAAATGGAAGGCACCAAGTATTACCTGAAGGCAATGAACTGCCCGATGCACCACAAGATATTTGATGCCGAGCCGCGCAGTTATAAAGACATGCCATTGCGTCTTGCTGAATATGGTACCTGCTATCGCTATGAGCAAAGTGGTGAGTTATTTGGTTTAATGCGTGTGCGTTGCCTGCACATGAACGATGCGCATATTTATTGCACCAAAGCGCAGTTTGCCGAAGAATTCCGTGCGGTTAATGACATGTACCTGAAGTATTTTAAAATTTTCGGTATTGATAAATATGTGATGCGATTGAGCCTTCACGACCCGGCGAAGCTTGGCGAAAAATATATTAACGAACCTGAGCTTTGGCTGGAAACCGAAGAGATGGTAAGGCAGGTGCTGAAAGAAAATAATATTCCTTTTGTAGAAGTTGCCGGCGAAGGCGCTTTTTACGGGCCTAAAATAGATGTGCAGATTTGGAGCACAATTGGCCGCGAATTTACACTTGCTACCAACCAGGTTGATTTCGCGCAGGGTCGCCGCTTTAAACTGCATTTCACCAATGCCGATAACGAGCCGGAAACGCCACTCATTATTCATCGTGCGCCGCTGGGTACACATGAGCGTTTCATCGGGTTTTTACTGGAACATTATGCCGGTAAATTTCCAACCTGGCTGGCACCGCTGCAGGTGAAAATTCTTCCGATTTCAGATAAATTTATGCCTTATGCGGATGAGCTGAAAAAGAAGATGAAAAAGAAAGGCATTCGCGTAGAAATAGATGAGCGCAGCGAGAAGATTGGAAAGAAAATCCGCGAAGCTGAGATAGGGAAGGTGCCGTATATGCTGGTGATTGGCGAAAAAGAAGTAGCCGAAGGAAAAGTATCGGTGCGGCGCCAGGGAAAAGGTGCCGAGGGCAGTGTATTAGCAGACGAATTTATTCAAACAATCCGGGAAGAAATAGAAGAGCGAAAAAGTGGTGAATAATTTGTAATTTTACAAAGAATGACAGCTACGCAATCACTTAAGCTTTTCGAAATTTCAAAGCGTTATTTTCAGAATGAGAATGATGCAAGGTCTTTTGTGGAAGAGATTGAGACAGTTGTGGAAAATAAGTTCTTTTCTGAAAAGAAAGAGTTTTCATCAAAAATTGAAGTTGAGTTTTTGCGTAAAGACGTAGAATCAATGCGAGCAGAGCTAAAAGCTGAAATCGTAAACTCTTCACTTCGTGTTGAAAATAGTTTAAAATCTGAGCTTAACAAACATCTTATTTGGATTGTTGCTACAGTTTTTGCAATGGGTTCATTTTTTATAGCAATGGCAAAATTTTTATTTTAAAACAACAACAAAACAATTATTCACCAAACGTCAATTAATGGCATTACCACCCAGGGGAAGGTTTAATCCCAGATTTAACAGGCAACCGGAGCCTGAACACCGCATCAATGATAGAATCCGCGTACCCGAAATTCGTCTTGTTGGCGACAACGTAACCGTTGGTATTTATCCCACAGATGAAGCGCGAAAAATAGCGATTCAGCAAGAGCTGGACCTTGTTGAAATTTCGCCGAATGCTGCGCCACCGGTTTGCAAAATCATCGACTATAAAAAATTCCTGTACGAGAAAAAGCGTAAGGAAAAAGAAATGAAAGCCAATGCCAAGCAAAGCGAGGTTAAAGAAATTCGCTTTACGCCAGGCACTGATGATCATGACTTTGATTTTAAAGCCAAGCATGCCGAAGAGTTTTTGAAAGAAGGTAATAAAGTAAAAGCGTATGTACAGTTTAAAGGTCGCGCCATCATGTTCCAGGATCGCGGGCAACTGCTGCTTTTGAAGTTTGCTGAACGACTTGCGGAAGCAGGCTCGCTGGAAAGTATGCCGAAGATGGAAGGTAAGCGTATGCTGGCGATGTTCGCACCAAAAACAGCGAAAAAGAAAGCGTAGAGAGAATCATGAGTTATAAATTATAAGTTATGAATTGATAGCTCGTTTTATAAAAAAGTTCCGGAGTTAAATGGCTTCGGAACTTTTTGTTTTTTAAATTATTCTGCTATTCGTTATCTGATCCTATTTTTTTTTAAATATTAGGAACAACCTTCATCATTCATAATTTATAATCCATAACTCATAATCCATAACTCCCTGTTCAAACTATATTTGCCGTCACTAACATGAACGATATGAATTACCGTATAGAAAAAGACACGATGGGCGAAGTGCAGGTGCCCGCCGATGTTTATTGGGGCGCACAAACGCAACGCAGCATCGAAAATTTTAAAATTGCCCAGGACATCAATAAAATGCCGAAAGAAATTATCAAGGCATTTGCTTACCTGAAAAAAGCAGCCGCTTTAACCAACGAGGAACTTGGTGTTTTATCAAAAGAAAAGGCTGATCTTATCTCGCAGGTATGCGATGAAATTGTAAGTGGAAAATTAGACGATCAGTTTCCCCTGGTAGTATGGCAAACCGGAAGCGGTACGCAAAGCAACATGAACGCCAACGAAGTGATTGCATATCGTGCGCACGTTATTCATGGCGGGCAATTAACTGATAAAGACAAGTTTATTCATCCAAATGACGATGTCAATAAATCGCAGTCAAGCAATGATACGTTCCCGACGGCGATGCACATTGCGGCTTATAAAATATTAATGGAAACCACGCTGCCCGGCATCGAGAAGTTGCGCGATACGCTGGCTGAAAAAAGCAAAGCCTTTATGAGCGTGGTGAAGATTGGCCGCACCCATTTTATGGATGCCACGCCGCTTACATTAGGGCAGGAATTCAGCGGTTATGTATCGCAATTGAGTCATGGTATTAAAGCCATAAAAAATACGCTTGCACATCTTAGCGAGCTGGCTCTTGGCGGCACTGCCGTTGGCACAGGCATCAATACGCCAAAGGGTTACAGCGAGCTTGTTGCAAAGCATATTGCGCAGCTTACCGGTTTACCGTTCGTTACGGCAGAAAATAAATTTGAAGCGCTGGCAGCGCACGACGCCATTGTGGAATCTCACGGTGCATTGAAGACGGTAGCGGTAAGCCTGATGAAGATTGCAAATGATATCCGCATGTTGTCAAGTGGTCCGCGCAGCGGCATCGGTGAACTTTTTATCCCGGATAATGAGCCGGGCTCATCTATCATGCCGGGCAAAGTGAACCCTACGCAATGCGAAGCGTTAACCATGATAGCGGCGCAGGTATTAGGCAATGATGTGGCAATAAACATTGGTGGCGCAACCGGTCATTTTGAGCTGAATGTATTTAAGCCGGTTATAATTTACAATTTCCTGCATAGTGCACGGTTGATCGGTGATGGCTGCCATTCATTCAACGATAAATGCGCAATTGGCCTTGAACCGATTGAAGCCAACATCAACAAGCATGTACAAAACAGCCTGATGCTGGTAACATCATTAAACACAAAAATTGGTTACTACAAAGCAGCAGAAATTGCGCAGAAGGCGCATAAGCAAAACACAACGCTAAAAGAAATGGCTGTGCAGCTTGGCTATCTTACACCCGAGCAGTTTGATGAATGGGTAATACCTGCCAACATGGTGGGCGAAATTAAATAAAGACGAAGCAATTTTATTCATATCGATTCGTTTGCTATAACTGATATTACAACGGCTAAAACTGAATTATTTTCTATGAAGCGATTATTGATACCGGTTTTTCTTTTCGGCGTTACTACTTTGTTTTTGCTTTCCTGCCAAAAAGAACTGAGCCAGGAATCGAATACTAACAACGCAACATTCAGTCTGCTCAACGATTCTACTTTGGAATGCCTGAGCACGCCGGCTGTAAATGGTGATTATTATGAAGGTGTAGGTCCCCGAGATGTGAATTTTGTTACGGTTGTTGTGAATGTAAAAACAACCGGTACTTATTCAATTGCCAGCACTGATAAAAACGGATTTCAGTTTGCCGATTCCGGCTTCTTCAGCAGCGTTGGTCTGGATACTTTAGTCCTGAAAATGAAAGGTATACCTATTCTGATTGAGCCAACCGAATTTTCGTTTGGCGATAGCACCTGTCCATTCCTTGTAGATGTTCAGGATAGCACAGGTACAGGTTTAGGTGGCGTTGATACATCCGGCGACACTGGTTTTGCTGATAGCAGCTACACCGATCTCACTCCTGCTGCTGACAATGAATGGCATTTTACCGATTCAATTACGGGCGCTACTTACAACGGAACGTTTGCAGACAGCGCAATAATTGCTACAGAAGACAATGTTACCACATTAACATTCGGAGGTTTTACTGCCGACTTGTCGCAACTATTCGGAGCTGATTTGGATTTACCAGGCGGCGCTATAAAAACCGGCGTATATCAAATTCTGAATTCAGACAATGATCTGGGATTAGTCAGCGTTGCAGACGGAACAGCTCTGTATGATTCCGATGAGGATATAGCTTCAGATGGACTTAGTAATTCGTATGTTACCATTACCAGCTACGACCCGACGACAAGACAAATCACGGGGTCTTTTCACTGTTGGTCGGAAGATGAAAACGGAGATAATTTTACCTTAATAAAAGGCTCTTTCAATCTTTTTGTCAGTAAGCAGTAAAACTGAATGATCATATTTTAAACAGGCATTGGAATAACCAATGCCTGTTTTGTTTACACAACTACTTCACCAATTAAAAACACGCTTCCGCAAATCAATACCAAATCATCTTCATGAGCATGCGTTAGCACATTCTGCAATGCTTCATTTACATTTTCAAATGTTCTTCCCTGCAAGCCAGTGCCAGCAGCCATTTCAGCGATGCTGCCTTCTGGCATTGCGCGCGGCGTATCCGGTTTTGTAAAATAATAACTGGCTGTTTTTGGTAAATATTTCAATGAAGAAACAATGTCTTTATCCTTTACCATACCAATGATAATATGCAGATTTTCATAAGTCGAAAGTTCGAGTTGTTCCGCCAGTTGTTTCATGCCATCTGCATTATGTGCAACGTCAAGAATAACGGCTGGCTTGCGGTGTACAAGTTCCCAACGCCCGTGCAGCCCGGTAAGTTTTTTTACTGCGGTAAGCCCTTCTTTTACCTGCGCTGTTGAAATATTATATTCGATGGATTGTAAGTATGCAACAGCTTCTAAAACGGTAAGAATATTTTTTACCTGGTAAATACCGGGTAAATCAAGAACGTATGTTTCGCGATCGTCTGTTTTTGTGTTAGCTGTCGTTATAGTTAGTTTATCAAATTCAGTGGTAAAACCGGTAATATAACTGTTGCGTTGTGCAATCATTATTGGTGCTGCTTTTTCTTTTGCCATACTTACAAAAACAGGCTCTGTTTCCGGTAAGGTTTCACCAATAATAATAGGAACATGAAGCTTGATAATACCTGCTTTTTCAAACGCAATTTTCTCTACCGTATCGCCCAAAATCTGAACATGATCGAGCCCGATATTAGTGATAATGCTAAGAATAGGTGTAATGATATTTGTACTATCGAGCCGACCACCAAGGCCCGTTTCTATAATGGCAATATCTACAGCTTCCTGTGCAAAATACCCGAAAGCCATCGCTACCGTAATCTCGAAAAATGAAGGTTCGATTTCTTCAATTATCGGTTGTATTTTTTTTGTAAAATCAACAACAAAATCCTGGCGGCATAGTTCACCGTTTACTTTAATACGTTCTCTGAAATCAACAAGATGAGGAGAAGTGTAAAGTCCGGTTTTATAGCCGGCCGTTTGTAAAATGGCAGCCAGCATATGGCTTACGGAACCTTTACCATTGGTGCCGGCAATATGTAAACTTTTAAATTTGTTTTGCGGATTGCCCAGTGCTTCACACAGGCGAATGGTATTGTTTAAGTCTGCCTTTATAGCATCAGCGCCAAGGCGGCTGAAAAGCGGGAGTTTTTTATATAGATAATCGATGGTTTCAGTGTAGTTCATAACACCGCAAAGATGCGGCAGGAAAGCTATCCGCGAAGCTTGAAATCGAATACAATGGTTCCGGTTTGCTCACTGCTTCCTTTGGTTAACTTCAGTTGCTTAGCCTTCGATAAAGCGATGCCAATGATTCCTCCGTTGGTTGTTGTGGTTCCATGAGGATTTCGGGCTGCGCTAATCACATTACCGGCTTCATCAACAGTAATATCAATTGCCACTTTTGCATTTTCATTGAAATCATCTGTGAAAGAAGGCAGGTGTGTAAACCGCCGTCCGCTTAAGCCGCTACGTATGCTCACACCACCTTTGCCGGTGCCGCCATTTCCTGTATAACTATCTGAAGCCGGGTTGCCATTGGGCTTGCCCTGGTCGCCTTTGCCACCGGCAATTCCCTGGTTGCGAACGCCATTGTAACTATCAGCTCCGTTGCCGCCTGAATTATTTGCTGTAGCGCCACCTTTATAAACCGCTTTTGGCTTTGGTGGTGCAGGCACAGCAGCCACAACGGGCGCTTTTTCTTTTGGTTTTGCCTTGGGCAATTCTTTAGGTTGTTTGGGTTCAGTGTTTGGCTTTGGCGAGGTGCGAATCTCGGGTGCATCGCGCTCTGTATTTTCTGCTACTTCTTTACTTTCGTCCGGCTCTTCGCGGGCAGCAGAAGCCTTTACAGGCTGCACATCACTTTCATCTGCTTTCGACATTTCGCCGGGTAACTGCGGAGCCACATCGCCA
Source organism: Ilyomonas sp. (assembly GCA_965199905.1). GTDB lineage: Bacteria > Bacteroidota > Bacteroidia > Chitinophagales > Chitinophagaceae > Ilyomonas. The sequence continues at coordinate 1,574,748 of OZ241366.1, read as the reverse complement.
AAACCTTCATCTACATTTCCGAGGTTTACTTCAATGCCATTATCAACTAACGGCTGTGGTGTTTGCGGCGCCGTCCAGCTTACGAGAAACATTAATAAAACAATGGCAAGGCAAACGCCGAGTGTAATACCCAACGCTTTCCTGTTTTTGCTACGTTCAAATTCCTGTTCGGCGTATGATAGTTTCATGCTGATAAAAATAATGCTGGCATACACATGCTGCTGTTACAAAGATGTCAACTATTATTTCCCGGTTTTATTGTGTGAGATGTAAGTTATAAGGCTGCGGTTTATTCACAAAGAAGGATTGATTTTCTTTTCACTTTGCGAAACGGCTTTGCTTTTGAAAGACTTATTTATTTGGGCTAATAAAATGAGTAAATAAAAAAGCTAAAACGCAATGCAGTATTGCGTTTTAGCTTTGAGCCAACTATCGGAGTCGAACCGACGACCCTTTCATTACGAATGAAATGCTCTACCAACTGAGCTAAGTTGGCTTATTAACTTATAACTCTTTCTATAAGTCAGAAAGCTTTGCCAAGTGAATTGACAATGAAGCGAAGATATTCTTTGACTGAATATGATAAACGGTTTGATGATGAATCTTTTTTAAAATAACGTCCATTATTTGCTTCGATAAAAGCCCAAACATTGCCCCGAAGCTCGATGTGAGAATTTTTGCTGCTTCGGCATGCAAGAATCGCAACAGCCGATCAAAAAGGAGACGAACGTTGGTTACCAAAAACTGTATTTTGTATCCTATTTAAAATGATACACTTACAACATTTTGCATTCAGGTGAAATTACTTTTTAACCAATTCGTGAAGTGCCGGTTTAATATCAGGATATAAAAAGCTAAATCCGCTTTGCTCTGTTTTTGTTGAGCTTACTGTTGTGCTTTTTAAAACTTCCGTACTCATCTCGCCAAGTGCTATTTTCAGGATGAAAGATGGCACTGGCATGGTTAAAAATTTATTTCCCTTCATTTCTTCTGCAAGTGCGGTTACCAACTTTTTATTGGTAACCGGCGATGGTGCTGCTGCATTGTAAATACCAGCGACATGAGCGTTTTCGATGGCGTATACATAGAGCCGGCAAACATCGTCTATATGTATCCAGCTAATTACCTGGCTGCCTTTGCCGAGCACCGTTGCAACACCTAACTTTAAAGGCTTCATAAACTCAACCAAAGCACCGCCTTTTGTACTTAGCACAATGCCTGTACGCAAAATGACGAGTCGTTTTTCTAACTCAGATACTGGTGTTATACTTTCTTCCCAGAGACGGGTTGTGCGACCTAAAAAATCGTCCGATGAAAGCGCATCTTCACTAAATCCTTCGCTTCTGCTTTTTACGGTATCTTCTCCATACCAGCCAATTGCGGAAGCGCTTATCACCGCTTTGATTTGATTCGGTGTTTCGCGTAAAGCCTTTATCAGTAAAGCACTGCTTTTGGTTCGGCTATCAATAATTTCCTGCTTGCGTTTTTCGGTCCATCTTTTTTCTGCCACATTAGCGCCGGCAAGATGAACGAGATAATCTGCTTTCGCAATAGCATCTTTATCAATGTCGCCTTTATTTATATCCCATTTTTTTATGGTAGCGCCTTCTTCTGTTTTCCCTTCTTTAGCTTGGTGACTGAATACAATGACCTCGTATCCTTTCTCGATCATCATTTGTGATAAACGCTTTCCTATCAATCCCGTTCCGCCTGTGATAATTACTGTTGGCATTTGATGCTTTTATAAACGCAAGCTACATGGAAAGATGGTAGAGTTATATAAATCAACCTCAGTATTTCTTACAAACAAATGCATCACTCTTTGGTTAATTCCTGCCTGTATGTCGCTCTTACAAATCGGCTTCCCTCATGTTCCCGTATGTTTGCAGCTTCATTTGTTTTGCATATGCAGTTCGCGATTATAGGAAGTGGAAGCTGGGCGACGGCTCTTGCCAAAATACTTACTGATAACAGGCATCATATTAATTGGTGGGTTCGAAATAATGATACCATTGATTATATCCGGCAGCACCATCACAACCCGCATTACCTGGAAGCGGTTTATTTTACCAGCGGTTCTTTTTCTTTATACAATGATATCAAAACCGTGTTTGAAAAATCGGATGTTATCATTGTTGCTGTGCCTTCTGCTTTCGTTAAAAATGCGTTTGAAGGCTTATCGGGAAAGGATTTTCAAAACAAAAAAATTGTATCTGCTATAAAAGGTATTTTGCCTGATTGTAACGAGCTTCTTTACGATTATGTACGTAACGATTATGAAGTTTCTATCAAAAATTATTTCACGGTATTAGGTCCCTGTCATGCTGAAGAAGTAGCCGCTGAAAAGCTTTCCTATCTTACTTTTTCCGGTGTTGATGAAGAAATGGCAAACAATATCGCCGGTCATTTTAAAACAAGATATCTGAATACAGTTATCAATCATGATGTGGTTGGCGTTCAGTATGCAGCCGTGCTGAAAAATATTTACGCACTTGGCGCCGGCATTGCACATGGTTTGGAATATGGCGATAATTTTCTTAGCGTTTATATTGCTAACTGCGCTAATGAAATGGCTGTGTTTTTAAAGGCATTGGTAAAGCAACATGAGATTCCCTGCAACCAGGAGCGAATCAAATACACTTCATCTGTTTATCTTGGCGATTTGCTGGTAACTTGTTATTCACTATATAGCCGCAACCGCATGTTTGGAAATATGATCGGCAAAGGCTATTCTGTAAAAGCGGCGCAGCTCGAGCTGAACATGGTTGCTGAAGGTTATAACGCAAGCAAATGTATTTACATAACCAACGAAAGAGTGAAAGCTGAAATTCCGGTTATCGCTGAGATTTATAAAATACTTTGGGAGCACAAACCAGCGAAAGAAGCTTTCAAAAAAATTGAATCATTATTAGTATAAATAACCAATTCAGTCAATATCCTGTTTATTATTATGTGGGATGATGTAATTAATTATTTGCAGTCGCTTCCAAAGGGAATCTGGAACCTGATGATTCTTCTTTGCGCTATTATCATTGGTATTGTTCTTCGCTTGATTTTAGGCGCTTTGGTGAGACAAGCTGATAAGAAAACCGACTTTTCGTTAACGCGTTCAATTATTCGCCGCATAGCAATTCCGGTCAACTTATTTCTGCCTCTTTTTATATTGAATTCGTTTAAAGACGAGTTGCGGTTGCGCAGGTCGCAGATGGTTGTATTTGATAAATTTTCGCAGATTTTTTTAACCATCACGGTTGCGTTAATCCTGATTGCGATTATCAAAGTGGTTGAGGATTATGTGGTTTTCAAGTACGATTTAAAGAAGCCTGATAACCTGCGCGAACGTAAGATCAGGACGCAACTGCAATTCATACGTCGTCTGGTTATCAGCCTCATTGTTATCGTTACCATTTGCCTTATTTTTTTAAGCTTCGATAACCTTCGAAAATTAGGTACAGGCTTACTAACCGGCGTGGGTATAGGCGGTATCATCATTGGCTTTGCTGCGCAACGCTCGCTGGCTAATTTTTTGGCCGGTTTGCAGATCGCTTTTACACAGCCATTGCGATTAGATGATGTACTTATTGTAGAAGGCGAATGGGGACATGTGGAAGAGATTACGCTAACCTATGTTGTAATGCAGATTTGGGATCAGCGCCGGTTAATTTTGCCCATTAACTATTTTATTGAAAAACCCTTTCAGAACTGGACACGCACAGGCTCTGAGATTCTGAGCGCCGCTATGATTTATCTGGATTACACCGTGCCGGTAGACGAAGTGCGCAAAGAGTTTCTGGCGTTTGTGAAAACGCAACCGATATGGGATGAGCGCGTCGCTACATTGCAGGTAACCGACCTTAAAGAAAGGACTGTTGAACTTCGTTGTTTGGTTAGCACCAATAATGCCGGGCATGCCTTTGATCTTCGCTGTTTTGTAAGAGAACATTTGCTTCTGTTCATACAAAACAATTATCCCCAGGCACTGCCACGAACAAGGATAGTTTGGGAAGGAGAAGTAAAAGAAAAGCCGTCCGAATAATGCCCGGACGGCTTTTCTTTTTTATAAAATGAATCTCTCTTTACGAAGCCGAAGTGGAATCTTTTGCTCCTTTCCGGTTTTGCCGTTCTTCTTTCATCTCATCTAAAACCTGCTTTAGTTTCTGCATTTGCTCCATGGTAAAACCGGCAGCCTTAAGACGACCCATTTCTGCTTTACGATTGGTTTGCAGAGCCGATTTCCGGTCTGCATCCTTCAGGTCGGCATTGGTTCTGATGGCGCGGGCATTTTTGTAAAAATCGGTAACGATGTTGACTGCCGAATCGGCTTTTATATCATCCACTTTCAATTCGGTCATTACCCGCTGTTTCATTTTTGTCAACTGCATTTTCGATTGTGCAGAAGCAGAAGTAAAAAACAACGCAACAATAAGTAAAGAAAGAATGCTTTTTAAAAAATTCATTTTATTCTGAATGTTTATTTACGCATGGTAGAATCACCGCCATCTTTCATGTTCCTGCGATGCATCATTTCCTGCTTGCGCGCATCTTTCATTTTCGCTTTTTGTTCATCAGTCAGCAAACCTTCCATATTCTTCCGCTGATCCATACGCAGCTTCTTCATTTGTTCCTGCTTTTGATCGTCGCTTAGGGAAGTATTGTTTTTAATAGCTTCCATTTTTGTGCGGTTGTCTTCACGCAGCTTCTTCATTTTTTCCTGCTGGTCGGGCGTCAGGTTTAAATCCTTCATCCTATCACCGCCACGGTGCATTTTGTCACCCTGGTCATTGTGCATTTTCCCTTTTGACATGGTAGAATCCTGAGCCTGCGAAGCTGTGGTAAAAGCAATAGCTGCAATAGCTATAAAAAGAATCTTTTTCATTTTTTTATTTTTTAAACTGAGTACCTGAGATGTGGATAAGATGATATCGTTTAATGTTTAAAAGGAAAGATTTGTTAAGAGATTATACCATCACTTCCCTTGTCAGGTGCACTTTCGTCATCTGCAGGTAATTGTTCTGCAACTGGTGAACAAAATGAACATCCGGGTGATGGCGGCGGTCTTCGCGATACCACATTTCAATATCAGAAAAATCACCCTCGGCAGGAATGGCTAAACGAAATGAACCTTTTTTATATTTAATGCTGCCATCGTCCATAACTTCTTTGCCGAAATGCAAGCGCTTCAATTCTTCATCATTCAGCACAATAGGATAAACATCTGCAGGAGCGTACCAGAAATCCTGCACTTCTGTTTGTACACAGACTTGTTTTTCATCGTGATTTAACTTCATCACTTCACCTTCCCATCTTGTGCCTTCATATTCAACAATGACGTAATCTCCGGCTTGCAATTCACTAAATTGTATCATGTTTGTTGTGTTTTTGATTTGCCAAAATAGAAATTTTTTTTAATTGGCGATGATTAATTGTTAATTAGAAAAACAAGCCATCAAATAAAAATTGACAAGTACCAATTGTCAATCATCTCACTTCCTGCATCTCTATCAGTTTTTTATACAATCCTTCTTCCGTCATCAGCGATGTATGTGTGCCGCGTTGTACTATTTGTCCGTGCTGCAAAACAATAATCTCATCGGCATGGCGAATGGTAGACAGGCGATGCGCAATCACGAGCGAAGTACGGTTCTGCATCATCTTATTAATGGCATCCTGCACCAGTCTTTCACTTTCGGTATCAAGCGATGAAGTTGCTTCATCAAGAATCAATATTGGCGGGTTTTTCAAAACGGCTCTTGCTATGGTAAGCCGCTGTCTTTCGCCACCGCTTAATTTGCTTCCTCTGTCGCCGATATTGGTATTAAAGCCATCATCTTTATGAGTAATAAAAGAATATGCATTGGCTACTTTGGCGGCGTCTTGTATTTGTTCGTCACTGGCTGTAGATTCCATACCAAGCGCAATGTTATTAGCAATGCTATCGTTAAACAAAATCGGTTCCTGCGTTACAATACTAATCTGGCTTCGCAGGCTTTCAAGTGTGTATTCTTTAATGTTGATTCCATCTATCAGCAACTCGCCGCTTGTTACATCATGAAAGCGCGGCACAAGGTCAGCCAGCGTGCTTTTACCAGCTCCCGAGGAACCTACCAAGGCAACCGTTTTTCCTTTTTCAATGGTGAGGTTTATGTTTTTTAAAATGACATAATCCTCATAGGCAAACGTCACATTTCTGAATTCAATAGCGTTGTTGAAAGAAGGTAGCCTAATTCCGTTTGGCTTATCTTCAACTGTAATTGGCGCTCCCAATATCTCTTCAATACGGGTGATGGCTGCTTCACCTTTCTTCATGTTACTAAATGAAGTAGACAATGATTTTGCAGGATTAATTACATTATAAAACAACGCGAGATAACCTATAAAAGCTGAACCTTCCAACGGAATGCTTCCTTTTATAATGCCGCTGCCGCCATACCACAATATCGCCGCAAACACAGACACACCAAGGAACTCAGAAGTTGGCGCCGACAAATCTCTGCGAAATGCAATGCGATTCCTGGCTTTCATTAAGCTATTATTTATAGAAAAAAACCGGTTTCGTAAGATGTTTTCGATGTTAAATGCTTTAATAACACGAAGCCCGGTCAGGGTTTCATCAAGCAGCGACAATGATTCTCCGTATTTAATAGCGGCTTCGCTTGAAGGTCGCTTTAACGACCGGGAAATTCTGCCGATAACAAAACCGATTACAGGAAGAAACAAGAGAAGAAAAATAGTGAGCTGCGGGCTTAAATAGAAAAGAATCGTAAAATTAAAAATGATGGTGAGCGGATCGCTTATCCAGCCTTCCAGCGTTCCTACAACTGAATATTCAACTTCACTTATATCATTCGTGATGCGGCTGATTAAATCGCCTTTCCTTCTCTCAGTAAAATAGCCAATCGGAAGCTGTAAAACTTTGCTGTATAACTCAAGCCGCATCTTATTAACGATGCCGTTTTTAATTGGTGTCAGAATATAAGAAGCGAGGTAGATAAAAACATTTTTTAGTAAGATAAGAAAGATAAGCAGAATACAGATATACAGCAATGTCCGTAGCTTACCTTCTGCAGAAAATGTTCCGCTGCTTTGGATGGAAGAGATAAGCGCTTTTCTTATAAATGATACGACAGGGTTGGATGTTGCACTGAATAAAGATGATGTGCCCGAAGCATTATTACCATTAAAGATCAATTCAAGAAAAGGCATCAGCATGCCCAATGAAACGATAGAGAAAACGATTGACAATACAACACATAAAAAATAAAGAGCAATGCGGGATTTATGTTGACCTAAGTAAAAAAAAATGCGTGAGTATTTTTTCATTAACACGGTTTTGAAACAACACCGCGATGCGAATCATCACAGCTCGGCAAAATGATAGTATTTTTACAGCCGACAAAGGTAATAGTATGCAAGAAGGAAAACGACAAAGGCAAGTGGCCGGCATAGTGCAGGAAGAGTTTAACGATATATTCAGAAGGCTGGGTTTAAATATGATGAACGGCGGTATGGTGTCAATATCCTCCGTAAAAATTACACCCGATTTGCTGGAAGCGCGCATCTATCTCAGCTTTTTCCAGATTAACGATACAAAAGCGGCGCTGAAAAAAATTCAGGACCGTGCCTGGGAAATCAAGAAGGAGTTTGCTGAGCGCGTAAAAAGCCAGATGCGCCGCATTCCCGTTCTGCATTTTTATGCTGATGATACATTGGAACATGTATTTAAAATGGAAGAATTGTTTAAGCAGATAGAAGAGAATACGCCACCAAAACCTGGTGAAGAATAACGCTCCAGCCGATAATGAAGAACTTCAAACTACACAATTAAATTTCGATCGATTATAAGTTTTAATGAAGCAAACTACCGGTAGTCAAACAGCTATAAAAGCCGCTTCAGGAGCAGGCTGGCTTCGTTTCCTGTTTGCATGGCGATATTTTAAACCCAAGAACAACAGCAATGCGGTTAACATCATTGCCCGCATCAGCATGATTGCTATTGGAGTTGGTACAGCCGCTCTCATTATTGTTTTAAGCGTTTTTAATGGCTTTGAAGACCTTGTGCAAAGCCTGTATTCCGATTTTTATTCTGACATCCGCGCAGCACCGGCGAATGCCAAATTCATCACCATTAGTCCACAGCAGGAAGCCGCTATAAAAGCCGTTTCTGGTGTAAGAAATATCAGTCTTGTTGCCGAAGAAAAAGCAATGCTTTCTAACGGCAATGATTATCAATCCATCATTTATTTAAAAGGCGTGGATGGCAATTATCCAAACGTAAATAAATTAGGGCAGCACATTGAGCGTGGTAAGTACAATATGGGCACGCCCGACAAGCCAACGCTTCTCATTGGTGCCGGTATTGAAAGTGCAGTTGGTGCCGATCCGAATGGGGGATTGGCGCCGCTAACATTATATATACCTAACCGCGAAGCGAAACGCCTAACCAGTATGGATGCCATGAACTCTGCGGAGATCAATGTATCCGGCACCTTCATGGTACAGCAGGAATTTGATAACAAGTATGCTTTTACCAATCTTCCTTTTCTGCAATACATGCTATACCTGCAGCCGCGTGAATATAGCAGTGTGGAAATTTCCCTTCAGCCAAACGCAGATGAAGTAAAAGTTCAGAAAAAATTGCAGTCAGTACTTGGCAACACATTTCTTGTGCAGACACGCTACCAGCAAAACCAAAGCTTGTTCAGCGTGATGCAGGTTGAAAAATGGGTCATCTTCGGCATCCTGTCACTGATACTTTTAATTGCTGCTTTCAATATGATTGGCGCACTTACCATGCTGGTGCTTGAAAAGCAAAAAGACATTGCGGTATTAAAAGCTATGGGAGCCAGCAATGGACTTATCCAGTCTATCTTTTTAGGCGAAGGATTTTTGCTGGCAATTGCAGGCAGTGGCAGCGGTATGTTGCTGGCTTTGCTGGTTTGTTTTGCCCAGATTCAGTTTAAACTGATCCCATTGGAAGGCGGCACTTTTATCATAGATTATTATCCTGTAAAATTATTTTTATCTGATTTTATTTTAGTGGCTGCTACTGTTTTCGTGGTGTCGTTGCTTGCTGCCTGGATACCTTCGCGCAAAGCCGCCAGGCAATTTTTTTCTTTGAAAAGTTAGTTTTGCAGGATGTGATGTTTGTTTGCTGAAGCGCTCTTTTCTCACCTGAACGCAGCTTTTTTACTACATTTTTGTCTTTTATTTTATACAATAAAGTAAAAACATAAACCCTTGCGTTATATTACCTGACTCAGGATTGTTATATACTGATAAACAAAAATCGAAGAGGTTTATATTTTTAAACAATTGTTTAATTAGCGGCTGATAAGCTTTACTTTTGTCTATTCTCAACAGTTAACAAATAGCCGCCAACGTTATGATTGGCACAAAATTTTACCATAGCGTTTGTACTGCAGGATTTACTTAAAAATAATCTGATGAAAATATCAAATGAAACCAAAATTGGCGCCCTTACAATCATTGCTGTAGTGCTCCTGATTCTGGGTTTTAATTTCCTGAAAGGAAAAAGTATCTTTAAAAGTGGCAATTATTTGTATGCGAAATATGGCGATATAAAAGGGCTGGCAACTTCAAATGCCGTGTATGTAAATGGCTTCCAGGTTGGAAGCGTATCTGATATAGAAGCAGCCAACGATAAAGTGACGGACATCGTTATTACCATCAAGCTGAAAGATGAATATAAGATTCCGAACAATTCGGTGGCTTCAATTAACTCAAACCCATTAGGATCGCCGAGTATTGAAATCAATCTTGGCAATAGCCAGAGTTATTATAAGAATGATGATACGCTGATGACAAGCAACAATCCCGGTATGTTAGGGTCAATTACCAACAAGCTTGGACCTGTGGCAGACCAGGTAACAGTTACACTTCATTCGTTAGACTCATTACTGAGAAATTTCAATGCCGTTCTGGATCCGCGCACACAAGGCAACCTGCAATCTGTAATTGGTAATTTAAGCGCCGTAACAGCTGCGTTGGTTAGTACGTCTGCTTCGTTAAATAAAATACTGGATTCAAAGAATGGAACCCTGGCAGGCTCGCTGGATAATTTAAATAGTTTTACAGGAAATCTGGCATCAAACAATGAAAGGCTTACGAGCACATTAAGCCATGTTGATACGTTAACCGCTAACCTGTCGCACATTGATCTGGATAGTGTGATGCGGCAGGTAAAATCTGCCACCGCAAAGCTTGATAGTGCCATGACGGCACTGAATTCGCCCAACGGTTCAGTTGGCGCCCTGCTTTACGACCGTGAAATTTACAACAATTTAAACAACACCGTTTTGAGTTTACATACATTAACGGATGATCTTCGTGTTCATCCCAGGCGGTATGTGAACATTTCGATTTTTGGTAAAAAAGACAAAGGCAATTACATTACAAAGCCATTGAATGAAAACACAAAACCGGATACGCTTATCGCTTCTAAGGATACCATTCTTGTTGTACAACCGCGATAAATGATGAACCGGAGATGGATGTGTAAATTCATAAGCTTTCTTGCTTTCTTTTTGTTTTGCATCCTGCAGTTTGCCTCTGCGCAAAATAGCACCGATCCCAATAGTAAAGTAATCAATGTAGTAAGTGCCGATACGCTTAGTTTCCGAAAAACAAATGATACTACCAACCTGAAAGTATTATCAGGCCATGTGGTAGTAAAGCAGCAAACCACAACTTTTTATTGCGACAGCGCCATTCTGAATGAGCTGAATAATACGCTGGAAGCCTTTGGGCACGTGCATATCAACAATGCCGATAGCGTTCATACTTACGCTGATTACCTGCGATACATTGGTAATGATAAAACCGCTTTCCTGCGTCGCAATGTGCGCCTTACGGATGGCAAAGGAATTCTTACAACGCCCGAGCTGGACTATAACACACAAACCAAAATTGGTATTTACAGAAACGGCGGCAAGCTGATAAACGGAACAACCACCCTTACAAGCGATGAAGGCTTTTATTATGGGCAAACGCGTGATGCCTCTTTTAAAAAACACGTGCTTCTTGTCAATCCCGATTACCGCGTTACCACTGATACATTGCTTTACAACACCTACAGCAATATTGCAACCTTTACGGTGCCTACCAAAATTGTAAGCGGCAAACGGGTTATCAGTACAACGAACGGTTATTACAATCTGCAAACGAAGCAATCTTTTTTTGGCGATCGTCCCATCATTCAGGACAGTACATCTGTACTCATTGCTGACCGTACGGCAAGCGAAGATTCAACCGGGAATTTTGAGGCGCAGGGCAATGTTATTTACCGCGACACGGCGCAGGGATATGCGCTTTTTGCAAACAATGTAAAAGGAAATAAAAAGACAAATATCCTGCTGGCAACAGAGCACCCGGTGATGATGCTAAAGCAAAATAATGATTCGTTGTTCATTGCGGCGGACACATTATTTAGCGCCAAATTATCTTCTATAAAAGGGTTGCGTAACGTGCCAACCATAAGAGATTCCATGCCGCCATTTGACAGCATAAACTTTGCCGGCAGCGACAGTACAAAAGACAGGTATATTGAAGCCTATTACAATGTCCGTATATTCTCCGATTCAATGCAGGCAACCTGCGACAGCTTATTTTATTCTGCTGTTGATTCTGTGTTCAGGTTGTTTAAAAGCCCGGTTATTTGGGCAAATAACAGCCAGATAACGGGGGACACTATTTATCTCTATACAAAAAATAAAAAGCCCGAGCGCGCGTATGTATTTGAGAATGCGCTTGTACTGTCTAATGTAGATAGTTCGCAGTTTTACAACCAGGTAAAAGGCAGAATTATTAATGGATATTTTCAGAATGGCGAAATCAATTTTATCCGCACGCAGGGCAATGCCGAATCGGTGTATTATACACAGGATGACGATATGAAATTTATTGGTGTCGATAAGTCAAGTTGTGATGTTATTGAAACCTATTTTAAAGATCGAAAACCAGAGCGTGTATCGCGCATCAGCAATTTGAAAGGTACTTTTTACCCGATGCAGCAAGTCAATCATGAAGATCTGAAATTAAGAGGCTTTAACTGGCAAAATGACAAGCGGCCGAAAAGTAAGGAAGACTTGTTTGGTGGTTAGGTTTTTCGTTGTTGAAAAAGGTAAAGCTAATTCTGCTGTCATTCTTCAATTAACTCTGGTGATTATTTCTAACGATGTGAAGTAACACCAACCTGGTTGCAATAATCCAGCACCACGCAAGAGGAACAATGAGGCGCGCGACCGGTACAAATGTGCTTTCCAAAAGGCATCAATAATCGATTAATATCGATCCATTTTTTCTTATCTACCTTTTGCTCCAGCGCCAGCATCGTTTGTTCCGGTTGAGATGTTTGTATAAATCCCCAACGGTTTACCACACGGTGAACATGGATATCAACAGAAATAGCTGCCGACTTGGTAGCCACACCTAACGCAAGGTTTGCACATTTAGGACCAACACCTGAAAAGCCGGTTAGCACATTATAATCTGCAGGCAAATCGCCGCCATATTTTTCCTCAGTTTCTTTTGCAATGGTTAGAATGGTTTTTACTTTGTTGTAAGCAAACGAGGTTCCTTCAATGAGGCTTGCCAATTCATCTTTTGATAAGGCGGCTGTTTGTTTTGATGTTCTGGCTTTGGCAAATAATTTTTTTGAAACAGGTATCGTGGTTTCGTCGAGTGTGCGTATAGAAATGATGCATGAAATCAACTGTTCGAAAATAGAAGTATAACCTTCTTCGTATAACTGGAACATCGCTGCTTTTGGATAAGGCTTTACTGCCTTCTCAATTCGCTTCAGCATATCGGTAATGTCGAATGGCTTTTTCATAAAAATGGAAAGACAATTTTCTTACCAGGGGGAAGCCTTTAAAAGCATCGATTATAAAAGTTTTAAAAAATAATTTTTGTCGAACTAAATTAGTTAGTATTTTGCGTGCTAAATAAATTGGCTTATGTCTTACGCTGGCAAAAACTTACGCTATCTCCGCCGTTTACGTGGCTGGACTCAGGAAGAGTTTGCAAACAAACTGAAAATTAAACGCTCATTGGTAGGCGCTTACGAAGAAGAAAGAGCCGAGCCGCGGCTGGAAGTGCTGCGCAGCATCTGCCATATTTTTAAATTGAGTCTGGATGATTTGTTTTTGAAAGATCTGACTGAAGCCAAAGCGGCTACTTACCTGGATAAACGCCGGGCATTAAAAAATTCGGATGAATCTGACGACAGGCAAATCCAGTTTGTACCTGTAAAAGCTGCCGCCGGTTATCTTGCGGGTTATGCAGATCCTGAATTTATAGATGAGCTGAATACATTCACTTTGCCTATGCTGGCACCGGGACAATACCGCGCTTTTGAGATCATTGGTGACAGTATGCTGCCTACACCAAGCGGCAGTGTGATTGTGGGAGAAAGACTGGAAGATTTGGAAGATGTAAAAAGCAACCAGGCATATATAGTTGTATCACGCAGCAATGGTATTGTTTACAAACGTATCAACCGCAACAGCCGCGTTAAAAACAAAGTGATGCTGGTAAGCGATAATCCGCAATACGATCCGTATCCTATCAATACCGAAGACATTTTGGAAGTATGGAAAGCGCAGATGATCATCACCAAAGCTGCCGCGCAGCAACGCTGGGATGTAGGTCAGCTTGCCGGTATGGTAAACAACCTGCAGGAGCAGGTAAGCAGTATTAAGAAAAAGATGAACTAATCACAAAAGACTAACAATATTCCGGAATGCCCCGTAACTGCGGGGCATTTTTTATTTTTATAAAAAATCACTATGCGTTTCCCCATCATTGTACTTGCCGTTTTGGCTTATGCCTGTACAACATCAACGGCAGGCGACACAAAAGAAAAGACTTTGTATAGCACAACTTCATCAAAGAAAGTATTGCTTGAATTGTTCACCTCGCAGGGATGCTCCAGTTGCCCGCCCGCGGATAGGTTAGCAAGCAGTTTAGCAGCGTCTGATACAAATCTTGTTGTGATATCTTTTCATGTTGATTACTGGGACAGGCTTGGCTGGAAAGATGTATTCGGCAACCACGATTACACCATACGTCAGCAGCAATATGTACAGGCGCTTCGTGCGCAATCTGCTTATACACCCCAAGCCGTTGTGCAAGGTCAGTTTGAAATGGTAGGAAGTAATCAGCGGGGTGTAACGAACGCGATAAAGACAGCCAGAGAGCAGGATGATAATATTGATTTTGGGGTTGCTGCTTCTTTGAATGATCGTTCTGTTACTGTTCATTATAAACTAAACAGACCAATTTCTTCTAATTGCCAGATGGTCGCTGTGTTAGTACAAAATCATTCCTCAACATCTGTTGCGCGAGGCGAAAATTCGGGTAAACAGCTTGATGATTACCATGTCGCAAGGTCAATAAAATCAATGCTTCCAGCAAAGAATGATGAAAGTTTTCAACTGTCATTGCCCGACGGTTTGAAATCAGATAATGCTGGCGTCGTAGTTTTTATACAAGATGTTTCGACGAGGAAAATTTTAGCTGTGAAGCAAATAACATTATAAAAACTTATTTCCCTTTTTCATATTCATCCACCAGCTTTTCAATTTCGTTTTTCGAAACGGGTGCTTGTTGATTATCTAAGTTGATAACGAATAAATAACCTGCTTCATCTTCGGGTCTGGCGAGGTAGGTATTGATAAAATTAAACTGGTCGCTTTGGTTCAGTTTACCCGTAAAAATATTCCAGTTTTCCTTCGCGCAAAGGCAGCCAAGAGTAGGAGATAAAGGATAAAAAGGCTTGCCTTTAAAATAATCCGGATCAATGGTAGAGCCGTGTGCAATAATAGCCGTTCGCCCCGCTGTGCCTGCTTGCAAAGCTTCCTGCATAGGCAAATAATTTCGCCAGTCGGGTGGAAGCAAAAGGAAGTAATTCTTTTCAAAAGAAAGAGAACTATCCGGCATTTGATGCCAGTACAAAGCATCGTCTTCATGCGGTAAAAGCAATTGAAGATTTGGAGTAGGACCAATTAAATTATTATGAGAGATACCTGTGCCTTGTACACTGAAAATTCCCTGCGGCGTGTTGCCGCTTGTAATGAAATAAGGCAAGCCGGACGCCGAGCGAGCCAGTTGCTGAAACGTCAGTAGATGACCCATACTATCGCGGGCGAAAGAGCCATCGCCATTTTGAACAATGGCAAGTCCGGCGTAGTCGCGGTTCCATCTTTGAAATGAATAAATAATTTGTCTGCCGCTCATTTTCTGGTAAGCAAACAAGGACGAAAGGGAAGGCGTTTTAATTTGTTTCTCTGCTAAGTTGTGTTGTAAAAAAGCTTGCAGCGACTGCAACACTGGAAATGTATCGATTGATGAAAAACTTTTCTGCAGTTGCTTCGCAATTCGCTTTGCCTGCTGCGCAGAAGAATCATTTTGATACAGGTACAAAGCCTGCATGGCAAAGAGTTTCGGCTGTGTTTCTTTTGCAAACAGGCTGCTTATTTGAATCACATATTCATTTGGATACAAGCCATAAAGTGCTTCTAAAAAAGCGCGTTTGGTATCGTATTCAATGCCGTTGTAGTGAGCAAAAAGAGTATCGAATCCGGTTCTGATAATGTCAGAATGCAACATGAATTGTGAAGCTGCTAAACATGCGGCTTCATATTTATATTCGGTATTGGTATCGAGTGGTTGCGAGAAGGTTTCGGCAATTACATTGTTGCGTAAGAATGTATCAAAACGTTGCTGCTTATCTCTTAGCACAACATTCGTTTGTATCAGTTCCTGTTTGTATTGAGCAAATGAATGCGAGGTAAATCCTAAGAATAAAGAAAGAAAAATGATGGAAAGCCTGTTCATTGGTTTGCAAACATAAAAACCATTTGCAGACCGTTGTATTAAGAAGCTGTTTAAAATTAAAGAGTTGTTTTGAAAAGAGTATTTTTTATTCGCTTTGATAAAAGCCGATCATGGCCCGGAGAACCTTGATGGGAGCATTCCTGCGTGCCGAAGCAGCAGGAATGGCAACAACTGTCGATGACAAAAGCGGTGAACCATGGCTACCAAAACTGTATTCTGTATTTTATTTCAAACAATCTTTTATTCTATTTGCAATGAGTGAAATCTTCATCATTATTCTTACTTCTGTGTATTTAAAAATCGACTGCTAACTTATCTTGCGCAACACATGACACAAACATTTACTTATCATCGTCTTTTCCATTTTATTCATGCTGTTTTTTGTAAAATGGGATGCAGCCATACAGCCGCTTCCCTCGCTGCTTCGGTATTGTTATCAGCAGATGTAAAAGGAATTGATAGTCACGGCGTATCACGTCTTTCGGGCTATATACGGCTTTGGGAAGCGGAGCGTATTAACACGAAACCCGATATCAGGATTATACACGAAACGCCTTCTACAGCTACGGTTGATGGTGATGCCGGTTTAGGCTTGGTAGTGGCGCCTTTTGCCATGCAAACAGCTATTGCCAAAGCGAGGCAATGCGGCACCGGTTGGGTAAGCGTTTGCAACAGCAATCATTTTGGCATTGCCGGTTATCATGCTTCCATGGCATTGCCACACGATATGATTGGTATTGCCATGACGAATGCCAGCGCCATTGTTGCGCCTACCTTCAGCGTGGAAAGAATGCTGGGTACAAACCCGATTGCAGTGGCGGTTCCGGCAGATAAACAGCCGCCTTTTATTGCCGATTTTGCTACCACTACGGCAGCCAACGGGAAGCTTGAAATATTGCAACGTAAAGAAGAAGAAACGCCTGTAGGCTGGGTGCAGGATAAAGAAGGAAATACGAGTGCCGATGCCAACATTTTAAAGAAAGGCGGCGCGCTGTTGCCATTGGGCAGCGACCGTGAGCGAAGCAGCCACAAAGGCTATGCGTTGGGAAGTATTGTAGACATTTTATCGGGTGTGCTAAGCGGCGCCAGTTACGGTCCGTGGGCGCCACCGTTTCCAGCTTATGTGCCCATGCCGGAGAACATGCCAGGCAAAGGATTGGGACATTTTTTTGGCGCTATGCGCATAGATGCTTTTCGCCCGGCAGCAGATTTTAAACAGAATATGGACAACTGGATTGGTCGCTTTCGGGCTGCGAAGCCGGCGCCGGGACAAGAGAAAGTATTAATTCCCGGCGATCCCGAACGCGAAACAGAAGCGATTCGAAGGAAACAAGGCATACCTATATTTGATAGCGTAGTAAAAGAACTGGAAGAAGCGGGAGAAAAGTTTGGAATTAAATTGTAATCAGAAATATGGCTTCGAACTTTATTTGTGCAGGTAATAATTTTACCAGAAACTGACGCTTATGGCAACCAAAAGTAACTGTGTAAAAGTTTAATTGATCGAATCAATAAATGGTTGCGCCATCATATAGAATGCGAATTTCTTTGCTGTTTTAAAATGCGTGCTATTGAAATAATTGAGCAAATAAGAAGTGTATTTTCGAAATAAATAATGCTTTGTATAAAGTCTTTTTATGCAAAACATACTGGTTCCTTTCATAAATTCACAAAGCGCTTCTAAATTCCGAAGTATGTTATCGTTCTTACATATTGACGATTGCTAACCTCGTTGTTGTTTTTTACGAAATCATATCATTGGCGATAATACTTTCAACGGGCTGCTTTTCAATCTCTGGTCGAGCATCGTTCCTTTGCTGATAGCGATGTTGTTACAATGTTTCAATCCAAACCTCAATACATTTTTCTTTGTTATTATCTGCTGCTGTGGCTATTGTTTTATCCCAATTCACCTTATATGATCAGCGATTTGAGCTACCCGTATACAGAGCCAAAAGATGCGAACACAAACTCGCTTATTATCTATGATACACAGATGATTTTTTTCCGAAGTTTGAATTTGAAAAGAGCAGACAGAACAAGAATTGTACAAAGCGCAACACCAATTGCTGACAAAAAAAAGAGAAAATAAGTGCGTTGTAAAGGAGCATATACTACTGGAGCAACGCGTAAAAGAACGTACCAAAGCCCTGAACGATACGGTAGAAAATCTGAAAGACGCACAGGTAAAACTGGTTCAATTGGAAAAACTGGCTTCTTTGGGAGAGCTTACTGCGGGCATTGCGCACGAGATACAAAACTTTTGAATTTCATGAATAATTTTGCTGATATAAATATGGATTTGCTGGCAGGATTAAAAGAAGAAGCAGGCAAAAGAAAAAGAAATGAAGTGAATGCCATTGCGGAATGATGTGATCAGCAAATGAAGAACAAATAAATGATCATGGCAAACGGGCAAATGCCATTGTGAAGAACATGCCTCATCGCTCACGTAAAAATACAGGCAAAAAGAAACGGTAAATATCAATGCACTTTGCAATGAGTATTTGCGATTAAGATTCCATAATGTAGATATCATGATGCAAAGCTCTTTGCTTAGTTGCGTTCAGCAATCCGAATGATGTTCTTATATCATTTGGTGTAGCGTTATGTTGGTGTGCTAATCGTTTATATAAAAATCATATTTTCCCGCTTCAATTGCTGTCTGCCATGTCACAATATATCCTGTCGTTCGACCAGGGAACAACCAGTTCCCGCGCCATTGTGTTTGATAAAAACGGAGCCATCGTTTCCACGGCACAAAAAGAATTCACGCAACTATTTCCTCAGCCCGGCTGGGTAGAGCATAACCCAAATGAAATTTGGAGCACGCAGCTTGGCGTAGCCGCAGAAGCCATTACCAAAGCCGGTTTAACAGTAAAAGATATGGCGGCTATCGGCATTACCAACCAGCGCGAAACGGCTGTTGTTTGGGATCGGAAAACAAAGCAACCCATTTATAACGCAATCGTGTGGCAAGACAGGCGCACCACTTCTTTCTGCGATGAACTGAAAGCGGCAGGTCATCATACCATTATTCAAAACAAAACGGGATTGGTTATAGATGCTTATTTCTCTGCCACCAAAGTAAAATGGATACTTGATAATGTAGAAGGCGCGAGGGAAAAAGCAGACAGAGGCGGGCTATGCTTTGGAACCATTGATAGCTGGCTCCTGTGGAAACTGACCGATGGTGAAGTGCATGCAACCGATGTTACCAATGCAAGTCGCACGATGCTTTTTAATATCCATACGCTAAGCTGGGATGAAGAATTGTTGCAGTTGATGACAATACCAAAAAACATGTTGCCACAAGTGAAAAGCAGCAGTGAAATATATGGTTACACGAAGCATATTTTGTCTGCACATCGCTTGCCGATAGCTGGTATAGCAGGCGACCAGCAATCAGCACTTTTCGGGCAGATGTGCCTGAAGGAAGGCATGGTGAAAAACACATACGGCACGGGTTGTTTTATGCTGATGAACACGGGTGATAAACCGGTGGCTTCTAAAAATAATTTGCTGACAACAATAGCCTGGCAGGTGAATGGAAATACGCAGTATGCATTAGAAGGCAGTGTGTTTATTGCCGGTGCTGTGGTGCAATGGCTGCGCGATGGTCTGCAGGTTATCCGTTCATCTACTGAAGTGGAAGCGCTGGCGGCGCAGGTATCTTCAACAGAAGGTGTTTACATGGTTCCCGCGTTTGCAGGATTGGGTGCGCCTTATTGGAATGGTCACGCGCGGGGAACCTTGGTTGGCATCACGCGTGGCACAACCGCGGCGCACATTGCCAGGGCGTGTATAGAAAGCATTGCATTTCAAACTATGGACTTATTGAATGCCATGCAGGCAGATGCCGGTATTGACATTCCCGAGCTACGTGTGGACGGTGGCGCTACCGTGAATAATATGCTGATGCAGTTTCAAAGTGATATGCTGAACCTGCCGGTGATAAAGCCAAAAATTACAGAAACAACTGCCTTGGGTGCTGCATACTTGGCTGGGCTTGCGGTTGGGTATTGGGAAAGTATTGATGAGATACAGGAACAGTGGCAAAAAGATATTGTGTTCACATCTTCTATTAAAGAAGAGCAGCGTAAAAAAATTGCGGGAGACTGGAGCCGTGCCATTCGTGCGGCGCAGGTATGGGCGGATGACAGGGAATGATTTTTCTGTCATTTAATGTACGATGTCAGATGTATGATGCACGATGTTTTGTCATTGCGAGGTACTAAGCAATCTGTGAATAGAGTGAGTGGTGAGTAGTTAATTGTGAATAAATGATTTAATGGTCTACTGTACATGAGCAACTTGTGTCTTATAGCATAAATGGATTCGTACCTCGCAATAAGGTGTGCGACAGTATATACAATCTTAGTCCTGTATTCCTTTGTGTTCTTAGTGGCTCAAAAATCATTACACGCAACCTTGATGTGAGGATTCTTGCTGCTTCGACATGCAAGAATCACAACAGGCGTTGAGAAAAGAGACAGACGATGGCTACCAAAAAATGTATTTTGTATTCTTTGTTGGTAAGGGATTGTAATAATAGCCATTGTGTTTTTGTATGAAGAGAGAAAATATGATTGCACAGATTGAAGCCGCAACGGAATGGGATGTGGTGATTATCGGCGGCGGCGCTACAGGGCTGGGATGCGCTGTGGATGCGGCTTCGCGCGGTTATAAGGTTTTGCTGATAGAGCAATATGATTTTGCAAAAGGAACATCGGGCAAATCAACAAAGCTGGTGCACGGCGGTGTACGCTACCTGGCGCAGGGCAATATAAAACTGGTGACAGAAGCTTTGCGCGAACGCGCTTATTTACTTAAAAATGCGCCGGGTGTTACTAAGGTTTCGCCGTTCGTGGTGCCGATATTTAGTTGGTTTGACAAGTGGTTTTATGGCATTGGATTAAAGCTGTATGATATGCTGGCAGGTAAGTTATCAGTTGGCAAAACAAGATGGCTAAATAGGAAAGAAACGCTGCAATATCTGGATGGTATTAAAGCAGAGAAACTGTATGGCGGCATTCTGTATTTTGATGGTCAGTTTGACGATGCAAGGCTGGCGATAGAACTGGCTGCAACAGCCGTTCGCTATGGCGCTGTGGTATTGAATTATGCAAAGGCAGAAGGACTTATAAAAGCAAGTGGGAAAGTAGTTGGGGTGAAGGTTCGGGATGAGGTTGAAAATATTGTTTATACAATAAAAGCTAAGGCTATTGTGAATGCAACCGGTGTGTATGTGGATGAGATCATGAAGATGGATGAACCTTCTGCACAGGAACTGGTAGCGCCATCGCAAGGCGTGCACATGGTGTTGGATAAATCATTCTTTCCGGGTAGAGCAGCCATGATGATTCCGAAGACGAGCGACGGGCGGGTTTTGTTTGCGGTGCCCTGGCATAATAAGGTTCTTTTGGGTACCACGGATACGCCGGTAAAAGCAACATCGATTGAGCCGGAACCATTACCGGAAGAAATTGATTTTATTCTGCATCATGCGAATGAATATCTATCAAAACCGGTGACCAGGAAAGATGTGCTGTCTGTGTTTGCAGGGCTTCGTCCGTTGATACAGCAAAAAGGAGTGTCTTCTACAAAAATATTGACTCGCGATCATACAATTTTGGTTTCAGAATCGGGACTGATAACGGTGAGCGGTGGCAAATGGACAACCTACCGGAAGATGGCAGAAGATGTAATTGAAAGAGCAGCCCATATTGGCAGATTGCCGAAGAAAGCATGTGTTACAAAGGCTTTGCGCATTGGAAATGATGATGATTTTTTAAAAGCAGAAGTTAGATTATCGGAAGAAGACATCAGGTATTTTGTAGAAGAAGAAATGGCAATGACAGTAGAGGATATATTAGCGAGGCGAACGAGGTTGCTTCTTTTAGATGCTGCTGCTGCTAAGGCTGTTGCACCTTTTGCAGCCAAAACAATGGCGTTGCTCATGAAGAAAGATAAGGTTTGGATAGAAGACCAAGTAAGAGAATTTAATAAGCTGGCAGAGCAATATCTGTTGCCAATGGATGTATAAATGTTTGCCACGAAGAAAAAAGGTTTTCTCTTTCTATACTTTTATAAGATTGCTTCTTATGAAATTTATATAAACCAAAAGATATGACTCCTTTATTGAGTGAATTTATAGGCACGGCTGTATTAATTACGTTGGGAAATGGTGTGGTTGCCAATGTTGTGTTGCATAAAACGAAAGGTAATAACGGCGGGTTAATTGCCATAACTCTCGGCTGGGCGATGGCGGTGTTTACGGGTGTGTTTATAGCAAAGGATAGCGGCGCTCATCTGAACCCGGCAGTCACCATTGCGTTGGCTTGTGCGCATAAGTTTTCATGGGGTCTCGTGTTGCCATATATAGGTGCGCAGTTACTGGGCGCTATGGCTGGCGCGTGGCTGGTGTGGCTGGCTTATCATCAGCATTTTGATGAAACGCCGGATGCAGATTTGAAGCTGGCTGTGTTTTGTACGGCGCCTTCCATTCGCAGTGCCGCACATAATTTTATTACGGAGTTTATTGGCACATTCATCTTCATACTGGCAGTGCTTTACATAGTAGCTCCTAAAACTAGTTTGGGTGCGCTGGATGCTTTGCCGGTGGCTTTTGTAGTGCTGGCTATCGGGCTTAGCTTAGGTGGCGCAACCGGTTATGCCATTAACCCTGTGAGAGATTTAGGACCGCGCATTGTGCATGCCATTTTACCTATAAAAGGAAAACGTGACAGCGACTGGGCTTATAGCTGGATACCTGTGCTGGCGCCAATTGCAGGAGCGATGGCGGCTGCGTTTTTATGGCTGGTGATTCATTAATTTATGTCCCTTGTTTTACACCACAGCTTGTACTTTGTAAGTAAGAATTGAGAAGCTGCCGCGAACTTTATGACCAACTTTTCTTTCAACAAAACACGCATAGCACCAACGCCGAGCGGCTACCTGCATATAGGGAATGCGGCTTCTTTTCTCATTACGGCTGCGCTGGCTAAAAAGGCAAATGCAAAACTGTTGCTTCGTATTGATGATATGGATATGGAACGAACGCGCAGGGAATATGTAGAAGATGTGTTTGAGACTCTTCGCTTTTTAGGAATCAACTGGCAGGAAGAGCCCAGAAATTATATTGATTATGAAGAGCGCTATTCGCAAGTGCATCGTATGAAATGGTACGAGGAAGCTTTGCAGAAATTGAGAGAAGAAAAGAAGGTATTTGCTTGCCAGTGTTCAAGAATGCAATTGCAAAATGGAAGTGAATGCAGGTGCAGGAAAAAAGACTTGTTATTAGATACTCAAGATGCAAGCTGGCGATTGATAACGGATGATAATCTGCCGGTAAGAGTGCGTACAATGGCTGGTGATAGCATTGGTGCTTTGCTGCCTGTTTCTATGCATTCTTTTGTGGTAAGAAAGAAAAACGGGATGCCATCTTACCAGCTTTCATCTTTAATTGATGATGAATATTTTGGTATAGATGCTGTTGTGCGGGGAGAGGATTTGTGGGAGTCGACACTTGCGCAGCAATACCTGGCTTTAAAGCTGGGTAAGATTTTTTTTGAGGAGGTTCTGTTTTATCATCATCCATTGATTATGGATACCAATAACAGCAAGTTATCGAAGTCGGCAGGCGCAACTTCTGTCAGGCGCCTGGTGGAAGAAGGAAGAACAAGGGAAGACGTGATAACGTTGATTGAAGAGATGATGCCGGAGTTCGGTTTCGGCTCCTGATCAATGACTGGCATAAGGGTTGCATTATATATTTTATAAACTGAAAATTATGAAAATGATACTGAAAGCCGCTTCATTACTGGCATTTGTCGCTATGATAACGCCATCGTGTTCCGTTGAACGCAAAACAAGAGACGGAAAGAAAAATGTAATTGATGTGGGCATGAATCAAAAAGAAAAACAAACAAATCAATCTACTGCAAAAGTTATGCATTATAATGCCGCTGCTGCAACACGTTAGATTGTCAGGATTTTAAACGAGCAAACGTTCTTATGATGATATCATAGGGACGTTTTTTATTAGGATAATATTTCTGGAAAATTAAGTGATAAGTCTTTTGAATGGCTGTTCCGTATTCGCTTTAGTAAAAGTCACATCATTACCCGGAACCTTGATGGGAGCATTTCTGCGTGTCGAAGCAGCAGGAATGGCAACAACTGCCGATCACAAAAGAGATGGACGACCGTTACCAAAAACTGTATTTTAATTCAAACTGATACGCTACCAAATTTCTCATTATTCTTGCTGCCAAATAAACTAACAACAGATGGCACATACCCCTTTGTTTCAGCGGTTGCTGAGGCTAAGCTCGTTGGCACAAAAAGCTCGTCAGCATAAGGCAGATGAAACAGAATTTTCGGAGCAGCATTTTGCTTCACGAAGAAAGTTTATACAGAACTCGGCAATGGCAGCGGCTGCCGTTGCGCTGGCGGGTTGCTCGAAGCTGGTAGACTCTCCTGATGCTGTTTTGAACAGCGATAGAATTGCTAATGCCTGTCCTTCGGTTCCTTCTGTGGCTATCATCGGGGCGGGCATTGCGGGATTGAATGCTGCGTTTCATTTGCAAAAGGCGAACGTGCCCTGCGTACTGTATGACGCGAACAAAAGAGCGGGTGGCAGAATGTTTACGGCACATAATGTTTTGAACCCGGGATTGAATACAGAACTGGGTGGTGAGTTTATTGATACGGGACATTATGAAATGCGTGCGCTGGCAAAATACTTCGGCTTTCCTTTGCTTGACCTTTACAACGAAGAAGAACTGCAGCTTACGCAGAATCTTTATTATTTCAATAATACTACTTATACAGATAAGGATTTTCTGAAAGCGATTGCCCATTACCTGCCGCGTATAAACAGGGATGTGAACAGCCTGAGTGATTTGATCACGTACAACAGTTATTCGCCCACAGATGCGATGTTTGATAGCATGAACATCGTGCAATATTTTGACAGTATCGGCCTGACCGGCTGGCTGCGCGAACTGCTGCTGGTGGCTTATGTGGGAGAATATGGATTGAAGGCGGATGAATGCAATGCGATTAACTTTTTATACCTGTTTGGGCTGGCGCCAAATGGTGAGCCGGCATTGTATGGCGTGAGTGATGAACGCTTTAAAGTGAGTGGCGGCAACCAGCGCATTGTGGATGCTTTATACAACACGATGAAAGACCGTGTGAACCTGGAACATAAGCTGGTGAGGATTGAAAGCAAGGGTGAAGGTTACCGGTTATATTTTGAAGATACACCGAAAGCTGTTGAAGCAGATATTGTGTTGCTAACATTGCCATTTACATTGCTGCGCGAGGTGGAAATTGATGTTGATTTACCGAAGGTGAAACGCCTCTCTATTAACACACTTGGATATGGGACGAATGCGAAATTTTTCCTTGGGTTTAAAGGCAGGCGCTGGCGCACGCAATACGGTAGTGTAGGTATGAGCTATAGCGATAACAGCACAGAAAATACATGGGATAACAGCCAGTTGCAACCCGGTAATAACGGTGGCTTAACCGTGTTCTTGGGTGGCGGGGACGGTGCTAATTTGATAAATGGTGATGTGAATGAACAGGCATCGGGATACCTGGCTAAACTGAACCAGATTTATCCGGGTATTCAAAAGGATCATAACGGTAAAGCATACCGCTTTACGTGGCCGCAATTTGCTTTTACCAAAGGCAGCTATAGTGCGTGGAAAGTGGGGCAATATACAAGCATTGCAGGTAGTGAAATTGAGACAGTGGGCAACTTGTTTTTTGCGGGTGAACATACGTCTTACAACTTCCAGGGATATATGAATGGTGGAGCAGTGTCGGGAAGGATTGCGGCGAATGGTATTTTGAAGAAGATGGGGAAAGAGGCGGCTGCTGATGGTCCGCGGATTGCGGTGAATGGATGATGGTTTTATACAGGGCGCGCCTTACTGTAAGAAAGTTTTATTGTATTGGAAAAAGACTATTCGGCTTCTATTAAAATATTTGAAAACATAACCAGAAACAACAAAATCATCAATATGTATTTATCTCTTCGTAAATTATTCTTTGCCGAAAGCCTGTTGTTCGCTGTTTTATTGTTAGTGGCAATGGCAGGCTGCAACACCAACAACAATTCTGCGAATGGAAAAACTGACGAGGCTGCACCGAATACAAATGAAGCGCAGGAAATTATAACTTTCAACAATGCGGTTGTTGCATTTGATGATCGTAATAATGATTACCTCAGCCATGTGAAAGATAACATAGCTAAAATTGTAGAAAAGATACAATCGCCATCTACACCTAATTATTTAGACGATCCTTCGGAAAGCCCGCTTTTACATCCTGATGCAGATATAACAAAGCCGCCAACTTCGTTGAGCCAGGATGACCAGGCATTTTTTAAAACGAACCTCTCTTCGATGACCGATATATATGGCCAGATAAAAACGACTTATAAAAGCTTGTATAGCTATATGCAGGCTGAGGATTTTAAGGACGATGATTATGCAAAAGGCAAATCGATGGTAGTGCAGCTGAACGAGCTGGGTACAAAATACTACACAGTAGAAGGCGCCGTGATACAAAAGCTGGCGACGGTGGGCGATGCGGCGGAACGTACGCTGTTGAAAGACAACCCGCTAAAGGATTTGATTTATGCGCTGAAGGATGATAATGCTGCGGTGGCTAACCTGAATGGTTTGCTGGATAGTGCGGCCGGTAATTATAAAGCTTCTGCGGAGAGGGCAAGCGCTGCGTATGCACAATTGAACGGGCAATACAGTAAGCATTCGGTGGCAACCTTTCCCGACAAGACTAACTATGCAAGCCAGAGAGATGCTTTTAGGAGATATTATACGACGTTGAATGAGTATTTGCTGTTTGTGAGAAAGCTCATGCGCAATGCTGCGGGTAGTGGGAAGATTGATGAGTCGGATCTGGAGTATATGAGGCAGGAGCAAGATGCATTGCGGACGTATTATAATGATTTTGTGGGGTGAGGATATTGCGTTGTTGCGGCGACAAAATGCACCGCTTTAATGTTTAGGTTTGAAGTCGCAGACTTTGAGATAGGAAGGACAAAGTTGCAAACTATCGCTCAGTTCTCTGTGTAGCATACTTCGCTGAGTTGGCTGCTCACGTAAACTGAAAGAGCATCCATTCTTTGCGGCTTTCGTTTTTGATTGTACACTTTACAGAATTTGTTTTGACCTATGGCGTTTGAAGTCTCTGATGATACCGGACAATGTATCGTTGGTGCTGCCGGAGTTCTTCAAAGTGTTAGCGCAGCGCACTTTGAGAAAGGATAAGGCAGGTCTCTGACCTGCTATGAAAATAATTCTTTTCTTTATCTTTCCCTCATGGCTTATGCTTGTAACATTTCAGATCAGGGTGCGATGCACTTCCTTACCTGCACTGTTGTGCAGTGAGCAGATGTGTTTACCAGAAAGGTTTATACAGAGATTGTTGAAGACAGTCTCAATTTTTGCGTTGACAAAAAAGGCTTACTAATATATGGATATATTTTCATGACCAATCATATTCCTCTGCCGTTGCAGGCAAAAGATAATAACCGGGCTGTGCTTCGTGACTTTAAAAAGTTTACGTCGCAGCGGATCACGAAAGCTATTGAAGAGAATAATTAGGAAAGCCGGAAGCGATGGCTGATGTGGCTGCTGACCAACGAAAAAGCAACGGATGAAAAAACAGCTTCCTATCAGTTCTGGCAACCGGATAATCATCCGGAGATTTGTTTTTCGCTTCCCTTTATGTGGCAGAAGCTGACTTACATTCATAATAACCCGGTGCTGGCAGGTAGGGTGGATAAGGCGGAGGAATATAAGTGGAGCCCTGCGGCGGATTACTTTTATGGGAAGCCGATGGGACGGATAAAGATTGAGTGGCTGGATGCGATGGTGATGACGGTGTAGAGGCTTTCATTGGCAGGTCGCAGACCTGCTTTATTCTAACTACGAGATGCCCTTCGGAACATCTCGAAGAACCGGGAGATTCATGGTATCAAATATGAAAAGGGATACGAAAAAAAGTTGTATACTAAAGAGGCTGAAGATGCTGGAGAGGCAGAATTGAGAAAAGAAGATAAAATCAAGACCAAACAAACAATGAACAAACAATAGAGTTTACACTATGACAGATGAAGAAGAATTATTTGTTGCGTTATTAGTTATTAACAAAGGGAATAATGCAACATCTTATAGGATGTGTAAGTTTATAAATAGTTTTTTTGAGATATGGAATTGTGAAAAAATTATTAATGGGTTAATTGATAATAAGTATGTTTATTACAAAGATGAAGAGCAAGTAAAAAAATTTTCTTTAAGCCTGAAAGGCCGAGAGGCTGTAGCACAAAATCAATTATGGATAATTGAACTTTTAAAAAAAGAGTTTCCACAAAATATAGATATTATCGAAAATTTATAAGATTTTATTGACAAATATTAAATACCATACAAGCCAGATGTCCTCCCCATGTTTACCGTAGTTTGTTACATAGAGAAGTGGGCTGCACACTGCGCGTAGTATTCACTACGCGCAACTTCTGATATAGCTTTCAGCTAAGTTTCTACCACATCGTTAGCTGCACTAAACCTTTCTTCTCTGCATAATCTTTAGCACTGCTATACATGTATTCTTCCGGTGCTTCTACCCAACCGGCTCTGACAGGATTGTTGTGTATATAATCTATTTTGCTCTGTGCCATGCTCTTTATAAACGCACTGATTTCGACTGCGTGATTTTCGTGTGTCCATACTTGATATTGGTCATTTCTTACGTGTTGCTTTGCTGCATATTTAAATTGAAATAACATCCACTCTTTGCGGCTTTCCCGCTCGCTTTGCGCTTCCTGCAATATTTGCTTCGATGTGTGTCGTTTGAAATCTCTGATAGTATCGGATAGTGTTCCATTTTGGCTGCTCAGAATACAATGAACGTGATTGCTCATGATGACCCAAGCGTGAACTTCTAAGCTTTTGTTTTGTGTACAGTAGTTAAAAGCGTTTACGATGATATCGCGATAGATTCTTCTAGTGAAAACGTCTACCCATGCTACGACCTGAAAGGTAAGATAATAAGGTGCTTGCTGATCTTTGATAACATAAGTGTCCGGCATTGGTTTTTGGATGGCAAGTTATTGTTTTGATGATTGAAAATGGGTAGTATTGTAGCTGAAAGCTACTTCAGAAGTTGCGCGTAGCGGATGCTACGCGCAGTGTTGCCGCTTTATTGGTGGTGATAAGCTACGATGAGTAAGGGAAAGTTTTCGTTAGCTAAGAACATTTTTACTACGCAGGTATGGAAAAGTAAAGCTCGTGTTGAATACAATCTTTCAAATAGAAAAAGACAGCGCGCAAGGAATCAGGCGATAATGAAGGATAGGATTCAAGAAGCTGTTCTTCGTTCCAGCCTTTGCCCAATAGCTCCAGTATCAGTTCAACAGAAATACGTGTACCACCAATAACCGGCTTTCCAGCAAGGATATCAGGCGATGAAGTAATATATTCTTTCCAGTTCATAATGCTAATGTTTTGCTTTTGGTAAAGCTAAAAGAATTACAGTTTTCGGAACTAAGGATTCAACTCATCCTCCTTCCCCTCAAAATCATCCATCAACTCCCTTTCCATTTCTTCCATCTGCACGATATCATACGCCTCTGATAATGTAGGCGTAATATTCAAGCCATCTTCCAAATCTTCATTCTTAATCACAGTCATCACCTCCGGTTGAACCGCGCAGAGAACAAACGACTTTTTGGCGGCGCTAAAATGCTGCTGCAGAGAAGCCAAATCATTCACGCCATCACGGTCGGCAGACTGGATCTGCTGCATATTTACAATGGTGTTGCCACGTTCCAAACCAATACCTTCAGTGGCAGCTTCCCAAAGCGCTTCTGCTACATTGGCATTCAACTCAGCAAATAATGGCGTAATAACCGTAAACTTTTCCTTGGTATCAATTTTGAAACTCATATAGTCTTCGCGAATAGTTTAAAAATTATCTGTTTTAAGCAAGTAACTAAATAAGCAAGCAGATTCCGCACAAAGCTCTCGCAAATTTGACTAATGACAAGCGTTGTTGAGAGCAATTGCGGAATAACGAGGACTCCTTTTTTAATTTAATCTTAAGTTTAGAGGTTCAAAATTATTCGTTATTATTGTATCTATTAAATGTAAATCATGGATAATAATTTTTCAGCTCAGGTTAAGGAAATTATTTCGTTCAGCCGGGAGGAAGCTCTGAGGTTGGGAAATGATTTCATTGGGACGGAACATTTGTTATTAGGACTGATTAGGGAAGGTGAAAACACTGCTATAAAGGTTTTAAAACAACTGAACGTTGACTTATACGAATTGCGCAAAGAGGTGGAGCTTGCCGTAAAGGACAAGACGGGTAAGAACATCGCGAACATCAACAGTTTGCCACTCACCAAGCAAGCCGAAAAGGTGATTCGCGTAACGGTTTTGGAGGCAAAAGCATTGAAGAGTCCGCTGGTGGAAACCGAACATTTAATGCTTTCGATTTTAAAGAACAGAGAGAACATAGCCACGCAGATTTTAGGTCAGTTTGATGTGGACTATGATACTTTCAGAAACGAAATTGGTGTGGTGCGCAGCAACGAGCCGCGCAGCGAATACACCGAAAACGACGATGATGATTTTGAGGACGAAAAGAAAGGCTTTACAGGCGGTCAGCGCAGCAGTGGCAAACAGGCGGCTGGCGCAAAGAGTAAAACGCCGGTGCTGGATAATTTTGGACGAGACATTACCAAGTTAGCCGAAGCAGGAACGTTAGACCCGATTGTAGGCAGGGAATCAGAGATAGAACGTGTGTCGCAGATTTTGTCCCGTCGTAAGAAGAACAACCCTATTTTAATTGGTGAGCCGGGTGTGGGTAAAACGGCGATTGTGGAAGGGCTGGCGCTACGTATTGTGCAACGCAAAGTGAGCCGCGTGTTGTTTGACAAGCGCGTGATCTCTTTAGACCTGGCTGCGCTGGTAGCGGGTACCAAGTATCGCGGTCAGTTTGAAGAGCGCATGAAAGCCATTATGAACGAACTGGAAAAGAACCGTGATGTGATTCTTTTTATTGATGAAATTCATACAATTGTTGGCGCAGGTGGTGCGAGTGGATCGCTCGATGCGAGTAATATATTTAAACCGGCTTTGGCAAGAGGCGAACTACAATGCATAGGCGCTTCTACGCTGGATGAATATCGCCAGTACATTGAGAAAGACGGTGCGTTAGATCGTCGTTTTCAAAAGGTAATGGTTGACCCGCCAAGCGTGGATGAAACGATCATGATATTGAACAATATCAAATCGAAATACGAAGACTACCACAATGTGGTGTATGATAATGAAGCGATTGAAGCCTGCGTGAAGCTGAGCGACCGTTATATGACGGACCGTTTGTTGCCTGACAAAGCGATTGATGTGCTGGATGAAGTAGGCGCAAGAGTGCATTTGAAAAACATCAATGTGCCGCAGACGATTCTTGAGCTGGAAAAGAAGATTGAAGACATAAAGGTTGAGAAGAATAAAGTGGTGAAGAGCCAGCGCTTTGAAGAAGCGGCTTCGCTACGTGATACTGAAAAACGCCTGGGCGAAGAGCTTGACAAAGCAAAAGGACAGTGGGAAGAGGAAAGCAAGCACAAACGCTACCCGATAGATGAAGAAGCGATTGCGGAAGTGGTAAGCATGATGACCGGCATACCTGTAAAACGCATGGTGCAGGCAGAAACGGAAAAGCTCCGTAAGATGCATGACGACATGAAGCAGATGGTGATAGGTCAGGATGACGCGATCAGCAAGGTGGTGAAAGCCATTCAGCGTAACCGCGTGGGACTGAAAGACCCTAAGAAGCCGATTGGTACGTTTATCTTTTTAGGACCTACAGGTGTGGGTAAAACAGAGTTAGCGCGTGCATTAGCGCGGTATATGTTTGACAGTGAAGATGCCTTGATACGCATTGATATGAGTGAGTACATGGAGAAGTTTACCGTGTCTCGATTGGTGGGTGCGCCTCCCGGTTATGTAGGATATGAAGAAGGTGGTCAATTGACGGAGAAAGTGCGTCGTAAGCCATACAGCGTGATATTGCTGGATGAAATTGAGAAAGCTCACCCGGATATTTATAACATCTTATTGCAAGTATTGGATGATGGTATTTTGACGGATGGTTTGGGTAGAAAAATCAACTTCAAGAATACGATGATCATTATGACTTCTAACATTGGTGTACGCCAGTTAAAGGAGTTTGGTGATGGTGTTGGATTTGCTACGGCGAACCGCCTGCAGAACCAGGATGAGAATAATAAAGCGGTTATTGAAAAGGCTCTGAAACGCACGTTTGCGCCGGAATTTTTGAACCGTATTGATGATGTGGTGATTTTTAATTCTTTAGACAAAGACAATATCTTCTCTATCATTGATATCCTGATGAAGAATGTGCTGAAACGCCTGAATGCATTAGGTTATAGCTTAGAATTGACGGAGGAAGCGAAAAGCTTTATTGCAGATAAAGGTTATGATGTTCAGTTTGGTGCGCGTCCGCTGCACAGGGCAATTCAGAAATACCTGGAAGACCCTCTGGCAGAGGAAATACTAAATATGAATGTGAAGAACGGCGATACGCTGATTGCTGATCTGGATAAGGAGAATCAGAAAATTAAGTTTGAGTTCAGAGGAAAGGAAGAGGAAGCGAAAGTGTAGATCTGAGATTGAATTATATAGAAAGCCAGACTGTGAGGTCTGGCTTTCTTGTGTGCACTATTTTATATGCTGTAGGATATTGCTTTCTTTTTATTCCACCACTGGTTCAGTAACAGAACTGTCCAGAAAGTGAAAAGAAAATACACTATTTGCCAGCTATGCAAAGCCAGCCAGGAAGGAGTATTATAAAGAGGTAATTCTATTGGTTTCAGGAAAAAGCTTACAGCTATTGAGGCAACACAAATCACTGCAAATAAAAGTGCAATTGCTTTCGGTAATTTTTGCTTTACTAATGGTTTGCTCTGCCATGCAGGTGTTGTTGCTTCTACCTGTTTCATTACCCTGCTGGTGAAACCGGCCGATGTGCTGTTTTCTGCATATTGCATTAGTAGTTCCTTTAGTTTATCATTCTCCATATCGTTGTATTTACTGTAAGCTATTGATTTCTTTACCCAATAATTTCACCAGTTGTTCGTATAAATGTTTTCTGCCGCGGTGTAATATTATTTTGATGTTTGCTATGGTTAAGTTGGTCAACTCTTGAATGTCAGCTACTGATAATTCATTTATATAAAACAGAGTAAGACAAATTCTCTCTTCATCCCGTAGCGCATGCAGTGCCTGTTGAATGATTTTCTTTTTGTCACCTGCATCTTCGTGTTGCCATACTTCATGAAAGTTGCTGTCATAATAGTCTTCTTCACCGTTGTAATGGTTGATGTCAATAAATGTAATCTTCTTTGTTTTCCGTTTGTTTAGTGCTGTGTTTGCCACAATGCGATATAACCATGTACTAAATGCTGATAGCTCTTTAAAAGACTTCATTCCTTTGAATGCTTTTATAAATGCATCCTGTGTTACTTCTTCGGCGTCTTCCCGGCCCATAACAATATTATAGGCTAAAATAAATGCCTTGTCTTTATATCTGTCTACCAACACACTGAATGCGGCTGTATTGCCTGCCAATACATGATGTATAATTTCAGAATCAGTCATGTGGTTCATTGCCTTATTAGACAGCCCGACCTTTTGAATAGTTACACAATAAAATTAAGAATAATCGTAACCCTTTTTCTTAGAAAGCTGTCAAAGATTGAAAACGTTATTATGAACAATTCTTCGGTCAATCCATTCTTTTTTGTATTGGTTATTGTGCTGATCCTTCTAACCCTTTTTGGTATTGTTTATCTCTATGTTACTGCCAAGAGTAAAGAACGCCTTGCACTTATTGAAAAAGGTATGGACCCAAATCTTGCTAAAAGTGACTTCTGGACACAGGTGGGTATCATTGGCGGCGGCGCTGCATCAGGGTTGATTGCAGGCGATAAAATTCCGGGTGGTTATGGACCTTTGCTCGCCATTTTTTTTGCAGGTGGTGGTGTTACTATTTATAATATTATTCGCAACAGCAAAGCAAGGCAAATAAAAAAGTAAAACCCTTTGTTGCAATATCTTCACTCAGGATCTGTTGTTAATTTTTAATCCGGTTCCTTTGTTTGCGAACTCGTCTGGAGATCGGCTTTACTCACAACAACGGCGCAATTAACCGGCATACAGAATCTAATCCGCGCTGCCAAACGGAACGGTTCTTCCAATCATCCCAATTAACCAAAGTGCTGTTTTGTTTATCATTATTGAAGCTCGCTTCACTGGATTTGCAAAGCTCTTCTTCGTGAATGATGGAAGTGATTTCAAAGTTTAGAAAAAAGCTGCGCGTATCCATATTTGGTGTGCCGATGAATGCCAGCCGGCTATCAATAAAAACGGTTTTTGAGTGAATGAATCCTTTGTCGTACAAATACACTTTTACACCACGCAACAGCAAAGGTTTTAAGTAAGAGAAAGAAGCGTGCTGCACGATGCGCGAATCTGATTTGCGCGGTAAAATTAATTCGACTGATACACCGTTTGTTGCTGCGATAACAAGTGCTGATACCAATTGGTCAGTAGGAATAAAATAAGGCGTGGTAATGCACACTGACTGCTTCGCCTGCGAGATGGCAAGCACAATGGCTTCCATAATGTAAGGCGATGCAGAACTGGGACCACTGGCTGCAATAGAAACGATGGCATTGCCTTTTGTTTGCGGTTGTGTAAAGTATTTTGCCTGCTGTTCTGCCTCCATATTGCCGCCTGAAAATAACCACATAAGAAAGAACTGCACCTGCAGCAGGTTGGCGGCTGTGCCTTCAATACGAACCGCTGTATCACGCCAATACAAAGGATGCTTGCCATTATTAATGTAACGCTCATCGAGGTTGATTCCACCGGTATAACCAATTTTTCCATCAATCACTACAATCTTGCGATGGTTGCGATAATTGCTATTTGCTAACGAAGTAAAACGGACAGGCAAAGTTCTCAACACTTCAATGCCGGCTTCTTTCATTCTCTCCGGTAAATTTTTGATATTGTTTGAGCCAGCCGCATCTACAAGTACCCGCACTTCAACACCTTCCTTTCTTTTCTGAATTAAGATATCTGTCAACTGATTACCGATGTCGTCTGCGGTAAGAATATAATACTCTATATGAATGTGGTGCTGTGCTTTTCGCAGGTCATCGAAAAGGGCAGGAAAGAACGTTTCACCATTGTTTAATAACCCGGTTTCATTGCCCTCGCTAATGAGCGATTGCTGCAGATTGTATAAGTAACGAAACGGGTAATGCATATCGCCAATGAGGTTTTGAAGCCTTTCCAGCCGGTCTTCCATCTGAGGTTTTAGCTGGCTGTAATACGACCGCATTCTTTCTTCATCATGTTTACGCTGTTTATCGAATACCGGCTTTTTGAATGCCGGTTTTTTGCCTACAAAAAACCAGATGATGATACCAGCAACAGGCAGGAAAATGAGAACGAGAATATAGGCTAACGATTTGCTTGGGTTTCTGTTTTCTCCGAGGAGGGTAATGATAATAGTGGTATACACAAGCAGCATCGGGATCCAATACCACTGCATGATAAATGCTTCCATTGCGTGCCAGTTCATTGTTTATGTTTTGAGCTACAAAGCCATAAAGAAAGGATGAATCACAAAGAAATAAGAGAAATATTGCTAAAGCTTTGTTTTCCTGTTTTCCTGATGTAAAGAAAATTTGTATTGTAGCTTGTGTCAAAAAGAATCGAATCATGTTTATGCTATGATATTTGATAATGATAATTTTAGTTTGTAAAGCATATTAACAGAGATGGATTCGGTTACGCATATTGTAATTGGTGCCTGCATTGGAGAACTGGTTTTACCGGAACGAATGGGTAAAAATCGCTTATGGATAGGAGCTTTGGCGCAGAGCTTTCCTGATATAGATATTATTGGTTTCTTATGGCTGTCGCCAACAGAAGATTTATTGTTTCACCGGAGTATTACACATTCATTGTTGTTTGCTTTTTTATCTGCTTTATTGTTTTCTTTTTTATTCAGGAAATGGTCTCGCAGGCAGGGGTTCTTACCCTTAAAATTCTTCCTGTTTTTCCTGTTTCAGTTTTGTTTGCACGAGGCATTAGACACATGTAATGCCTATGGAACCGGATTATTAGAACCCTTTTCTCATCAGCGGTTTTCGCTGCACCTGTTGTATGTAGCTGATCCTGTTTTTACGCTGGTTCCATTGCTTGTATTTGTTGTGTTGTGTATTTTGAAAAACCGGAAAATTGTTGTGAGAAGAAGGTTGGCGACCGTTGGATTATTGGTTCCTTTTTTATACTTGGTTTTTATAATTATAAGTAAGAGAAGTGTAGTCACTGAAGTAAACGAAAGCCTGCAACAACAAAGCATTGCTACAAATGATCTTGTTGTTACACCTTCCACTTTTAATAGCTTGCTTTGGTATGTGATTGCGCCTGTTGGCAGCGGTTATTATATTGGCTATCGCTCTGTATTTGACAGCAAAGAATACAATATGCCTTTTGCATTTTATCGTAAACAAGACTCATTACTTCAGCCCATAAAAAATCAGCCGGATATAAAGAACCTGGTAAGTTTTGCGAAGGATATGTACACCGTTGAGGATGAAAAGGGTGCGCTTTCTTTTAACGTCATCCGGTTTGGACAAGTGTTCGGCTGGCGCAGCACGCAACAATCTCCATTTGCTTTTCACTATTACTTAGATTCTACGGCAGATAATACTTTGGTGGTGCAGCGCGGACGATTTGCGGGTTGGGATAAGAAAACTGTTAGCGACATGCTGCGCAGGATAAAAGGCTATTAATAAACAAAGGCTGAGAATCATTCTCAGCCTTTGTTTATTTAAAAGAATGAAATCATTACACTTTCCCATTCTTAATTTCCTCCACTACGCCAGGATCAAGCAGGGTAGAAGTATCCCCTAAATTTTGTGTTTCGCCTTCGGCAATTTTACGCAGGATGCGTCGCATTATTTTGCCGCTTCTCGTCTTCGGCAAGCCTTTTACAAACTGGATTTTATCCGGCTTCGCAATCGGACCAATGATGCGGCTAACCGTTGCCACAATATCTTTTTTACGTAAATCATTAGCCTCGTGCCTGCCATCCCAAATTACATACGCATAAATGCCTTGTCCTTTAATATCATGCGGATATCCAACTACCGCACTTTCCACTACGCCTGCGTGCATATTAATAGCGTTCTCCACTTCTGCCGTACCAATGCGGTGACCACTTACATTCAATACATCATCTACACGACCTGTAATACGATAATTACCTTGTTCATCGCGAAGCGCACCATCGCCTGTAAAATATAAGCCCGGATAAGTAGCGAAATAATTGGTGCGGCAACGCTCATGGTCGCCATACGTGGTGCGGAGGATAGACGGCCACGGTGCCTTGATGCATAAATTTCCACTCACGCCATTACCCTCTACTTCCTTCCCGTTTTCATCCACTAATATTGGTTGCACACCTGGCAAAGGCAGCGTTGCATAAGATGGTTTTGATGGCGTAATACCGGCTAAATTCGATATTAGAATACCGCCCGTTTCCGTCTGCCACCACGTATCTACTATCGGGCATTTGCCTTTACCCACATGTTCATCATACCAATGCCAGGCTTCTTCATTAATGGGCTCGCCAACAGTGCCCAATGTTTTCAGCGACGACAAATCTTTACCTTCAAACTGGCTCAATCCAAAACTCATCAGGCTGCGGATGGCAGTAGGTGCAGTGTACAATACATTAACTTTATGTTTATCAACAATGTCCCAAAAACGCCCGCTATCTGGATACGTTGGAATGCCTTCAAACATGACCGAAGCAGCACCTGCGCTTAGCGGACCGTATAAAATGTAAGAGTGCCCTGTAATCCAGCCAATATCTGCCGTGCAAAAATGAACATCACCCGGCTGATATTGAAACACGTTTACGAAAGAATAATTGGTATAAACCATATAGCCTCCGCAAGTATGCACTACGCCTTTTGGCTTGCCGGTGCTGCCCGATGTGTATAAAATAAACAACGGATCTTCTGCATCCATCTCTTCGGCAGGGCTTGAAACAATGCCTTCTTTTTCTATCTGTGTTTCCGCGTAATCCATTTCATCTTCCCACCACACATCACGCCCTTTGATCATCGATACGGGCGTGCGGGTACGCGTGTACACAATTACTTTTTTCACTTTACGGTTGCCTATCAGCGCATCATCAATCACGCTCTTTAAGGCGATCACTTTTTCGCCGCGGAAAGCACCATCGGCAGTCACAATAAACTCTGCCTGCGCATCTTCTAATCTATCAGCAATACTTTGTGCTGAGAAGCCGCCAAACACCACGCTGTGAATGGCTCCTATGCGCGCGCAGCCAAGAACTGCATACGCTAATTCGGGTACCATGCCCATGTAAATACAAACCCGGTCGCCCTTTTTTACGCCATTGTTTTTAAGCACTTGTGCAAACTGGCAAACGCGCTTATGAAGGCGATTGTAAGTAACTACCCGAACACGGTCTGAAGGATCATTCGGTTCCCAGATAATGGCAGGCTTTTCTCCCAATTCTTTTAAATGGCGGTCAATGCAGTTCTCTGTAATGTTGAGTTTGCCACCGATAAACCATTCTACTTTTGGCTCGGTAAAATTCCAGTTCAGCACTTTATTCCACGGCTTGCGCCATAAAAAACTTTGCGCTACATTTCCCCAGAATTCCTCCGGGTTTTCAACGCTTTTTTTATAGTCTGAATGATATTGTTCTAACGATGTTATCTGGTAAGGATAAGACATAGCAAGCGGTTTATTTTATAAATGTAAATGCTCTAATCGTTCTTTACGGTTTTTGTAAAAATGGTCTTTGTCTTTGGTAAGAATTTACCATTCAACTAACCATTACATTACCGGATGTAAAAGCTGCCAAGATATTGACAGCAAATTAAAGTAAAACTTACACAGGCGATTCGTTGCAAAAAACACAATTGTGCCACGGCTTATTTTCGAGACATTTTCTACTCTGATAAATAATTCTTATAGTCCTCTGATATTTTCTAAGTTCATTTTTCTAAATTAATGAGCAGTAGC
Source organism: Ilyomonas sp. (assembly GCA_965199905.1). Lineage (GTDB taxonomy): Bacteria > Bacteroidota > Bacteroidia > Chitinophagales > Chitinophagaceae > Ilyomonas. The sequence goes on along the minus strand of OZ241366.1, from coordinate 1,535,683 downwards.
CACATACAATTATTCAAGTCACATAAGTAGCTGTTTACCTTTATGCTCCCTTTTCTATCTTCCTTTTTTATGAGTTCTCTTTGGCACTCCGCCAAAAAAACCCTCTCTTTGCAAACGAAAAAACGAACCATTACGCATGCTTCCGAAATACAAACGAATCGTTCTCAAACTGTCCGGCGAGGCTTTTTTAGGCACAAAATCCAACACATTCGAACCATTTTCCTCTGAAATTATTGAACAATACGCCAACGATATTAAAACGGTTACTGATCTTGGTGTTCAGGTAGCCATTGTGATTGGCGGCGGCAATATTTATCGTGGTATGAATGAAGCCGAAAGCGGCATTGAACGTGCGCACGGCGATTATATGGGCATGCTGGCGACGATGATTAACGGAATGGCTATGCAGGCCATGCTCGAAAAAATCGGCGTCTACACGCGCCTGCAAAGCGCCATAAAGATGGAACAGGTAGCTGAGCCATACATCCGCCGCAAAGCTATGCGTCATCTTGAAAAGGGTCGTGTTGTCATTTTCGGAGCCGGCACTGGCAATCCTTACTTCACCACCGATACGGCTGGCTCTCTCCGCGCCATAGAAATTAAAGCTGATGTGATTCTGAAAGGCACACGTGTGGATGGCATTTATACTGCTGATCCTGAGAAAGATTTAACTGCCACACGCTACGAAAAAATTACTTACCACGAGTGCATTGGCCGCAACCTGAAAGTGATGGATATGACGGCATTTACACTTTGCATGGAGAATAGCCTTCCTATTATCGTATTCGATATGAACAAACCGGGCAATTTGCTTGATGTTGTATTGGGAATGAATGTGGGCACCTTGGTATCGTAAGAACTTTAGAATAAAATATAAAGGTGAGAGATGATTGTTTGTTAGCAATCGTCTCTCACCTTATCCAAACATACACAGTCTATTGTTATTTCTTTTCATAGAATGAATAAAAAAAGTCCCGGTATGCCGGGACTTTTTCTATATAAAGTAAATTCAGGTTATACTTTAAAGTGCGAGAACGCTTTGTTCGCTTCTGCCATACGGTGTGTATCTTCTTTCTTTTTAAAAGCAGCACCTTCACCTTTGCTGGCAGCTACAATTTCGTTAGCTAATTTATCAGCCATAGTACGACCATTTCTTTCGCGGCTGTAGCGGATGAGCCATTTAATGCTTAAAGAAACTTTTCTATCCTGGCGCACTTCCGTAGGAATCTGAAATGTAGCCCCGCCAATACGGCGGCTGCGTACTTCAACACCAGGCGTTACATTGCTTAAGGCACGTTTCCAGATTTCATAACCATCTTCATTGGTTGTTTTGGCAACCTTGTCAATAGCATCGTAGAAAATAGTGATTGCTGTGCTCTTTTTGCCATCCAGCATCAGGTTGTTGACAAAACGGGTAACCAGTTTGTCATTATATTTTGAATCGGGCGCGAGAGGAAGCTTTTTCGCTTGTGATTTTCTCATGGAGAAATTATAATAGCTTGATTAAATTATTTTTTACCTTTTGCTGGCGCAGCGGCTGCACCGGCTTTTGCTTTTTTGGTACCGTACTTTGAACGGCTTTGCTTGCGGTCTTTTACACCGGCAGTATCAAGGCTGCCACGAACGATGTGATAACGCACACCTGGCAAATCTTTCACACGACCACCGCGGATAAGCACGATAGAGTGCTCCTGCAGGTTGTGACCTTCACCCGGAATGTAAGCAATTACCTCAATTTTATTTGTCAAACGAACCTTGGCTACTTTGCGAAGCGCTGAATTCGGTTTTTTTGGCGTGGTAGTATAAACCCTTGTGCAAACGCCGCGACGCTGCGGACAAGCATCCAATGCTCTTGATTTGCTCTTCGCCCGGATGATCTCGCGACCTTTTCTAACTAACTGTTGAATGGTTGGCATTATAAACCCATTAATTTTTTCAGGACGGCAAAGGTAAGCGGCAGCATATAAACTTCCAAGAATAAAAGTTTAATTTTTGTGAAGAGGGGATTATTGCTAATTATTAATTGTCAATTGTCGATTGAATTGCTTTCATTTTTTCAAATAAACAATTGACAATTACTATTATTAAATCGCCATCAGCCAGCCGTATTTATCTTCTGCAGCCCCTTCACGAATATCGGTTAAGCGTTGCTTCAATTCGGGCGCAACACGCCATCTGGCAGTTTCAAAATACATTGAATAATCTTTGTACAGCAATTCTTTAATATAAGAAATGGTAGCCGCTGTACCGGTGCCAAAAACTTCCATGTATTTGCCAGCTTCGTAGGAAGCTATTAGTTCATCAATGCTGATATTACGCTCTTCCACCTGCAAACCCATATCCTGCAAAATCCTGATGGCACTATCGCGCGTAATGCCTGCCAGTATGGTTCCTTCATCAAGCGGTGGTGTAATAACGGTATTGTCAATCACGAAAAAAACATTCATAGTACCTACTTCCTGCAGCCATTTATGCTCGAAAGTATCTGTCCACAGCACTTGATCATAACCCATTTCTTTTGCCTTTTGTGCAGCCTGTAAACTGGCTGCATAGTTGCCGGCATTTTTGGCAAAACCAACACCACCGGGAGCTGCGCGTGTGTATGTTTCTTCCACCAATATCTTCATTGGCGCTGCGTAGTAAGGACCGGTCGGGCTTAGCAAAATCAAAAATTTATAGCGGTTGGATGGACGCACGCCAATAGCTTCTTCCGTTGCAAACATTACGGGGCGGATATATAGTGAATGATTTGCTTTGGCAGGAATCCATTCCTTTTCAAGTTCAATCAATTGCTTCATGCCATCTATAAAAATGCCTTCGGGAACTTCCGGCATCTGCATTCTTCTGGCAGACATATTAAAGCGCTTAAAATTATCGTACGGACGAAAAATAAAAGCGCTGCCGTCCGCGTGTTTATACGCTTTGACGCCTTCAAAAATAGCTTGCCCGTAATGCAATGCCACCATAGAAGGCAGGAAAGAAATGGCTCCAAACGGCTTAATTTCAACATCCGTCCATTCGCCGTTAACATAATCTGCTTCCAGCATATAATCGGAAAAATCTTTACCAAATACGAGCTTATCGAAGCTGGCGTTTTTTAGTTTGCTTTCTGAAATTTTTGTAACCGGGAAAGAAGTCAATGCTGTTGTCATACCCTACATTTGTTGAGAGCAAATGTAAGAAAAGAGGTTTTGTTTAATTGTTAGATGTTATGAAAATTCAGTTGCCAGGTTTTGTGATTGCGGATTTGTACAAAAATTCTTTGGTGATAGCCGGCGATGTGGCTGCCGCCGCTGAAGTACACGTACAAGAAGAAGTTCAGGGTTTAACAAAAAAAGAAGAGCCGAAAGTACCGCCGGCATTGCATTTGGGCGGTAATGAGAAAGGCATAGCTGTTTTGGTAAACAATCCGCAGCAGCGATTTCTGGATGATGAAAGCCTGCAGCTATTGACCAATATGCTCGGTGCTTTGCAACTTTCCATGAATGATATTGCCTTATTCAACATTCATCGAACACCGTTTACTTATAAAGATATTACAGCTCAGTTTGGAGCAAATATTTATTTGTTGTTTGGCGTATCAACACAACAGATTCAGTTGCCATTTCAAATGCCGGATTATAAAGTGCAAACCTTTGATAGCTGCAAATTCTTATGCAGTGCTTCACTGAACGAAATGAAAGGAAATGGCAAAGAGGCGAAGCTTGAAAAGACAAAGCTTTGGGTAAGTCTGAAAACACTTTTCGGGTAAAATAACGCAGTACAATTAATAAGCTCTGTTTCTCTGTTTTCTCCGTGCCATTAAAATGTATTCGCACAGAGCAACTGACAAAAAGAGAAAAATTAAAACAGAATTAATGCGATCAACTACACTCATTTTTGCTACAAACAATCAACATAAAGTAGATGAGGTAAAACATATCATCGGTAATCAGTATCATATACTTTCACTTGCTGAAGCTGATATTATAGTTGATATACCCGAGCCTTATGATACTCTCGAAGAGAATGCAATCGGTAAATCAGAATTCATCCACAATCTTATTGGTAAAAGCTGCTTCAGCGAAGACACTGGTTTAGAAGTAGAAGCTTTGCATGGCGAGCCTGGTGTAAAAAGCGCGCGATATGCCGGCGAGGAAAAAAGTTTTTCTGCCAACATAGAAAAGCTGCTCCTTAACATGCAGGGGAAAACAAACCGCAACGCACAATTCCGAACGGTTATTTCATTAATTCTGAACAATGAGCAACACTTGTTTGAAGGTGTTTGCAAAGGCGTTATTACGCAGGAAATGTATGGCGGGAGCGGGTTTGGGTACGATCCTGTTTTTATTCCCGAAGGCAGTGATAAAACATTTGCCGAAATGACAATGGATGAGAAAAGTGAATACAGTCATCGCCGCAAGGCAACCGGTAAACTGATAGCCTTTCTTAAAAATTATTCGCTGTAATAGAAAGTGAGAGTTTGTTTCTTTCCTTATCAATTAACAATATTCCATTTCCCGTTTCTTATTTTTGCCGCCGCTAAACACAACTGAGAATGAATTTTAACCTCGCGCAAATTCCGGAACGCACGCAGCATCCGCGCACCTATGGCATTACTATGGTGATGGATAAAGGGCTGAGCCTGAACGATACCAAAAACTTTATGAGCATTGCTCATCCGTATGTTGATATTGTGAAACTGGGCTTCGGCACTTCGTTCGTAACGCCTAACCTGCGAGATAAGATTGAAGTGTATCAATCGTATAACATTCCTGTTTATTTCGGTGGCACTTTGTTCGAGGCTTTTCTTATCCGAAACCAGGTAGATGAATACATTGCTGTATGTAAAGACTATGGCATTACATACATGGAAGTAAGCGACGGCTCCATCACCATTCCTCATGCGGAGAAATGCGGCTACATAGAAAAGCTTACCAAGCATGGGACGGTATTGAGTGAAGTGGGCAGTAAAGATGCGGCTCATATCATACCTCCATATAAATGGATTCAGCTTATGCAGGCTGAACTGAATGCAGGTTCAACATACGTAATTGCTGAAGCGCGTGAAGGTGGTAATGTGGGTATTTACCGTGGCAGCGGCGAAGTGCGTGAAGGTTTGGTAAATGAAATTTTAACGCAGATACCCGGCGAGAAAATATTGTGGGAAGCTCCGCAAAAAGAGCAGCAGCTTTACTTCCTGGAACTGTTGGGATGCAATGTGAATCTGGGCAATATTGCACCTTCAGAAATGATACCGCTGGAAACTATGCGCATCGGGCTTCGTGGTGATACTTTCCATTTATATCTTGACGAAGAAACGAAGCAAAGAATGTAATTATGAGAACATTCGGCATCATTGGCTTTCCGTTGTCTCATTCATTTTCGCAGACATACTTTACCCAAAAATTTATTGACGAAGGCATCAATGATGCAGTCTTTTCTAATTTTCCAATAGAAAAAATCGAAGACCTGCCGCATGTTTTACAGGCAACACCAAACCTGAAAGGATTGGCTGTTACCATTCCCTATAAAAAGCAGGTGCTGCCGCATCTTACATCAGCTTCAGGTGCAGTTGAAAAAGTGGGAGCCTGCAATTGCATCAAAGTAACTGATGGCAAATTATATGGCTTTAATACGGATGTAATTGGCTTCGAACAATCGTTTATAACTCATTTGCAACCGCATCATAAAAAAGCTTTGCTACTCGGTACCGGCGGCGCTTCTGCAGCGGTTGAATTTGTGTTGAAGAAGTTGACTATTGACTATAAAATTGTATCTCGTACAGCAACTTCTGAAGGCATGATCAGGTATGAAGATATCAATGAAGAAATCATTAAAGAATACACGATTATTATCAATAGCACGCCATTAGGAACTTATCCAAAAACGGAAGAAGCGCCATCTATTCCTTATAAGTTTCTTACTTCCAAACATTACTTGTTCGACCTGGTTTATAATCCGCCACTCACGAAGTTTTTGCAGCTCGGGAAGGAAAGAGGTACAACCATCCAAAACGGTTATGATATGCTGACCATACAAGCGGAAGAGAATTGGAAAATATGGAATGAATAAAACATAGATGACACGAACTCACATGCAAAGCTGTTTTGGATATAAATAAAAAGAGGCTGTCTTAAAAATATAAGACAGCCTCTTTTATTTAAAATCTTTTTTATCCGTGCGCGCTAGTTCGTGTCATTCATGTTCTATATTCTACCGCAAAAACAACAGCTCTCTATACTTCGGTAAAGTCCACTTATCATCATCAACCAGGTGTTCCAGCTTATCTATGTGATAACGGATCTCATCAAAGAATCTGCCTTTTACTTCATCGCAATATGTGATAGCTTTTTCGCGGGTATCGGTCATATTATTTGCCACCTTCCGGGCTTCTACCATTTCATGCACTTTGGTGTAAATGAAGTTTATATGTTCAGATACTTCTTTAATAATTTCAATCTGGCTTGAAAAAGAAGCTTCCGGCAATCCTGCATCTTTAAGTCCTTTGATGTTTTGCGCCAGTTGATTCTGATAATTGATCGCCGTTGGAATAATATGATTCAGTGATAAATCGCCCATAATGCGGGCTTCTATCTGCACCTTTTTGATATATTTTTCAAGCTCGATTTCGTAACGGGCTTCCAGCTCCAAATGATTGTAAACACTGTTGCTTTCAAACAAGCGCTTGGCTTTATCGGTCACCATTGCATCTAATGCAAGCGGTGTCGTTTTTACATTCGGCAATCCGCGCTTTTCAGCTTCCTGCGCCCATTCTTCGCTATATCCATCACCTTCAAATAATACCTGCTTGCTTTCAACAATATATTTCTGAATGGTATGCATAATGGCAAGTTCTTTCTTCTCGCCTTTATTTATCATACCGTCAACTTCCGTTTTAAAGTTCTTCAACGTTTCAGCCATAATTGTATTTAGGGCAATCATAGCATTGGCGCAATTGGCAGAAGAACCTACCGCGCGGAACTCAAATTTATTACCTGTAAAAGCAAAAGGTGATGTGCGGTTGCGGTCGGTATTATCCAACATCAGCTCAGGAATACTGCGGTGCAAATCAAGCTTTAAAATCGCTTCATCCTGCTCATCAAAACGCTCGCCCACGCGGGTTTCAATATCAGATAATACTTTGGCTAAATACTGACCTGCAAATACAGAGATGATCGCTGGTGGCGCTTCATTGGCACCCAGGCGGTGGTCGTTTGGCTCTGAGGCAATGGCAGCCCTTAATACATCAGCATAATCATGTACAGCTTTAATTGTGTTTACAAAAAAAGTCAGGAACATGAGGTTTGTTTTTGGCGTTTTGCCAGGCGCTAAAAGGTTCACGCCGGTATCCGTTGCCATGCTCCAGTTGTTGTGCTTACCGCTTCCGTTGATGCCTGCAAAGGGTTTTTCGTGAAGAAGTACCACGAGGCCGTGACGCTTGGCTACACGCGTCATCACATCCATCAGCAACGTGTTGTGATCTACGGCAAGGTTCACTTCTTCAAAAATAGGAGCGCATTCAAATTGCGATGGCGCTACCTCATTATGCCGTGTGCGCAAAGGAATGCCAAGGCGATAGGATTCATTTTCAAAATCGCGCATAAAGGCATAAATACGCTCAGGTATCGAACCGAAGTAATGATCTTCCAGTTGCTGACCTTTGGCAGGCGAAGCGCCGAATACAGTGCGACCGCATTGTACGAGGTCGGGACGCGCATTGGCAAGACCTTCATCAATCACAAAATATTCCTGTTCCCAACCTAACGTGGGCGTTACTTTGGTTACGTTTTTATCAAAATAATTGGCAACTTCAACCGCGCTTTTATTCAGTGCTTCCAGGGCTTTCATCAAAGGTGCTTTGTAGTCCAAGGATTCGCCTGTGTATGATACAAATATGGTAGGAATACAAAGTGTTTTGCCATTACCAATTTCCATTACAAAAGCCGGTGAAGAAGGATCCCATGCCGTATAGCCGCGTGCTTCAAACGTTGCACGTAAGCCACCGCTTGGAAATGATGAAGCATCAGGTTCTTGTTGTATCAGCGCGGCGCCATCAAACTCCTCGATTGCTGTGCCATCGCTTTTAAGGGTAAAAAAAGAATCATGCTTTTCTGCTGTCGTTCCGGTAAGTGGTTGAAACCAGTGTGTATAGTGCGTTACGCCCATACTCTCAGCCCAAGCCCTCATGCCGCTGGCTATTTGATTAGCCACATAGCGGTCTATTTTTTTACCACCTTTAATGCTGCCTACAAGACTTTTATAAGCTTCATCGCTAAGATACTCCCGCGATTTTTTTAGTGTGAATACATGATCTCCAAATATGGCTGTAATCTTTACAGATTTTTCAGTAAGTGTTTGCGGATAGCTGGTTAAATTGTTGATTGCCTGAAAACGTAATGACATACTTTGATGATTTTATAGTGCTAAATTGAACTGTTTTTGCCTGGTACTTATTTTACTATCTGGAATGCTGCCTTGTTAGTTTTATATAAATATCCGTTGATCTTCATATTAGTTTTTCCTAGAAATTTTGTGGTGTATTAAATAATGCAGAAACAAAATTTTCTAAAAAAGTAAAAATCCCGATGGCAGGTATGCAAATGAATAAAAAAAAGATGAATGGCTATTTTATTAATTTCATAAAGAACAACAATTTGTTACTTATGGAAAGGAGGAAAAATAAGGAAAGAAACGGCAATACCACGCTTTTATAGCGAACGATAGCACCAACAAAAGTGACTGTATAGCCGCATAATAACAAGACCGATACACTGAAAAACAAGAAGAATAACAGCAGCGGAGGAATTCTTTTATTTATTTTTTGGAATAAAATAGAGACCACTGCCAGTATAAGAATGAATATATTTTCTAAAAAAGCAAACGTATAATTTGTATTTTTTAGCTCGCCGGCACGAGGACGAAAAAACAAAAGATCCACAGCATAAGGAGTAAAGCCCCCGAACGAAAAAAAGTTAGGCTGCAGTGATGGCAAATCTACTTTCGAATTGCCGCTAAGTGCATTAAACTCCTGCTGTTTTTCAATAATGTAGTTTGGAAAATCAAGTAAGGGAAAGAAGTGCGGCAATGCAAAAAAAAGCAGGATTCCTGTAAGGTAAATTCCACCGAAATAATACAGAGCAAAGCTTGGTTTTTTATGAGCCAGGAAATACGCCGTCAAGGCAGGAAGCAGAAGCAGCAGCAGCACATTGCGAAGCGCAAACAACAATACGAAACAGATGAGCATAATCCCGGTTTGCGCCAGCAAAAATTTGTTGCGAACAAGTTGCTTATGCAGGCAAAACAAGCTCATTGCAATACACGTAAAAATCAGCCCGTCTTTATGAAGACCACTACACCAGAACAGGAAGGAAGGAAGCAGAAATACGGGCACTAAAAGCAAGAGTTTATTATATTTCCAAAAGGGTTTGGCAAGCCGGTACAAAGCCACAGGACCGATAAAAAACAGGAAATTAAACAAGAGAAGATCCGTGTAATAATTGCTACCGGTAATTACATTTACTGTTGCAATTCCTTTCACGATTGTATTGTAATCAAGGTCGTTCCAATAAGATGAAGAACCAGCAAACAAGTTACTACCCTGTTCATACGGCGAATGAAAATAATCTTTGATAAAGCCAGCCGGATCTCGCAGAAGCCAGTTCGTTTCCTTCAAGCTTGCCTTGTAGAAGTTCCATGTATCTGCAGTAGCTATGTTTTGTGGCAGTGCATAATATTTTGCATAAGCAAATCCTGCTGCTATTTTCAGCAGGAACAAAAGAACCAAAATCCATTTGTTGAGACCTGTCTTTTTAAAGAAAGGAATAACTGTGATAAGCCAGACAATCAGCAGCAAATAAAAAATAAGGAGGCTTTGCAAGCAGCTATGTTTTGTAGCAAAATAACCAAATATCTGTTACCATTTGCAGCGGTTTTCTTTTATGTGAGTTGGTAATTTTTTTATACTTATCAAAAGAAATGAAGAATAAATAAACAAAATCAGGATATCGGAACATCCTTTAGAACATAAGTTTGTGCGTAATTTTTATTCATTCTTATTTATTGTAACTTTTTTTACGTGTTCCCGTTTCACTCCTAAATCTGAAATTGTGAGAACACTGTTTTTAATATGTTGCATCGCTGTTAGCACGTCTTCTTTCGCCGGGTGGAAAGTTATAAAAGGCAATCATGTTTCTAAATCAGAAACCCGTGAAGCGAGTGATTACACAGCTTTAGCTTCCGGCGGTATCATGCATGTAGAGATTGCTTATGGCAACAATCAATCAATTAAACTGGAAGGTGAGGAGAACCTTTTACCATATATAGAAACAGAAGTAAAAGATGGTATGTTGACGATAAAAGTAAAGAAAGGCTACACACTTAAAACCAATCAGCCAATAAATGTTTTTATAACAATGACCACAATTATTGCCCTTGCACAAAGTGGCAGCGGCAGCATAACAGGCAAGGATAATTTCAGTAATAAAGGAAATACATCTGTGGCAGTATCTGGCTCGGGTTCGGTTAAAGTGAACTTTACCTCTACTGGTTCGCTTTCCATGCGGATGTCGGGCAGCGGCTCCATCAATTTATCCGGTAAAGTAGATGAAGAAGCAGATATCAGGCAAAGCGGAAGCGGGAGCGCCAACCTGGAAAACTTAGTTTGCAAAACAGCTACCATACAATTGTCGGGCAGTGGTAACCTGCGCATACATGCCGACAAAGCGTTAACAGCACAAATCAGTGGCAGCGGAAATGTTTATTATAGCGGTGATGCTACGGTTGCCAGCAAAGTTGCCGGCAGCGGGAGGGTAAGGAAAGTATAGTATCGTTGATTGAATATTATTAACCGATATTTTGGTTGAAATAAAAAGACCTCTGTTTGTACAAACAGAGGTCTTTTTATTATATTCTTATCGCAGGATTATGCTTCAGCTTTTTCTTCCTGCATTAACTCGATATTGCGGTTGATGAAGTTGGTTAAATCGGTACCTTTTAGCAAGCCTTGGGAAAGAAGTGCCATATCAGCCAGCGTGCGGATTTGCTTTTTCATTCTTGACTCATCATTTTCCTTTAGAAGGTTTTGATAAATCGGGTGGTTGCCATTTACCGTCAATGTTACTTCATCAGGCATTGTTGCATAAAATGCTGTCATTCCGCCGCCGCCCATGCTCGACATGTCTTTCATTCGACGCATAAATTCCGGACGCGTAGCTACAACAGGTGCTGTATCTGCACTTAATCCTTTTACTTCCACAGACACATGAAGTTGCGGTACTTCGAACGTGAAAAAATCTTTCAATCTGGTTTCTTCGTCTTTACTTAAAACACTCTCCGTTGCATCTTGTTTGTCTATCAAATTATCAACGATGTCTGAATCGACACGCACAAAATGCACGTCATTCCATTTCATTTCCATTTGGTTGATAAAAGATGCATCAATTAACGTTTCCATCTTTATCACGATGTAGCCTTTGGCTTTGGAAGCTTGGATATAGGCATCCTGTTGAATAGGATCTGTTGTATATAAAACAACGTGCTTGCCTTCTTTGTTTTTTTGCAGCGTTTCGGTTGCCATTTTGTATTCATCCAGCGTATAAAATTTACTGTCAGATACATCCTGCAAAATCAAAAATTTGGCAGCTTTATCAAAAAATTTGTCATCGGTCATCATACCGTACTTCACAAACAATCCAAGGCTTTCCCATTTTTCCTCGAAAGACGGCCTATCATTCCTGAACATTTCGTCCAGCTTATCAGCTACTTTTTTGGTAATGTGAGCATTTATCTTTTTCACATTCGGATCGCCTTGTAAGTAGCTACGGCTTACATTCAGCGGAATGTCCGGGCTGTCTATTACACCATGAAGAAGCATTAAAAATTCGGGAACAATATTTTTTACTTCATCTGTTACAAATACCTGGTTGCTGTACAACTGAATTTTGTCTTTTTGTATCTCGTAGCTCTGCTTGATTTTAGGGAAATATAAAATGCCTGTCAGGTTGAATGGATAATCAACATTCAGGTGTATCCAGAACAGCGGAGTTTCACCAAAAGGATAGAGTTCGCGGTAAAAATTCTGGTAATCTTCTGCTGTTAATTCAGATGGCTTTTTTACCCATATTGGATGCGTATTATTGATTGGCTTTTGTTCTTCTTCTTTTTCTTCCTTTGTTTCAGCCGTATCTGTAAAATAAATCGGCACAGGCAGAAAGCGACAGAACTTTTCCAGAACGCCTTTTACACGACTGCCTTCCAAAAACTCACTGCTCTCTTCATTTATGTGAAGTATGATTTTCGTTCCGCGGTCGCGCTTTTCTATTTCATACAATTCAAATTCGGGACTTCCATCACAACTCCAGTAAACGCTTGGTGCTTCTTCATTAAAGCTTTGTGTCAATACTTCTACGCGGCTGCTTACCATAAAAGCACTGTAGAAACCAAGCCCAAAATGCCCGATAATATTGGCATCTTTATATTTATTTAAAAACTCCTCTGCGCCACTAAACGCTACCTGGTTCAGGTACTTGTCAACTTCTTCTTTCGTCATACCGACACCGCGGTCGGTAATGGTTAGTGTTTTTTCTTTAGCGTCAACTACAACGTCTATTTTTAGTTCACCAATATCTCCTTTAGCTTCACCAATGGAAGAAAGTGTTTTTAATTTTTGCGTGGCATCAACGGCGTTACTCACCAGTTCTCTTAAAAAAATCTCATGATCGCTGTAAAGAAATTTTTTAATGATGGGAAAAATGTTTTCCGTTTGAACGCGTATTTGTCCTTTTTGCATAATTGCTCTTTTATAAGTTTGTTTTGCGGTAAGTATAAATGAACCCTGCCTTTAACAAAAGCGATACCAGAGGAGATGTATCTGCCATGTTGGCAAATAGCAGGAATTGTTGCAAACAAAAAGCCCCCGACTGATCGGGGGCTTTTTTATAAAGATAAACTTTATTATTTGTTCATCTGCTGATACTGCGGGTTAGGAGCCGCTTGACCGTTCGGACCTTCATCGGTTGTACCTTCAAGGTCAACAACATTTGGATCGCCATCCTGACCGTATACAAAGATGAAACGGTTTTCAGAGATGCCTTGTTGGTTAACCATGTACTGGATAACAGCATTTACACGATCCCAGCTACGTTGCTGTGCACGCTTGTCAGAAGCACCATGACCGGTTACACGAACTTTACAATCAGGGCTAGCCTGCATTTGCTGAGCTACAGAAGCAAGTGATGCTTGTGCTGCTTTGTTAAGAGCATTTGCGTTGCCTTTAAATTGTACACTTGGTAAACTACCAATGTTGCAATTGTTAGCAAGACGATATTGATCTAAAGAGTCGCAACATGTTGGAGGACATTTACCGATACCGTCCGCATCAACAGGGAAACATTTTTGCGGAGTCAGCAATTCCTTGTCTTTGTAATCAGGTACACCATCACCATCGGTATCTTTTGATACACCGTGTGAATCAACCGGAGCACCGGCAGGTGTGTTTGGCTCCTGGTCAAACTGGTCGGTGATACCATCGCCATCAGCATCAGGCAATACCGGAGTTGGTATCTTCATGTGCTGAGGAGCATTCAGCTCGTTATAAGCGAAGTTAAGCGGGTTCTGGAACCATAATGGCTCTGTGCGTTTCGCTTTGCTGCCAATGTTGATTCCCAATGTTACATCACCAGAAATCAGGTTATCATTAGCAGGTGTGAGAGAACCATTAGTACCAATTGCAACACCGTCAAGATAATCGTCGCTTATAATATAATATTTAGCTTCCAAACCTAAAGAACCGAAAGCACCTAATTTGAATTCATAACCACCACCTACGAAAGCGCTATGACGAAACTGCCATTTACTTGACTTACCATCATCGAAGTTCTGGCTACGTTTTCTAACAGTTGCATCAGTTTCATAATCACCGTCAAGTAAATCTTTCAGGTCTTTCTGAATATCAGTACGTTTTTGTAAAAAATCTAAGCCGCTATAATTATAAGCCGTAGCACCGTTGTTCAGCACATCCAATTTTGTATGATAAACAAAAGGAGTATAACCAGCCGTAAGGTAGATATTACTTTTTGGATTACCGTGATGGAAAAGAATGTTACCAAAAGAGAACATCAATTCAACGGAAGGGATAACTGCCTGCATTTTGTAAGCTGGCATAAAATATCCTGTTGAAGCATAAGCGGTACGTAAATTTTCCGGAAGATTGCTTAAAGACGTGTAAGGTCTGTATTCATAACCTTTTGCTTCGCCATATTCAGCACCTACTTTTACCGAAACAGTGTAACCTAAAGATTTACGAAGATTTAAACCTGCATGCCAACCTGGAAATTGTGCATTGGGCACATCAAATAGTGGGACCAGAACACCACCTGTTAAACCCAATTGCCATTGGTCACGGGGTTTTGCAGGATAAGGATACTGGTTGTTCCGAAATTCATTGTATTGAGGCATGTTCTTCGTAGAAACCTTTGAAGAATCGTCCCAATAGGATTTTGCGTCGTTCATCATCATAGTTGAACTGTCTTGTGCAAAAACCCCGCGAGCTGCAAGGAGCAGGCTCATCATTACTGCATACTTTTTAATAACCATAGTTGGCGTGATTTAATTTTTTGTTTAGGCTACCTGTTAAAGTTAATCCTGGTAACTGCTTCATTGCGGGCAAAAATAGAATTTGATACCTAATTAGCAAATTATTAATTCCTTAGTTTTTCTTCTTAGAAATTGTTGATTGTGATAGCAATTGCAATGCCAACGCAGTAGTATATCTGTAACAAAATATAGTGAGTGTTAATAAAATAGAAACAAATTCGCAAAGCAGGCGGTTTTCAGTATCATTCATCTTTTTATTTTGTTAGCAACGTATGTTTGTTGCCGGTTTTAAGTATCCGCAGGTAATCATTCTGCACAGCGTGTATTGTGAACTACAATGTGGAAATTACTACCGCTTTGCGCCTTCATCCCGGTTGATGAATCAGAATATCTTGATAAAACAACAGGCATCGGGATTTTTATAAACACATGGAAAAAGCCAATCGGATAATAGGACGCCAGCTTTCAGAATTTGAAAGCTATTTCAGGGAAGCCGTGAAAAGCCGTGTGCCGCTGCTGGACAGGATTATGGCTTATATAGTAAAGCGTAAAGGCAAGCAGCTTCGTCCTATGTTTGTACTGTTAAGTGCAAGATTGGGGGGAGAAATTAACACGGCTTCCTATCGGGCGGCTTCGCTTGTGGAACTTTTGCACACAGCTACATTAGTACATGATGATGTGGTAGATGAAGCTTTTGAGCGTCGTGGTTTTTTTTCCATCAATGCCTTATGGAAAAATAAAATAGCAGTGCTGGTTGGCGATTACCTGCTATCAAAAGGCTTATTGCTATCACTCGATAATGGCGATTTCAAAATTCTGCAGCTTATGTCGCGCGCTGTAAAGCAAATGAGCGAAGGCGAACTGCTGCAGATGGAAAAATCCCGAAACCTTAATCTTGATGAATCTATATATTACGACATCATCAATGGCAAAACCGCATCGTTGTTAGCTTCTGCCTGTGCTGCAGGTGCGTCTACAACTTTCACCAGTGACAATGATATTGAGCAAATGCGCCTGTTTGGAGAAAAAGTGGGGATGGCTTTCCAGATTAAAGACGACCTCTTTGATTATGGTAACCAAAACGTTGGTAAGCCAACGGGTAACGACATCAAAGAAAAAAAACTTACACTGCCCTTAATTCATACGCTTAATAATGTTGACAATTCTTTGCGCCGGCAACTCATTAATATTGTAAAAAACGAAAACAGGAATAAAAAGAAAGTCCAGTTCGTTATAGATACCGTTCAGCAGGCTGGTGGCATCGACTACGCTACCAAAAAGATGTTTGCCTACCGCGACGAAGCGTTGGCTATCTTACACCGGTTTAATCCGGGCGAAGTAAGAGAAGCGCTGGAAGATTTGGTGAGATATACAACAGACCGTACATTCTGATGCAGAAACGATGGAACATATTACCCGGTGAAAAAGACAAAACACTTCAGCTTCAGCAGCAGTTGAAGATCAGCTATACTATATGTACTCTGTTAGTGCATCGGGGTATCGATACATTTTCTCTTGCCAAGGATTATTTTCGCCCGCAACTTTCGCAACTGCACGACCCGTGGCTGATGAAAGATATGTTGCTTGCTGTAAAGCGCATCATGACTGCGTTTGAAGACGGTGAAAAGATATTGGTATATGGAGATTATGATGTGGATGGAACTACCTCTGTTGCCAGTATGTACCAGTTTCTATCGGGCATTTATCCACATGTAGATTATTATATTCCCCATCGTTATAAAGAAGGATACGGCATTTCGCAGGCGGGTATTGAATATGCGCTGGAAAATAATGTTACGCTTATTGTATCGCTTGATTGCGGTATTAAATCTATTGAATTTATTCGTCTCGCTAAAGACAATGGCATTGACTTTATTGTATGTGATCATCACATGCCGGATGATATATTGCCGGATGCAGTTGCCATTTTAAATCCCAAACAAAAAGATTGTCTTTACCCGTTTAAAGAATTGTGTGGCTGTGGCGTTGGGTTCAAACTTATGCAGGCGTTGAGCGAAGAGCTGCGATTAAATCCTGATTCTTATTTGCAATTTCTCGATCTTATAGCCACTGCTATTGCGGCTGATATTGTTCCCATTAATGGTGAAAACCGCATACTGGCTTATTATGGTTTGCAAAAAATAAACAGCAATCCCTGCATGGGCATCAGGGCTTTGCTAAAGCTGGCAAACGCGCAGGGTGAACTGCACATTAATAATCTTGTATTCATCATTGCACCGCGCATTAATGCCGCCGGGCGCATGGATGATGCCCGCAAAGCGGTGCAATTATTTATAGAAAAAGATGCTGACAAAGCCATGCAGTTTGCCGAAGCTTTGCATGCAGACAATACCGATCGCAAAGAAGCCGATACTTCCATAACGGAAGAAGCCATCCACATGATTAAAAGCAATGATACTCTTATACAACGCAAGACAACGGTTGTATTTCAGGATCACTGGCATAAAGGCGTAGTGGGCATTGTAGCATCGCGACTTGTGGAAAATTACTATCGCCCTACGGTTGTGCTTACACGAAGCGGTAACGTGGTATCAGGCAGCGCACGTAGTGTAGCAGGCTTTAATTTATACGAAGCCATTCACGCCTGCCGCGAGCACCTGCTTGGTTATGGCGGACACTTTGCGGCGGCTGGCATGACGATGTTGCCGGAGAGCGTAGAGGCTTTTCAAAAAAAGTTTGAAGAGATTGTTTCTGCCACTATTATGGATCACATGCTTACACCAGAAATTGTGATAGATGCTGAAGTAAAGTTCTCAGAACTCACCATCCCTTTTTATAACATCCTTTTGCAAATGGAGCCTTTTGGTCCGCTTAATATGCGCCCTGTTTTTATAGCGCGCAACGTGCAGGAAAGCGGGTACTCAAAGATTGTAAAAGAACAACACCTGCGCTTTGTAATGAAGCAGGGAAATGTGATGCTTACAGGTATTGGCTTTGGCATGGCAGACAAGTTTCCTTTGCTGCAACAACACCTGCCTTTGGATGTTGTGTTTACGGTAGATTTAAATGAATGGAACGGCTTGCGCAGCGTACAGATGAAGGTGATTGATGTGGCAATATCAGGACAGCAGCAGGCAAATTAAAAGACTTATACTGACTTGTTGAGGAAAGTTTTATGCTGAATTTAGATTCGGTTACATGATTACTTTTATCATTTTTCCAAGACAAGAATTTTTTCCGCCACAGGTTTACATTTCCGCCACAAGGTTGCGTGTTTCCGCATCCTGATTTTCTTTTTTCGCACTAAGGTTTATAGTTTCCGCTACCTGGTAATGTGTTTCCGTAGGACGGAATGAAGTTTTCGTATTGTGGTTTGAAGCTTCCGCCTAAAGGGATATTGTTTTCCTGACATGGTTGATTGTTTCCGCGATGTGGTTTGCTATTTCCGCGTGGGAGGGTGAGATTCCCGTGCTAAACTGTTATAAAAAAAGCTGCTTTTTGGGCAGCTTTTTTGAATATATTTTTGAGTTTTTTGGCTATAAGCGGCTTTCGGTAATGACTCAATTGGAGCTAATTAAAGCTCTTGTATGCGTTACCTCAATGTAAGGAGAAGTCTTGCGATATAAAAGACATTATTACGTAAAGATGTCTCCATTCGTCAACATGACGTTGCTGCGTTTTTAGTAAGAATCATCAACCCGTATTTTAAAGAACGTTGCTAACCCGGCTTTCAGAATCTTACAAAATCTGATACTTTTTCTTTTTATGCGGTAGGTGTTTGCGTTGACTTCGTTTTTGGTTTTGGGTCGGTATCGCTATTGAGACGGCGGGTGACAGCGGCAAAGGAGAAGTTGTCTTTGAGAGCGGCATTATCTTTAAAAAGAGTGCGGCAAATTTTACAAACACTGCTAATCTGATCTAAATGGCATTGAACTTGGCAACGGCGGCGGCACTGGTGAGCGGGCGTTGCGCCTTTGCAAACTCCTGGCTTACGTTGGCATCTTTAAGCGCGGTGCAATAGCCTGTAAGCTTACTGATGAGTGCCGGGCTGGTGCCTGCGGCGGTTATTTCGGTTTGCAGTTCGGGTGTCATGTTGGTTTGGAAAGTAAATAATAACTGAACCATAGCTTCCTGATCGCCATTGCCGGTGGCTTTCCCGGTATAACCAAGCAGTTTTAAGATTTCGGCAAGGCGTGGCTTGCTCTTTTTAAAATCTTCGGATACATTAATCTTGAACGTAGATAAATCGCCTTCGGCCGGGCTGGCGATGGCTTTGAATGCGGTGGTTTTGGCGCGGAGATCGGCGGCATTATCGACACCGAGAAACTTTTTGAAAGCATTGTCGATACGCTTGCTGAGATCGGGGAAGAAAGAATCTGCCCACAGCGGGCGTTTTTCGGCAATGGGAGTGAGATTGTCTTGTGCCGTGAGAACGATGGTGCTGCTGGTGGTGAGTACTTCTACATCTTTGCAACGATAGTTGCGTTTGAGAGGTTATGACATGATTTTTAAGTTTGAAATGGAAGGTAGAAAATGGGTGGGAAATAATGATTGGGGATGGGATTAAAAAGTGCTTAATATTTTTTAGTTAAAGTTGCCAGTGAAAGACTGGCTTTTATTGAACATCCGGAGAGCCCTGTATAACTCTCCGGATAGAATAGACAGGGAGCAGACAATTATAGAAAAATAAACAAAAAGGCAGCTTAAATAGAGCCGCCTTTTTGGTAAGTAGGATAGTGAAGTATTTCTATTCTTTTATGAATGTTTGTGTGGTAGTTGTTTTTTTATTTTGCACTTTCAATAAATAATTACCAGGCTTAAGCGCGGTAGTATTAATAGATAAAGTGCCACCAGTTGCAGTGGCACTTGTGCGTAGGTTGCCGCTGAAGTCGGTGATGGTAATGCTGCTTTTATTATCTGACAAACCCTGTAACTGTAAAGTGCTGCGCACTGGGTTAGGGAAAAGTTTTACACTGCTTTCATTGTTAAGGAGAATGCTGTTGGAAATGGACCGGGAACCATCTTTAGCTATGGCGGCTATACGATATATAGTATTGTCGTTAGTTATAGCGACATCTTCGTAGGTAAGTGTGGATTGATGGTTATTGTAGAGTTTGGCAAGGGGTTGATAAGTGACGCCACCATCGAGGCTGCGTTGTACGCTGTAATAGCGGATGTTGTTATCGGTTTGCCAAGTGATGCCGTTATGCTGGAGCCAACGTTTGATGCGAGTGATGATACGTTGGCGCTGGGTGAGGTCGTTGTTAAAGCGTGCTAAAGTAGTTATTCCTTTTTCGTCAACAGTTCCACTATAACCGCTCGACACAATTTTTCCATCTTTCTGAATCAAAAGTGATGCACCAACGTCATTCCCAGTAAAGGCAGTAGAACCGATTCCGTTAACTCCGAAAGTCGAATCGGGCATTCCATCCTGATCGTATCGGGCTACAGTAACACCGCCGTCAAATTCTTTTTTCGCATAATATCCACCCGTTATTATTTCTCCGTTGGATTGTACGGCAACCGTATTTGCATGTGCGTCAGCTTTTGCATAACTTGTTATTGTATACCCATTCGTACCAAAAGCTTGATCTGGGATTCCATTTGAAGTAAACCTGCAGACAAGTTGGGAGGAGTTTATGGCGTTGTTGGGATAAATATTGCCTGCTGTAGCAATAGTGTTGTCAGAAGCAATGGCAATATCATTGATGCTTGGAGTAGAATAATCAAGCGTAAAAGCTAATTCAGCAATGCCGTTCTCTCCAAACGATTTGTCAGCCGTTCCATCACCGTTATACCGCAACAGTACGATTGTTCTCGTAAACCAGTACCCGCCGCCAATAATAATCTTACCTTCTTTGGTGATCGCTACTGTGTTTATGTCATCCGTGTTAGCAAAGACAATAGTTTCTATTCCTCCTTTTCCAAAGCTTTCATCTATGCTTCCGTTAGGTTTTACACTGGCAATGAAGGAGCGGTTGTCATCGTTGATTTCATCATGAATATCACCCGTTAAAACGATCCTTCCATCAGGTAAGAGTGCCATATCTCTCGATAGGTAGCCATGATCTTCGGGACCTTCAAACAAACCGTCACTGCCAAATGTTTTGTCTACCGTTCCGTCAGAATTTACTCGCATAACTGCAAAACTTCTGTATCCGGTCAAGGCTGCCACAATCTTGCCGTCACTTTGCAAAGCAACCGAATAAGCAATGCCAGATGTATAAATTGGGTCTCCCAGATTATAAAAGGCGATACCACTGTCTCCGAAATTCACATCAAGCGAACCATCCGTATTATACCGAGCTAATAAAGTACCTCCAATTGTCTTTCCTAATGACTCATAACTACCACTGCCGCCAACGATAATTTTTCCATCTGGTTGTAATAGACTGGAGTAAACATCACCTTGATAAGTGTTGCTGATGACCTTACCGCTATCGCCGAAGCTAACATCAAGCGTGCCGGGCTGGGCTTGTAAGTGGAAACAAAGCGCAAGAAGTACAATAATCGTAAATGCTGATTTCATAAAAGTTTGTTTTAATTAGTAGGAAAAAGTGAAGTGTCGTCACAAAGAGTTTCGGGATTAGGAGCCGGATTAACACAGTTTGTTTGTGTTGTTGCCTGATTACATTTTCTGTTGTTTACACAGTCTTTAAAGTAAGATCTTCCGACAATACCAAATGTCAAAGGAGTTCCAGTTGCATTGCCTTTCATAACAGCATGTGAAAACACTTCGATTCGGGCGGCTATGTAAACAATCGTATCGGCAACATTTGTAGCTCCTGTGCCAAAATCGCTTTGATAAGTACATGCCGCACAAGGCTATCCGGAGAGTTCCGCAGGGCTCTCCGGATGTTCAATAGCAGCGGGACTCTGTCCCGCTGCTATTCCGCTTTTTCTTATACGCAAATAAGCTGTTTATTCCTTTACAAATGTCTGTGTCGTTACGGTGTTATCATGATGTATTTTCAACAGGTAACTGCCCGGCTTCAGGTTCGATGTATTGATAGAATAATTGCTGCCGCTCACTACAGCCGATGTACGCACAGTACCGCTAAAGTCGCTCACACTAATGTTGGTTTTACCAGCAGAGGGCAAACCTTGTAGTTGCATACTACCACGCACCGGGTTAGGAAATACCTTTACACTTGTTTCATTGCTGATAAGAACAGAGTTCGAATAGGTTCTCGATCCATCTTTACCCACCGCAGCCACGCGGTACAAGGCATTGTTCGTAACAGTCGCTTCTTCATAGTTATACCGCGGCTGGTAGTGGTTGTAAAGCTTAGCTATGGGTTGGTAGGTGATGCCGCCGTTGGTGCTTCGTTGTACATTGTAATAGCGGACGTTATTATCTCCCTGCCAGGTGATGCCGTGGTGCTGCAGCTGCAGCCAGCGCTTGATACGGGTAATGATGCGCTGGCGCTGGGTGAGGTCGCCATTGTAGCGGGCAAGAGCAGGAACATACTGTTCGAATTCGAAATTGAATGTGTTTCCAGTCAAAACGGCTTTACCATCTTTTTGCAATAATAGGGAATAAGCTTGGTCTCCGCCTGAAAATTCAGTAAGTCCAATGCCATTTGTTCCATACGTTGAGTCTACGCCTCCGTCCCCATCAATGCGCACAACTGCGAATTTGAAAACGGTATTGCTTATGTCTAAGAAGCCTCCCAGAACAACCCGGCCATCCTGCTGCACTGCTACTGAATTAGCATGTAAGTCGCCCTCCCCAGACTTTGCCGTAGCATAACCGGCACCGCCAAAGGTGCTGTCGGGCAAGCCGTTGGGTAGAAATCTGTTGGCTAAAGCTACTTCTGCTCTGGAATTAAAGTAGCACCAGCCTGACGCGACAAATTTGTTATCATCTGCAATTGCCAGATCAGTAAGAGCAGGATCGGTAATGCTTCTATCGAATGACATCTCAGCCAAGCCGTTCTTGCCGAATGATTCGTTGTGAGTACCATCGCCGTTGAAGCCTAGCAGTAGTGTTTTATTTAAGAAATTATAATTGCCGCCAATGATGATTTTACCTGATTTGGTAACGGCAACGCTGGTGATGTCTAAAGGCGAGTTTAATTCAACTTTCACAGTAGCATTTTCTCCAAAAGTTTCGTCCAAAGCACCCGAAGACAAGAAGCAAGTGACAAAGCAGCGGTTGTCGTCGTTAATTTCGTACCTGACATCACCGGTTATCACAATACGACCGTCTGGCAATATTGCCATGTCTGTTGGGATATATCCATCATCGGTCGGCCCGAGCGCAAGACCTTCTTTGCCGAAGCTTTCATCTGTACTGCCATTGCTGTTTATTCTTATCAATGCCATTGCACTATATCCCCGCACTAATGCTACGATTTTACCATTGCTCTGTAGCGCTAAGGCACGAATAGCTTTAACAGAGCTCTCACCAATGTTAGAGATTACTCTTCCACTATCACCGAATGTATAATCAAGACTGCCATCACTATTATATCTTACAAGCAAGGCGCCGCCTATAGGAACACCTTGCTTGTAAAAACCGCCCGAACCGGCTACGACAATTTTGCCATCCGGTTGCAGCAGACTTGTGTAAACGTTGCCTTCGTATGTGGCAGCCACTACTTTTCCACTATCGCCAAAGCTTTGATCGAGTGTGCCGGGCTGTGCCTGTAAACGAAAACAGAAGACGGCAAAAAACAAAATTGTCAAGATTGATTTCATATAGACTGGTTTTAGTTTTCATTATCAAGAATAAGATCATCGGTGCTGTTGCAGAGCCGATGATCTTATTCTATCCAGGAAGCCTCTGCAGCAACTCTTTAGATGTTCACTAAAAAAGGAAGTCTTATTGCTTTACAAACTTTTGCTGTAAGATTTTGCCGTTCAGATTTGTTTTTACCACGTAAACACCAGCTTGCAGAGAAGATATATTCAGCAAGATTTCATTGCCGCTCTGTACGGTTTGCTGCTGTGATTTTATCTTCTTTCCATTGATATCATAGAGTTCTATGATGGCATTGCCTGAGTCATTGTTCAGCCTAACTTTTATTATATCTTTTGCAGGGTTGGGATGAATGATCATAACAACATTCTTCCAGTTCAGATTAACCGGAGCTACATTGCTTAGTGATATTTTTCCATCTTTATCTACTGTTTGCAGTCTGTAATAAATCGTTTTGACAGATACAGCGTCTGCGATGTTTACATCAGGAAAACTGTATGACTGTGTAGTGTTGCTATTGCCTTTGGCGGTTACTTTACCGGCATTGGTAAAATGAACGCCATCTGTGCTTCTTTGAATGTTGAAGTATGCAGTGTTTATCTCAGTCGCCGTTTGCCATTTGGCGATGATGTCTTTGTTTTGGAGTGATGCGTTGAAGGAAATGAGAGAGACGGGAAGGACGATTTGGGTGGCATCGGCACTCCAGAGTTCATAGCCGTATTGATAAGTGTATGAAGTAAAGTAGATATGATTACCATTACCTTTTAAATAATAATTTACACTTGCAATATTGCCATTATCATCCAGTACTGTACCGGTACCATTAGAAGTGCCATCAGAAGCCCATATCTTTCCCCAAACAGTAAAAAAGAACTTGCCGCCAGCCAAAGTTGCATTTCCAATGTTCGCGTAGGCGGTATCTATATCTTTAATCCATACTGTACCTTCAGATGTGCCGTCTGTTTTCCATAATTGAGGAGCCAAACCTGCATTATAAGCAAAAAAGAACAGGGTTCCGTTTACATCTGTAAAGCTGTTGGGATAGGAACTTGTTGCGCCAGCATTGATATCTTTTACCAACACTGTTCCTGTTATTGTTCCATCTGTTCTCCAAAGTTCAGAACCGGCAGTACCATCATTTGCTGTAAAATAAAGTAAGTTGTTGAAAACAGTGGGCGAAGTACTTACACCGGTAAGCAATTTCATTTTAAAGGTGCCTGTATCTGTTCCATCTGACTTCCAAAATGCAACGTCGGTACCGTCGTTTGCTGTAAAATAAACCGAACCATTGTACGCTGTAAAATACTGTGGATCTGAGCTGTTGCTTCCTGCATTGATGTCTTTCACTACAACAGTACCTGCAACTGTACCATCACTTTTCCAAAGCTCCATACCAACAGAGGTTGTGTTATCGTTAGCACCAAAATAAACTGTTTTCCCTGCGGCTACCAGTGTGTAATATCGCTGAAGAGTGTAATCGAAAGATGACCTTATATTAGAAAATGTATGAAGCTTAGTAGCTATTGTAGAGTTGCTAGCAATTTTCCAAAGTTCAGGATACGGGGATGATCCGATTATTGTGTAAAACGCCGTTCCATCTTCTGTTACCGTATAGCTGGTAACTCGGCTGCCTAAACTTAGATTCGTTATCTTAACAGTGCCTTGTGGTGTTCCGTCTGATTTATATAAGTTGGTAGTATAAGGAATTCCGTAAGTCAATGAGTCTGCTGTAAAATATACAAGATTGTTTACTTTACTGAAAAAAGTAGGATTACCCGAGTTTGATCCGACGACCAAATCTTTAAGAAGTGTTGCATCATTGCTAGTGGCTTTCCAAATTTCATTTCCTTTATCGTAAGTAGTAGGTTCTGTTATTACTCCATCATTGATAGCTATTATATCAATTGGTCTGGAACTGGATGTACTTGTTGTATTAATCTCTGCCACAAGTTGCGCACCACTGCCTGTTGTGCCAAAGATTTCACTTCCATATTTATCGCTGATTGCTTTAAATAATACTTTGTCGTTACAAAAAGTAAAATTCATTGGACTTGAGCTGACATCGCCAGGATATACATCTTCAAGCAAAACAGTTCCAGAAGTAGTTCCATCGCTTACCCAAGGTTCATAACCATAAGTTGAATCGAAAAGACTGAAAAACATTCTTCCTAAACTGCCATAGGAGCCAGATGTACTAACGAAGGGTGGAAAGTCTTTTATCTGTATAGTAGAATCTGCTGTACCATTTGTTATATACAGGCGACTACCACTAAAGTCCCGATCAAAAAAATAAACAACGCCATCTGCTTCGGCCATATTACTTTCCGAGATACTTGTACTTTCAGTTCCGGGGTGCAAGTCTTTTACCAGATGTAATCCAGCTATTGTATCTGCTGCATCGTAAGTATATAACTCTGCACCTACAACTTGATATGCTAATGTATAAAGCTTGCCCCTACTGATAATAAATGGTTTATTAAAGTAGAGATTAGCGGATGTATTATTAGAGAGCCGAACCTCGTTGTGACCTGATGCGAATTTGGTACCTTCAGATGTTCCATCGCTCATCCAAAGATTTTTGTTAGTAAAATCCGTAGTGATTTCAGAAAAATAAAGCTTTCCGTTATAGGCTGTCAGTTGTACCGGACCGGAGGAATAATCGTTGTAACCTGGATTTATGTCTTTCAACATAAAAGTACCCGTATCAGTACCATTGCTTCTCCATAACTCGGCTCCGTTAGCGGCATCAGAACCTGCAAAAAATAAAAAGCCATTCGCAGAAACAAAAGAGTGGAGATTACTATTTGCAGCAAAGTCTTTTACAGCTACGGTTCCTTCTTCGGTACCATCTGTCTTCCATAATTGTTCTTTTCCTAACCCTTTATCATTAATAGAAAAATAAACAGTATTGTTTACGTTACATAAATTAAATGTTGAAAAATTATAACCGGATCCAAAAGCCTTTACTAATACTGTTCCGGCTTCAGTCCCATCCGATTTAATTAATTCATATTGAGCAGTAGCATAGTTAGAGCAAAGAAGAAAAATATTACTATCTGATGCAGTAATGGCGTATGCAAAAATATTCTGTGTACCTGTTGCAATATCTTTTACAAGATTAGTACCCTTTGCACTTCCATCTGTGCGCCATAATTCTGTTCCGTGAATACCATCCTCGGCAACAAAATAGGTCGCGTTTTTTAGAACCGCAAATGGGTGATTTTCGTTTGAAGAAATAGTAATATCTGTTTTAGGATCGGCATCCGTAAGTGCATTAATATCCTTTACTAGATGAAAATTATTAGCAACACCTCTAAGCTGCTTATCGCTAACACCTGCATCAGGAGAAGCATTTACTGTAAATGGTTGCGATAGATCTTCAGCAATAAAGTCTTTTGGGCTAAACCGGTAAGGCTTTTTGGTAAGTGAATCGAAATAAATGTATGTGCCGCCAGGATACAGGCGGTTGTCAGCCGCATACTTTTGTAAGCGCTCCAACAACGTAGGATCTGGCTGGAAACTTTGGGCTTTCGAGAGTTGGGTAAAGAACAGAAAAAGGAAAGAATAGAGTAAAGATTTTAGCTTCATTCATTGTTATTTTAAAAGTCCTCAATAATAATGAGTGAAACTTATATAAATGCAATTTCGGTTCGCATTTATTATTAAAAATTAATACGTCATCCCGGCAAACTCCTCGTATGTTTTCTCCAGCTTGTGAATGTTTTTGCTTAGGTCGTGATGGTCTAATACATATTGCTTTGCCGCTGCACCAAACTGTTTCTTTTTGGTTGTATCAGTTATGAGGGTAAGAATGCTGTTTACATATTCATCTAAAGTATCGCAGGCAAAGCCGTTAACGTTGGTTTGAATGACATCTTTATTGCCATCTACATTGCTTACTACGGGAGGCACGCCCTGTAGCATGGCTTCCAATAATGCATACGATAATCCTTCGAAAACAGAAGGAAATAAAAACACATCTAATTGCTGTAAAAAATGAATGGAGGTCTGTAAATCGCCACGCTGTAGAAGATGAAGATTATCAGTAATGCCATACTCTTTTATTTTGGCTTGCACAGCATCCATCAGGTGATCATGCTCGCCAATTCCGAGGATATAAAAGTGAACATCTATGCCAGCTTTCTTTATTACTGCATTTGCAATTTCAACAAATAGCAATGGGTTTTTCTGCGGTGTAAGTCGTGCAATATCACCTACTTTCCACTTGCCTTGAAGTGTGTGCAGGCTGGCTGTGTTTGTGTTGTACCAATAATTGTCAATGATGAGCGAGTTCGGTATTGTGTAGATGTTTTCTCTTTTATGTCCTAAGTCGATTATGCAACGCTCTGCTTCGCTTTGAGAAATGGCAAGTATCTTATAAGTAAATTGCTTCGCAAATTTTTCCAAACCAAAAAAGGCTTTTCGCTTGATGCCGGTAAAGGATAAATAGGAGAGGGCGTGGGGCGTGTACAGCGATTTTTGTTTTGCCAGCGAACAGGCAATTCTACCAATAAAACCACCCTTTGCACTATGCAGATGCGCGCAGGCAGCTCCTTCATTCTGAATGATTTTTTTGAGTTGTAAAACAGAAGAAAAATCGAGAAAGGGGTTCAGTCCGCGTGCCATTTTTATACGCGTAAAAGCCACACCATACTTTGTACAATACGGCTCCAGGTTCTCTGAAATGGTGCCAATAACCTTCAGCTCAAAACGGCTATGATCTATCGTGCTGATGATTTGTTTCAGGTACGTTTCTACGCCGCCTACCGACTGCGTAATGTGAAGAACCTTGATGCGCTGCTGCATATTAGTATGGTATAAAAATAAGTTTGCCACGAAGGCATTAAGACACAGAGAAGTTGTGATAAAACTTTGTGCCTTCACGGTTTCGTGGCAAATAAAATTATTGCTTTACGTAAGAAGAAAAATCTTTGTGTTCCTTCTTATACAAGTCATCCATAGTAAGAGACCTGAAATAATCATACGTGATTTTTAACCCTTCCTGGCGAGTCACTTTTGGTTCCCAGCCGAGCAATTCCCTGGCTAATGTAATATCCGGCTGACGCTGTTTCGGATCATCGGTCGGCAATTCTTTATAAATCACTTTTTGGTTAGCGCCGGTAAGTTTTAATATCTCTTCGGCAAACTGACCGATGGTAATTTCAGATGGATTGCCAATGTTTACCGGGCTTGCATAATCACTATGCAACAAACGGTAAATTCCTTCCACCAAATCATCTACATAACAGAAAGAACGCGTTTGCGAACCATCACCAAACACCGTTAAATCTTCGCCACGTAAAGCCTGACCAATAAATGCCGGCAGTACGCGACCATCATTAAGCCGCATACGCGGACCATACGTGTTGAAGATGCGGATGATGCGCGTCTCCAAACCATGATAGGTATGATATGCCATGGTGATGGCTTCCTGGTAACGCTTGGCTTCATCGTACACGCCACGCGGACCAACAGGATTTACATTGCCCCAATACGTTTCCTTTTGAGGATGCACACTTGGGTCGCCATATACTTCTGAGGTAGAAGCCACGAGGATTCTCGCGCCTTTATCTTTTGCCAGACCTAATAAATTGTGTGTGCCATGCGCGCCTACTTTTAAAGTCTGGATAGGTATTTTTAAATAATCAATCGGGCTTGCCGGCGAAGCAAAATGCAGGATGTAATCGAGCTTGCCGGATACATGCACAAACTTGGTGATATCGTGGTGATAAAACTCAAAATCGGCATTGGGAAACAGGTGCTCAATATTCTGCAGGTTGCCTGTAATCAGGTTGTCCATACCGATAACATGATAGCCTTCGGCAATAAACCGGTCGCATAAATGTGAGCCTAAGAAACCTGCTGCGCCCGTGATTAATATTCTTTTTTTCATCTGTTGTTTTTATAAAAATATCCCGCAGATGTCATAGATAAAAGCAGAATTCAGTTATTGTTTTCTGCGTTAGTCTGCGTTATCTGCGGGAACAAAAATTATCTTAGTGTCGTTATCTGTTCTTTATAATCTTTAATGCCGTTTGCATAGCGACCGATACCGAAATACTCAAATCCATGCTGCTTAATTTCATCGGCAGTATAAATATTTCTGCCATCAAATATCACATGACCTTTCATGTTGGCTTTTATTTCATCCCAAATCGGCAGGCGAAACTCCGGCCATTCAGTAATCAACAACAAGGCATCTGCACCTTTTGTAGCTTCCGAAGCTTCATCTACGAAAGTAATTTTATCACCAATCATGTGCCTGGCTTCCGGCATAGATACGGGATCGTAAGCTCTTACAGATGCGCCCTCTTCCAGCAGCATATCAATGATAACCAATGATGGCGCTTCGCGCATATCGTCCGTTTTCGGCTTAAACGATAAGCCCCACATGGCGAATGTTTTACCAGATAAATCTCCGTTATAAAAGTTCTTGATTTTATTTACAAGTACCTTCTTCTGGTCTTCATTTACCTCTTCAACAGCATTCAATATGCGAAGATCATAGCCGTTCTTCTGACCAGTTTTTATTAACGCCTTTACATCTTTTGGAAAGCAGGATCCGCCATAACCAATGCCCGGATAAATGAAGCGGTTGCCAATACGCAAATCGCTGCCAATACCTTTACGAACATGGTTTACATTTGCGCCTACCAGCTCGCATAAATTGGCAATATCATTCATGAAAGAAATCTTGGTTGCCAGCATTGCATTGGCTGCGTATTTCGTCATTTCGGCAGAAGGTACATCCATAAACAAAATAGGATGACCGTTCAACAAAAACGGGTTATACATCAGTTGCAATACGTTTCTTGCCCGCTCACTTTCTACACCAATTACAATACGGTCAGGCTTTAAAAAATCATCAACCGCAGCGCCTTCTTTCAAAAATTCAGGATTCGAAGCCACATCATACTCTATCTCTTCATTGCGCGTCTTCAGCGCTTCTGAAATAGCTGCATTTACTTTCGAAGCAGTACCTACCGGCACCGTGCTTTTGGTAACAACAACCAGGTAATCCGTCATGTATTTACCGATGGTATCAGCCACCTGCAACACATATTTTAAGTCGGCGCTGCCGTCTTCGCCGGGAGGTGTGCCTACGGCAATAAAAGCCACTTGTGCACCGCGGATAGAATCAGCTAAATCGGTGCTGAAATGCAGTCTGCCTTTTTTATAATTACGTGTTACAATGTCTTCCAGTCCGGGTTCGTAAATAGGAAGAATGCCTTTCTTCAGGTTGTCAATCTTTTGCTGCATCACATCAATACAAACGACTTCGATGCCCACTTCGGAAAGACATGCGCCGGTTACCAAACCTACATAACCAGTGCCTACAACTACTATTTTCATACTCTAATTTTAATGGTTGCTTATTCGTGTTTTATTGTTGGTGCAGAAAGCTATCTGCATTGTGTTGTTTAAATATGTTTTCTATTTCTGTATAGTTTGCCACGCCTTCTTTCCAATCGTCGCTACTTATCTTTTTTAATACAGGTTTTGCGTCGAAGAAAGGAACATCGAGAAACTCATCTACATTCTGCATCAGGCTCGTCCAGTCGGCAAAGTCTTCGTAATGCAATACTAACCGGTTTGCGTCTTTAGAGAGGGACAACAGCTTTTCATTCACGCCATGCAATTGTATCGTCTGCTGATAAAGCGCTTCTGCAGGAACCGTAATAGCCGATAAAGATGCTTTGCCTTTATCACTATGCGCCGTTCCGGTTGCCGACATACGATAGCGGGATAGAGCCATTTTAAATGCATTGCTGCGGATAAGAACGATGACTTTTATATTGTTTGAAGTAATATAGTTCCAGATGAAAGGCGCGCTTTTGATATGCGAGTACATTAGCTTAAATCCCTTCGCCTTTACTGTATTGTCATCTTTATAAAAATTCTTCAAATGCTTGGCAGCATTGAGCTTCAGGTTGGGATAATTGACAAGCTTATTCAGCTTTGAGCCTTTTCCACCAACAATTTTCCAGTTGGGAAAATGCCATTCGGGGTGATGAACGCCCTTCTTTGATTCATGGAATAATTCGCCTGCGCAGAATATATCGGGGTGCTCATCCAATGTCCTCGTGAGAACCGTAGAACCGCTGCGTTGTGTGGTGAGTATTACAAAACGGGTCATCTTCTTTTTATTCGTAACCGGTAACGGAAACAGAACTGGTTTTTATTTGCCGATGGTGGAAGAAATAGTTTTGTCAGGCCGCGAAAATATTTAAGAAAACGCAAACCTCCGCTTTAAAATAAGATTAATATAAAACGGTTAGCTGTTTACAGTTACCTCTTCTGCCATCATTGGCTGCAATAGCCGCCGGCTTTGCATAAAATCAGGCATTATTAAAATATAAGTCATTGTATTTAGCTGCGCAATTTTTCATGCTATAGCTTTTTTCAAATAATTCTTTACCCTTCTTTCTTTTATCAGCCAGCTCATCTTCAGAAGCTGCCAAAAAGGTTCGCAAAGCTTCTGTATAGCTTTCTTCCGATACGGCATTTGATAAATAACCAATTTCAGGCGTCACCACATCTTTCAATCCGCCAACGGCTGTGCACACGGGTGTTGCTTCTGCAGATAAAGCTTCCAGCAATGCAATTGGCAATCCTTCAAACGTAGATGATAGCACAAACGCATCACTATTCAAAAGATAATCAGCCACGTTGCCCACCTTTCCTATAAAATGAACATTGGCTGGCTTTATCGCAATCAGCCCATCATAAATCTTCTTATCATCAGCTACATAATCGCCAATAATCAAAGCAATCACATTCTCGCCTTCTTTTTCTAATTGGCTCATACAACGCAATAGCAATTGCTGGTTTTTTTGTGCGCTGATGCGGGCAACATTCACCAGCACTTTTGTATTTGCATCTTTTTTTAACGCATCAATATGAGCTTTTGTTTCCTCAAACTTTGGCGTTGGTTTTACAGGATCTGAGCCGTTCGATATCAGCACTTTTATCGATTCACCATATTCTTCAATCGCGCCTTTGTACACCTCTTCCGAAATGCTAACCGGCGTGATAATGCTTTTGCCAAAAAAATATTTAAACGCCTGCCTGCCCATCCACGGACTATCCTGTTTTACAAGGTTGTGAAACGTATGTATTTTCTTAAACGCACGCTTTATCCGGGTGTAACCTAAAAAGCAATAATAACCAGCGTGAAGATGTGTGTGCACAACATCTGGTTGCAATTTTTTCATTGTTTTCCAAAGCTTGAAAAACATAGTTGGATCAAGTGCAGGCTTCTTTCCAAGGGAAATAAACTTCACTCTTTTATCAAGCAGCGATAAAGGCAGATGCTTGTTTGGCTTGTGATGATACATGCTCACGAGCGTCACTTCATAGCCTTCGCGCTGTACCAGCTCATTGCATAATTGTATGCAAAATATCTGCGCGCCGCCCCAGCCCAAAGCAGGAAGTACCTGCATAATTTTACGCATGAGAAGTTGGTTGCGAAGATTCTTGACTTTGTTTGCTGGCAAACCATTTTTCGTAGAATGATGTCTGCAGCAAAGCATCTAATTGCTTTGTGTCGCCTGCGAAACATTCTTTCAGATATTGCCTGATATCAGTTGTATCAGTGGCGTCTTTTTCTTCATTGATAGCAACGGCTGCGGTACCGGTATTCATTTCAAACAATTTTGCTTTCAGCTTCTTTCGTCTGGTGACCGGCATCCATGGATTGATAAGATATTTAATCACCAATCGCTTTAATTTGCTTTGACCAATAATTCCTTTTTGTAAGGATGCACTTTTGGTAACACCCGTCACATTTTTTGGCGCCAGGTCAGGCTGAAAAGAAGCATCAATCTGTAAGAAAGAAAATATCTTTTTCAATAACGCTTCCGGCTGTTTCAGTTCCTCATAATCAAGCACCAGCAATTGGTCTTTGGTAAAATACTGCAAACATTTTTTTACCTGCTCACCATACATGCCATGCTCTATATAAGTAAAGTCGTTATTGTCTTTTGAAAAAGGAAGATTGGTCTTTGGTTTATACATCAGCGCTTCGTGAACCGATCTGCTCTCACGAAGCATTTTTTTAAAATAAAAATATGCTGAAAACGCACGCTGCACAGGATTTCGTAGAATTAAAATCAATTTTGCATTGGGCGAATGCTCTGAAATTTTCTGTAGCATGAACGGATAAAAAATGTAATTCACCGCGCTCTGCAAAACCACCGGCTCTTCTTTATAAGCCACCGGTTCCTGCTTCATCCGCGCTTCTATTTCCCCAAACGATTTAAAGCGCGCAAACAAGTGAACATCTTTCAATGATTCGTAGCAATAAATCTGCGGATGCTGGCTTAACCAATCATCCAGCGTAGTAGTGCCAGCCTTTTGTACACCAATGATAAATGTGTTGGGAAATATTGTGTGCATAGCTCTTAGCTTTCAGCAGTCAGTTATCAGCCGTCAGCTTTTAAAAATTCCATCTGCAAAATACATTCAGAATCTGATAGCTGAAATCTGATAACTGATAGCTAATTATTATTCTACAATCATTCCTGCTGCTACCGTTTCATTCGTGGCTTCATCAACAAGAATAAGCGAGCCTGTTGAACGGTTTTTGCGATATGGATCATATGCTACCGGCTTGGTAGTTCTGATTTTTACACGGGCAATATCATTCATGCCAATGTTGGTATCGTCTTCCATGCGGTGAAGTGTGTTGATGTCCATTTTATACACGATTTCTTTAATCATGCTGCGCACTTCGCTTGTGGCCTGGCGTAAGTAATATTTTGCGCCGGGTTGTGGCTTTTTGCCATGGAGCCAGCAGATCATCACATCCAGATCCTGGCTTACCAGCGGCTGGTTATTTTCTTTTACAATCATATCGCCGCGGCTGATATCAATATCATCTTCCAGTGTGATGGAAACTGACATCGGAGCATACGCTTCTTTCAGCGTTTCCCCATATACATCTACACTTTTAATGGTTGATGTTAAGCCTGAAGGTAACACGGTTACCGCATCGCCCGGACGGAAAATACCACCTGCAATACGGCCTGCATAACCACGGTAATCATGGTATTCGGTTGTGTGCGGGCGAATGATGGTTTGCACAGGAAAACGTGCATCGATGTGGTTATAATCACTACCAATATGTATTGTTTCCAGTTCGTGCAAAAGCGTAGCGCCATGATACCATTTTGTATGTTCTGAATGGTTCACAACATTATCTCCGTTAAGCGCAGAGATAGGAATGTAGCGGATATCATTGATGTCGAGTTTGCTTGCAAACTCGGTATATTCTTCTACAATTTTATTAAACACTTCTTCGCTGTAATCAACCAGATCCATTTTATTAATACAAACAATTACGTGTGGCAATTGCAGTAATGATGCAATGTATGAATGGCGACAGGTTTGCTCAACAATACCTTTCCTTGCATCAATTAAAATTAAGGCAAGGTTGGCAGTAGAAGCGCCCGTAACCATGTTTCTTGTGTACTGAATATGACCCGGCGTATCAGCGATAATGAACTTACGTTTCGGCGTTGCAAAATAGCGGTAAGCTACATCTATCGTGATGCCCTGTTCTCTTTCAGAACGCAGGCCATCAGTCAATAAAGACAAATCAACATGCTCAAGGCCTTTACGCTCACTGCTTTTTTTGATGGCATCCATCTGGTCTTCAAAGATGGATTTGGAATCGTACAGCAAACGACCGATCAATGTGCTCTTTCCGTCATCCACACTGCCCGCTGTTGTAAAACGAAGAAGTTCCCTTGTATTGAAAGCCATGTAATTATTTTTAATTGAGTTATTTTTAATTGTCAATTGAAGGCTGTTTATAATTGACAATTAAAAATGAAAAATTAACA
This sequence comes from Ilyomonas sp., assembly GCA_965199905.1. Classification (GTDB taxonomy): domain Bacteria; phylum Bacteroidota; class Bacteroidia; order Chitinophagales; family Chitinophagaceae; genus Ilyomonas. The sequence goes on along the minus strand of OZ241366.1, from coordinate 1,500,598 downwards.
TTAAAAGTATCCTTGTTTTTTCCTGTCTTCCATTGCGTTGTCGCTCCGCTTGTCGTCGCTACGGTTGCCACGTTCAGTGCTTCTGGTAGAAGCAACTTCCTGAACGATTTTTTCCAGCGTATCAGCATCAGATTCAATGCCGCCCGTGATGGTAATATCGCCCAATGTACGGAAGCGCATGTACTTGCGTTCGATGGTTTCGCCATCGCGGATAGAGAAGAAATCAGATACAGGAAGCCAGCTTCCATCGCGGTAAACCGCTTCGCGATGATGCGCGAAATAGAGTGATGGAATGGGAATGTTTTCTGATAAAATATAATTCCACACATCCATTTCAGTCCAGTTAGAAATCGGGAATACACGGAAATGTTCGCCCTGGTTTTTACGACCGTTGAAGATGTTCCAGAGTTCAGGACGCTGGTTCTTCGGATCCCATTGACCAAAGTCATCCCGATGCGAGAAGAAGCGTTCTTTTGCACGCGCTTTTTCTTCATCGCGGCGCGCACCACCAATGGCGGCATCTATCTTATATTCTTCAATGGTATCAAGCAAGGTGATTGTTTGTAATGCGTTGCGGCTGGCGTTCATGCCGGTTTCTTCTTTCGCCCTGCCTTTATCAATCGATTCCTGCACGCTGCCTACAATCAGTTGAACGCCTAACTCTTTTACCAGGCTATCACGAAACTCCATTGTTTCATTAAAATTGTGACCGGTGTCAATGTGGATGAGTGGCAACGGAATTTTAGCGGGAGAAAATGCTTTCCTCGCTAAATGCGTTATCACAATTGAATCTTTACCGCCGCTAAACAGGATGGCAGGTTTGTCAAACTGCGCAACCACTTCGCGGATCACGAAAATAGCTTCCGCTTCCAGCTCCTGTAAGTGATCGAGATAGTATTTATGCATGAATCAAACGATTTTTATTTTTGGTAAAACAGTATCCAGCACCGATTTGGCGCTGTCGCTTAAGTTTTGTTTATCGGTACGAATATGAACATCCGGGTGCTCGGGGCGCTCAAAAGGAGAGGAGATGCCTGTGAAATTGCTAATTTCGCCGGCGCGGGCTTTTTTGTATAAGCCTTTCACGTCGCGGCTTTCACACACTTCGATGGGCGCATCAACAAATATTTCAATGAAACTATCGCCCATTAAATCGCGAAGCAGTTGCCTGTCCTTTAAAAACGGAGATACAAAAGCCGCCAGTACAATGATGCCTGCATCGGTCATTAGCTTCGCCACTTCGCCAATGCGGCGTATGTTTTCGATACGGCCTTCTTCCGTAAAATTGAGGTCTTTATTCAGCCCTTTGCGAATGTTATCACCATCGAGAATGTAAGTGCGTAAACCGGCATTGTATAATTCCTGCTCCACCACATTTGCCACCGTGCTTTTGCCCGAGCCGGAAAGTCCAGTAAACCATAAACAGGCAGAACGATGACCATTGCGGATTTCCCGCTCTTCGCGGCCGATTTTATAATCATGTGCTATAATGTGGAGCTTCTCTTCCATCAGCATCAGAGACTCAATTCTTTTATAAAGAATCTGTTTTGGTGAACGATATTACGATTCTGCCCTTTCCACCACGAACCATGGATTCAACAGGTTTTCCTTATTGTATTCCAGTTCGGTATTGGTATTGAAATTGTAAACTTCGCAGCCGGCAAACTTTGCCACAGCGTGACCGGCAGCAGTATCCCATTCCATTGTTGGTGCCAGGCGTGGATAGACCTGCGCTTTACCTTCAGCAACGAGACATAATTTAATAGAACTGCCAGCACTAATCGTATTTACCTCGCCAAACTTCTTCCTTTTCACTTCAATAAATTCTTCTGTTTCCGGCGTGTTGTGCGAGCGGCTGGCAACGATTGTGTACATTTTATCTTCAGGTGATACCGGAAGCCGTACGGCATTAGATTGTAGCTTCTCTACATCGCTTGCATAGCCATCTGTCAATTTAATACAATAGCTGCCTTTTTCGTAGCCAAAGTATAGCATGTTTGTTACCGGCACATATACCACACCCATTACCGGCGTACCATTCTGTATCAGAGCGATATTCACTGTAAACTCACCATTCTTTTTAATAAACTCCTTCGTGCCGTCGAGCGGGTCTACAAGCCAGAACCTGTGCCAGTCTTTACGTTCATCGTACGGAATCATTTTGCCTTCTTCGCTCAAAAGTGGAATTCCTGTTGGTTGCAGGATGTCTTTAATCACTTCATGTGCGCGTCGGTCGGCTTCCGTAAGGGGTGAATTGTCTTCTTTAGTATAAACCGAAAAATCCTGGTTGTAAACTTCCAGTATTCGTTTGCCACCTTCAATAGCAGCGTGTATTGCGATGCTTAGATTTTCACTCATCAATAGTATTGTAGTTAGGTTGCTTGGTTTGCGATTGGCGCAAGATAAGCGATTTGAGGTAAAGATGAAGCCTATGTCTACTATGCAGGTAGAAATTATTCAAAATTTTATCTTGATAATCTTTATTAGCCTCTTGAAAAATTATACATACAAATGTTTAATGCTTCCTGTGCGAACGAAATTCTTCTTGAAAGTGAATACGGAATACATTTTTGGTAACCGTCGTCAGTCACTTAGGTTATCGGCTGTTGTGGTTCCTGCGTGTAGAAGCAGTTACAATCCTCTCATTAAGGTTTTAGGCAATGAACAGATTTTTAACGAAGCGAATAAAAGGCAGTTATTTTAAGCAGAGAATCAATCTGATAACTTATAAGTGTTGCATAACGCAACGTATAAGCGCATAAATAAAGAAGCGGCGCTATCTTATTAGCGCCGCTTCTTTATGATAAAATCTGTTCGAAATTATTTATTTAGCTCCCACACCAAAGCACTGGCGCCTAAAATGGCGGCATCAGCTTCTTTCAGTTCGCTGTATATGAGTTTCACTTTATTCTGGAAAATAGGCAGCAGATTTTCTTCCATGTGCTGCCTGGTTGGAATCATAATTAAATCACCTGCCTTGCACAATCCACCAAATAAAATGATAGCAGAAGGAGATGAAAACATTACGAAGTTAGCCAGCGCCTTTCCCAGAATTTCTCCGGTATAGCGGTAAATTGCATTCGCCATATTATCGCCCTGAATTGCGCAATCATACACTACGCGGCTGTCAATAGCTTCCAGCGGGTAATTGCGCAGCAATGTATTTTCTTCAGGATTCTTTTCCAGCATATCCAAAGCTGTCATACGCACGCCGGTTGCCGAAGCATAGGTTTCCAGCGAGCCATGTGCATGTGTGCCGGGATGATAACGACCACCAGGGATAATAATAGTATGACCCAATTCGCCTGCAAAGCCATCATGACCGTATACAACCTGCCCGTTGATAACGATACCGCTTCCCACGCCGGTGCCCAGGGTAATCATAATAAAATCTCTCATGCCCTTGGCAGCGCCATACATCATTTCACCAACGGCAGCCGCATTGGCATCATTGGTAAGTGCACATGGCAGATTGAACTTTTGCTTCATTAAATCAGCAAAAGGAATAATACCTTTCCATATAAGGTTTGGCGCATACTCAATAGTACCTGTATAATAATTACCATTTGGCGCGCCAATGCCAATACCTTTTATATACTGAGGTCCGCCGACATGATCAATAGCTGGCGCAACGGCTGTATATAATTCAGTAAGATAATCCTCTATATTTTCGTGCTTGCGGGTGGAAACAGCACCTCGGTATTTGATTTCGCCGCGATGGTCAACGATGCCGAACACTGTGTTGGTGCCGCCAACATCAATACCGATGGCTAATTGTTGTGAAACAGGAATCATAGTAATTGAAGAAAATTTTATTATAACAAAAAATCGATTCGCTTATTAATGACCGGCTGCAACAGGTTTATCGTAATCGATGCCCTGCGAGCGCAGAATGGACTTAGCACGAACGGCGAAGAAAGCAAGATATAAAAAACAAACCACACCAACTATGTAGCTGTATTGTATACCCAGTAACTTATCTGATGCAAGGTAGCCCTGCAAAGCCGCGATGAAGCCACCGCCCATAATCATCATGATTAAATAGCTGCTTCCCTGGTTGGTAAAACGCCCTAAGCCAGCCACACCAAGTGTGAAAACGCAGGGCCAAAGTGTGCTGCAGAATAAACCTACCGACACAAAGGCAAATACGCTGACAAGCCCGGTGGTAAGCATTCCGATGATTAAAGCAACGATACCAAAGCCTGAAAAGATCAGCAGCATGGTAGCCGGGTTTCCTTTGCTCATTACATTGCCTGCAATCATTACCAGGATGAGGAAGGCATAAATATAGAAAGGAGTTACGTCGTGCTTGGCAATAGTGTTTACAACCAGGTAAATGATGAAAGCAATGTAAGGCATTATAAAACTGAGTACCTTTTTTGCGCCTGCGCTCACATCAAAAGCATCAGCAGAATTTGACCACCTGCCCATCATCAGGCTTGCCCAATAAAGAGAAATGAACGGAGCGATGAGGTCGTTGGTAAACTCCTTGGCACCTGCGAGGTGAAGTGATTTAGCTACATACTGACCGTTCAATATTTCAAGATGTTCGTGCAGGTATTCGGGGAGGTTACTTGCGGTAGCTACTTCCACACCTACATAAATGAAGATGCCGATCATGCCGAGAATGAGTTGCGGATATTGCAGCGCGCCAGTTTTTGCCGGCACGTTGCGTACTGCATTATCGGCTTTGAAAGTGGGTGATTCCTCTATATCTAAAGCCGGTTCCGGTTCTGTATCTATCTGGTCGGGGATAGAAGAAAACTTGAAGAAAATGGCAACGAGAATGAAGGCAACACCCAGCACCAGGTAAGGTGTTTTTACATCGGTGATGCTGGCTTCGGTATTGCCTGTACCCACAGCGCCGAAGATGGCAAAGCTCACCAGCAATGGTCCTATTGTAGTGCCGAAATTATTAACGCCGCCCGCCATGCTTAACCGTTGTGAACCGGTTTGCGGATCGCCGATAACGATGGCTAACGGATTCGCTGCAATCTGTTGTAACGAAAAACCCAAAGCCACGATGAATAAGGCGGTGAGCATGAGTGTGAAGGAAGCTGTATTGGCAGCCGGATAAAATAATAAAGTGCCGATGGCTGAAATGGTAAGACCAATAGCGATGCCATTGCGGTAGCCGGTTTTACTTAACAAATCGCCACCAATAGCTTTGGAAACAGCGATATAAATAAGGGAGCCAACCGTGTAAGCCACGTAAAACGCCATGGCTACAAGCTGGCTCTGTAACTGCGAGAGATCGAAGGCTTTTTTAAAGACAGGGATAAGGATATCGTTGCTGGCGGCTACGAAACCCCAAAAGAAAAAGACCGTGATGAGAGTGCCAAATTGTGACCAATTTGTTTTTTTATTCATAGTAATTGTTGATGGTTATGCCGTAAAAGTATGGTGAGCAAAATAAGGTGGTGAAAGTAAATAGTTTTTTAAAATGGAAATAAAGAATGTTTGGTAGTGTTCCGATACTGGAAAATTGAATTGCTCCTATTACTTATGGATACATAAAGTAGAATTTGAGAAATGGTCATTACAGAATGATGATGCTCTTTTTTAAAATGGCAAAATGTAAAGAAAGCGGCGTAAAGGGTGAAACAGATTTTGGAAGGTTTGACAGGTGTTGTGGAAAGCTCAAAATTAATTTAGGAAAGCCGAAAATTAATTTTGGAAATGTGCAAATGGGTTTCGGAAGATTATAAACGAATTTCGGAATGCCCGAAATGAATCAAAAATTGATAATGCAAGGTGAATTAAGTACGAACATGTAAAAAAGCTTAATGGCTGTTCTGAAGCCGATGGGCTGCCGGATAGAAGAGGAAAGCCCGTAAGGCGGCGGAAAGCGAAGGCGGTAAGCCGGAAAGTTTGTAAGACCGAAAGTGAACAGCCGCCGGTGCGGACTTGGAGCGAATAGCCGGAACCGGAGCTGATGGGTGAGGCAGAGACGACAGCCCCAGATATGTATTATGTAGTTTCTTCTTCACGTTTCAACCGTTGCAGTAGCTGGCGGCAGTGGATTTTTATACACCCAAAAGATGCCGGGCATAGAGATGGCAACCGAAATGATATCGAAAAGGAGACTGATGATAATGGAATCGTTTTGGCTAAGTCCGAATTGATGGCTGCCCCAAATGAAAACCACTTCCCTGGCGCCGAACGGTCCGAATGTGACGGGCAATACCGCAACCAATGAGGATAAAAGGAAAATGAGGATGTATTCTGTTTGGTGATCGCCGATACCGAACGCGTTCATCAGGCAATAAATGGATAGTACCTGGGTGATTTGTACGGATAAGCCTAACCAGAAAGTGCTCCAAAAGCCTTTGATAAATGATGGAAAAAAATGCCTGATGATGAAGTAATAAATAAGTCCGCCCGGAAGTACGGAAGCTAAGAGCCAGTAAGAATAATTTTCGCCCCGGAACACACTGAGATAATACAATGCCGTAAGTACGCCAATGCCGGCAACGCCGCTTGCCCTGTCCAACAACACAGATGCCGTGAGTAGCTTGGTAGAATACCGGTACGTGCGGTTGAGCATGACCACTTTGTAAGCATCGCCGCCAATGCCGCCGGGAAGAAATACATTGTAATACATGCCAAGCCAATAGAACTTCAGGTTGACCAGGGAACTGAGGCTGGCTCCAATGTTTCGGAAATAAATATTGAGACGGAATGAGGCGATGACTTTAGAGCCGATAATAAAAATGCCAGCGCAGAAGAGCCAGAAGAAGTTGCTCTTTTTAACGGTTTGCCAGGCAGTAACCCAATCTATTTTTTCGATGATATACCAAAAGCAAATGGCGCTGACGGTAATCTTCAGAAGTAAAATCAGCCATTTTTTCAGCCTTGGGTTAAGTGCCATGTTTTGTTATAATACCGTTGTGTTGTTAAACACTTTGCGCACGCGATAAGTTTTTTTGTTGCTGCTTTCGTAGTAAGTGCGAATGCTGACTTCGGCTAAAATACCGATGGTAATGAGCTGGATGCCGCCGAAAAGAAATATCATACCGAGAATAATGAGTGGCTTGCCCCAGATATCGTGACCCATTAACTTCAGAATGAGCAGGTAAATATTAATGAGGATGCCGATGAAAAGGGATATGAAGCCAAGTGTACCGAATAAGTGCATTGGCTTTTGGCTGTATTTACGGAAAAATACCATGGTTACAAGATCGCTCATAACGCGGAAGGTGCGACCCAATCCGTATTTGGATTGTCCGAACTGGCGGGCGTGGTGCTTGACATCGACCTGCGTAATGCGCGCGCCCTGCATAGCAGCCAGAACGGGAATAAAGCGGTGAAGCTCGCCGTATAAGCCGAGGTCTTCAGCAATTTCGCGGCGGAATATTTTGAGCGTGCAGCCATAATCTTTAAAGTACACTTTGGTCATGCTGCGGATAATGGCGTTGGCAATTTTGCTTGGAATCTTCCTGAGAAAAGCACCGTCTTGCCGGTTGGCGCGGTTGCCGGCTACAACGTCCCAATCTTCTGTGATAAGTTTGTTGAGCATGAAGGGAATATCGGTGGGATCGTTTTGCAAATCGCCATCGAGGAGTGCGATGTATTTGCCGGAGGCATAATCAATACCGGCTGCCATGGCAGTGCTTTGCCCGTAGTTTTTGCGAAGCTCGACAAGAACAATGCGATTATCAATAACATCTTTAATGCGGGCGCGGGTGGCATCGGTTGAGCCATCATCAACAAAGACGATTTCGAAGTCGATGGTTTGCAAAGCAGTTTGTATCGCTGTTACCAGCCGATAGATATTGTCTTCTTCATTCATCACGGTGATGACTACGGAGAGTTCTCGCATAGGTGTTATTGTGTGTGGCAAAGGTAGGCGGATGAAAGAAAAGGATTAATAATGATAGCGACAGGAAACGACATAAATTTCTTTCTCACGTACTTCGTACACGAGGCGATGTTCCTGATTGATTCGCCTTGACCAATTTCCCTTTCAGCTCAAATTTTAATGGTTCCGGTTTTCCTGTTCCTGTAAAAGGTGATGTAGAGATTTCTATAACAAGGGCAATTATTTTGGGAATCATTTTAGAATCCACATGTTTCCATTCATCCGGATGGCGTAAAGCTTCCGGGCTAAAAGTTGCTGGCTTCATTTAACGCCGTATCTTTCTTTTAATTCCTCAATCGTAAAGGTACTTCCTTTACCTTCTTCAAGTTCTTTCATAGACCTCATTAAAGATTCGCGATTTGCTGGTGAACTGAGTAAATATTCCGTTTCATCCATTGTTTCTGAAACTACAATATCCACCGTTTTTCCCTTAAAAGCTTCTTTAATTGATTGAAGAATATCTATTGTTATTTCTTCTGCCGGCAACGTGTATGTAGCTGTCATTCCCTTTTATTTTACAAAACAAATATAAGCATTTACAATCCCGCTAATTCCAGGCTGCGCTTCTTGATTTTCTTCAGCTCAATGTCTTCAATGATGGCGTCCGGAGCGAGTATTAGTGAGATGCCGGGCTCTTTCCACCAGTCGTTGTTTTTTATTTTGGTAAAGTGAATGACACCGATGAACCAGCTTCTTTCCTGCCCGCTGTGATATTCCTCTATCCATTCAAAGTGGTGCCTGGGAATGCTTTTGATATCGGCATAAGAAATATAAGTACGGATATAAAAATCGTTGCTGAGTTCGCCCGGCTCATGATGATAAAGCTTTTTGTACTCGTAGCGATAATCATAACGAAGAGCGGAAATATCGCTCAACACTGCCGATGCGGTGGGGAAACTGCCGGCGCCTTTTCCATAGAAGAATTGCTTATCAGAAAAACTGCTTTCTATCACCACACCATTGTATTCGTTCCTGACAAACGCCAGGTGATCTTCATCTGACACCAGTTGCGGCAATACAAAGGCAGCCACTTTTCCATTATTCAGCTTTTTTGCCTGCGCCACCAGCTTTATATCGTTGTGCCTTTCTTTTGCTGCCAATGCATCGCTTAACTGTATGTTTTGAATGCCGGTAAACAGAAGCCCGTTCGGGTTTTCAATAATGCCATACGCATGTGTAAGCAGGAAGCTCCATTTGTTCACGGCATCATAACCTTCCACATCCAGTTTCGGATTGCTTTCGGCAAAGCCAAGCTGCTGTGCAAGAAGCAAAGCATCGTTGAAGGGAAGCTTGTCTTCAAACATTTTGGTTAAGATGAAATTGGTAGAGCCATTGCAGATGGCTTTAATAGAATGCAGCAGGTCATTGTCGTAATACTCTTCCAGATTTCTGATAACAGGAATGGAAGCACAGGCAGCCGCTTCATATAAGAAAGGCATGTCGGTTTGTTGTTGCAGGGCAAGCAACTCCGGTAAATGCTCAGCAATCATTTTCTTGCTGGCACTCACGACAGCTTTCTTGTTTTTCAGAGCCGTTGAAACAATTTCAAAAGCGGCATTGGCATCATCAATCACTTCCACAATTACGTTGATGTCTTTATCAAACAGCAGCGCATCTTTTTGCGTGGTAAACAGTTCCGGCGGCGCATTGCGTTGCTTGCCCGGATGTTTGATACAAACTTTTTTAATTGTTGCTTTTAAAGATGGCGTTTGCTGCAGCACTTTATATAAACCTTCGCCCACAACGCCGAAACCAAACAGGCCGATATTTAATTGTTTATGTGTATCCATTTTGTATTAGGTAGTATGTATTAAGTAGTAAGATAAACAGAGTATGTAACTATTTAGTTGCTCTTTTTGAACTTTTCTTTTTTCTTTTAAGATTTAGAAATAAACTCTTCCAGCAATCTTGTCAGCGCATCGCATTCTAATAAAAAACCATCATGACCGTAATAGGAGTCAATAATTTCCAATCGTGCATTTGGAATGTAAGCCGCCAGAAATTCCTGTTCCAGCGGTGGAAATAAAATATCACTGGAAATACCAATCACAAGCGTTTTTGCTTTAATGGTATGTAAGGCAGCCTGCGCAGAAGTTCTGCTTCTTCCCACATTGTGGCTGTCCATAGCACGGCTCAAAAAATAATAGCTGTAAGCTGTAAAACGCTTAGCCAGTTTTTCTCCCTGATATCGCTGGTAGCTTTCAGCTTTAGTCACCTGTTTATCTATGCTTTGCGCTTCGGTGCCCGGCGCAAAGCCATACTGTGTGCTGGTATAAATTTCATAATGGCGATAGGATAACAACGCAACCGAGCGCGCCACTTTCATACCTTCTTTACCGGCATCGGGCGTGTTGTTTTTCCACGAACAATCATTCTCAATACACCAGCGCTGCGAAGCATTGAAAGCCATTCCCCATGGCGAGTGCTGTGCATTTGTAGCAATGGGAATAATATATTCAAACAACTCCGGTTCTTCAATTGCCCATTCTAAAAGCTGCTGCCCGCCTATGCTTCCGCCAATGCCAATGAATATTTTATCAATGCCCAGTTCTTTTCGTAAAGGCTTATAAGCTTCTACCATATCGCGGATGGTAAATTGCGGAAAGCTGTGGTAGTAAGGCTCGCCCGTATTGGAGTTAACGGTAAGCGCACCCATACTACCATAGCAACTTCCCGGCATATTCACACACACAATAAAAAAACGTTCGGGGTTAAAAAAGCTGCCTTCGCCAGCCATGCCCGGCCACCATTCGGTCGGATTGCTGTTGGCAGTAAGCGCATGAAAAATCCACACAACATTGCTCTTCGTTTCATTCATTTTACCCATTGTTGTATAGGCAAGATGATAGCCTTGCAATTCCTTCCCGCTTTCGAGCCGCAATGTATTTTGACAAGTAAAAATTTTCGGTTCCACTGTTACTTACTGTTGAATATGCTTCTTATGCAAGTAAGGAAAGCTCATGGCTGATGGCTTATAGCTAAAATAAAAAAGCCCGCCTAAGTAAGACGAGCCTGAAGAATATATAGCGAAGTGCTACGGATAATCAAAGCAGAATCTTACTTATCTCTCACGCTGTTAGCGTGATGGAATTGGCACCTTTCGCACAACGAAAACGATGTGGTGGTTGCCAAGGCTTCATCGGGCCATATCCCTCTGCCTTTCTTGATAAGAATTGTAAAGAACTGGCGCAAAGATATATTCCGCCTGTTAATATCATTCCAAAATATTTCTGGAATAGCCCTTGCAGCATGCGAATGCAAAGAGAAGAATTATGAAGAAAATATTTGCATTGATGGGCGGTATTGCGGGCGCTGCTACGGTAGCCGGTTTGCATCAGGCTATGAAGTTAATGGTACCTTCTGTGGCGCCGCGAATGGATCTGCTTGACATGGAAGTAATTGAAAAAGTACGGCAACGTGTACACTTGTCGCCCTTAGCAGAAGACAAACTGGCAAAGCAAGCCTTCATTGGGGAGCTCATTGCTTATACTTTGTATTATAGTTTTGCCGGTGGCAATGCGGCTGATCTCAAAGGCACCACGCTGGGTATTGCAGCCGGCATCAGCGCCGTGCACCTTCCCGAAAAGCTGAACCTGAATACTTCATATAGCCGCCGTACAGAGACAACAGAATATTTAACAATCGGGCTGTATATCGCCGGTGGCTTAATGGCTGCAGCTACCATTGGAGGCTTGGCGCAACTGTCTAACACGGTTGAAAAGAAAGTAAAGAAGGTAGAAGGTAAAATTAAGAGAACAAAACTGCCCGAGGTAAACACATCAAAAATCCGGAGGAAGCTGCATTTATAAGCAAGCCGGTTTTTTAAAGAAAATGTTAGACTGTTAGGGATCGTTTTTCCTTTTTTACTGAATGATTTACATTCGCACCATTTACAAAATACATCACAAACTGATAACACATGGCAGATATCTTCGAAAAGCTGGTAAAGAATGCAGGTCCTTTAGGTCAACATCGCCAGCGCGCGCATGGCTATTTTGCGTTTCCGAAATTAGAAGGCAACATCAGCAGCCGCATGAAATTTCGTGGGAAAGAGGTGATTGTATGGAGTCTGAATAATTATTTGGGTCTGGCCAATCATCCCGAAGTGCGCGAAGTAGATGCGACGGCATCAGCCGATTTTGGACTGGCGGCACCTATGGGCGCGCGTATGATGAGTGGAAACACGAACTGGCACGAGCAGCTTGAAAAAGAATTGTCGGAGTTTGAGGGAAAAGAAGATACCATCCTGCTAAACTATGGTTACCAGGGCATCATGAGCACCATTGATGCACTTTGCGGACGTCATGATGTAATTGTATATGATGCCGAAAGCCATGCCTGTATTATAGATGGTCTTCGTTTGCATACAGGGCATCGTTATGTATTTAAACACAATGATGTAGAAGATTTAAAGAAACAACTGGAACGCGCAACAGCTTTGGTTGACAAGCAAAATGCCGGTGGTATTCTGGTGATTACGGAAGGTGTGTTTGGTATGGCCGGCGATCAGGGCAAGCTGGAAGAAATATGCAACCTGAAAGATTTATATGATTTCCGTTTGCTGGTAGATGATGCACATGGTTTTGGCACGTTAGGAAAAACCGGTGCCGGCGCCGGCGAAGAGCAAGGCTGCCAGGATCATATAGACTTGTACTTCTCAACATTTGCAAAGTCAATGGCGTCCATTGGTGCGTTCTTATCAGGTCCGCAGGTTATCATTGATTTTATCCGTTATAATATCCGTTCACAGATTTTTGCCAAAAGCCTTCCGATGCCGTTTGTTATCGGCAACCTGAAACGCCTGGAATTGTTGCGCAGCAAACCGGAGTTAAAGGACAAGCTGTGGAGCAATGCCCGCAACCTGCAATCTGGTTTAATGGAAAGAGGATTTGATATTGGTAAAACCAACTCGCCGGTAACGCCTATATACATGAAAGGCGGCGTGGAAGAAGCCACCGCGATGGTGATGGATCTCCGCGAGAATTATAGTGTGTTTTGTTCTATTGTTACATATCCGGTCATCCCGAAAGGTCACATCATCTTCCGTATTATTCCAACGGCGGTTCATACGGATGAAGACATTGAAATTACACTGAAAGCCTTCACAGAAACAAAGCAAAAACTGGATGCCGGCGAGTATAAAGTGGAGGCGATTCCGGATATGGCGGAAAAGGTATATAAATAGGTTACCCCCAATATAAAGGCCGGCTCTCCAAAGAGAGCCGGCCTTTATATTATCACCACCCGCCATTTTGTCGCTCGCTTTTCCTGCGTCTTGTGTTCCACTATTGTTCGACTAAGCTTCGAGCCAACTTACTTTAGGGTAATTTGTGTCTTTGTAACGTTGTAAGGTATACCTGTTGCCGAAAACAACAATACACCACCCTTTGTATCAGGGTTATCCTTCGTGGCAGTGTAGGTATAATCAAGTCCGTTGCTGTCCACTACTGCGCCTCCTTTTCTACCAGCTTGCCATCATTACTTTCAATAAATACAAACACGCCCGTTACCGTCACATCTTCCGTAACGCGCAGCTTTATCACGTCGCCCACCTTGCCCGTGTAGCCGCTCACATCCTCATCGCTAATAACGGGTGCATGAAAGAAATCTGATACTGCAACATTAAAAGCCGGCTGCCCCTCTTTAGCTTAGATTCGTAAATCTCCTTCACTATGGGGTCTTTCATTGCGGCTCTTGCATAACTGTTCGACTAATAGAAACGCTTCCGCATCAGCAACTGTTCTTTCGATGGGGCACGGTAGATTCTTTTGGCATATTCGCCACTACCGTTTTGCCCGCCCGCTGCCGAAACACAACCAGGTTGCCTACCGTTCCGCTCAGCCCGTGCTTCATAATGTTGTTCTTACTCTCTGCTATAAATAATGGTTTTGAAAAGTATGAGAAAATGTTGTTTATGGTGGTTTTGCAGGTAGGTAAGCCGGTATTTGTTTTTGTCATATCAAAAATATAAAAGCATATAAACCATTCAATTAAGGTTTGATTAAAAAGTAAAGCCGGTTTAAATATATTTTTAAGCTGGTTCAAACTATCTTATCCGAAATCCATTACTTTCACCTCCGCACACAAACCAACACACACCTCATCATCCGGCATCACCGCCACCAAATTTTCCGCTATGAAATTCATCATTACCTTCCTCTTCACTTGCCTCATTACACTCACATTTGCCCAGCAGTCATTCCGCAAAAGCTATGGCGCACCCGGCTACGGCGAGTATGCCAATAACGCCATGAAGCTCAAAGACGGCACCTTCGTCATCACCGGCTCCACCCTCAATTTCGGCGCAGGTAGTTTTGATGCGTTCTGCATCCGTATAGATGAAAATGGCAAAACGCTATGGGCAAAAACCTTCGGCGATTCTTCCTCCAATGCCTTCACCCAGGCCACCGCTACAGCCGACGGCAACTTTGTTATGTGCTTCACATCATACAAAGACCCTTACCTGTATGGCAACAAATTCAGTAGTCTCTTCGTGGTCAAGTGCAATTCTGCCGGGCAAGTGCTTTGGTCTATAAGTATCAAAAGCCCCAGTCTCGCTACAGGCACGGTACAAATTACTCCCTACCAGGTTTACGAATCCAAAGCCGGCGATATATACATTCTCTCAGATTGGTTCAGCTTTGATTATCACGCCAATTATTCTCTTACAAAACTGGATGCTGCCGGCAATTTTAAGTGGAACAGTTCTGTCTCTTTAAATGCTCCATACGTTCGCCAGTTTAGTCCGGTGCAGGTCATTCAGACTGATAATGGTGATATAATCGTTGGTGAAAATTTCATCGCCGATGGTTTCTATCTTTTCGATGATGAGGTTCACATCTCCACATTCTCGCAACAAACAGGCGCTTTGCTTTTGGGACGAACCATCTACCAGAATTATAATGATGGATTTGCTCATCTCAGCGCTTATGGTCTTACAATTCAGAAAAATATACTCCTCGTGGCAGGCATTTACAGTCACGACAATCAGGGCTACGGCGAAAGTTATTTCGCATTGCGCCCCGCCGATACGGAAGTTACTCTTTTTCACAACGAATATTCTTTCAGCACCAGCCGTCAGCGCGATTCTCTTCAGTCGCATATTCTGCATAAATATGCCCCTCGATACAACGGCAACAGCACCACCGATGGCGGCTATATATATGCCTATGACAGTTATGACGGCGATTATAATATCATCGTAGAAAAAGACGATAGTCTCGGACACGTTTGTACAGATACGGCCGGCTTTTATCCCTCTATCAGTCATTTTCACAGAACCCTCTGCCAAGTATATAACAGTAAAGATTACCTGCTCCCGTATGTATTCACCGGCACAGATACCACCCTCACCGTCACCGATGTAACTGCCGAAAAAACCCTCTGCGAAACCTTTGCAACGCCACTCATTGCCCAAGCCGATAAGCATACAAATACACTAACAAACAACACAAGCCACACAGGTGTGCAGCTTTATCCCAACCCCGCCACCGACCGCATTGCTATTACGTTCGAAACTACGCAGGCCGCAACGATTCAGGTCAATGTCATCACTATGCAGGGGCAAACCGTACTCACGCAAAAAGCCGGTGTGGGTACAGGAAAACAACAGGTCATCATGAATGTAAAAACTCTTTCTCCCGGTATGTACTACATCAAGTTAAATGGTCTTAACAGGGCAGGAGTAATGAAGTTCATAAAGCAGTAACAAAAGAACACACCCGCATAACTAATCTTTACTTTTTTAAAACCATACAATTCAAACACAATATGAAATCTCTACTCTTATCTGCTTTGTTCTTTTTTACAGCAACCTGGCTTCATGCCCAGCAGCCCGGCACTTTAGATCCTTCATTTGGTGATAAGGGAATCCTGGTCGATCCGGCTCCTCTTAAAGTTATTCCTGAGCCTGTTAAGGCAACTGCCGGCGGCAGGATACTCATAGGCACCGCCGGACCGTATGGCAGCTTTCCCTCTACTTTTAAAATAGACGCGCTGTTGCCCGATGGCTCACCCGACCTTTCCTTTGGAGAGGAAGGAAGCGCTCATGTCGGATTCAACGTACCTGCGGGAGGTAATAGTGCATCGATCTCATCTTTGGCTCTGCTGCCCGGCGGTAAAATACTCGCAGCGGGAGGTCTTTCTTTGCTGGAAGACAACCTTGCCTTTGCCCGCTTTAATGCCGATGGTTCGCTTGATTCGTCTTTTGGCACCAATGGTACGGCTATCGGGTCAACGGGTTATGATTTCGCTTTCCTAAGCACAGTTGTTCTTCAGCCGGATGGTAAGTTTCTAATTGGTGGTGCTGTTCTCACCAACTCCACCCAGGGTGTTTTTGATCTCTTTACAGCCCGTTATCTGCCAAACGGACTGAAAGACAAAAGCTACGGCGATAACGGCATTGTAATAACCACAACAGGAGGAAATATCAGTTCGATGGCAGTGCAGGAAGATGGGAAAATAATAGCCGCCGGTTATCATGGATTTGCTCGTGCGAATGCTGTATTTCATATCGAGCGATACAATGCGGATGGCAGCTATGATAAGACCTATGGCAATGGCGGTATTGTGGAAACAAAGCTTGGACTTTCTGCCGATATCAGCAGCGTCGTACTGCAGAACGATGGCAAACTGGTGGCAACCGGGCAGAGCAACGGTGGTTTTTCGCTCCTGACGGTGGCGCGGTACAATGTGGATGGCAGCCTCGATAACAGCTTTGGCGAAGGTGGTATTGTTACCACCCCTTTTCCTCAATATTATGGAAATGGCAGGCAAGTGTTTTTAACGGGAGAAAAGAAAGATAAGATCGTGGTTGCCGGCATAAGCACTACCCCAAGTGTGGATGACGGAAGTTATGTGCTTGTCGGTTACAATGCAGACGGCTCGTTGGATACAGAATTTGGAGAAGGCGGTACTCAAATGACACGCGTTAATGACAACGACTATCTTTATTCAGCCGATTTGTAAGCAGACGGTAAAATAATCGTTAATGGTGTGGCATATACAGAGTTTCCTTTTGCCGCTCATCGCTTTCTTGCTCGCTACTATGGCTACCCTGTAAAAGTATCCTTAATCGTGCGCATCAAGCGCTGGCTGCAAAACCATACGCTTTCGTGGAAGGGTTTACCTGCCGGTGACAGGATTGCTGCTTACACGGTAGAGCAAAGCGCTACCGCCACATCTGGCTTTACACCCGTAGCTAAAGTAAGCGCAACTGCCAACCTGAAAGACTACAGCCTTACCAACTCTCACCTGTTGCCCGGCAGCAACTACTACCGCATTAAAGCCGTAAGCACAGATGGCGTGGTGCGCTACAGCGAAGTGGTAAGCGCAGACAATACCGCCAACACCGCCAGTGTATATCCTAACCCGGCTAAGAACTACGTAACCGTACAGGGACTGCCGGCAGGAGAAACCGCTAACATCTCTATCAAAGATGGCAGCGGCACTGTGCTGGCAAGGGGTGTAAGCACGGGCAGTGCGCAATACCGCTCGCCGCTTGGCGCTAACATGCAGGCGGGCACGTATTATCTCAACATCACTACCGGCAGTAAAACGGAGGTGCTGAAGTTTGTGAAGGAATGAAGGGAGGAGATAGCTAAAATATATTATTACCGCCCTATAAAAGCGAATGCCTTTTCATTGTACGAAAAGGCATTCGCTTTTATACATTCATTCTGTCTTCTCACACAATCTCCATCTTCTTTATCTTTTCATTCTCGAAGGTGTATATGTGATGCGCTATATCATCACTCAAAATCTCGCCGCTCTTGCTCTTTATGGTTTGCCTCACTTCCACATCAAATTTGTTATCAGCCAGTGAGCTAATGAATACAGGCGTTACCGATGGGTCGATTTCCTTCCATTGTCTTGTCCAATAGTCTCTTACTTCATTGTGCCCGTTAAGGTATCCGCCTTCCCATCCGTTTGGCCACGATACGTCTGTAGACATAAACGATAATACAGCCTGAATGTCACGCTGGTTAAAAGCATTATAAGCCCGCTCAATAATATCCTGGTACGTCATGGTAATAATTTTATACGTCTTGTTAATATGAATATACTTAATAACCCCACGCAGGCAGCGTCACCGTTTCATTCTTGTGTATCTCATCTATTTTTTTGCTGAACACATCCTGCATCACCGGCGGCATTGAATAGTTCACCGTAAATGTTTGCGGCTGCGCACTCAGGTTTGTCATTACCATCACTTTCTGGTTACCGCTTTGCCTTACAAATGCATATACCGCTTTATCATTCGATGTTGACAGTTTGGTAAAGGAAGCATCTGCGTCCAAAGCTTTATTGCTGTTGCGTAGCATCAATAACGTTTTATAGAAAGATGCGCGTGCATATTTGCCAAAATGAATCGTGTCTTTATAGAAGAAAGAAATGCTGTCTGATACCGGCTCTTCCTGACCGCTGTAAATCAATGGAACTGCGTGTTCCAACGTTTGTGTTAATACAGCAAACGGAGCATGAACAGCGCCCGGCATGGTAGCATAATCGGCTTTATTCCAGCTATTCTCATCATGGTTGCTGGTGAAATACATCTGTATAAAATGGGCAGGATACGTGCTGTCATCATGTTTCATCACAGTATCCAAAGCCATCGCATTTCGTGTGCCTGCGGCAATATCATTCATGATGTGAAATACATCCCACGGATATATCGCATCAAAACCGGCAGTTATGTATTCAGGTGCGTCCACTTCAGCCAGCATAAATATGTTTCTGCCTTGCTTCAATTCAGCATTGCATTTCTTCCAGAAATCAAGTGTCGGTCCATCCGCATGATCGCAGCGAAAGCCATCAATGTTTGTGTTCACCAGCCAGAACTTCATATCTGCAATCATAGAATCTACCATCTCAGGATTGGCATAATTGAGCTTGCGCGTATCTGTCCAGTCAAACTCCATCTTAGGCTTTCCGGTGCTATCTTTTACATAAAAATCAGGATGCCTGGTAAGCCAGTAATGGTCGGCGCCCGTATGGTTGGGAACCCAATCAATTAACACCTTGAAACCTTTGCTGTGTGCGAGATTGACCAGATGTTTAAAGTCGTCCATATTTCCATATTCAGGATTGATAGCGGTAAAATCTGATACCGCATAATAGCTTCCCAAAGCACCTTTTCTGTCCACTTTACTTATCGGGTTGATGGGCATAAACCAAAGCGTTTGCACACCCATATCCTTTAACCTGTCAAGATGTGGTTCAAAAGCTTTGAAGGTGCCTTCCGGTGTGTACTGCCGTACGTTTACTTCGTAAACATTTCCCTGCATAATCCACGCTGGATGCCCATCTTCCAATGAATCTTTTTGTGCTTGTGAGAAGAAAGAAATGGCGGGCAGAAACAGAGTGAGCAATCGTTTCATAACTTATTTTATAATGATAAAAAATAAAAAATCAAAGTAATGTCTTCAAAGTGGCGGCAACTTTATCAACCTCTTCTTTTGTGTTGTGTTTGCTAAAAGAAAAACGAACGGCAACTATATCCGCATCAGGATAAACGGCTGAAATAACATGACTTCCCGCGCTGGCGCCGCTTGTACACGCGCTGCCGCCTGAAGCACAGATATGATGAATGTCAAGATTGAATAACAGCATATCGGTTTTATCTGTTTGCGGCAAGCCGATATTCAAAACCGTGTACAATGAGTTGCCAAACGGATCGCCATGAAAAGAAATGTCTGGTATTTCTTTCTGTAAACAATCAGCCATATAAAGCCGCAAATCATTGATGTATTTGCTGTCTGCTTCATAATTGTCCGTAGCTAATTGCAAAGCTTTTGCAAAGCCAACGATACCATACAAATTCTCAGTACCGGCGCGCATGTTACGCTCCTGCGAGCCGCCATTAATGAAGGGATGAATTTTTATATTCTCGCTGATGTAAAGTATACCAACGCCTTTAGGTCCGCCAAATTTATGCGCCGCGCCGGTAATAAAATGTACCGGGGTGTTTTTTAAATCAAAGGGAAAATGACCTACTGTTTGCACCGTATCGCTATGAAAAACAGCATCGTATTTTTTGCACAGATTTCCTATTGCATGAATGTCTGAAAGATTACCGGTTTCATTGTTTGCGTGCATCAAGGTTACCAAACATTTTTCATCGCCCGGTTGCAGCAACTGCTCAACATCCTGCAAATCAATATGACCATTTGGTAACAGTTTTACGTAACTGACAGCAATGCCTTTTTCTTTCTCCAGTGCCTGCACCGTATGCAGCGTAGCATGATGCTCAACAGGTGAAGTAATTATGCGTTTGCAACCGAGATCGTTTATCGCCGCATTGATGGCTGTATTACTACTTTCTGTACCACCACTGGTGAAGAAGATTTCAGCAGGTTTTGCGCCTAACATTTTAGCCACCTGCTTGCGTGCATTTTCAATAGCCATACGGCTTTCGCGACCATAGCTGTAGATGGAAGACGGATTGCCAAAATAAGTGGTGAGATAAGGCATCATCACCTCCAGAACCTCCGGATCTAAAGGCGTTGTAGCTGCGTTATCAAAATAAATGCGTGGTGTGTTATTCATTATTTACTTCTTAATTTATTTTGAACCACAAAGACACTACAAGAGGAAGTTGCACGAAGTGTTAAGTTCATTGTGAGCCTTTGTACACTTCGCGCCTTTGCGGTTCATTAAAAGTTAAAGCTCCTGCGGCTTCACATAATCTCTCCATTTTTGAATCACATCGCTCATGTCTTTTGGCAAAGGCGCAAAAAAGTTCATTCGCTCACCAGTTTTCGGATGATCGAAACCCAATGTTTGTGCATGAAGTGTAATGCGCGGGCACACGGTAAAACAATTATCAACAAACTGTTTGTATTTTGGAAATACAGTGCCTTTTAAAATCCTGTCGCCACCATATTCCCAGTCATTAAATAAAGTGTGACCGATATGCTTCATGTGAACGCGTATCTGGTGTGTTCTGCCGGTTTCAAGCATACACTCTGCAAGTGTTACATACCGAAGGCGCTCCAGCACTTTATAATGAGTAATGGCATGCTTGCCATGATCACCTTCGGGATACGCATCAAATACTTTGCGGTGCCGGCGATGCCGTGCAATATGTGCGTTTACCGTTCCTTCATTTTCCTTCATATCACCCCACACCAATGCGATGTATTTGCGTGATGTGGTGTGCAAATAAAATTGCTTGCCCAGGTGCGCCGCGGCATATTCCGTTTTTGCCACAACCAATAATCCTGTAGTGTTTTTATCTATGCGATGAACCAAACCATAGCGAGGCAAATTATCTTCAGTAAGATCAGGATTTTGATTTTGAAAATGATAAGCGATACCATTTAAAAGTGTTCTTGTATAGTTGCCAACGCCGGGATGAACCACAATATTCGCCTGCTTATTTAACACCATTACGGTATCATCTTCATACACAATATTCAGTGGAATCGGTTCCGGCACAACGATGCCATGATCGGGCATTCTTTCCAGCAAAATGGTTACTTCG
Organism: Ilyomonas sp.; assembly: GCA_965199905.1. Classification (GTDB taxonomy): domain Bacteria; phylum Bacteroidota; class Bacteroidia; order Chitinophagales; family Chitinophagaceae; genus Ilyomonas. Next base: position 1,479,254 of record OZ241366.1, on the reverse strand, counting down.
TCTTCCGGTTTTATACGGTAATTACTTTTAATTTCTTTATCATTAACCGTTACAAAACCACCATCAATACCCTTCTGAATTTTATTGCGGGTAAGGTTAAACAACTTAGCGTGCAGCCATTTGTCAATGCGCGTTGGCTCCTGTCCCTTATCTACCACGTAAGAGATGCGTTCATACAGTTCATCCTGCAGGTCAACAAAAAAGTCTTTCAGCTCAGGCATGGCGCAAAATTAAGCGAGGACAATTATAAATGATTTGTTATAAGGATTTGCAAAAAGAGAGAATTTGAAATAAAAAATACAGGTTATGTTGCCATCGTCCGTCACTTTGGTGATCGATAGTTGCTGCCATGCCTGCTGCTTCTACACGCAGGAATGCTACATTAAGGTTCATGGCAATGATGTGGCTTCTATAAAAGTGAATAATAATAATAGCGCTCCTAAATAATCTGGTAGCTGATTTTTGAAATCGTCCAATTGATATGTAAGCCAAGTATAAAACAGGCAAACCAATAATGGACTTTGTTTTGCAAGCAAACGAATGTTACAATCAAAAAATAACTACATGAATACGCCAAAGACAATTACAATAGCTGGCAAAAGCAAACAACCACTTACCGTAAACCGTTTGGGATATGGCACCATGCGGCTCACAGGAGAAGGTATCTGGGGCGAGCCGCCGCGTCGTGATGAAGCTCTCGACATACTGAGACAATGTCCGCAGCATGGAATTAATTTTTTAGATACCGCCGATTATTACGGTGAGGATATTACCAATCGCCTCATTTATGAAGCTTTATATCCTTACCCAAAAGATATGGTTATCTGTACAAAAATCGGAGCAACCAGGAAGCCTGATAAAAGCTGGGTTTTGTATAACAAGCCTGAAGAACTTCGTAAGAGTATCGAGAATAATTTACGCGTGCTTAAGCAGGAACAAATTCAACTGGTGCACTACCGTGTAATGAATAGCGATGACAGCTTTGAACCTGGCGTGGAAGCAATGTTTAAGATGCAGGAAGAAGGAAAAATACTGCACTTTGGCATTAGTAACGTAACGAAAGCAGAGCTTGAAAAAGCCATATCGATGGGAGAAATTGCCACCGTTGAAAATATGTACGGTCATGCGCAACGTGGCGATATGACAACCGGGCACATGACAACGCGCGGAGCAGAAGATTTGATACCTGTTTGCGAAGCTAATGGAATTGCGTTATTGCCTTTCTTTTCGTTGCAAACGGCAGCCGGCAAAAAAGATGAAAAAATAGCAGAAATAGCAAAAAAATATAATGCTACCGAATCGCAAATCAACATTGCGTGGCTGCTGCATAAATCAGCTTGCATACTGCCTATACCGGGAACTTCGTCGTTGAAGCATTTTAAAGAAAACGTTGCTGCGGCTGATATTGATTTGACAGAAGAAGACATGGCTTATTTAGAATAATTAAGAGAGTTTGTTTTAAGGTGATGAATCTTTTTGAAATGGATGTTTACGGTTCGCTTTGGTAAAAGCTAAATAATGCCCGGAATGCTGATGGAAGTACTCCTGCGTGTTGAAGCAACAAGAATGGCAACAACCGCAGCATTATTATAGATGTACAATGGTTACTAAAACTATATTTCATTCAAATTGATTCATTGCTTTTGTATTCATTCTCATTACTATAATCATCAAAAAGAAATATTGCGATTTCGTTACACACCGCGAAAAAGTCATTTGCCCTACAATGTGTAATTTCGCGGCTTTATACTTATGACTGGAATCATAATCCTTCTGTTTGCCCTGATTCTCATCAATGGTTTATTTGCCATGAGTGAGATAGCCCTGGTATCGTCGCGCAAGGCGCGATTGGAAAGCCAGGCTATAAAAGGAGACAAGAAGGCGAGGGAAGCTCTCGAGCTGGCAAATCATCCTGAATCGTTTATCTCAACGGTGCAGCTTGCTATCACTTTAATTACGTTTATTACCGGTATTTTTTCGGGCAAAAACATTGAAGATGCATTCGTTGGGTTTATAAACCGCTTTGAAGTACTGCAGCCTTACAGCGAGAATATTTCTACGGTACTTGTTATTTTTATTATCACTTATTTTTCATTGGTATTTGGTGAGCTTGTGCCTAAACGCATTGGTCTTAGTAACCCTGAAGGCATTGCCAAGATTGCTGCGCGGCCTATGCGCGCGCTTACTTACATTACGTATCCGTTTATCTGGTTGTTGTCGAAAAGCAGCAATATTTTGATTACGGCTTTGCGCATTCGCCCGAAAGATTCGCAGGTAACGGAAGATGAAATTAAAGCCATCATCAGCGAAGGCACCGAGCACGGCACAATTGAAGAAGCGGAACAACAGATTATAGAACGTGTGTTTCACCTTGGCGACCGTAACATTACTTCGCTGATGACGCACCGCAGCGATATGGTTTGGGTGAACACGGATGACACTGTTGAAAAAGTGCGGCAAACATTTTCCATTCATTCAGTTTATCCGCTGTGCGATACGAATATTGACGACATCAAAGGTGTTATCTTTTTGAAAGATTTATTTGTTGCGGCAAACGATACGAAACTGGATACACTGATGCAGCCCGCGGTGTTTGTGCCGGAAAATAATTCGGCTTACCAGGTGCTTGAAAAGATGCAAAGCTCGAAGATTCACTATGCATTTATTGTGGATGAATACGGCACGCTGCAAGGCATGATAACGCTGAACGATATACTGGAAGCTATTGTTGGCGACATTGCACAGCCGCACGAAGATGAGTATGAAATTATTAAACGTGAAGACAATACTTACCTTGTAGATGCGCAAATTCCTTTCTTCGATTTTCTTTCTTATTTCCACATTACGCACTGGCTGGATGAAGAAGACTCTGAAACTTTCAACACGCTGGCAGGTTTTATTTTATACCATTTAGAGCGAATTCCAGCTACCGGCGATACCTTAACACATCGCGGCTATACGTTTGAGATTATGGATATGGATGGTCAGCGTATTGATAAAATTTTGATAACACTTTCAGATAAGAAGATGGAAGAGTATGAGAAGAGGCTGGAAGAAGAATAATCTTATGTACTATGTTCGTCATTGCGAGGTACAAGTATCTGCATCACACTAAATACTGCTGATAAATCATAAAGATTTGACGCTGTTTATGATTTAATAAACTCTTCTTATTCAATACTCAGCTTACTTCATATCACGTAATGACGATTATATAACCTTATTATCAATTATTTAAAACGAAAATTCCGCCTTACTTTCCGGATAATCAAGTTTCGTTTCCTTCTCCCCACCATTTGCTTTAATATGAATAATATTGATTTGCCCTTCATTATAATCGTGCAGCAAATTATCCGTAATGCTCACTTTTTGCAAAGAGGAAACATCCCTGATTTCGAAGTACGTCCAAATGCTTTCATTCTCTTTTTCATAGCCGGCAAAGCTTAGTGCAACAAGTTTTCCGTTCACGGTAAATGACAAATGTTTCTGAATATAATCATTCACAAAACTGTTCATTTGCGTTTGATTGGCCGGATGTTCAATGTCAATGTTTACGCCGCTGTGTTGCTTACGTAATGTGTTTTCAAAATCATCTGTAAAAATACGCACACTCACTTCCAGTTCGTGATTTTTATCATTATAATTCACGTCCGTCATAGACACAAAAAACGGATGAAAAAAAGAGAAGACAGCAAGGTGTAAAAAGGAAAAAAATAAGTTCATCGAAAGCTATTTAACCTGTATCAAACTGTTTAATTGCAATATTAAATTTTCAATCCCGCTGATTTTTTTTCCAGCCTGGCAATCTCATTTTTCTGGCTCGGCAAGCTACGCGTTGAATGACAGACCTGGTTTCTTAATTCATTAACATTGCTCAGGTCAAACCATTCATAAAGTCGCCAAAACTTCGCTCTAATTTGCATATCAGATCAAAAATATAAATCTGCACTTGCCTGCAGGTAAGGTTTTTAATCGTGATCAATCCCGTAATCAGACTGTTTCTTGACAGAAAATAAAACGTTCTGTTTCGGCCGCAAAGCGACGAATCACTCCCCGCATCGGAGTATCAGATGATAGCACATTGTTACCGGAAATATTTTTGCTTTACAATGTTATCATCACCATTCGGAATATTTGCCAGCAAAAATTAGTCACCGGTTCATCATCGTTCACAACCGGCAACACATCAACCTTTTTTGCTCATCAGCAATTTTTAATTATCGATATAAAGCCTCGATGCATAAATGCTTATCCATTTTTCCTTGCAAATTCCTACAAATGCCGCGCTTATTAATGCGCCCGTTATCTGTGTATAAGGCTTCGTTTATCATCGGTTTCAATGTGAGTTAACTCTGGCAACAGATCAGTTTAAAATTAATACAAAATACATTTTTGTTGACCATCGTCCATCGCTTCCATTAAGCGTTCGTTGTGTCACTCACATCAGCGTTCCGGGCAATGATGGGGCTTTTACTAAAGCGAATGCGGAACAGCCATTTCAAAAAGATTCATCATCGTTTATTATCCGCAAATATAAATGTGCACTAACTTATACAGCTTCTACTTTTGTGCTCTATCAATTTCACATGAATGATTTCTCCTTATATTTTCCGCTCGGCATCGAACATATAGTTTCCTTTTCTGCCCTCGATCATATTCTTTTTATTACCGCACTTTGCATTCGCTATCAATGGCAAAGCTGGCGACAAGTATTGATACTCGTTACAGCTTTTACCATCGGTCATTCACTAACGCTTGCGTTGAGCACACTTAATATCATCAATCTTCCATCGGCATGGACCGAGTTTTTTATCGCTCTCACAATACTGATAACCGCACTGAATAATCTGCCGGTAAAAAATATACAACCAGGCAAAAAGTATCCGCTTATTTATTTCTATGCATTACTGTTCGGCTTCATTCATGGTCTAGGTTTTAGTTCGCTATTAAAAAATATGTTGGGTAAAAATGAAAACATTCTCGGTGAACTGCTTTCTTTTAATCTGGGAATTGAAGCCGGGCAACTTGCAATTGTAACTATAATATTGACATTGTCTTTTATTTTTGTATCGTTGTTCAAATTGGCTCGCAGAGAGTATATAGTATTTGTTAGCGGCGGCATTGCCGCGCTTGCCATTGAGATGATTATAACACGTTTTCCGGGTTTATAAATAAAAATCACACATGAGAAAATTATTCGCAATTCTTCTGAGTATTTGTGTTTGCATAGCGGCTTATTCGCAGGACATTCAGAACAATCCCGGCTCCAACCATGGTAACAAGTTTGAGCAGTTGGGAACCATTTTACCAACACCCAACGAATACCGAACCGCAAGCGGCGCACCGGGAGCAAAATACTGGCAGCAACGCGCTGACTACAACATTGCCTGCAGCCTGGATGAGGACAAACAGATACTCACCGGCAGCGAAACAATAACGTATTACAACAACTCGCCCGATCCTCTCACCTACATTTGGCTGCAGCTTGATGAGAACCAGCACAGCAGCATCAATAATTCAGGATATCAAACCGGTTCAACTGTTAATGGCACTGTAAGCGCAAGAACAATGGATGCTATGTTGCTGAATAAAACGGATAACGGATTCGGTGATAACATCACGAAGATAACCGGCGCTACAGGCAAACCGTTGCAATACACCATCAACAAAACCATGATGCGTATTGAGTTTCCCGATACAATAAAACCGGGCAAAAAAGTAGCTTTCAATATTGATTGGAATTATCATATCAGCGACCGCTTTGTACAAGGTGGAAGAGGTGGCTACGAATACTTTCCCGGCGATGGCAATTACCTTTTTACCATGACGCAATGGTACCCTCGCTTATGTGTGTACAGCGACTTCCAGGGCTGGCAGAACCACCAGTTCGCCGGCAGCGGTGAGTTTGCTTTAACCTTCGGAAACTTTAATGTAAAAATGACGGTGCCTGCCGACCATGTGGTAGGTGCTACCGGTGAATGTAAGAACTATCAGCAAGTGCTGGATGCTACACATTATGCACGTTGGCAGAAAGCGCAAACAGCAACATCGCCTTTGCAAATCTTTACGCTTGACGAAGCAAAAAAAGCAGAAGGAACAAAAAGCAAAGCGACCAAAACATGGATGTTCTCTGCAAACAATGTTCGTGATTTTGCATGGACAAGCTCACGCAAATTTTGCTGGGATGCGATGCCGGCTTATGTGGAAGGCAAAAAAATTATGTGCATGAGTTTTTATGGCAAGGAAGCGTATGGCTTATACAGTAAATATTCAACGAAACTCGTAGCGCACACGGTTCGCACGTATTCGCACTTCACCATTCCGTATCCATATCCTGTTGCGCAAAGCGTAGAAGCCAGCAACGGGATGGAGTACCCGATGATTTGTTTTAATTACGGCAGAACCAATGCTGACGGCACTTACAGCGAAGCTGTGAAGAACGGGATGGTTGGAGTAATCATTCATGAAGTGGGTCATAATTTCTTCCCGATGATTATCAACAGCGATGAGCGCCAATGGACATGGATGGATGAAGGATTGAATTCATTTTGTCAATACTTAACCGAAGAATTATACGACAATAAGTATCCATCCAAGCGTGGACCGGCTTACCTGATAGCCGACTATATGAAGCTGCCGAAAGACCAGCTTGAACCCATTATGACCAACAGCGAAAACATTAACCAGTTTGGTAACAATGCGTATGGAAAACCGTCTGCCGGGCTAAACATTTTGCGCGAAACTATTATGGGCAGAAAGCTGTTTGATTATGCGTTAAAAACTTATGCGCAACGCTGGGAGTTTAAGCATCCTGAACCTGCTGATTTTTTTAGAACGATGGAAGATGCAAGTGCCGAAGACCTTGACTGGTTCTGGCGTGGATGGTTCTATGGCACACAGCCCTGCGATATTGCCATTGATAGCGTAAAAGCTTTTAAATATGATCCTTCGCTGCAGGCAATGGCGGCAGATACGGCTAAACCAGTTCATATTGATAAACCTGCGTTGAATGATTTTGAAGACATTAATAAAATCCGGAACCGCCAGGATAGCAGCGTTCATTTTCTTACGGACGTAGATACTTCGCTTCGCGATTTTTATTGGCGGTATGACAGAGGTATTGCGCCTTACGATTCAGTGTACACATATAAGACTGCGCCACAGGCTTATGATGTTATTACCGACGACATGAAAGCGAAATATAATAATAAATACCTGTATGAAATTTCGTTCTCAAATAAAGGCGGGCTGGTAATGCCCGTTATCGTTGAGTTTGTATATAATGATGGCAGCCGCGATACATCGCGAATTGCGGCGCAGATATGGCGCAAGAACGAGCACCATTTCAGCAAAGTGTTTTTATTGGATAAACAAGTGTCTTCCATCAATCTTGATCCATTGCGCGAAACGGCGGATATCAATCTTGGCAACAACAGTTGGCCGTCTGTACAATCGCCCAGCAAGCTTGCCGTATATAAAGATAAGCAGGCTGCGCGCGGGCAGGCAACGGGCGTAAACCCGATGCAGAAAGCAGAACAGAAGCAACCATAATTGGAATTTTTTTACAAAAAAGCCGGGATAAATGCACGGCTTTTTTGTGCTAAGTAGTCATGCAAAATTAAACGGATAATAAAGCAGTTTCATCATTCAGCAACCTGTGGCGTTTTCAGCGCAATGCGGAATCTGATAACAGAGTTTTCATAGATAATTGTGCATGACTACTTATATCTATTTATTCAGGTAAAAAATAATGGCAGGTAAGAAAAGGATTTTCGCAATCAATGGCAGCGCAAGTCAGCAGTCATCAAACGAAAAACTGATTGATAATTTTGTCAGCCTGACAAAAAGGTATTTTGATGTGACCGTATTCAAAGGATTGAAAACGCTTCCTCATTTTGACCCGGCGTTGTCAGTAGAAAATACACCAGCCGCCATAATACATTTTCGGGAACATATTCAGAATGCAGATGGCATTTTAATTTGCACACCCGAATACATTTTCAGCATTCCCGGCGGGCTTAAAAATGCGATTGAATGGTGCGTTTCTACCACTATTTTTTCCGGTAAACCAACAGGTTTTATCACGGCTTCAGCATGTGGAGTAAAAGGTCATGAAGAACTACAGTTACTGATGAAAGCTTTAATGGCTTCATTTACAGGAGAGACCACTTTATTGATACAATGCGTGAAAGGAAAAATCAGCCAAAGCGGCGATATAACTGATACCAAAACAACGGAAGCATTAGCCAAATTCATTGATGCTTACAAGGCAATGCTGGAGATGGCAGGTAATTGAATAAGCGGGATTTATAAATCACATTTTTATAGTTTTTCCAGCTTTTTCAAACAAGCTTTCATGTTGATACCTTTGCCCAATACAGGTTGAAATAAATCTCCTTTTTTCTCCAGTCTCTTTACTGTATTTTGAATGGTAAATTGTTGTGGCAACAATCCTTTTTTTACTTCTTTCCAATCCAATGGTGTTGATACAGTAGCGCCGGGTTTTGGACGAACACTATATGCAGACGCCAATGTTTGTCCTCTCTTATTTTGCAGGTAATCTACATAAAGCTTGTATTTGCGATTCTTAATCGTTCTTTCAATGGAAGTTAATTCCGGTGCTTTCTCAACAATTCTATGGGCTACTAATTCAGCAAATAATCTCGCTTCATCATAGCTATACTTGCCGCCAAGCGGAACATAAATATGCAAACCGGTAGCGCCAGATGTTTTGCAATAACAATCTGTACCAGCCTTATCTAATAAATCTTTTACCAATAAGGCTACTTCAATCACATCGCTAAAACTATTTTTATCAGAAGGATCGAGGTCAAGCACAAGATAGTCGGGATTATCAGGATATTTGGTAGTGGAATTCCAGGGGTTGAGTTCGATACAGCCAAGGTTTGCCATGTACAGCAAAGTGGCTTTGTCGTTGCAGAGCAGGTACTCAATATCTCTGTTTGCACTTTCAGAATACAATGTAATTGTTTTCAACCAATTTGGTGATGACTCACCCACATTTTTTTGAAAGAAACCAGCATCGGTAATGCCATTTGGATTTCGCCGCATAGACTGCGGACGATTTTTCAGATACGGAATAATATATGGATAAACTGCATTGTAATAAGCTATCAGGTCGCCTTTCGTGATGCCATCTTCCGGCCAGAATACTTTGTTCGTATTGGTAAAAGATAGATTGCTGCCATCAGCTTTTATGCTATCTGGTTTATCTTTTTCTTTTGCAACGACTGCTTTCTTCGTTACAATTTTCTTTTCGGGCGATGCTTCTTTTTTCATGTCGGTAACCGTTTTATCAATGCGCAAACCATGAAACACAGGATGGCGCATAACGCCATTGTTTGTAAGCTCAGAATAGTGAATGTTTGCAACCAGTTTTGGCTCCAGCCAGGTCACTGTATTGTTCACAGGAATTTTTGTTTTAAAAGGGTTTGTATCACTAATATGAGGCTGCATTTTATTGTGTAGTTCTTTCAAAGTATTTGTATTAAAACCAGTGCCTGTATGACCCACATAAATTAGTTTGCTTCCTTTGTATTGCCCCAATACAAGCGAACCAAAATAGTTTCTGGAACCTTCCGGTTTTGTAAAGCCGGCAATGATGGCTTCATCTATCAACTGGTGCTTTATCTTCAGCCAGTTTTTGCTGCGGTCTCCCGGCTTGTACAAGCTGTCTTTTCGTTTGGCAATCATGCCTTCCAGATTTTGCTTTATCATTTCGCGAAAGAAATCTTCTCCGTCATTTTCAACATGGTCGCAATACACAATGCTGTCGCTTTTCGGCAACACTTTTTGAAGCAAGGTTTTGCGCTCTAAAAGTGTTTTGTCCGTTACATCTTTTCCCTTATAATTCAGAATATCAAATACGTAATAAACAAGCGATAAGCCATCATCAGGATTGTATGATTGCAGTTGCTGAAAATCAGGTTTGCCTTTTTCATTCAACACTACAATTTCACCATCCAAAATCATTGGTGTTGAAATTTGCTTCATTTCTTTAAAAAGGAGCGGATATTTTTCTGCGAATGAAATAGCATTGCGGGAGTAAAGTGAGGAATCTTTTTTGCGGCAATCAGCAATAGCGCGATAGCCATCCCACTTAATTTCGAATACCCAATCTTCATCTGAAAAAGGTGCTTTTGTTTCACCTGCCATCATAGGTGTGATGGCATTAGCAATCAGGCTTTTTTTTTACCTGCAAAGAATTTTATGGCAGCGGCTTTCTTTGTTGATGCAGTTTTTGATGTTTTTGCAGGTCTTTTTTCTAACGCTTTATCAATTGCAGAATTCGAAGCTGTATGCTCTTCACTGTTATAGGGTTTGTCAACAGCATGATCGTCTCTGTCTTTAATCAACAGCCATGAATTTTCGGATGCATTTTTAAGGCGTACCAAAGCAAACTGTCCTTCCAGTTTTTTTCCATGAAGAATGACTTTCAGAGAGCCACTTTCAATGCCTTCATCGCCGGTTCCTTTATTATCGGGCGATAATTCGTACGTTCCGTTATCCCATACTTCCACAATGCCTGCTCCATAATTTCCTTCGGGAATTATACCCTGAAAAGTAGCATAGCTTACCGGGTGGTCTTCCACCATCATTGCCAACCGCTTGTCTTTTGGGTTGAGAGAAGGTCCTTTCGGCACCGCCCAACTCTTTAGCACACCGTCCATTTCAAGCCGGAAATCATAATGCAGATGCGAAGCTTTGTGACGTTGCACCACGAAGATGAGACGCTTTGTTTTTTTACCCGGTTTGCCTTTAGGCTCAGGCGAATCACTAAAATGCCGCTTCTCATTATATTTCTCTAAACTCATGAGGCTTTCCTTTTTTTAGTTGATGAAAGACTGGCTTTCAATTGTGCCATGAGGTCGGTAGTATTTGTATTTTTAACCACTTTCATATCTGGCTTTTTTAGCTTCCTGCCTTTCGCTTTTGCTTTTATTACTTTAAGCAAACTCTCGGTATAAGTATCCTTAAAAGCAGAAATATCGAATGGCTCTGTCAACTGGTCGATGAGCGACATTGCCATCTTCAATTCTGCCGGTCTTACAGTCGATTTTTGCGCCACATCTATAGCTGTAGTATCACGGATTTCTTCTTCAAAACGAATACCGCTTAGTAAAATGAGATTGCGATAGGGCTTGATGACAACGATGTGTTCTTTATTGCGCAGCACAAAACTTCCCACGCCCACTTTCTTCGATTTGTTTAATGCTTCAAACAGCAAAGCGTATGTTTTCTTACTCTCTTTTGTCGGTTCAATAAAATATGGATTTTCGTAATAAATGCTGTCAATTTCTCCTTCGCTTACAAACTGGAAAATATCAACCAGCTTTGATTGCTCCGGGCTTGCTTGCTCAAAGTCTTTATCATCCAGCATTACGTAAGTGCCTTCATAATTATAGGCTTTAATAATATTGTCCCACGCCACTTCTTTGCCGGTATCTTCATTTACCCTTTTAAACCGGATATGAGAATGATCCTTTTTATCAAGCATGTCTAAGTTCAGCTCACTGGCTTGTACGGCACTGTATAATTTTACCGGAATGTTTACCAGCCCAAACCCAATAGCTCCTGTCCAGATTGGTCGCATAAGAATAAGTTTTACACAATTCAGGAAAACAAGGACTACACCAATCAAGGTTATGCACATAGGCTTGTGAACAGAATGTGGGTTTCTTTCGCTTAACTGCCAATATTAGTTTGCATGAGTTTAGTTTTTATCTGAATTCAAAATTTATTCAGGAAGCTTTAGCAGAAACAGGAATGTTAAGACGGTTTGTTGAAATGGAGGCAACAGGTTTATAAGAAGTTCTTGCAAAATAAATAGTGTCGGGTCGATTTGAATGCAAATACATTTTTGGTAGCCATCGTCCGATTCATATCTCATGGACAGTTGTGATTTTTGCTTGTCGAAGCAGCAGGAATTCTACCATCGATGTTCAGACTTTTTCAACGCTGATATTATTACTTCAACTCAGAAAATGCTTCAACCCGGATGGTTAATTTAAAAACGTATCAAAAATTTTACTGAAAATCAATGTTTTATAAAAGCATAACTAAAAATTATTGCTTGTTTTCTTGTCTTTTAATAATGAAATCTCTACTTTTGCAGCCCATTTTAAAAGCCACCGGGATAGCAGTGGTTCATCTAAACAAAATAAGACAATGAGTAAATTACATTTCACCACCAAACACGCGAACGCGGCTACCGTACAGCACAACTGGCATGTTGTGGACGGTACTAATCAAACCGTCGGGCGTATGTGCGCACAAATTGCTGCCATCCTGCGCGGCAAGAACAAAGCTTATTACACGCCGCACGTTGATTGCGGCGATTATGTTATCGTTACCAATGCCGACAAAGTAGTTTTTACCGGCAATAAAATGGATGACAAAATGTACATCAACTTTTCCGGTTACCCAGGCGGTAAAAAAGAAGAAGTAGCAAAAGAATTGCTTCGTCGTCGTCCTGAAGTGGTAGTGGAAAGAGCTGTAAAAGGTATGCTTCCTAAGAATCGCTTGGGCAGAAAGATGTACACCAAATTATTTGTGTACGCCGGCGCTTCTCATCCACACACTGCACAACAACCAAAAGAATTAAAATTCTAAACTAAGTTACAAGCTCAAGCCTCAAGCTGTAAGCCTGTAGCAAAAGCGATAAGCTATTACAAAATGGAAAAACAAAAAAATGCTGTTGGTCGCCGTAAAGAAGCTGTAACGCGCGTATTCCTTGTGCGTGGCGAAGGCAAGATAACGGTGAACGATAAAGATTATAAAAGCTATTTCTCGCTGCCATACCTGCAAAACCAGGTAGAAGCTCCTTTGCAAACCGTTGAATCACTTGATAAGTTTGATATCGTTATCAATGCAACAGGTGGTGGTGTAAAAGGTCAGGCTGAAGCGGCACGTTTAGGTATTGCCAGAGCGTTGCTCGAAGTGAATCCTGAGTTTCGTCCTGTTTTAAAAGCAGCCGGTCATCTGAAGCGCGATCCGCGTGGCGTTGAACGTAAGAAATTCGGTCACAAGAAGGCCCGCAGAAGCTTCCAGTTCAGCAAGCGTTAATTCATCGGTTGATGGTTGGTGGTTTGTAGTTGGTGGTAAAATAATCAACTATCAATAATCAACTACCAACAAACACAATAATCACAATCTAATTAATCAATACAAATGGAACAAACTCCTTCTTTACAGCAGCAACTGCTCGATGCGGGTGTACACTTTGGTCACCTGCGCAAGAAGTGGAATCCGAAAATGCTGCCTTATATCTTCGCTGAGAAAAAAGGCATTCATATTATTGACCTGAATAAAACGGTAGATCACCTGCAGGAAGCTGCCGCAGCTATGAAGCAGATAGCTAAGAGTGGTAAAAAAATCATGTTCGTAGCTACTAAAAAACAGGCAAAAGAAATCGTTAGCGAATGCGCGAAACGAATAAACATGCCTTTCGCTACAGAACGTTGGTTAGGCGGTATGCTTACCAATTTCAACACCGTTCGTAAGAGTGTGAAGAAAATGCAGAGCATCGATAAATTATTAGGCGAAGGCACGGCAGAAAATCTTACAAAAAAAGAAAAACTGACACTGAGCCGCGATAAGGAAAAAATGGAAAAAGTATTGGGCGGTATTGCACAGTTAGGTCGCCTGCCAGCTGCTTTATTCCTCGTTGACATCGGTCATGAACATATTGCTCTGGCTGAAGCGAAACGCCTTGGTATTACAACTTTCGGTATGGTTGATACCAACAGCGATCCGAACAAAGTTGACTATGCCATTCCTGCGAATGACGATGCTACTAAGTCAATCGCTATTATCACAAACTATATCACCGCTGCTATTGCTGAAGGTTTGGAAGAACGCCAGCAGTCGAAAGATGAGGATGTAGAAGAAACAGATAATGAAGCTGAAAAACGCGCAAACCGCATCCAGGCAGAAGCTGAAGCTGAAGGCAGTCGCGGTCGTGGCGACAGATCTCAGCAGGCTCCGCAAGGTGGCGGTCAGCCGAAACGTCGTGTTCCGGGTGGCGCTTCACGCAGACCAGCGGGTGGTAGTGGTCCGGGCGGTGGACGCAGATAATTTTAGTTGGTAGTTGTTTGTTGATAGTTAGTAGAAATACCATCAACTGATAATGAAAACTGTTAGCGATATATAATCAAACACATCCCAACTGCTTACATGGTTGGGTTGTGTGTTTAAAGAAAGAGCCGTGTTTTTTTCCCCTCAACACGGTTTATAATCAGGTTTAAAACTCCCTCTTGGGGAAAGGGACAAAATAAATTTTATGTCAACAACTGTTCAGATTTCTGCTTCAGAAATTAATAAACTTCGCCAGGCTACCGGCGCCGGTATGATGGATTGCCGCAAAGCGTTAACCGAAACAAACGGTGACTTTGAAGCTGCTATCGATTGGCTTCGCAAACAAGGTCAGAAAGTAGCTGCCAAGCGTAGCGACCGTGAAGCCAAAGAAGGTGTGGTAATTGCACAAACAACTGCCGATAATAAAACCGGTGTGATTGTTTGCGTAAGCTGCGAAACTGATTTTGTATCGAAGAATATAGATTTCGTTGCTTTTGTGCAAAGCATTGCTGATGCTGCCGTTGCTAACAATGTAAAGAGTGTTGAAGAATTGAAAGAAGCAACTGTAAACGGTGCCAAAGTGGCTGACTTGATCAACGATAAACTCGCTGCTATCGGCGAAAAAATTGATGTTACCCGTTTTGAAAGAGTAGAAGCGCCTTATGTATCTTCTTATATTCATGGTGCTAACCGCATTGGTGTGTTAGTTGGCTTAAGCACCGATGCTCCTGAAGCTGGTAAAGATGTTGCAATGCAGATTGCGGCTTTGAACCCGGTTGCACTTGATGAAAATTCAGTTTCGGCTGACACCATTGAGCGCGAAAGGAACATTGCTACAGAGCAAATTCAGCAAGACCCTAAAATGGCTGGTAAGCCTGCTGAAATGATAGCTAAAATTGCCGAAGGCAAATTGAAAGCTTACTTTAAAGAAAACACATTGCTTGCGCAGCCGTTTGTAAAGGACAATGGCAAAAGTGTTGGTGATTATCTGAAATCAGCAGGGGCTGATGTGAAGGTAACTGAATTTAAAAGAGTAGCCATTGGCTAATCTGTTTGAATAAATTGAAAAAGCTCCTTGCTTTAAGTAAGGAGCTTTTTTATTGCCGTTTGTGTAACCAGGATGAGCGAAATGTTAGCGTTTTGAAATTACAGAACAATTATTGATACAAAAGACAATAATATTTGTTTTTTTATTGATAATCTTATTGCAGATATGTTAGCTTAGGGTACATATTTGAAAATTACAGGAAAACCAACAATATGAACGGCAGTCACGATAATCCTGTTTTAGAAGACGAGAAGCATCTGGAAGTGAGGACAGAAATACAAACAATTCCTAACATTTCCGATGAGGACATGTTCTTTGCGAAAGAACGGTATAAACTACATCAATCAACACCGGTTGAAGGCGTTGATATTGACATCCTGAAAAAATACTTTTCCAAAAAATATGGCTTTTGACATTAAAATAAAACCTCTTGTTCTTTTCGATCTGGAAGACAAGATTAAGCAATACGAATATGAAACCGATGGTGACGGCAAGCGTTTTTATCAAACCTTTCTGGACAGTTTATCCGATCTGCAACATGATATATACAACGAAGTTCCGCCGGTATATGAATCGGTAAAAAAGTATGTATCGAAAGATTCACGCTGCAGCCTGTTCTACACAATTGCCGGCAATAGGCTGATGGTTATCGGGCTGTTTTAGTTTACTCCTTGTTCTTTGTATCCATCACTATCGTTACCGGTCCATCATTTAAAAGGCTCACTTTCATATCAGCACCAAATTTTCCGGTCTCAATTTTTTTTCCCAAATCCTTCTCCAGTTGTTCAATCATTTTTTCGTACAACGGAATGGCAGTTTCCCATTTCGAAGCGCGTATGTAAGATGGTCGGTTGCCCTTTTTATAACTGGCATGAAGCGTAAACTGGCTCACCAATAAAATATCTCCGTTACTTTCTGCCACGCTGCGATTCATGATGCCATTTTCATCGTTGAAAATGCGCAGGTTCACAATCTTATTGCTTAGCCACAAAATGTCTTCATTCGTGTCGGAGTCTTCAATGCCTATCAGTATCAGCAAGCCATATTGTATCTCTCCTGTTATTTCGTTATCAATCATCACACTTGCCTGCGAAACTCTTTGTATAACTGCGCGCATAGAGCCAGAATTAATAAGTAAAAAAAGAGAAAGCAAAAGCAAAAGTTTATACCTCTTTCTCTTTTATACCTTTGGTTTTTTATTTTTAGAAAAATGAAAATAGACATTACGCCCGAAATCACTTTTCAAACAGCAAGAAGCGGTGGCAAAGGCGGACAGAATGTAAACAAAGTAGAGACGATGGTAGAAGGACGATGGTCGGTTTCTGCTTCGCAAATTGCTACGCCTGAACAAAAAGAAATGGTAACTGAAAAGCTTGCGAACCGCATTACAGGCGAAGGTTTTCTATTAGTAAAATCCAGGGAAGAACGCACGCAACAAGGCAATAAATCTATCGTTATTAAAAAGATGAATGCGCTGGTAAATGCTGCGTTGCAAAAGAAGAAAGCCCGCATTGCCACAAAGCCTTCAAAAGCTATAAAAGCAAAGCGGCTGGAAGGAAAGAAGTTGCGCGCAGATAAGAAAGAGACCCGCAGAAAAATACAACCCGGTCAATATTGAGAAAGAGTATTTATATCGTTTTGTTTGTACTGCTTTCGGGCAATTTATCTCTGGTTGCACAAGCAAATAAAAAAGGATTGCAAACGTATCGTTTTCAATTTCAGGCAAGCGTAAATGCTGTTCCTTTCAGCTTCGATTCCATCTATCAAAACCATTCCGGCGAAGCCTTTAAAGTGCGAAGTTTTAAATATTATGTGTCTCATATTCGCCTTGTATATGAGGATGGAAAAACAATATCTATACATCAATCTCCGCTTCTTATCAATGAGGCTGACAGCAGTTCCCGACAATTACAAATCTCTGCTCCAAAAGGCACTGTAACGGGCGTGCGGTTCCTTTTGGGTATAGACAGTCTCACAAATGTAAATGGCGTACAAACTGGTGATCTTGATCCCGCAAAAGGTATGTTCTGGATATGGAATACTGGTTATATCATGGCAAAACTGGAAGGATTTTCGCCTCAATCCAAAGCGCCGGGAAAGCAATACAGCTACGACGTTGGCGGTTATAAGCCGGGCGAAAGTGTGGCAAGAGAAATCAATCTTCCATTACCATCAGTTACCAACCATCAACCATCAACATTCATTATCAATGCCGATATCAGCAAATGGTTTTATGGAAAAAATGAAATCAAAATAAGCGAACAAGCGATGTGTCATTCGCCCGGAAATTTAGCCATGCAGGTTGCTGATAATTATGCAGCCATGTTCAGCATCAAGGCTGAATAATTCTTTCATATACACGCTCTGCGACCGACCTTTGCCTTATGGTGTATCATTCGTTAGCGCAGTGTTTGCTGGATTTAGAAAAGAACGGAAAACTCGTTCGGATTACGGAAGAGACAGACCCTCATCTCGAAATGGCTGCCATTCATTTGCGTGTGCATGAAGCCAAAGGTCCCGCGCTGTTATTTGAAAATGTAAAAGGCAGCCGGTATCGTGCAGCTTCAAATATTTTTGGAACGTTAGAAAGAAGCCAGTTCATTTTCAGAGATACTTTCTACAACGTTCAGCGCTTGATTGAATTCAAAAACAATCCCTTATCAGCCTTAAAAAGGCCATTTAAAAATCTGGGTGTTGCGCTGTCTGCTTTGCATGCGTTGCCTCTAAAAAATCCGCGCAGTAAGCCGGTTTTATATGAAGAAATCAGCCTTCATCAACTGCCGCAAATTCATCATTGGAAGAAGGACGGCGGTGCGTTCATCACACTACCGCAGGTGTATACGGAAGATGCCGGCAAGCGGGGCATTATGAATGCCAACCTCGGCATGTATCGCATTCAGCTTTCGGGCAATGAATATGTGCCCGATAAAGAAGCGGGACTGCATTACCAGTTACACCGCGGCATTGGCGTGCATCAAACAAAAGCCAATAAAAAAGGGCAGCCTTTAAAAGTTAGTGTGTTTGTGGGTGGTCCGCCATCACACACGCTGGCAGCCGTTATGCCTTTGCCCGAAGGCTTAAGTGAAATGACCTTTGCCGGCGCGCTTGGCGGGCGTCGTTTTCGCTATACTTATAAAGATGGTTTTTGCATTAGCACCGATGCTGATTTTGTGATTACCGGCGAAGTCTATCCAAACGATAACAAGCCCGAAGGTCCGTTTGGTGATCATTTGGGTTATTATAGTTTAACGCATGCTTTTCCTGTACTAAAAGTGCATAAAGTATATGCACGAAAAGGCGCCATTTGGCCATTCACTGTCGTCGGTCGTCCACCGCAGGAAGATACCAGTTTCGGCGAACTGATACATTCACTTACAGGCGATGCCATACCGGCAGAAATTCCCGGTGTGAAAGAAGTGCATGCGGTAGATGCAGCCGGTGTGCATCCGTTGCTTCTTGCCATTGGCAGTGAGCGATACACACCGTATGCGCAAACGAAGCAACCGGCAGAAATTCTTACCATTGCCAACCATATTTTAGGCACCGGGCAGCTTAGCCTTGCAAAATTTTTATTTATTACGGCTGATGACAGCAACACGTTATCTACTCATGACATCTCTGCATTTTTCCAATACCTGTTATCCCGTATTGACTTCACGCGCGACATTCATTTTTATACCCATACCACCATTGATACACTCGATTATTCAGGCACTTCGCTTAACAGTGGCAGCAAGGTTGTGTTTGCTGCTTATGGCGAGGTAAAGCGAATGCTGAGTACCGAAACGCCTTCTTTACTTTATCAGTTGAATGGTTTTAAAAACCCAAAACTTGTTCTTCCGGGCATTATTGTTTTACAAGCAACGCCGTTTGCTACTTATGAAAAAGCAGGCGAGGAAATGAATAGCCTTAATGCGCAATTGAAACCTCATCTTTCCGAACTCAATTCTGTTGCCCTTATTGTTGTTTGCGATGATGCAGGCTTCGCTGCGCAAAGGCTGAATAATTTTATCTGGGTCACGTTTACGCGTTGCAATCCTTCTCACGATATCTACGGTATTGATTCTTTTTGCCAAAACAAACATTGGGGCTGCAACGGAAGCCTGGTGATTGATGCCCGCAGTAAGCCGCACCATGCGCCGCCGGTAGAAAAAGATGCGGCCGTAGAAAAGAAAATTGACCGCTTGTTCGAAAAGGGCAGGAGTTTATATGGGGTGATATAAACTTCATTATAAAATATCTTCTTGCGTAGGCAACCTTTCATCTCTAAACTGCATTTAATAGTACAGAAGATAAAGAAGCCAGCCGCTACTTATGAATGTATCTGCACTGATTACTGACGCTAAAAAGGGAAAACCTGCCGCACAGAAAACTCTGTTCGGCTGGCTGTCAGAACCTATGTTTCTCTTGTGCAGGCGTTATGTAAAAAACGGCGAAGATGCAGAGGAAGTAATGCTCGATGGCTTTTACAAATTCTTCTCGCAACTGTCTTCTTTCACGTATCAAAGCGATGCGGCTTTGGTCTCTTTTATAAAGAAAATCATGATCAACGAAAGCCTGATGTGCCTTCGCAAAAAGAATGGCTTTCTCATCTTATCAGAAACGGCTGCAGAAGAAGTAGAGTGGGAAGAAGAAGCTTTGAACCAGCTTTCGGCTAAAGAAATTTTAGACTTGATTCTGAGGCTGCCGGTTGGCTATCGCACGGTGTTTAACCTGTACGCAATAGAAGGTATGGAGCACAAAGAAATTGCGGCTTTACTGGGCATTGCCGAAGGAACATCCAAATCGCAACTGAGCAAAGCGAGAGCTTTTTTACAACGAAATTTATTGCAACGCGGAGGTGATTATGCAAAATGAAATGAACAAACAAGAGCATTGGAAAGATAAATTGCAAAACGCCGGCAGCTTTCCTTACACGCCTGCCAATAAAGAGCTTGCCTGGCAAAAACTGAACAGCCGTTTAGGGGGAAAGAAGCGTAGGAAATCGGCAGTTTGGTATTGGGCTGCTGCGGCTTGCCTGTTGCCTTTGATCCTGTTTGTATTCTTCTATCGAAATACACAACAACCGGTTTCAATTGTAAAAAGTACGACTCAGAAACCTGTTATAACCAAGTCTTCCATCGGTACAAAGCAGGAGAGTAAAGCCATTGTTATTATCAAGCCTCCTACTCAAACAGTCATAAAAAATAAGCAGCCGCAAAAGGCGGAACAGAGAGATAAAACCGCAGTAGCAGAGCATAAAGAACTTCCATCCCCAACCGATTCTATTACAATGAACAACATTGTAAATATTACCGCTTCAACGGATAGCAGCCATAACATAGTTTCCATTATACCACCGCAAAAAAGAAAGCTAAAAGTGGTTCACATCAATGAGTTGAACGAATCTGAACAAACCGTTCCTGTCATTGCACATAATTATTATCCCAAATTTCTGCCCCTGCAGATAGCAAGAGAATCTATTTATCCTGAACCGGTAAACGCCATTAACAACACA
This sequence comes from Ilyomonas sp., assembly GCA_965199905.1. Classification (GTDB taxonomy): domain Bacteria; phylum Bacteroidota; class Bacteroidia; order Chitinophagales; family Chitinophagaceae; genus Ilyomonas. The sequence goes on along the minus strand of OZ241366.1, from coordinate 1,458,612 downwards.
GGTTTTGTGAAACTGAAGAAAAAAATAGTCAACTAATACACTATGAAAAAAAGTATCTCCTTACTGATGCTCTTAGTGAGCATCACGGCAAACCTTTGCGCACAAACCAACACGTCCGACAAAGCTTTCCAGGTGCCGGATAATATCATCATCCAACGCCGGTTTTACATTGACCTGGATAAAAAGAACCGGCTTCAAATAGAAGTCACCGACATTACCGATCTGCAGATCATAACCAATATGGACTCATTGCTGCAGGTGTTTTTAAAAGATGTTCAGCCCTTACAGGATTCAATAGCCGATCCGCTCACTTCAAAACGCATTGATTATGTAACCGACGCGCAAGGCAGGAAGAAAATCCGCTTTCTGCAATACCAGCCAAAGGGCGCCGGCTTCCTCTTGCAGGATGGCGAAGTGGCTTCGCTGCGCACTGAGCAGGATACCATTTCCATCATCGGTGTTATCGGCAACGCGCCAAAGGCAAAAGATAGAACGAGCATTCAAAATCCGCGCTATTATCATCTCACGTTTTACCTGAATGATGTTCATGAAATCAATACTTACATGAATGGAATGTTGAATGAAAAGATAGCCACTATTCAGCAGCATGTGAACGATAAATGGCCGTTGATACTTGGCGGCGGCTCGCATTACCTGGCTGGGCACAGAGACATTTGGGCTGATAAAGTAAGAGGGCAGTCTCCTGCCGCCATTGGCGACTTTGTGAATGGTTCTGCCACCGTAAACATTCAGAATTACAAGCAGTATTTTGTACCGTCTTTTAGTGTGGGTGTACGGTTTGTTTTTACCAACCGCGAGCACACATTCAAATGGCAGCCAACCGTATTGTGGGAGCCGCATTTCCTGTTTGCTAAAAATGCCACGGGCAAATTGCAGACCTACCGCAACGATTTTCTTACCCTCTCTTATGCACAGGGCGGAACCACAAATTACGACACGCGAAAAGATTTTTCGTTCAGCACATCCCTGTCGCTCAGTTATCTCATTCGCCGGCAGGGCGATCTGGTAGATAAACACACATTTCGTTTAGCCATCGGCAACGTGCGTGTCAGTAAGTTTTCCATTGAACCTTCCATGTATTTTCATGAATTTTTCAGAGGCGTAACGCCGGGAATACGTATTAGTTTGGGGTTTTAAGTGGTTGAAGCATTGCAGATGTATCAGGGATTGAAGAATTACTTGCCATGCTGTTAGCGTGAAACCACAATGTATCGAGGCGGAGACATTGTAGAGAAGGGGAGCTGCAAGCCTTTGGTGTATAAAAATATTGTGAAGCATACATTTGCCGCAGGCGATAAAATAAAACTGGAAAACGAGGGTGCGGAGCCGCTTGGTTTTTATCTTGCTCCGCAAAAAGACGACAAGCCCGTTGGCAAACTGTTAATCGTGCAGCCGGCGAAACGCCAACCGTGGGCGTGGAAGAATTGGGTGAAATCACCAACGCCTTCCTGATGGTGTACAATCCCAACGCTGATATAAAGGTGAATGGACGGTTGAGTTTGTGTAGTGAGAGGTGAATTGTGAATAATTGAGCGGTGGTAATTTTTTTGCCAGCTGCTTTTTTATGGGTGGATGAGAGATTAAGAGTTTGAAAGAGATGAAGATGTGCTTCATCATCACATTATTTCTTCAGTAACTTCACTATCTTTTTTGCAATCAGTTTAGTGCCTTTATCTGAAGGATGCAAGCCATCGTACGTATACGAAATCGCATTTGCCGGGTATGGATACTCATCCTCTTTTGCACCAAAAGGAAGCGAGGTGTAATCAGGATACTTATAGTTTTTGTATTCTCCCGTTGCTGTGTCCCTCAGGCGCTTAAACTTCACCAGTTTGGGTATTGTCATTTCGCTGTTATGATACAGGTCAATCACATCAATGTGCTCATAAGAAGCAATGGAATCAATGGCTGTAGCAAATGAGGATAACGACTGACCTTTTTTATCTTTATACGAACCCCATGCATTATTAGAAGGATCGAATAAGTACACAAAATCGGCTCGCTGCATGGGCGTTATCAAAATGATCCTCGCTTCCTTGTTCAGGCCGTGCAGCTTATTCATAATAATGCGGAAAGAGCCATACACCGTAGCGTTGCCAGCCTCGTTTTCATAATCGTTTAATGTGCCTAATGGTCTGCCCTGCCACCAATCGTTGGTGCCTAAAAAAATAGTATAGATATCAGCCTTTGCAATGCCGAGAACGTTGTTGCTGTCGGCAATGCCGCCCGATGTCCAGCCATTATGCCCCTGGTTCGTATAATGTATATTGGGTAAAGCTTCGGTAACGCGTGTCAGGTAACCTTTTTTCACTCGGTTGCCGGTTTCGTCGGGATGATCGTTCAGGTAGGTAATGGAATCGCCAATGGCAACCCATGTTTGTTGTTTCGGAGAAAATGAAATGAGAAAAAAAAGAACACAAAAGCTAAGAACATACTTCATGTGAAATGAATGATATTTATCGTTTGTGAATGGCTTTATTCTATTTCAGTTCTTCGATCTCTATATTTTTCCATTTCACTTTTATGCCGCCGCCTTCGTGTATCTGCAAAGCGATAAAGCCATTGCCGGCGCCAATTTTTTCGTCTTTAATGGTACACATCAGGTGACCGTTCAGCCATGTGGTCACTTCATCGCCATCCGCTTTTAGTTTATAATTGTTCCACTCACCCATTTTTAAATACTTTTCATCTTCGGGCTTAGGCTGAATCAGCCAGCCTCTGCCATACGATTCATAAATGCCGCCGGTGTGCATATCAGGCGGCGCCACTTCTGCCTGCCAGCCGCTGATGGTAACGCCTTCAGGTATGTGCGAGCGAAAAAACACGCCGCTGTTGCCATTCGCATCCTGCTTAAACTGCAGCGTAAGCACGAAGTTTTTATAATCTTTATTGGTTGATAAATAGCCGTATTGTTTATCAGGTCCGCTTTCGCAAACGAGGTAATTACTGTCATCCACAAACCATTTTTCGGTGCCATGAATGGTCCAGCCGGTTAAGTCTTTTCCATTAAACAAGCTCACCTTTTTTGCATTGATACCAAAGAAACCCAAAAGAAGAAACAGCGGAAGAAAAAGCATTTTCATTGTCAATCGTTTCTACGAATATAGGCATCAAAAGCCCTCCTTAGAGATTATTGTTCCGACTTCATAAGTGCGTTCTATTTTCGCCGCTTCATAGCTGTAAAATTTTGGTGTAACTGAATGAATGCACAATCACGTTTTATCGTTGCCGGTTTGCTGTTTGCCGCCTTGTGGGCATCCGCTGCAGCCGCAGGTAAGTTCGGCATTCAATCGGTTGAGCCTTTGTTGTTGTTTAATATCCGCTTTCTCATTGCCGGCTTTGCCATGCTCTTATATGCACATGTTTTTGCCAGAAACAAACTGCCACGCGGCGCCCAATGGAAACCCTTATTATTATATGGTTTGCTAAACACTACCTTAAGCCTTGGCATTTATATCATTGCGCTGCAACAGGTTTCCGCAGGCATCGGCAGCCTCGCGCCTGCGGTAAATCCATTGCTCATTACCATTTTTTCAGGCATTGTAATGAAGTTCAGAATCCGCGCTGTGCAATGGCTTAGCGTTGCGCTTGGAATGGCGGGCATTTTTATTGCCACTTACCCTTTATTGCTCAATAGTACGGCGACTATACAAGGCTTGCTGCTTATGCTTCTCAGCATGTTTTGTTATTCAAGCGGCGTAGTGGTGTATGCTAAAACGGACTGGCAGATATCAACATTTGTTATCAATGGCTGGCAGGTATTTTTTGGTGGCATCCTGTTGCTGCCGTTTTCGCTGTTATTGCACAAAGAAGGCTTTGTCAATCATTTCGATGCGCGCTTCTGGACATCTGAAGCCTGGCTGATCATTCCTGTTTCAATTATCTCTGTACAATTGTGGCTTTACCTTTTAAAAGTAGATGCGGTGCGGGCGTCGCTGTGGTTGTTTTTATGTCCTTTGTTTGGCTTTGTGTACGCAGCCTTTTTACTGAATGAAAAGATAACGCTGTACACCGTTGCGGGCACGGCTCTGGTAATTGCCGGTTTGTATTTGGGTCAAAAGAAGCGCGTTTCCGACGTTGATTTTCCCGCTGAATAAAGTTGCGCTATCTTCCAAATTGTTACCTTCCCAACCAAACTGTAGCGATGAAGTATTATCCGGCATTTCTTTGTCTTCTCATTTCTTATTTTTCTATTGCGCAGCCTTATAAAAAGTTGCACGAAGAATCTATCGTTACAGATTCTCACAACGACATTCTTTCCACCTGCATAGAAAAAGGTTATCACTTTGATGATGATCTGAAAGGCAAAACACATTCTGATTTACAGCGAATGAAAGGCAATGTGGATGTGCAGGTGTTTTCCATCTGGTGCGATGGTTCGTATAAAGGCGACAGCGCTTATAAAATGGCAAGGCGCGAGATTGATACATTATACGCAACAGCCGCGCGAAACCGGGACGAAATGCAGATTGTAAAGAATGCAAAAGACGTAACTAATGCTTTGCAACAGCATCGTATTGCTGCCATGATGGGAGTGGAAGGCGGGCACATGATGAATGATAATCTGGCTTACTTAGACACTTTTCATGCACTGGGCGTTTGCTATCTGACGCTGACATGGAACAACTCTACTTCGTGGGCAACGAGCGCCAAAGAAGAATCGCGCGACTCGCTTCTTCATCAGCCAAAAGGATTGAATGATTTTGGAAGGAGTGTGGTGAAAAAGATGAATGCTTTGGGTATGATGATCGACGTAAGTCATGTTGGCGAGCAAACCTTTTGGGACGTGATGAAGATTACTACAAAACCTGTTATTGCTTCTCACAGCAATGCCTATAAACTTTGTCCCGTACCGCGCAATTTGAAAGACAGCCAGATACTTGCCATTGCCAAAAACGGTGGTGTGATTGACGTAAATTTTTATCCGGGTTTTGTAGATAGCAACTATGAAAAGCGCGATTCCATCTTTAATGCAAAACATAAGCACGAGCGCGATTCACTTTTAAAAATAAACCCGGAAACCTATAACGCCAGTGGCTATCTCGCCGACAAATACAAAGATGAAGTGCAGGCGCTTCGTCCGCCGCTTTCCATGCTGATCGACCACATTGATTACCTGGTAAAGCTGGCAGGCATTGACCATGTTGGTTTAGGCTCTGATCTCGATGGTATTTCTTCCACGCCACAAGGCATTGATGACATTACGGATTACCCCAAAATAACCGAACAGTTAATGAAGCGTGGATATAACAGCAAAGACATAAAAAAGATATTGGGCGAAAACTTTTTACGGGTTTATAAAGCCAATCAAAACCAATAAGCATCCTTTCATTCAATATACAACTATGAAAAACGCATTTCTTTTCACATCCGCCATTATTATAAGTATGAATGTAACCGCACAGAAGCAAAGTGCCTTTTCCGGAACCTACCCGGCAACAAAAACAGAAGAGCAAACCGATGATTTTTTTGGAACCAAAGTAAGCGATCCTTATCGCTGGCTGGAGAACGACACAGCTGCTGATACTAAAAACTGGGTGCAACAACAAGTAGCCGTAACGCATGATTATTTAGGTAATATTCCCTTTCGCGATGCCATCAAAAAAAGGCTGACGGAGCTGTGGAACTACGAGAAATTTTCTGCGCCTTTTAAAGAAGGCAGCTATACTTATTTCTATAAAAATGATGGCTTGCAAAACCAGTCTGTTTTATATAGGGAAAAAGAAAGCAAAACACCTGAAGTGTTTCTTGACCCGAATAAGTTTTCGGCTGACGGCACTACGTCGCTTGCCGGTATTGATTTTACAAAAGATGGATCGCTCGCGGCTTATCAGATCAGTGAAGGTGGCAGCGATTGGCGCAAAGTGATTGTAATCAATACAACAGATTTAAAACAGGTTGATGATACGTTGCTCGATATAAAATTCAGCGGCATTGCCTGGAAGAAAAATGAAGGCTTTTATTACAGCAGTTATGATAAGCCGAAAGAAGGTAGCCAGCTATCGGGAAAGACGCAGATTCATAAACTTTATTATCATAAACTTGGTACAAAACAAAGTGAAGACAAGCTCATTTTTGGTGGTGATGAAACACCAAGACGATACATTGGCGCGGGTGTAACGGAAGACCAGCACTGGCTTGTAATTACGGCTGCCAATGCCACCACAGGTAATGAATTATACTTGCAGGATTTAACGAAGGAAGGCGCAGCTATTATGCCTGTTGCTACTGGCTTCGATTATGAACAGGATATTGTGTTTAGCGATAATGGCAAGCTGTTCATCCAGACAAACCGCAATGCACCGAACCGCAAACTCGTTGTTGCAGACGCAGCCAATCCAACGCCGGAGCATTGGAAAGATTTAATAGCAGAAACTAAGTTTCCGTTAAGTGTTTCAACTGCAGGTGGAAAGTTGTTTGCACAGTATATAAAAGATGCGGTATCGGATGTTCTGCAATATAATTTAGATGGAAAATTAGAGAATACAATCAAGTTGCCTGGCTTGGGAACAGCCAGTGGATTTTCGGGAAAGATGGAAGAGAAAGAAGTGTATTATTCGTTTACTTCTTACATCTATCCGCCTACCATTTTTAAATACAAAATGTCTTCAGGAAATTCGGAAGTATATAAGAAGTCGAATGTAAAATTTAATACGGTTGCGTATGAAAGCAGGCAGGTATTTTATACGTCAAAAGATGGCACCAAAGTGCCGATGATCATTACACATAAAAAAGGTATCGAGCTCAATGGCAAAAACCCAACAATGCTGTATGGTTATGGTGGCTTCAACATCAGCCTTACGCCTGGCTTCAGCGTAAGCAATATTGTGTTTTTGGAAAATGGTGGCGTATATGCTGTTGCCAACCTTCGGGGCGGTGGCGAGTATGGCGATGACTGGCACAATCAAGGCATTAAAACGAAGAAGCAGAATGTGTTTGATGACTTTATTGCAGCGGCTGAATTTTTAATCAGCGATAAAATTACTTCCAAAGATTATCTCGCTATCTCCGGTGGTTCCAATGGTGGTTTACTGGTTGGCGCTTGTTTAACGCAACGCCCGGATTTATACCGTGTTTGCTTCCCTGCCGTTGGTGTGTTGGACATGCTTCGTTATCACAAATTTACCGCTGGCGCCGGCTGGGCGTATGATTATGGAACCGCCGATGACAGCAGGGAAATGTTTGATTATTTATACAAATATTCTCCTGTTCACAATGTAAAGAAAGGTACTTGCTACCCGGCAACAATGGTAACCACTGCCGACCATGATGATCGTGTAGTGCCGGCGCACTCTTTCAAGTTTGGTTCGGCTTTGCAGGCAGCGCAAGGTTGCGACAATCCGATATTGATGAACATAGAAACAAAAGCTGGCCATGGTGCGGGAAAACCAACGGCAATGCTGATTCAGGAACAAGCCGATAAGTGGGCGTTTCTGTGGTGGAATATGGGCTTAAGTTATGGCGGGAAGTAGAAGTGAATAAAAGATATCTTTATCTCAAATTGAGTTTGTATTTAGAAAGAAATATCCAAACAAAAAGTCCCCGCTAAAAAGCAGGGACGGATGTGCAATCTCTTCGATTGCTTATGCGAACATAAAAGTAAAACGCTTTGCAGACTCTGTGTTTAAAATGATATGAACGGTAATTATGCATCTGCCAAATATTCAATTCGCATTACGGTAAATACAGAAGCTGACATTCTACGCAACAAAAGGGTTTGTTCAATTTACACTGAACAAACCCTTTTTAATTTGGCTGTCATCCGAATACTATCTTATAACATCATGACAATCGGCAAACCGTTAGCGGTTACAAAATGGTTCCGGATGACATAAGGTAAACCTATAAGGCAATCTGTTTTTCCGTCATCATTTTGCGAAGATTGATCAAACCATAACGCATACGACCCAATGCAGTGTTAATACTGCAATTGGTCAAACGCGCGATGTCTTTAAAGCTCATATCGCCAAAGTGACGAAGCACAATGACTTCGCGCTGCTCTTCAGGAAGTTTGTCAAGCATGGCATACATAGTGTTCTGGCTTTGGCGTCGCATCATTTTTTGCTCAGCCGTTTCTTCCACTACGTTAATTACTTCAAAAATATCCTGGTTGTCACCCGTAAGTATCGATGGCGTACGTTTAACCTTACGGAAATGGTCAACACAAAGGTTATGCGCTATGCGCAATGCCCAGGGAAGAAATTTACCTTCTTCATTGTAACGTTTATTGCGAAGCGTATCTATAATACGGATAAATGTTTCCTGAAACATATCTTCGGCGAGATACTTGTCTTTTACCAAAAATAAAATGGAGGAATACAGTTTGTCCTGGTAGCGTGCAATCAGCGCTTCAAATGCACACATGTTGCCGTCCTGAAACTGAAGTACCAGTTGGGTATCCGTCATTGAATTATACATCCTCATACAGGTTCAAATACTAAGTTTGGAAATGGATAATGTTAAAAAGTCGTGTTGAAAAAACTGTTTGAGTAGATGTTGTATATAGGCTGATTATCTTTTTATTTCGGTTGTGAAAATAACAAGTTTTTTAAATGGTATTATGCTACAATTGTAAAATTAATGCAAATTATACGGAATTTTAATTTTGCTTTCAGGAATTTTTAATCGAGATGAATAATGTTAAAAGAAAGAAGGGCTCCCGTTAAAAAAAGAGAGGAAAAAACCACCGAAAGAAATATAGAAATTAAAGGCGCCCGAACGCACAATCTGAAAAATGTAGATGTAGTTTTTCCCCGCAACCAGTTTATTGTTGTTACAGGAGTATCTGGCAGTGGAAAATCTTCGCTAACAATAGATACATTATTTGCTGAAGGTCAGCGCCGCTACGCAGAAAGCCTGAGTGCTTATGCCCGCCAGTTTATGGCGCGCATGAACAAGCCGGATGTTGATTATATAAAGGGCTTGTGCCCTGCTATCGCTATCGAGCAAAAGGTCATTACACGCACGCCACGTAGCACGGTTGGCAGCATGACGGAAATTTATGATTATCTCAGGTTGCTGTATGCGCGTGTTGGCAAAACAATATCGCCGGTAAGCGGCAGGGAAGTAAAGAAAGATGACGTAACCGATGTGGTTACTGCTATTAAAAACCTGCCACACGAAAGCAAGGTTGTTATCATTGTTCGGTTTAAGCAACATGCAAATCGCGAGACTCGCGAAGAACTGAGTATACTGGTGCAAAAGGGATTTTCGAGAATGTATATTGGCGGCAAGCCAGTACGTATAGAAGAATTGATAGAGCTAAGTGAAGAAGAATTGTTGAAACAAATACAACTATCAACCAATAATTTGCAACCATCCTATATACTTGTTGATAGAATTGTTACGAAAGACTTTGATGAAGACGATATTCATCGCATTTCCGATTCGGTAAACACAGCTTTTTATGAAGGCGAAGGGGAAATGTATTTGGAAATTGATGGTAAGCTTACGCATTTCAGCAACAAGTTTGAGCTGGATGGAATTCAATTTGAAGAACCGGTTCCAAACCTGTTTTCATTCAATAATCCATTTGGCGCTTGTCCCGAATGCGAAGGCTTTGGAATGGTGCTCGGTATTGACCCGGACCTTGTGATCCCTGATAAAAAGCTGAGCGTGTATGAAAGCGCCGTAGTGCCGTGGAAAGGTGATAAGCTTGGACAATGGCGAACAAACTTCATTCGTACATCCGGTGCTTATGGTTTCCCGGTTCATACTGCTGTTTGCGATTTAACCAAAGAGCAATATAACCTGCTTTGGCAAGGCAATGCCGTAGTACAAGGCATCGATGATTTTTTTACAGAAGTTGAACAGAATTTATACAAGGTTCAATACCGTGTTTTGTTAAGCCGTTTTCGTGGTAAAACATTGTGTTATACCTGTCATGGCTATCGCCTGCGACCCGAAGCTTTATATGTAAAGATTGATGACAAACAGATTGGTGAGCTTTGCGAATGGCAGATTAAAGATCTGCAGAAATGGTTTGCGGATTTATCTCTTACAGATCATCAGCAACAAATTGGCAAACGTATTCTGATTGAGATCAAACAACGTCTGCAAACCTTGGTGGACGTGGGTTTGGGCTATCTTACTCTTAACCGTCTGGCAAATACGTTAAGCGGTGGCGAAAGTCAGCGCATTCAGTTAACAAGAAGCTTGGGAAGCAATCTAACCAACTCATTATACATACTTGATGAGCCTTCCATCGGCCTGCATTCGCGCGATACCGAAAAGCTGATTAAAGTATTGAAAGAACTCCGCGATTTGAACAATACGGTTGTTGTGGTTGAGCATGATGAGATGATTATGCGCGAGGCCGATTATATCATCGATATGGGACCGTTGGCGTCTCATCTTGGCGGTGAAGTGATTGCTACCGGCAACTATGATGAAATTATTGCCAATCCTGAAAGCCTGACCGGGAAATACCTGAAAGGTGAACTCAAAATTGACCTGAATAAAAAGCCACGCAAGTGGACGCAAAGCATTACCGTAGAAGGAGCGAGGCAGAATAATTTAAAAGACATAAGCGTTCAATTTCCGTTGAATGTTTTATGCGTGGTAAGCGGCGTGAGCGGTAGTGGAAAAACGACTTTGGTAAAGCAGATTTTATATCCTGCGCTTCGCAAGCTGAAAGGTGAATTTGCAGATAAAGTTGGCTTTCACAAAGCCATCTCAGGCAACGTAGATGATATTGCGCAGATAGAACTCATTGATCAGAACCCGATTGGTAAATCATCACGCAGTAACCCGGTTACTTACATTAAAGCATACGATGAAATCCGTGATTTATATGCTTCGCAACCTTTGTCTAAAATGCGTGGTTTTCAAACCAAACATTTTTCGTTCAATGTTGATGGCGGGCGTTGCGATACCTGCAAAGGCGAAGGCGAGCAGGTTGTAGAAATGCAGTTTCTCGCTGACGTGCATCTTACCTGCGAAGTATGCGGTGGAAAAAGGTTTAAAGAAGAAGTCTTGGAAGTAAATTATAACGGCAAAAATATTTACGACATTCTCGATATGAGTGTAGATGATGCCATCCTTTTTTTCAAAAATGAAAAAGCAATCGCTAAAGCCATACAACCTTTGCAGGACGTAGGTTTGGGCTATATCAAGCTTGGACAAAGCAGCGATACTTTAAGCGGTGGCGAAGCGCAGCGTGTGAAGCTGGCTTCGTTTCTTGGAAAAGGAAAAACGGCTGCTAAAGTGTTGTTCATTTTTGATGAGCCGACAACCGGCTTGCATTTTCACGACATTAGAAAGTTGCTCGCATCTTTTTATGCTTTAATAGAACAAGGTCATTCGCTGATTGTGATTGAACACAATACCGATGTTATTAAAAATGCAGACTGGTTGATTGATCTCGGACCTGAAGCTGGTGATGCCGGTGGCGAACTTGTGTATGCTGGTGTGCCATCAGGTATTAAAGAAACAGGCAACAGCTATACTGGAAAATTCTTTGAATAACTGATTATTAAATTGTGGGGAGAAACAAATCATATCTGTATGAAAATTTATAAAGTTGATGTGTTTTTCATGCGAAAAATCATAGGTTTTTCGCATGAAAAAAGTCATAGTGATAGCTTAGTTTGAAATAATTACAGGTTATGTAACCATCGTTCGTTTATTGATCTGCGGTTGTTGCCATTTCTGTTGCTTCGGCACGCAGGAATGCTCCTATCAAATTTTTATGCAATGATGTGACTTTACGATAGTAGAATCTAAACTCCAAACATCTTATTTCAAAATGAGCTTCAACTAACTTTTGTATTCATTATAAGCATTGTCCACTTTCTTATAATAAAAGACATTAGCTTTAGAAACCTGCATATAATTTACTTCGAAAACTGAGCATGAAAATGCGACAATAGAAGCCGTCCGGAATCAGAAAAACCGATACAAAAGCCCTAACGAAGTTTGTATGTCCGGTAATGGCGAAAAAGAATTTTACAAAGCAGAAATGCGATTAATTAATAGCTACATATTAATCTCTGGAAAACTCATCAGGTACAAAATCGATCAGACGTTCCTTTCTTAGATTCAGGTTGCGGATATCGTCATCTGTTATTGGTTCTTCAGGATTTTCGATGTGATACCTGATTAACTCACGCGGTGAAAAAGAAGTTTTTTTACGATCTTCTACCGATAGTTTTGGTGTGGTGCTTTGATTGCTTTGCATACGATTGATGTCGTTTTCAAAAATGAAGTTAGAAGATTCGCTCATCATAAGCACATTCTTTTAGAAAAATAACATTGCACTCTTCACACAAAAACAAAACCGGAATTTTCGCTTGTCTTTAGTTGTATCAGCATCAACGGTTTACAGAAAAGTAAAAAGAACTTGTGTATTACATTGTCTCATTTTTGAACGGCAGCGCGAAAGAAACAGCTTACATTCGCCCGACTCCAAACAGAACTTCAATGGCGCAGAACAATATCATCAAAACCCGCTTACAGTCTCTGGGTTACCATTTTATTGAAGGCGGAGATTTGCCTGCCGGGGAAGATGAATACTATTTTCGCAATCAGCAAAACCGCAGCGGTATCGAATATCGCAGACTTACCGCTTACGAAATAGAAGCTCTCGTACGCAACCGAAATACCAGCGACAACTGGAATCATATTTTAGTGTCAGACAATTTTAACCCGGAACTGGTGCGCAATTGTAAGTTTTATGGTCTTGTGCGCATTGGTAAGCTGGAGCAAATGGTGCTTTCTTTTGGTGATATAAAATTGCCCGTTGGTTTGTACAATTCAACAATTATCAGTTGCGATTTTGGCGATAACATTGCCATCGAAAATGTACGTTATATGTCGCATTATATCATTGGCAGCGATGTAATGATTACCAATGTTGATGAACTGGTTACCACCAATCATGCAAAGTTTGGGAACGGTATTGTAAAAGATGGCGAGCCGGAAAATATCCGCATCTGGCTTGAGCTTGCCAACGAAAATGGCAACCGCAGCGTGATGCCTTTTAATGGTATGCAACCTGGCGATGCCTGGCTCTGGAGCCGCTATCGGGAAGATGAAATTTTAATGAAGCGCTTTGCTGATTTTACAGAACACGAATTTACATCTGCCCTTGGTTATTATGGCGAAATAGGAGACCGCACGGTTATTAAAAACAGCAGTATTATTAAAGATGCCCGGATAGGTGAGGATGCCTATATAAAAGGAGCGAATAAACTAAAAAACCTCACTATCAATTCAGGTGAAGAAGGTAAAACACAGATTGGCGAAGGCTGCGAAATTGTAAACGGCATTATTGGTTATGGCTGTCGTATTTTTTATGGTGTAAAAGCCGTGCGCTTCGTGATGGCATCGCATTCGCAATTGAAATATGGCGCCCGGTTAATCAATTCTTACCTGGGATATAATGCCACCATTTCCTGTTGCGAAGTATTGAATTCATTGATTTTCCCGGCGCATGAGCAGCACCACAACAACTCTTTTTTATGTGCGGCTGTGGTAATGGGGCAAAGCAATATTCCCGCAGGCGCTACCATTGGTTCCAACCACAATTCGCGCAGTGCGGATGGTGAGTTCATTGCTGGTCGCGGCTTTTGGCCGGGCTTGTGCGTAAGCATCAAGCACAATACAAAACTGGCATCCTTTACCATTCTTGCCAAAGGCGATTACGCGTATGAAATGAACATCCCGATACCGTTTTCTTTAGTCAGCGTTGATGCCACAAAAGACAGGCTGATAGTAATGCCGGCTTACTGGTTTTTATACAACATGTATGCGCTGGCGCGCAATAGCTGGAAGTATGCCGACCGCGATAAACGGGATGAGAAAATTCAGCTTCTTGAAAATGATTACCTCGCGCCTGATAGCGTGAATGAAATGTTCGAGGCTTTACAGTTAATAGAAACAGCGGTTGGCAAAGCTTTTTATAAAAACATAAATGAAGACTCAGTAAGCGAACAGCAACATCAGCAAAAAGGGAAAGAATTATTGATTCAAAAGCATGCAGTTATCAATGAGCTTGATATTGTAGTAAATGGTTTCGAAAATGCTAAGCGCAAAGCCGTTCTCATTAAAGTGCAGCTTGCATACGATGCGTTTTGCAGCATGATAAGTTATTATGGCATCAGTCAATTTATGTTTGGGTGTGAAAATGGTATTGATTGGAAGAAATCTTTAAAAGATAATTATAGAAAGCGCTGGCTCAATGTTGGCGGGCAATTAATACCAGAAGAAGAAACAGCTTCTTTAAAAGCGGAAATCAAAAACAGCAAAATCAATACCTGGCAGGATGTTCACCGCTGGTATTCTTTGCAGGGCGAAAATTATCCTGCACAAAAGCGTGAACATGCCATTGCTTCTTTACTACAAATGAAGGGATTGAAAGCAGAAGAGGTTTCTTTTGAAGAGGTATTAAGCTGGTTTAATGAAGCCGTCATTATCCGCGAAAAAATGGTGGAAGCTGTCCATGCTTCCCGGGCAAAAGACTATACCAATCCCTTCCGCAAAATGATGTATGACAGCGGAACTGAAATGAATATTGTAATTGGCAAACCGGAAGAAAACAGCTTCCTCAAACAACAAAAAGAAGAGCTGAGCCAGTTTCGGAAAAGAGTAGAAAAAATAAAAAAGCAGCTATCGGCTGCCATTTAAAACACAGATATAAATTAAAAACAGGCATGACAGTGTACACTATACTTTGTATCATCATTACGCTTACGGCTCTCTTTTCTTATTTCATTGCACGCTTCACCAAACTGCCCACTACCATTGGTGTTATGATGGCTACGTTACTGGTATCTGTCATGGCTTTTATCCTTAACGAATCTTTTGTGCCTTTTACAACAGACAGCCTGAAAGGAGCCATTGCTTCTCTTGATTTTCACGATCTGTTACTAAACCGCATGCTTGGCTTTCTTCTCTTTGCCGGCGCCCTGCACATCAACCTCAACGACCTGAAAAAAGAAGCATTACCGGTTGCTGCTCTTGCTTCTGCAGGCACGCTTATATCCACGTTTGTTGTGGGCGGACTTATGTTTTTTATCTTTACACTGTTTAGTCTGAATGTACCGTTTGTGTACTGTCTTCTTTTTGGCACACTCATTTCACCGACCGATCCCATTGCAGTGTTGGGCATTTTGAAGGAAGCCAAAATTGCCAGGTCTTTAGAGATGAAAATCAGCGGCGAATCTCTCTTCAACGACGGTGTAGCAATCGTGCTTTTTACGCTGCTGTACGAAGTGGCTCAAATGGGTACCGATCATCTTACAGTTAGTAATGTATTGCTGCTCTTTCTGCAGGAAGCCGGTGGTGGTTTAGCTTTTGGGTTTATGCTTGGATACGCCGGTTATTTTTTGAATCGATCTATCAATAACTATGGTGTGGAAGTAATGATAACCATTGCCATCGTTATGGGTGGTTATGAGCTTGCCAATTACCTGCATATATCAGGCGCTTTAGCTATGGTTGTTGCCGGACTTTACACCGGCAACCAGGCTAAAACCGAAGCTATGTCAGACACCAGCCGCGATTATCTCGGGAAATTCTGGGATTTGCTCGACCAGATATTGAATGCCATTCTCTTCATGCTTATTGGCCTCGAAATGCTCATTATTCCTGTTAGCATCAGTATAATTGGTTTTGGACTAATAGCTATCCTTGTTGTATTAATCGCCCGTTATATATCGGTAGCCATTTCTGTGTTTACTTTCAAAAAAATCATTCAGTTTGAAAAAAATAGCGTTCGGATTCTTACCTGGGGTGGCGTTCGCGGTGGCATCTCTGTAGCATTGGCTCTTTCGCTTGCCAACAATATGTACAAAAATCAGTTTGTTGCCATTACCTATATTATCGTAGTGTTTTCCATTGTAGTGCAAGGGCTTACCATTGGTAAAGTAGCGAAAAAGTTGTCTGCGTAAAGACGTATGGTATGTATATTTAAGGTGATCAAAACGGCAATAGTAATAACCCTTATTTATCAAGGCATAATTTTTAAAATGACTTGATTTTAATAACGTTTAAGTTTGATCGGGAAACTATAATAATACAAAATATAATTGGTATGCTAATGCCACTTGTTGCAGGTATCATATGTATTACGATGCCCTGATAATTCATAAAACAAACAGATGTTTCTTATGAAAAGAAAAAAGTTAGATCAAGCAATGCGGTTATGTTATGATTGATGTATTCGTCCTTTATTTTCTTATTACTGTATTGTCATGATGATGAAAAATCCGCCACATCATTGCTTACGCGGAGCAGGGTTAATATCTTAAACAACTCTATTATAAACTTCGTAGTCACCCATCAGGATTGTCGCATTTACACAGCCTCAACATCATATTTGTTGTAGAGATTTGTATCACAAAAAAGCTATACGATGAGAAAGATAATTGTTCTGTCAATGATGACCTTGGATGGTGTCATACAAGGTCCCGGCAGCCCGGAAGAAGATACTGAAAACGGTTTCGAATATGGCGGTTGGGTAGCGCCATATGGCGATGATGAATATAATGAAGTGGTGCAAAAAGAACTGCAGCCAGCCGACTATCTGCTTGGCAGGAAAACATTTGAAATCTGGGAGAACTATTGGCCGCAGCATGGCGAATTTTGGCCGGGTATTATTGAAGGCACGAAATACGTATTGTCTGCTACGCGTAAAAAATCGGACTGGCAGAATACGGTATTCCTCGATAGCGTGGAAGCCATTAAAGAACTCAAAAATTCAGACGGTTCTCACATCCAGGTGTGGGGCAGCAGCGAACTGGTTCACCTGCTGCTGAAAAATGATTTGGCAGATGAAATCAGGCTTAAAATTCACCCGTTGATTTTGGGAAAAGGAAAGAAACTATTTGATAGTGGCAGCCTCCCGGCAGCCTTTAGCGTAACCGAAAACCTGGTTACTAAAAACGGGGTTGTCATTGCTACATACCAACGAGCAGAAGATGTAAAGACGGGAACGGTTGGATTGTAAAAGGAGGGCAGCAAATCATGAATTTTTACAAGGTTTTCATACAAGGTTAAATCAATTTACTTCTCCTGACATATGAGGAATTGTTTGGTCTGCATTACTTTTACTGCGTGAAACGAATCAACTTATTCCTTTTATTCTCCTTCCTGTCGGTCACTATTTTAGCGCAGAAATCTGTTGTAAATCCGTATGCTGTCATTGATAAAAAAGCACTGCAGATTCCGGATTCTCTTACGCAAAGCACTTCGGGCATAGCTGGTTTTGTAAAAGCCAATTTTGCTACAGAAAAGGAAAGATCCCGTGCTGTTTTTATATGGGTAGCTTCCAATATTGAGTACGATGCCGCCAATATGTTTGCCATCAACTTTTATGAGCCGCAGGAAGAAAAGATTGCGAAGCCGCTTCGCACACGCAAGGGCATTTGCGAGAACTATGCGGCTCTGTTTACAGATATTTCCAATAAGTGCGGCATTAAATCGTACATGATAGAAGGATATACAAAGCAAAACGGGTTTACCGATTATATTCCTCATGCCTGGTGCGCTACCCGCTTAGACAGTGCGTGGTTTTTGTTCGACC
This sequence comes from Ilyomonas sp., assembly GCA_965199905.1. GTDB lineage: Bacteria > Bacteroidota > Bacteroidia > Chitinophagales > Chitinophagaceae > Ilyomonas. The sequence continues at coordinate 1,441,067 of OZ241366.1, read as the reverse complement.
CCACCTGGGGTTCGGGTTATATGAGCGGCGGCAAGTTTTACAAGAGAATCAGCAACAATTATTACAAAGTAGAGCCTGCTGTTTTGGTGAAGTCTCACATGCCGTTTGATTATTTATGGCAGTTCCTGCCATATCCAATCAGCAACCAGGAGTTTTACGAAGGCAAAACGGAAGAAAATAAGTCTAAGTCTTTATTCAATTACATGGATTCTCTTAATGTTTATGATAAGCAAACGCATATTGAACAGAGCAAATCAGCCGCGGCAAGGATTGAGAAGAACGGGTTGAAAAACGCAATGATTTTTAATCAATTGCAAAACATGAAAGTAGAAATTGAAAACGACAGGCAATCAACGATAGTCAATGCGTACAATGCTGCGGTGAATGATTATAACGAGAGTATTAAATGCATGAATGATTTTATCAATTACCGCAATAAGCAATTTATACCGTTACAACCGGATTCTGCTATCCGGAATATGCTTACAGTTACGAACAGCAAGCTGGTTTTGGCGAAATCAAAATTGAGTAAAATAAAAAATCCGGACGCGAATATTACTACGGCATCAGCTCAGCTTACAAGAGCAATCAGCGATGTAGAAACACAGCTAAATGAACAACAGGATTGGCTGAAAACTTATTTTTCAAAAGGAAGGTCTGGAAAGAAATCTATGTTCTACGATAAAAAAATAACCTGGTTTGGAATTCCATTGAACTAAAGAAATACAGATAAAAATGCTGACAGGTTTTTAAATCATATCAGCATTTTTAAAGAAAACAGCATGTAGTTCTGCATGCTTGCGTCGAATAATTTTAATCAAGAGATTTTGTAAAGCCAAGCTTAAAACCATAATCAAGCAGGTGCTCGCGGACAGGATATGTATTAGAATACGTAGAAAAATGTTGGTAACGAAACTGCGGACCTAACTGCCAGCGGAACGGTCCCATCTGGTAGCTGACATAAGCTTCTACATTGGAATTCAGGTTCCAGTTTCGCATAATGGAAGCACCTTCAGTATAATTCTTATAATCGCTGGTAATAACAAAAGGCTCTTTATCGAAAGTATAAGTTGGTTGCAGGGAGATGGCTGTATTTACAGTTAATCTTCCATTGTCGGCCGACAAAATGCGCCAGTCGATACCAATAGGAATTGATAATTCATAATAGCGATTGCTCAACACGACAGGCTTGCTTTCGTCGGTTGTATTTGCCGATGTTAAGTAGGCGTTGTTTACAGCTATTTCATCAGGGTTTACAGAAGCGCCGGGCGTATTGCTGATAGATGCATCAGCCAGGTGCTGTGTTACCGGAACGGTATAAGCCTTAATGCCGTACCGCCTTAAATTAAATTGAAAGCCACCTTTTGCAGTTATAGTATTCGTAAGTTTATAACCTAATGCAAAACCAACTTCAGCGCCCATTTGCGCCTGATGCTCCACCACATGATTTACGTCCAGTTGGTAATTGCTTGTACGAGGCAAAGCCGTATAAGAACGCGCAATTTTACCTTGCGCATCATTTAGCCTGCGGTAAGATACTGATGGTGTAATGTAAAACTGGAAACTGAACTTCGACAGCTTTGTACGCCACAAATCTGAAGCATTGGTGAGCGGATACTTCCTCCAGATATCATCATTGTTATAAAGAGATGATGATGACTGCTCATGAAAAGTCTTTTTTAAGTCAGACAACTTCATAAGCCCGATAGTACTGAAATAGCGGGACGCCGGTTTTGCAGCTGCAAACTGCAGAATTGGAGTTGGTGCACTTGCTTTGCTGTCTTGCTTTGTTGTAGTATTTTTTGTGTCAGCCAGTTGCGAAGATGAAGGCAGTTTAGCAGCTATCACATTCGCTTTGCCTGCCTGTTGAGGGGCGTTTATTTGTTCCTCTTTTATACTGGCGCTGTCTGCAACTGTTAACAATGATGCCTTTGTAAGGTTCATTGGCGCATTTGCATTATTCGTTTCAATGTGTGCAATAATAGCTTCGCTTACATTTTGCATGGTTTGCTGCGTCATGTGTTCAGCATACGCATATTGCTGTACCGGTGCTGTGGCCAGAGCGTTATGGTTATTAATTGCCAAATTTTCAGCAGCAACGGTTTCTTTTACGGTTGGGTAAACAATGATGTTCTTATGAAGCCTGTCTTCCGGCTTCACCATCATTGTGCATACAGATAAAGCGGCAATAATGAAGATAGATATATAAGTAAGTGCCGGCCATCTGCCTTCGCCATGAAGCTCTTTCTGAATATTGCGCCAAAGCTGATCAGACGGATACATGCGGTGATCCGCCACCTGTTTATGCAGGAACGATTCCAGCTCTTCGTCGTTGTGTAATGGATTTCTCATTCAGGTCAGTTTGTTGTGGTAGTAAGTGATTGAAGCCAGCCAGCTTCGTCATTGCCTGGCTTTTCCAGTATTCTCTTTTTTATCAGTATCGCTTCCAGCATGTTGCGGGAGCGGGTATATTGGCTTCGGCTCGTGCTTTCTTCAATGTCCAGCATGGTCGCTATTTCGCGGTGACTATATCCTTCTATTGCATACAAGTTCAGTACCGTTCTGTAGCCAATGGGCAAAAGTCTTATGCATTCTATTACCTGTTTAGCTTGCATAAGCGAAGGCAAAGTCTCTTCTTTTGCGTGAATAGTGCTTGCGTAGGCAATGTCCAGGTTCTCATTAAATTTCTTGTATTTCTTCAAAAAATTAATGCAGGTATGAACAATGATACGGCGAACCCAACCTTCAAAAGTGCCTTTGTTTTCGAAAGTGTGTATCTGGGTAAAAATCTTGATAAAGCCTTCCTGCAGCATGTCTTCCGCATCTTCGCGACTTTGCGCAAAGCGATAGCAGACAGACAGCATTTTTGGGCTAAACCGGTTGTACAACTCACGCTGTGATGCCGGCTCATTGTGAAGGCAACCTGAAATCAATAATTCGTAACTCATGCGGCTGAAGCATTTACCCTCTAAAAATAAGACAAGTTTTGAAACGCAGCGCTGCTTTTGTTAAAAATATATTTGGAGCTACGATTGAGCTATAACCGAATGAAAAGAAAATCAGTATCTCAGCAGTACGTACCTGTTAACTTTCAAAAATTACAAAAACACTGAAGAGTTATTGATTTGTTTCAAGAATATGTCACGGTTTCTATCACCAGAACAAATAGATGTTAGCATTCATAAAACATCTCTACGCTGTTACTATTTATAATTCTTAGCATCAATTATGTCAATCATTTCGAATATTTTTTGTTCAATAAAATCGTGCTCTGAGAGCGGAATGAAGTGTGGTTTATTTTTAAAGAAATGAATATACAGGTAAGGAACATTTGTAAAATGTTGTTTCGCAAACAAAGCATTCGATGTATCAATCAACTCATCTTTTTCACCCTGCAGATACATAACAGGAACGTGTATGTTTTGCCAGTAAGGAAGCATTTTTGTCAACTCATTTTTATGATTGACTTTCTCCTGGTTTGCACTTTGAAACATGCGTGGAATAAACCAGTTGATAAGAGGATTTTCTACCGCCGGAGTAAACCAATAAACATGCTCCAAACCCGGTCCTAATGAAGGTCCCATCAATACGAGTCCATCAGCAATTTGCGGATTATCCATTGCCAGCCTGCAGGCGATAGAAGTACCATACGACCCGCCTACCAGTATGACCGGATGTTTGGGTTGATTCATTTTGCTCAGCATATCTTTTATAACGGCTGCCTGTTGTTGAATAGATGGCATCGGCTTTCCGAAACCAGAATATCCATAACCGGGGCGGTCAATCGCAAGAATATGAAAGCGACGTAGAAATGATGAATCAATGAAATAATCTTTATAAATACTCAGCGAGCTGGGTGCGCCATGAATAAAAACAACAGTTGGTAAAGTATCATTTCCTACAGACACATACCGCACAGTTCTTCCCTGCGAATTGAAATATCTTACTTCGCCTTTTATATTCTGTGAAGCAAATAAACTAAGCAAATCTTCATCACTCATCCTGAACTGCACAAGCGCATCAAACACAAAGCAACCGGCAATGAAGAGTACAATTATACAAACTGTAATTTTCAAAACCCGTTTCGCCCATTTCTTCATATCAATCTGTTGTTGTGATTACACAAAAAAGCGCATGAAAGAAGGGTTACTCTCATGCGCTTTTGCTATCAGTTTATCTTATCCGTTCGTCGAATCTTCAAGATTGTTTTTATCATCTCCGCCAAGGCTGTAAGTATTGTTTTCCTCGTCTTCTTCACCAATGTCTTCATTGGCATCATCGTTCATTACAACAGCAGTGTCAATATCACGAGCCGATGCACTATCCGCGCCAATATCTTCATTCAATGGATCACCTTCTTCATCATACGAATCCAATGCGTCATGCCGGAGATTGGTGTTATCGTTGCTTGGCACATCCATTTCTGTGCGGCTGAGCGTATCCTTTTCCTGCTGCGATACGGTTGAGTCTGCATCGGCTGGCATCAGTGCATCATCGCTGGTATCAATGTCTTCCTCCCATATTTCATCACCTTCTTCATCGGCGCTTGAAATGGTGGTGTCCGACATTTCGCCCAGGCCCGGAACCTGTATATTTTCCTGACCCGGAATATCACTTACATCAGGCATATCAATCGTTGTATTTTCCGGCTTCAAATGTTCTTCATCGCGAGGAGAATCTTTCAGATCATCCGTAAATTTGCTATTGGGTGTCGTTGTATTTTGCTGTCTGTTGTGTTCCATAATAATTTATTCCGAAAAAAATCATGCCGACATATTGGGCTTATAGTCAGGGTCGCGGCGGCGAAAACTATTCAATAAAATAATGAGTAACAGAATACCCAAAGCCAAACCGGTAGCCAGCACCAAAGTATGTGAGCCTTTTCCGCCCGTTTCTCTGCGTTTACTAATGATGCCATAAAATGCCCAAACAATAGTGAGCGCAACGAATTTGTTATTACGGGTAAAAACATAAAACATACCCACAAGCAAGGCAATAATAATCATGATAATAGCCCATACCTGGGGAAGAAGAAAAGAAAGATGTATGCCTTCGCTTACCAGCCACGCCGTTACATTGGCTATAGTAGCAACACATATCCAACCCAGGTAAATGCTAAATGGAATATCTATCCATATTTTAGGCGCCAATGGCCACCAGGCAATGGACAAGCTGAGCCTGTCGTGTATCAGCACCAGCAACCATAAGTGAATTATCATAATAAGGACGCTGATAGTGATAAGTTCATAATGCCAGGCGAAGAGCCAGCCTGCGTTACATAAACATACGCCTATGAATAAGGGAGAGATATACAGAACGCGCATTTTATCTCTGTGATGCGTAACGAAGAGAACATAAAGCTGGTAAATGATAAAGCCAAACAGTAGCATATAAATCACACCCCACACCGAAAAAATGTAGCCGGCCGGCGTAAACAAATTGGGATAGTGCCCGCTTAGTTGCGCCTGTGTTTTGCCATTCAGTGGCAGAAAAACAGACAGGCAGTTCGCTGCAATCATAATAGCATAAGCCAACAGATTTGCAATTGCAAATCCTCTTTGAACAGAAGATGAACGAACGGTTAAAGAAGATTTCATCCGATGATTTTATTGTTGAATAAGACTTGTCTTTGATTGACAGAAATGGAATATTACCCGATATATTTTTTAATGGTCAGCCTGTTTACTATCCACAATACAAGCAGGATTAAAAGCGCGGCGCCTGCCGTATAAAAAGAAAGATACTTAGGTATCACCATGCTTTGACTGGCTAACACATTTTGCAGTAAAAATTGCAATATTGCAATGACAATTAATACCCCAGTTGTAATAATGATATTCACCGGAAAAAACTGTTTCATCAGAAACTGGTAAAGTTGCCTGGGCGCTGCGCCAAGTGTAATCAGTAACGAAATATCTTCCTTGCTGGAAGCAATGGTAAGCTGAATAAAAAGTGTGAAAATAAGTAAGGCGAAAAGCAACATCAGCACACCTGTAATGCCTGATATATTTACAACCGTATCCACCACTTGCCGGTACTTGCTGAACCTTGTTTTTTCGGTGTCTGTTTGCAAGTTGTGTGAAGCCAGGTAAGAAGACAACTGCGGATCACCCGCATCTTTGGTTTTAATGATAACACGAGATGGTTTAGCGCCTTTATCGGTGCCGAATTTATTATTCGCCCAATCCATAAATTTTTGTGGTACCAACACAGAAGAAATTCGGTCACTGAACCCAACTACTTTTGCATAATAATGAGTAACGCCTTGTGGACCAAGCATATTAATTTGTATAGGTAAACCCATAATAACATCAGGCGATAATTGTGGCAGACTTTGCGATGCCGCAAACCCGAAATTATACATATCGAGGAAAGAATTGGGCACTATCATCGGGATAAACTGCGAGTTATCGCCCCACGTCCATTGGCTGCTTTTTACATCAATAAATTCATCAGGAACACTTTCAAAAAACATTTCTGTATAAAATGGTATTGTGTTGCCTCCGCTTGCCGATACTTTAAAACGGCTCGGCGTCAGCACACCGATAGATTCAGTGAAAGGTTGCTTTTTCAGATCGCCAATTTCTTCATTGGTAAGCGATGAAGTATTCATGCCTTTTCCGGTTACCGGTTTATTGATAACAAGAAAATTAGCGATGCTGTCCTGGTTGTTTTTTCCGTGCAATAAAGTATTATAATTTACCTGCAACTGCACTGCCGACAGGATGAGCAGCATAGCCACCGAAAGCCCGATGATTGCCATAATAAAACGGACGCGGCCACTTCCGGATGTGATCAGTTTTTTTAATAGCGGCGTTAGCATAATCTGTTATAAAAGTAATTTTCGGGTGTAGGTAAAATGAGCATCTTCGTCAAGGTCAGTCAGAATAAAACCTGCGTTTCTCCTTTTGCATTCTTCTCCAATCAAGGCAACAGCTTTGCCTGTATTTTCCTGATCGAGATGACTAAACGGTTCATCCATTAACAGCCATGAAAAAGGTTGAATGAGCGCACGTATAATGGCAATGCGTTGCTGCTCGCCATAACTGCACAAGCCAGCTTTTTGTTGCAATACATGAGCAATGCCAAGCTCCTCCGCCATGTCATCAATTTTTTCGCTTTCGTAATACGGCTGTTGCAGCACGCGGTTCAATTCAATATTTTCTTTCGCAGTCAATTGCGGAAACAAACGCATATCCTGAAAAATGACGCTGACCTCTTGCTGCCGCAGGTTGGCGAGTTCATTATCTTTAACTTTTTTCAGCTCTTTTTTGTTCCAAAGCACTTCTCCTTCGTAATCGTTACGAAGTTTATAAAGTATGTGAACCAGCGTGGTTTTTCCGGTGCCGCTTGGCGCTTTTATTTTTATCCGGTCGCCCTGCTCAAAAGAAATGGTTTGGTGCCAGACATCAGACTTGCGCTGTATCAGTTTCTCTTTTAGCGGCACCGGCAGAAGACCTTGTAATGTTACCTGCATCTGGTACGCAAAATACTGCATTTGATGATAAGCTTTTAGCCATCAGTCATCAGGTTTAAGGTTTGATGTAAATTTTTTACTGTACCAGTCACAACTACAGAAGTTAAACTGTCCACTTTTGTAAACTCGTACTACCAATGTTTCAAAACTTAAAGCTGATGGCTGACTGCGTATTGCTTATTGGAATAGTATTTGGGCAACTGGCATCACCAGAAATTGGAAAACAATATGGAAAAGAAGTTGCAAAATCAGGTAGCTATTGTAACAGGCAGCAGCAGCGGCATTGGAACCGGTATTGCAAAAGCACTGGGTGACGCAGGTGCCTTTGTGGTTGTAAATCATACGCATGATTCTTCGAAAGATGAAGCGGAAGAAGTAAAAAGAGATATTGAAGCCGGTGGCGGAAAGTCGGTGGTTATAAAAGCTGATGTAAGCAGGGAAGAAGATGTAAAAATGATGTTTGCCGAAACCATAAAACAGTTTGGTACGGTTGATATTCTGGTGAATAATTCGGGTGTGCAAAAGGATGCGAAGCTTCATGAGATGACACTGGATGATTGGAACACGGTCATCGGCATTAACCTGACCGGTCAGTTCCTTTGCGCCCGCGAAGCGGTGAAGGAATTTATGCGTCGTGGCATTGATAAAAACAAATCCGTCGCGGCTGGAAAAATCATTCACATGAGCAGCGTGCATGAAGTGATTCCCTGGGCAGGACATGCGAATTATGCGGCATCCAAAGGCGGCGTTATGTTGCTGATGAAAACCATTGCGCAGGAATATGCCGCCCAAAAAATTCGTGTCAACAGCATTTGTCCCGGCGCTATTAAAACACCAATCAATAAAGCTGCGTGGGAAACGGAAGATGCACTGAAAGACCTTATGACATTGATTCCTTATAAACGAATCGGCACACCGGAAGATGTAGGCAAGCTTGCCGTTTGGCTGGCTAGCGACGACAGTGATTATATAACCGGCGCTTCAATTTTTATTGATGGCGGCATGACTTTATATCCGGGATTTGAGGATAATGGATAAGATAATTAATCCAATGCTTTTAAAAAATTTGCAATCGGTTATGGCTATGAATCCGGTGAAATTTATGTTGCTGTCATAGCGCGAAATATATGGTATGAAGTTCCCTTACGAATTGGTTACAGAGGTTATTTTCGTTGCTTACTCCGCGGCTCTTTTATTTTTGTTCTGCTACGGCATTGTGCAGCTTCATCTGGTTTATCAATATCTCAAAAAAGAAAAGAAACAGCCACGTCTCCCGGTCATAAATGTGTATCCGTTTGTAACAGTGCAATTGCCGGTTTACAATGAAAACCTCGTGGTTGAAAGACTAATAGATGCAATTGCAAAATTTGATTATCCAAAAGACAAATGGGAAATACAAATTCTTGATGATTCCACTGACGAAACAACTACCATCATTCAGAATAAAGTAGAAGAATATAGAGCGGCAGGATTAAAGATGCATCACATTCACCGAACCAACCGAAAAGGCTATAAAGCCGGTGCTTTGCAAAACGGGCTGGCTTCTGCAAAGGGCGATTTTATTGCCATTTTCGATGCTGATTTTGTTCCCTTGCCTTCGTTTTTAAAACGAACCATTCCTCATTTTCAAAACGAAAAAACAGGCGTTGTGCAAACACGCTGGGCACACCTGAATCAAAACAATTCTATACTCACACAACTGCAGGCTTTTTTACTCGATGCCCATTTTTCTATTGAGCAAGGCGGAAGAAATAACGCCGGTTGCTTCATCAATTTTTCAGGCACCGGTGGCGTTTGGCGACGCAAAACTATGCTTGATGCCGGTGGCTGGGAAGCGGATACGTTAACGGAAGATTTCGACCTCAGTTATCGTGCGCAATTGAAGGGCTGGCAGTTTATTTATCTGGAAGATGTGGTGGTTCCCGCAGAGTTGCCGCCATTAATCAGTGCTTTAAAAGCGCAGCAGTTTCGATGGATAAAGGGCAACGCAGAAACAGCGCGTAAGCATGTAACAAAAGTGCTGACAGCCAAGCTTCCTTTGCAAACGAAAGCACATGCTTTTTTTCACCTTATGGTAGGAATGGTTTTTATCAGCGCTTTTATCGCTTCGTTTCTCAGTATTCCCTTATTAATGCTGAAGCCGCATGTGCCGCAGTTTTTATCATGGTATAAGTATGCTTCTTTTTCGTTAATAAGCCTGCTTTGCCTGGGTGTGTTTCATTACACGTCTACAGTACGCACAGGCTTTATTCATCGGCATGCAAAGCAATATTTTTTAAAAACGTTCCCGGTTTATTTATCCTTCAGCATGGGCATGGCGTTTAGTAATGCAATTGCGGTTTGTGAAGCCTGGATGGGAAAGAAATCTGCTTTTATACGGACACCAAAATTCAATAGCTCAGATGCTGTTGTAAGCAGTTTGGCTTCATCAAAAAACGGGATCAAAATTTCAGGAATATTAATAGCAGAAACAGCACTGATGTTCTATTTTTTTGCAGGTGCTATGCTTGCTTTTTATTACAATGATTTTTCCATGTTCCCTTATCACCTGATGCTGGCTTCTGGCTTTGGTATCATTGTATGGTTTAGTATAAAAGAATGGCAATTCGAGGTCAAGTCGATAAGTGCATCATCAACATCTGCCAAGTACCCGGTTGTAGGTCAATTTGAATAGATACAAATACAATGTTTGGTAAGTATCGTCCGGTTCTTTTGTGATCGGTAGTTGTTGCCATTCCTGCTGCTTCGACACGCAGGAATGCTTACACCAAGCTTCAGGGCAATAAGTAAGCTTTTATTATAGCTGAATAATAAACAGCCATTTCAAAAAGATACGTCACGTACTATTTTGCTTTTAAAAAAATAATAAGCGATAAGTAAGTTGTATAAAAGAGTAAGGGTTATTATACAAACGCAAACCCCCATGTATAAATAACAAGTCCCGTAAAATAAATCAGCATCGGAGTTGTCATAAAATCATAGCCAGCTAACAGTCCTATTGCGCTAACCAACCCTAACAAGAGTAACACAGAAGAGTAATAAATAACGAGTTTTTTCCGCTTAATTAAATGCACGTATTCAAACCGGCTGACGGGCAATACCATGGTAAAAAAAATAAGAGCAGCGAAATACTGGTTGCCATCAGAGATAGGAAGATAACCTCCAAAAACAGCCGTAGCAAGGCTTGTTACAAACAGTAAAGCTATCATGGCAGCTACCCTTTTTTCAAGTGTTGTCAATACAAATTTCCCTTCTTTGGTAAACAGCAAAACAGTGTTGGCAATGGAAGCGCCCACCCACGAAAAGACAACAAAGAATAAGTATAAGCCAATCAGCGCATAAGCCAGGTTTTGAGCGCCGGCAAAAGAAGAAATACCTGACAACAAGCGAACCGCAACCCAGATAACAATGATTGTAATCCATCTTGCTTTTTTCGACTTAGCAGATAGCCACAGTGAAAACATCAGCAGCCAGCGATAAGGCAACAATCTGGCTTTGAGAGATTCTTTATATCCTTGTTTCGCTCTTTTATTATTGGGATTAATGCGCAATGCTTCCCGAAAATGATTTCGTGCATCCGTATGTTTTCCTTTCTCTAAATAAATCCAGCCAACATTGGTGTGAGTAAAATCATCATCAGGGTTTATAGCCAATGCTTCGCGGATGGTTTCGTAAGCTTCATCTTTATTTTTCAGCCGAATCAATGCCTGTGTGCGCGCATTCAGGCAGGTAAGGTCTTCAGCATAAGCAGCTAAGCCTTCATCTGCTTTTTGCAGAGCTTCTTCGTACAAATGCATATCAAGCAAAATGTAAGCATACAAACCGTAATAGGAAGAAGCTTCAGGGTTTAACTCGATGGCTTTTCTTAATTGCTCAATTGCTTCGCTGCGACTGCTTTGCTGGTAAGCACAAAAAGCAAGCAGGTAATAAATGCGGTGGTAATAAGGCGACACAGTAACACATGAATGAAGCAAACGCTTGGCTTCATCATACTCTTTCGTTTCAATCTTGCATTCTGCCAGCAGCATCAGCGCTTCGGCATCATCAGGATTTTCGCGAAGCGCATAACCAATTTCCTTTTCCGCATCTGTAATACGTTTTTGCTGAAACAAGATTCTGGCGCGTTGTATATGTTGGTTTATTGCAAACATGATGAGCTGTTAGCCGTCGGCAATCAGCGTTCAGCTTCTTTCTTAATTTTTGTATCTTCTTACTTTTACTTTTTTAATTTCATATACTGGAGAATATCGTCGTAAAGCCCGCTCTCATTGGCATACAGCGCATAGTTGCGTGCCGTGCTAAACCATTCCTGCGTAGTGGCTTTATGTTGCTTCGCGGCTTTCTGCAGGTCTTTGGTTTGCAGTTTTTCAATGCTTCCTTTCAGTAAGCTTTCTTCCAGCTTTGCTTCTGTAGCAATGTCTATCACGGCTTTAATATCAGCACCTGAATAATCGCCTGTCACCTTTGCAATAGCAGTTGTATCAATTGTCTCCGCTGGTTTATCTTTCAAATGTTGTTTTATGATTTCCTGTCTTCCAACTTCATCAGGCGGCGCTACAAACACCACGCGGTCAAAGCGTCCCGGCCTGCGAAAAGCACTATCAATACTCCAGGGAGCGTTGGTTGCTGCTAAAATGAGAACGCCTTCATTGCTGTATTGCACGCCATCCATTTCAGCCAGAAATTGGTTGATGACATGACGCATGCTGCTTTGTTTTAAATCGCTGCGGCTGGCGCCCAACGCATCCACTTCATCAAAGAACAACACACATGGCGCATTCTCTCTTGCCTGCTGAAAAACAGCATGCAGATTCTTCTCGCTATTGCCCATCCACATATCAAGAATATCATGCAGACCGATGTTGATAAACTTCGCATCGATCTCGCCGGCAGTGGCTTTTGCGAGATAGGTTTTACCACAGCCCGGAGGTCCATACAACAGAATGCCGCCGCCTGCTTTTTTGCCAAATGCTTTGTATAAATCCGGGTTCTTTAACGGCTGAATGATCTTCAGCGAAATTTCTTTTTTGATGTTGTCCATCCCGCCCACATTGCTAAAGTTCATGTCGGGCTTTTCCATAAAAAACTGTGGCGCCTGCCTTTGGCCGCTGCCGGAAAAAGGATCGAAATCATCTTCCTCAAATCCGGGCAACTCGTCTTCGGGTTCCTGCGCCATTCCTAACGATGACATACGTAGTGCATTATCTATTTCATCATCTTTAAACGATGGATTCTGAACTAAAATTTTCTTATACATTTCCACCGCTTCATTATAAGAATCTTCGCGGATAAGGCAGCGAACAAAAGGAATCATTTCATCCCATTGCAGGATGTTTTCTTTTACAAGCGATTCATAAATAATAATCGCAGCCGAGTATTTCCGCTGTTTAAAATAAATGCTTGCCAGTCCTTTCCGGGCTTTATTATTTCCGTAGCTGCGCTTCAAAACTTCGCTGTATTGCTCAACGGCTTCATCGGTTCGGCTGGCTTTGGTCATCAGTTCCGCAAGGTGCAACCGCAACGGGATATTGTCCGGCGATAACTGCAGAGCTTCTTTCAGTTGCTCAATTCCTTCGTCCATTGTTTGCTTGTTGATAAAGGCAAATATATTTCAAACCCTGAAACGTTACGTTAAGATGATAAGAATGCGGCTGCATTATAAATGGCAGTAACGCGTTACGAAATGATTTGAATGAATACGAAATATTGTCTTTGCTAACTATCGCCCGCCACTTTTGTGATCGACAGTTGGCTATTGCGTGTCGAAGCAGTAAGAATCCTCACGTAAAAGGTTTAGAGCAATGATTGAGCGTTTACGAAAGCGAATCATAAAAATCATTTTCAAAAACTTATTATCTTTTGTCGCGGAAGTGTAAGTTTATATGTTTGAAAGATAGATTTTGTTATTAAGGTTTAATACCGTTTAGATAATCTCGCATAACCTAAGCACTTCGGCTGCCATACAATTTGTGCCTTCCTGTTTTCGTGGCAAATTCATTCTCCCGTATAATCAATCGCAATCTTCGAATTGTTGTTAAAGTCGGAAGATACTTCCAGTTCAAGTTTCTGATCACCGGCTGTAATGCGCATCAGCGCTGTATTTGGGGCAATCAATCCTAAGTTATCTGCCACCATAATAAACTCGTGATGAGCATCTGTTTTAGAAGCATTAACAGTGATGGTAATGGCTTTGTGCGTAAGCGATTGCCGGTCTATAATCAGTTGCCCGTTGTGATAAACAGTAACGACATCGCCATCAATCTCGGCGTTATCGAATAGCTGGATAACGATATGCGGAGATGAAACCTGGTAAGTCGTTACAAGGTTTGTAGTTCGGGCTGTTAATGCACCTGGAATGCTGTCAACTTTTGAGGCAACAGACATTGCAAGATTATCTTTTTTTACAGATGCAGGTTGTTTAGCTTTTGCAAGTATTGAATCTTCTCCCGACTTTTTTCGTACAGGTATCGAAGCAGTTTTAGAAGATTTATTTGTTGCTGAAGTTTCGTTTTCCGGCTGCTTTTTATGAGCAACAGACGTTGTATCTTTTGCAGTAATTTTCTTTGCTATTGTTGTATCTGTTTTGATTTGTGCTGAAGCTGCCTTGGGAGTTGTTGCTGCACTTTCTTTCGATCCTGTTTCGGTTGTTTTAGCTATCGGTTTTGCCATTGGCAAATGAAACCATTGTGCCAGGTCATTTTGTTGTGTTGTATTCAGGTTCGAAGTGTCGCGGCTGAACAAAGTTTCTCCATTGCATTCATTGCCACAATTAGCAGTTTGAATTTTTATTTCAATCTTATCACTGTTGAAAGAAAAGCCTGATTGAATTTCGCAACCGCTGCAGTCGTGCCAGAAGCTTTGGGTGCGCGGGTCGAGAATATAGGTTTGCAAACTGCTTTCAATTACAAGTTTTTTATTAGCAATTTGCCCGGTTATTGCCCGTTTCAATCTTACGGTAGTGTCGTTTGGATAAAAGTTTTCGAGCGTGGCTTCAAAGCGATTGCCGGTTACTTTTAAGACGTGTAGTTTTACAATGATGCGCTTCGTAACCGGCCCGTTTGGGAAATAAGTTTCGCCAATCCAGTCGCCGTGAAACCAGGAAAGGTTTTGTGCGCCGGCACTATAAAAAACAAATAAAAAAGAAAGCAGCACAAGCAGCTTCATAAAGCATCAGATTGGCAATTGTAAAGTAAGGTGTTTTCTAAATTCTTTTGTTTTGTGTAGCAAATGTTTATCGTTAATCTTTTTGAAACCGATGCTTATACTTTGGTTCGATAAAGCGTTTGAATTGTTGTTTTTATTCGCTGTTGTAAAAGCCCAATCACTGCCCGGAACCTTGATGGGAGGATTCTTACTGCTTCGACACGCAGGAAGCACAGCAGCCGATCACAAAAGCGACTTACTATGATTACCAAAAATGTATTTTAAAATAATCCACTTCTAAAAAGAATTGCTATTAACGATGAATCCATCTCTATGAATACAGTCATTTTATAACTCTGGAAAATATCTTTTAATGATAATTACATGCAAGCCAAAACAAGAATTTTGTAAAGCAAAGTATAAACGGTTAGCTGTAGTTTTTATTTCCACTTATCTTTCCTCCAAATTCAAAGCATGGATGTTCTTTCCGTTCATAATCTGGTAAAGGATTATGGTAAAATCAGGGCGTTGAATGGCGTGTCGTTTACCATTCCTGAAGGCAGCGTATTTGGAATTTTAGGGCCGAATGGCAGCGGAAAAACAACGCTGCTCGGTATTGCAACGGATATATTGAAAGCCACATCGGGCGATGTAATGTTTAACGGGCAGGCGCCTTCGGAGGACATAAGAAAGCATATTGGCACTTTGCTGGAGACACCGAATTTTTATCATTATCTATCGGCAGAACGCAACCTCGCCATCGCCGCGGAAATTAAAGGAAAGGGACAAAGCGACATTCCCGCAGTACTGCAAAAAGTAAATCTTTATGAGCGTCGCAGCAGCAGGTTCAGCACGTTTTCGCTGGGTATGAAACAGCGGCTTGCCATTGCTTCAGCATTGCTTGGAAATCCCGATGTTCTCATTTTTGATGAACCTACCAACGGTCTTGATCCGGTTGGCATTGCTGAAATACGCGACCTCATTTTGCGGCTGGCTTCGGAAGGCAAAACCATTATTATGGCAAGCCATTTACTGGATGAAGTGGAGAAAGTGTGTACGCATGTTGCCATTTTGAAAAAGGGAAATTTATTGGTGGCTGGCGCTGTAAATTCTGTATTGATAAATGAAGATATGGTTGAACTTTCTGCAAAAGATATGAGCCGTTTGCAGAGTGTTTTGCAAGCGATGAGTGGGTTTAAAAGCATGACGAAAGAAGGAAATGTATTTTATATCAGTTATCCTGTTGGCGAAGCTAATCTTGAAAGCATCAATGAATATTGCTTCGCCAATGGTGTCGTGCTGAATCATCTTCATCTGAGGAAGAAAAGTTTGGAAACCAAATTCCTTGAACTTACTAATAACTAAAAGCTATGCTTCATTTATTGTACATAGAATGGATGAAACTTAAAAATTACAGAACCTTCTGGATACTTGGCGCGCTGTTTATTTTGAGCTTATTTGGCGTGAATTATATCGGCTACGAAATTCAACAGCAAGTGTTTTCAAAGCAAAATAATAACATGGCAACAGCCTTTCTCGGCAACCCGCCATTTCGCTTTCCCGATGTGTGGCAAACGGTTAGTTATATCAGCAGTTTTTTGCTTTTTTTTCCAGGGCTTATCATTATCATTTTAATGACGAATGAATTTTCGTATAAAACGCACCGGCAAAATATTATTGATGGTGTGAGCCGGCGGCAGTTCGTTACTGCAAAAATTATATTGGCTGTTCTCATTGCTTTTGTTTCTACCGTT
Source organism: Ilyomonas sp. (assembly GCA_965199905.1). Lineage (GTDB taxonomy): Bacteria > Bacteroidota > Bacteroidia > Chitinophagales > Chitinophagaceae > Ilyomonas. The sequence goes on along the minus strand of OZ241366.1, from coordinate 1,424,693 downwards.
GTTGTATTCCTGGTTGCTGTTTTCTTTGGATTTCGCGAAGGCTCAGCCAGCGTTAGTTTCACCAATCTTCAATATATCAGTTATTACTTTATACAGGCATTGAGCTATACACTTGTCGCACTTATGTTTGCCGTTTTGTTTCGCCGCTCGGGCATTTCCATCGGCGTTTACTTTTTATATTCGGTGGTGCTTGAGGAAGCTTTTGTAAAAGGAGTTCATTATTATTTTGGTGATGTTTCACATTTTTTTCCGCTGGAAAGCACGGATAATTTAATCACGTTCCCTGTGTTTAAAAATATGGTGGAGCAAGTGGCGAAACCACCAGACGTGTTGCCTTTGCTGATTGCGGCTGCGGTTTATGTTGCCGTGTACATTTTCATTTGTGAGTGGAGATTTCGCAAGGCAGATTTGTAAGCAATCAATTTCTTTATAAGAAACTTACAAGTGCTAATGAATCAATTTCTTTCATTGACATCATCACTTCAATTTTTCTCTCACATTTGCCGTTTCTTATAAAATTAAGATATGTCGTCTGCGCTGTTGCTGTCGCTGGTTGTTGTTTATTTCCTGGTGTTGTTAGGCGTAGCCTGGTACACGAGCCGCAATGCCAATAACGATTCGTTTTTTATAGGCAACCGCAACAGCAACTGGATGCTCGTAGCGTTCGGTATGATAGGCACTTCGCTTAGTGGCGTTACGTTTGTGAGTGTGCCGGGAACCGTTGGCAGCAATGGTTTTGGCTACTTCCAGGTGGTTATCGGTTACTTCTTAGGATACTTTATTGTGGCTTATATTTTATTGCCGCTTTATTACCGGATGCAACTGACATCCATTTACAATTATCTCTATCATCGCTTTGGAATAACAGCTTATAAAACCGGCGCTTTATTCTTTATTGTTTCCCGCACACTTGGCGCTACGGCAAGGTTGTATTTAGTGATTAATGTGTTGCAGATTTTTATCCTGAATTCATTGGGCATGCCTTTCTGGGCAACCACGCTGGTTATACTTTTCATGATATTGATGTACACATTTAAAGGCGGTGTAAAAACCATTGTGTTTACTGATACATTGCAAACAACATTCATGTTGCTTGGGTTAATTGTCTGTATCATTTTCATCATGCAGAGTTTGCATTTATCATTGCCTGCTGCTATTGGTGAGCTTCATGAAAAAGGTTATACCAAAACCATCAATACGGATGCAAAAAGCGCAACTTTTTGGTTGAAGCAAATTATTGGCGGTGCGTTTATAACGGTTGGTATGACGGGGCTTGACCAGGAAATGATGCAGAAAAATATCAGTGTGAGAACACTAAAAGATTCTCAGAAAAACATGATGACGTTCAGCACTATTATGGTGTTGGTAAACATGTTGTTCCTGCTGCTTGGCGGCTTGCTGTACCTGTTTGCTGCACAACACAATATTAGTACAGTGGGTGATGATTTGTTTCCCTCTATTGCCTTGAGTTCAGGCGCCGCAACGCCTTACTTTCCGGCTTTTGTTTCCGTCATTTTTATCGTTGGTTTGATATCGGCTTTGTTTCCCAGTGCAGATGGTGCTATCACAGCGCTTACGTCTTCATTTTGCATCGATATTGTTGGCATTAAACGCCAGGATGATTTATCTGAACAAAGGCAAAAAAACATACGTCGGGTGGTTCATCTTTCTTTTACACTATTGTTCTTTTTATGTGTATTGATGTTTAAGCAAATCAACAGTAAGTCTATTATCAACAACATTATGAGCATTGCAGGATATACGTATGGACCTTTGCTTGGCTTGTTCACGTTTGGCATTTTTACGAAACGGAAACTAACCAGTTCTCTTCTTACGGTTGTTATTTGTTTAGTGGCGCCGTTGCTTTGTTATTTTCTCAGTTTGTATTCTGCAGATTGGTTTGGTGGATATAAAATTGGTATTGAGTTATTAATTATAAATGGCTTGCTTACATTCTTAGGATTGTATTTTATTTCTGTTCCAGATAATGAGATCATAACTGAAAAGGCTTTGTTTTAATTATCTCTTGTATCAATTGATGAAGGATAAATAGAAATGAAAATAATTTACTTTTTGTCATTCATTCGCTATGAAAAAAGCCCAATCACTGCCCGGAACCTTGATGGGAGCATTCCTGCGTGTTGAAGCAGCAGGAATGGCAACAACTACCGATCACAAAAGAAACGAACGATGGCTACCAAAAATGTATTTTGTATTTTAATTTCCAGCTATGTTACAATTTAAAATGACTTACAGAAATGAGCAACGGGTTTTGCACATCATGTTAAACCAACAAAGCATTTATAGATATTTTTATAACTCATGATTTAGTAATTATTAGATGGAACTTGTCAATCTATTAGTTGAACAATACGCTGCTCAGTTTACCACGCCGCACGATGAATTGCTTCACCAGATTCATTTGCAAAGCGAGCAACATGAGCATTCGCACATGCTGAGTTCTGAAGTGCAGGGGCAGTTTTTATCTTTTGTAAGTAAAATAATCTGCCCGAAATATATTCTGGAAATCGGAACATTCACAGGCTACAGCGCTTTGTGCCTGTGTAAAGGTTTGGCGCCTGATGGCGAGTTACACACAATTGAATTGAGGCAAGCTGATGTTGATAATTCTTTAAGGAATTTTAAAGCTGCCGGAAAAGACAATCAGATATATTTGTACCAAGGCAATGCGGTTGACATCATACCAACTGTTGACCGGAAATGGGACCTGGTTTTTATTGATGCTGACAAAACCAACTACCTTACATACTACGAACTGGTTTTGCCGCGTTTAAGCGAAAGAGGATTTATTATAGCTGACAACGTTTTGTTTCATGGGCAGGTACTGGAGGAAAATATAAAGGGAAAGAATGCCAAAGCCATTCACGATTTTAACCGGCACGTACAAAACGATAACAGGACAGAACAGGTTTTAACAACGATTAGAGACGGTTTATTACTGATCAGGAAGGTTTAAAGATCAAAGATTTTATTCATTATTCTATCCGATATCATACTGCTGACTATAACAAGAATTGACTACATGAAAAGACTATTTCTGGTTGTTGCACTATCGTTCATTTTAATGGCAGCGTATTGTCAAAACAATGCTGTTATTGCAGATTACATTACGACTTATAAAGAAATTGCGATGCGCGAAGAAATGCGTACCGGCGTACCGGCAGCTATCACTTTAGCACAAGGTATTCTGGAAACCAATGCTGGTCAGTGCGATTTGGTAAAATCGTCTAATAATCATTTTGGTATTAAATGCAAATCTGACTGGACGGGCAACGTCGTTTATCATGATGACGATGCGAAAGGCGAGTGCTTCCGCAGTTATGATAACGCAGAAGATTCGTACCGCGATCACTCTGATTTTTTGCGTACACGGCCTAATTATGCGTTTCTCTTTAACCTTGACCCGACAGATTATGAAGGCTGGGCAAAAGGCTTGAAGAAAGCAGGTTACGCAACCAATCCGGCTTATGCTTCAATCCTCATTAAGAATATTGTAAATAATCATTTGCAGGATTATACTTTATTGGCATTGCAACGGCAGCAAGGTAATGAGCCGCAGATGGCTTCTAATATCATTTTGCAGGCATCTAACAGCAGCTTTGCGCAGGATGATAACGCGGAAGATGAAGCGCCAAAACAATCTCCTATCAAGGCGAAAGTGGCGCAGACAATAATCACCGCGCCAACGACATTGTATCCGTCCGGTGTGTTCACTATCAACGGTGCCAAAGTAGTGTATGTGCAGGAAGGAAGTTCTCTTTTTGCGCTGGCGAGTAAGTACAATATTTCTTTACCGAAGCTGATTGAGTTTAATGACTTGCCGGGCGAAACGTTAGACAAAAATCAATTGATTTATCTCGCTAAAAAAAGCAAAAAAGGCAGCAAAGCTTATCATGTTGTGAGTGTATCTGAAAGCCTTCAGGACATTGCGCAAATAGAAGGTGTGCGTTTAGAAAATCTTACCGAGTACAACTCTCTTGCTAAAAACACTGCACTACATGTAGGTCAAAAAATTTACCTGCAGGACACGCCTCCTTATTTGGAAAAATAATACCGGATTGACTTATTATTGCCGCAAACAAAAACTATGGAACTTGTAAAAGTCCATGATAAATATTTTGCGCCTTATTTATCCGAAACGGAGATTGCCGAAAAGGTAAAAGCGCTTGCGGAACAAATCAATACTGATTACCAGGACAAAAGACCTTTGCTGATTGCCATACTTAACGGCTCGTTTATTTTTGCAGCCGATTTGTTTCGTCACATCACCATTTCAGCCGATATTTCTTTTATTAAGCTGGCTTCTTACCAGGGAACCAAATCAACCGGCAAAGTCATTACGGCTATTGGTCTGGATACGAATGTCGCAGGGCGCAATGTCATCATTGTAGAAGATATCATTGATACCGGCAAAACACTTCATCAGTTTCTGCCGCAATTACAAAGTCATCAACCGGCATCCTTAAAAGTTGCCGCTTTACTTCATAAGCCGGAAGCTACAAGTCATAAAATTCCGGTTGACTATACCTGCTTTTCCATTCCGAATATATTCGTGGTTGGTTATGGGCTTGATTATGACAGCCTGGGGCGCAACCTGCCTGCTATTTATCAATTGCACGAAGAAGGCTGAAATAATTAACGGATTATGGTTAATTGTTAATTAATAAAGCCGGCAGGGCTACTTCATCTCTTCTTTGCCGCGCCGGAATAGCTTAGTTTTGCGCCCCTTATGAAGGCGCGCACTTTACAAAAAGATAAAGTAAATATCATCACGCTGGGCTGTAGCAAAAACCTTGTAGACAGCGAAGTTTTGAGTGGACAACTTAAAGCGAATAATATTGATGTACTACACGAAAATAAAAAGCTTGACCACAATATTGTAGTGGTGAATACCTGTGGCTTTATTGATAAAGCGAAGGAAGAGAGTGTGAATACCATTCTTGACCAGGTCAATTTAAAGAAGCGCGGCAAGCTCGATAAAGTGTATGTAACGGGCTGTCTTAGTGAAAGATATCGCAATGACCTTCAAACCGAAATCCCGGAAGTAGATGCCTGGTTCGGAACATTCGAGCTTCCGTTTCTTTTAAAACAACTCAATGCTGATTATAAAAAAGAACTGCTTGGCGAACGCTTGTTGAGTACGCCGCAGCATTATGCGTATTTAAAAATCAGTGAAGGTTGTAACCGTACCTGTGCGTTTTGCGCAATACCATTGATGCGTGGCAAGCATGTAAGCAAAACGATTGAAGCAATTGTTTTTGAAGCCGAACATATAGCAAAGAATGGTGTGAAGGAAATCATGCTCATTGCGCAGGAGCTAACTTATTATGGTCTTGATATTTACAAGAAAAGAATGCTTGCAGATTTGCTCAATCGTCTCGCTGATGTGAAAGGTATTGAATGGATTCGTTTGCATTATGCATATCCAAACAAGTTTCCCATGGAAGTGCTGGATGTAATGCGCGAGCGCGATAATATTTGCAATTACCTCGATATGCCACTGCAACATGCCAGCGACAGGATGCTGCAAATCATGCGCAGGCAAAGCACCAGAGCTGAAATTGAAGATACACTGGCAGAAATCCGCGACAGGTTGCCGGGCATTTGTTTACGAACAACTTTGATTGCCGGTTTCCCGGGCGAAACGGAAGATGATGTGGAAGATGTAAAAGGCTTTTTGCAACAACAACGCTTTGACCGCGTTGGTATTTTTACCTACAGTCATGAAGAAGATACGCCGGCTTACGTGATGGAAGATAATATTCCGGCTGAAGAAAAACAGCGCCGTGCACAGGAAATTATGGAAACGCAGCAGGAAATTTCTTATGAAAAGAACCAGGAAAAAATTGGTAACACTTACAAAGTTATCATTGATAAAAAAGAAGCCGGACGCTATCTCGGAAGAACTGAATTTGACAGCGTAGAAGTAGATAATGAAGTGGTCATTCAGGCAACACAAATACTGCAACCCGGCACATTTGTGAATGTAAAAATTACACGCGCTTACGATTACGACCTCGAAGGGATTGTCGTATAATTGTCAGTCCTTATCAAACAAATGAACGGCCAGTTATCTTTGCACCACAGAGAGGTTTTTTATGAATCAACAGCAGGCGGAAAAAAGTTCAGATTGTACCAACATCCCTTACCAGCAAACCGGATATTATTCCAAAACGATTGTTGATTATTTAGAAGAGAAAGAAACGCTAAAACCTTTCTACAACCACCCTGTTTCTATGGATGGTATCAAAGCTGCGATTGAACAACGACAAGCCTTTCCGCAGAATCGTGATGTATTGGTAAGTGTATTGCAACAACAATATGGGAACTTATCAATATCAACCAAAACAAAAAAGAATATCGGGTTGCTGACGCAACCAAACACATTCACTATAACCACGGCGCATCAACCCGTTATTTTTACGGGTCCTTTATATTTTGCTTATAAAATTCTGCATACTGTAAAGCTGGCTGAAACTCTCTCAAAGCAATTGCCTGAGCACAATTTTGTTCCTGTTTTTTATATGGGCAGCGAAGACGCTGATCTTGATGAACTTGGAACTATAAACGTTGATGGAAAGCAATACAAATGGAATACAAAACAAACAGGCGCCGTTGGCAGAATGAAAATTGATAAAGAGTTTCTCACTCTTCTTCAGGAGCTCGAAAATCAGATTTCTGTATTGCCTTTTGGCAATGAACTGATCCGAATTTTTAAACGCTGTTATCGCCCGGAAAACACTATTCAGCAAGCAACGCTGGAAGTGATTAATGAACTGTTTGGCGAGTATGGCGTTGTTGTTTTAATTCCGGATAACAGTGAGCTAAAACGCTTGCTGATTCCTGTTTTCCAAAAAGAGATTGAAGAGCAGTTTTCATACAGCGAAGTTGAAAAAACAGTCGTTGAGTTATCGAAAAATTATAAAGTGCAGGCAGGCGGCAGGAAGATCAATTTATTTTACCTGATTGATGATAGCCGCGAGCGTATAGAAAGGGAAGGCGATAATTTTATCGTACAAACAAAGAAGCTGAGGTTTACAAAAGAAGAGTTACTGAAAGAACTGGAAAATCATCCTGATCGCTTTAGCCCGAATGTTATTTTGCGCGGCATATTACAGGACACATTATTACCAAATATTGTATTTATCGGCGGCGGTGGCGAACTGGCTTACTGGCTCGAATTGAAGAATGTTTTTGCATCCGTTAATGTTCCCTACCCAATGTTGTTGTTGCGCAATTCTTTTCTTTTCGTTACACCGGATAAAAAAGAAAAAATGAAAAAACTGGGTTTGTCTTCTGTTGATTTTTTTAAAGATGCGCTACAGTTGATAAACGATTTAATAAAGCGCAATGCAGATCATCAAATCAGTATTGCCGAGGAAACAAAGGAAGCAGAAGAGCTGTTTGTAAAGCTGCAGTCAATTGTATCAAAAGCAGATCCTACATTGGCTGAACATACGGTTGCACTGTCTGCGCTGACGGAGAAAAAACTAGCCGCCCTACAAGACAAAATCATGCGTGCAGAAAGAAGAAAACATGATACCGAAAAGAAGCAAATCGAAACAATAAAAGGGCAACTGTTTCCAAACGGAAATCTTCAGGAACGTGTGGATAATATCAGTGGCTGGTATGCGCGTTATGGCAACGATTTTATCAAAAACATTTCTCAAAGCTCGCTATCGCTTGAGCAACAATTCACCATCGTAAGTTTATAAAGCTTCATCAAATTCATTCGCGAAATCATCCTTCAGCCGTTTCGCTTTTTCTATCACTTCGCTCTTCATTTTTTCTTTATAGCTAAATAAAGTGTCAGCCACACGCGGGTCAGTAGTACCTATGATTTGCGCAGCCAAAATGCCTGCATTCTTCGCCGCATTCAAAGCTACCGTAGCTACAGGAACACCGTTTGGCATTTGTAAAATAGACAGTATAGAATCCCAGCCATCAATTGAGTTCGATGATTTTACCGGCACACCAATCACCGGCAACGTTGTAACGGCAGCTATCATACCCGGCAAATGTGCGGCGCCGCCCGCACCGGCAATAATTACCTGCAAGCCGCGTCCACGCGCGGTTTCAGCGTAAGTCATCATACGTGCTGGCGTACGGTGAGCTGATACAACAGTCAGTTCAAACGGTATTTCAAACTCTGTCAAAATATCAGCCGCTGCTTTCATTACCGACAAATCGCTGTCGCTTCCCATGATGATTCCAACCATTGTCAACTATAATTTTATTGATTCAGATGAATTGCTATTTTAAATATCACACGCTGATATTGCAGGTATTTTTTGGTAACCATCGTTCGTTGCTCCGGTTGATCGCCTGTTGCGTCCGCCGTGCGGCGGATCGTCGTTCAGGGCAATGATTGAGCTTTCTAACAACCATATCTCATTTATATAATTTATGATTTCACCCACACTTCCCCGCTACTGTTTTTATTATCACTGCCAACAATGCTGCGACTGTCTTTTCCAAACCATTTGTAAGAATAAGCATTTTGCTTTTCTATCCGCTCAATACTTTTTTTATAATTCCAACTATCGCCAATACAAAACACAATAACTGAATCAACCAATTCTCCTCTTTCTGCTTCTGTTAGTTTCAACACATTTTTACCAGTACAATAATGACAGGCAATATCGGCCGCAAGGCTTGTATTATGTGTGTCACCAATCAAAACGATGTTTGAGAACAAAGGAAAATTCTTTTTCTTTCTTTTAAATGGCAAAACAAAAACAGAGGCTGCGCCTCTTACAAAAATGCCTGCCTGCAATGTTTTTCGCAACAGCCACGAGCCTGCGCCGGGATACCATTTTTTTACAAAAAGACTCATGGCATTGTAGAAGACTCGTACATAATTCAGGCTTCCTTTTTTTGTGCTTTCGCCTTTAAAATGTATGATCGTTATATCACCAAGATAGTAGTTGCGAAAATTTTGTTTCTGTACACGGTAGCTCAGGTCAATATCTTCCGCGTACATAAAAAAACGTTCATCAAAGCCGCCGGTTCTATCAAGTATTATTTTTGGAATCATTATAAAAGCACCGGAAATCACATCTACTTCGTGCACATCATTTTGTGATAAATAACTCAATGCATACTTCCCAAATCGCTTTGATTGAGGAAATAAAGATGACAAACCTGTCAGCTTATAAAAGGCAACAAGCGGCGATGGAAACGAACGTTTGCTCTCTGGTAAAAAGATGCCTGAACCATCAATCATCCTGACACCAATAGCACCAGCTTCTATATGGTTTTTATAAAAAGAAAGACACCGTGTCAGAGTGTCTTCTGCCAGTATTGTATCAGGATTTAAAAATAAAATGTACTGTCCGATTGTCTTCTCTAAGGCATTATTATTCGCTTTTGCAAAGCCATCATTTGTTTTATTCTGAATAAATTTTACCCAGGGAAAAGATGATTGCAGGTAAGGAATCGTATCATCAGCCGAAGCATTATCAATAACAATTACTTCCGTTTCTATGTTATGAATAGCTTCCTTTACAGAGCATAAACATTGCTCTAAAAAACACTTTACGTTGTAGCTGACTATGATAATGGAAAGCGTCAAGCGGTAGCATTAAATGTTTAAGCCGCCACATACGCTCAGCACTTGTCCTGTTATATAAGAGCTCATATCTGAGGCAAGAAACAGTGTTGTATTTGCCACTTCTTCGCCTGTGCCAAAGCGGCCAAGTGGTATTTTTTTCTTGAAGTCATCGGCTGCACTTCCTTCTTTCAAATAATGCGTCATATCAGTTTCAATAAAGCCAGGCGCAATAGCGTTGCAACGAATGTTTCGGCTTCCCAATTCAAGCGCTACACTTTTTGTAAAACCAATAATACCTGCTTTGCTTGCCGCATAACTGCTTTGTCCCGCATTGCCGCGAATGCCAATGATAGAGCTCATGTTAACGATGCTGCCTTTCTTCGCTTTCATCATTGGGCGTATCACTTGCTTTGTCATGTTGAACACACTTTTCAGGTTAATGTCCATCACATCGTCCCATTGTTCCGGTGACATACGCAGTAATAAATTATCCTTGCTGATGCCTGCATTGTTTACACAAACATCAACGGTTCCCCATTCTTTTACCACACTGTTTACAAAGCTTTCGCAGGCTGCAAAATCGCCTGCATTGCTTTGATAAGCTTTGGCTTTAACGCCCATCGCGGTCAGCTTTTCTTCCAGCGCCGTTGCTTTGTCTTTGCTGCTTTCGCTTACATAGGTAAAAGCAATATTGGCTCCGTTCTCGGCAAGTTTTATGGCAATTGCTTCGCCGATGCCGCGTGCAGCACCGGTTACTATACATACTTTATCTTTTAGCATGAAATAAGAAATGGTTGGTTTGTAAAAAATGACAAGCGTTGTTTTAAGCCATCGCAACATTGGCGCTGTCCAGCACTTTGCCATGCTCAGTGGTAAGCGTGCGCGATGGAAATCTTTCCAGCAAAGGAATATCGTGTGTTGCCATAATGATGGCACTTCCATAATCAGCACAGATGCGCGTGAGCAACTGCATAATTTCATCACTGGTTTCAGGATCAAGATTGCCGGTTGGCTCATCGGCAAGAATCAATTTGGGCGAGTTAAGTAAAGCCCGTGCAATGTCAACACGTTGTTGCTCGCCGCCGCTCATCTCGTAGGTCATCTTAAAGCCTTTGCTTTTCAAGCCTACTTTGTCAAGTACATCATTAATTTTTTCCTGTATCAACTTGTCATCGCTCCAGCCGGTAGCCTTCAATACAAAGCGAAGATTTTCATACACATTTCTATCTGTCAGCAACTGAAAATCCTGGAAAACGACACCGAGATTACGACGGAGAAAAGGCAGTTTTTTCCAGGTCATTCCTTTCAGGTCGAAGCCTACTACATCGCCACTGCCATTGGTAAGGGGCAGTTCGCCATACAAGGTTTTTAAAAGGCTGCTTTTGCCCGAGCCGGTTTTACCAACAAGATATACAAACTCGCCGCGCGAAACGGTAAAATTGACGTTTTGAAGAACAAGGTTACTGCCCTGAGATATATTTACATTTTGAATCGAAACCACTGTTTCAGACATATGAGAATCGCTTTCGGGCGAAGGTAAAGAATCCGGTTTTTCAGGAAGTGTAAAAATTGATTTTCTGTAAAAAGTATACTCAGCGCGTTTTGATGTGGTTTTACGAAGGCGATATTAATGTTAGTAAAATCTGTCGCTGAATTTGCTTTTGTAAAAGCTCAATCATTGCCCGGAACCTTGATGAGAGGATTCTTGCTGCTTCGACACGCAAGAATCACAACTGTCGATCAAAAAAGAGATGAATGATCGTTACAAAAGTTTTACTGGTGTTTAAAGTTTCTTGTATCAATTTCCTTCGTGATGATGATTAAAACTGCGCCTTTTACTTTTGGGTTTTTACTTTTTACCTTCGCCAAATGAAACCCACGCAACACTATCTTGATAAATTGACAGCTATCGTTCATGAAGCTGAGTACACGCTTCGTTACGAGCGCGGTACTTTTCAAAGCGGCTGGTGCCTGTTGGAAAGCAAGCGTGTTATTGTTTTGAACAAGTTTCTGGATGTGGAAGGGCGCATCAATACACTGATGGAAATCATTCCGCAGTTGCCGATTGACTTTGACAAGCTCACGCTTAATTCGCAGAAATTATTTGAAGAAGTAATGAAGACTGCAAAACAAAAAACTGAATAAATTTTATCTGTAAAGTTGTTTTTGGTAAATGAAACGCTGTGTACTCTGCTCTTTGTGAGAATATAATTTTAGCATGCGAAGCAAAGAGAGCAGGAAGAAAAAAACTTAAGCTGCCTGAACGAAACGTTTATCGAAAATCCTGTTATCTTGCCCCTTTGCAAACACCTCTTACCATAACATTTTTAGGAACCGGCACCAGTACCGGCGTTCCTATGATTGGCTGCCACTGCGAAGTGTGCGTGTCAACCGATAAAAAAGATAAACGGCTTCGTACCAGTATTTTGGTTCAGTCGCCCACAACAACGATGGTGGTTGATACCACGCCTGATTTTCGGTATCAAATGTTGCGTACCGGCAATGAAAAATTAGATGCCGTTCTGTTCACGCATCCGCATAAAGACCATATTGCCGGGCTTGATGATGTGCGTCCATATAATTTTTTTTCCGGGCAGGCGATTGATGTGTATGCGAATGAAATGACAAGCAATGCGCTTAAAAATGAGTTTGCTTATGTATTTGCAGAGCATAAATATCCTGGTATTCCGAACATCAATTTGATGACCATTTCGGAAGCGCCGTTTAGCATTGGGGACATTTCCATCACACCTGTTGTTGTGTGGCATCATAAGATGCTTGTATATGGTTATCGCTTTGGTGATTTTACCTACATTACTGATGCTAATAAAATTGATGAACGCAATAAAGATTTGATCAGAGGTTCGAAAGTTTTGGTTGTAAATGCATTGCGCAGAGAAAATCATCTATCTCATTTTACCCTTGATGAAGCCACATCATTGGTAGAAGAACTGCGGATGCCGCAGGCTTACTTTACGCACATCAGTCATCAATTGGGATTGCACGAAATTGTCAACCAAAGTCTGCCGGAACACATATCTTTAGCCTACGATGGAATGATACTTCATTGCTGATTTTTTAACCATATACCTATGCAAACAAACCCCACATGGAAAGACTGGTTTGTTTTTTCCAAAAAGCAAAGAACCATTGTTGTTGCAGCCGTTATTTTACTCGTCATTTATCTTTTGTTCCGCATCTTTTATCAGCCTGCAACCGAAGCTGTTGTTGTTGAAAATTTAGATGAAAAGATCGCTCAGATATCTTCGCAAAGCGGCGACAGTATTGGCTTTCAGAAGGTTTATTCAAAAAGTAAAACTGATTCTTATTCATCAATAAATACATCAGCGAAACTTTTTTATTTCGATCCAAATACGATTGATGAAACCGGTTTTATACAGTTGGGACTTCGGGAAAAAACAGCACATACGATTGTAAATTATCGCAGCAAAGGCGGACACTTTTATAAACCTGATGATCTGCGAAAAATTTATGGATTAAAGGAAGAAGAAGCCAACCGTTTGGTGCCTTATGTCAGAATAGCTGCTGCTCAAAATCGTACTGAGTTTTCAAATAAATATTCCGGCGACAATTCTTCTTATCATAAACCGAAACCACAAATTATTGACATAAGCACCGCTTCAGTTGAGCAATGGCAATCGCTGCCTGCTATTGGTGAAGTGCTGAGTAACCGCATTGTAAAATACCGCGACAAAACCGGTGGCTTTGCTTCCGTTGATGATGTGAAGAAAGTGTATGGCATTACCGATTCAACCTATAGAATCATTCGTCCTTACCTGACAATTTCCGGTGATAAAACCAGTCTGCAAACAACAGCTTCTGCAAAAACACAATCTCAAAAAATTAATATTAATAAAGCTTCCGCAGCAGAGTTAAAAAGCAATTCTAATATTCCTTCGGACATTGCCGAAGCCATCGTAATCTACCGCAAGCAGCACGGCAATTTTACATCAGTGGAAGGCATTAAAAAGATTGTCTTTATTAACGATGAGATGTATCAAAAAATATCTCCCTTTCTAACTGTTGAATAAAATTTTGCAAATAAACTTTCCGCTCTCAAAACTTCTCCTACATTTGCAAACTAACAAATGTTAGTATGGATTTTTTAGTGGAAGAAGTTACAACCCAGGTTAAAGAAACAGCCCGCGATTTTGCGGAGCGTCGCATTCGTCCGCACGTGATGGAATGGGATGAAGCGCAAACATTTCCGGTGCAGCTTTTTAAAGAGCTCGGTCACTTAGGAATGATGGGAGTGTTGGTTCCTGAAGAGTATGGTGGCGCGGGCCTCAGCTATTTCGAATATAAAGAAATTATTGTAGAGATTGCCAAAGTGTGCGGCTCAATCGGTTTAAGCGTAGCCGCTCACAACTCACTTTGTACCAATCATATTTTACTTTTTGGCAACGAAGAGCAGAAATACAGATACTTGCCTAAGCTGGCTTCCGCAGAATACATTGGCGCGTGGGGATTAACAGAACCCAATACAGGCAGCGATTCAGGCAATATGAAGTGCACCGCAGTACGTGATGGCGACGACTGGGTTTTAAACGGAACCAAGAACTGGATCACGCATGGCAAAAGCGGCGACATTGCTGTCGTTATTGCCCGCACAGGTGAGCCGCGCACAAAGAACAACGCAACTGCGTTTATTGTTGAGCGTGGCTTTGCAGGTTTTCATGGCGGAAAAAAAGAAAATAAGCTCGGCATGCGCGCCAGCGAAACTGCTGAGATGATTTTTGACAATTGCCGCATTTCCGATGATGCGCGTTTGGGTGAAGTAGGAGAGGGTTTTTACCAGGCAATGAAAGTGCTTGATGGCGGTCGCATTTCTATTGCGGCTTTATCGCTCGGCATTGCAAAAGGCGCTTATGAAGCAGCTAAGCAATACGCAAAAGAGCGACACCAGTTCGATAAGCCGATTGCTTCTTTCCAGGGTATTAGCTTTAAACTTGCTGATATGGCAACTGAAATAGAAGCTGCCGATTTGTTGATCCAGAATGCCTGTCATTTAAAAGTGACTAATCAGCCTGTTACCAAAGCCTCCGCGATGGCAAAATATTATGCCAGCGAGGTGGCTGTAAAAGCTGCAAATGACGCCGTGCAGATTTTTGGCGGCTATGGATATACAAAAGATTTTCCCGTAGAAAAATATTACAGAGATGCCAAGCTTTGCACCATTGGTGAGGGCACTTCTGAAATACAGAAAATCGTGATTGCCCGCGAGGAGCTTCGCGATTAATTGGCTTCTAACGATTCTTTGATTGCTTGCTTAAAAGCCTGTCCTGTTCAGGACGGGCTTTGTTTTTTTATAGATATGAGGTATGAATTGTGAGCTTTTAGTTGCGGGCTTCGGGTTATGAGCTTTAAGCTGCAGGCAAACGATTGCCTGGCTTACCAGTTTTATCATGGTTTTTCATTTGGCAGATATTTTTTCTTTTGGTAACCATCGTCCGTCGCTTTTCTGTATCGCCTGTTGCGTCGCACACAGATGGGTTCCGGGCAATGATTGAACTTTTTCAGAGCGAATATTAAAGCTGACAGGGTGTAAAACCCAATCAGCGTTTGCGCAACAAATATCTGACGAGCTTACCTGTAACCCTTATATTTTTTTCTGACTCGAAGCTCATCGCTCATGATTCATAACTTATAATTCATAATTCTCGTCTCATTTCTTATCACAACCATAAAAATGAAACCCTATTCACCTGCAAGCCCCAACGACGTTTACCTTTGAAACGAATCACAGAATACAGGCATGTCCATACAGGTAGATCATCTCGTAAAAATTTATGGTGAGCAGAAAGCGGTCAATGACATTTCGTTTAGCATTGGCAAAGGCGAAATTGTTGGCTTTTTAGGTCCGAACGGCGCCGGAAAAAGCACAACCATGAAGATGATTACCGGCTATCTGAAACCTGATGGCGGCAGCGCAAAAGTTTGTGGTATCAATGTCGCCGAAAATGCCATAGAAGCCAAACGGAAAATTGGTTATTTACCCGAAGCCAACCCACTTTACTACGATATGTATGTGCGCGAATACCTGCAGTTTATTGCTGGTATTCATAACATAAAAAATGTAAAAGAAGAAGTGGCTCGTGTGATTGAGTTAACCGGTCTTACCATAGAAAGCAAAAAGAAAACCGGGCAGCTTTCAAAAGGCTACAAACAGCGTGTAGGCTTGGCTGCCGCGCTCATTCACAATCCCGAAGTTTTAATTTTAGATGAGCCAACAAGCGGTCTTGATCCCAACCAGATCATCGAAATCAGGAACGTGATTCAGCAGCAGGCAAAAGACAAAACCGTTTTGTTTTCATCTCATATTTTAGGCGAAGTGCAGGCAATTTGCAACCGCATTATTATCATCAGCAAAGGGCAACTTGTAGCAGATGATTCCATTCAAAACATCGGCAATCGCAATGCGCAAAACAGCGTTCAAATCCAGTTTGATAAAGCAATTGATATTGCTTTATTAACTCAATTATCTTCTGTACAAAATGTTCACAAAACAGGCATTGCTTCTTATCGTTTAGAAACGGTAAACGACACAGAAACGCGCCGGCAATTATTAGAACTGGCTTTACAACATAACCTGAATATTGTATCGCTGCAATCGGAAAGAAATAACCTGGAAGACGTATTCAGGCAATTGACAAATCATTCAAAATAATCAAAAAGCCGAAGGCTGATAGCTGACTGCTTATTACCTATATCTATGCTTCAAAAATCCACGCTCACATTTATAAAAAACCTACAGAAAAATAACGTCAAGGAATGGTTTGATGCCAACCGGAAGAGCTATGATGCAGCCAAAGCAGATTTCATTCAGCTTGTTGATGAAGCATTGAAACAACACAGTCAAACAGATAAAGATATAGACACACTTACTGCTAAAGAAAGCGTGTTTCGCATCAACCGGGATATCCGTTTTAGCAAAGACAAAACACCTTATAAAAACCACATTGCTGCTGGCTTTGCACGTGGTGGAAAGAAAAGTATTTACGCGGGTTATTACCTGCATATTGAGCCGGGCAACAACAGCTTTGTTGGCGGCGGTTTATGGACGCCCGAAGCCGATGTAGTGAAGAAAATAAGACAGGAAATTGATTATAATTTAGATGAGTTCGTCGGTATTATTCAAAGCAAAACTTTTCAGAAAATATATGGGGGATTGTATCGAGACAAAGAAGTGATGTTAAGTCGCGCACCCAAGGGTTATGAAGAAGATAACAAAGCAATCAACTATATAAAAATGAAAAGCTTCATTGCTATGAAGCCGATAAAAGATGAAGAGCTGACTGAAAAAAAACTAGTCACAATTATCACAGAAGCACTGTCGGCTTTGTATCCATTGATCCTGTTTTTAAATGCCGCCATTGAGGGTTAAGTAACCAACTATGGTAAACCTTTTATCTTCGTTTAAAATATGACAGAATTCGCACACGACAATATTATTCCTTATAAAGATAGCAACCTGGGAAAAAAGCAGCAGGTGGCAAAAATGTTTGACAACATCGCTTTTCGCTATGATTTTCTAAATCGTTTTTTAACGGCGGGTGTTGATGTTTGGTGGCGTAAAAGATTAATAAAACAACTAAAAGATATTCATCCGCAAAATATACTGGATGTAGCTACCGGCACCGGCGATGTGGCATTGCTTACCTATAAATTATTACATCCAAAGCAAATAACAGGCATTGATATTTCGGACGGTATGTTGCAGTTAGGTCGAGAAAAAATACAAAAAGCTGGTCTGCAAAACATCATTCAAATGGTGAATGCCGACAGCGAAACCATTCCCTTTGGCGACAATACTTTTGATGCTATTACCGTGGCTTTTGGTGTCAGAAATTTTGAACATCTCGAGCGCGGATTAGCAGAGATGCTTCGCGTTCTAAAGCCCGGTGGAAGATTGGCTGTGCTTGAATTTTCGCAACCGGAGAATAGATTGTTCAGAGCCTTTTGTAATTTTTACAACAATGTCATTGTTCCCGGCGCAGGCAGGTTATTTGCAAAAAATAAAGACGCGTATAGTTACCTGAATCGCTCTGCAAGAGCATTTCCTGAAAGAGGAAAATTCGTTTCTATTCTTTCCAATATGGGTTACCAAAAAGTATTTTACAAACCGCTCAGCTTAGGAATTTGCTGCCGGTATGGTGCTACAAAATAGAGCGAGTAAATAATATTTTAACTGTAGAAATATTTGTAATGCTAAAGTAAAAGCAATGGCAAACAGGTAGAAAATGTAAAATAAGCTGCCCAATTGTAATCTGTAAAATAAACCCTCTCCAAAACCGTTTATACGAAAGCAGGCCAGAGACGGCATTGTTCATAATTAAATCAAAGTTTTGTTTCAAATAACCAGAAGTAGAGCGAAAAAAGAATTGTACTTCGTGCATTGGAGGAGGTTGCTATGCCTGTGTATTCTGGCTTCTGTTACTTTTTTGCAAGCTTCTGCTCAAAAGGAAATTTACCGCGAAGACCGCGACAACGTGCCGTTTTATTTTGGACTATCCTTGGGCTATAACAACTCGTACCTGCATACAGAAAAGCATCCACAGTTTCTGGAAAACGACAGCGTGTTAAGCGTAGAGCCGGGTGCCAGCGGCGGTATTTCGCTTGGCTTGCTTGCTACTGCCAGGTTAACCAAACGCTTTGAATTTCGTTTTCATCCGGAATTAATTTTAGGTGGCTCTAAATATCTCACTTACCAGATTAAATATCCAACGCCAATAGAACCTGCATTACAGAAAAAAACCATTCCCTCGACCGTTGTTTCGTTTCCATTACAATTGAAGTTCAATTCCGACCGCATTCAGAACTTTCGTGTGTATATGCTGGGTGGGTTTAAATATGATATAGATGTTGCCAGCACAGCCGGCGCACTCGATGCCGAGAACTTGGTAAAGCTAAAAAAATCATACATCGGTTATGAAGCTGGCATCGGGTTCAATTTTTATTTTCCTGTGGTTACCATTGCACCTGAAATAAAAATAACGAATGGTCTCAGCAATGTTCACAGCCGCGATCCAAACCTTAAGTACTCCAGTATTTTAGATCAGCTTCAGTCGCGTATGCTTACGTTCTCACTCATTTTTGAGCGCTGATTTTTTAGTTGCTTATTATTTCTCTAATATCAAACGGCTTAGGAAACTATAGTATCAATTTAATACGCCCAATAATAAAAGACTGTTTTAGTTTTTGCGATTAAATCATCCAAGCTTTTTACTGTTTGGTTTCGGGTAAATATGATTCTCGCCTGCCCAATTTTCCCACAAATTATTTAGGTCTTTTACTTTATCAGAATACTCGTCAGGCAAATCTTTTCCTTCTCTTTTATCCTCTTTGATGTTATACAAATGCCAGGCAGTATCCAAGCCACCGCGCACCGGTTTCCAATCACCTTTCCGCACATATTTACCACTAAAATATTCATTGAACAAT
Organism: Ilyomonas sp.; assembly: GCA_965199905.1. GTDB lineage: Bacteria > Bacteroidota > Bacteroidia > Chitinophagales > Chitinophagaceae > Ilyomonas. The sequence continues at coordinate 1,405,657 of OZ241366.1, read as the reverse complement.
GTCTTGTGCCGGCAACTTTTTTACCCATAAAAGAAGGAACGATACTGATACCTGTAGTTGGTAAAATGGAATGTCCTTTATAAGTAGACGGATATGAAGTATGCGCCAGTTCAACATGGGGCTTGCATCTTTTGCCGGAGATTCTTTTTCCCTGAAAAAATAAATACGCTGATTAGTAAAACGAAGAAAGCAAAAAGGAAGAATCGTTTCATAAAATCAGCATTTAATAAGTAAGCTTACAATAACTATATTTTCGGTTGTTTTGTTTAGGTAAATGCTATTAATATTTCTATTAGCTGATAAATTGGTTTATTCTTTTACACTTTCATTTTATAATCAGGTAATAAAGCAATTTAAATAAAATACAGAATACAGTTTTGGTAACCATCGTCCGTCACTTCTCTCATCGCCTGTTGTGATTCTTGCGTGTCGAAGCAGCAAGAATCTTCACATCGACGTTCCGGGCAATGATGTGACTTTTACGAAAGCGAATACAAACAGCCATTTTAAAAAGACTCATCACTTATAATTCAACTCATTTCAATCAATAACAAATAAAGTACATTGCTACGCAAAAAAATCTCTGTATGAAGATCGTTATCATTAACGGACCCAATCTCAATTTGCTTGGCAAACGCGAACCTTCTGTGTATGGCAATCAAAGTTTTGAAGATTTTTTTGCAACGCTGAAAGAGAAATATCCTGATATAAGTTTCGTATATCATCAAAGCAACAAAGAAGGTGAGATTGTTGATTTTCTTCAGCAGGAAGGCTTTGCCGGCGATGGAATTATTTTAAATCCCGCCGCCTACACGCATACATCAGTTGCCATTCGTGATGCTATCGCCGCCATCACAACACCTGTTATTGAAGTACACATCAGCAATGTTCATGCAAGGGAAGAATTTCGCAATCATTCTTATGTATCTGCCAAGTGTAAAGGCACCATTAGCGGGCTGGGTTTGAAAGGCTACGAGCTGGCAGTACAATATTTTTTGAATCAATAAACAAAGAGTTACGCAGTAAAAAAGCGAAGCACATACGGCTTCGCTTTTTGTAAAAGGAATGATGTTTTAATAAGATGAAGCCGGATCGTCTTCAATATTATCTTTCCTGTCGCCGCCTAAGCTGTAGTAATTATTTTCTTCATCTTCCTCGCCCATGTCTTCATCTGCATCGTCATCTTCACTTCCCGGCACATCAAGATCATCACCTGTATTTTGCAGTTGATCCCGCAGGTCCTGCTCATCCATATCACTCACCGTTTCTGTTTCATCAAACGCAGAAGCGGAGCCATCCGAAAAAATCTCTTCATCTTCATCCATATCATTATCGCGGTTTGGGTCACCCAAGTTATCAATGTCTTCCTTTGTAACGTCAGCTTCCGTGCCCATCACGATGCCGAGGTCATCGTTACTATCTTCATCTTCCAGTTCTGCAGTGTCATTCGTTGTCGGCCCCTGAGGTGTCGGCATCACTTTTTTTTTACCATTTTCCTGAAGCTGGTCATGCGTTAGGTTTTCTACGCCGGCTTCAACACGTTCTGTGTGGTTTTGCGGATTCATAATATCATCCTTCGCCGGGTAATGCGGATAGCCTGGGAAATCTTCGTCTATATGTTCGTCTTTACTTTGCTGCACTTTGTTTTCTGAATCGATGGGATTTGTCTTTTTATCGTCCATGACTTTTGTTTTCAAATAGTTAGAAAAATATGTGCCGGAATAAAACGATGAAATTGACTACGGTGTTTTGAGTTCGATGCCGTGATAAATATTCTTCATTTCGAGCGTATAATCAACAGACTGAAGGTGAAAAGAACCGTTTAATAAAAAAGTTTCTGTGTCGCGCCAGGTACGGTCGGCAATTTATAGGAAGCAATTGCCCAAGGTTTGGTTTGTTCAACCAATACATATTCTTTGAAAGAAGGAAGCGTTTTATAATATTCAAACCTGGTAGTGCGGTCGTAGTTTTTTGTCGAACGTGATGCCACTTCAACTATGAGTAAAGGATTTAAAACCACATCTGTTCTGCCTTCATAAAAAGAGGTTTTTCAAAAACAACTACGGCATCGGGATACACAAATGATTCTAACTGCGGAATATGAATTTTCATATCACTGTTGAGTACAAAAAAAGGTTTGCCACGCAGTACAACTCCCAATTCACCACTTACGTTATTTGCAATCAGATTATGATTAAAAGTTGCACCTGACATCTTTATAATTTTACCATTGTAGTATTCATGTTTATTCTTTGCTCTCTGCTCGAGAGCGAGATATTCTTTTACCGTGTAAAATTTTTCAGCAACTTCAACAGACATAATAAATGCTTCTCTTTCAAAGATAGAGAATTGCCGTACAATATCATTTTCACTTCTCATTCAGAGTGCTATAAAAAAAGAGAGGCTTTCCGAAGAAAGCCTCTCTTTAAAAATACAGAATCATTAAAAACTAATCCTTCATTATGCGGCTTTGTTTAATGATATCACCATTTTTATCACGGATGATAACCATGTAAACTCCGGCTGCCATTTTGCTCATGTTAATGCTTGCAGAACCAGAGAAAGTTTTGCTGCTCACTTTGGTGCCATGCATGTCAGTAACCAGTATGCTAACTGCATCTGTATAGTTACCCATATTCACCCGAAGCTCATTATGTGCCGGGTTTGGATAAACCGAAACATTAGCAACTGCATCCGTTTTGGTCATGCTGATGGTAGCATTGCGGGCAGTTACGTCATTGCCTGCAACCAAACCACTGTTTGGTACAGAAGTTACTGTAAGTGTATAACACTGGCTGCTGAATACACCATTTTTACCAATCACTTTTACATAGAAAGTACCGGCAATACGGTTAGCTACAGAAGCTGTTTCCGTAGCAGTAGCACCAGTACTTTTAGCAACCTGCCTGCCATTAGCGCTATAAATGTAAACGTCGTAATTTACTCCTGACGGACCAACCAGTTTAGCCGTAAGAGTGCCTTTGGCAGGATTGATTATTTTATAATAATCAATGTCGGTAGCTGAACTGATAGCTGCTGTGTTTGTAGCGCTTAATTGTATTGAAGCGGCAGTAGCCTGTGTCTCATTCGGTTCAAAAGCAGCAGAGCAATCCGGTGCTGATTGGCCAATTGTGAAATCGGCGTTCGAGATATCGAAGAAGATATTGCCTACGGATTCAATCTTGATTCTTGCTGTAGAAGTTGCAACACCTGGAATGGTTACAGCCTGGCTGCCATCATTCGGTGTGCTGGCTGCCAATACAGTTGGGAAGGTTTGTCCGCCGTCTGTTGACAATGAAATTTTTACATTGGCGCAACTTACCGGTGAAGCTATTGTTCCGGCTACATCCCAGGTAATGGTTTGTGTTGAACCACCAGCCCAGGTAACAGCCGTATTTGGAGCCGTTACTTTAAAAGGACCTGATGCAGCGCTTACCGTTACCACCATATCCGTAAAGTTTGTTTGACCAACACTTGCAGCAGCCGTGGTACTGTAAACGGCATTGTCTCTTACTGTCAACCGGAAATTAAGTTTTCTGGCGACAGAGCTAAGCGCTTCAATTTTTGTATTGGCATCTCCGCCTGGCAAAGAAGCGGTTACGCTATCGCCGGTCAGTATAGTAGACAGTTCCGGGAACAAGCGCGTAGGAGACGTTGTTGGCTTGAAAGATATCCAGTTAGGACCGGCTGTTTTAGTAGGGCTCGCCGTGCTTTTTGCGCCGGTTTGTCCTGATACATCATCATTTTCTTCCCAGCAATACGTAAGAATATTACCTGCATTGGCATCGGTTGCCGAACCTGTCAAAGCGAACGGAGTTCCAACCGGAATTGTGAAATTGCCTATAGATGCAACCACTGGCGCTGAGTTAGTGATAGCAGTGGTTACAGGGCAGGTTTTAGAATTTAAATTGCTTTGTATCTGGGCAATAGAAGCAGCGTGGTAGATATCTATAGAGTGCGGAGCCACATCATAGCTCGTGATGCCTGCATAACCCATGATGGTAATGCCGGAACCGATTTCAACATTCACACCTGTGCCTTCGCTGGAGTAAGAGAAAGTATGGTTAGCACCAAGCTGATGACCCACTTCATGTACTACATAGTCGATATCAAAATTGTCGCCTTCTGGGATGGCATCAGCCGGTGAAGTGATACCACTGCCTTTAGAGTTATCTTCACAGATACAACCAATGCAACCCGCATTGCCGCCACCACCGGAAGCGCCGAATAAGTGACCAATATCATAGTTGGAAGCACCGATCACAGAAGTCAACGTTTTCTGTAACTGAGAATTCCATCTTCCAAGTCCAACACCCTGAGCCGAATTGGCATAAGGATCGGTGGCAGGATTGTAATAAAATACATCTGTAGTATTGGAAATCAAGTTCAGGTGAAGAGCCAGGTCTTTTTCATACACACCATTACAACGGGTAAGTGTGTTGTTTACCGCAGCCAAAACAAGACCTACCTGTGAAGCACTCGTTGCGCCGAAGTAATTTGAATATTCCGCTGTTACGGATTGAGCGAGGCGAAGTGTTTTCAGGTTGCCGCCCGAACGACCGGTAATAACATTGCTTTCTACCTTTTGATTAAGTGAAGTAGCCATTTTTTCTTCCGGCGTGTTACACTTCCAGGGAAGTTTGCTTTTGTCTCTTTGTGAAGTAAAAACAGAGTAGATGGAATGATCTTTTGAGTAAGGCTCAATAAATTCATTGTCTTTTTCAGCTCTGAAAATCATTGTTTCAATGCCCTGCGGAGAAACGCTGAGCTTCAGCGTCGCGCCTTTGTCTGTAATCCCTTTCCCGGAAAATGAACGAATGTCGGGAAAGCGCTCCTGCAATGCAGGCTCAAAGTTCGAAGCTTCTGTCACTTCAAAATCTTCCATCATGCCGGCGGCATTTGGCAATGAAATAATAGTAGATTTTTTAGAACCCTGGTTTACAACAGAAAAAAGCTGTTGCCTGAAATCGTTGGAGTTAAGACGAAACAGCTTAAAGACTTTCGGATACGCTTGTCTCAGCGTAGCCTTGTCAACCTCAATCTGGCTTTTGTTTTCATTGTCAGCCGACCAGAACCGGTTGGTTTGCGAATAGCCGGATGCAGCAAGAAGCATTCCTGCAAAACTGAGAAGTAGCAGTTTTTTCATTTGTGGTAATTAAATATTTAGATAGTAAAATGGAGATCGCTAAATTACTTGCTGAATCAACACCAAAATTAGAATTCGGTAAAGAGAAGTTAATAGATACATTTTTAGAGGCGAATCGTATAAATAGTTCGGTGAATGATAAACAAAGCGATCAATACTATATTGATATACAATAATAAAGTTATGGGCAATCCTGGCTTAAAAAAAAGGCTGTCTCAAAAGTAAAATAAAGGCTTTGAAAATCGCTTAAACAAGAACTTTCTCCATCAGGTATCCGAATAAAAAGAGGCTGTCTCAAAAGTCGAGACAGCCTCTTTTTTATCATCAGAAGTATTTCTGCTTATCTATTCATCTGGCTCATATCCATATACAATATATTCCAGCGATGACCATCTAAATCGGCAAACGCACAGCCATACATCCAACCCTGGATCGTAGTCGGCTGCGCAAACACATTGGCTCCCGCAACTTCCGCTTTCTTCGCCCATTCATCAACTTCTTCTTTCGATTCGGCATCTAATGAAAACAACACTTCTGAAGAAGAGTTCGTATCGGTTACAGCTTTTTGGTTGATGTGCGAAAAAGTATTCGCTTCAAACAGCATCAGCGAAATACTTTTATCGCTTACCTGCATGGCTGCCATGTTTTCGTTGCTGTGTTTTTCATTAAAATGAAAGCCGAGTGAAACAAAGAAATTTTTCGCTTTGGTCACATCTTTTACCGGCAGGTTAATCCAGATTTCTTTTGGCATAGCATGTTTGTTTTAATGAATAATTATATGGTATAAATCTAAAACAAAGCTATCAGTAATTATCCTCACGAATGCTGTGCAATTGCGACAATCAACAGGTGCGCTTCAGACAAAACAACCAGTAAGCTATTTCCACTTTTTTTTGAGGTAAAAATATAGCCTGCTAAACACCAGAGCCAGCAGGCTTCCCAGTAAAGCAGCTACCAGAACATCGCCGGGATAATGAACACCATTGTACACGCGACTGTATGCAATCAAGGATGCCCAGAAAAATAAAATCCACTTCAACGGACGATAGTTATGTGGTAAAACAATGGAAAGAAATACAAATAAGGCAAACGAATTGGAAGCATGCGATGAGATGAAACCATATAAGCCTCCTTTGCCTGCTGAACTTAAATGAACCAAGCCTTCCAGTGATGGCTCGCGCGATGGGCGCAACCGCTTCACTGTATTTTTTATAAGTCCTGAGGCAATCTGGTCGCTGGCTGTAATCAGGGCTGCAATATGTAAGATTACAAGAATGCTTTTCTTCTTAAACTGCCTGATAACAATAAACAAGAGGAATGCGTAAAACGGTATCCAGAACAGCTTATCGCTTGCCCAGTACATCACAATATCGAAGAAAGAATTGTGATGGCTGTTGATGAGAAGAAATAATTCCCGATCCCATTCTTGTAATGTATTAAACATGGTGGAAGAGTAAATGATGCTGACAAATAAATGCATGCAAAGAAAAAGCATCCGCGTTGGCAGATGCTTTTTCTTTATTAGAATAGATTAATAATCTTAGCTTTCATACGCTTCTACAGGCTCGCAGGTACATATCAGGTTCCTGTCGCCAAATGTGTTATTAATGCGCGATACCGACGGCCAGAACTTGTGCAGTGCTACATAATGCAAAGGAAACGCAGCTTCCTTACGCGTATAGTTCTGGTTCCATTCACCGGCACAAACCACAGCCATCGTATGCGGCGCATGTTTTAAAGCGTTGTTTGTTTTATCAACCTTGCCATCTTCAATTGCTTTTATTTCTTCGCGGATAGAAATCATGGCTTCGCAAAAACGGTCAAGCTCGCCTTTGTCTTCGCTCTCGGTTGGCTCAATCATGATGGTTCCGGGCACCGGGAAGCTCATTGTTGGCGCATGAAAACCATAATCAATCAGGCGCTTTGCCACATCTTCCGCCTCAATGCCGGCCGAGGCTTTAAAGGGACGCAGATCGATGATAAACTCATGTGCGCAAGTGCCGTTGTTACCACTGTATAAAATAGGGTAATGCCCGCTTAGCCTTGCCCGCATATAGTTTGCATTCAGGATGGCATATTCGGTTGCTTTCTTCACACCATCTTTACCCAACATTTTTATGTAAGCGTAGCTGATGAGCAGGATGCTCGCCGAGCCAAAAGAAGCTGCGCTCACTGCATGATGGCTAACATCTGACGGCTGACCGCTGACAGCTTCTTCCACATGCCCCGGCAGAAAAGGACGCAAATATTCTCTCACACAAATAGGACCCATGCCCGGTCCGCCGCCGCCGTGCGGGATGGCAAATGTTTTATGAAGATTCAAATGGCATACATCAGCGCCAATGGTTGCCGGTGAAGTCAGCCCAACCTGCGCATTCATATTGGCGCCATCCATATAAACCTGTCCGCCGTATTCGTGCACAATGGAGCAGATATCCATAATGCTTTCTTCAAACACGCCGTGGGTAGATGGATAAGTAACCATCAGCGCGCCTAATGTGTCCTTGTATTGTTCGGCTTTCGTTTTCAAATCTGCCACATCAATATGACCATCCGCATCGCTTTTTACCACCACCACTTTCATTCCTGTCATTACAGCGCTGGCAGGGTTGGTGCCGTGTGCCGAAATGGGTATCAGCACCACGTTGCGATGCTCGTTGCCCTGCGCTTTATGATATTGCATAATCGTCAGCAACCCTGCATATTCCCCTTGCGCGCCGCTGTTGGGTTGCAGGCTGCAGGCATCAAAGCCGGTAATCTCGCAGAGGTATTTACTCAGCTCATCAATGATCTGCGCATAACCTTCTGCCTGGTTTTTTGGTACAAACGGATGAAGCTGGCCAAACTGCGGCAGGCTTACCGGTATCATTTCCGAAGCGGCATTCAGTTTCATGGTACAGCTTCCAAGGCTGATCATGCTGTGGGTAAGCGATAAATCTTTGTTCTCTAATTGCTTTAGATAGCGCATCATTTGGCTTTCGCTGTGATGCATGTTGAACACCGGATGCGTGAGATAAGAAGTGGCGCGCCTGGCAAAACCGGGAATGCCACTCAGTTCATAACCTTCTTCTTCAAAGCCTACTTCAGATTCATCTTTTCCTTTAGCGGTGGCAAAAATGTAAGCAATGTCCACCACGTCCTTTTGTGTCGTCGTTTCATCTAAAGAAATACCAATTGTGTCATCATCGAAATAGCGGAAATTAATGCTTTCTTTTTCTGCCAGCGGCTTAACCGTTGCTTTATCTCCCTTTATTTTCAGCGTATCAAAATAAGCTTCGTTCTCATTTTTAAAGCCAAGCTCTGCAAGGCTTTCGGCGAGTGATTGCGTAAGCACAGCCACGCGCTCAGCAATTTGTTTTAGTCCATCCGGACCATGATATACGGCATACATAGCCGCCATATTTGCCAGCAGCGCCTGTGCGGTACAAATATTTGAAGTCGCTTTTTCGCGCTTAATGTGCTGCTCTCTTGTTTGCAGCGCCATGCGCAATGCGCGGTTGTTTTGCATATCCACGCTTACGCCAATGATGCGACCGGGAATGCCGCGCCTGAATTCATCGCGCGTAGCAAAAAATGCAGCGTGCGGGCCGCCATACCCCAGCGGAACACCAAAGCGTTGTGCCGAACCAACGGCTACATCTGCGCCTAACTCGCCGGGCGAAGTGAGAAGCGTAAGTGCAAGCAGGTCGGTTGCCATTACCACAAATCCCTTTGCAGCATGAACCGTTTCAATAAACGATTTGTAATCTTTTACAGCGCCGTTATTATTTGGATATTGAACAAAAGCGCCAAAATACGTTTCGTCAATATGCGCGTTTTCAAAAGTATCAAACACGAGTTCAATGCCGATAGGCGTGGCGCGGGTGATGAGGACATCTTTGGTCTGCGGGAAAATATCATTATCGACAAAAAACTTCGGCTTCGAAATCTTTGGGCCGTTATTGGCGTGATGAAACAGCATTGCCATGCCTTCAGCAGCGGCGGTAGCTTCGTCGAGGAGAGACGCATTGGCAAGCTCCAAACCGGTTAAGTCGCTCACCATTGTTTGAAAATTCAGGAGACTTTCCAGCCTGCCCTGCGCAATTTCTGCCTGGTATGGCGTGTATTGTGTGTACCATCCCGGGTTTTCAAAGAGGTTGCGAAAGATAACGCTTGGGGTGATGGTATTATAATATCCCTGCCCGATATAGGTTCTGTACAGCTTGTTTTTTTCAGCTATGGCTTTAACCTGCGATAGATATTCCTGCTCGCTGATGGCATCCGGCAATTGCAAGGGCTGTGGCAGGCGAATGGCTTGCGGGATGGTTTTATCAATCAGTTCATCTATGTTGGCTACGCCAATGGTTGCCAGCATTTCCTTAGCTTCCGCTTCGGTTGTGCCAATATGCCGTCTCTGAAACCCGGTAGCCTGTTGCTGAAATAGATTCATGTTTTGTAGAATTAAACTTCACTTTTTGGGAGAGAGTGCAAAGGTACGATGCGGAAAGGCTGCTGGCAAACAGGAAGAAAGGGTGTGTATATTGTTAGGATAACTTTAGGGGAGGGGCAACGGTTTGCTGCTTGCTGCACAACTTAAACAGGACTAAAAACAATAAACTAAATGCTCTGAGAATCCTTTGTCCACTAATATTCAATATCTGCTTTCTTAAATAAACGATTGTCACCGCCTTTATTTTATTAAAATCATCCTTTTATTTGATGGCTGAGTATGCAGCAGCCACACTTGTTATAAGCTGTGCTTATGTTTCTTTATAAAGCAGAGTTTCTTTGGTATTTCATTATTTCAAGTTCATGAAGCAATTTTCTTTAGGAGAGCAAGTTGGTGTTTATGAATCACCTGTTCAATCATTGATACTTCCGTTGTTATTATCATAACATACCTCAAATTCGTATTCGTTGAAGTTCTTCAGCCTTTTCGTGATTCTATAATTCAAATGACTCATGTAGCTTTTTAAATGCTAACTCTTCTTTCCTGCCTATTTACGCCCCGGAACATAGCGCGGGAAAAGAGAACCAGCACCATTCATTATTTCAATAGCTCAGCTAATTTATTCTCCAAGGTCATCGCCATGCAAATCTTTGGCTATGATTTTCCCTGATGGATCAATCAGGAAATTCGCAGGTATTGATTCAATGGCATAATCCTTACCCACTGCGTTTTCCCATCCATACAGGTCTGATAGCTGTTTACAGGGAAGACCGTCCTTACGGATGGCAGCCAGCCATGTCTCTTTCACTGTCGAAAGAGATGCCGATGATGGTTAAGTTTTTGTTTCTGAACAGGTTGTAAGTTGTCAACACATTCGGGCTCTCTTCACGGCACGGATGACACCGGCTGAAAGCCCCTTAATGGAAGCTTGTACCGTAACGGTGTTCTGAGCCCACAAAGCCATAGGAATCATGAAGGCTGCAACTGCTGATCGTTTTTTCATCGCTCTGTTGTATTTGTTTGTTGACCCGGACTCTGAATTACCAATGCCAGGCTTGGATGGTAGCCAGTTTAGCAGAAAGCCTTTTGTTGCAGGCAGGTGTTTATTGTCGCAAGGTGACATAAGCAGAAAGTGAGGCACCTTTTCCCTTTTCCCACGTGCCTAAACTACTTTTTCTGGTTATACAGCTTCCGCTCACCTGAGCTCCGTAACTTAAGGAGTACTTAGTTAGTTTCTTTTCCGGCATAAATTCAAAACCGATAAAGAAGTCTTTGTCTATAACAATATCTTCGTCTGTTAAGTCAATGGTTAGCCACCCTTTTTTTACAGACATTCTCTCTAAAATGTTTTTGTCAATTATTCTATCGCCCGGTAAGCCATTATTTGCAGCGTAAAAATTAACTCTAAAAGTAGCGGTGTCTATATTGACACCTAAAAGATAAAGATTGGCGTTTTGTATTCTTGACACCTTATCATGAACATCTATGAATTTAGCAAATTCGATAATGTCAGTTTTGTCTTTGCTTTCGGCGGTTCCTGACAGGAGCGGATTGTGTGATCTTGTTCCGATTGTCTTTTGCTTTAACTGCTTGCCACTAACTATTACCTCTGTCAATTGTGTTGCCTTAGGGTGCAAAACAAAAACATGTACAGAGGAAGTAAAAATAGATTGAACAGGTATATTCAATTCTTCAAAGCCAACATATGAAAAGGTCAGGGTATCATTAAAATATTGTTGCGGAATCACAAATTCAAATCGTCCGTTTTCATTGGTGATAGTGCCAATGTTCTTTAATTTAATACCAATGTTCACGTAAGGCAAAGTTGCAGAGTCAGATTGCTTAACCACTCCGTTAATTTTATTTTGCCCGATAGAAATGTCAGCAAAAGCCAGACATAAAAAGACGAAGATGATTTTCATAAATCGTTATTTATACTTGAGCCTAACGTTTGCGTATTGGCGATGTGGCGGCATTTGAAATAGTCAGCCGACGACTAAGCCGATTAAAGAATTAAAGTACAAAAAATTTACTGCTCAATAGCGTAGCACCTGCCGAATTTAAGCTGAGTAAGAAACAATGCCGATAGCTTACCCGTTGCCCGCCATAATGCCAAACCACATGTTGGCATCAGTAATTTTTTCAACATCGGAGTAAACTAATAAGCTAATGTTGGTGTTTTATGAACCCAGGCAGTATTCGTTATTTGGTTTAAAATAAAAAAAGCTAAGTCGGCTCTCGATATTGAACTACCTTCTTTAGGTCTAAATCTTTCAGAGATACGAAACTGAGTAGTAAGTGCACCATTAGTAAGGCGGGAAGGTCTTACCAGAATCCAATCTAATGTTGAGTTGGTTATTATTTTTTCCGCCAACTGCATGTCCTTATATCCTTTCTTCAAGTAAAATGGTTTAAGAATATGCTTATAAAACCAAATTTCATTTGGGTCATCTTCCACACCTGCAGATGTACAAAATACCAACTTTTTTAAATTCAATTCAGACATGGTTTCTACAAGAACAGAAGCCGTTTTTGAATAAAGCTCCGTTGATTTTTGACCAAACAATTTTGGTGTGAAAGCTAAAACTGAAATAACCAAATCACTTTTATCAATGATGTCTTTTACTAAATTTTTATCAAATATATTTCCTTTAATTACATTCAGGTATGGACTTTCAAGGCCGAGTTGATTTCTAACTATTGTGGATATATTATATTCTTTTTCTAATCCTTGCTTAATCAACTCTTGTCCTGTTGCGCCGGTCGATCCAAATATTGAAATTTTCATATTGTAAAGCTACAATGGTTAAAGTTGAAAGTAGCTGCATGATTATTTTTGCCAAAGGCTCACAGCTTGCTATCCGTAGCGGACATAACAACCCATTATCTTGGTTAAAGGTGTAAGTTCAATTGAAAAACAACTGCTAATTGAGCTCCGCCAGCCGCTAAAGCAGTAAGCATTTATTACGAGAAGTTTTTTCTTTTGAAATATATAGCTGTGCGGTTGCAGCAAAATGTCCTTTTGCCATACAGGAGGTTTGTCAATGCCCCACCAATTAAAAATTAAAGCAAACTCTTCATAATTCTATTAACCGCCAACACTCAATTACCAACTCACCAATCATACTTGATACCTTATGCTCATACTGTTTCCATTTCCACTGCTTCCGATAACTCCTTTTGCGCTTCCAGGAAAGCCGTAGCTGTAGGCAAATCAAGCTGCCGCGAAGGAATACCGGCTGATACTTCACTCATATTCACGTCCCACAAACCCGAATGATGCCAGTGTGTTAGGTGGTCCCAATCAGGACGGTCAATTATCGGGTACCAGCACACGCCCCAAAGCGGTATGTCTTTTTGCAGAACGGTGATACATTGCTGCGCAATAAACGCTATCCATTTCGGGCGGTCTTCTCCCGGGTGGCTGGTTTCGGAAAGCACAATGGGGCGACCATAGCGCTCGTATGCCTGCTGTAAAAGGTGGGAGAGTGGCTGCCAGCGCGGGTCATTATAATCGTTTAGCCAGGGAAGAAAGTCGCTTGTGCCGGCTACCCACTGGTTATTGTAATAAAAATTAAAGCCGAGAATGTCAAGATATTCGGGTTTGCCACCCAACTCAGGGCACGCTCGCCCGGCAAGTATATCCACTGACTGAAACTGGTTGTTGTGCGCCATTTTAGCAAAGGCATTTTCTTTTGGCGTTGCATTAATGGGTGCCACCATATTTACCAGCGGCTCGGTGGTCATAATTCTAACGCGGCTGTCTTCTTCTTTCATCGCTTTAATGCCTTCAATGTAGGCTTTCATCAGGGCATATTTTACTTCCCAGCCTTGCTTTGTACAGTAGGGCGATGTACCCTGGGCATCACCGCCAAGCCATGATATAAAGCTGACTTCATTAACAGGCGTAACAATTAAAGTTTCAGTTGGCTGTACCGAGCGGTAAAATGTAACAAACGCGCGGCACAACGCCGCAAAGCGTCGGGCAAACATGGGATGCAATGGTGTGAGATCGTCGGCGAAACCAAAGTGGCAAATGTCCCACACCTGCTGAATGCCTTTGCGCTTGCCGGCTTCAATCATAGCAGCAACGGTGCTCCAGTCATATTGATAAGGGCTTTTTTCTACAAAACTCCAGCGGATGCCTTCACGAACCGTTTTAATATTGAAAAGAGATAAATCTTCGTAGTCTTTATCCAGTCTTTGCAAATGACCTGTCAGGTTAATAAAGTCAACGCGATTGCCAAACGCGTTTTGCTGGTCAGTACATTCGTAACCAGCCATCCAGAACGAACGGAAGGGACTTTCTTTTGGTGAAAAGTTTTTCATAATCAGTTGAATAGTGAATGAAAACAGAGAGGAAAAAAAACGCTGAGAAGTTTTATCTAATCAGCGTTTTGTCATTTTTTATTTTACCGCGACCGGCATCTTTTGCAGACTGCCGTTTGTATGCGGCGTTTCGGCTTCAGCCAGCATTATTTTTTTAAACAAGGTAAGCGATTGTGCCACTACCTGGTCCATATTGTAATACTTATATGTGCCTAAGCGACCCGTAAAATATACATTCGGCGTGGTGGCTGCCAGCAGTTGATATTTTTTATACAATTCCGCGTTTTCCGGACGGGGAATCGGGTAATAAGGATCGCCCTCCGCTTTTGGATATTCGTACACCACCGATGTCTTCGGATGCTTTTGCCCAGTAAGATATTTAAACTCCGTAATGCGGGTGTACATCTGCTCGTTCGGGTAATTAACAGTGCCCGTATTCTGAAACTTTTCCGTATCCATGGTTTCAAACTGGAAATCAATAGAGCGGTATGGCAGCTTGCCGTAGCAATAATCGAAATAGCTATCAATAGGCCCGGTAAAGATGAGCGACTTATACCGGATGCTGTCAAGGATTTCTTTATAATCCGTATTCAGCATGATCTTGATATTCGGGTGCGACAGCAGGTTTTGAAACAAAGCTGTATAACCATGCAAAGGCATCGACTGGTAAGTATCGGTAAAGTAGCGATCGTCTTTGTTGGTGCGTGTGGGTACGCGCGCCGTTACCGAAGCATCCAGTTCGCTTGGATCGAGATCCCACTGCTTGCGGGTATAATATTTAAAGAATTTCTCGTACAACTCACGACCTACTTTAGATACCACAACATCTTCCGAAGTGCGAACGCGCTCTTTCACCTCAGCACGGCTCTCAAAAAAAGATTCTACCTGATCGGAGGAAAGATTCAGGCCATATAAAGTATTAATGGTAGTTAAGTTGATAGGAATCGGAACCTGTTGTCCGTCTACACTCGCCAGTACACGGTGCTCATAAGGGCGCCATGCCGTAAAGCGGCTCAGGTATTCAAAAACGTCTTTTGAATTGGTATGAAAAATATGAGGGCCGTATTTATGAATCAGGATGCCGTCGTTGTTGTAATAGTCGTATGTGTTGCCACCAATGTGGTTGCGTTTGTCTAAAATTAAAACCTTCTTTCCGGCTTTTGTTGCCAATCGCTCTGCCAATACGCCGCCGGCAAATCCTGCCCCTACAATTACATAATCAAACATAAGCGTCCTCCTTTTTTATCTGTGTGTTTATTTGTTTCGTGTCGTGTGTTTTTTCTTCAAGTGTGGTTTCTATCAGGTTGTTCATTCGTTTCCAGGTCGCATCCCAGGATATATCTTTAAGGAAAGTATCCGTTTTCATCAGCCATTTCTTCCGTTCTGTTTCTATGGCTGCCAGTTCACTGTCAGCAGCGCTTACAAGCTCATCGGCATTTTTTACGATGTGTACCAAACCTTCTACGCCATATGGATGTACAACATCCTGGATAGGCGTGGAGATAACCGGTTTGCCTCCGGCGAGATATTCCGGCGTCTTTGTCGGGCTGATAAATCGTGTCGATTCGTTGAGCATAAAAGGCACCAGGGCAATATCCCAACCATGTAAGTAAGCAGGAAGTTCGTTGTACGATTTTCCGCCGGGGTAATGAATATTGGCAAGGCGTGGAAGCGTAGCCGAATCTATTTTTACGATAGGTCCAATCAAAATAAAATGCCAGTCAGGCCTTTGTTTGGCTGCTTCGTGTATCAGGTCAATATCAAAGCGTTCATCAATCACACCATAAAACCCAAGCCGTGGGTGTGGAATGTCTTTTTGATCTGCCGGTTCAGCCAGCTCAGTTCTTGCTGCTGCAAAATGAGCTTTATCGATGCTGCTTGGAAACGGGTGAATATTGTGATGCTGGCTTTTCTTTGCTTCGTACAAAGTATGACCGCCGGTAAAAACGATATCTGCTTTATTGAGCAGTTCTTCTTCCAATTGCTTTAAAACGGGAGGTGCAAATTTGAATGCCGACAGTTCATCCATACAATCGTACACAACCATCTTTGGTTTCAAATGATTGCTTAACAAAAGCGCCATTGGCGTATAATACCACAAAATGTACTGGCTGATGTTCTCATTTTTGAAAACATCGGAAACCAGTTTTTGCTGTCTTTTTATGGTATCGGCTTCTTTATGATTTCCTTTTAGATGAAGAGTAACAACCTTTACGTTCTCCTTTGTTTCTGTTATTTGGTAAAAATCATCTTGCCCATCAAAAAATGATTCTTCAATGTAATAGACAGCACTGTTACGTGCAAAGCGGCTTAAGAGATGCTGAGGACGTTGATAAACAAAATTCCACCTTAGATGAGAGAAACATACAATATTCATTTTATTCCCTATATTTTTCGTTTCAATCTTATAAACACAATAGTTCAAGGTTGGTGCAACGCGTATAAGATTGGTTAGCGTTAAAGTAAAAGGTATTTCAAACAATTATGCCACGTTCATCTGGCATGAAAATTAGAAATTTACAAATAAGTTTATTTTTAAATTTAATTGATTGTAGAATATTCTGCCCTTAGTTATCAGTTGATATATTGATTTTTAAATATGGCATGAGATTTTACTAACACATGCGATTTCAGAAAATGAGGTTTACTGAGCGTCATTTGCTCCGCAATATGGTTTCAATGCTTTCTAAAAGTGTAGTGCACGCGTTTTCCAGTTCTTTCTTTGTTATGCTTAGGGGAGGAGCTATCCGCAACCTGTTGGGGGCGAACAAAAACCAATCGGTAATCAATCCGTTTTGAATGCATTGCCTTGCAACTTTCAGATTGGTGTCAAAATCTGCAAACTGCAACGATGCCCAAAGCCCGTTGCTTTTTATCTCGGCGATAGATGAATGATGAAGTGTTTGCAATAGGATTTCCTCCTTTTCCTTTACAGTAGTTATATATTTCTCCTTTAGCAATACTTCAAAAGCTGCTTTACCTGCCGCGCAGGATACAGGATGTCCACCGAAAGTTGTGATATGCCCTAAAACCGGGTTACTGATTAAACTTTGCATAACAGACAGATCAGATATGAAGGCGCCTAACGGCATGCCGCCACCAAGCGCTTTACCCAGCAGCAAAACATCCGGGACAACCTCTTGCTGCTCAAACGCCCACAAAGAACCTGTTCTGCCAAAACCGGCTTGTATCTCATCCAGTATTAATAATGCACCCGTTTCCCTGCAACGTTTATGAAGGGCTGCCAGCCAGCCTGAAGGCGGTGTTGTAATTCCACTTTCCGCCTGTACAGGTTCAACAATAACACAAGCTGTTTGCGCATCAATTGACAATATCGCTTCTTCACTGCCGTAGCGAAAATGATATACATCAGGCAAAAGCGGGCGGTAGGCATTGCGGAAATATTCATCGCCCATAACACTCAATGCACCTTGCGTACTTCCATGATAACTATTGTGAAAGCTGATGATTTTACTTCTGCCTGTATATCTTTTAGCTAGTTTCAATGCGCCTTCCGTAGCTTCTGCGCCGCTGTTGGTGAAGTAAACACAATTGAGCGATGAAGGAAGGTGTTGGGTGAGCAACCGGGCGTAGCTAATTTGCGGATTTTGAATAAATTCGCCGTAAACAATCAGGTGCATGTACTGTTCAGCCTGCTGCTGAACAGCTTTGATCACTTCCGGATGTCCGTGACCAATATTAGCCACATTGAAACCAGAAATAAAATCAATGTATTCTTTGCCGCTTTTATCGTACTGGTAAATCCCTTTTGCTCTTACAATTTCCAGCCCGATAGGTTCCGGTGAAGTTTGCGCTACATGTTGCAGAAATAACTGGCGGTTTTCCATTGGTAATTATAAATGTGCCTTACGTAAGAAAGTACAAAAATAGAATAGGAAATTCCGTTACTCATTTTTGCCATTTTTAATGGCTTACTTTGTTGGTAAAAAATACAATGGCTTTACTGATTCCTGTACTTGGCGTAGAACCAAAAATGGGAGATCATTGTTTTCTGGCTCCCAACGCAACACTGGTAGGTGATGTGGTAATGGGAAATAACTGCAGTGTGTGGTTTAATGCTGTGTTGCGCGGCGATGTCAACACTATTCGCGTTGGTAACAAAGTAAACATCCAGGATAATGCTGTGGTGCATTGTACTTACAAAAAATGGGCAACCATCATTGGTAACAATGTTTCTATCGGTCATAGCGCGATTGTTCATGGCTGCACGCTTCATAATGATGTGTTAATTGGTATGGGCGCCATTATTATGGATGGCTGCGTGGTTCACAGCAATTGTATAATAGCAGCAGGCGCAGTTATGACGCAGCGTACTATAACGGAACCTAACAGCATTTATGCTGGCATTCCGGCAAAAAAAATTAAAGATATATCCAGCGAACTTGTTGAAGGTGAAATCAGGCGTATTGCAAACAATTACGTCATGTATGCAGGCTGGTTTAAAAAAGATGAATAAAAAAAGAACTTTCGTGCAGCGTAACGTTAAAGTTTACTGTCTTATTAAAAGGATAGCTTTTCTAAGAAACAAAACTAATTGCTTATTTTTTTTTATGATGATCCAGGGCTTAAGAAAAGCTATCCTTTATTTAGTTCTTATAATATTATTATTTTCGTATTGTACAGTGAAAAGAGGCTGCCCGGCGACGGCTGCTGCCGTTGGGGCAGAAAGAATTTTAAGTGGCGACCCAAAAGCAGCGAAAGCAATCAAACACGGCAGGAAATTTAAATCCTGATGTAAAAAGGAAACAGGTTCTTTTTATATAAAACTTAAAAACGACGATGCAGACAAGCCAACAGGCGGCTGCCACCAATATCAGTATAGTGGATAGTAGCCTTGCCGATTTTTACAACGTGATTGCCAAACTGAGCAAAATTCCCTTTGTGCGTTTTACCGGTAAAGAAGATGAAGCTGATTCTATTGACTGGTCATTTACTTATCGAAAGCGTAAATTTACCCTGCAATACAGCATTTACAACGGGATATCCTTATTTTCCAACGAAGAAAAGATCGAAAAATTAATCCATAAGCTGGCAACCAAGCTTCGGCTTAATTTTCAATAGTCCTACGATATCTTTTTATTTATGTAGGAGTCTTATATTTTATTTAGCTAATAAGTCTTGTCGGAAATCGTATCCATTATATTCAGATAGCTTACATAACGCGAAACGGAAACCGTTTCGTCTTCAAGCGCAGCCTTTACGGCACAATCAGGTTCGTTAATATGAAGGCAATTGTGATAACGGCAAGATGGCAACAGCTTTCGCATCTCAGGAAAATAATGCGATAGTTCTTCTTTTTTAATATCAACGATGCCTAATTCACGGATGCCTGGCGTGTCAATAAGGCGTCCGCCGAAAGGAAGATCAAACATTTCGGCAAACGTAGTTGTATGCATTCCTTTTCCACTCCAATTGCTTACTCCGGTAGTGCGCAACTGCTTATCAGGTAATATGGTATTAATAAAAGTAGATTTACCAACACCACTATGCCCGCTAAGCAAAGTGGTTTTATCTTGCAGCAACTCCTTTATTTCCGAAATTCCTTCGCCGGTTTGCATACTCAGCTTGGCTATCTTATAGCCAATTTTGGTATAAACCGATTCTACTTCATCAAAAAGAGCGATTTCCTTTTTTCTATAAATGTCCCATTTGTTGAACACAAGGATGGCGGGTAAATGAAACGCTTCAGCAGAAATCAGAAACCTGTCTATAAATCCGGTAGAAGTTCGGGGATCTTTCAATGTAACGAACAACAATGCCTGGTTGAGGTTTGAAGCAATAATATGATGATGGTTTCTATTGTGCGGAGAACTTCGGGCAATATAATTCTGCCGGGTTTCGATGCCTGTAATGGTAGCAATATTGCCGCTTTCGTCTTCTGGCTCAATCGTTACAACATCGCCAACAGCAATTGGATTGGTAGAAGTGATGTCATCAATTTTAAAGACGCCTTTTATGCGGGCATTGTACCAAACGCCTGTTTCGCTTTTGGCTATATACCAGCTCCCGGTTGATTTATAAATAACTGCCTGCATGAAAAGCGAAGATAGGGTATGCAGTCATCGTGAAAGTGACGCAGGTGTGTTGAGGTTTTAATGCCACATTTTTTCTTTTATTCGTTTGGATGCTATTGCATTTTTTACAATGGTAAATTATTTTTTTAATCCGATTCCGCTTTGTTAATGATTGATTCATAACGCATTCAAAGAGCAAATTTAAATGTCTGTTCAAAACAGGAAACTCTCAGTTCTGAATGTAGGTTTTGGCATGATATATACAGTAGTTGCACAAAAATTAGTGTGAGGCAATTATTTATTGTAGATGATGACTTTGATATACTTTTATCTTTAAAGATATGGTTTACAAAAAAAGGATTTGATGTAAAAGTGTTTCAGCACTCCAAACCCTTATTCAAAGAGTTAAACGAAACAGCGCCTGACCTTATTTTGCTGGATGTAAACCTGAATGGAGAAGATGGCAGGGATATTTGTAAGCGTATAAAAAACGAATACACAACCAATAGTCCGGTTATATTATTTTCTGCCAATGCCAATGCACTGGTTAATTATGAGGAAAGCCAGGCTGACGGATGTCTTCATAAACCCTTTTCATTACACCAGATACATACTTTAATCAGTTCTTATATGCCTGCTGAAGCGTCGTAAGTTAAGCACAGCAATACCAGTTTATTTTATTCGTATGGATGAACCTTTCCAGATTCCTGTTCATTATGGAGGAAAAGATTATCTCTTCGATGCCCAGCTCTTTACTACAACTTATCAATATAAAATTGAAGTAATTATCAACGAAGTGCCGTTTCATTTTGAGCGGGACGATGAAGGTAGTTTCAGAGCCATCGCTGTAAAACCCAACGATATCAGCATACATAAAACAGACCCGGCTTTACTTCAGGCTGTTGCAGATACACTTCAGGAAATTCTTTCTTAAAAATCAGGTCCGGCTTGCTATCAGAAGGTTTAAATCGGTGTATTTTAAATCGTAACGCTGGCTAATGTAAATATCTGTGAGGTGACCTTTATACATGTAGACGCCATGCCGGAGATTGATATTATGCCAAAGCATTTCTTCTATTCCGCCTTCATCACCCGCATCTATCAATAAAGGCATAATCACATTGCTGATGGCATGGCTCGCAGTGCGGGCAAATCCACTGGCAATGTTCGGAACACAATAATGAATCACATCGTACTTGCGGAAAGTGGGTTGCTCATGCGTTGTTACTTCGCTGGTTTCAAAACAGCCGCCGCGGTCTATGCTGACATCAATAATCACACTGCCACTGCGCATGTTCGATACCATTTGCTCTGTTACCACAATCGGGCTTCTGCCGCTTTCTGTAATTAGTGCACCTACGGCAACCTCGCAGGTTTTAAGCTGTTTGGCAAGTATTTTAGGTTCAATTACGCTTGTCCAAACCCGAACGCCAAGATTATTTTCAAGGCGCTTCAGTTTATAAACATTGTTATCAAACACTTTTACGGAAGCGCCCATAGCCAGTGCGGTGCGCGTAGCAAATTCACCAACGACTCCAGCCCCGATGATGATAACTTTCGTTGGTGGAATGCCACTGATTCCTCCAAGCAGTACACCTTTGCCTTCATTTGCCGTTCCCAGGTATTGACCCGCAATTAACATAGCTGCACTGCCGGCAATCTCGCTCATACAACGCACAATAGGAAAGGTACCACTATCGTCCTTCAGGTTTTCGAACCCAAGTGCCGTGATGCGTTTCTGCATCATCACTTCAATAATTTCTTTTTTAAGAAGCGAAAGATGTAACGGCGATATAACAATCTGGTTCAATTGCAGGTAGCTGCATTCTTCAAAGACAATAGGTGCACTTTTAACGAGGATAGGCGATCTGTAAACATCCGATTTGTCGTAAGCAATTTTGGCACCTGCTTCCGAATAATCTTTATCGTCATAATTGCTGCCGGCGCCAGCTTTGGTTTCTATCGTTACTTCATGGCCATTGCTTACCAGCACTCCAACCGCATCCGGTGTAAGTGCAATACGGTTTTCCTGGAAAGCCGTTTCTTTTGGAATGCCGATGTGCAGCTTCTCGGTGGCAGGCTTTATATCAAGCTTTTCTTCCATTGTTTCATAGGCAAAAGAGGCGCTAACAACAGGCTTTGTCATAGAAATGAGATTCTTTTATCTGGTAACGTAGAAAGAAGATATACTGATAACAGGAAACTGATTTAATGAACGCGATAATGAATTTGCTTGTAATTGGTTCTTCTTCATCAACTCAGTATTGCAGCTTTATGCCTTGATTTACCGGGAACAAATATAATTGAAATAAATCAATTATCCTGCTGTCAGTCGTCGTGTGGTTTCGTTAATAATGGATAGGCAGATGTGAAGTGTTTTGTCGGGAAGTAAAGATGGCGCTATCTCCGGCCATTCCACAAAGCATAAACTGCCACTTAAAAAACAATCTTCTACGCCAGCCTGCAAGGCTTCCTCTTCGCCTTTCAGCCGGTACCAATCCATGTGGTAAATGGTGCCTGCCAACTTACTTTTGTATTCATTGATAATAGCAAATGTAGGGCTGCTAACAGTGTCCGGTACGTGTAGTATATCTGTACATAAAGAATGAATCAATGTTGTTTTGCCAGCTCCCATAGGTGCGTGGAAAGCCCATACAGAAAAGTTTTTTCCATATTCCCACAGTTCGGCGACTGCTATAGAAATGGTATTGCTGGTAAAAGATATATCCATAAGTGCAAACGTACAACGTCAATTAAAGCTATGCTATTTGCGATGCAATGATAAAAGTTTGAGCTATTCGAAATCAGGCAAACTGGTAAACTTTCACCTGTGGAACGGCTACCCGCTCGCGCCAGGTTGTGTTGGCCGCAGCGCACAAATCTCCGGTGGTAGCATTCTGAATACGGTGGTGAAGACAATTATTTGCTTCTTCAGCCAGCGTAATCGAATGAATGCTCTGGCCATAATACGCTTCGCGTATAAAGCGGGCATCAAGTATGGAAAGCTGTTTTTCGTCGAAGTAGTTGTCAGGAACCGTTTCCAGCGCCCATTGCAGATAGCGGAGATTGTTTACATGATTATTGGCATCCAGATCATATTGGTAAATGCCAAAATCCTTCTCGCATTTCACTTGCTCTGAATGATTTAGCTTTTTTTCAATATTGTAGTCGGTGCATATTTCGTTATGCGGTGCCCATCCTTCCAGTATGCCGGGAAAAATTTTGACCGGTCGTTTTTTAACCGTATCGAAAAAAACCCATAAACCTCTTGAATGCCCGATCACGTTTTTGTTTTCATCAAAAATGATGTTCTCACGATACCCACGCGTAGCAGTATAGCCCGACATCCATGTACGAATGGTGATGGCTTCTTTAAAAGCAGGATAACGGTAAATGTTCATGTAGCCGGATAACAATACCCAACCAATGTTCTGTGCATATAAATCGAAAAGCCCGTGATTGATGACATTGCAATGCTCGGAAGCAGTTTCTTCCAGCAATGTTGCTATGGTTAATGGTGAAGCTTCACCCCACTTATTCATTTCGAAATACCTGAGATTAAATGTCTTCTCGAACATGTAATCGTTTTTAACCGTTATTAATCCTTGTTTTCAATGGCATCAATACGTGAAAACAAATCCGGCCTGAGAGGGCTGATGTTTTATTCATAGAAGGTTTCAAACTGCAGACGATTCGTTTTGGTGACGTGCAATATTACCTTATCGCAATTGCTCCCGCAAAAAAAAATCGACGGAATAGCGAAGAAGGCATGTAAATTTCACAAACAATTATTCTTCTTCCAAAAGCCGTTCAGGCAATTGTTTCTTGGTAACCACGCCCATTTTTCTAAGTTCTTCTATTTTTCTCATCACGTTGCCTTTGCCGTTCTTAAGTTGTCCCAAAGCTTCTTCGTATAAAGATCCGGCTTCCGTTATTTTTCTGCCAACGGCTTCAAAGTTTGAAATAAATCCTTCAAATTTATCGTACAACGCACCGGCGCGTTCGGCTATTGAAATGGCATGTTTATTCTGCAGTTCTACCTTCCATAAATCAGATACAATTTTGAGAACAGCGAAAAGATTTGTCGGGCTTACCATCAGGATACGCTTGTCATAAGCAAACTTCCAGAGAGAATTATCACATTTCACTGCTTCCAGGAAAGCAGGCTCTATCGGCACAAACATCAAAACGTAATCAAGTGCCGCTGCATAACGCGGATAATCTTTTCGGCTCAATCCATCTATGTGAGCACGAAGCGAACGGATATGATTGGCGAGACAAATTTTCTGTACAGCCACATCGCTGCAGCCAGTGTATTCATCCCACGCAATGAGCGATACTTTACTGTCAATAATAATCTTCCGGTTGTCGGGATAATAAATGGTAACATCGGGCTGCAAGCCTTTGCCATTCTCGTCTTTAATGATGTTGCCGGCATTGTCGCGAATAAACTGCTGCACCTGGTATTCGCGTCCTTTAGCAAGCCCGCTGCTTTCCAGCAGGCTTTCTAAAATCATTTCGCCCCAGTTGCCCTGCATCTTTACATTGCCTTTTAGAGCCGAGGTTAAATTGTTGGCTTCATCGCTTACTTTCTGGCTCATTTCTATCAGGCGTTGCACTTCTTTGCCAAGCGAAAAGCGCTCTTTGCTTTCCTTATCGTATGTATCTTCTACCTTTTGCTTAAACTCACCCAACTGAATCTTTAAAGGTGCAATGATCGCACTCATTTTTTCTTCGTTAAGAGCCGTAAACTTTTCTGTTTTCTCTTCAAAAATAGTTTGTGCAAGATTTCTAAATTCATGTTTAAACTGGCTTCCAATCATTTCTAATTCGGCTTTCTGCAATTCCAGTTTCTCTTCTGCGGCGTGAAATTTTGTTTTATACAATGTCAGTTGACTGTTGAGAATCTCGTTATCGCGCTGGTATCTTTTTAAACCATTGCATTGCTCTGTGGCTGATTGCAGCAAGCCCTCCGTTTTTGCCGATTGTTGTAGTAAAAGTTCTTTTTGCTGGCGCAATTCATGGCTTGTTGAGATAAGTTGTGCCAACTGAACTTCCTGCTGCGCCAGTTTTTCGTTAACAGCGCAAAGCCTGTTGTGCGCTGATTGCTTTGTGAAAAGCCATGCAAGAAGAACCGCAATAATACCTGCAACTGCAATAAGCACATCGATGATGGTAAACATAAGCTGATTGAGTTAAACGGATGAGAAACGAAAAGTAGGCATTTAATTGCATTTTCTCTTTGAAAAAGAAGACGAGCGACTTTGCAAACGCTACATGAAAAGGCAGATCAAATAAAATTGCAACAATGCAAAACACTCCCTTGGTTTGCATTATTATTTTATTGCGGCATTTCTTTTTTGAACAAGAGAAATATGTCAGCTCTTCTTATATAAGCTACATTTGTTTTGTTCAAAAAAACTAATATTACCATGAAACACCAATTATCGTATCTGATCTTATTGCTTTTGATTTTATCGTTTGCATTTAACAGTTGCTCCAAAGAAGCCGTCGCGGTTTCGGGAAGCGAAGATTTATCCGCTCAATCCATGCAAACAGGAGACTTTTCTGATGCAAAAGCGGCTTATAAAACTTACGTTATCGAGCCGGGACATCATTACGCGAACGGAAAGCATTTTCCTCTTTTTACCGGGAAAGTTCTTTCATTCAGTGCTATTTTCGACAGTTCTGCCATTTACAATTTTACCGATCCGAAAACGAAGTATGACCAAAATACATTGTATGGATTTGCTGATAATGGCAAAAGTCACCGCGATTTTAGCGCACGTTTTGGCTGGCGCTGGTTTAATAACGAATTGCAGATTGCCGCTTACGCAACTAACAATGGCGACTCAACCATTGTGCAGATTGGTTCGGTGCCATTGGGTAAGGCAATTAACTATAAAATTGAAGTAATGGGCGATCATTATGATTTTACTTTGAATGGAACTACAACTTCGTTGCTGCGCACGAGCAAAACTGCTTCGGCGGGAAATTATAAGTTGCTGCCTTATTTTGGTGGTGATGCTGTGGCGGAAAAAAGAGTTACAATTCAAATTAAAAACAATTAAGTCAGTTGATAGATTTCAAAAGCGCGGCATTGATACTGCCGCGCTTTTTTGGCTTGTTACTTTAAGAAGAAGAAGACAACCATGAGCTTTTCATTCGAAACCTGCAGATTCTAATTCAAAACATTATGGTTTTTGTTTAAAACTGATAATTTGTCTGAAACCTGCCGGCTTTGCTAAAAGTTAATTTTAATTCTGTTGAGTTGATACATCTGATAGAAAGAAAACTTATTGAGTTGCCGATTATTGCTTACGGATAGATTCTTCATTTTACATGGCAGGAAAAAGTTCAATCATTGCCCGGAAGCTTGATGGGAGCATTCCTGCGTGCTAAAGCAGCAGGAATGGCAACAACTGTCTATCACAAAAGAACCGGACGATGGTTACATAAAACTGTATTTTCTATTTCATTTCAAAATGATACGCTGTAAGTAACAAGAAAGCGAGGTTTATAAAATTGTTTGATAAATTATTCCGGGCATCTTTTCAAACATCATAAGGGGAAATAAGTATCGGCTGTGAATCTTTACTTTTGCAGCCTTATATTTTTTATGGAGGTATTAAACAGGAAAGTGGCGCCACGTATTCATCAACCGGTAGAGTTTGATGTGAAGCTGAAGCCTTACGAATATTACGAGCTGGATAATAAGACACCGGTATATGCCATACAGGCTGGCGAACAGGAAGTGATGCAGATGGAACTTGTGTTCTTTGCCGGCAATTGGTATGAACAACAAAACATTGTAGCTGCCACTACAAATTTTTTAATAAAAAATGGCACCAGACAGCGCAGTGCGTTTGATATTAATGAGCAGATTGATTTTTATGGTGCGCACTTTAACCGCACTTGCGGCAATGAAACAGCGACGCTCACCTTGCATTGTTTAAGCAAACATATTCAGGACTTGTTGCCGATAGTAGGAGAGTTGCTGACAGAAAGTATTTTTCCTGAAGAAGAGCTTGATATTTATAAACAAAACCAAAAGCAACGATTACAGGTAAGCCTGAAAAAATGTGATTTTGTTGCCAACCGTTTGATAGATGAAAAACTGTTTGGCTTTGCTCATCCATACGGCACGTACACAAGTGCTGCGGCTTATGATGATTTGCAACGCGAACAGTTATTGTCTTTCTACAAGCAATTTTATACGGAAGGTAAATGCCTCATTTTTATTGCCGGAAAGCTGCCGGCAAATATGGCTGAGCTTTTAAATAAAACCTTTGGCTCGCTTCCTTTTAATGGCAAGCCGTTGCCGCAGGTAAAGCACCAGATTTTACCTGCCGAACAAAAAATATTCAACATCAATAATGATAATAAAGGCGTGCAGGCGGCTATTCGTCTGGCGCGACCATTCCCAAACCGGCAGCATGCAGACTTTCCTAAAATGCAGATACTGAATAATATTTTCGGTGGTTATTTCGGGTCAAGATTAATGAGCAATATCCGCGAGGACAAAGGCTACACGTATGGCATTCATAGCTTTCTCGAAAACCATGTGCAAACATCTGCTTTGTCCATTAGTTCTGAAGTAAGCAGAGATGTAGCGGAAGCCACCATAAAAGAAGTGATTTATGAAATGAAAAAGCTTCGCAATGAGCCGGTAGATAAGGAAGAGCTTGATTTGGTTCGCAATTATATGATTGGTACCATACTTGGGCATATTGATGGTCCATTCCAGATTATTAATCGGTGGAAGACTTACATTATGCAAAATCTTGGCGAAGACTATTTTGATAAAACGCTGGATATCATCAGGCATATTTCTGCCGGTGAGCTACAGGCGCTCGCGAATACGTATTTGCAGCCGGATGATTTTTATCAGCTAACCGTAATTTAGTTTCATGAAGTTTATCTGGAAAATATTGGTAACCGCGTTGGCAGCTATTATTGCTGCCAATCTCATTCCGGGTGTTAGCATCAACGGCGGACTGACGGCTATTATACTGGCACTTGTACTGGCATTGCTGAATACTTTTATAAAGCCTGTGCTTGTGTGGCTAACCATACCAGTCACGGTATTTACATTGGGCTTGTTTCTTCTCGTTATCAATACGCTGATTATAAAATTTGCATCGCAATTAGTAACCGGTTTTACGGTGCAAAACTGGTGGTCAGCCTTCTGGTTTGGTATAATGGTTTCTGTTGTTACTTACTTTATCGAACTGCTGATTGGTGACAGAAGAAAACGAAAAGAAAGCTAACAAAGAACACGAAAACGATTGGCAAATAACAGCAGCTTGCAAGTAAGCAACGATACCAAAAGCATCAACATCTTATGAAGAAAATTTGGGCGGGATTTTTTTACTCTCTGCCGGTACAGCTTTTCTTTCTGCACTTCCGCAGGTACCAGTTGCTGCTGATGTTTTGGATCATATTATTTGCCACCGTATCCGGTCATTTTCTCCAGTTTTATGGCGCCGAAACTTTGTTTCTCGCGCCTGAATATTGGGGTAATGTTACACCGCTCAGCACAGGGTTCGTTGGGTTTGCAATAGGTGTATTTGTGATGAGCTGGAATATATCAACTTTCATTCTTCATACCAAACACATCCGTTTTCTGGCTACTACTTCACAACCCTTTTTAAAGTATTGTATCAATAATGCAATACTGCCTGTTCTTTTCCTTATTTTTTACTTTGTAAATGCCATTCAGTACGACCTGTATGAAGAGTTATTAACGACAGGGCAGGCTTTACTATTAAACGGAAGTTTTTTACTTGGTTTCATTATCGCTGTACTGATTGCTTTCTTTTATTTTTATGGAGCTGACAAAACCATTTATCGTCGAATGAAGGCATTGATCAGCCGTGCGAATGAGAACTATACAGCGGCTATTCATAAAAATCCGCTGCCTGTTTACAAAGGTGAAATCCGCGTCGATTTATTTTTTAGCGCCAATCTCGGCTTGCGAAAGCCGCGCGATGTTCGCCACTACAGCGATGAACTGTTGCAAACCATTTTTAAGCGTCATCACCTCGCTGCCGTGTTAGCTGTTCTTATAGCTTTTATCTTTTTGATTTCAGTCGGCTATCTCAGTGATAGCACGGTTTTCCAGATTCCCGCTGCCGCCAGCGCCACCATTTTCTTTGCCATTCTTATAGGTATTGCAGGCGCTTTTTCTCTTTTTTTTAAAACATGGAGCATCCCGATATTGATATTGGTTTATGTGGTCATCAACTGGCTTAATAATATTCATGTTATCGACTTCCGCAACCGTGCGTATGGATTAAATTATGATAGTAAAATCCTTCCTTCCCGCTACACACAACAAGGTTTAGATTCTATTGCGTCGCCGCAAAACGTACAGGCTGATAAGGACAGTTTTCTGCTGACGTTGAACAAATGGAAAAAGAAGCAAAAGGAAGAAAAACCGGTCATGTTTCTTCTCGATGTCAGTGGCGGCGGCAATCGCAGCTCAGCCTTCGTTATGAACATTCTGCAACATTTGGATAGCCTGACAAAAGGTGGCCTAATGCCGCACACAATGCTCATCAACGGAGCTTCCGGCGGCATGATGGGAGCTACTTATTTCCGAGGTTTATATTATGAGAAAGTGAAAGGGAAAAATATCAACCTGCAGGATGCAAAATATGCCAACAATATTTCCCGCGACCTGTTGAATCCTTTGTTTTCATCCATGATTACGCGCGATGTAATGGGACCTGCAAGCCGCTTCAAACAAAACGGGTACTCGTATGTAAAAGACCGTGCGTATGCATGGGAACAAAAGCTCGATTTTAATACGCACGGCATTTTAAATAAAAAGATAGGCGATTATAAATATGCGGAAGAGGAAGCGCAGATTCCCAGCCTCATCTGGAACGCGGTTATCAGCCGCGACGGCAGGCAGCTTATCATCAGTCCAAGTCCAAAACGGTGGCTGATGCAGGCTGGATTTGACACTACGCGCATACCAACAAAAGAAACGGATGCGGTAGATTTTGTTTCGTTTTTTCACAATCAAAATGCGCAAAATGTAAGCGTGCTTTCTGCCCTTCGCATGAACGCAACCTTTCCTTACGTGCTCCCCAATGTGTGGCTGCCAAGCGATCCCGTTATTGACGTTTTAGATGCAGGTTTGCGCGATAATTTCGGGCAGGAAAGCACTTTCCGTTTTATCAATACTTATAAAGACTGGTTGCAAAAAAATACCGGCAAAGTTGTCATCATTCAAATACGCGACCGGCAGGCAGGCGATTGGGATCGTCCGCTTGAAACTGACAATGTTCTTGGCTTTTTAACCAAGCCTTTCTTGGTGTTGCAGGCAAACTGGTTTCGCCTGCAAACTTATTTTCAGCTTAACCAACTCGATTATTTATCCGACAGCTACGGACCTAATCTTTATCGGTTATCGTTCCAATACATTCCTTCTAAAAAAGAGCAAACAGCAACCATATCTTTTCACCTTACCGCCTCCGAAAAAAAGGATATTCTTACATCACTCAACAGTACCATCAATAAAGAAGCATTCAGCAAAATGGTTGCGTTATACAACGGCACAGAATAACCATTCAATACCTGTCTCTTTTCATTTATATTGCGCGCCACTATGCATCACACGCTGAGGTTGTAGTAAGATGATTTGGTAGCCATCGTCAGCCGCTTTTGTCATCGACAGTTGTGTCACTCACATCAGCGTTCAGGGCAATGATGGGGCAACATTATCCGTCTCACGATTTATAACCATGAAGAACAAACTAACGATATCTATTATTATTGCCATGCTTCTCGGCATCGCGCTTGGCTACTCCATTTTTACAATGGCATCACCGGCTTTTGCGCAAACTATAGCCGGCAATCTGCAATTGCTTACCAGGCTGTTTCTCAACCTTGTGCAGATGATTATTGCGCCACTTGTATTCAGCACTTTAGTGGTAGGCATTGCCAAACTTGGCGATCTAAAAACAGTAGGTCGCGTTGGTGGCAAAGCTTTGCTGTGGTTCGTTTCTGCGTCGTTAGTCAGTTTGTTACTTGGTTTGGTTCTCGTCAACTTTTTTAAACCCGGCGAAGGCATCGATTTATCAAATGCAGATACCAAAGGCGCCGCCGATTTAGTTGACAAAACAACGGCTTTTAGCCTCGCCGCATTTGTCGATCACGTCTTCCCAAAAAGTGTTATCAATGCCATGGCTGATAACCAGATTCTGCAGATCGTTGTGTTCTCTGTTTTCTTTGGTATTGCTACGGCAGCTCTTGGTGAAAAAGGAAAAATCGTTGTCAAAGCTCTGGATGCGGTTGCCCATGTGATTTTAAAAATGGTTGGCTATGTAATGAACTTTGCACCGCTCGGTGTGTTTGGCGCCATCGCTGCTGTAATTGCTACAAAGGGTCCGGCTATCTTTATTTTCTACGCTCATTATTTCATTTATTTCATTGCAGGAATTGCCTTGCTGTGGGTCGTTTTGATCACTGTCGGCTACATCATTTTGAAAAGGCGAACCGGCGTTCTCTTAACTCGTATTATACAGCCGCTTATCATTGCCTTTAGCACCACAAGCAGCGAAGCTGTATTTCCAAAACTTACCGAAGAGCTGGAACGTTTTGGCTGCCCCAATAAAATTGTGTCATTCGTTTTACCGCTTGGATATTCTTTCAATCTCGATGGCAGCATGATGTACATGACGTTTGCCTCGCTTGCCATTGCGCAAGCCTATAAAGTACCTCTCGATACCGGCACACAAATTACTATGCTTCTCGTTCTTATGCTTACCAGCAAAGGAATTGCGGGCGTGCCACGAGCTTCGCTGGTTGTAGTAACGGCTACCTGTGCCATGTTTAAAATTCCACCTGAAGGAATTGCCTTAATATTGCCGATAGATCATTTCTGCGATATGTTTCGCACCGCCACCAACGTACTTGGCAATGCGCTGGCAACAAGCGTAGTGAGTAAATGGGAAGGCGAAATTGAGAATGTGTAATTTAAAATGCTGAACATGAATTTTGAAAGAATCTCTGTAAATCCTGATACCATGATGGGTAAACCATGCATCAAAGGAACGAGAATCACTGTTGAATTAATCTTGCAAAAATTAAGTGAAAGATACTCTTACGAAGATTTGCCCGAAGCTTATCCAGGACCTACAATAAATGACATTCAGAAAGTGTTCAGATATAGTTTTGCTGTGTTAACAAACGAGAGTATAATTGAAGATAGGGTTTCATGAATATAATTGTTGATGAAAGCATAGGTTATTATTTTGTGTGTCAATTACGAAATCCTGATTTTCAGGTTGTATCAATCAGTGAAAGTTTCGCTTCGTTAAATGATGAAAGCATTATATCATTGTCATTGTTTCCACCATCATTAATAATCACTGAAGACAAAGACTTCGCTGATCTTGTCTTTAAAATAAATTAAAAGTTTTTTGTATTGTTTTAATGCGTTATTTTAAAAGATAGAGAAATCATTTTGCAAAGACTATTTGCACTCTTGTTAAATCAATCAGGAGAATTAATGGATTCTTTTGCTGTTATTAATGTTCGTAAAACCAGAATTCGAAAAATAGAATTATAAAAGTTATTTTACTTAATCATTCCTTTTCATGCTGAATAATTTAATTGACTGGATCATTGAACACGGTGGTTTATATGCATTGCTTTTTATCATTTTTGCGGAAACCGGTTTACTGCTCGGCTTTTTTCTTCCCGGTGATAGTCTTTTGTTTGCAGCCGGTATTTATGCAGGCAAATTGTCAGACAGCTTTTTCAACGTTCACTACAGTGTTATCATCGTTTTACTTATTATCGCTTCTATATTGGGGAACATGGCAGGGTACTGGTTTGGCAACAAAACCGGGCCTTTACTTTACGAGCGAAAAGAAACTTTTTTCTTTCGGCGAAAACACCTGATGCGCGCACACGACTTCTATCAAAAGTATGGAAGAGGAACTGTGTTCGCTTCTAAGTTTTTACCTATTATCCGCACGTTTGCACCCATTGTTGCTGGTGTTGTAAAAATGCCAAAAGCAACTTTTACTTTATATAATATTCTGGGAAGCATTGCCTGGGTTGCGAGTATGTTTTTGGGTGGTCATTTTTTAGAAAGCTGGGTACAGGGTCGTTACAATTTTAGCCTGAAGGAACATATCGAAATCATAGCGATTGGTATTATTGTTATTACTACCATACCTGTTATCATCAAATTGTTTTTTGGTAAAAAACCAGTTGTTGATACAGACGCTAAATAAACTTTATCCTGCCAGAAAAGTACAATTGCCAGTTTTTTTTAAATATCGATTGCTGCCATGACTACAAACAAGCAAAGCTTATTTACCATTCCATTGCTGGTAGCTGCGCTGGGTTATTTTGTTGATATTTATGATCTTCTTTTGTTCAGCATCATCCGCGTTCCAAGCCTGAAAGATATGGGCTTAACAGATGCTCAAATTACAACCGACGGTGAGAATATTATCAGCATACAGATGATAGGCTTATTATTTGGAGGTATTTTTTGGGGTATAGTCGGTGATAAAAAAGGCAGGCTGAGTGTTCTTTTTGGTTCTATTCTTTTGTATTCCGCTGCCAACATTGCCAACGGTTTTGTTCATACGGTTGAGCAATATGCCATCATACGTTTCATTGCCGGTTTAGGATTAGCCGGCGAGCTTGGCGCCGGTATTACTCTCGTGTCTGAACTTGCATCAAAAGAGAAGCGTGGTGTCGCCACATCATTGGTGGCCGGCATCGGTTTGCTCGGCGCCATTGCTGCTTTTCTCGTGAAGCAGGAGTTTGTAAAACCAGACAACACAGGCTGGCAAACCTGCTACTTTATTGGCGGGGGATTGGGTATTTTACTTCTTTTGTTACGCATTTCCGTTTTTGAATCCGGTATGTTTCAACGGGTAAAACAAATGGAAGTGCAGCGTGGAAATTTCTTCATGTTATTCAAAAAAAGAGAACGTTTCAAACGCTATCTCATCAGCATATTAATCGGCTTACCTACGTGGTATGTGATCGGTTTGTTAATTACATTTTCTAAAGAGTTTGGCGCCGCTATGCAAATCAGCGAACCCATTGATGCCGGCAAAGCGGTGATGTTTGCTTACATGGGAATCTCCGTGGGCGACATTGCCATTGGGTTATTAAGTCAATACCTGAAAAGCCGGAAAAAAGCGCTGTATGTTTTCTTAAGTCTGGCTATCATTTTTATCACTTTATTCTTTACTATACAACATAATGGTACTGCGCAAACCATGTATCTGTTGTGTATTGCCCTAGGTTTTTCCATGGGTTATTGGGCAATATTTGTAACCATCGGCGCCGAACAGTTTGGTACGAATCTCCGGGCAACGGCTGCTACAACAATTCCTAATTTTGTAAGAGGGACGGTGCCTCTGATAATCCTGTTGTTTAAATACTTGCGAAGCACATTTACGCAACATTCCTTTTCTGCAGATAGCAGTTACCTCGTGAGTGCGCAAATCATTGGCGTGCTGGTAATCGTGATCGGTTTATGGGCTACCATATCACTTCAGGAGACTTTTGGTAAAGACCTCAATTTTGTTGAGATCTCTTAACTCGTTTGCACTTTATTTTTGCAACATGACAAGCCAGAACTGCATACAGATTTTCGAGCAATGTATCAAGGATTATCACGCAGAAGATAATGTAGACACGCTATTGCGTAATCCTTATGCATTTCCTGCCATTGAATCAATTCTTTTCCATAAATGCTGGATAGATACCGTGCAATGGCATTTAGAAGATATCATTAGAAATCCCAACATAGAACCATTAACAGCCCTGCACCTTAAGCGTCGTATCGATTTATCGAACCAGCAAAGAACGGATATGGTGGAGCAGATTGATGATTGGTTTTTGCAACAATACGGTCGTACCTTTTTATTACCTGGTGCAACACTGAATACAGAAAGCCCTGCCTGGGCTATTGATCGTCTTTCAATATTGGAACTGAAAATTTTTCACATGGCAATAGAGGCTTCGCGGCAAGATGCAACTGATGAACATCGCGAACGCTGTGCACAGAAATTGTCAATGCTTTATGAGCAACGCGAAGATTTATCGGATGCTATAAATGAGCTTATTGAAGACATTGCCGCAGGCAATAAAAAAATGAAAGTGTACCGGCAAATGAAGATGTACAACGATGCTACACTGAATCCTGTTTTATATCATCAAAAAGTGGCTGATCTGTAATGCAGCCCAGGCATATCCTCGTCTTTCGCTTTTCCTCGCTTGGCGATATTGCGATGACAGTTCCTGTTATCAAGATTTTGCTTTACCAGTATCCCCAATTACAAATCACATTTGTTTCTGTTGCTTTTGTAAAACCTTTATTTGACGGCTTAAACAGGCTGCATTTTGTTGCAGCAGATTTGAAGGGAAAACATAAAGGTGTTATCGGCTTATATCGTCTTTACAAAGAGTTGAATGCAGCTCATTCGTTCAATGCAATTGCCGATTTGCACAATGTACTTCGCACGCAAATACTGCGCTTTTTTTTTGGCGGTAAAAAAACAGCGGCTATCAATAAAGGCAGAAAAGAAAAAAAGGAACTGACTCGGCAACATCACAAAGATTTAAAACCTTTAAAATCTACTTTTCAGAGATATGCAGATGTGTTTGAAAAATTAGAACTGCCTGTCGAATTGAATATTGAGCAAGGCATTACAATAAATACGGAAGGATTTTCTTTTCAAAAAAAGGATGTAAAAAAAATAGGTATCGCACCCTTCGCGCGGTATGCTGAAAAGATGTATCCGTTAGTAAAAATGCAGGAGGTTATTCGCATTTTATTAACCCAAAAAAACATTGAAATTGTTTTATTCGGAGGCAAAGAAGATGCAATGCTTTTGAAGCAGATAGCAGAAGAAAACGCTGGCACCAGTTCTGTTGCCGGAACTATTTCTTTTAGTGAAGAATTATTACTCATCTCACAGTTGGATGTTATGATCAGTATGGATTCTGCCAATATGCACCTCGCTTCGTTGTATGGTGTTCCTGTGGTTTCAGTTTGGGGCGGTACGCACCCGTTTCTCGGTTTCCTGGGTTGGGGACAGTCATTAGATAATTGTGTACAAATTGATCTGGATTGCCGTCCTTCTTCCGTGTTTGGTAATAAGCCTTGCCCTAATCATTTAGCTTGTATGAATGGCATTTCGCCTTTGGCAATCGCAGATAAAGTGTTCGCGCTGTTGTTATCACGATAGTTCAGTTACCTTTCTTACACTTTTGCGCGGCAGACAAATACCTTTATTTTTGCCCGCTATGCAGTTGGCTAAATACATTGATCATACTATTTTAAAACCCACTACTACGGTTGCAGATATTGAAAAACTTTGCAATGAAGCTGTTCAATATGGATTTGCTGCCGTATGTGTGCCGCCGCCTTTTATAAAAAAAGCGAAAAAACTTACAAAAGATTCGGATGTGCAAACAGCGACTGTCATTGGTTTTCCATTTGGCTATTCGGCAGTGGAAGCAAAAATTGCCGAGGTGTTGCTGGCTATGGTTGATGGTGCAGATGAGCTTGATATTGTTATCAATTTAATTGCGTTAAAGAACAACGACTGGCAGTATCTCGCAAACGAAATTAACCACCTGATGGCGATAATAAAACAAAAGGAAAAGGTGGCAAAAATCATCATTGAAAGTGGTGTTCTGACAGATGATGAGATTAAAAAGTGTTGCGAATTGTATGGCGCTGCTGGTATTGATTATTTAAAAACATCGACTGGATATGCTGATAAAGGCGCAACTATAGAAGCTGTAATGTTGATGCGGAAGTATCTTCCCCGCGATGTGCAGATCAAAGCTTCCGGCGGCATTCGCACTTACGATTTTGCAAAACAATTGGTTGAAGCCGGCGCTGCAAGGTTGGGTTGCAGTGCCGGTGTTGCCATCGTTCAGGACGAGCCTGCGGGAGAAGGTGGTTATTGATTTCATAAAAGTAAAACCTGGCTTTTAAAACTTTACACATTGCGTACACTTATCGTCTGATTGTATTTAAACAGCACACATTATGAAAAGATTTTTCACCATTATTTTATGTTGCTTTTTAGCCAACGGGTATGCGCAAAAAGGCGATTCGCTGATTTCGAATATTAATAGTGTAAAAAATAGTTTGGCTGTTATGCAGGGCAACAAAGCCGATAGTATTGTTGTTAGAAAAGATGGGCGACTCGATCTGCTGAATGCGGTGCAGGTAAAGTTAAATAAGCAAGCTGCCCGCATGACATACAACGGACTTTATCATGGTTACCGTCTGCAAGTGCTGAGCACACAAAGCAGGGAGCAGGCATTCAATCTGAAAGCAAGTCTTCTGCAGCGCTTTCCCGAGCAAAAAGCATATACCATTTTTCAATCGCCTTATTTTAAAGTTCGCTTTGGCAACTTTATAGACCGTGATGAGGCAGATCAATATAAGAAAATTCTGTCTTCGGCATATACACAGGTGATTTATGTTGTAAACGACGACATTGAATACACGCCGCCAAAAGATGAAGACGCTACATCAGAATAAAACCATGCTAAAAGATACCATTCAACAGCTTGCTAAGCAAGCGTTGCCCGATTTTATACAAATCCGCAGGCATATACATGCGCATCCGGAATTAAGCTACCAGGAATACAATACATCTGCTTTTATAAAAGAAAAACTGGAAGGCTGGAATATTCCGTTTGCTGCAATGGCTGATACCGGCATTGTTGCTTTGATAGAAGGTTGCAACGCGCAAAGCCGCGTAATTGCTCTTCGCGCCGATATGGACGCGCTGCCGATTGACGAACAAAACAGTGTGTCTTACAAATCGCAGAACGCTGGTGTGATGCACGCCTGCGGACATGATGTGCATACAACCTGTTTGCTGGGAGCTGCTAATATTTTGCAACAAACGAAAGGCGAATGGGAAGGAACTGTAAAGCTTATTTTTCAGCCTGGTGAAGAGCGCAATCCCGGCGGTGCCAGTATTATGATAAAAGAAGGCGTGTTGCAAAACCCGACGCCACAAGGCATTGTAGGGTTGCACGTGCACCCGGGTTTGCCAATTGGTAAACTCAGTTTTCGAAAGGGAAGGGTAATGGCAAGTGCCGATGAAATTTTTATTACTATAAAAGGTCCCGGTGGTCATGCAGCAGCTCCACAACTTACGGTTGATACCATACTGGTTGCCTCGCATATTATTGTTGCGTTGCAGCAGATTATCAGCCGGAATAACAACCCAACTTCTCCTTCAGTGTTGTCAATCTGTTCTATACAAGGCGGATACACAACAAATGTAATTCCAAGTGAAGTGAAGTTAATGGGAACGTTTCGCGCTATGGATGAAATCTGGCGATACAAAGCACATGAGCTAATAACCCGGCAGGTAAAAGGAATTGCTGAAGCGATGGGCGCAGAAGTCGATTTGCTGATTGATGTTGGATATCCGACTGTAGATAATGACCCGGCTTTCACCGGCGAAGCCTGGGAACTGGCGAAAACATATATGCAGGGCGAAAATGTAGAAGAAACCGAACTGCGAATGGGGGCTGAAGACTTCGGATATTATACCCAGCATGTGCCGGGCTGTTTCTTCCGGCTGGGCGTGCGTAATGCTGAGGAAGGAATCGTTCATAATGTGCATACACCGCTGTTTAATATTGATGAGCGCGCTATTGAAACCGGGATGGGAATGATGGCCTGGCTTGGCGCTAGCCTTTTGTCCGGCGAAGACTCGACTAAATAATTTAACCTTCCCAAAGTTTTTAAATTAATTACTTTCACACAGTTAAAGCGAGATTTCGCTGCTCAGGAACTATGAAGAAAAAGGTACTTATTTGTGACGATGATGCGGACATTTTATTCATTTGCAGCTATGTATTTGAAAAACAAGGAATCGAAGTTGTAACGCGCAGTCACTGTAACAACATAGCAGAAGCCGTAAAGGATATTCAGCCTGATATTATTCTTATGGATAACTGGATTCCTGACAGTGGCGGCATTATCGCTTCTCAAACCATTAAGAACGATACTGAAATCAAACACATTCCAATCGTTTACTTTTCTGCCAATAATGATATCCAGTCGCTTGCCAAAGAAGCTGGCGCCGACGCATTTATTGCCAAGCCTTTCGACCTGGAGGAACTTAGAAAAATCACTGCGAGCCTGATGATATAATACGTTGAATTTTATTGATAAAACAGAAAGAACGCTCAACAGCGTTCTTTCTGTTTTATGTACGATTCTTCGTTTTTACTTAGGTGCCTGATTTTTTACCAAATTGAAAAGCAGGCACTGAATGGCTGCCGGAGAGAAGCGGAAAAGCCGGTGAAGCTTTTGTGCCGGATTTGCATCCGCCGCGGCAGACGGAATCAAAGCTACATGTATAGACAAAAGATGACCGCCCCGGCTGTTTTTTTATTCTTTCTCTGTAATCGATTCGTTCGCAGTACTAATAAAACCAAGAATCTCATCGCGCCCCTGTTTCGTATTCGCGCTGCTTACAAAATGCTGCGGAAGAAACTGCCAGGTTTCGCGCATGGCAGCTAAAAAAGCCTGTACGTTGCGCTCAGCAGCAAGCGGTTTTTCTTTATCAGCTTTGGTAAAAATGAGGCTGAAAGGAACCTGCCATTTGTCGAGCTGACTAACGAACTGAATGTCGATTTCCTGTGGCTTTAACCGCACATCTATCAGCACAAAAACGTTTACGATATTGGGGCGTTTGCGAAGATAATTTTCAATCATCTGCTCCCACCTGCGCCGGCTGCTTTGCGATACTTTTGCAAAACCGTAGCCGGGCAAATCGACAAGATACCATTTGATAGTTGGTGACTTTTCCTTCGCGCCACTTTGAATTTCAAAATGATTAATAAGCTGCGTTTTTCCAGGCGCAGCCGATGTTTTAGCCAGTTTGGTGTTATTGCAAAGCATATTGATAAGCGAAGATTTACCAACATTACTTCTGCCGATAAAAGCATACTCCGGCCGGTCTGGTTTCGGACATTGCTCATACGAAGCACTGGAAATTAAGTAGGTGGCTTTGCGGATAATCATGATGTGTAAAGATGGATAAACCGGCGTTATCAGCATTAATAATTTTCCTGCAGAAGGTTATTTTACAATAAACGTGTTGTCGCTTTTGTCGGTATCGGGCGTATATAAACTGCCTAATGTTATACTCGCCACTTTTTTTCTGGCAACGAATATAAAAGTGGAGGTGCTTATATCATCTTTCCAGGTATCAACGCTGGCATGTATCGTATGCGTGGTGTTGTCTACGTAGTGTAATACCAAATCAACAGGCACGGGCTTGCCACCTTTATTAGTTACTTTAACAGTGAACCTATTGCCTTTTTGCTTTACGCCTGTAATGCTTAAATTCGGCACACCAGCATCGAAAAACCAGCGTTTCCAAAACCAGTTCATATTTTGACCGGCACCTTCGTTCATGCTATTAAAAAAGTCGAAAGGCATTGGATGCTTTCCCTGCCACTGCGCAATGTATTGATGCAATGCTTTTGTAAATAATTTATCGCCAAGCATATCTTTTATATACAAATAACCGAAGGCCGGTTTGGGATACGAATTGAGAAAATAAGTATTTCCACTTTCCTGTGTTGATAAAGTAGCGATGGACAAATCTTCTTCGGTGCCGGCCGCTCTTTCGTATGGTTCAACGCCATAATCATCTTTAATACTTGTATCTATAATGGGTGAAATCAGCCACTCGCCAATAGTTGCCCAGCCTTCATCCATCCAGGCATATTTGGTTTCGTTGATGCCCATATAAAAAGGAAACATGGTATGAAAAATCTCGTGGTCGGTTAGCTCAATAGCATCTTCTTTTTGCTCCAGTGGATTGTCGTTCACCATCATTGGATATTCCATCTGGTCAAGACCATCAAATACCGTTTCGTGCGGATAAGGATATGGCCATTTGGGAAATGTAAAGCTCATTGCTTCCACTGTTTTTCTTGCGAAAGAAACCACCTCAGAATAATCTTTGTGTTTTGGCGCAAACACAGCATCCACACGGGTTCTGCGACTTGTTGTGCTATCTGCAACCAGGCTGGAAGATTGCCACATATAATGATTACTTACTGCGAAAGCAACATCAGTTACATAATCTGCTTCGTATTGCCATGTAAGAGTTGGCTTGTCTGCCGTGATGTTGTTTCTACTAATGTCGCTGCTATCAATAATAGTGATAATATCATTCTTTTTTTCCGCTTCCTGCAAACGTTTCCAATAAGTATCATTCAAAACATTTTGTCCGTTTAAAAGATTGCCTGTGCACCAAACGATATAGTTTTTTGGAACGGTAATATTCACCGTAAAATGGCAGAAATCATTATAAAATTCCTGTGTTCCAAAGTATCGGTTTTCGTTCCAGCCATCGATGTCATCATACACAGCTATGCGAGGAAAAAAGTAAGCAATAAAGTCGGCTCCGGGCTCAATCTCGCCGGTGCGTATGTGCGAGCCTTTGTTTAATATATAGTGATAGCGAACATCGAAATGAGTTTTAGAATGTGGAAGCAATGTTATGTTGCGCAAGTAAAAGTTGGTACCATCTGTGGCTGTATCTTTTATACCCGCGTTGTTCATTTTTATATCATCAAACTGAAGCCCGTTGCTTACGTCAGCGTCATCAATTTTCATCGTGCGCACTGAACCTTTTTTATACAGGTTTGGATATATTTTCCAAACCATTTCGTTTAATGTATCAGGACTGTTGTTTATATAATCGATACTCTCAACGCCTTGTATAGCAAGTGTTTCAGGATTAAACTGAATATCGAGCGTATAGTTCGCTGTATTCTGCCAGTAGTTTTTTCCGGGTTTGCCATCTATGGCTCTTGTGCCTTTTTGATAAAGCTTTTGTATGTTTTTTGGAACCGGTAAGCTGACCTGAGCGGTAGCAACAAAAAAAGATAATAAACTAACGGGAAGAACAAAAAATGGTTTCATAATACGAGAAAGCAAACATCATTAAAATTCTGGTTCTATACATATAAAAAGGATGAATCACCAATGATGATTCATCCTTTTTATGAAATGAGAAACAGTTTATAATAACTTGATGCCAACGCCTAACTGAAGTTGTTGATTTTTCCATTTATGCGAATCGTCTATATCATTAATATCATTCAAACCAATGTTATAACGCCCATAAATACGAAACTTGCTGATATTAATTTGTGCACCGACAACCGCCGCTAAATCTCCACTTTTGAAAGCCTGTTTTCCATTTTGAAAGAGATTCTTCTGATCGTTCAACAAAATGCTGAACTGCGGACCTACATTGAACGTAAGAAGCCTGCCGGCATTGATTCGCAGCAAAACAGGAATGTTTAAATAATTCAACCGCACATTTTTCTTCAGAATTGCGCCCGGTGCGTTTTGATACACTGATTTAAAGCCGCTCGTATCAATAGATGAAGTGGATTGACTGAATAAAACTTCCGGTTGAATGCCCCAGTTTTTATTGAAATCAATTTCTCCAAAAAAACCAAGCTGGTAATTCAATTCAAAGCCTTCTTTAAATTTGCTTCCATCAATTTTGGTCATGTTTGCGCCAATCTTTCCTCCAAAATCAAGG
The DNA here is from genome assembly GCA_965199905.1 of Ilyomonas sp. GTDB lineage: Bacteria > Bacteroidota > Bacteroidia > Chitinophagales > Chitinophagaceae > Ilyomonas. The sequence goes on along the minus strand of OZ241366.1, from coordinate 1,363,108 downwards.
CGTTGTGCCTGGGCTGAGATAATACAAAATACAACCGCAAGGAGGCTGACAATTCGTTTCTTCATAATCTGGTTTTGTGTTAAACAATTTTATGCCTTACGACACATACTTTTCTACAACGTTTAACATACATCTTTTGTTATATCGGAGCTTGCTTATTGGATGAATGGGTAATGATAAAATGGAACCAGACATATCCGATGTTCATCATTCATTTTAATAGAAGCCGAATCATTGCCCGGAACCCTGATGGGAGGATTCCTGTTGTTTCGACACACAAGAATTACAACAGTCAATCACAAAAGCAACGGATAATGGATACCAAAACGATGTTTCGTAGTTTATTTTAAAATAAATTGCTGCTTTTGGATGAGCAATCAGGCAAATTCTATAACTGTGATTTCTGGTAAAATTCCTACGCGCCCGGGGTAGCCGATAAAGCCATATCCGCGATTTACATACAGGTATTGTTTGCCTTCCTGGTACAAGCCTGCCCATTGTTTATAAACCCATTGCACAGGGCTCCATTTAAACCATGGAGTTTCCACGCCAAACTGCATTCCATGCGTGTGCCCTGCCAGCATTAAATCAATGTCGCCATACTTTGGTCTTACTTCCGCATCCCAATGGCTTGGGTCGTGGCTCATCAATAATTTGAAAGAATATTTTTCTGTTCCCGGATAGGCCAAATCCATCCTGCCATATTTGGGAAAACCGGCTTTAGCGCCCCAGTTTTCTATACCAATCAATGCGAAAGCCTCACCATCTTTTTCGATAGCTGTATGTTCATTCATCATCAATCGCCAGCCGAGTTCTTTATGTGTATTGATGACGATTTGGTGATTTTTCTTTTTTTCTGCAAGTGCCTGTCCTGTTGGGTTTGAGCCCCATTTGTAGTCTCCGTAATCATGATTTCCAAGAATGCTGTAAACTCCATGAGGCGCCTGTAATCGCTTAAATACATCGATATAATCTATCATCTCGATGCCTTCATCATTCACAATATCTCCGGTAAAAAGAATCAGGTCAGCTTTCTGTTGTAAAACCATATCAACACCATGCGCAACAGCCTCTTTATTGTGAAAACTACCGCTGTGAATATCGCTGATCTGAACAATACGAAAGCCTTTGAAAGCAGCCGGTAAATTCTCAAATGACAGCTTTACATTCCTGATTTTATACTTGTATTTATTTGAAAAACCATAAACCAAAGAACCGAACAAAGTAGTGCCGGCTGCAAAGCCAAGCCAGCTCAAAAACACAGACCTTTTAATCACAGGATTTTCCTGCACAAAATCGGCTCCTGTGTGATGAAATAATTTACTCATCAGCCACATAGCTCCGCGCCTGATGTCGTCAACCAGGAAGAAAAGAGTGGCAATCAGTTTGGCAAAAATTAACCCCAATATGATGGCGAACACATAGTCCCGGCTTTCCTTCATCCAGGCTGAATCGCGCCAGTATGGAAACGTCAGCATGAGAACAATAGCTAAGCCATTGATGATCCAATAAGTTGTATAAACTGCAATCCGCAACCGATCGCTGCTGTGCTGACTGAGAGAGCGGATAATAAAAAATATATAAGTATCCAGCAGCAACATAACGACTGCAATCACCCAAAGAAAACTTGTACTTCTCATGCTTTGATGTCCGGCTTTAATTCAATACTTAAAAACAAAACTCCGATAAACAATTTATAAAGGACGAATAAATTGAAGTTTTACCTTTTACTGTTTCAGTTTTTGCTGTAAAGCCTCTATAGTTAATACGCCTTCTTTCAGCATGATATCTTCGATTTTGTTACTGTCAGCATCGCGGTTCATCGAAGCCACAGCCAGCACTTTATTGTCCTTGATATAGAAAGATAAAAACGACTGTTCATCAACATTTCCGTCCGTTATAATTTGATCCCAACTTTCCACATGACCTACATATGATAAGCGCTTTTCAAACTGATTTGTCCAGAAGAAAGGAACAAATTCGCGGGTTGTATGTGCTTTATGCAACATATTCATAGCTGCGAGGCGCCCTTGTTGTTGAGCAACACGCCAATGTTCAATTCGTATCAATTCATTTGTATTTGCGTTTTTATACCTCGCAATATCACCGGCTGCGAAGCAATCATCTGCGGCTTCAAAATATTCATTTATCAATACGCTTTTGTCTTTGTCGTTTAATGTGATGCCTTCAATAAAATCGGTGTTGGGCTGTACGCCAATTCCAACAATAACCAATTCTGTTTCTATCTTTTTACCGCTTTTTAAAATCAAAGCTTCTGCGTTGTCTTTACCTTCTATTTTTTCTACTTCAGCTTCTGTCTTTATAACGATGCCTTTCTCTGTATGCATCTTTAAAAACATCCTGCCAACGGCTTCTCCAAAGTTCTTTTCAAAGGGCAGTTTTTCTTTTGCAATCACGGTCACATCAAGACCTAAAGTTTTCAAACTGGCTGCAGTTTCCATGGCGATAAAGCTGGCACCTATGATGCAAACTTTTTTAACTTTCTTCGCCAGTTCCAATAATTTTATAGCATCGTCTTCAGAGCGTAGCGTAAACACATTTTTCTTTTCAGCACCTTCAATATCTAATTTCCGGGGCTCACTTCCGCTTGCAATCAGCAACGTATCATAGGAAAGAAAACTGCCATCAGAAAACAACAATTGCTTGTTTGTAGTATCCGCTTTTTTTACTTCCTTATTCGTCAGTGCTTCAATATGATTTGCTTCAAAAAAATCTTTTTTGCGAAGTAACAATTCTTCCTCTTTTTGCTTGCCACTCAAGTATTTTTTGCTGAGTGCAGTACGATCATACGGCAGTTCGGAATCACGTGTAATTATAATTAACTTTCCACCAAAGCCTTGCTGGCGAAGCGTTTGCGCAGCCATTAATCCTGCAGCTCCACCACCCAATATAACAAATGTTTTTTCGTTGTATAACTTTTCATTCTGCATATAGCTTGTCTCTTTTGCACGAACTTGTATGTATATATCATCATTCTTCTCAACGATGTTATAAGTAGGTAAACCATCAATAGATGGCGGTTCGCATAACTTGCCATTTGTAATATCGAATGCGGAATGATGCCAGGGGCAATACAGCTTCGTTCCACACAAAGCGCCTTTTACTAAAGGCCCTTTGTAATGCGGGCAAACGGCACCAACCGCATAAAATTTACCATCAACTTTGGCTAACAGAATTTTGGTGTCATTAATTTCAATTTCTTTCTTTTCTCCTTCCTTAAGTTCCTCTTTTTTTGCAGCAAAAAATTCGTTGTCACTCATACAAATCCTTTTAGAAAGAAAAACAAAAAATAAGCCCGATTGTAGGGCCCGGTTTTACTGACTTTGCAAAGACACGTTACTTTAAATTTTTTTAAAGAAAATAAAACAAAGAACGGGCTATGGCTTTCCTGTCTATTTTTATTTTTTAATTGAAAAAGCAACCGTGAAAAAGCACAATCTTTTTTTCTTTCTTATTGCATTTTGTTTCCCGTTTTCAAGCTTCGCCTGGAGCCTTGAAGGACACCGTGTTTGTGGTGAAATTGCATCGCGTCATTTGACAAAGAAAACAGCAGCAATGGTGTCTTCTATTCTCGGCAGCGAGAGCATTGCTATGGCAAGCAACTGGGCCGATTTTATTAAGTCAGATACTTCATATAAATACCTTGAATCGTGGCATTATATCGATATTAAAGACAGCCTGAATGTTACGGACGTAAATAGTCTTCTGCAAAAAGATACAGCTACTGATGCTTACACGAAAATCAATTTTTTAACGTTGCAGTTAAAAGATAAAAACCTGCCTCACGATAAGCAGGTGATGTACCTGAAACTACTGATTCATATTGTTGAAGACATTCATCAGCCTTTGCATACAATTGATAGAGGCAGAGGTGGAAATGATATAAAAGTTATGTGGTTCAACGAGGCTTCTAACCTGCACAGATTGTGGGATGGCGACCTGATAAAATCACAGGAACTGAGTTATACCGAATACGCGAACGCGCTTGACCATGCAACGAAAGCGCAGGTTAGTGAATGGCAAAGCAAAACACTAAGCCAGTGGATATTTGATACTTATACCATCGGTGAGCAACTGATAAATGAAATCAGGCAACCGGATCAAAAATTAAGCTATCGCTACAACTTCGATCATCTGGCAATACTTAATCAGCAGTTACTTACGGGCGGTATTCATCTTGCAAAAGTGCTGAACGATATTTTCGGGTAAACTATCTTTTGCTTTTTACAAAAAAGTCATTGATAAATACCATCTGGTATTTTATCGAATTTGCCCAATAATCCCAGGTATGCGCGCCGGGACGTGAGATGAATGTGTGTGGAATGTTGTACTGAATCATCTTTTCATGCAGTCGCCTGTTTACAGGATAAAAGAAATCCTCAGTGCCGCAATCGAAAATAATAGGTAGGCTGTTTCCTTTTAAAAGATAGAGAAGATTGATAACCGAATTGTTCTTCCATTCTTCAGGAAGCTCGGAATAATCACCCAGTTTTTTTGAAATGTCCCAGTTGGCAGGGAAGGGTTCAAGATCAACGCCGCCACTCATACTGCCGGCTACGCCAAATACATCCTGATGCCGGAAAGCCAGATACAGAGCGCCATGCCCGCCCATGCTCAAACCTGTGATGGCTCTGCCTTCTGGCGATGCGACCGTTGAATAGTTTGAGTCAATAAAACCTACCAGTTCTTTCGATACATAAGTTTCGTATCGTTTGCTGCTATCAACAGGGCTATCAAAGTACCAGCTATTATAATCGCCGTCGGGGCAAACAATTATTACGTTGTACAGATCGGAATTAGCCGCAACAGAAAAGGCTTTCGATATCCAATCGGCATAGTTGCCGCTGTATCCATGCAGCAGATACACAACCGGGTATCGCTTGCTTTTGTTATAACTGCCGGGCGTAATGACAACTGCTTTAATCGTCTTATGCATCGATGCAGATGTGGTAAGAACAGTGTCTACTTTCGCTGCATACGAGCATAAAATATTCAGAACAAAAGCAATAGACAAGAACAACTTTATATTCATAAATACGGGATTGATTAATGAGCTATAACCTGGCGCTGAACGTAATACCGAAGGTTTTAGGATCACCCAAATGAATGGCGCCAAAATCATACGCATAAGCAATGTAGCGCTTGTTTAAAAGGTTATGCGCCCAGGCGTACAAGCCAATATTTTTAAATTCGAAACCAGCTCTTGCATGAAGCAAATGATAACTGCTTTGTTCAATTGTATTGGCAAAGTCAAAGTACATTTTACCACGGTATTGCCATTCGCCCCGCGCTATAAACTTTGTTTTCCCGCTAAACATTAAATTATACTGTACCGCTAATGAAGATGTACCGGAAGGTGTGTAAATCTGTTTCTTGCCATCCAGGTTTACCTCGGCGCCATTCTGCGATACTTTTAACGCTTTGTATTTGGTATTGGTAATGCCTGCATTATAATCAATCTGCAAACCTTTCAATGGCGTTGCTTCTATCTCGGCTTCCAAACCTTTCGCTTCCAGCTTTCCCGTATTTTTTATTAAAGTAATGGCTTGCGGAAGTACAAGTGTTGGCACCTGTGCATTGTTGATGTAAGTAATGAATGCAGTCAGGTTTAACCGAAGCTTATTGTTAAAAAAAGTATTCTTACTTCCCGCTTCATAGTTATTACTGTTTTCCGGTGAGTAGGACGATAAACCAATTGTGCCCGATGGATCGGATGGAATTGGAGATAAGCCGCCCACACGATAACCGCGTGTGTAAGACGCGTATAAGTTGCTTTGCGATGATAATAAATATTGCAAACTTACTTTGGGAGACAAGGCATCAAAATGGGCTTTGGCTGTAGTGTCGGCAACGATAGGAAACTGTATCTCTCCTTTCTGATACTCACTTCCGGCAGTCAATCTCCTGTGCTCATAATCATAACGCAAACCGCCGGTTACTTTTAATTTTTGTATAATGGTATATTGAAGCTGGCCATATACGGCAACGCCGTTTCCAATGCTTTTCGATGTATTGACAACCGTAAATAATGAGTCGCCTACATCGTAGGCTGCATTCGCCAGTTCACCATAATACGTTCCTTGTTTAACGGGGTTATCCTGGTAAAAAAAGTAAGCGCCGGCAGTGTATTGCAGCCTGCTTTTTGTGTTGGCAGAAGTGATCCTGGCTTCCTGCGTAAATATCTTTACTTTATTGTATGGCTTGCCGTAATTATTGATGACGGAAACAATATCGTACGGCGAAAAATCACCATCCAGCGGAGCATCATAAAAGCGGTAATTACTTTGATAAGTGCTGATGAAACTGAGGTTATTATTTCTTCCTGCATGATTGATGGATAGCGAGCCATTCAATGTATTATCAATCATTTTTGCAACCGCATTTTGACTCAAATGAAAAGGCTTGCCGAAAGCGTCATCAGTACCGGTTACAAGCGGAAACGCGCCGCCGTTCCGGTTCTGCTGGTGCTTTGCATTCAGTGTTATTTTCCATTTCTCTGAAGGTAAATATGTCAGGTAATAATTACCATAAAACAAATGCTGTTTGTCATAGCTTTCATCGTTGAAATTATTGCGATAATAACCATTGCGTCCATTAAACAAAAAAGAAGCACCGAAAAACAATTTATTTTTTACCAAAGGCGTGCGAATGCCTGCGCTATAGCGCTGCAAATGGTAGTTGCCAATATTCACTTCAGCAAAAGCTTCTGTTTTATTTGTGGGTTGTTTTGTAATGATATTTACAACACCGCCCATTGCGTTTCTACCATACAAAGTGCCTTGCGGACCACGCAAAACTTCAATGCGCTCAACGTCTGTAAGTGTAGGTAAATAAGTGTCTAACGAAAATTGATTTACACCATCAATATAGGTAGCTACAGCAGGATCGTAAGATGTAGTAACAATGCCACGCACTGACGTAATGTTGCGACCATCACCCGGATTATCACTATACAAATTGGGAACAATCGCCGTCAATCCATTCGTATTCCACAAGCGATAATTTTGTGTTTGTTTCGATGTAAGTGCAGATAATGCAACCGGTAATGATTGCCCGTTATCTTCACGCTTATCAGCAGTGACTGTTACAGCGTCTAATTGATTCACCGATGAATGAAGTTCAATAGCAATATCTCTATCATTGTTGTCACGAGTAATTTCTTTTTGTAAAGAAGCAAACCCGGCGGCATCAAAAGAAAGAATGTAAGTGCCATTTGTTTCAGCAGGCAATGAAAAACTCCCATCCTTCTTTGACAGTACAGCCGTATTTGTGTTCAGGATATGAATGGAAACATTTGCAACCGGCTTATTATTTTCGTCCCGTACAGTGCCGCTTATTTGGTTTGCCTGCGTAAAACCAGTAACGGCAAAAAACGTTAGTATAGTTGTAAGTAAAAAATTGAAACGCATATCAGATAGTGTGAATGAATGCAATGATAAGTTATGCTTTTATTATTTTAAAAAAGAAACGACTTGTTTGAGTAAAACCAATAAACATTGGCAACAACCATGTCTTGTTATTGTTGCCGGCTAAAATTTTATTTCGCCAAGCCATTCCCGGTTTTATTTTTAGGCCACAATTGTCACGTGATATGAAACTATACTTATCTGCTTCGTTTCTTTGTTTGCTCATTATTTCTTTTACAGGTTGCCAGCTTTTTTCGTCAAAACCAAAGGTCCTTGTTTTTACTAAAACGGCTGGTTTTGTTCACGATTGCATACCGGTAGCTGCGGAAGCTATCATGAAACTTGGCAAGGAAAATAATTTTGATGTAGACACAACAAGCAATGCAGACTGGTTTACTGAAGACACGTTAAAAAAATATGCTGCCATTATTTTCGATTCCAATACTGACCCGGACGACTCTTTATTTACAATCGCTCAGAAGACAGATTTTCAGAGATACATTGAAGCAGGTGGAAACTTTGTTGGTATTCATGCAGCCAGTGATGCCGGTTATCATTGGGGCTGGTATCATCGCCTTGTAGGTGCCACGTTTGATAGCCATCCTGACCAGCAACAGGCAACCATTAATGTAGTGGATGCAAATGATATTTCTACCAAACATTTACCAAAGAAATGGTCAAGAAAAGATGAATGGTACAATTTCAAAAATATGGATAGCGGGCTGCATGTATTGCTCTCCATAGATGAAAACAGCTATAAAGGTGGAAACATGAAAGGCAATCACCCGATGGCATGGTATCATGAGTATGATGGAGGCAGAGCGTGGTACACAGAACTGGGTCATGTTAAAGAATCGTACAGCGATCCGGCTTATCTTATGCATTTGTTAGGAGGTATTAAATATGCCATCGGCGATAACGAATCGCTGAACTATGGAAAGGTGAAAACGGAACGCACACCAGATGCAGATCGTTTTACTAAAACGCAGTTGGTAACCGGGCATTTTTTTGAGCCAACAGAAATCACTGTGCTGCCCAATCTGGATGTTTTGGTAACTCAGCGTCGCGGCGAAATTATGCTGTATAAAGACAAAGATCATTCGGTAAAACAGGTTGGCTTCCTGAATGTGTATTGGCGCACTTTGCATACACCAAATGTGAATGCAGAGCAAGGGTTGCTGGGCATTCAGAAGGATCCTGATTTTGCTAATAACCATTTTGTGTACGTTTATTACTGTCCGGCTGATACTTCGGTGAATCGCTTGTCACGCTTCACTTTCAACAACGATACCATTGATAACAGCACCGAGAAAGTGATCCTGCAATTCTATGATCAACGTGAGATTTGTTGCCATACCGGCGGTTCCATTGCGTTTAATAAAGACGGAGATTTGTTTTTGTCTACCGGCGACAATTCAACCCCATTCGATGAGCCGGGACAAAAGTTTGTAAGCCATGGTTTTGCACCGTTAAATGATGCGCCGGGGCATCTCCAGTTTGATGCAAGACGCACCGCCGGGAACACCAATGATCTTCGGGGTAAAATCCTTCGCATTGTGGTAGATAAAAACGGAAATTATTCCATACCGAAAGGCAACCTGTTTGCCGAAGGCACTGATAAAACCAGACCCGAAATTTATGTGATGGGGGATAGAAATCCGTATCGCATTTCAGTCGATCAAAAGACAGGATTTTTATATTGGGGTGAAGTTGGTCCCGACTCTAATGTAGACAGTTTGCAAACGCGCGGACCCAAAGGTTACGATGAAATGAACCAGGCGCGTAAGCCGGGTTATTTTGGTTGGCCTTTATTTATCGGCAACAATATTCCTTACATTTCCTATAACTATCTTACCGGCGAAAGTGGCAAGCCTTTCGACCCTGCGCATCCGCAGAATTTATCTCAAAACAATACCGGACTCACTGATTTACCGGCTGCGCAACCTGCTTTCATTTGGTATCCGTATGGTGCATCGAAGGAATTTCCGCAGGTAGGCAGCGGCGGCAGAACAGCGATGACTGGACCTGTTTATTATTCTGATCAATTTCCCGAAAAAACGCGTTATCCATCGTACTATGATGGTAAACTGTTTATCTATGAGTGGATGCGTGGCTGGATAAAAGTGGTAACCATGCAGGAGAATGGCGACTTTGATAACATGGAACCGTTTATGTCTGGCGTTAAGTTCAACAACCCATCAGATATGGAAGTAGGACCTGACGGAAGATTATATATTGTGGAATATGGCAGTGGCTGGTTTGCACAAAATCCTGACGCGGGCTTGGTTAGAATCGATTATAATAATGGCAACCGCGCGCCGAAAGTTAGTGGCATTCAGGTAAATAAAACATCAGGCACATTGCCGTTAAATATTGAAGCAACCGTTGGAGCCAGGGATCCTGATAATGATAAGCTCACTTACGTTTGGCATGTAGGAGGAAAGACGGTTGAAACAAAAGAACCGAAGCTGCAAACCACGTTAAGCACAGCCGGCGATTATGCTATTTATGCCGAAGTAAAAGATGGAAAAGATGGTGTGGGAAAAAGCAATATTGTGAGTGTGTATGCCGGCAACCAAATGCCTACCGTTAACATTCAATTCAAGGGAAACAGAACCTTTTATTTTCCTAACCAGCCGGTTAATTATTCGGTATCTGTTTCGGATAAAGAAGATGGAACAACAATCGTTGATAGCAACCTGATAGTTACAGCCGATTATCGCGAAGGCAGCGATCAGGCAGGCGTTTCACAAGGTCACCATGTATTATCCGAAACGGTGACAGGTAAAAATTTAATGGAATCCTTAGATTGTAAAGCTTGTCATAAACTGGCAGAAAAATCTGTTGGACCTGCCTTTGCCGCCGTATCGGAAAAGTATAAAAATGATGCCGGTGCCACGGTTTATCTCGCCAATAAAATCATCAAAGGCGGCGGTGGCGTTTGGGGTGAAGCTGTAATGGCTGCGCATCCGAATTTATCTGAAAGTGATGCGAAACAAATTGTAAGCTGGGTATTGTCTCTGGCAAATGAAAAACATGAAAAATCTTTGCCTGCCACAGGTTCTGTATTGCCAACATTGAATAAGCCAGCCATTGCAAATGGCGTGTTGTATATAACGGCATCTTACGCCGATAAAGGCGGGCAAAATATAAAGCCGCTAACGGGTACTTCAGTAGCGGCACTGCGAAGCAATATAGTAACCTTCGGAAATATAAAGCATACCAAAGATGCCCAAACGGTTACATACCAGAATACTGCTGTTATGTATTTATCAACCAGCAATGGCTGGTTTGCTTTAGATAGTATTGATCTCGCTACTATTACCAAAGCCACACTGAGCCTGGGCTGGCAGGATATTCTTACAGGTGATAATACGTTTTCACTTCATCTTGATGCGCCTGATGGAAAGCTGATAGGCGAGTATAAAGTAGAAGGTAATAAGCCAACTGATAAAGCGCCGCTCACAACGCGAACCGCGAGTTTTGCTTTGTCGCCCGTAACGGATGGAAAACTTCATAACGTGTATATTGTAAAGCAATCATCGGGCGATAGCAAAAACCAATCTATTGGCGTTACCAACATCATGTTTTCATTGAAATAGGTTATATGAAAAGGAAGAAATCAGCAGGTTTCTTCCTTTTCTTTTTACATGAAAAATCATCTTTCATTTGCTATTATAGGTTGTGGTAAAATTGGCAGCCGCCATGCAGAGCATATCCATCGCATGGCAAATCTCATTGCCGTTTGTGATATTGATTTAAACAAAGCAAAGCAAGTTTCTGATAACTATTCAATTCCTTTTTTTGTATCAGTTGCAGAACTATTTCATCGATGTAAACCTGATGTTGTCGCCATATGCACACCCAATGGTCTTCATGCAGAACATACGATACAAGCCTTGCGCGCCGGCGCACATGTAGTTTGCGAAAAGCCGATGGCTATCAGAACAGAAGATTGCAGGCGTATGATTGAGGAAGCTTCTATTGCCGGCAAACAGTTATTTATTGTAAAGCAAAACCGGTTTAATGAAGCTGTGGTTGCTGTAAAAGAATTGCTGGAAGCAAACAAACTCGGTAAGATTTACAGCTTCCAGATCAACGGTTTCTGGAATCGGGGTGATGACTATTATCGAAATAGCTGGCATGGAACAAAAGAGTTAGATGGCGGCACTTTGTTCACACAGTTCAGCCATTTTATTGATATCCTTTACTGGTTGCTTGGCGATGTTGTTTCTGTGCAATCATACATCACAAACGCAGCGCATCCGCAGATACAAACAGAAGATACCGGTGTTGCTATTCTTACTATGAAAAATGGCGCTGCAGGCACCTTGAATTATACCGTAAACAGTTATGCTGAAAACATGGAAGGCTCTTTCACTTTGTTTGGCGAAAAAGGAAGTGTAAAAATCGGCGGTCAATATCTCAACACCATTTCCTATCAGAATATTGATGGAATAATACTGCCTCAATCAACACAATCAATGCCCAACGATTACGGCGTTTACAAAGGCAGCATGAGCAATCACGATAAAGTGTACCAGAATGTAATTGATGTACTTTGCTACAATGGCACCATCAGTACAAATGCCGAAGAAGGTTTGCAAACCGTAGCTTTGATAGAAAAAATATACGCGGCGAATGCACTAAATATTCGCTGAGTTCAAAATTTTTCTTTTTGATTTCAGATCGATTTCAACAAACAAAAAAATACATTTTTGTAAATATCGTTTGTTTCTTTTCTCATCGGCTGTTGTTATTCCCGCTTGTCGAAGCAGCCGGAATCGTCCCATTAACGTTCAGGGCAATGATGAAGCGTTTAAAAGCATGTCACAAACTATCATTTCCAAAAAGATACACAAGCCATCCTTCTTTTATTAAGTTTGCTTTGCAATAAAGGCAATGTAGATTTATTCGTAAAAAGGGTATTGCTGGCTTCAACAGACAATGAAAAATCATGTATTCATTTTGACATAACGATGTAATGGCTGTGGCAGTATGGAGCGATAAGCTGGATAACATTGAATGAAATCCATATTAAAGGATTCTACATCGAGCGCAGCAACGATGGCAAAAGTTATGTCTGATTTATCAGCTTTGCTGGTTCTTTCAAAAGTATTTCCACGCCCGGCAAAAGACATTGTCTATGTTGAGCCGGGAAGCAATAAAGACACAAAGCTTAGCAATTATCACGAACGAAAACAATAAAGCGGTATTGCAAAAAAAGCGTCTGTAGTTACCGGTATTAATCGTTTGCCTTTACCTGTTAGCAAGCTTTCAGCCGGTGTTTGTTTTAAACTGTTTATACGAAGATGGCATCAAACTAAAGTCAGTTTTTACGAAGTTGTAAAACGATATCTTCTATAAAAAACAGCTTCGCTACCAAGGCGAAGTGGCTTCAATTTACGTATTAATGTTCTGTTTTTCTTCATGCCATAAGCAGCTTTTTACTTGTTTGGAACATGTATTTTTTGGGTAAATATTTTTTTATAAAAACCAACCGCCTTTTGCTTAACAATAAGATAATGAGTGAATGAATGCCTCTGATGAAGCGAACTTTAATTTTGCGTAAATAAATAGTTAATGGAAACCAACGGCAGGAAAATTCTGATTGCTGATGATGAGCCCGACATTGTAGAGATTATTCAGTTCAATTTGCAAAAGGAAGGATATGAAGTGTTTTCAGCAGCCGATGGTGATGAAGCTCTCGAAAAAGCTTACCTGTTGCAACCACAACTGATTATTCTCGACATCATGATGCCTTATAAAACGGGCATTGAAGTATGTCGCAAACTGAGGCAAGACGAAAGATTTGATGATACACTGATTGTTTTTCTCACTGCTATCAGTGATGATATTTCGCAGATAAAAGGCCTTGACATTGGTGCTGATGATTATATCAATAAACCGGTGAGCCCGAAAGTATTGGCAAGCCGTGTCAACGCGTTGTTTCGCCGCAGCAATAAAACACTGGACGAAGGCAAAGCCATTCTTCATGTAAACAATATCACCATAGATCCGCAACGCTATCTCGTTATCGTAAGCGGTAAAGAAATCGTACTTGCAAAAAAGGAATTTGAGTTATTGTACCTGCTGGCATCCAAGCCAGGCAAAGTGTTTCTTCGCAACGAAATTTTATCGTCCGTTTGGGGAACAGATGTCATTGTCGGCGACCGCACGATTGATGTTCACATCCGTAAAATACGCCAGAAGATCGGCATCGATTGCCTGACAACTGTAAAGGGAGTTGGGTATAAATTCGAATGTTAACTTTTGCTTTTTCTTACTCTGTTGTATATTGCTTATAGCTGATAGTTTAACACTTACAGCTCTTTTATGTTTACTACAAAAAATTTATCACCTACCCGGTTATCAATTTTTACAGCCCTGATTTTATCGGTGCCGGCCGGCATCGCTTTCTTCCTTGTCAGTTTTCATTTTGTGGTTGCCATTATTGCACTTGTGGCTATGTTCTTTTTATCTTTTTTTCTAATCAGGTTTGTACTTCGCTGGTTTATTTATCGTAAAATAAAACTCATCTATAAATTCATTTACCAAACAAAAGCTACGCGTCGTGAAGAAATGTATTACCAATACATTTTGCCTGATAAAAGTATAGACGAAGTGCAGCAGGATGTGGCGCAATGGGCGCAGCAGCGCAAGGATGAAATTGAAACATTGAAGACCAATGAGGTTTACCGTAGGGAATTTTTGCAGAACCTTTCGCATGAATTCAAGACACCCATTTTTGCCATTCAGGGATATGTAGAAACCTTGCTGGACGGCGCTTCCGAGAATCCGGAACTGAATAAAAAATTTTTGGAAAATGCATCCCGCAACGTGCAGCGCATGGTGAACCTCGTCAATGATCTTGATGAAATTTCGACACTGGAAAGTGGCGCACAACCCATAGGAAAAACGAGTTTTATTATCCAGGATTTGATACGCGAAGTGTACCAGTCGCTTTTTATTTTATTGAGCGCGAAGAACCTCAGCACAACCATTAAAAAAGGTTGCGAAGCGCCTGTTTATGTATATGCAGATAAAGAAAAAATAAGACAGGTATTGATTAACCTGATTGAAAATGCCACGAAGTATGGAAGGCATGATGGATATATATCTGCCGGTATTTACCAGGCTGATGAAGACCTTGTGTTGATTGAAATCAGTGATAACGGTATGGGTATTCCTGCCCAGCATTTGCCGCGTGTTTTCGAGCGTTTCTACAGAACAGACATGGCGCGAAGCCGCGACATTGGCGGCACCGGTTTAGGACTTGCTATCTGCAAACATATCATTGAAGCACACGATCAGGTAATTCATGTGCGCAGCAAACCAGACATTGGTACAACGATCGGTTTTACGCTGGCATCAAGAAAAGAATAGCATCAGAATGTTCGGAAAGAAGGACGGCTTATCAATGATGAAAATTGCCATGGAATGGAAGATAAAATAACGAGCAAACCCAAAGTAAACCAGATAGCCATCGTTTTAAATTTCTGTTTATCATCTGTTTCCCGTTTTGCTTTCGACGAGCCAATCGTGATGAATACAACTGCAATTAGCATCATCAGACTGTGTTCCATTCCAAAAAAACGGATTTCTCTCTGCTTTACGGCATCAGTAAAGTGGTTTAAGAAATAAGATACAATCTGGCTGATTGCATACAGCCAGATACCCAGCAATAACTGTGTATGTACAATGGTTGCCGTTGTATGTCTTATCGTATTGTCAGGTTTTGTAAAAGGTTTACGCCCCAACCAACCACGATAGCTGCGGAACAATGCGACTACTAAAAAAAGTAAAACGAGCCAGCGGTTGTAGGAGTGGAGCAGCAGAAGAACGGAATACATAAAAATACATTTGTTTTTATAAACAAATTGACGAACGGAAGCCCATTTTACTTTATCGTTTTCCACAAAAAGAATTTTTATATTTTATTTTCTCCTTAATTTTTCACCTTCTCCTTTGTTCAGAATCACTTTTTTACTTTGCATCTGATGCCGACTACTTACTTCAAACTGACATGCCTGCTATTGGCAACTATGCTACTTTATAGCTGTAAAAGCCTGCAGCGAATGACAGCGCGGGATACATCTGCAAAGCAACCTGCTGCAGCCAAAACCAGTAAGCGAAGCGATCTCCGGTTTATCGACGATATTGCTGTTGCCGGTGGCAGTAGCAGCGGTACTATATCAGAACCGCAAGGCAACCGTTCTTCGCGCCGGAAAAAAGAAAATCCGGAAGTATTATATGCGCCGCCAACCGATGTGACCATCTCGAATTATAATGTTGAAAAAGCTTCCGGGCTTCAGTTTAAATATGCTGTTCTTTTGGATGCTTCAGTAGAGCGCCTAACCAATTTGCCGTTGCTGCAGAATATGGATCGCTGGTGGGGCACGCGTTATTGTATGGGCGGCAGCACTGAAAATTGCATCGACTGCAGCGCCTTTACCCAAATCATGATGCGGGATGTTTATAAAACAGATGTGCCGCGTACAGCGCGTGCGCAATACGATAACAGCAACCGCATTGGGGTGGATGAATTAAGCGAAGGCGACCTTGTTTTCTTTCAAACGGCAGGCAGAGATATATCGCACGTGGGCATTTATCTTACCAACAATAAATTTGTTCACGCGGCTACCAGCAACGGCGTTATGGTTAGTGATCTGAATGATCCTTACTGGCGCACCCGCTACAAAGGCGGCGGCAGAGTGGTGAAAGCATCACAAATATTCTCTTCGGTAAAATAGGCGGCGCTTACAATATCTGCAGCAGCAAAATCATCTTGAATTAAATACATTTTTGGTAACCATCGTTAATCACTTTTGTGATCGACAGTTGTGATTCTTGCGTGTCGAAGCAGCAGGAATCCACCCATCAAGGTTGCGGGCAATGATCGGGCTTTTACGAAAGCGAAGTATAATACAAGTTTCAAAATTGGCGGTTACCAAATCTGTCAACAATTATTTTCCTTCTTTCACATTTAAATAATACATCGCTTCAATAGATTGTTTGTTAAATAAAGAAGCTTGTTGCTTTGAAACGGTGGTATTTTTCCAGGTATCAGTAGGATATAACTTTATTGTGGCTCCGGTGCTGTCTTTCAATGCCAGTGGCAGGTTGAAGCCAGCTACACAATTGCTGTAACGATAGAATAATTTAGATGAATTGGCACTATCAAAATAAAATTCAAGCAACGGCACCTGTGTTGTTGTCAGGTATTGCTGAAACACTTTACTATAATTGAAACCTGCTTTCGAGCTGATGTAATTTTCCACCTGTTTTGCCGTAACGGTCTGATGATAAAATGTTTTATTCAAACCTCGCCAGATGCTCCTGAATTTTTCATCATCATTGATACTATGGCGAATTGCGTGAAGCATGTTTCCGCCCTTTGAATACATATCACCACTACCTTCTTCATTCACGCCATAAGGTGCAATGATTGGCTTATCGTTACGAATACTGACTCTCGATCCTGCATTGTATTCATCGCCTGCTTTTTTGCCATAGTAATACTCTGTAAAAAGTGTTTCGCTGTAGTTGGTAAAGCTTTCATGTATCCACATATCAGCGAGATCTTTTGAAGTAATATTATTTGCAAACCACTCATGACCGCTTTCATGTACAATGATAAAATCCCACTTCAAACCCCAGCCTGTTTTTGATAAATCTCTGCCCAAATAACCATTTCCATACTTGTTTCCATACGCTACTGCACTTTGATGTTCCATGCCTAAATGCGGGGCATCTACCATCTTATAACTGTCTTCATAAAACGGGTAAGGTCCCATCCAGTATTCAAAGGCTTTCAGCATACGATGCACTTCCGGCATCATGTGTTCTTTAGCTCTTTGTTCATTATAATCAAGCACCCAGTAATTTACGTCAAGTTTGCCTTTTTCACCGGCATAACTGTCCGGTATGTTTACATATTTACCGATGTAAGGAATGATCAGATAATTGTTGATTGGGTTTACAACTGACCATGTGTAAGATGTTGTGCTGTCGTCATTTTTTTTCTTTTGCGTAAGCCTGCCATTTCCTACAGCAACCAATGAACCGGCAACTGTTATTGTGAGTGATGCGCCGTTGTCTGGCTCATCACTTTGATGATCTTTACAAGGATACCAAACGCTGGCTCCCAAGCCCTGGCAGGCCACCGACATCCATGGTCTTCCCAACGAATCTTTTGTCCATATCCAGCCACCATCCCAAGGCGGCTTTATGGCTTCTTTAGGCTTGCCATGATAATAAACTGCTACCTCTGCTTTGCTGTTATAAACCTGCTTAGGAGCATTCACCAAACAAATATTTTCTTCCTGTGTAAACTGTAATAAACGATGCTTATTAAACACAACACTGTCAACAATCATCGGCTGCTGCAGGTCAATCTGCATAAAAGCCGGGTAGCTTTTCTTAACCACTTTGTAGGTGATGATATTGCTGCCGGTAATTGTTTTGCTGTTATAATCTGGTGTTACCGAAATGTCGTAGCGAAGCACATTCCACCAGGTGCGGTTTGCGTTTAGGCTGCCTCGCAAAGTATCTGCATGAGTAAATGTTTTCTTTTCCTGCGAATAGCCGAGTGTGGCAAGTAAAAGCAACAAAAAAAGGAAGACATGTTTCATAGGGTAAAAGTAAAATACGGTTTTCAAAACGTCAGCAAATAAAAAAGGGTACTCATTTCTGATTACCCTTTTTCTGCCGCTTAGTGCACTTTCATAGTTTCTTTAAACACCTTCTCAAACTTTTCCAGTTTCGGACGTATCACATACTGGCAATACATCTGTCGCGGGTTATTATTATAATAATTCTGGTGATAATTTTCTGCTGCGTAAAAATTAGTAAAAGGCTCAATCGCGGTAACAACCGGCTTATTCCAGGCACCACTTTTATTCAGCTCTTCCTTGTAATGTTCAGCTATTTGTTTTTGTTCATCGCTATGATAAAAAATAACGCTTCTGTATTGTGTTCCCACATCATTGCCCTGCCGGTTTAATGTTGTTGGATCATGCGTTTTCCAAAACACTTCCAGCAGATCATCAAAAGAAACTTTGGCAGGATCATAAGTTACCTGCACCACTTCCGCATATCCTGTTGCACCTGTGCAAACCTGTTCGTAAGATGGGTTCATTGCTTTGCCACCACTGTAACCGCTTACCACTTTTTCCACGCCATCTACCCTTTGAAAAAATGCTTCTGTACACCAGAAGCAGCCGTTTCCAAACGTTGCAACTGCTGTTTTGCGGGTGGTTGTATTCTCATCATTCATATTTGTATCCGTCATTAAAACTGCATTCTGATTTTTCTGTTCAGCACAGGACGGCAATGCAAACAATGTGCATAGACAATGAAACATTACGCAAATATTTACAGCCAGCCCCAACTTCATATTGCAAATATGAATAAAGAGGCGCTACACAGACAAGTTAATTCATAAATCTTAACCCTTGTTTTACATCATATCAATTCCCTGTTTCGTCACGATGAAATATCTGATAAATATTTAGAGTAATGGATAGCAACGTCGCTTTACTATAATTTTTCGTACTGTTGCCATATCCATTTACAAAGCAAGTATGCAGCCTGAACAATCATCTCAAAAAGTATCATCATCTGGGGAAGAAACTGCTCCGAAACCTGTGTATCCGCCACGTAATCCATTGCTTCGCATGCTGCAGATTCTATACAGTATTTATGCGCTTTTCTGTTTTATTGTAACTATGTTCATCACACTGGCAGCGGTTCTGTTTTCTCCTCTGTTTGGAAGTGTTAAGGGAGGCAATTATGTGTACATCGTTTGTAGGTATTGGTCAATTGCCTGGTACTTTCTCACCGGCATCCGGCATAGCGAAATTTACGAATCGCCATACGATACTTCGAAGCAATACATTTTTGTAGCCAACCATATTTCGTACATGGATATACCGGCTTCTGTTCGTATTATTCATCAGCCCATGCGCATACTTGGCAAGTACGAAATGGTTAAGTATCCTGTGTTCGGCATCATCTATCGCATGGCAGTTATTGTGGTTGACAGAAGCAGCCCCGAGCGCCGCGCCCAGAGCGTACGTGCGCTTAAGGCAGCCATTTACAAATACATATCCATCTTCATCTTTCCCGAAGGCACTTTTAACGAAACACGCGAGCCGCTGAAAGCTTTTTATGACGGCGCTTTTCGTGTCGCCATCGAAACCGGAACGCCTATAAAACCTGTTCTTTTTCTCGACACCCATCGCCGTATGCATTACCGTGGCTTTCTCGAACTAACGCCCGGCAAATGCCGTTGTGTTTATTTACCCGAAATAAGCGTGGAAGGCTTAACAATGCGCGATGTAAAACCACTGCGTGATAAAGTGCATTCTATTATGGAAGAAGCTCTGCGGCGTTACAATACGTATCCTTTGCCTCTGAATGTGTATTGAGTTTTTACAGACATTATGTAATCATTCTATTCTTACCAGTTTCCAAACATTACACGCCGATATTGCAAGTGTTTTTCTTTTGGTGACCATCGTTCGTCACTTTTGTGATCGGCTGTTGTGATTCTTGCGTGTCGAAGCAACAAGCATCCTCTCATAAACGTTCAGGGCAATGATTGGGCTTTTATAAAGTGAATAAAAAAGATTTCAGGTTGTTAAGTTATGACTGTCTTCGCTGCAAATTATCAATGAATTTACTCCAAAAACCTCCCGTTAACCATTACCTTATTAATCAAATTCGTTCCAAACGAATATGGAATGTAAGCGGGCGAAGAAAGGTTCTTCATAAATATCAGGTTCGCTTTTTACCAACCGTAATACTTCCGCATTCATCTGCTACCTGCTTAGTAAAAGCGCCATTTAGTGTTGCTGCATCAATCGGTTCTTCCGGCAGCCTCTTCATTTAAATACAGGCTATTTTTCATTTTCTACTACAAGAAAAGTATGGGTAAGAGTCATAAATTCTGACAAAGCTTTTCCTTTAAGCAATTTTGTTGATTTGCGCTCGTTATAAGCTGGCCAATGTTGATGATAAGCTGGCACATTGAAAGCAAAAATATTAAGGCTTACAATTGAACATTGGCAATAGGAAATAGGAACGGAAAATATTTTTATACATACTTTGCCGATAACATTTGCTTGTTAATCTTCTTTTAAGGCGGAAGGAAGTTTTTGGAAAAATTTTTGTTTCGTTTTTTAAAGTTTTCTTCACACTTAATAATTACATAATCATGAAACGCAAACTTGTTGTTATTGCTTTGTTAGTGTTAGCTTCTTTTGCAAGCCTGCCATCTTTTGCCAAAAATGATAAAAGAGCGATCCAGCAACGTGTTGCGACCATGACCACTGAACAAAAAGAAACACGTGTTACAGAAATCAAAGCGCGCGTTGAGGAAATACAGGCAATGGACAAATCAAACTTGTCAGGCGAAGACCGCAAAGCGCTTCGCCACGAATTGCGCAATATGAATGCGGAAGCAAAAGCCCTTGGTAACGGCGGCATTTATATTTCGTTAGCCGGCATCATAATTATTATCCTTGTGCTGATTATTATTTTATAAAAAATACTTTCAATTCTTCTATAGAAAGCTGGACATTTTGTTCAGCTTTTTTATTCTGTAATAATCCGTAATACTGTCGGGCAAAACAAAAGACACAATATCTTTATGCAGAAATCCTGCGTATGAAATGGTTGCTTTTTTTGCCTGTATTTATTATTCCCGTTATTCTGTTCGCTCAAAAAAGCGTAATCCTTTCTTCGCCGGATAAACAGTTGGAATTTATTTTCAGCGCTGTGCAACCAAGCCCCGTTTACAGTGTTCGTTACAGGCATCAATCTCTCATTGAAAATTCGCCTCTTTCACTTGTTTTTGCCGATCAGTCTTTTACAAAAAATATCCGGTCAGGAAAGCCTGTATTTAGGGATACAACAGACGAATATGATTTATTGACGGGCAAAGCCAGTCATGTGAAATCACATTATATAGAAGTATTGATTCCATTGTTTGAACCATCAGGAAAGCATATCAATATCCGGGTGCGGGCTTTTAATGATGGCATTGCTTTCCGGTATGAATTTCCGGCGCAGAATGGCTGGTCATCTTACACTTTGCTTAATGAAAACACAAGCTTCCGACTGAATGGCGATCCTACTGTTCACACGTTAATGTTTAGTAATTATACATCATCGCACGAAGGCATTTATCAAACATTGCCATTAAGTAAAATAGCGACCGATACGTTGCTGGATATGCCTGCGTTATTTGAATTTTCCGGCGGCATTAATATGGCAATTACGGAGGCAGCTCTTCGCGATTATGCAGGCATGTACCTAAGCAAAAAGAACGGTATATTGGTTAGTAAATTATCGCCGTTACCAGGCCAAAGCGAAGTGAAAGTAAAGGCGGATTTGCCACATAAAACACCGTGGCGTGTTATGCTCATCAGCGACAGAGTAGGCGCTTTGATAGAAAGCAATATCATCACAACATTGAATGAGCCAGGCGTTACTAATAAAGATTGGTCATGGCTGAAACCCGGCACTACAACTTTTCCCTGGTGGAATGGCAATGTTGTTCCTGATACGATAAATGCGCCCGGAAATAATTTCGTTACCAATCAATATTATATCGATTTCTGCGCAAGAAATGGCATTGGCTCTCATACAGTTGTTGAATACGGTTTGCATCAATGGTACACAGATGATGGAGTTGGTTTTCAGCCAGGTCCGCATGCTGATGTTACCAAACCTGTACCCGGGCTTGATATGAAAGAGATATGCGATTACGCGCATAGCAAAGGTGTTGATGTTCGTGTCTGGGTTCATTTTTATGCGCTGTATCCGAAGCTGGATACGGCTTTTGCTTTGTTTGAAAAATGGGGGCTCAATGGAATGATGGTCGATTTTATGGACAGGGATGATCAGCGAATGGTAAACATGCAGGAAGAAATTTTGCAAAAAGCTGCACAGCATCACCTGCTCATCGAGTTTCATGGCTCTTTTAAACCAACTGGCTTAAGTCGAACTTATCCGAACGAGCTTACACGTGAAGGAACCCGCAATTACGAAGTAGACAAATGGGACAATGAAGGCATATCGCCGGACCATGATATTACAATGCCATTCACACGCGGATTAGCCGGTGCTTCAGATTATCATCTTGGTGGTTTCAGAGCGGTGCCGCAGTCAAAGTTCAGGGCACAGTACACGCGTCCTGTGGTGTTGGGAACCCGCTGCCACATGCTTGCCATGTACTTAGTGCTGGAAACGAATTTAGGAATGGCGTGCGATTACCCGGAAGCTTATGAAGGACAGGATGGTTTTGAATTTTTAAAAGAAGTACCAACCACCTGGGATGAAACAAAAGTGCTGGATGCAAACGTGAATGAATACATTACCATCGCGCGCAGAAAAGGCGCCAATTGGTATGTGGGAACCATCACAAACCACGAAGCGCGGGATATAAAAGTGCCCTTAAGTTTTTTACAAAAAGGAACTTATAGTGCAACTATTTATAGCGATGCAAACGATGTTGATCAAGAACCAAATCATCTTAATAAACAACAAAAAGAAGTTAGTGATACAGACGTTATTTCGCTGCATATTGCCAGCGGCGGTGGTGAAGTGATGAAGATTTCATCTAAAAAATAAAATTATCATCCGGGCTTTGGATATAAGCAGTTACAAAAGCATATTATCAATCAGGCGAACGCCATCCAGGTAAGCTGCTGCAAGAGCAACAGCTTTCTCTTTGTCGTTGATTTCCTGCAGCGGTTGCAATGTTTTCGCATTGCAGATAGAAACATAATCTATCTTTTCAAAGCCTGACTCCAATAACATTTGCGATGCTTTTTTTTGTAAATTTTCCGTGCTGAATTTTTTCTGATTTTCTTTTATGAATAACAGCGACCGATAGATAATAATTGCTTTTTCTTTGCCTTCGGAAGATAGTCGCATGTTCCGGCTGCTCATGGCAAGTCCGCTTTTTTCTCTTACGGTTGGATAGACTACAATTTCAATCGGTAAATTTTCCAGCGCTACCAATTTTTGAATGACCATACATTGCTGGTAATCTTTTTGTCCAAAGAAAGCTTTATCAGGATTTATAATGGAGAACAGGCGGTGCACTACGTTGCAAACACCCTGGAAATGACCGGGACGATAGGCGCCTTCTAAAACCGTTTCCAATTGTCCAAGGTCGTAATGTTGTAATGCAGCCGTGCCTTCCGGATACATTTCGGAAACGGAAGGCAGAAATAAAATGCCCGTACCTGCCTCAGTTAATCTTAATATATCTGCTTCAATGGTAACCGGGTATTTTTCAAAATCCTTTGGATCGTTGAATTGCGTTGGGTTTACAAAAATGCTGCAGATCGTTACATCCATTATTTTCCGGCTGGCTTCTATCAACAATAAATGTCCTTCGTGTAAAGCGCCCATTGTTGGCACAAAACCAATGGTTTTACCTTCGTTTTTCAGAGAAGCAATTTTTGCCTGGATATCCTGCTTATGTTTATATAAAATCATCGGCTTTGCAAAAAGAAGGAAAAGGCGTCACATCACAAAAGCATTATGATTTGCGCAAAATAAATGTAGCTGGGAAATTTGGGTGCGGCAGGCAAAGCGAATGGCAGCAATAAAAAAGCGCAGAATGAATTTCTGCGCTTTTACTTAATTATTACAAATGATAAAAAGCTCGTGTTCTGATTTTTCTCCGCAAAAAGCTTTCAGCAAGCGGTGGCGACCTGTCACTTTTTTGTGTTCTACAATATCAAGAACTTCGTTTGTTATCATAAAGGCATTAAAGGACTCAACGTAAGGGAAGATTTTCTTCATATTCTCTTTTTCTATTTCTATATCTTCCTGGCTCAACTGGCTGTCCCTGGGTTTTAAAAGTATCAGCTCCCTTTCCATGTTTCTTGCATTTAAAAGTAAAGAATGCTAAATTGATACCAAATATATGTTGCCGTTTAAAGGGTGGAAAACCTGTCTGTTATTTTAATTAATTCTTAAGTAATAGGAGAAAAAAAGACAGAATCTTATGTTTGCAATGCCGGTATGACAGCATCAGAATCAGCGCGAAAGCTCCATAAATACCTAAGTAGTCAGAACCTGTACACAAGTGTCAGGCTTACGGTGGCTGCATTAATTCCTGCATTTGTTCTGTATCAATCCGGTTTATTGCAAAGTGCCATTGCACTCCCGCTGGGCGCAGTGTTTACAGGGTTAACGGATAGTGCCGGACCTATACATCACCGGAGAAACAGTTTGCTGATTTCAATCGGTTTTAATTTTTTTATAATCCTGATTGCCGGTGCATTGCACAATTATACACCACTTGTTATTGCTGCCATTATCTTCTTCGGAATGTTTCTTTCCCTCATTTCCGTGTATGGCACACGCGCAGCTTCTATCGGGCTGAATGCATTAATCGTTTTTATTTTCAACATTGATGGTCATATCCTTGCCAATGGAACGGCGTTGCACGAAGCATTGCTTTTTGCGGCGGGCGGTGTAGGTTACCTGATATTGAGTTTGCTTGTGTATGCCATTCGCCCTTACAAGTTGATGGAGCAGGTGATGGGAGAATGCCTTATCCAGATTGCAGATTACCTGCACGTAAAAGGCAGCTTCTATGCGCCGGCTCCGCAATATGATTCGTTAAGTGACGAACTAATTCAATTTCAGGTTACAATCAGGCAAACACAAGATGACCTTCGGGAAATGCTGTTTAAAACGCGCAGCATTGTGCAGGAGTCAACCGTAAAAGGACGTGTGCTGATGTCTATGTTTCTTGATAGCATTGACCTGATGGAACGAATTATGACATCGCAATTTGATTATAACCAGCTTCATCAAAAATTTAGCGATAGCGGTTTTCTTGCTGTAATCGAAAAGCAGTTATTCGAATTGTCGGGTGAATTGCACGATATAGGATTGGCATTACAAAGCAATTTTGGGGCGAAGGGTAATCGGAATCTGGATGCTCTGCAGCAGGAAAGTATGGATGCTTTTTTAGAACTGCGCACTAAAAGGCTGAACGAAAACACGGTAGAAGATTTTATTATTTTGCGGCAAATACTTTACAGCCTGCAGGATGTAACGGAACGAATTAAACGTTTACGGGTAAGCAGTTATTTCGATGCCAAAACAGCGAAAGGAGAGAAGCCGGATATTGATCTTGCGCAGTTTATATCACATAACGAAATAGATCCACGCCTTTTGCTAACCAATATCAGCATTAAGTCGTCTTCGTTCCGGCACGCGGTAAGGCTAACGGTTGCGTTGCTGGCAGGATATTCTGTATCTTTCTTTTTTCCGGTCGTGCACAACTATTCAATAGGTCATAGCTATTGGATATTGCTTACCATTGCCGTTATCATTAAACCTGCTTACAGCATAACCCGCAAGCGGAATATTCACCGTTTGCTGGGAACCATTACAGGTGCCGTTCTCGGCTTCGGCATTTTATATTTTATTCATGATGCAACTGTTCTGTTCATACTTACAACAGGCACTATGGTGGTATCTTTCAGCTTTTTAAAAGTCAATTACTTCATTAGCAGTGCGGGCATTACATTGTATGTTCTTATCAGTTTCAGTTTTTTAAGTTCGGCTGGTTTTCAGCACGCGTTAAACGATCGTGTGCTGGATACTTTGATCGGTTCTGCCATCGCCTGGCTGGCTGCCCTCTTTTTGTTACCCAATTGGGAACACCAGCGCATTGATGATGACATTGCAAAAGCGCTGGTTGCCAACCGGCAATACTTTAATACGGTTGCCCAATCGTTTTTGGGTCAACCGGCCAATGCAACCACGTTCAGGCTTCACCGGAAGAACGCTTTTGTGGCGCTGGCAAATTTGTCAGATACATTTCAACGCATGTTAAGTGAGCCAAAAAACGACAGCGAAAAGCTTTCACATTATCACCAGTTTGTAGCAACCAATCATTTGCTTTCTTCCAATATTGCTTCGCTGTCGTATTATGCACAGCGTGCAGAGGGCAAATATGTGTCGCAGGATTTTCAGCCTTTAATCAACCAGATTGACCAGCACTTTGAAATTGCAGAAAATGTATTGCAGCATCATCAAACAACCATGGCTTCGCAAATAAAACCTGTAACGGCAAACAGCCCGCGAATACAGGAATTGCTGCAGCAAAGAAGGCATGAAATTGAAGCCGGGAAAAGTGAAATGGAAACGCCGGTAAGAAGAACATTATCTGATTTAAAAACCATCAGCGATCAGTTTGAAATGATCAGTACCGCAACGGTAGATGAGGTGAGGATACTGGAAAAGATTGCGGAATAACAAAAAAATTTGTTTAAAAAGTTCAGTTACCCCAAATAAAAAAAGACAGAATGTTTGTTCTGCCTTTTTCAATACATATTATTTGCTTCAATTGCTTTGCCTGTTCGCTGCAGGCTTGTCTTCCTTGCGTGTACCGGTTTTTGAATATTGACCACCGGAACTATCATCGGCCGTACTTACGCTATAATCATCTTGTGATGCAGCAGGATCATCAGGCAACTTTTTATAAATATCACTTGCCTGTTTCTTATCGGCATTCACATCAATATCTTCTCTTGTTTCTTTTGTTTCATCGTTCGGCATAAAATAAATTTTATAATGAAAAATTATAAATGATCTGTGGGTTCATCGGTGCTTACATCACTCATACCGTCGTTACTACCGCCGGCATAATCATCTCTTCCACTGGCTGCGCCCAAATCTTTAAGATCAGCAATCTGGTCTTTTGGAATATTGATATCATTTGCAATATCTGCTTTCTGGTCATCGCTCAGGCTAAAATCGCGGTTCTTTTGTTCATCGCGGTTTTTGCCAATCTGTTCTGCACTGCCGCTTCCTCCGGTGGTTTGCGGCTGGCGGGTTTCCTGTTTATTTTCCATACGTTATGTTTTCCTTTCTTTTACAACGATAATGCCATGGATAAGATGACGATTTTCCAGGATGTTTTTAAGGTTGCCGGAGGTTAATATTTTTAACATCGTAAGCCGGAAAACAATACATTTGCCCTCACTGATATGATTGCTTTTGTACGGGGAAATTTTATTTTCAGATCACCAGCCCAGGTTATTGTTGATGTGAATGGTATTGGTTACGAATTGCAAATCAGCCTGCATACCTATTCAGCTATCAGCAACCATACCAGCGGGCAATTAGCTACTTATCTGCACATTACCGAAAACGGGCAAACCTTGTTCGGTTTTCATGAGGCAGCGGAAAAAGATTTATTTCTGCAATTGATTAGTGTATCCGGTGTAGGAGCATCTACTGCGCGTATGATGTTATCGGGTATGAAGCCTGACGAAATTGTGAAAGCTATTTTGTTAGGCGACGCAAAACAACTGGAAGGAATTAAAGGAATCGGAAGAAAAACTGCAGAGCGATTGATTGTTGAATTAAAAGATAGGTTGGGCAAACAAAATACATCATCCGTCGAGGCTTTCACTCCGGCAAACAATACTATCGGGCAAGATGCGTTAAATGCTATGCTGTCATTAGGCATCGCCCGAAATACAGCCGAAGCAGCTTTAAAAAAGGTTATGAGATCAACACCTGCCGATACGGGTTTGGAAGAAATTATCCGTTTATCACTCAAAAATTTATAGGCCTATACTGCAATATCTACTTAACTAATGAGCTGACTGACCTTGGCGCAACTAACTTTACGTTTTCGTTTTTACTGGCTGGCTGTTGTGATGATGCTCTGCGGCATGCAATCTTTTGCCCAAAACGGAGATAGTACAAACCGAAAAAAATCTGATTCTTTACGGTATCCGATTCGTGACCGTCGTGGCGACCGTTTTACTTATCGCAACAACAATCCGTTTTATTTATCGGATAGCGGCGTGGTAAAACAGGACATTCAATACGATCCGAAAACAAAGGAGTATTATATTATTGAGAAGATTGGCAACACCTATTATCGCAAGCCAACTTCTTTAAGCTACCAGGAGTTTTGGCAATTGCAAAACCGGCAGGCAGAGCAGGATTATTTTCGCGAGCGCTCGCAAACGCTTTCCTATTTAAACCAGAAAACAAAGCGGCCGCCTATGCAGGTGTATCCGTCTTTATTCGATCGCATTTTCGGGCTCGATTCCAGTGGATTAAAGGTAACCATCAAGCCACAGGGCAATGTGGATCTGCGTTTGGGTTACCAGGGGCAAAATATAAAAAACCCAACCTTATCGGAACGTGCACGCAAAAATGGCGGGTTCGATTTTGATATGGATGCCAATGTAAACGTGCTGGCAAACATTGGTAATAAATTAAAGCTTCCTATTGCTTATAATACACTTGCCAATTTCGATTTCCAGCAACAACTAAAGCTGGATTATAAAGGCAAGGATGATGAAATGCTGAAGTCTATCGAGGCGGGCAACATGTCGTTCCAAACGAAAGGCACACTGATGAGCAGCGTGCAAAGCCTGTTTGGCCTTAAAACACAACTTCAGTTTGGAAAGTTATTCGTTACGGCAGCGCTGGCTACAGAACGTTCACAGCGGCAATCAATCACTTTACAGGGCGGCGGCTTATCTCAGCAAATCAATAAAACGCTGGATGATTATGATGAGAACCGCAACTTTCTAATGGGTCAATACTTCCGGAACAACTATAATAAAACCATGGCAAATCTGCCGGTGGTAAATAGCCAGGTGCAAATATTACGTGTTGAAGTTTGGGTAACAAACCGTACCGGCACCACTACGCAGGCAAGAACAGTTGTGGGATTGATGGACCTGGGTGAAAATGCGCCTTATAATACCGGAGTCGTTCATTCTCTCACTACTAACACACTTCCGCAAAACGGCGCAAACGATTTGTATAATAATATCAGCCGAGATTCCTCATTCCGCATGTCTTCCATCGTCAACAGCCGGTTGGTTGCATTGGGTTTAAAGCCGGTAGAAGATTATGAAAAAACATTCGCCCGCCAGTTATTGCCAACTGAATATTATTTCAACCAGCAGGCAGGCTTCGTTTCATTATACCAGCAATTGCAACCCGACGAAGTGCTCGGTGTGGCTTATCAATACAGCTATAACGGAAAAGTTTATCAGGTTGGAGAATTTGCACAGGATGTATCGGTTGATTCAACCCAAGGCGTTCAGAAAGTATTGTTTTTGAAATTATTGAAAGCCACTTCGCAACGTGTGAATCTTCCCATCTGGGATTTGATGATGAAGAACGTGTATTCGCTGGATGTAAACGGTTTAACGCGCGATGAATTCAAACTGAATATTTACTACGAAGAACCAAGTGGTGGCTTGAAAAGATACTTGCCGGAAACTGATGATGATGTAACCGGCAAACCTTTGCTGTCATTGTTACGATTAGATCGGTTGAACAACCGAAATGACGCTGTGCCCGATGGGCAATTTGATTATGTAGACAGTTTTACGGTTTTATCTCAGCAAGGCAAAATCATTTTTCCTGTGCTGGAGCCTTTTGGTAACGATTTGGCGGATACTGCTTTCAAAAACCAAGGACCTGATATCAGGAGTCAATACGTCTATTCGCAGCTTTATGATTCCATCAAAGCCATAGCGCAAACGTATGCCAACCTGAACCGGTATTTATTGCAGGGCACAGTAAAAGGCAGTTCTAACACAGACATTTATCTCGGTGGTTTCAATATTCCGCAGGGTTCGGTAACGGTAACGGCCGGCGGGCAAACCCTGTTGGAAAATACAGATTACATTGTTGATTACAACCTCGGAACACTTAAAATAATCAACCAGGCAATCATCAATTCAGGTGTGCCTGTAAGTGTGGGTTTTGAAAATAATGCAAACTTTGGCTTGCAGCAGCGTAGCTTTTTAGGATTGCGGGCAGATTATATTGCCAGCAATAAACTGACCATTGGCGCTACAATGGAGCGTATCAGCGAGAGGCCTTATTTTACCAAAATGAATTACGGTGAAGATCCAATTAACAACGCAATGTATGGCGTGGATTTCAATTACCGTTCAGAACTGCCGGGCTTAACGCGCTTGCTTGACAGGTTGCCTTTTTATACCACGACCGCTATAAGTACCATTAACGCTTACGGCGAAGCTGCCGTATTAAAACCCGGACATCCATCGCAGATTGGTAAAGGAGATAATGGACTGATATATATAGATGACTTTGAAGGCAGCACCAGCAATGTCGATTTACGTTATCCGCTTGTATCCTGGGCGATGGCTTCTACTCCGGCAGGCAATGGTTTATTCCCTGAAGCAACATTAGACAACAATCTGGATTACGGAAAAAACAGGGCGCGCCTGGCGTGGTATAATATTGAGCCGGTATTGCAGGATAAGAACAGCCCGAGCAATCCGCTGCGCCGCGATCTGGATGCATTAAGCGACCCGCAGGTAAGAACGGTGTACACGAATGAGCTATTCCCGCAACGCACGACTAACATTACAGACGTGCAAAGCACAACTTTCGATGTTGCATATTATCCAACCGATCCGGGACAATACAACTATGAAACAAGACCGTCACAAATAACGCCCGCAGGAAAATTACTGAATCCCGGTAAACGCTGGGGCGGTATCATGCGCAGCATTGACCAAACAGATTTCGTTACCGGCAACGTTCAGTTCATTGAGTTTTGGGTACAAAATCCGTTTATTAAAAAGCCGTCCAGCAGCGGTGGTAAATTATATATCGACCTTGGAAACATCAGTGAAGATGTGCTGAAAGATGGCAGGCGCTTTTATGAGAACGGTTTGAATACGCCTAATCAACCGGCAACGATTGACAATAGTTCTATATGGGGCAAAACGCCTCTTAATCCCATACAGGTAACCAATGCATTCAGCAACACGCCGGAAGATCGTCCTTACCAGGATGTAGGTTTTGATGGTTTAACGGATGACTCTGAGCGCATTGTAAGAAAAGGATATTTAGATACAATTGCCAGCAATTTCGGAGCCGGCTCGGCTCTTTATCAAAGAGCCAACCAGGATCCTTCCAATGATAACTATGTCTGGTATCGGGATGCAAAGTATGACGCCAGCAATACCGGCATTCTTGAGCGATATAAATTCTATAATAACCAGCAGGGAAATTCACCGGTATCGTCAGCCTCTTCCGTGTATTCTTCGGCGGCTACATTGTACCCAGATAACGAAGACCTGAACCGGGATAATACCTTGAATGAAACAGAAGAGTATTATGAATATGAAGTTGATCTGAAACCCGGTATGGACGTGGGTTTAACTAAATATATCACCGATAAAAGAACGATCACGCCCAAGCTGGCGAACGGTCAGTCGGCTCCGGAAGATTGGTATCTTTTCCGCGTTCCTATCAATGAGTTTACAGCGAAAATTGGTAACATACCGGATTTTAAATCCATTCGTTTCATCCGTATGTACATGACGGGTTTTGAAGATTCGGTTGTTATGCGTTTTGCTTCTTTGGATCTTGTAAGAAATCAATGGAGAAACTTCACTTATGAGCTGGACACAATTGGCTCTTATACACCATTGCCTGCCAATGCAAACACGACTTTCGACGTGCTGGCTGTAAACCTTGAAGAGAACAGTGCACGTGCACCGATACCATATAAAATTCCGCCGGGCATTGAGCGTGTGCAATCGCTGAGCAACAATGGTATTAACCTTTTGGCAAACGAGCAATCGATGAGCCTTCGTGTTCAAAACTTAGCCGAAGGTGATACACGCGCCGTATTCAAAACGGTGAACCTTGATATGCGGCAATACGGAAGACTATCTATGTTTATTCACGCTGAATCGTTCCGTACGCAGGATGTACAAAGCAAGCAGGTAAATGCTGTCATCCGGATTGGCCAGGATTTTCTGAATAACTATTACGAAATAAAAATTCCGCTGGAGGTTACGCCCTGGGGAACAACGGGTGCAGAAGCAATCTGGCCGGAACTAAACAATCTTGATTTTGCACTTAATGATTTGGTGCAATTGAAGCTGCGCCGAAATTCATCTCAAGTCGACGTAGGGAAGATTTTTCGCGAACAAGTAGGAGACAAAACATATTCAATTCTCGGCAATCCGAACTTAGGCGAAGTACGTGGTTTCTTAATTGGTGTTGAAAATCCGAAAGATGATAATAAAGCCATCAGCGCAGAAGTATGGGTAAATGAATTGCGGTTATCAGAGCTTGATGAACATGGAGGCTATGCGGCTTTAGGTCGTGTAGATATGCAATTGGCAGACCTGGGAACTTTATCTGTTTCAGCCAATACCTATTCGCAAGGCTGGGGCGGCATTGAGCAGCGCGTGAATGAACGCGCGCGAAACGGAATGCTTCAATATGATGCCGCGCTGAACATAGATGCCGGGCGTTTATTACCCAAAAAATTAGGGATAACAATACCAGTGTATGCCGGCATTAATAAAACTATACTAACACCCGAGTACGATCCATATGATCTGGATGTGAAATACAAATACAAGCTTGGTATCGTTCAAAATAAAGATTCACTGCGAAAGTCTGCCTTAGATCAAACAACAATCAAGACGCTTAACTTCACCAATGTGCGGCTGGCGCAGCCAGGCATGAACCCGAAATTATGGAGCCTGAGCAATTTTGATTTCAGTTATTCATTTACACAAATCGATCAGACGACGCCAATCATAAGCCTTAATAAAGTAACGAAACAGCGTGGCGGTTTTGGATACACTTATAATAGCCAGCCAAAATTTAAGGAACCGTTCAAAAGGCTGATCAGGAACAAAAGTCCATGGTTTGCTTTGGCGCGCGACTTTAATTTTAATGTCAATCCTTCTTTACTAAGTTTCCGTACAGACATTGCCCGCCAGTTTGGGCAGTATGTACCAAGGATTGTGAATGTAGGTGTTGATGATAAAATTGACCACGTAGATACTACTTACGATAAGTATTTCACCTTTGATCGTTACTACAATGCCCGGTGGGACTTGACGCGCAGTGTGAACTTTGATTTCAGTGCCACCAATTTCGCCCGTATAGATGAGCCACCCGGAAAAATTGACACGAAAGTAAAACGCGATAGTGTGAGCAGTAACTTCTGGAAAGGCGGAAGAAACACACTTTACCAGCAGCGAGCAACGGTTAGCTATAATATTCCGCTAAGCAAATTGCCATTCGCAGACTGGATTACAGCACGCTATAATTTTTCAACAAACTATAGCTGGATAGGCGCGAGTTTAATAGCTGTAAACTTAGGCAACTCAATAGAGAACGGACAACAAAATGCGTTGAATGGTGAGTTTGATTTCACCCGGTTGTATGCCAAGTCGCATTTCCTGAATGCTGTTAATACACCATCTGCACCAAAAGCTCCAAAGCGCACCAATCCGGCCGACGAAGCGAAAGCAGAAAAAAGCTTTGACAGTAGCCAGCGCTCAAGAGCAGATGTAGTAAAAGACCTGAAAGGAATAAAGAAGAAAGAAGCTTTGCGTACATGGCGCCGTCAAAAACGTGATGCCCGCAAAGCTGCCCGCCAGGCAAATTTGAACGAACCTATGGAAATAGGAACGCTGGCACAAACCGGCGGACGTTTATTAACGATGGTAAAACGAGCTTCGGCTAATTATAGCGAAAACTACTATAGCCGCGTGCCGGGCTTTATCGATACATCGCGAATTCTTGGCAACAACTTCAACACCATGCAGCCGGGAATGGATTATGTGTTTGGTAAACAGCCGGATGATGCATGGCTGGATAAAAAAGCAGCGCAAGGTGCGCTGACGCGAGACTCAACATTCAATTTGCTTTATAGGCAAACATTTGAACAGCGGCTTAATATTACTGCCCAGCTTGAGCCGATACCGGAATTTATTATTGACGTAAATGTTGATAAAAGTTTCAATAAAGATTACAACCAGTTGTTTAAAGATACAACGGGAACAGGTAACAACTTTGCACATTTAAGTCCGTATGCAAGTGGTGGCTTTAGTGTTTCGTATATCAGTTTCCAAACTTTATTTGCGAAGCATGATCCAACACAGATTTCAGAGATATTCACCCGCTTCGAAGATTATCGCAATACCATCTCTAATCGTTTGGCGGCAAGAAATAAGTATTATGATGGAACGAAAACATCCGATGGCTACGCAACGGGTTATGGTCGCAATTCTCAGGATGTGTTGATCCCGGCTTTCCTTGCGTCTTACACCAACAAGGATCCGAATAATGTAAAACTGATCAGCCAGGATAATTCAAATATTAAAACGAATCCGTTCAGAGGTATAAAGCCGTTGCCAAACTGGCGCGTAACTTATACGGGCTTAACGAAGGTTCCGGCACTGGCCAATATTTTCTCGAACATCTCGCTTACACATGGTTATAACGGGCAGTTAAGCATGAACAGCTTTAACAGCGCGCTCAACTTCTATGATCCGTTCCATTACGGTACGCCGGGATTTATTGATGCGACATCAGGAAACTTTGTTCCGTTCTTCCTCGTTCCAAACATCACAATATCTGAGCAGTTTAGTCCATTGTTTGGTATTGATGTTACAACGGTGAATCAAACAAACATTAATTTTCAGTATAAGCGCAGCCGGCAGTTGAGTTTAAGTTTGGTTGATTACCAGTTAAGCGAAGTCAATAGTAAAGAGATTGTGTTGGGTGCCAGCATTCGCAAAAAGAATGTGAACCTGCCGTTCAAATTGCCGGGCTTTAAAAAGCTGGATCCACAGCAAAACGGAACAGGCAATGATTTGAATATCCGTCTTGATTTTTCTGTTCGTGATGATGCGCAAAGCAACAGCCGTATTGATTTCCCGACAGCATATAGTACGGGTGGTCAAAAGGTGATCAGCCTTCAGCCTTCTATTGATTATGTGCTGAACAACCGCATCAACCTGCAATTGTATTTCGATCAGCAGCGAACCATTCCATATATTTCCACATCGGCACCCATTACCAATACAAGGGCTGGTTTGCAAATACGTATTTCGCTGGCGCAATAATATGTTGCTATGTTATTTACAAACGCGGTCAGGCTTTAAAGCCCTGACCGCGTTTTGCATGATTATAGATTCGCTTAGTCTTTAAATCACCTAAATAAAAGAAGTTCCGCACAAAGAAGATTGCGAAGTTTTTTTGCTTTTTTTTCAAACGGTTGTTGTTTCTTTCTCTTGTTCATTCATTAAAATCTTCCTTCTATAAAAAACTTTACTTAGTAGTTTTGCTATGCCTTTCTGCATACATACTATGCGCAATCAGGCATTAATCTTACTCAATTTTCTATCGGTTATTCATCACCACCTCGCATTGAAGATTGCGGTGACGCCGCTAATTATTTTTCATAGTGGTATTATACGAACGTTGACATTGCAAAACAATGCTGTTACTGGAGAAGATGTTTATAAATCTGGTACACAACAAATTAAGTTACCGGCGCTGTTTACCGCATCGCCGGGTGATTGGGTTAAAGTCCAGTTATGTTGTGCATTCAGGAAGTTAATAATTAAAATAGATAATAAGCTTTTGCCAAATTTGCTAAAACAATTTTTTTTATTTTTACGTTTGTATAACATTTTCGTTTCGGGTAATCGCGATTGGCTGCCGCTATTCAAACAATAAGTTTTTTACTAAAAGCGCTTAAAATGTGCATGCTGCCTAATAGTGTTAAAGCTGCAGTACTATGATATTAGACTTACTGAAACAAATAGTTCCCTGGGGGATAAGCCTGCTTATCTGCTTTTTCTTATGGCTGGTTTTTATCAACCGGAAACGGCTGCATAAAATAAGGTATAGCGGGCGCGTTTCTGAAATTATAGACCGACGCCGCAACGTTGTTTTCTGTTTTATTGTTATCAGTGTTTTGGTTGTACTCTTGTTTGTTAACCTGTTTGCCTGAATTTTCCTTCATACTTTCCTTTTTCTCTCTTTTCTGTTGTTGTGTGTTCTTTTTTTCCCTCATTTCTTTATACAGATGCTTGGCAAAATTTCGTTTATCCGGTAGGTTTGCGAACCACGACTATTGATTATGGCCAACCGGATAAAAAAGAAAGCTGAGCCTGTGGCACCGAAACCAGAGGAGATGCGGGCGGATAATGAGACTGAAGTCACTTTAACTGAAGTTGCCAAGGACGATCGCACAAGAAAAATACTGGGCGCTCTAAGCCTGTTGGTTTGTTTATTCTTGTTCATCGCGTTTACTTCTTACTTGTTTACCTGGCAGGAAGATCAGGATAAAGTGCAACAATGGGGCATCAGAATTTTTAGCACTTCCGATGTTTCTGTCAGCAATTTATTGGGAGTTCTTGGTGCTTATACAGCCTACAACCTTATGAGTTACGGGTTTGGTTTGGCTGCCTATCTGTTTTGTTCTTTTTGCTTTGTAGCAGGTACAAACCTGTTGCTGGATAAAAAAGTATTCAGCCTGCTTCGCAATATCAGATATATCATCGTGGGCTTGCTGGTAATATCAGTAACGCTTTCATTTTTTTCAAGTGGCGCATCTTTCTCCTGGGGCGGTGCCATGGGCGAAATGATTGAAGCATGGCTGGTGAAATGGATTGGCAGTATCGGCACAGGTGCACTGCTTTCTTTTATGGCTTTTATTTATGTCATATGGCGTTTCAATCCAACTTTCAAATTACCCGAACGCAAAAAGGAAATTAAACCAATAGCTGCAACAGCGGCACCACCATATACCTCTGCGGAAGAACCATTTGCAGATTATAAACCAAAAGAAAGTATAGCTCAGCCTGAAGAAAAGGAAGAAGAAACACCCAATATTCTGCGTGGAAATGGCAATGGTATATCCGTCATTATGCCAAAGCAGGCTGAACAACCGGAGACCGAATTTGTATTGATCGAAAAAAAGAAACCCGCTGCTTCCGTTATTGACGAAGAGAAGGATATCAATGAAAAAGGAAACGGCGAAAGGAACACAGCCCGCTTATTTTTGAAAGACGAACCGGAGTTTATCGTTAATGATTTATATGCAGATGGTGAAGATTTTGGTGTAGATGAATTGCCGACATTCTATCAACCTTCAGCCAATCCGGTAACCTCAAAGCCAGATTCAAAAAGAGAAATAACGGAACGCCCTTCTCTCGAAATAAAAGAAATACTGGACAATGAAACGGCTGAAGAATCGATTGCAGCTTTAACTGTTTCGCCAATGCCGGCTCCGCAAACAGATTACGATCCTGTTCTTGACATCAAAGATTATAAATATCCGACGCTTGATTTACTCGAAACGCATGGCAGCGAAAAAATAGTTCACGATGCAGAGGAACTGGAAGACAATAAAAACCAGATTATTGAAACGCTTAAGAACTATGATATTGCCATTCAGAAAATATCAGCCACTGTTGGACCAACCGTAACGCTTTATGAGATTATTCCGGCACCCGGCGTGCGCATCAGCCGTATAAAAAACCTGGAAGATGATATTGCGCTAAGCCTTGCTGCGCTTGGCATTCGCATCATCGCGCCGATTCCCGGTAAAGGAACAATTGGTATTGAAGTGCCGAATGTTCGTAAGACAGTCGTGAGTATGAAGACATTGCTGGCTTCGGAAAAATTTCAGAATAACGCGTTCTCATTGCCGATAGCTATCGGTAAAAAAATCGACAACGAAAACTTTATTGTTGATCTCGCTTCTATGCCTCACTTGCTCATGGCTGGCGCAACCGGACAAGGAAAATCGGTAGGTATTAATACGCTGCTTGTTTCCTTATTATATAAAAAACATCCTTCACAACTCAAGTTTGTATTGGTTGATCCAAAGAAAGTAGAGTTGAGTTTGTACCGTGTAATCGAACGTCATTTCTTAGCCAAATTGCCAGGCGAAGAAGAGTCAATTATTACCGATACAAAAAAGGTGATTTACACTTTGAATGCGCTTTGTATCGAGATGGATAACCGCTACGATTTGTTGAAGGAAGCGGGTTGCCGCAACATAAAAGAGTATAACGAAAAGTTTGTAAAACGTCGTTTAAATCCACAAAAAGGTCATCAGTTCTTACCATTTATTGTGTTGGTAGTTGACGAATTTGCCGACCTTATTATGACTGCCGGCAAAGAAGTAGAAATGCCGATTGCCCGTCTGGCTCAACTTGCCCGCGCAGTTGGTATTCACTTAATTATTGCTACGCAACGGCCTTCGGTAAATATTATTACGGGTACAATCAAAGCAAACTTCCCGGCGCGTATTGCTTTTAAAGTATCCAGCAAGATTGATAGCCGCACTATTCTTGATGCCGGTGGTGCTGAACAATTGATTGGCAAGGGCGATATGCTCATCAGCTATAACGGTGAAATTACGCGCTTGCAATGTGCGTTTGTTGATACACCGGAAGTTGAGAAGATTGCTGAATTTATTGGCTACCAGGAAAATTTTCCTGAGCAATATTTCTTACCTGAGTTTGAAGATGAAAAAGAACTGGCAGGTAAAGACTTTGATGCCTCTGACAGAGATCCTTTATTTGAAGATGCAGCAAAATTAATTGTCGCTAACCAGATTGGAAGCACTTCATTAATCCAGCGCAAAATGAAGCTTGGCTACAACCGCGCTGGTCGCTTAATGGATCAACTGGAAGCGGCAGGTATTGTTGGTAAAAATCTTGGCAGTAAAGCCAGAGAAGTGTTGGTGAAAACCGATAGTGAATTGATTGAAATTTTAGATACTATGATATAGTTTTTATTGCCACAAGAGCGCAAAAGCACAAAGAGAGTTACAAAATCTTTTTGCTTTTTCATTGCATAAAGCGTCATCGTTATATCTAATCTATTTCTCCTTTAAAAAAACTTTGCGCCTTCTCATTTTTGCGGAAAAAACTTCATTAAACTTTATTCTACCAATTCCATCTTGATATAAAACAAAATAAGATGAAACGAATTGTGTTGATGTTGTTGCTGGCAGCCGCCTCATATATTGCCGATGCGCAGGTGCGCGGAACCATTATTATTGGTCACCCGGGTTATGGACGTGGTTACGGGCGCATACGTGGCGGCGGCGGTTACGGTCGCTTTAATGGCGGTTATGGAAGAACGAGGGTTCGCGGTACATACGGCAATCGTGAGAACAAGCAACCTGCTTTTCAACCGAGTGTAAACATTAGTGCCGGCTATGGTTTTCCAAACCTTGACAATCAATATTTTCCTGAGTTTGTTGGTCTTTACAGAGGAACCGTCGCAAACCAAACCGGACCTTTTACAGGTACTATTGATTACCAGTTTGCCCGCTTAATGAGTGTGGGTATCATGGGAACTTATGGTAAAGTAAGCCAGCCGTATTACTCATTTGACAATAACAGCGCGCAAGCTGATATGACTGGTCATTATGAAAACTGGAGCCTGATGCTGAATGTGGTTTCCTATTTCCCCACAAGAACCCGTGCTGTTTCTCCTTACCTGCGCACAGCTATCGGTTATCAAAACTGGACGCAGGACTTTACAAATGCAGATGGTTCAAAAACAAATGGAGTTGAGTCGCCTGCCAACCTGGCTTACCAGGTTTCTTTAGGTGCTAAATTCAACTTGTCGCAACGGGCAGGAATTTTCCTCGAGGCTGGTTATGGCAAATACATAGCAAGTGGTGGATTGGCGCTGAAGTTTTAAAACAATTGTATTTCTATTTAAAATTGCTTCTTTTTATGGGGCAATTTTATTTTGATGTCGAAGTTTTTAAGATGATAATTTAAATATTATTCCTCAGCTTTCTTCTGTATTCCAATGATTTCAAATTGTCTTCAACAAGCAAATTTGCATTCGTCAACCAAGCATTCATGCGGGATATATCAGCTTCTAATTGTTCCGTGCTTAATTGACTGATGGCTGTTTTTTTATTTAGGTAATGATACCAGGCATCCCCAAACAACCAATCAAGAATGATCCGGTTGAAGCAATGATTGTTGCAAACCGGGTATCGAAAAGTTGCTGGAAGAGTTTGGTTGATGAGTGTTTTAAAAGTGTTCCTGAGTTCATCCATGATATATAGCAACAAGTGTATCTTTTGTTATAGAGAAAGTTTCATCAACAAATCTGTTTGTTCATCATCACCAAGGAAGAAGCTGTGCCGGCCAAAAGTTATAAAGCCATGTTTCTTATAAAAGGTTATTGCTTTTGTGTTCCTTTCCCAAACGCCCAGCCATACATAATAAACGCCATGTTTGCGTGCAACGGCAATGGCTTTTTCAAACAATAGTTTTCCGATGCTTTTTCCCTGAAATTCTTGTAAGACATAGATTCTTTCTATTTCCATCGTGCTCTCATTCTGAAATTCAGATTGTGCATTACCAAAATTTATTTTTAAGTAACCCACTTTTTCTAATCCGCTTACTGCATAATACCAGTGTGAGTTTGTTTGGGTTAATTCCTTTGATAAGCTCTCGATAGAAAAAGCCTTATCGAGATAAGATTCTAAATTTTCTTTTGTGTTGTAAATGCCAAATGATTCTATAAAAGTTTGCCTTCCCAAGGTTTGTAAATTATTTATATCATCAACTAAGATTTGCCTGATTGTTATATAGTCCATATTCTTTGTTTTTATAACACCATTTCAACCATTAGCTTCCGCAAGGTTTCATTAGCGTCAACACATAAACCAGGATGTATTTTAGATATCTGGATAATCGTGCTTCGCGAAGCTGATAACCAGCGAAAACGTGATGCAATGGGAAACAGCGCAATCGGTCCACCATCTTTCGTTGCGTTGCATATTTTCTCAAAGCCGCGAAGTCTTTCAAGCAATTCCCAGATATCGAGATGACTGCACAATGCCTTTAATCTGTCTTCATCAAGATTGTAAGCCAGCTTTAAAAATTTTTGCGAAGCGCAATACATAATGACGCCAACATTCAGAAACTCTTCACGCTCTACGCGGGGCACCACGCGGATGATGGCATACTCAAACAAGTGCTTCTCTGGCATGGGCTGCTTCGTTTACAAAAATGGAAGAATGGGAGAGACGGGAGGTAAGAAAATCGAAATAGGCTTTTCTTTTTTCTTCTGCTGAAATATGTGCTGGCTCGGCTTCAGCGAGCCACTCATCAGGTATCTGGTTTACAATGTTCTGAAATATATTGGATGAATCTAAAAGTGTATGAATTTCCCGGTCGGTTTCAGCTAATTCCTCTGCATAAGGCAGCAACACATGATCTTTAATTTGAACAAACGGACTCTCACTTTTCCCTTTCATCGTGTCCCACGAATAATGAACATAAAGCGCAGCGCCATTGTCAATGAGCCAAAGCTCGTTGTGCCACATCAGCATGTTGGTATTTCGCACGGTTCTGTCTACATTTATTACAAAGGCATCGAGCCAGACAATTTTCGAAGCAAGCTTTGCGTCAACGGTATTTACAACCGGGTCGAAAGTGATAGAGCTTTGCAGGTAGTGCAGCGCAAGATTCAATCCTGTACTGGCTTTCAGCAAATCCTGTATTTCTTCATCGGGTTCAGTTCTTCCGAAGTCGGAAGCCAGATTGGCAAATACAAGCTCCGGTATTTTGAGTCCTAAAGCCCGGGCTAATTCGCCGGCAATCAATTCTGCAATCAACACTTTAATGCCTTGCCCCGCACCACGAAATTTGAGTACATACAGGAAGTTATCGCTTGCTTCTATGATGGCTGGTAGTGAACCGCCTTCACGTAACGGCGTTACATACCGGGTAACATCAACAGTTCGCAGTTGTATTTGTTCATTCATTCAACTTGTGTTTTTTTATATCGTTGCACATCGCTCAATCATTGCCCGAACGTTGATGGGAGGATTCTTGCTGCTTCGGCACGCAAGAAGCACAACTGCCGATGAGAAAAGCAGAGGACGCTGGTTACCAAAACTTCATTTTGTATTTATATTTCTTTACACCTTCCCGTCTTCATAGCATCAAAAAAAATCCCGCAATCAAGCGGGACTCTCTTTTTATTTCTTACCGGATGGCGTTATCCAGTTGTTTCCATCCTTCGCAATGAGCGCTTCCGCATCTTCGGGTCCCCAGCTATCGGGCGCATAATTCGGAAACGAACTTGGCGTTCGCGCTTCCCAGTTTTCAAGTATTGGCATCACAGCTTTCCAGCTCGATTCTACCTGGTCGGCACGAAGGAACTGTGTAGCGTTTCCTTCCATCGCATCGAGCAATAATGTTTCGTACGCTTCCGGCTGTTCTTTGCTGTCGCTGCTGTAATTGAACACCATATCAACAGGGCTCAGCAACATGCTTTGTCCCGGACGCTTACTTTGAAACCGAAGCTTGATAGACATATCGGGTTGAATGCCAATTGTGAGCCTGTTACGGCGCCAGGTTTCGGCGGCTTCTTCCGGAAACGCAAAGCTTGGCGCCGGTTTAAAAATAATATTAATAACTGTTGTTTTCTCGTGTAAATATTTACCGGTGCGAACGTAAAAAGGCACGTTCTGCCAACGCCAGTTATCGATGTAAAACTTAACCGCAGCGAAGGTTTCAACAGGAGACTCGGAAGCTACATTTTTCTCTTCGCGATACCCCTTAACTTTCTCGCCTTTCATGTATCCTTCGCTGTACTGACCGCGAACAGCAGTTTCGCCAACTTCATGTCTTTTTATCTCGCGAATGGCATTCAATACATCTACTTTTTTGTTGCGGATTTCATTGGCATCAAACGAAATCGGTGGCTCCATTGCCACCATGCACATCAGTTGCAGAATGTGATTTTGCACCATATCGCGAAGCGCGCCACTTTGCTCATAATAACCGCCACGGTCTTCTACACCAACCGTTTCAGAAGCCGTGATTTGCACGTGATCGATATACTTATTATTCCACAAAGGCTCAAGCAAAACATTTGCAAAACGCAGGGCAAGAATGTTTTGTACGGTTTCTTTTCCGAGGTAATGGTCAATACGATAAATCTGGTCTTCGGCGAACATGCTGTTGAGCAGTTTGTTCAATTCTTTTGCGCTGGTAAGATCATGACCAAAAGGTTTTTCCACAATGATGCGCGTGGCATCGTCCGGTAATTTTAAGTCGGCTATTTTCTTAGCAATATCAGGCACCAGTTGCGGAGCGACTGCCATGTAAAATAAAATATTGATTTGCTCAGTACTCCATTCCTGTTGTCTTTGTTTGATAAATGCATCTATTTTATCGAAGCGTTCATCTTTTTCAGCATCCATCTGCAGGTAATGGTTACGTTGCGAAAAGTCTTTCCACTTGCCATTGCCATCATCTTTCCGGCGCGAGAAATCTTTAATGCCTTGTAGTAAATGTTCGTTGTATTTAACGTCATCATAAGGGCTTCTTCCCATGCCTGCAATCGCAAACTGAGCCGGCATAAATCCATCCAGATAAAGGTTGTATAAAGCGGGTGTAAGCTTGCGGTTGTTAAGATCGCCGCTGCCTCCAAAAATAAAAAGTATGGTCGGGCGAAGGCGTTTATTACTATTGTTATTATTTGCCATGATGATGTTTGTAATTAGATTTTTTGGTAATCATCGTTCTTCGCTTTCCTGTATCGCTTGTTGCAATTCGCGAATTTATTGTTCTTTTCTTTCAGGTAAAGAAAAGAACAATCACAGTTAAAGGTTCCGAAAAATGATTGAGCTACTTTATACACTTATTCGTACTTAATTATACCGATTTATTTTCTTCGCTTTCCCAACCTGTGTGAAAGATGCCTTCACGATCAATGCGCTGATACGTATGTGCACCAAAGAAATCGCGTTGCGCCTGAATTAAATTGGTCGCCATGTTCTCGGTTGTATAAGCATCAAAATAAGCAAGCGCGCTTGCCAAACCACCGGTGCCAATATTAATATCAATCGCTTTTTTCACTACTTCA
Source organism: Ilyomonas sp. (assembly GCA_965199905.1). GTDB lineage: Bacteria > Bacteroidota > Bacteroidia > Chitinophagales > Chitinophagaceae > Ilyomonas. The sequence goes on along the minus strand of OZ241366.1, from coordinate 1,318,928 downwards.
CGAATGCTTTGCTCTTTGCTTTTGATAATTTCTGCAATGCCTTTGTCGAGCAAAATGTTCGACAACTTGTTGTTACTATCTTTAAAAGCTTTATAAAAATCATTCAATAACCGCGACCTGATAATACAGCCGCCGCGCCAGATTTTTACCACATCGTGCAGCGGTATTTCCATCTTTAATTCGTTCGATGCCTGGAACAGCATAGATAAGCCCTGCGCATAGCAAATGATCAATCCAAAGTATAAAGCATCGCCTAACTGATTGATGAATTCTTCTTTGTTCAGCTCTACTTTCTGTACGTCGTTTTTATAAAGCTTTGCGGCGGCTATGCGTTCATCTTTATAGCCGGAGATCGTGCGGAAGGCAACCGCTGTATCAATGGTAGGTATCGCCACCGGTAAGTCCATTGCATCCTGCGATGTCCATTTACCTGTGCCTTTGCTGCCGGCTTTATCAAGTATCATATCTACAAGATAATTGCCGGACTCTTTATCAATATCATCTTTTTGCCTGAATATGTCTCTTGTTATTTCTATCAGGTACGATTGCAATTCACCATCATTCCATTTGGCAAATATATCATGCAGCTCATCATTATTCAAGCCCAGGCCGCGCTTCAATAAATCATACACTTCGCTGATGAGTTGCATAAACGCATACTCGATACCATTGTGAACCATCTTCACATAATGACCGGCTGCATCTTTACCCATATACGCCACACAAGGCTCACCATCTACTTTAGCTGCTACAGCTTCCAGTATTGGTTTCACATTATTCCAGGCTTCCATGTTTCCACCCGGCATCATGCTTGGGCCGGTGCGTGCGCCATGCTCGCCGCCGGATACACCCATGCCCATAAAGTTGATGCCTTTCGGCTCTAAATATTTTACGCGTTTCAGTGTATCTATGTAGTGCGAGTTGCCGCCGTCTATTACAACATCATCCTTATCAATTAACGGAAGCAGGCTTTCAATTACATCATCCACGGGTTTACCGGCCGGAACCAGCATCATAATTTTGCGTGGCTTCTTCATCGCCGTTATCATGTGCTCCAAAGTACTTACGCCTCTTACTACTTGCTTATCACCTGCGTTGGATTCAAGTGCTTTGCCTTTTTCCACATCTTTATCAAAGCCAATTACTGCAAACTTATGCCCCGCAATATTGAGGAGAAGATTGCTACCCATTACACCCAAACCAATCATGCCGAAATCGTACTGAACGTTGTTTTCCATAGCTGGCGATTCATTTTTTAAAATGGCAAAGATAGAAGGAAAGATGTTGATTATTTTTCACCTGTGCGTCCTCCCTTTTTGCCATGTGCTTATATAAATTTGATTACTGAGGGTGAGAAATGAAAAAGTCATGCCGATGAATTAGAATTTTTTATGCCATTCGGAATATTCTGATTTAAGAAAATGTTATGTCTTATTTTTGATAGAAACAAGAACGTTTGAAGTCGGTAGCTGACATTACAGGTTTAGCAAACACTAAACTAATCGTTGCAGAGTTCTTGCAAAGCAATGGCTTTTATGATGAAGCTTATTATATTGGAGGTTATGCGTTGGAATTATTATTGAAAGCGAAAATTTGTAAAACTTTGAACATTGCTGATTTCTTTGATTTTGATAATTCAAAAAATCGGAGGTTGCCAGTAAGTGTTTCTAAAAAAAGCGAAAAGGAAAACTTATATAAACCGTATAAAGTTCATGATTACGAGCAACTGATTATATTATCCGGACTTTATACAGAGTTATCAAATCAAATCGCGACAGATCTATCTTTTAAGGCAGATTGGTCAATAGCTAGTAAATGGGATGAAAGTTTAAGACATTCTCAAGGGGTAACGCAAGCTGATACACAAATATTTATTGATTCATTGAAAAATATTATTACATGGTTGCAGACATATCTATAAAAGATTTAAAGAAAAAATTGAATAGTATCTTTTGTAAAGAAAACAAGAATGGGCATAAATATGCATCGGTATGGTTGTCTGATGCTGATTTTGGTGGACTTTACAATAGTGAGAAATTCGTTGTAAACATCAAAACTGAACATCAGATAGATTCATGTAATGATGAAATCAAATACATAATAACAGTTTTATTTAAAGAACTTAATAATGTGGAACGTTCAGCCATTTGGCGGGTAGATGTCTATAATTCATTTGAAGAAATTCACTGTCAAAGTGATGATGTTTTAGTTTACACGGAAGCTGGCAGCTGTGATCCTGTTTAGGAAATTCTTAGACTTTTGAAAGTCTAAATAGCACATTCTAGTTTTCTATTTAGCGTTTTGATTTCGTCGACAGCAAATCTAAAAGCATCTAAATTCCAATCTTCTCTTTCTGCACTCAACTAATAGCCTCGTAGGTTGCAAGCGTTTTCGATTTGCTTAAAATTCTCTTCAAACCAAACTGCCACGTCAGGATACCCAAAATAGAACCAATAGTTTATGCCGAGTATTTCATTATTCAGTTTATATTCATAAATGCGTGTATAGTGTTTTGTAAAAGTAGGCGTGCATAATTGTAAATCTTGCTCGTTTGGATCATCCAATGCAAATCTTTTGTTGTGCCATTTTTCATTTGCTTGATATTTTGTAAAATCATATTATCTTTCACGAAAAAGTTCTTGACTATCAGGCCAATTTTTGTATCAAAATAGGCATCGGATGGTTCTCTATTTTTTTAGTAATGCGAGAACCATTTTCTTTTGTTTCCACTAAATAGAAACTCTAGCATATTCATAGATTAGTCAATTTATATTATAGTTATTCCACTATCCTCAGCTTCGCATAATTCAGCATAATTTTCTTCTCGCCATTGTTTTCAAACCTTACAGTAGCTACAGGATTGTGTGCACTGCCTTCCATCTTCACAACTTCACCAAAACCAAACTTTTGATGCTCTACTTTTTGCCCTGCCTGCAGGCCGGTTGTATCGCTTGCTGCAAAGTTGGTGGAAGGCACATGAGTTACCGTTTGTGCTTTTGGAGCCGCAGCTAAATATGATGGCTTGCTGCTTTCGGCTTTACGCTCGGGAGCTGGTCCCATACCGCGATGCATACGCTGAAATGCGCTTCCCATATTGCTCACGCCATTACTATTGCGCGCGCCGCCGCCAGCATACGTTCTATCTAAAAAAGGCTCAGGCATTTCATCTAAAAAGCGGCTCGGCTCGTTCTGAACGAGGTTGCCAAAGCGATACCTTGAATTGGCATACGTAAGCCAAAGCCTGTCTTTTGCGCGCGTTACTGCCACATAAAACAAACGTCTTTCTTCTTCCAGTTCTTCACGCGTGTTGATGCTCATGGCTGAGGGAAACAATGTTTCTTCAATGCCACCAACAAACACACAACCAAACTCCAGACCTTTGGCAGCATGTATCGTCATCAGTTTTACCACATCTGCATTCTGGTCTTTATTATCATCAGCATCGGTAAGCAACGTGATCTGCTGCAGGTAAGCGCCCAAGCCTTTATCGCCTACTTCGCCTTCTTCATTCGATGGGCTTTCCGTCCATTCTTTTATGGAGTTTAATAGCTCCTGTATGTTCTCGTACCGCGCAAGACCTTCAGTGGTTTTGTCGGTAAAAAGTTCTTTTACAATGCCGGTATGTTTGCCAATCTGCTGCGCAACGCTGTAAGCATCGTTCGATGACAACATACTCTGAAAGTACTTTATCATCGTTACAAAATTTTGTATCACTTCCAGTGTGCCGCCTTTTACAAAAGCATACGCGCTTTCCAACGCTTCAAACATCGGGATGTTCTTTTCATTGGCATAAATTACCGATTTCTCAATGGTTGTTTTACCAATGCCACGCACCGGGTAATTGATGATGCGCTTTAATGCTTCTTCATCTTTAGGGTTGGCGATGACTCGTAAATAAGCCAGGAAGTCCTTGATTTCTTTTCGCTGATAGAACGAAACGCCACCATAAATACGATACGGAATTCCCATGCGGCGCAGGCTTTCTTCAAACGCGCGGCTTTGTGCGTTGGTGCGGTAAAGAATAGCGAAATCGGCGTTGCGATAATGATTGCGGAGACGTTGTTCCTGTATGCTGTCAGCCACAAATTTGCCTTCATCATTATCGGTCATCGTGCGCACCAGCTTTATCTTTTCGCCGGTATGGTTATCTGTCCAAAGAACTTTGGGTATTTGTCCCTTGTTATTCTTGATCACTTCGTTGGCAACATTCAAAATGCTTTGCGAGCTTCGATAATTCTGCTCCAGCTTCACCACTTTTACATCATCATAATCTTTCTGAAACTGAAGGATATTTTCTATTGTCGCTCCGCGAAAACTATAGATACTTTGCGCATCATCACCCACCACGCAAATGTTCTCATGAATGGCAGCTAACAGTTTGCTGATCTGGTACTGAACCGGGTTGGTATCCTGGTACTCATCAATCAAAATGTATGTAAACTTATTCTGGTATTTATACAACACTTCCGGAACGGTGTTGAGAAGCTCAAACATCTTCAGCAATAAATCATCAAAATCCATTGCGCCGTTCTTAAAACAACGCGCCGCGTAAGCTTTATAAATCTGGGCAATGGCCGGTCGGTTAGTGCGCGCATCTTCCTGCTGCAGGTAGTAATCATTGGCGTATTCAGCCGGGCCAACGAGTGCATTTTTGGCAGCCGAAATACGGTTGTGCACTACGTTTGGCTTGTAATGCTTATCATCTAAGTTCAATTCATTGATAACCGTTTTCATTACAGAACGGCTGTCGTCTGTATCATAAATGGTAAAGCTTCTCGGGTAGCCAATTCTATCGGCTTCGCTGCGCAAAATTCTTGCAAACACACTATGGAAAGTGCCTACGTATAAGTTGCGCGCTTCGTTGCCGCCAAGCATTTTGCCGATGCGCTCTTTCATTTCGGCGGCGGCTTTATTAGTAAAGGTTAAGGCAAGTATATTAAAGGCGTCAACATTGTGTTTCCCCATCAGCCAGGCAATGCGCGTGGTAAGCACTTTTGTCTTTCCACTGCCAGCGCCGGCAACAATCATCAAAGGTCCGTTTACATGCGTTACTGCTTCACGTTGCGGCTCGTTCAGTCCCTTCAGCAAATCATCTACATTCTGCATCATGCAAAGGTAAGGAGGTGGCGAATGGTTGAAAGAAGAAGTGTGGGAAATCGGCTTCGTTTAACATCCTGATTTCATCAGGAGTTATCTTTCTGGTTTTAATAAATCCGGCAAGCGAACCGTAGATTGAGTGATTCAATAATGCTACGGCTTTAAAACCAGTTTGTTTTCAGCAAAAAATAGTGATCTAAACGGTTGATGGTGTAGAAATCATTTGTTCATATCTGTTGTTTCTATTGTATGCTTTTCGTTAGAGAGAATATTCGCCAACGTCCATGTCAATCTTTTTTGCAATGGCTGTTGCCTTACCGGGCAATCATCTTTTATACAAATGGCGCAGCCTTGTGGCGGAATGCAACCATCGGTGTGAACAAACATTTCGAACGAATCCTGAAAGTCGGAAGTGATGCAGTTGCGAAGCTTTTCCACTTCGTTGTGAGCTTCTTTTACAATGAAATAATAAGGCACCGTAAGATGGCAATCTACGTGCAGTAAACTGCCATATTTTATCACGCGCAGGTTGTGAATATCAATCCAGTTTTTGCCCCGGTTTTTATTCAGCATCGTTACCATTTGCGAGAGCAGTTCCATATCGGCTTCATCCATAATGCCAGCCAATGACGTGCGGATGATTCTGTAACCATTGTAGAAAATAATTCCGCTCAGGATGATGGCAATTACTTTATCAAGCCAGTATAAACCGGTGTATAAAATAATGGCAAGACCAATGATGACGGCGAGAGTAGAGTAGGTATCTATCTGCAAATGTTTGCCACTTGATTGCAGTGCGATTGACCTTGTTTGTTTTCCTTTTTTTATGCAGATATAACCTGCAATATAATTGATTGCACCTGTTATTCCAACCAAGATCAACCCTTTATCAAGCTGACCGATAGGTTCATTTATAAAGAAATTACGAATGGTTTGGTAAAGGATGACAAGACCTGCAGATACAATTAAGCCGCCTTCCACAGCGGCGGAAATAAACTCAGCTTTGCCATGACCATAAGGATGATCGCGGTCACTGGGTTTTGCTGCAATATAAAGACTGTACAAACCAATAAAGCCGGCCACTACATTCACAATACTTTCCAGCGCATCGGTAAGAATGGCAAGCGAATGCGTGATGTAGTAAGCAATAATTTTTGCCACAAACAATACGATGGATAAAATGGTTATCCATCTCTGTATAATAAAATTTTGTTTGGCAGATCGCAAGTGAAATCAGTTTTTATCTTCGCGGCAAATGTATCCTGATTCTTACTTCATATCAGAATCTGGAAAAATGAGTGAGAAACAATCTTTTCTTTGAAAGAATGGGATGAAGTATGGGTTGTGCCTCAGTTTGCATTTTAACGAGAGGTAAACCTGACACGCTATTCTTAAACTAAGATATAACCGTAGTTTGGGTAACTATAATTATCATAGCAAAATACAATTACTTTTGAGCCCTACCGATCAAAATCAGAATATGCAGGAGCAACCGCAGCAGAACCAGTTGAATATTGAAATTTCAGAAGAGATGGCAGAAGGCACCTATGCAAACCTTGCCGTTATCACTCACAGCCACGCCGAATTTGTAATTGACTTTGTAAACGTAATGCCCGGCACGCCAAAAAGCCGTGTAAAATCGCGCATTATTTTTACGCCCATGCATGCCAAGCGCTTTATGAAAGCCTTGCAGGAAAATGTGGAAAGATATGAAGCCGCACATGGCAAGATAAAAGACCTTGAACAGGTTGATATTCCTTTGAATTTCGGCGGCCCCACCGCACAGGCTTAACAGGAGTGTTTATAGTGAAGGAGCTTACATAATATTGTTGTAACAGGCAAATAAAAAAAGTCCGGCACCAGCCGGACTTTGTAATATGATTTCGAGTTAGTGATTAATACCGGCTATAGCCACCCCCATCGCTTCCGCCACCTTTATAACCGCCGCCTCCGCCGCCTTTGTTGTATCCGCCACCGCCGGAGCCGCCTTTATAGCCGCCTCCACCGCCAGCGCCTTTGTATCCGCCACCGCCACCGCCGTATGGTTTCTTCTTGTATCCGCCTCCGCCATCTCCTTCACCGGCGGGCTTGGGTGCAGATTCATTGACAATAATTTTGCGCTGCAGCACTTCTGTGTCGTTCAAGCCACTGATGGCTGTGCGGGCGGCTTCATCGTCGCTCATTTCTACAAAACCAAAGCCTTTGCTGCGGTTGTTGTTGAATTTGTCTGTAACAATTTTAGCTGATACAACTTCTCCATAGGTAGCAAACAAGTTGTAAAGATCGTCACTGGTCATTCCCCAGTTCAGGTTTCCAACGTAGATATTCATTTTTCAAAAAAATAAATGGTAAAAAACTTTTAAACAGCGAACCAAAAACAGAAACATCCTGATGGAAATGTTCATGAAAATGGAGAACTGACAATTGCCTTACGAAGAAAAGTAAATAAATCTGTACAGCCAATTTTTTTATAAAATTTTATTATCCGGCTTCTTAGCCATTCTTTTTCTTTATTCTTTTTTGTTGGTGCCACACCTTACTT